>CAWCRU010000014.1:0-198049 GCA_963798075.1 uncultured Alphaproteobacteria bacterium | reverse complement strand
GCGGCGAGGCCGACCGTGGTGCCTTGCACGGCGACCGAGAAGACCACGACGACGTAGGTCGCGGTCAGGAGGAGGGCCTGGAGCTCGCCTGCGGGAAGGGTCAGCGCGAGGGCGATCGAGATGCCGCCGCGCAGGCCGCCCCAGACCAGCATCGGGTAAGTGCCGCGCTCGAAGGCGTGGAAGGGGGCCATCAGGCCGAGCGGCAGGCCGACGCTGAGCGCGCGGGCGGCGAGCACGACCGGGATCGCGAGCAGGCCCGCCAGGAGCTCCTGGCGGCCGATCGCGATCGCGACCACCTCGAGGCCGATGATCAGGAACAGGACCGAGTTCAGGATCTCATCGAGCAGCGACCAGAAGCTCAGGAGGTGGTCGCGGGTGCGATCGCTCATCGCGTGCCTGACCGCGGGGTCGCCGATCAGGAGGCCGGCCACCGCCATCGCGATCGGGCCGCTGACGTGGAGGCGCTGGGCCAGCGCGTAGCCGCCCATGACGATCGCGAGCGTGATCAGGATCTCGAGGTTGTGCTCGTCGATGGTCTTCATGAGCGCAAAGCCGGCGCCGCCGAGGGCGAGGCCGAGCACGAGGCCGCCGCCCGCCTCGAGCGCGAACAGCGCGCCCGCGTGGCCCAGCGAGAGCGGCTCGCTGCCGGTCGCTGCCAGAAGGAGGATCGTGAACAGCACGATCCCGACGCCGTCGTTGAACAGGCTCTCGCCGCCGATCTTGGCCTCGAGGGATTTGGGCACCCCGGCCGAGCGCAGGATGCCGAGCACGGCCACCGGATCGGTCGGGCTGATGAGGGCGCCGAATACCAGGCACCAGAGCAGGCTGACCTCGAAGCCGAGCAAGAGGGTCACGGCCTTGAAGCCGAGCCCGACCAGGACGGTCGAGGCGAGCACGCCCAGGGTCGCGAGGATGGCCACGGTCCATTTGCGCGCGAGCAGGCCCGCCAGATCGACGTGCAGCGCGCCCGCGAACAACAGGAACGAGAGCAGGCCGCGCAGCAGGGTCTCGGAGAACTTGATGCTCGCAAGGAACGAGCGCTCGGCCTGCTCGATCGGCAGCGCCGGCAGCAGGGCGTCGATCCCGACCACGGCGAGCGCCGCGAGCGCGCCCGTGACGGTCAGGCCGATCGTGTGCGGCAGGCCGATGAAGCGGTAGTTGACGTAGCCCAGCACGGTCGCCAGCACGACCAGGATGGCCGCGACCTCGAAGGGCGTGAAGCTCGGGATCGCCACTGCGCGCTTCTCCGGGGCTGCGGCCGCGCTCGGGGCGCCCGCGCGCGCCGGCGCCGGACCGGGAGGCTGACCTCAGCCGGTCCCCGGCCGCGGGCCGAAGCGGACGACCTCGGCGCCGGCGCCCGGATCGGCTGCCCTGCGCACGGCCGCCGCCGGGTCGGCGCCGGGGCCGCGCGCGAGCACGAACAGGGTCACCTCGGGCGGGCAGTTGAAACGCACCGGCAGGCTCGACAGACCGGCGCCCGGGCTCGTGTAGCCGGTCATCGCGCGACAGCGCCAAAGGCCGCTTGCCATGGGCCGGTGGCGGCGCGCGAGATTGGTCACCAGCGGACCGCCGCCCGGCAGGCAGACCTGACCGCCGTGGCTGTGCCCGCAGAGGTAGAGATGGTAGCCGGCGGCGGCCGCCTCGCGCGCGAACTCCGGCGAATGCACGAGGGCGAGGCCGAAGGTCGCGGGCGCGAGCGCGCTCAGCGCCGCCGCGGCCGCCGGCGTGTAGTAGCGGTGCACGTCGTCGACCCCGGTCACGAGGATCTCGGCGCCGCCGCGGGACAGGCGCCGGCTGCGGTTGAGCAGGAGCTCGTAGCCGAGGCGGGCGAGCTCGGGGACCATCTCGGCGCAGTCGTGGTTGCCGAGGGTCGCGAGAAAGCCGTCCGCCGCGCGCACGGTCCGGCGCAGCGCCGCCAGCGGCTCGAGGATCTGGGTCTCGATGAACGGTCCCCGATCGGCGGCGCGCAGGTCGCCCGTGCAGACGCAAAGATCGACCTCGAGGCCGGCGACGCTCTCGAGGATCGCGGCCGGCAGCCCGGGGGCGGCGTCGAGATGGGGGTCGGCCAAATGCAGGACGCGATAGCCCTGGAAGGCGTCCGGCAGGCCCGGCAGCTCGAGGCGCAGGGTGCGCAGGCGCACATCGAGGCCGTTCGCGACGCCGCGGCGCCAGAGGCCGGCGAGCTTGAGGCCGAGCTGGAAGGCCGCCAGCGCCGGCCGCGGCGTGCCGCCCGGGCGCCGCAGCCCCGCGGGCGTGCTCCGCTGCCGCTGGCGCTCGAGCGCGCGCCGCCGCGCGTCCCAGGCGGCGTGCACGGCCGCAAGATCGGCATCGCCCGCCAGCGCTCGATCGGCGTCCCGCGCCTCCAAAATCATCGGCACTCCTCCCGCATGCAAGCATCGCCCTGGCAATCGCCGAGCTTATAGACCAAATTCGAGCGGCGGCCAGTATAGCAGCAGCCCGCGTTCCCGTTTGCTTAAGGCGGCCGCGCGACATGCGTCTGGGGCTTCGATGGCGGGCAGCGGCGCGCCGGCAGCCTCGCGCGAGCTCGAGCGAAGTTGAGACGATGTGCGGCCGCTACCTGTTGACCACGCCGGTCGATGCGCTCCGGCAGCTGTTCCGGTTCGGCGAGCGGCCGAACCTGGGCCCGCGCTACAACATCGCACCGACCCAGGACGTGCCGGTCGTGCGCCTGTCCCGGGAAGGCGACCGGCGCGAGCTCATCATGGTGCGCTGGGGCCTCGTGCCCTATTGGGCGGACGACGTGAAGATCGGCAACCGGCTGATCAACGCTCGCGCCGAGACGATCGCGCGCGCGCCCGCCTTCCGCGGGGCCTACCAGCGCCGCCGCTGCCTCGTGCCGGCCGACGGTTTTTTCGAGTGGCGCAAGGACGGCAAGCAGCGCCAGCCGCTCCTGATCCGGCGCCGGGACCGGGCGCCGTTCGCGTTCGCCGGCCTGTGGGAGCGCTGGCAACCGCCCGACGGCGGCGTGCTCCGCTCCTGCACGATCGTCACCTGCCCGCCGAACGCGCTGATAGCGACCGTGCACAACCGCATGCCGGTGATCCTGGCGGCGGACGACCATGCCGCCTGGCTGGACCCGCAGGCGGACGGCCGCGAGCTGCTCCGCCCCTGTCCCGCCGACTGGCTCGAGGCCATCCCGGTGAGCCCGCGGGTCAACAGCCCGGCCAACGACGATCCGGAGTGCATAGCGCCGCAGGCCGGCCCGGTCGAGCAGCCGCGCCTGATCTGAGCCCGCCCCGCGGTTTCGCCGGGCCTTGCTTTTTATCCACAGATGCTCTGTCATGCCGATATCGCCTGGCGACCCGGAAAGGTAGACGCGGGCCAGAGGGTGGAGGGGGCCGGACGACAACCGTTCGGCCAGCAAATCAAGTCATGCCAGCAAATCAAGTCGTGCCGGCAAGTCAAGTCGTGGACGAGCAAGAACCAGGCCCGGCCGGCGGCGCCGCCGACAACGAGACCGAGCTCAAGCTGCGCGGCGAGCCGCAGGCGCTGAAGACGATCTTCGCCGGGCCGGCGATCGCCGACAAAGCGACCGGCCGCGGTCGCAGCCAGCGCCTGGAGAACGTCTACTACGACACCGCCGATCAAAGGCTGCGGGCGCGCGGGCTCGCGTTCCGGGTGCGCAAGCACGGCCGCCGCTACATTCAGACGCTCAAGTCCGGCGATGTCGGCGGCCTCGTTGCCTATCGCGGCGAATGGCAGACCCCGCTCGGCTCCGCCGATCCCGATCTCGGCCTCCTGCCGGCGGCGGCGAGCGAGGTTTTGGACGGGCTGGTGGCCCCCGGCGAGCTGCGCTCGCTGTTCACGACCCGGGTGCGCCGGCAGGTCCGCAGGCTTACCGCCGGCGTCAACGGCGGCCCGCCCAGCCTGATCGAAGCCGCCCTCGACCTCGGCGCGATCGAGGCCGACGGCCGCTCGCTGCCGATCGCCGAGATCGAGCTCGAGCTGATCGACGGCTCGCCCGAGGCGCTCTACGATCTGGCGCTGGAACTGGACGCCCTGACCCCGCTCCAAATCGAGCCCCGGAGCAAGTCGGTGCGCGGCTATACCCTCGCCCGAGGCGAGCCGCCGGCCTCGCAGAAGGCGGAGCCGGTGGCGCTCGGGCGCCGGCTCACGGTCGATGCCGCGCTCGGCGCCATCCTGCGCAGCTGCGTCCAGCACTGGTGCGCGAACGAAGCGACCGCTCTCGACGGGCGCGATCCCGAAGGCGTGCATCAGATGCGCGTGGCCCTGCGCCGCCTGCGCTCGGCGGTATCGCTGTTCGGCAAGCTGATCCGGCCGCAGCGGCGCTCATGGCTGGCGGGCGAGGCGAAGCGGATCCTCGGCCGCCTCGGTCCGGCGCGCGATGCCGACGTGTTCCTGACCGAAGCGCTGGCCCCGGTGCTGGCAGCGCGCCCGGACGACCGCTCGTTGCAGGCGCTGCGCGCGGCCGCCGAGGCGGCACGGGCCGAGGCCTACGCGGCGGTCCGCGCGGCGATCGCGGAGCCCGCCTATACCCGCTTTTTGCTCCAGCTCGGGCGTTGGATCGAGGCTGCCGGCTGGCGCGAGGACGCGACCGCCAAGGGGGCGGCATGGCTCGATCGGCCCCTCGTCGCCTTCGCCGACCGGGTGCTGGCCAAGCGCCAGCGCAAGGCTTTGAAGCGCGGCCGCCGGTTCGCCGAGCTGTCGCCCGGGGAGCGCCACCGGCTGCGGATCGCGCTCAAGAAGCTGCGCTACGCGACCGAGTTCTTCCAGGAGATCCATCACCGCAAGCGCGCGCACGCTTACCTCGCGGCGCTGAAGGAGTTGCAGGACAGGCTCGGCCATCTGAACGACGTCGCGGTCGCCGAGCGGCTGGTGGATGCCTTGGGCGAGCGGGCCGGCGCGGAACGTGGCGCGCTGGTCATGGGCTCCGGCCAGGTGCTCGGCTGGCTCGCCCGCGGCGTCGCCGAGGCCGAGCCGGGGGTCCGGGCCGCCTGGCAGGCATTCGCCGCGCGGGAGCCATTCTGGAGTTGACACGCGCCTGGGCGCGTTCGATCGATGGGCGATGATCTCGGTCCTGATCGCCAACACCAAGGGCGGCTGCGGCAAGACCACGATCGCGACCCACATCGCGGCGGCGTTCGCCGCCGAGGGTCGGCCGACCGCGCTCGCCGACGCCGACCGTCAGCGTTCGAGCCTCGCCTGGGCGGGGCTGCGGCCGCGCACCGTGGCGCCGATCGTCGCCCTCGACTGGGTCGACGAGCTGGCGCCGCCGCCGCGCGGCACCGAGCGGCTGGTGATCGACGCGGCGGCGGCGATGAAGCGCAAGCACGTCTTCGAGCTGGTCAAGGAGGCCGACGTGATCATCGTGCCGGTGCTGCCGTCGGCCTTCGACCAGAGCTCGACCGCGGCGTTTTTGGACCAGCTGCAGGAGCTGAAGTCGATCCGCAAGAGCAAGAAGCCGGTCGGCATCCTGCGCAACCGCGTGCGCGCGCGGACCCGGGCGGCGGCGCGTCTGCTCCGCTTCCTCGACCGGCTCGAGCACCAGGATCTGGGCGGCCTGCCGGATCGGACGATCTACAACGAGGTCGCGGCCGACGGGCTCTCGATCTTCGATCTGCCCGGCCCGCGGGCGCAGGCGCTGCGCGCCGACTGGGTGGGCGTGCTCGCCTACATCGCCGAGCTCGACTGAGCCCGACGCGGGCGGCGGGCCGCGAGCCCGGCGCGAGCGATCCGAAGATCGACCGGCACCCGCGGTTCTGGGGAAGGATGCAGAGATCCCCAAGATCATGACGAGACCCCCGCCGGCGAAGGCTTCGAGGGATTGGGGATCAGGTCGGCATTTCCGACTTTAACCAAGCGTTAACTTTGGCCTGTTAACCCCATTTTCGGGTGGTCCATGCGACCGTGGGAATCCGTGCTGGCGAAGGCCGGACCAACCGCGGGCGCCCAGGATCTCATGGAGCATCGGGTCGAGCCGAGGGATGCATGGTTGAGGAGAGGGTTGGTTCGCTCTGCGGTCCGGGCGATGGGGGAGATTGGGCTGGGGAATGCCGGGCCTGGGCCCGCAACAGGTCGATGGTCGCTTGCGACACCGGAGGTGAGCCCGAGGCTTCGTCCGGCGGGGTCGTTCAGAAATGCTGCCAGCCGGCGCGCGCGGCGTGAATCTCGTGGCCGGCCGCGTCGAGGACGCGCAGGCCGGCCTCGGCGTGGATCCGGCCGATCGGGGTGAGCGCCAGATCGAGATTGCGGGCGAGCGCTGAGATGTCGGTGTGGCGCTCGGCCGCGGCCGTGAACAGGAGCTCGTAGTCGTCGCCGCCGGCAAGCGCCGCGGCGCGGGCGCCGGGCAGATCGCGCGCGGCGGGCGAGAGGGGTAGTCGATCGGCGAAGAGCTCGGCGCCGACGTCCGAGGTCTCAAGGATGTGGCCGAGATCGGCGAGCAGGCCATCCGAGACATCGAGCGCGGCGTGCGCGAGGCCGCGCAACGCCTGGCCGAGGCAAGGCGCGGTTGCGGCAGGCGGTAGCGCTCGATCAGGTGGCGCCGCGCCGCCGCCGGCGGGTCGAGCTTGCCCTGCAGCACGAGCAGGCCCTGGGCGCCGTCGCCGAGCGTGCCGGAGACCCAGATCTCGTCGCCCGCCCTGGCGCCGCTGCGGCGGAGCGCCTGGCCTTTGGGGACCTGGCCGATCGCGGTCAGCGACAAGGTGAGCGGGCCCGGCGTCGAGACGGTGTCGCCGCCGAAAAGGCCGATCCCGAATTCCGCCTGATCCTCCGCGAGGCCTTGGCAAAAGTCGGCGAGCCAGGCGTCCGGCGTCTCGCGCGCCCGCGCCAGAGCCAAAAGGTAGCCTACGGGCGCCGCTCCCATCGCGGCGAGATCGGAAAGGTTGACGCGCAGGAGCTTCTTCGCGATCAAGCCGGCCGGGTCGTCGGCCAGAAAATGCACGCCCGCGACCATCGCATCCTTGGTCAGGACCAGGGTCATCCCGGCGGGCGGGTCGAGCAGCGCGCCGTCGTCTTGGAGGTCGAGCGCGCCCGCGGTGCCGGCGGCCAGTGGTCGGAGCCGGGCTGCGATGAACTCGAACTCGCCCTGCATCGCCTGGCTCAGGCCGAGGCCGGCTGCGGGCCAGGTTCGGCCTCCGGGCGCAGCCTGGCGGCCAGGCGATCGAGCACGGCGTTGATGAAGCCCGCCTCGTCCCGGCTCAAAAAGTCGTGCGCCAGCTCGACGTACTCGTTGATCACGACCCGCACCGGGACCTCGGGGCGCGCCGCCAGCTCGAAGGCGCCCGCCCGCAGGCAGGCGCGCAGAAGATAGCCGGCGCGGACCAGGGTCCAGCCCTCGGCGAGCAGGGCCTCGATCATCGGATCGAGCTCGGCCGCCCGCTGCCAGGCGCCGCGCGTGAGGGCTGCGAACCATTCCCGGTCGACCGCGGGCGCCGGGCCGCTGCCTTCGAGCGGCTCCAAAAGGTCGGCCAGGCGATGCGCCTGGAACTCGGCGATCACCATCTCGACGTCGGCGCCCGAGAGCTCGGTCTGGAACAGCGCCTGGATCGCGCCGAAGCGGGCGGCGCGCCGGCGGGTCATGGCCGCCAAAGCACCTTCAGGCGCCAGAGCGCGAGCGCCGCCCGAGCAGCGGCCCCGCCCTTGTCCTTGCCCTGGGGGTCGGCGCGGGCCTGCGCCTGGGCGCCGGTGTCGGTCGTCAGGATGCCGTTGCCGATCAGGGCCTCATGCTGCAGGGCGAGGTCCATCAGGCCGCGCGCACTCTCGCCGGCTACGATGTCGTAGTGCGAGGTCTCGCCCCGGATCACGCAGCCGAGTGCCACGAAGGCGTCGAAGCGCCCGCCCTCGAGCGCGATCCGGATCGCCGCCGGGATCTCGAGCGCGCCCGGCACGGTCGCCGTCTCGAAGCTCGCGCCGGCGGCCTCCAGCGCCCGGGTCGCGCCGGCCAGCAGGAGGTCCGAGATCCGGTCGTAAAAGCGCGCCTCGACGATCAGGAGATGCGGCCGATCGCTCGCCGGCATGGCGCGGCTCAGGCCCCGGCCCGGAACGCGAGCTGGCGGGCGACGTAGCGGGCCAGCATGTCGACCTCGACGTTGACCGGATCGCCCTCCCGGCGCTCGGAAAGGTTGGTGTGCTGCCAGCTGTGCGGGATGACGTTGCAGACGAAGCTGCTCGCACTGGCCTCGTTGACGGTCAGCGAAATCCCGTCCACCGCGATCGAGCCCTTGACCGCGATCAGGGGTGCCAGGCCTTGCGGCACCTGGACCTCGAGGCGGTGCGACCCGCCGACCGGCGCCAGGCTCAAGATCGTGCCGACGACGTCGACATGGCCGAACACGATGTGGCCGCCGAGCTCGTCGCCGATCCGCAGCGAGCGCTCGAGATTGACGCGCTCGCCCGCCCGCCAGCGCCCGACCGTGGTCACCTCCAGGGTCGCGCCCGAGGCCTGGACGGCGTACCAGTCCTCGCCTTTGTCGACCGCGGTGAAGCAGATGCCCGAGGTCGCGATCGAGCCGCCCGGCGGGATCTCGGCGAGCGGCAGCCGGGTCTCGATGGTCAGCCGCCGGCCGCCGGGTTCGGCGTGGTCCGCGGCGACCTCGACGATCCGGCCGACGTCGGTGATGATGCCGGTGAACATGGTCCCCCCTCGGACAGCAGGATATAAGACTGGAGCGTGTCCTCCGCCAGCGTCTGGCTGGTGGTGCGCGCGAGGCGGATGGCCTCGGCGATGGTCAGGCGCTCGAGCTTGCCGATCGCGGCCAGGCCGTCGCCGCCGACGATCAGCGGCGCCTGGAACCAGGCCAGGCGATCGACCAGGTGCGCGCGCAGCAGGGCGGTAGCCAACCCCGCACCGCCTTCGACCAGCAGGCGCGTGATGCCGCGCGCCGCCAGCGCCGCGAGCGCGGCCCCGAGATCGAGGCCGTCGCCGTCGCTCGCGGCGAGCTCGATCAGCTCCACGCCCTGCGCGCGCAGGACCGCGGCCGGCGCCGGCGCGGCGGGCGATCTGGTCAGCAGCCAGGTCGGCACCCGGCGCGCCGTGGCCGCGAGCCGGCTGCTCGGCGGCAGGCGCAGCCGGCGGTCGAGCACGACCCGGACCGGCGAGCGCTCCTCGAGCCCGGGCAGGCGGCAGGTCAGCGCCGGGTCGTCGGCGAGTGCTGTGCCGCTGCCGACCATGATCGCGTCATGGGTCGCGCGCAGCCAGTGGCCGCGGGCGCGCGCCGGCTCGCCGGTCAGCCACTGGCTGGCCCCGGTCCGGGTCGCGATGCGGCCGTCCTGCGAGGTCGCAAGCTTGAGCGTGACCAGCGGCCGCCGGGCCCGCTCCTTGAGGAAAAAGCCGGCGTTCAGCGCCTCGGCCTCGGCGCGCATGAGGCCGAGCTCGACCTCGACGCCGGCCTGGCGCAGCTGGGCCATGCCCTGGCCGTCGACCCGCTTGTCGGGGCAGAGCGTCGCGGCCACGACGCGCCGCACGCCGGCCCGGATCAGGGCCATCGTGCAGGGCGGCGTGCGGCCATAGTGGGCGCAGGGCTCGAGGGTGACGTAGACGGTGGCGCCGAGCGCCCGCTCGCCCGCCCGCCGCAGCGCCTCGGTCTCGGCATGCGGCCTGCCGCCCGGCCGGGTCCAGCCGCGGCCGACGATGCGGCCCGCCTTGACCACGACGCAGCCGACCGCAGGGTTGGGCCAGGTGCGGCCGAGGCCGCGTCCGGCCAGGCTCAGCGCCAGCGCCATGAAGCCGGCAGCCTGCTCATCCTGCAGGGTCGGCATCGGGGCTCTTGAGGGCCGCGGCCTCGGGCTCGACCTCGGTGCCCATGCGCGCGATGAACTGCTCGAAGTCCCGGATGCCGGCGAACTCGCGATAGACCGAGGCAAAGCGCACATAGGCGACCTGGTCGAGCCCGGCCAGGCGCTCCATGGCGAGGGCGCCCAGGCGCTTGGCCTCGATCTCGGTCTCGCCGGTGATCTCGACCTCGCGCACGATGCCGTTGACCAGGCGCTCGATCTTCTCCTCGTCGATGCCGCGTTTGCGGGTCGCGATCATGATCGAGCGCCGGAACTTGTCGCGGTCGAACGGCAGCCTGCGGCCGTCGCGCTTGATCACGGTCAGCTCGCGCAGCTGGATGCGCTCGAAGGTCGTGAAGCGGGCGCCGCAGGCGTTGCACTGGCGCCGCCGGCGCACCGCCCCGCCCTCCTCGACCGGCCGCGAATCCTTGACCTGATTGTCGTCGGAACCACAGAACGGACAGCGCATGCGGCTACTGCCCTGCCTTTCGAGCCGAATCCTGCGTCAGCTCCCGTAGCAGTCCTTCCGCGAACGCCGGCTTCTCCAGTTCGGTGAGAGCCACTGTCCTGTAAGCCGCCGCCTCTATGGGGGGCGCCCATTCGACTTCTCGTTCAGGCGTCGCGATCACGATGGGCTTGCCGAGCGCCCATGCGCCACCGAGCTCCTGCAGCACGAAATCCGATCGGGCCGCCGCCGGAGAACCAATCACGATGAATACGTCGGCCCTTTCGAGTGCTCGCCTGAGTGCTGCTCGCCAATCTTGCCCCGGGGCGATATTTCGCCGGTCCCACAGGACGCGCACACGTCCGCCGAACGTTAAGCCACGCTCGATCCTCTCCACCAGCGGCTGATCTTCCCGGCTATGGCTGATGAAGACGTTGAAGGCTGGTTTGTGCAGGACGCTGCTGGCGCTCATCTCTCTACCCCTTGTCACGCTCATTTGCGCTTCCTGCGTCTGATCAGCTCGCCCACGTAACGATCGAAGTCGTTGAGGTCGTAGCTCTTGTCATGGTGACCCACTGTCGGGTGATGGAATGAGGGCTGAGCAGGATTACGAACTCCTCGCAAGCATGGAGATCGCCTTGATGGTTGCCGGGATGCGATCACCATCCGCCAGATCAACCTCGTCAAGAAAGGCCCGGACGCCATGGCGCCTTGCCTTGCTCTCGATGATGGCAGCCATCTGTCTGGCGATCCAGCGATCAATCGACGAATGGCTGATGAACACGAGATAGTCTGGTCGGCGCCTAGCCATCAAGTGGCGGCCGACTCTTCACGGCGCATGCCCTCCAGTATAGATCGGGAAGCGGGCGCAGAGGGCCTCGACCTCGGCGCGGACCGTGGTCTCGGTGGCGCCGTTGGCGTCGGGATGGGCGACGAGGCCGCGCAGGACCTCGGCGATCAGGCGGCCGGTCTCGCGGAATTCGCCGACCCCGAAGCCGCGCGTGGTTGCGGCCGGGCTGCCGAGGCGGATGCCCGAGGTCACGGTCGGCGGCTCGGGGTCGAACGGGATGCCGTTCTTGTTGCAGGTCATGTGCGCGCGCTCGAGGCTCGCCTCGGCCGCCCGGCCGGTCAGGCCCATCGGCCGCAGATCGACCAGCATCAGGTGGGTGTCGGTGCCGCCCGCCACGAGGTCGAGGCCGGCTTCGGCGATCGCTTCGGCCAACGCCTTGGCATTGTCGACCACCTGGCGGCCGTAGAGCTTGAAGTCGGGCCGGAGCGCCTCGCCGAAGGCGACTGCCTTGGCGGCGATCACGTGCATCAAGGGCCCGCCCTGGAGGCCTGGAAAGATCGCCGAGTTGAGCTTCTTGCCGAGCGCCTCGTCGTCGGCCAGGATCAGGCCGCCGCGCGGGCCGCGCAAGGTCTTGTGGGTCGTGCTGGTGACCACGTGCGCATGCGGGAACGGGCTCGGGTGGACGCCGGCCGCGACCAGGCCCGCGAAATGCGCCATGTCGACCATGAGGATGGCGCCCGCCTCGTCCGCGATCGCGCGGAAGGCCGCAAAATCGATGATCGGCGGGTAGGCCGAGCCGCCGGCGATGATCACCTTCGGCCGATGCTCGCGGGCGAGATCGCGGACCTGGTCGAAGTCGATCCGGTGGTCCTGGCGGCGGACGCCGTAGCCGACCGCCCGGAACCACTTGCCGGAGAAGTTGGGCGGCGCGCCGTGGGTCAGATGGCCGCCGGCCGCGAGCGTCATGCCGAGGATGGTATCGCCGGGCTTGGCCAGCGCGAACAGCACCGCGAGGTTGGCGGACGCCCCGCTGTGCGGCTGGACGTTCGCGAACTTGCAGCCGAACAGGCGCCTTGCCCGCTCGATCGCGAGCGTTTCGGCCACGTCCATATACTCGCAGCCGCCATAGTAGCGCTTGCCCGGGTAGCCCTCGGCGTATTTGTTGGTCAGCACCGAGCCCTGGGCCTCGAGCACGGCCGGGCTCACGATGTTCTCGGACGCGATCAGCTCGATCTGGTTCTGCTGGCGGGCGAGCTCGCCCCGGATCGCCGCGAGCAGCTCGGGGTCGTCGCGATCGAGGGCGCGCTCGAAGAAGCCGCGCGCGGCATCGGCGAGCAGGGCGGGGGCGGGCTGACTTGGCGACATGGGACCTCGAAGCCGGGCCGGGCCGGCACAGATGGTGACGGGCAGCGGCCGGCGACGCGCGGGCCGTTGGCGACGTGGTAGCACAGTCGGGTACGAATCCAAGGCGGGGAATTGGTCGACCCTTGCCCCCACGTGGGGTCATGTAGTAGCTATCGCACCCCCGTGAGCGCGGTTCGGGAGATGGTCATGGCCGACCTGAAGGTTCGGAACCTCGACGACCACGTCGCATCGGCGCTTCGTGCCCGGGCCCGCCAGAAGGGCATCTCGCTCGAAGAGGAGGTGCGCCGCACGCTCTCCGGTTCGGTCGCCCGCGACCGGGCCGATCTGGTCGAGCGTGCGCGGGCCCTGCACGCCGCCGCCGGCGGCGAGCCGGGTCGTCCGGAGCTGGACAGTGCCCGGATCATCCGCGAGGAGCGGGATGCCTGGGGCTGAGGTCACGTTCGATCTCGCGGTCGTCGACGCGTCGGTGGCGGTCCGCTGGATCGTGCCGGAGCGTGGAGCGACCGAGGCGCTGGCTCTCCTGGCACGGCCGATCGATTGGATCGCGCCCCGTTTGATGCTGAGCGAGGTCGCCTCCGCGTTGCGCCGGAAGGTTGAGGCGAGCGAGCTCAGCCAGGAGCTCGCGACGCAGGGCCTGGACTTCATTCTCACTGCGATGGGCCGCGGCGCGCTGCGCCTCCACCGAGACGAGACCGTGATCCGCTCCGCCTTGACCATGGCCTTCGCTCATCGGCACAAGGTGCCGGACTGCGTCTATCTTGCGCTTGCGGAACAGGCGGGGGCCGCGGTCGTGACCGCGGACCGCCGGCTGAGCGGCCTCGCCGAGTTGCGCAATCTGCCGACGCTGCTGCTGCCTTCGGCTTAGCTGGAGATCGCCCATGACCCCCGATGGTGCGACCACCTTGACCCCGGGCCAGCTGACGACCGATGAGCTGCGCGCCCTCGCCCCCGGCGGGCGAGAGGTACGGCTCGACGATGGCTGCTGGCCGGCGGTCGAGGCGGCAGCGCGGGTGGTCGAGGCGGCGGCCCGCGGCGAGGCCGCGGTCTATGGCGTCAACACCGGCTTCGGCAAGCTCGCGACCACCCGGATCGCGCCCGCCGACATCCTGGAGCTGCAGCGTCGCCTCGTGCTCTCGCACATGTGCGGGCTCGGCCCGCCGCTGCCCGACCCGGTGGTCCGCCTCGTGCTGACGCTCAAGGCCGCGAGCCTCGCGCGCGGCCATTCCGGGGTGCAGCGGCGGACCATCGAGCTGCTGCTCGCCCTCCTCAACCACGACGCCCTGCCAGTGATCCCGGCCAAGGGCTCGGTCGGCGCGTCCGGCGATCTGGCGCCCCTCGCCCATCTCGCGGGCTGCCTGATCGGGCAGGGCGAGATCCGGCTTGCCGGGACCGTCAGGCCCGCCGCCGAGGTCCTGGCGGCGGTCGGCGCGGCGCCCCTGCAGCTCGCGGCCAAGGAGGGCCTGGCGCTCCTCAACGGCACCCAGGTGTCGACGCGCGCTGGCGCTGGTCGGCTGGTTTCGGACCAGGGCGGTGTTCGAGGCGGCGCTGGTCGCGGGCGCCATGAGCGTCGATGCCGCGCTCGGCAGCGATGTGCCGTTCGAGGCGCGCCTCAACCGCGTGCGCAACCAAGAGGGTCAGATCCGGGTCGCCGGCCGCCTGATGGAGCTGCTTGCCGGCAGTGCGATCCGCGCCTCGCATCTGACCGACTGCATGCGCGTCCAGGACCCCTACAGCCTGCGCTGCCAGCCCCAGGTCATGGGCGCCTGCCTGGACCTTTTGCAAGCCGCCGGCCGGACGCTCGAGCGCGAGGCGAACGGCGTCTCCGACAACCCGCTCGTGTTCGCCCCGAGCAACGAGGCAGACGCGGGAGAGATCCTCTCGGGCGGCAACTTCCATGGCCAGCCGGTTGCTTTCGCGGCCGATCAGATCGCGGTTGCGCTGGCCGAGATCGGCTCGCTCGCCGAGCGCCGGATCGCGCTCCTGACCGACCCGGCACTGAGCGGCCTGCCGGCCTTTCTGGCGCCTGTGCCCGGGCTCAATTCCGGCTTCATGCTGGCGCAGGTCACCGCGGCGGCGCTCGCCAGCGAGAACCAGCACCTTGCCCATCCGGTCGCGATCGACAGCCGGCCGACCTCGGCCAACCAGGAGGATCACGTCAGCATGGCGACCTATGCGGCCAGGCGTTTGCTGGAGATGACCGAGAACGCCGCCCACATCGTCGCGATCGAACTTTTGGCCGCGGCCCAGGGCATCGAGCTTCGCCGCCCGCTGCAGACCAGCCGGCGGCTGGAGGCCGTAGTTTTCGAGGTGCGTGGCCATAGCGCCTTCCTGGCCGAGGACCGGTCGCTCGCCGGAGAGATTTCCGGACTTGCGGCGGCGATCCTGGCGGGCGAGCTTGCCGATCAGCAGGCTCTGTCGGCCTAGGCGCAGTCCGGGGAGGAGAACATGGATCTGGGGATCGGGGGACGGCGGGCGATCGTCTGCGCGTCGAGCCGCGGGCTGGGCAAGGCCTGCGCGCGGGCGCTGGCGCGGGCCGGCGTCGCCGTCGTCGTCAATGGCCTCGATGCGGCCCGCCTCGAGGCCGCGGCGGCAGAGCTGCGGCAAGAGACCGGCAGCACCATCACGGCCGTGGTCGCGGACGTCACGACGCCGGATGGCCAGGCAAGGCTGCTCGACGCCCTGCCCGATCCGGACATCCTGGTGACCAACGCGGGCGGACCGCCGTTCAAGGATTTCCGGGCGCTCGACCGGAGCGCGATCCTGACCGGCGTGACCTGGAACATGGTGACCCCGATCGAGCTGATCCAGGCGACGATCGATCCGATGATCGCGCGCGGCTTCGGCCGGATCGTCAACATCACCTCGATCTCGGTCCGGATGCCGGTCCAGGGGCTCGATCTGTCGTCGGGGGCGCGCGCCGGGCTCACCGCCTTCATGGCCGGCGTCGCGCGCTCGGTCGCCCACGCCGGCGTCACGATCAACAATGTGCTGCCCGGCTTCTTCGACACCGACCGCTACTGGGCCGGCATCGATGCGACCGCCAAGGTGCAGGGCAAGCCGCGCGAGCAGTTCGCCAAGGAGCGGG
Organism: uncultured Alphaproteobacteria bacterium; assembly: GCA_963798075.1. Classification (GTDB taxonomy): domain Bacteria; phylum Pseudomonadota; class Alphaproteobacteria; order Geminicoccales; family Geminicoccaceae; genus DATAOG01. The sequence goes on along the minus strand of CAWCRU010000014.1, from coordinate 182,611 downwards.
AAAACCTGGTGCCGGCGCGCCGGATCGGCGACCCGCAGGAGCTGGGCGATGCCTGCGCTTTCCTTTGCAGCGCGCGCGCCGGCTACATCACCGGCCAGAACCTGCTGCTGGATGGCGGTCTGTTCAACAGCGCGTTCTGAAGACGCGGACCGGCTGCGATGCTGATTGACGCAACACGATTCATGGAGCATCATGGTGATGCAAATAAAGAGACGGAGGGCAATGACATGGCACGTCAGAAGGAGTCCGTCGCCCCTGGTCGGCAGGGCGGCGATTGGGAAGACTGCAACGATCCCGACGATCCCACGCGTCTGCGCGCTCAGCTCGCGAGGATGAGCGAGGACCAGCTGCGGCGGCTGCTGGTCTGGCTGGACCAGCGCGGGGCCGCGGCCGGCAGGACCTTCGCCGTGCATCAGGCCGACCCGGGCGATCCGGCCTCGCGCGACCTGATCGAGCTGCGGGTGGCGGGCTCCCGCGCCGCGGCGACCCGACCGAGGCTTCGCCTGGCCAGGGTCGCCGGCCGGCCGGAACCGCTCGGGCAGGCGGCCCGCGCCTGAGCGTTTCTGCTATGCCTTGACGCCGGCGCCGAGTGCTGGTTCGGCCGCGGGGTCGAGCGGCCAGCGGGCGCGCGCCGGCGCCCGCAGGTCGTCGATCAGGCCCTGCGCCAGGCGCTCCTGCCCGGCCCAGGCGATCATGACGCCGTTGTCGGTGCAAAGGCGCGCAGGCGGCACGATCAGGCGCAGGTCCAGCTCGGCCGCCAGCCCGGCGAGGCGGGCGCGCAGGTGGGCGTTGGCCGCGACCCCGCCCGCGACCACCAGCGCCTCGGCGCCGGCATGGTCGGTCCGCAGGATCAGGGCCGCGCGCCGCGTGCGATCGACCAGGATGTCGCCGGCCGCGGCCTGGAAGCTCGCGCAGAGATCCTGCAGCGCGGGCGCCTCGAGGGCGCCCGGCCCGAGCCGCTCGATGGTCTGGCGGAGTGCCGTCTTGAGGCCCGAGAACGAGAAGTGGCAGCCCGGCTGGCCCCGCATCGGCCGGGGCAGCGGAAAGCGCTCCGGGTCGCCGCCCTGCGCCTCGCGCTCGACCGCGGGGCCGCCCGGGAAGCCGAGGTTCAGCATCTTGGCGGCCTTGTCGAACGCCTCGCCCAGGGCATCGTCGAGGGTCGTGCCGAGCCGCCGGTAGCGCCCGACCCCCTGGACCACCAGCAGCTGGCAATGGCCGCCCGAGATCAGCAGCAGCAGATAGGGAAAATCCAAATCGTCGGTCAGACGGGCGGTCAGCGCGTGGCCCTCGAGGTGGTTGATCGCGAGCAGCGGCAGGCGATGGACCGCACAGATCGCCTTGGCGGTCACGAGGCCGACGATCAGGCCGCCGATCAGGCCGGGCCCGGCGGTCGCGGCGACGCCAGCGAGATCGCCAAACCCGAGCCCCGCCGCCGCCATCACGCGCGCGATCAGCCGGTCGAGGCTCTCGACGTGGGCGCGCGCCGCGATCTCGGGCACGACGCCGCCGAAGGGCGCGTGCCGGTCCTCCTGGCTCTGCAGCGCCTCGGCCAGCACCCGCCGCCCGGCGTCGACCAGGGCCACGGCGGTCTCGTCGCAGCTGGTCTCGATCCCGAGCACCACGGGCGGCCTCGATGTGATAGACGATGGCGGTCATGATCCCAGCACATAGGCCGCGCCCGGCATGACCACCAGCTTTCGACCATGACCTTGCCGCTGCGCCTCGGCACCCGCGGCTCGCCGCTCGCGCGCATCCAGGCAGCACTGGTCGCGCAGGCGCTCGTGCGGGCGGAGCCGGAGCTCGCGGCCCCGGGCGCGCTCGAGGTCCTGGTGATCCGCACGACCGGCGATCGCATCACCGACCGGCCGCTCGCCGAGCTCGGCGGCAAGGGCCTGTTCTGCAAGGAGCTCGAGGCGGCGCTGCTCGAGGGCCGGATCGACCTCGCGGCGCACTCGGTCAAGGACCTGCCGACCTGGCTGCCCGACGGCCTGGTCCTGGGCGCGATCCTGGCCCGCGCCGATCCGCGCGACGTGCTGATCGCCAAGGCCGGCGGCGGCCTCGACGGCCTGCCGCCGGCGGCCGTGGTCGGGACCGCATCGCTGCGGCGCCAGGCGCAGCTGCTGGCGCGACGGCCGGATCTGCGGGTGGTCAGTTTCCGCGGCAACGTCGAGACCCGCCTCGAGAAGCTCGCGGCCGGCGCCGTCGATGCGACGCTCCTGGCCCTGGCCGGCCTCGAGCGCCTCGGGCTCGCGCCGGCCGGCGCCACGGTGCTGCCGCTCGAGGTCATGCTGCCGGCGGTCGGCCAGGGCGCTATCGGGCTCGAATGCCGGGCGGGCGACGCGGCGACGCTGACCCTGCTGGCGGCGATCGAGGACCCGGACAGCCGCGCCTGCATCGGCGCCGAGCGGGCGCTGCTGGCCGCCCTCGACGGCTCCTGCCAGACGCCGATCGCCGGCCATGCGAGCGCCGCGGCCGGACAGCTGGAGCTGGCCGCGCTGATCGCGCGCCCGGACGGCAGCCTCTGCCTGCGCACGACGCCGCAAGGGCGCGCTCGCCGACGCTGCCGCGCTCGGGCGCGATGCCGGGCTGGAGCTGAGGGCGCGCGCCGGGCCCGCGCTTCTTCGACTGACGCGCAGCGGCCGGGCCGGGAAGGAAAGCAGAGCGCGTGCAGGTCCTGATCACCCGGCCGCAGGCCGCCGCCCTGGAGCTCGCCCGCGCGCTCGAGGCCCGCGGCCACAGCGCGCTGATCGCGCCGATGTTGACGATCGAGCCGATCCCGGGCCCGGCGCCTCGACCTCGAGGGCGTGCAGGCGATCGTGCTCACCAGCGCCAACGCCGTGCCGGCGCTCGCGGGAACCGATCCCGGCCGGCCGGTGTTCGTGGTCGGTGAGGCGAGCGCGCAGGCGGCGCGCGCGGCGGGCTGCGCCGACGTGCGCATGGGCGCGGGCGATGCGGCGGCGCTGGCGCGGCTCATCATCGCGCAATGCCGGCCGGCGGACGGCGCTCTTTTGCATCTGGCCGGCACCGAGGTCCGGCCGGCGCTCGCCGAGGCGCTCGCGGCGGCGGGTTTTGGAGCTGCGCCGGCGGGCGGTCTACCGGGCGGTCGCCGCGAGCTGCCTGGCGCCGGCCGTGATCGAAGCGTTCCGCAGCCGCGCCCTCGATGCCGTGCTGCTGTTCTCGCCGCGCAGTGCGGCGGTCCTGGTCGATCTGCTTGGCCGGCACGATCTGGCCGGCTGTCTCGACCGCACCGAGGCGATTTGCCTCAGCGCAGCGGTCGCCAAGGCCTGTCGTCGGCTGAGCTGGGCGGGGGTCCGGATCGCCGCCCACCCAGGGGTTGAGATGGTCCTGCGGCAGCTTGAAGGGTGCGAGCGAAGGTGCTAGGCGTGCCCGGCTCGCCCGTCGGCAGCGCCGATTTCATCATCGCCAGCGGCGAGAGGTTTTCCGAGAGGTTCCCATGGCGCGCAACAGAGGCAGACGGCCCGCTGACCCGCCCGCGCCGACGATGCCGCCGGCCGGCTCGGCGCCGCCCGCTCCCGCCGATCCGGGCAAGCGCCCCGACGCGCCTGCCCCCGACGCGCCTGCGAGCGGCGGCGGCCGACCGTCGACCGGCGGTGCGCCGGATGCGGCCGCACCGGCGGCGAGGCCGCCCGGAGCCTTTGCGGCGGCGGGCCCGTCCGGGGCGAGCCCCGCGGGGGCGCCGGGCAAGCCCGGCCCGAGCCCGGGCGGCGCGCCGGCGGGCGGCCGCCCGTCCGGCGGCAGTGGCGGACCCATGGCCGGCAGCCGCCCGCCGAGCGGTCCCCGCCGCCGCCCCCGGGCTCGCGCCGCAGCTTCCGGAACGGCGTGATCGGCGGCCTGATCGGCGGTCTGATCGGCGGGATCGCGGCCTGGCTGGCGCTGACCTACCTGGTGGCGCCCGACGTCGGGGCAGAGGTCCAGGCGTTGCGCGCCCGGGTCGAGCAGCTCGACGGCCGCATCGGCAGCGCAAAGGCCGACAGCCAGGCGCTGGCGCAGCTGAGCAGCCGGGTGCAGACCCTCGAGACGGCGCGCCCGGCGCCTTCCGAGCAGACCCAGGCCGGCGGGCAGACCGAGGCCGGGCCGGGCCTCGCGGCGCTCGAGCAGCGCGTGGGCGCGCTCGAGCAGAGCGTGAGCGCGGCCGCCGGCAGCGCCGCCGCCACCGGCCAGGGCGATCTGCAGACGCGCCTGAGCGCGGTCGAGAGCCAGCTCGCCGGGCTCGCGACCGACATCGCGGGCGCGGGCGACGCCGCCACCGGCGATGCCGCGACCCTGGAGGCGCTGCAATCCCGCCTGAGTGCGGTCGAGAGCCAGCTGTCCGGGGCCAGCGCCGGCGCCCTGGGCGACCGCATCCAGGCGCTCGGCGCCAAGGTCGACGCCCTCGAGCCCACCGGGGCCAAGGTCACGCAGCTGGCGGGCAACCTCCAGCAGCTGCAGGAGCAGAGCGGCGCCAGCCGGAGCCAGCTCGACCAGCTGAGCGGGCAGGTCCAGGGCCTGGACGGGCAGATCCAGGGGCTGCACGGCAATCTCGAGGATCTGCAAGGCCAGTTCACCGCCGCCCAGAATCGGGCCGCGGCCGCCGTCGACCGGCGCGAGCTGGCGGCGGCGCTGGCCCTGATCACGACCCAGATCGACACCGCGCTCGGCCGCGCCCAGGCCTACGATGCGCCGCTGCGCAGCCTGACCGCGCTCGGCGACCAGGACGAGGTGGTGCGTCAGGCGGCAGCCGAGCTGGCGCCGAGCGCGGCGACCGGGGTGCCGAGCCTGACCGCGCTCAGGCAGTCCTTCGCGCCGGTCGCGGGCGAGATCGTGCAGCGCGCGCGGGCGCCCGAGGGCGACAGCCTGATCGACCAGGCGGCCGGCAACCTGATGCGGCTGGTGACCGTGCGGCCGGTCGGCGCCGACGTCGAGGGCGAGGATGCCGCGGCGCGGGTCGCGCGGGCGGAAGCCGATCTCGGCCAGGGCGACCTCGCGGCCGCGGTCGCCGAGCTCGAGCGCCTCCAGGGCCCGGCCGCCGAGGCTGCGGCCGGCTGGCTGGCCGAGGCCAAGACCCGTCTGCGCGCGACCGCCGCGCTCGCGCGCCTGCAGGGGCACACCACCGACCTTCTGACCCAACCCGCCAACTGAGCGATCACCAGTCGAGCGAAGGGCGCCGCGCCGGCGGCCGCCAGCCGCGACCCAGCAGCAAGGACGTCCATGATCCGGCTCATCGTCTTCCTCGTCGTCGCGGTCGGCCTGTCCCTGGTCGCGACCTGGTTCGCCGACCATCCGGGCCAGGTCTCGCTGATCTGGCAGGGCGTGCAGATCGAGACGTCGGTCGCGGTCCTGGCCGCGGCTGCGCTGCTGTTCGGCATCGCCCTGGTGATCCTGTTCGAGCTCGTGCGTCTGCTGCGGCGCGCGCCGCGCGTGTTCGTGCGCAGGCGGCGGCGGGCGCGCATCGACCGCGGCTACCACGCGCTGGCCCAAGGCCTGGTGGCGGCGGCCGCCGGCGACGTCGCGGCGACCAAGACGCTCAACCGGCGGGCCGAGAAGCTGCTCGAGCATGCCCCCTCGACCCTCCTCCTTGGCGCCCAGAGCGCGCAGCTGGAGGGCGACGAGGGCGCCGCGCGGCAGAAGTTCCAGCAGATGCTCAAGCATCCCGAGACCGAGTTCCTGGGCCTGCGCGGCCTGCTCGCCCAGGCGATCAAGGACGGCGACGGCCCGGGCGCGCTCAAGCTCGCCAGGCGGGCCTATCTGCGCCGCCCGAACACGCCCTGGGTGCTGACCACGCTGTTCGAGCTGCAGACCCAGGCGGGGCTCTGGACCGAGGCGCTGAGCACGGTCGGCGACATGGCGCGCCACCGGCTCATCGACCGCCCGACCGCGATCCGGCGGCGCGCGATCCTGTTCCATCAGCAGGCGATCGCGCAACGCAAGGCGGGGCGGCCGTACGAGGCGCTCAGGCTGGCGCGCAAGGCGCACAAGCTGCTGCCGAGCCTGGCGCCGCTCGCGGTGCAGGCGACCGAGCTCGCCGAGCAGACCCACCAGACGCGCCTGGCGCGCAAGATCATCGAGGCCGGCTGGCGGGCCGAGCCGCATCCGGCGCTGGCCCGCGCCTATCTGGCGCAGGCCGCCGGCCAGCCGCCGGCCGAGCGCCTGAAGCTCGCCGAGCGCCTGCACCAGCTGGCGCCCGAGGACGTGCAGAGCGATCTGGTGCTGGCCGAGCAGGCGATCGCCACGCAGCAGTGGCAAAGTGCGCGCAGCGCGCTCGAGCGCGCCCGCAAGCGGGCCCCGACCGCCTCGGTCTACCGCCTGCTTGCCGAGGTCGAGCAGGCAGAAGGCCAGGGCGAGAAGGCGCGCGCCTGGCTCGCCAAGGCGGTCGACGCGCCGCCGGACCCGGCCTGGCTCTGTCCGTCGACCGGCGAGGTGCGCGCCCGCTGGTCGCCGTTCGGCCCGGACGGCCGCTTCGACAGCCTGCGCTGGGGCTCGCCGCCCAAGATCGTGCCGCTGCTGCGCGAGGACGCCGAGGCGCAGCTGATCCCGCCCCTGAGCGCAACCCCCGCGGACGCGCCCCGCCGTGCGGCCGCCCACGGCCGGCCCGCGGCGCCCACTGTTGGCCGCGGCGCGGTGACCACGGTCGCCGGCCCCGACGCGACCCACGACACCCGCGAGGCCGCGGTCGCCCGCGCCACCTCGTGACGCGGGCGCCGGCGGTCGCGCGTCGCGCCTTGACGGCCGGCCGGGCGCCCGGTACCTAGCTGCGACCGGCGCCGGCCGGAGTAGCTCAGGGGCAGAGCGGCTGATTCGTAATCAGTAGGTCGGAGGTTCAAATCCTCTCTCCGGCACCGACTTTTCCACACCTCGGGTCGCCCAAGAGCTTCGCGACGCGCGCCGCCGGCGCGGTCGTCGCGGCTGCTCGCGCGGCTTGCCCGGCCCGACCGGCGCGGGACCGCCGGCCCCGGCAATCCCGCTCGAGGACTTCCTGCGAGCGTGACTTCATGAGACCGGCAGAGGTCTCGGCTTTGCTTGCCGTTGCGAGGCCAGGACCGCGGGCGAAATTGACGATTGCCAACCCTCGTCGTTGGGCGTAAGTCATCCAGCAAGTACATTACGATCTGGAGTCCTGTACAGTGAGCGAAACTTCCGAACCCGCAACACTTGCCGAAGTTACCACCGAGATCGTCTCCGCTTACGTCTCGCACAACAAGCTGGCGCCGGCGGACGTTGCGACGCTGATCACCGCCGTGGCCGACCAGTTGGCCAGAATTGGCAGCGAGGTCGAGGCGCCGAGGGAGGAGAAGGCCGAGCCCGCGGTCCCGGTGCGGCGCTCGGTCCACCCGGACCGGCTCCTGTGCCTGGTCTGCGGCAAGGCGCAAAAGGTGCTCAAGCGCCATCTCTCGGTCAAGCACGACCTGACGCCGGCCGGCTACCGCGCCCGCTTCGATCTCAGGTCCGACTATCCGATGATCGCGCCGGCCTATGCGCAGCAGCGCCGCGAGGTCGCGCTCAAGCTCGGGCTCGGGCGGCCGAAGGGCCAGGCGCGCCGCGGGCGCACCGGCAGGCCGGTGGGTCGCCCCCGGCGCGCGCCCGCGGGTCAGCCGAGCGCGCCCGACGCCGGCAGCTGAGCCGGTCCCTCCGGCGCGCCCCGGTCAGGACGGATCCCGGGCGGCCTGGGCGACCCGGCGCATCAGATCGCCGATCCCGGCGCTGAGCCAGGGTTGGATCGAGGCGCCAAGGAAGCGCACGCCCATCGCGGCGTAGTGCTCGCCCTGCTGATTGCCGACGAGCGTCGTGCCGGCGGTGCGGCCGGCCGCCATGATCTGCCTGAGCGCGCTCTCGACGGCCTTTGCGACCTCGGGGTGGGTCGGCTTGCCGATCAGGCCCATCGAGGCCGCGAGGTCCGAGGGGGCCACGAAGAACACGTCGATGTGGTCGACCTTCAGGATCTCGCCCAGGTTCTCGACCGCGCGGATGTCCTCGATCAGCGCGATCAGCAGCGTATGGTCGTTGGCGACCTCGAGATAGTCGGGCACGCCGTAGCCCTGGCGGCTGGTGAACAGGCCGCGCCGGCCGAGCGGCGCGAATTTGGCGGCCTCGACGAACTTTCGCGCATCCTCCGCGGTATCGATATGGGGCACGCAGATGCCCTGGGCGCCGAGGTCGAGGGTGCGGTAGATCGGCCCGTAGGCGAGCGCGTTGACCCGCACCACCGAGGTCATGCCCCAGAGGTCGCAGGCGCGGGTCAGGTCCGGGATGTGACCGAAGTCGACCGGCCCGTGCTCGCCTTCGAGCCAGATCGCATCGGCGCCCGCGGGCCCGATCAGGTCGATCAGGCCCGGGCTGTCGATGCCGCCCACCGAGAGCACCGTCTGGCCGGCCGCGGCTTCTGCTTGACCCGGTTGGGGCGAATGGTGGCCATGGCGACTGTGCCTCCCCTGGCTTGCCTGGTTGCCGCGGCGGCAACCATAACCAGGCGCGCAGGATTTGACAAAGCGGCGCTCGCCGCGTCTTCTGGAGGCGGTCTGGTGATCCGCCAGGCGCTACCGGTGGTTTCAGGGACGATCGGTTGGGCCAACAATAACAGGCGGCTTAAGAGATGCGAATTGTGCGAAGGCTGGCGATTGCTCTGCTGGGTGCTGCGGCCCTGGTGGCGCTCACGCCCGGCAGCAGGCGGGGGCCCAGACCTCGCTCGCCGAATTGGGACTGATCGGCGAGCTCGAGGGCATCACGATCATCGAGGACCGCGCCAAGTGGCCGACGACGTTCCATGAGGCGCCGCAGCTCGCCGAGCTGGTCAAGCAGGGAAAGCTGCCGCCGGTCGAGCAGCGCCTGTCCGAGGACCTCATGGTCATCCAGCCGGTGCACGAGATCGGCAAGTACGGCGGCATCTGGCACCGCGGCTTCACCGGCCCCGGCGACAACGAGAACGGCAACCGCATCCAGGCCTCCGACCGGCCGATCCTGGTCGATCACACCGGCAACGTGCCCAGGCCCTCGCTCGCCAAGGGCTGGAAGATGAGCGAGGACGGCAAGACCTACACCCTCTCTTTGAGGAAGGGGCTCAAGTGGTCGGACGGGGCGCCGTTCACCGCCGACGACTTCGTCTTCTGGTTCGAGGACATCTACAACGACAAGGACATCGTGCCGACCGGGATTCCCGACCTGACCCCGAACGGCAAGCCCGGCCGGATCGTCAAGGTCGACGACGAGACCGTCAACTTCGAGTTCGACGTGCCCTTCTACCTGTTCGAGGAGCTCATGATGGGCGACACCCTGATCGGCGGCGGTCAGGCGGTGCGCCAGTCCGAGAAGCGCAGCTACGGCGGCTACGCGCCGGCGCACTACCTCAAGCAGTACCTGCCCAAATACGCGGGCGGGGTCGACAAGGCCAACGCCGCCGCCAAAGCCGCCGGCTACGACAACTGGGTCGCCTACCTCCACTTCAAGAAGGACTGGACCCTCAACCCCGAGCTGCCGGTGCTCGGGCCGTTCCGCACCGTCAAGCCGATCAACAACCCGACCTGGGTGATGGAGCGCAATCCCTACTATTGGGCGGTCGACACCGAAGGCAACCAATTGCCTTATCTGGATGGCGTGGTCATGACCCTGGCCGAGGACCTCGAGGTCTTGAACCTGCGGGCGATCGCCGGCGACTACGATTTGCAGGAGCGGCACGTCGACCTCGGCAAGCTGCCGGTGATCCTGGAGAATCAGGAAAAAGGCAACTACAAGGTGCATCTCGATCTCGCCTTCAACGGCGCCGATGCGATCTATCAGTTCAACCAGACTTACGATGCCGATCCCGAGATCGCGAAGTGGCTGACCAACACCGACTTCCGGCGGGCGCTGTCGCTGGCGATCGACCGCGACCAGCTCAACCAGACCTTCTGGCTCGGCGTCGCGACCCCGGGCTCGCCGGCGCCGGGCGAGAGTTTGCCCTACTTTCCGGGGCCGGGCTGGCGCGAGAAGTGGTCGACCTACGACCCCGCCAAGGCCAACCAGATGCTCGACGCGATCGGGCTGGACAAGAAGGATTCCGAGGGCTTCCGGGTGCGCACCGACAACGGCCAGCGGCTCCGGCTCGAGGTCCAGGCGGTGCAGGCGTTCCTGCCCTGGCCCAAGATCAGCGAGATGGTGGCCGACCAGTGGCGCGCGGTCGGCATCCAGGCCGACGTCAAGGACACCGAGCGCTCGCTCGCGTTCACCCGCACCCAGGCGAACCAGCACCAGATCATGGTCTGGAACAATGGCGGCACCGAGCTCTTGTACCTGTTCCCGCGCCACTCGATCCCGGTCGATCCGACCGAGGCGTTCATGGGGCCGGAGTTCGCCAAGTGGTACGCCTCGAACGGCGCCCTCGGCCGCAAGCCCGAGGATCCGAACATGCTCAAGATCCTCGAACTGTTTCGCGGCGCCGCCGGCCAGAAGAGCGAGCAGCGGATCGAGACCGCCAAGGAGATCTGGAAGATTCTGATCGACCAGCAGTATGGCATCGGCACGGTCGGCCAGTCGCCGGCGCTGATGGGCGTCCGCCTGGTCTCCAACAAGCTCGGAAACATCCCGTCGTGCAACTGCATCGCGCAGCATTGCCGGACGCCGGGCGGGGCGCACCCCGAGACCTGGTACTATAAGGAGTAGGCGCCAGAAGGAGGCCCCCGGGCAGGCCGGCCCCGGGGGCCGCTCGCGCGATGATCGCCTACATCGGGCGCCGCCTCCTGCTCGCGATCGCCACCATCTGGGCGATCTCGGTGGTCGCGTTCGCGATCATCCAGTTGCCGCCCGGCGACTTCGTCGACAGCTACATCGCCAGGCTCTCATCCTCGGGCTCGATGGTCAGCGCCCAGGAGGCCGAGGCCATGCGCGAACAGTACGGCCTCAACAAGCCCATCTGGGTTCAGTATTGGAAATGGATCGCGCGCGTCGTCCGCGGCGACTTCGGCGTCTCGCTCGAATGGAACCGGCCGGTCACCGAGGTGATCGGCGACCGCCTGTGGCTCACCATCGTGATCTCGATCGCCGCGATCATCCTGACCTGGGGGATCGCCTTGCCGATCGGGATCTACTCGGCGGTGCGACAGTATTCGATCGCCGACTACATCTTCACGTTGATAGGCTTCGTCGGCCTCGCGGTGCCCAATTTCCTGCTCGCACTGATCATCATGTATCTCGGCTCCGCTTCTTCGATGCCAACATCGGCGGCCTGTTCTCGCCCGAGTACGCGCTGAAGGCCTGGTCCTGGGGCAAGGTCTGGGATCTGACCACCCATCTGCCGCTGCCGGCGCTGATCCTGGCGCTGGCCGGCACGGCGCAATTGATCCGGATCATGCGTGCCAACCTGTTGGATGAGCTGCGCCGCCCCTACGTCATCACCGCCCGCGCCCGCGGCCTTCAGGAATGGCGCGTGATCACGAAATATCCCGTGCGCGCGGCGCTCAACCCGTTCGCCAGCACGATCGGCTATCTCCTGCCGTTCGTGGTCTCGGGCAGCATCGTCGTCTCGCTGGTGCTCTCGCTGCCGACGATCGGGCCGGTGCTGCTGCGCGCGCTGGTCGCCCAGGACATGTTCCTCGCCGGGGCAATCGTGCTGCTGCTGGGCGTGCTCACCGTGATCGGCACCTTCCTTTCCGATCTCGTCTTGATGTGGATCGATCCGCGCATCCGGGCGGGGCTGCAGGGATGAGCACGGTCATCGAGGCGGCCGCGGGCCCGGCGAGCAGCGCCGCCGAGGAGAAGGTCGCGGTCGCGACCGAGCTCCAGCTCACCTGGTGGCGCTTCAAGAAGCACAAGGTGGCGCTGGTGAGCGGCGTGATCGTTGCGCTGTTCTACGTGGTAGCCCTGCTCGCCGACTTCCTCGCGGTCACCGATCCGCATGCGACCGCGGCCGGCCGCAGCTACATCCCGCCGCAAAGGATCCACTGGTTCGACGCGGACGGCGGCTTGCGGCCCTTCGTGCTGGCGCTCAAGGGCAAGCGCGACCTCAAGACCTTCAAGCTGATCTCCGTCCCCGAGCCCGCCGATAAGCGCTATCTGAAGCTGTTCGCGGCCGGCTACCCTTACAGGTTCCTCGGCCTGTTCGCGACCGACCGGCATCTGATCGGGCTCGACCGGGGCAGTCCCGAGGACGCCCTGTTCCTGCTCGGGACCGACCAGCTCGGGCGGGATTTCTGGTCGCGGCTGATGCTCGCGACCCGGACCTCGCTGATCATCGGCCTTGCGGGCGTCACGATCTCCTTGTTCCTGGGCGTCCTGCTCGGCGGCGTCTCGGGCCTTCTGGGCGGCTGGATCGACGTCGCGATCCAGCGCCTGATCGAGATCCTGCGCTCGATCCCGACCATCCCCTTGTGGATGGGGCTCGCGGCCGCCCTGCCGTCGAGCTGGAGCGTGCTCCAGGTCTACCTCGCGATCACCCTGATCATCTCCCTGATCGGCTGGACCGAGCTCGCGCGCGTGGTCCGCGGCCGTTTTCTGGCCCTGCGCGAGGAGGACTTCGTGACCGCGGCCGAGCTCGCCGGCGCCTCGCGCCTTAGGATCATCTTCCGCCACATGGTGCCATCCTTCCTCTCCCACATCATCGCGGCGATCAGTCTCGCCCTGCCCGCGATGATCATCAGCGAGACCACGCTCTCCTTTTTGGGCCTGGGCCTGCGGCCGCCCGCGATCAGCTGGGGCGTCCTGCTCCAGGACGCCCAGAACATCCAGGCGCTCGGCATCGCACCCTGGCTCCTGGTCGCGGCCGTGCCGGTGATCGTCGTCATCCTCGCCTTCAATTTCCTGGGCGACGGCCTGCGCGATGCGGCCGATCCCTATGGCTGAGCCGATCCTCTCGGTGCGGGCCTTAAGGACCTGGTTTCACCAGGACGAGGGCATCGTGCGGGCCGTGGACGATGTCTCCTTCGACCTCAAGCCCGGCCGCACGCTCGGGATCGTCGGCGAGAGCGGCTGCGGCAAGAGCGTGACGGCGCGCTCGATCCTTAGGATCGTCGAGCGCCCGGGCCGGGTCGAGGCCGGCCAGATCCTGCTGCGCCGCGCCGACGGCCGGGTCGTCGACCTCGCCCGCCTCGACGGCCAGGGCCAGGAGATGCGCAGGGTCCGCGGCGGCGAGATCGGCTACGTCTTCCAGGAGCCGATGAGCTCGCTCTCCGCCTTCTACACGATCGGCAACCAGCTGATCGAGGCGATCCGCCTGCATTCCCAACTCTCCAAGCGGGCCGCGCGCGCGGCATTGAGCTCTTGACGATGGTCGGCATCCCGCAGCCTGCGCGCCGCGTCGACAGCTACTCCTTCGAGCTCTCGAGCGGCCTGCGCCAGCGGGTCATGATTGCGCTGGCCCTCGCGGCCGAGCCGCGCATCCTGATCGCCGACGAGCCGACCACCGCACTCGACGTCACGACCCAGGCCCAGATTTTGGATCTAATCCTCAAGCCCCAGGCAGAGCGCGACCTCGCGGTGATCCTGATCACCCACGACATGGGCGTGATCGCCGAGATGACCGACGACGTCGTGGTCATGTACCTCGGCCGCGACGTCGAGCGCGGGCCGGTCGACGCCATCCTCCACGAGCCGTTCCACCCCTACACCCGCTCGCTGCTGCGCTCGATCCGAGCGTGCTGGCAACGCCCCGCTCGCGCCTCTTGACCATCGAGGGCTCGATCCCGCACCCCTACAACCGGCCCCAGGGCTGCCCTTTTCACCCACGCTGTCCCGATGCGATCGCGGGCGTCTGCGAGCGCGACCTGCCGGCCGCGGTGGCGCTCGGCGCCCGCCGCGAAGCGAGCTGCTTTCTGTACGGTCGGGACCGATCCGGCGCCACCGCGCCGGCGCCGAGCCTCCCGGAGCCGACCGCGTGAAGGTGCCGGCGCCGACCATCCTCGAGGTCGAGAACCTGCAGAAATGGTTCCCGATCCGGCGCGGCTTCCTGCGCCTCGTGGAAGGCCACGTGCGGGCGGTCGACGACGTGAGCTTCGAGATCGACCGCGGCGAGACCCTCTCCCTGGTCGGCGAGAGCGGCTGCGGCAAGACCACGACCGCGCGCTGCATCCTGCGCGCGCTGACGCCGACCGCGGGTGCGATCCGCTTTCGGACCGGGTCGGGACAGCAGGTCGACGTCGCCGCCCTGCCGAAACCGGAGCTGCGCCCCCTGCGGCGCCAGATGCAGATGATCTTCCAGGACCCGTTCTCGTCGCTCAATCCGCGGATGACGATCACCGACATCATCGCCGAGCCCTTGCTCGTGAACGGCGTCCGCGCGCTCGAGGAGCGCCGGCGGCGCGTGCGCGAGCTGCTCGACCTGGTGCAGCTGCCGGCCGCCTACATGAACCGCTTCCCACACGCCTTCTCGGGCGGCCAGCGGCAGCGGATCGGGATCGCCCGCGCGCTCGCCCTCAATCCGGCGCTGATCGTGGCCGACGAGCCGGTCTCAGCACTCGACGTCTCGGTCCAGGCGCAGATCGTGAACCTCCTGCTCGACCTCCAGGACCGCCTTCACCTCAGCTACCTGTTCGTCGACCACGACCTCTCGGTCGTGAAGCACGTGAGCGACCGCGTGGCCGTGATGTATGTGGGCAAGATCGTCGAGCTGGTGCCGACCGCCGATCTGTTCGCGCGCCCCATGCACCCCTACACCGAGGCGCTCCTTTCGGCGGTGCCGGTGCCGGACCCGAGGCGGCGCGCGCGCCGGATCGTCCCCAGGGGCGAGGTGGCCGACCCCGCCAACCCGCCGCCGGGCTGCCACTTCCACCCGCGCTGCGCCTATGCGATCGAGCGTTGCCGCAGCGAGGCGCCGGCGCTGCGCCAGCTCGCGGCCGGCCATCTCGCCCGCTGCCACCGCTTTGAAGAGCTGGCGCTCGCCGGCGTTCGGGCCGATGGTGAGGCCTCGCTCCCGCGACGCGCGGCCTCGGCCGGGCGTTGAACCGCGGGCTGCCCGGTTGCGAGGCCAGCATGCGCATCTTCTTCGAGCCCAGGGTTCCGCCGCACGATCCCGACCTCTACGCCTTCGAGCGCCTCGAGGAGGGCATACCGGCCGCGGCGGCGGGCGCACGGGCGGCGCTCGAGCGCTACCGCGCGGACGGCTTTTTGATGGTCCGCGGTCTCGTCGCGGATGCCGAGGTCGGGGCCGCCCGCGCCGAGCTCGAGGCGATGGCGCTCGCCGAGCGGCCCGGCTGCACCATGATCTGGTACGAAGGCGCGCTCCGCGAGCGTCTCGCCCTCGACCCCGCCCGCGATCGCGAGATCGACTGCAGGGTCGATGGCGTCGGCTTCGCGCCCGGCCAGGAAGGCGATTGCCTGCCGGACCTGGTACCCGCGGTCCGGGCGCGCTTCGTTCGCAAGTTCATGGGCTTCATCGACCGCGTGCCCGGCCTGACCGCGCTCGCCCGCCACCGGGGCATGCTCGGCGTGGTCGAGCGGTTGCTCGGCGCCCGGCCCGAGCTGTTCCAGGACATGGCGCTCGTCAAGCCCGCGAACGGCCGCGAGAAGCCCTGGCATCAGGACCACGCCTATTTCAACCTCGCGCTCGAGACCCCGATCGTCGGCGTCTGGCTGCCGATGGCCGCGGTCACGCCCGAAAACGGCTGCATGCACCTGCTGGCGGGCGGCCACAGAGGCGGCCCGCGCGCCCACTTCAAGCGCCGCGACTGGCAGATCTGCGATACCGACGTCGAGGCCGCGGGCCGGGTCGCGGTGCCGATGGCGGCGGGCGATGTGCTGTTCTTCGACGGCAAGGTCCCGCACGGCACGCCCGTCAACCGGACCGAGGCGTTCCGCTGGGCGGTCCAGTATCACTTCCGGCCGGCGCGCACGCTTGCGATCGACGACGCCATGCGGCTCGCCGCGTTCGGGGGCGAGGGCCGCGGCGTCACCTGCTAAAACCCGCCGGGACCATCCCGAGGCCGCCGGCAAGCTTCGAGGCGAGGGGAAAACCATGGCGATCGTGCTCTATGACCTCGTCGGACAGGACGACCGGCGGTTCTCCCCGCACTGCTGGCGCACGCGGATGGCGCTCGCGCACAAAGGGCTGGACTACGAGGCGAGGCCCACGCGTTTCATCGACATCCCCAAGATCGAGGACGGGCGGGTCAGGACCGTGCCGGCGATCCGGGACGGCGAGCGGCTGATCGTCGACAGCTGGGCGATCGCCCGGGATCTGGAGGAGCGCTACCCGGACCGGCCGTCGCTGTTCGGCGGGCCGGGCGGGCAAGCGGTGACCCGCTTCGTCCAGAGCTGGTGCGCGGCCGTGCTGCACACCGGCCTGATCGGCCTTATCATCGCCGACATCTGGCAGCATCTGACGCCCGCCGACCGCGACTACTTTCGCAGCAGTCGGGAAAAACGGTTCGGGCGGCCGCTGGAGGAGGTCCAGGCCGGGCGCGAGCTGCGTCTCGAGGAGTTCCGCAAGAGCCTGCAGCCGCTGCGCCTGACCCTGCAAGATGCCCCCTGGCTCGGCGGCGACCAGCCGCGCTACGCCGACTATCTGGTCTTCGGCGGCCTGCAGTGGGCGCGCTGCATCAGCTCATTCGAGGTCCTGGCCGCAGACGATCCGATCGGGAGCTGGTTCGAGCGCTGCCTCGATCTTTATGACGGGCTCGGCCGGCAGGCCCCGGCCGCCTGAGCGTCCGCTGGCGGCTTAGGGCTTCTTGCTCTCCAGCAGCACCTTGCCGTCCGGGTCGACGATCTGGACCGTCACCGGGCCGCTGTAGCCGCGCGCCGCCGCCCAGCGGTCGAGCAGGGTGTTGGCGTAGCTCTGCTGGCTGGCGGGCGGAATGCTCGACCAGGCATCGGTCGCCCCGACCTGGACCACGCCTTCGCTGGCCGCCTCGACACCGTCGAACAGATCGACGCCGGCGACCGTGGCGGAGCGGCTGTTCAGGTAGTCGACGCTCTCGCGAAAGCGTGCGAGACCGGTGGCATCGGCGGCGTCCGCCGGCCCGGTCGCCGGCTCGACGGCGTCCGCTTCGGGGGTGTCGGGGGCGGGCGCGACGACCGCGGCGCCGGCGACCGGCGCGGGCGGGGTCGAAGAGGCGTCGGCCGGTGGCCCTGCGCTCGAGGCGGCCGCGGCAGGCGGCGCGCTGGGCGAGGCGTCACTCGTCTTGGGCTTGACGGGAGCCGGCGCCAGCACCGGGGGTGCCGGCGCGGCCGCGGCGGGGTTGGCGGGCGGCGGCGCCGAGGGCTTCACCTCCGGCAGTCCGGCGCTTGGCGGCCGGCTCGCCCGCTCGCGCGCGCGGCTCAGCTGCTCGGCGCTCGGCTCCGCCAGCAACGAGGCGTGAATCCAGCCGGACGCCCCGTCGGTGCCGGCGATCTCGGCCTGTACCCAGTCGCCCTCGCGCTGCAGCTCGGAGACCAGCTGGCCGCGATAGATCTGCATCCTGACCTTGGCTCCCGGGCTCGGTCCGTAGCGGACGTTGACGCCGTCGCCGGTCACGATCAGCGTGTCGCCGGTCGCTGCCAGCGCGCCGCCGCCGGGCCAGGCCGCGCCGCCGAGCACCAGAACGGGCAGCAGGAGAGAGGCAAGGGCGAAACCGATCTTTCGCATCGTGTCCTCGATCCTCGTTCGGTCTCGACTCTGCCGCCGGCGCGCTGTCGAAGGAACGCCCCCGCGGCGTGATCTCTCCTCATATGTGGCAGCTGTGGCCTCAATCTCAATCTTGAACTGCGACCGTAAGCGCCTGCACGGCCAGCCGCGTCGAGGCCGGACCCGTCGCGGACCCGGGCTGAGCAGAGGGCGCGATCTTGGGCGAACGTGCTAGAGTGACGATCAGCGATGCCGCAGGAGTTGTGACCGATGGCCGCCCGCGCCCCGCGCCGCATGACGCTCGCCGCATTCCTGGACTGGGACGATGGCACCGACGCGCGTTACGAGCTGATCGATGGCGAGGTGGTGGCGATGGCGCCGCCGCTCGCCGCGCACGCGATCATCGTGCCGAACCTTGCCCGCAGCATCGGCGCGAAGCTTCAACCGCCTTGTGTGCTTCTCATGGGAGCGGGGACCGGGGTCGTCCGGCGCAAGCGAGCCGACAGCTATTTCCAGCCCGATCTTTTGGTCACTTGCGTTCCGATTGCGGCCGGGACGCGTTTCATCCAGCGGCCCCGCCTGATCGTCGAGGTGCTCTCACCGGGCACCCGCCGGTACGACCGGGACAGCAAGCTCGACGGCTATCGCGAGATCCCGACGGTCGCCGAAATCCTCTTCGTCTGGTCGGACGAGCGCCGGGTGCAGGTCTGGCGCCGCGATCGGGAGCGCTGGATTGTCGAGGACGCGATCGGCGACGCCGGGCTGCGGCTCGAGACCGTCGACGCCACGGTCCTTCTGGCGACGACCTACGAGAACGTGGACCTCGCCGAGCCCGGCCCGGCGGCCGCGCCCGCCCGGTGAACCTTCGCGCCGGCGGCTGCTTCAGACGGCTCGCCAGTGCTCCAGGAGCGGCCCGCCCTCGCCGTAGACCGGATCTTGAGCCGGCAGCGGCACCTTTGCGATGTTCTCGAGCACGCGGGGCCTCTCCTCCGGCCGGCCGCGGCAGAGGTCCCATTCGGCCCCGCCCGGATAGGCGCCGACCACGAGCAGATCCGGGCTCGAGCCGAGGTTCTGGTGGCCGACGCCGGCGGGGATGACGACGACATCGCCGGGCCCGACCGTCATGATCTGCCCCCGGGCGCCGCCGAAGCGCACCTCGGCCTCGCCGCGGGCGATCCCCAATACCTCATGGGCGATGCTGTGGAAGTGGGGAAACGGATAGATGCCGTCGCGCCAGGCCCCCCGCCAGCCATTGGCGGCGAAGCGGGTCTCGAAGGCCGCGGCCGGATCGGCGCCGGACACGCTCACCGCGCCCGGATAGACCAGGAGCGGCAGCCGGCTGTTCGGGATTGCCCCGTCGTCCTCGAAGCGGATCGAGCGGGGCTCGACCTCGCCTCCCGCTGCGGTCATCGCTGAGCCCTCCTCTTAGTGCACCCCTCGTCCAAGACTATGCCGGCCGCTGCTCATGGACTCCTCGAAAAACCGGTGGCGGACGCGAGGGTGATGTGATGCACTGCGCTGCGGATCGCAGCGGAGACGTGCGGATGGCAGGTCAGCCGGGTTTCTTCGACCGGGATCGGCGGTACGCGGCATTGTCGGCGGCGGGCGACCCGCTCGAGCGACTGGCGCTGGTGGTCGGCTTCGAGCTGTTTCGGGACGAGCTGGAGGCGGCGCTGGCGCGCTCGGATCGGACCAAGGGTGGCCGGCCGCCCTACGACGCGGTGCTGATGTTCAAGGTCCTGGTGCTGCAGACGTTGTACACACTCTCCGATGACCAGACCGAGTATCAGATCCGGGACCGCCTCTCGTTCATGCGCTTCCTCGGGCTCGGGCTCGAGGACCGCGTGCCGGATGCCAAGACGGTCTGGTTGTACCGGGAACAGTTGACCCAGGCGGGCGCGGTCGAGCGGCTGTTCGAGCGCTTCGATGCCGCGCTGCGCGCCGCCGGCTACCTCGCGATGAGCGGTCAGATCGTGGACGCGACCGTGGTCGAGGCGCGAAGGCCGCGGCTGACCCAGGACGAGAAGGCGACGGTCAAGGCCGGCGCCGTGCCCGCGACCTGGTCGAAGGCCAAGCGCGCGCAGATGGACACCGACGGTCGCTGGACGCTCAAGCGCGGCCGCCGGCGTTCGGCGGTTGCCGACAACGCACCCTTTAGCCAGCCCCGGACCGAGCTCCTGATCCCGTTGTTCGGCTACAAGAACCACCTCGGGATCGCCCGCCGGCACGGCTTCATCCGCGGCTTCACGGTCACCGACGCCGCGACCCACGACGGCAGCCAGCTTGGCCGGCTGCTCGATCCCGACAACACGGCGAGCCCGGTTTGGGCCGACACAGCCTATCGCTCAGCGGCCAATGTCGCGCTGCTGGCGCGGCGCGGGCTGGTGCCGCAGTTCCAGCGCAGCAAGCCGCGCGGCCGGCCGATGCCAGCCCACATCGCCCGCGGCAACGCCACTCGGGCGCGCGTCCGGGTCGCGGTCGAGCACGTGTTCGCGACCCAGAAATGCCGCCTTGGTCTGCTCATCCGCACGGTCGGCCTGGCCCGGGCGACGACCAAGCTCGGGCTTGCCAATCTGGTCACCAACATGCGCCGGCTCGCCTGGCTCGAACTGCGGCCGGAACCCGTCTGACATCAACCACAGGGAGCAAAAAAAGACGACCCTCAATACCACAAAAATAGGCAAATCACCGCCTCCCTACCAGAACGTCGCCAGGCTCAGCCTCTCACCGGGACTCGATCAGCCCAGAAAACCCGGTTCTTCGAGGTCTCCAAATGCCACCCCTTCCCGGCTCAGGCGGCGTCGTGAAAGATGATCCCCAGCGTGTAGCGCTCGCCCGCGCGGACGCGGCTGACGCCGTGCCGCATGGCCACCCGGTAGACGCCGCGGGTGCCGCGGGCGGGGCGGACGTTGACCGCGAAGAGCACCGCCTCGCCCTGGTGGAGCGGCACGACCTCGACCCGCGACTGGGTGCGCGGGCGCTGCTCGGTCAGGACGAACTCGCCGCCTTCGAAATCCTGCCCGGGCGCGCTCAAGAGGATCGTCATCTGGAGCGGGAAATGCAGCTCGCCGTAGAGGTCCTGGTGCAGCCGGTTGTAGTCGCCCGGGCCGTATTTGAGGAGCAGGGGCGTCGGCCGGGTCTGGCCGGCGGCGTGGCAGGCCGCGAGATAGGCCTCGAGGTCCGCGGGATAGGGCCGGCCCTGCCCGAGCGCCTGCCGCCAGCGGTTGGCGACCGGCAGCAGGTGCTCATAGACCCGCCGGCGCAGCTCGGCCACGATCTCCGGCAGCGGGTTGGCGAAATACTGGTATTCGCCCTCGCCGAAGGCGTGCCGGCGCATCACGACCCGGCTGCGAAAGCGCGCGGGGTCGCCGTACAGCCCGGCGAGTGCGCGGCATTCCGCGGAGGTCAGGAGCGGGCCGGTGGTGGCATGGCCCTGCTCGTCGAGCCCGGCCTCGACCTCGGGCCAGGCGATCTGCTCGACCCGCCGCCCGAGCGGCGCTCCGTCCTGAGCTTCGGCACGTGCCCGCATGGCCATCTCCGCTCCGCCTGAAGGATCCGACACCGCACGCTAGCCCCGGCCCCTGCACGCCGCAGCCCGAAACTTGCCACCGGCAGCGCGCCAGGCGGCGGAACAAGCCGCGGGGTGGCAGGTTCATCCCCCAAGAGGGGCGGCAGCGGGGAGATGATGGGATGCGGGCCCGCCTTCTGATCGCGCCGAGCCTGCTTCTGGCGATCGGCGTCGGCTGTCGCGGCCCCGCCTGGTATGCGGGCAAGCCGCCGACCGAGATCGCCGAGATGGTGCAGGTGCATCTGGCCGATCTCGGCCCGGGCGAGGCGGGCTACAGCGCGCCGACGATCACGGGCGCTCGAAGCTATCGCCTCGACGGCCGCAAGGATCTGGACAGCGGCCTGACGACCCACGTCCTGCGCGTCCTGGAGACGGCGAGCGGCGAGGACCGGTTCCGGAGCTTTGCGCGCTCGGCCGCCGCGGCCCGGGTCTGCGCGCTCACCGGCGCGCGTCTTGCCGCCGGGCCCGAGGGCAGCCCGGCGCAGGCCGCGACCTTCGAGCTCGCGGACCAGTCGGCCGACTGCTACCCGGCCGAGGACTGCGAGAGCTCTCCGGAAACCTTCAAGGAAAGATACCAGGACGAGAACGGCGATACCAAGAAGCGAACCGTCCGCAGATGGGTCCGGCGCTGCGAGGAGTTCTGGCGCTGCCAGAGCGAGCGCAGCTACGAGGTCGCGATCGACGACCGGTCCTTGCGGGCCGCGCGCTATCTGCCCGAAGGCATGAGCGTCGAGCTGGGCTGGACCTGCGGGCGGGCCGATGCCCATGCCGCCGCCCACGTCGAACGGCTGGAGCTGCCCGCGAGCTATGTCGACGGCTATCTTCTGGCGGTCGAGGGCTACCCGTTGGCGCCGGCCGCCGCCGGGTCGCCGCGCTGACCCCGGTCTTCAAACGCGATCCGACCGGGTCCAAGATGCCGCTCGGTCGAAAGAACGGGAGGACGGGATGGGCGCGATCGGGGTCGGCATGGTCGGCGGCGGCTTCATGGCGCGCACCTATTCCTTTGCGCTCAGCACCGTGCGCGGGCTGGCGCCGGATCTGCCGGCGGTCGACCTGCGGCGCATGGCCGATCTCGATCCCGAACAGGGCGAGCGGACCGCGCGGGCGTGGGGCTGGAGCGAGCTCAGCCGGGACTGGCGGGACGTGACCCGCGCCAAAGACGTCGATCTGGTGCTGGTGCTGACCCCCAACGACAGCCATGCCGAGATCAGCCTCGATGCCTTTGCGCAGGGCAAGCACGTGCTCTGCGAGAAGCCGCTCGCCCACACCCTCGAAGCGGCCCGCGCCATGTACCAGGCGGCGGCCGCGAGCGGGCGGGCGCACCAGGTGGGTTTCGTCTACCGCAAGTGGCCCGGCCCCGCCTTCGCCAGGCAGCTGATCGCCGGGGGCGAGCTCGGCGAGATCGTCCACTACCGCGGCCACTTCTTCCACGACTACGGGCTCGATCCCGCCATGCCGGTCACCTGGCGGCTGCAAAAGGCGGTCTCGGGCGGCGGCAGCGGCACCGACATCGGCAGCCACGTGATCGACATGGCCCGCCATCTGGCGGGCGAGATCGCGGGCGTGTTCGCAAGCTCGCGCACCCATTTCGGCCGCCGGCCGCTGCCCGGACGGCCGGCCGAGAGCGCCGCGGTCGACGTCGACGAGATCACCGACATGCTGGTCGAGTTCGAGAGCGGCGCGAGCGGCACCCTCCAGACCAGCTGGCTCGCGGGCGGCCACAAGATGGACATCGGCTTTGCGGTCCACGGCACGCGCGGCTCGGTCGAGTATACCTCCGAGCGGCCGACCGAGATCCGGCTCTACCGCACCAGCGATCCCGCCCGCGAGAGCGGCTTTCGGACGATCCCGATCGGCCCGCCGCACCCGGGCGCCGAGCTGTTCTGGCCGGTCGCGGGCATGGCGATCAGCTTTGGCGAGGGCTTCGTGATCGCCCTTCGCGACCTGCTCGCCAGCATTGCCGCCGACCGGCCGGCGACGCCGAGCTTTCTGGATGGCCTGCGCGCCGCCGAGGTGGTCGCGGCCGCGCAGACATCGAGCCAAAATCGCGCCTGGCAGCGGGTCGAGCGCCTGGACGCCGCCGGCGCAACCGGGCCCGGGCCGGTTGCCGGCTGCAAATGACTGCTGAATTACCCGTCTAATACCAGCGGCCCGCTCTTAGTGGACAGAAGACATGGCATTGCCTAGCATCGGAGCCATCGCAGGAGAGCTTCGATGCAGGATTTCACGGCCGCCTTCGGCCTCGCCTTCGGGCTGATCGGCGCGGGCGATCCGGCGCTTGCCGAGATCGTGCTGCTGTCGTTGCGGATCAGCTTGTCTGCGGTCGCGATCGCCTGCGCGCTCGGCCTGCCGCTCGGCGCCTCGCTTGCGGTGCTTCGCTTTCCGGGCCGGGGTGCTGCGATCCTGCTGCTCAACGCGCTGATGGGCCTGCCGCCGGTCGTGGTCGGCCTTTTGATCTATCTGCTGCTGTCCGGCGCCGGCCCGCTCGGCGCGCTCGCCCTGCTCTACACGCCGACCGCCATGATCATCGCCCAGACGGTGCTCGTGACGCCGATCGTCGCCGCCCTCGCCCGGCAGGTCATCGAGGACCTGCGCGAGGAGTACGACGAGCAGCTGCGCTCGCTCGGCCTCAGCACCGCCCGGACCATCGCGACCCTGCTCTGGGATGCCCGCTACAGCCTCCTGACCGTGGCGCTCGCCGGCGTCGGCCGGGCGATCGCCGAGGTCGGCGCCGTGCTGATCGCGGGCGGCAACATCAATCACGTCACCCGCGTGATGACCACCACGATCGCGCTCGAGACCTCGAAGGGCAATCTGGCGCTGGCGCTGGCGCTGGGCCTGATCCTGATCACGATCGCGATCGCGGTCAACGGCGCGGTCATGGCGATGCGCCAGACCCGGGCGCGGAGCGCCTATGCTTGAGCGGGCGCTGGCGTTCGAGATCGCGGCGGCGGC
Source organism: uncultured Alphaproteobacteria bacterium (assembly GCA_963798075.1). Classification (GTDB taxonomy): domain Bacteria; phylum Pseudomonadota; class Alphaproteobacteria; order Geminicoccales; family Geminicoccaceae; genus DATAOG01. The sequence goes on along the minus strand of CAWCRU010000014.1, from coordinate 158,591 downwards.
GCGACCGGCGCTTGCCATCCTGCCGTGCGAGGCCAGCGGCCTCGTCTTCGAGGCCGGCGGCCGGCGGCTGATCGACGGCCTCGACCTCGTGCTGCGGCCGGGCCTGCGCACCGTGATCATGGGCCCGAACGGCGCCGGCAAGAGCGTCATGCTGCGGCTGCTGCACGGCCTGTTGCGGCCGGCCGCCGGCACCGTGCTGTGGGCCGGCCGGCCGGCCGACCGCGCGATCCGACGGCGCCAGGCGATGGTCTTCCAGCGGCCCGTGCTGCTCCGCCGCTCGGCGACCGGCAATCTCCGCCACGCGCTCGCCGCCCGCGGCGTGCCGTTCACCGGGCGCAGCGCGCGGGCGCGCGAGATGCTGGCAGTCGCGGGGCTGCTGCCGCTCGCCCACACCCCGGCGCGCCGGCTCTCGGGCGGCGAGCAGCAGCGCCTGGCGCTCGCCCGCGCCCTCAGCCTCGAGCCCGAGGTCCTGTTCCTCGACGAGCCGGCCGCCAATCTCGATCCGGCTTCGACGCTCGCGATCGAGGGCCTGATCCAGCGCGCCCACGACGACGGCGTCAAGATCGTGCTGGTGACCCATGATCTAGGGCAGGCAAGACGCCTCGCCGACGAGGTCGTCTTCCTGCACCGGGGCCGGGTCGAGGAGCAGGCCGCCGCCGCCCGCTTCTTCAGCAGTCCCGCCTCGGCCAGGGCCGAGGCCTTTTTGGCAGGGCGCATCGTGCTCTGAACAATCAAGCAACCAAGGGAGGCCTTCGATGAACCGACGCAGCTTTTTCGCGATCAGCGCCGCCGCAGCCTGCGCGGCCCTGATCGCCGCCGGCCCGGCGCGCGCCGCCGATCAGTTCATCATCGTGCAGTCGACCACCTCAACCCAGAACTCGGGCCTGTTCGACAAGCTCCTGCCGCAGTTTCAGGCAGACACCGGCATCGAGGCGCGGGTGGTCGCGGTCGGCACCGGTCAGGCGCTCAAGAACGCTCAGAACTGCGACGGCGACGTGCTGTTCGTGCACGCCAAGCCCGACGAGGAGAAGTTCGTGGCCGCGGGCTACGGGGTCGAGCGCTTCGACGTCATGTACAACGACTTCGTGATCGTCGGGCCCAAGGCCGACCCGGCCAAGGTCGGCGGCACCAAGGACGCGGCGGCGGCGCTCAAGGCGATCGCCGGGGCCGGGGCGCCGTTCGCCTCGCGCGGCGACGATTCCGGGACCTACAAGAAGGAGATGAGCCTCTGGCAGGCGGCGGGCGTCGATCCCTCCGGGGCGAGCGGCGACTGGTACCGCGAGACGGGCTCCGGCATGGGGGCGACGCTCAACGCCGCGGCCGGCATGGGCGCCTACGCACTCACCGACCGGGGCACCTGGATCAGCTTCGACAACAAGGATGGCATCGAGATCCTGGTCGAGGGCGATCCCGGCCTGTTCAATCAGTATGGCGTGATGCGCGTGAGCCCGGACCGCTGCCCGAACGTCAAGGTCGAGGCCGGCCAGAAGTTCGTCGACTGGGTCCTGAGCCCGGCGGGCCAGGCGGCGATTGCGAGCTACCAGATCGGCGGCCAGCAGCTGTTCTTCCCGAACGCCAAGCCGGCGGGTTGAGACGGCGCGGGCGGCAGCGTCAGAGGGTCTCGAGGAGCTTGCGCATGCCCTCGCCGACCCTGGCAAGGCCGGTCCTGTAGATGAAGCGGTCCCAGCCGATGCAGAAGTGGCGAACGCCGAGCTGGACGTAGCGGTCCGCCTGCTCGACCTCGGCGATCTCGATCCGGGGCGCGATGCCGTAGTCGATCGACTTCTTGATCACGAGCTCCTCGAAGGGCCGGATCTCGGGGCTCGCCATCAGCTGCGGCTGGCCGCGGGAGAGGCTGAAATCGGCGGGCCCCCATTGGGTCATGTCGACGCGAAGCTCCTTGGCGGCGCCGAGCACCCGATCGAGGTTGTCGACCGCCAGGCTCTTCTCGATCATGATCACGAGCACGATCGAAGCCAGGTCCTCCAGATAGCCCTCCGGGGCGTAGCCGCTCAGGGCGGGGCGCCGGAGCTTGACGCCCATCAGGCCGCCACTCGCGGGGGTATCGGCCCGGATGCAGCGATGGCAGGCGGCGACGTCCTCTGCCGAGCGGACGTCGGTGAACAGGACCGCCTTGAAGCCCGCGCCGAGCGCCGCCTGCGCCCAGAAGCCCTGGGCCTCCTGGTCGAGCTTGATCATTAGCGGCAGGTTGGCGCATTGGCCGGCGCGCGCCATGTGGAACAGGAGCGACATGTCGAAGGCCGAATACTCCGCGCAATACTCGGCGTAGTCGAACAGGCCGGTATCGCCGATGGTCTCGGGGATGTCCGGATCGGCCGAGAGGTAGTGGGTGCCGATGGTCGGACGACCCGCGGCGAGCTTCTGGCGGAGCGTGTTGGGCATGATCACGTGAGGGCTTCCTTCGGCGTTGCCGGCGATGCGCGCGCAGCCTGCCCGCCCGTAATCGCCTTTCATAGAGGCCAAAGCGTCGCTGCCGGATGCGGCCGGCCGGGCTTGACCGGGGATTCGCCGCGGTTCTAAGTAGGAGCGACAATGCGGGGAGGCTCCGCGTTCCGGACCCTACGACTGCGGCACCGTGGTCAACCCGATGACGCTGGCCGGCCATGTGCGGGCGGCACCGCCCGGGAGACTGCCCATGTCCGAGCAACGCCCGCCGCTGCCGCCCTTCAGCGCCGAGAGCGCCGCGCAGAAGGTGCGCCTGGCCGAGGACGCCTGGAACACGCGCGATCCCGCGCGGGTGGCGCAGGCCTACACGGCCGACAGCCGCTGGCGCAACCGCGCCGAGGTCTTCGAGGGCCGCGCGGCGATCGAGGCGTTCCTCGTGCGCAAGTGGAACCGCGAGCTCGACTACCGGCTGATCAAGGAGCTCTGGACCTTCCGCGACAACCGGATCGCCGTGCGCTTTGCCTATGAATGGCATGACGACAGCGGCCACTGGTTCCGCAGCTACGGCAACGAGAACTGGGAGTTCGACGAGCAGGGCCTGATGCGCCGGCGCATCGCCAGCATCAACGATCTGCCGATCGCAGAGAGCCTGCGCAAATACCACTGGCCACTCGGGCGCCGCCCCGACGGGCATCCCTCCTTGAGCGATCTCGGCCTTTGAGGCGATCGGTGGACAGCACGCCCGGCTATGCCAGCGACGTCGCCTTCACGCCGTCAAGGCCGCGCAGAGCCGCAATGGCTCCAGCCATGTGACGCTCAGCTGTCCCGGGTTGGTTCCAGGGACGGTGCCGGCGCGCAAGCCGCTCAAGCCCGTCTATGCGCGCCACTACCTGCGGTTCATCGACCAAAGTAAGAGGCAAGGCAGATGGCTGACAAGCTGCCACGGTTCGAGATCCGACCGCTCGGCGATGACGATGGCGGCGGCTATCTGATCGAATTCCCGGACTATCCCTGCTGCATGGCCGACGGCGAGACGCCGGAGGAAGCGATCGCCGAGGGCCGGGACGCGCTGACCTCCTACCTCGCGACCCTGCGTGACCTGGACCGCCCGGTTCCGCCACCTCTCGTGGCCAGGCTCCTCGCCGAGGGAACTCGAGCGCCGGACCTGACGCGCGCACGGTCGCGTCAGGGACGGAGCAGGTCCGCGAAAGTCTCCCGCAGGTTGGCGGTCAGGCCGGCGTCGAGGTCGGCGATCAGGTCGCGCACGAGCTCGTAGCCGAGCCGCTGGCGCTCGGCATAGCCGATGTCCTCGGGCAACGCCTTGGTCCGGGTCGCGGTGGTGCTGATCGAGCCGTTGATGTTGCCGGCATCGTCCAGGTGATCGACCCTCACCTTGAGGCGGCCCTCGAGGCGTGCCGCCGGCTCGGTCGTGAGATAGCCCTGGATCCCGGTCTTGGTCTCGAGCTTCTGCTCGGTGACCGAGGCGTCCAGGATCACCGCCTGCAGCCGGCCCGGGCCGCCTACCGCCTGCAGCCGATGCTCGAGCAGCTGGCGGGTCGCGGCCGCCGGGGTGAGCGCGAAGGTATGGTCGACGAACGGCGGCGCGCCGGACGGCTGGTAGGCGTCCTCGACGGCGATGGCGCCGACCGCGAAGCGGAGCGGTGGCTGGTTGCCGAAGTCGAGCGGCGGCGGCTGGAAGGTCTCGTAGCTCCCGGCGCAGCCGGCGAGCCCCGCGGCGACAAGGATGGCCAGGAGCATGCGCATCGACTTCGCCCTTCCGTTCAGTGCCGGCGGCCGGCGTGCAGGAGGGCGAGCTCCGCCGCGTCGAACCGGTAGGTCGCGCTGCAGAACTCGCAGGTCACCACGAGGTGGCCGTCGGCCTCCTTCATGTCATCGAGCTCGTCCGGCGGGAAGCGGCGCAGCATGGCGTCGACCCGGGCGCGCGAGCAGCGGCAGCCGAAGCTGAGGTCGAGCGGCCGGAAGACGCGCACCCCCTCCTCGTGGAACAGGCGCAACAGCAGGCGCTCGGGTGCCAGATGCGGATCGACCAGTTCGGCTTCGGTCGCGGTCCCGAGCAGCAGCATGGTGCGGCGCCAGTCCTCCTCCATCTGCTCCGCCCGGCCTTCGGCGACCGGCTCGGCCAGGCGCTGGACCATGATCCCCCCTGCCCGCCAGTGCCATTGGTCGCGGTCCGCGACCCGGCCGACCGCGATCTCGAGGCCGGTTTTCACCTGCTCGCTCTGGCGGAAGTAGGTCTGCATGCAGGTGGTGAGCGTGTCTCCGGTCAGCGCCACGATCCCCTGATAGGCCTGGCCCGCTTCGCTCTGATCGACGGTCAGCGCGAGATGACCTTCGCCCAAGAGGTCGGGCACGCCGCCGCCGGCCGCGGCGGCGACGCCACCCTTGTCGAACTTGGCATAGCCGCGCATTGCGCCGTCGTTGGTGCAGTCGGCGATCATCAGCGTGACCGGGCCGGCGCTCTTCACCTGCAGGCTGAACGTGCCCCGGAACTTGAGCCCGCCCGCCAGCGTCGCGGCGAGCACGAGCAGCTCGCCGAGCAGGCGGCCGACCGGCTCGGGGTAGTCGTGCCCGGTCAGCACGCGATCGACCAGGCCGCCCAGGCGGACCAGGCGGCCGCGCAGCGCCGAGCGCTCGAGCTGGAAGGGGCGGAGCAGGTTGTCGGCGATCGGCCTTGCGATCATCGAGGCCAAAGGATCACGAGAGCCGTCAACCGAGGCACCAGGCGAGGATGCCCTTCTGGGCGTGCAGCCGGTTCTCGGCCTGGTCGAAGACGACCGAGCTTGGTCCGTCGATGACGGCGGCGCTCACCTCCTCGCCGCGGTGCGCGGGCAGGCAATGCATGAACAGGGCATCCGGCTCGGCCGCCGCCATCAGGCCCTCGTCGACCCCATAGTCGCTCAAGAGGCGGCGCCGGCGCTCGGGCTCGCCGTCGCCCATCGATACCCAGACGTCGGTCATCACGGCATCGGCGCCGGCGACCGCCTCGCGGGGCGTCGGGCACAGCTGCACCCGCGCCTGGCGCTCGGCGGCCCAGGCCAGCACCTGGGCGTCGGGTGCCAGCTCGGGCGGGCAGGCGAGGCGCAGCTTGAAGTCGAAGCGCTGGGCGGCATGGATCCAGGAGGTCGCGACGTTGTTGCCGTCGCCGGTCCAGGCCAGCGTGCGGTCGCGGATCGGGCCGCGATGCGCCTCGAAGGTCATGACGTCCGCCATGATCTGGCAAGGATGCGAGCGGTCGGTCAGGCCGTTGATCACGGGCACGGTCGCCGCCCCGGCCAGCTCCAGAAGCTTGGCGTGCTGGTCGGTGCGGATCATGATCGCGTCGACGTAGCGCGACAGCACGCGCGCGGTGTCGGCGATGGTCTCGCCGCGGCCGAGCTGCATCTCCTTGGTGTTGAGCACCACGGCATCGCCGCCCAGAGCCTTGACCGCCACCTCGAACGACACCCGGGTGCGGGTCGAGGGCTTGTCGAAGATCAGGGCCACGGCCTTGCCGGCCAGTCGCGACCGGTCGCCACCGTTGCCGTTGACCTTGAGGTCGCCGGCCAGATCGAGGATCGAGCGCAGGGTGCCCGCCTCGAGCTCGTCGAGGTCCAAAAAGTGCCGCGGTCCGCTCATTGCGCCGCCTCCTGTCCGGCCAGCTCCTGGCACAGCTCCTCGAGGATAGCGAGCGCCTCCTCGATCTCGGCCGGGCCGATGATGAGCGGCGGCAGCAGGCGCACGACGTTGTCCGCGGCCGGCACGGTCAACAGCCCGCGCGCCATCAGCTTGGCGCTGATCTCGGTATTCGGCGGGGCGAACACCAGGCCCAGCAGCAGCCCCTGGCCGCGCACGCCAAGGATCACCGCCGGATAGGCCGCGGCCAGCTGCTCGAGCTGGTGGCGCAGGCGCTTGGCCAACTCCTCGACCCGTGCCAGGAACCCGTCCTCGAGCAGGACGTCGAGCACCGCGTTGGCGCAGGCGCAGGCGAGCGGATTGCCGCCGAAGGTCGAGCCGTGCGAGCCCGCGGTCATGCCTGATGCGGCGCGCGCGGTCGCCAGGCAGGCGCCGATCGGGAAGCCGCCGCCGAGCCCCTTGGCGAGCGTCATGATGTCGGGCACGACGCCGCTCCACTGGTAGGCGAACAGCCGGCCGCTCCGACCCATGCCGGTCTGGACCTCGTCGAAGATCAGCAAGAGGTCGTGCTCGTCGGCGAGCCGGCGCAGCTCGGCGAGGAAGCCCGGCTCGGTTGCGCGGATGCCGCCCTCGCCCTGGATCGGCTCGATCAGGATGGCCGCCGTCTCGGACCCGATCGCCGCCTCGACGCGCGCGAGGTCGCCGAGCGGCACGTGATCGAAGCCCGGCATGTCGGGGCGGAAGCCTTCCAGGTGCTTCTCCTGGCCGCCGGCCGAGATGGTCGCCAAGGTGCGGCCATGGAAGGCGCCCTCGAAGGTGATGATGCGATGGCGCTCGGCCTGGCCGCGCTGGTAGTGGAAGCGTCGTGCCATCTTGATCGCGCATTCGAGCGCCTCGGCGCCGGAGTTGCCGAAGAACGCGGTGTCGGCGAACGACTGCGCGACCAGGCGCTCGGCCAGCTGCTCCTGGGGCTCGATGCCGTAGAGGTTCGAGCAATGCCAGAGCTTCTCGGCCTGCGCCTTGAGGGTCGCGACCAGATGCGGGTGGGCGTGGCCGAGCAGGGTGACCGCGATCCCGCTGCCGAAGTCGAGATAGCGTCGGCCCTCGCGGTCGAACAGATAGGCGCCCTCGCCGCGCTCGAAGCTGATCGGGGCGCGCTTATAGACCGGCAGGAGCGGGGGCACGGGAGCGTTCGACATGGCTGGCTCGGACTTTTTTTAAGGGGAAACGGCAAACTTGGGGGCAACCCCTCGTCCTGTCAACGGCCGCTCGGCGCTCGCTCAGGCCTTGAGCCGCCAGCCGCGGCGCGAGCAGGCGCTGCGCCAGCAGCCACAAGCCCGCATCGAGCAGGGCGACGACCGCCATGCCGAGCGGGATGCTGCCGTCGGCGTGGCCGGTGAAGCCGAAGCGGATGCCGTCGATCAGATAGAAGAAGGGGTTGCCGTGGGCGAGCGCCTGAAACGGCTCGGGCAGCTGCGCGATCGAGTAGAAGGTGCCGGACAGAAAGGACAAAGGCGTGATCACGAAGTTGGTGACCGCCGCCATCTGGTCGAACTTTTCGGCCCAGATGCCGCCGAGCAGGCCGACCAGCGCCAGCATCAGCGAGCCCGCGAGCGCGTAGTAGAGGATCGAAAGAGGATGGGCCGGCGCCAGCGCCACGAACGGCAGCATCGCGAGCGTCACCACGACGGCGACCAGCAGGCCGCGCGTGACGCCGCCCGCGACGAGGCCGAACATCAGCTCGGCGGGGCTCAGCGGCGGCATCAGGACGTCGACGATGTTGCCCTGGATCTTGCCGATCAGGATCGAGGCCGAGGTGTTGGCGAAGGCGTTCTGGATGATCGCCATCATGATCAGCCCGGGCGCCAGGAATTCGAGGAACGGCACCTCGCCGACCCGGCGCCCGCTGCGCCCGAGCGCCAGCGAGAAGATCAGGAGGAACATCAAGATGGTGACGACCGGCGCCGCCAGCGTCTGCCCCGGCACCTTGAGAAAGCGCCGCACCTCCTTCTGGTAGAGGGTCCAGAGCCCGATCAGGTTGAGATCGAACGGCGTGTCGAAGGTCGAGCCGGCCGCCCGCGCCGGCCGCCGCTCCCGGCTCAATAGTCGTAGCGCCATTTGACCCCGATCCCGCCCTGCGCATTCTCGCCGGTCTCGGCCTCGACCGAGACGTTGGGCATGATCTCGACCTCGACCCGGGCCTTGCCGCTCTGGTCGGCCGTCCCCTTCTGAAGCTCGAAGTAAACGTTCGGGTTCAGATATTTACCGGCGCGCACCGTCTCGTCTCCGGTACCGGCTTCGCCGCTGTCGACGTCGAGGGTGTCGACGTGCAGCACGGAGCGCACCTTGCTCAGGGCGTCGACGCCGCCGCCGCGCAGCTGGTTCACGGCCAGCGCGAGTTGGGCCGCCTGCACCGGCGTGATCTGGCTGGCATCGCGATCGAACAGCAGGCGCGAGAGGATCTCATCCTGCGGCAGCGCCGGCTGGCTGTCGAGGGTGAGCTTGGGATCGAGAGCCTGGCCCTGGATCCGAATGATCGCTGTCAGGTCCCCTTTCTTGGCGGTTGCCTCGATGTCGACCGTGGGGTCGGGCGGGTTCGCGCCGTCGAAGCTGATCAGGCCTTTGCTCAGATTGAGGCGTTGGCCGATGAAGTCGACGTAGCCGCGCTTGACCTCGAGCGTGCCGACCAGGCGCGGCTGATCGAGCGTGCCCGTGACCTGCAGCTTGCCCCGCCACTCGGACTGCAGGCCGCGGCCGCTCACGAAGACCTCTCCCGGCAGATCGATGCTCAGATCCAGAGCCAGCGCCAGCGCTTTGCCGGGCGCGGCCGGCGTCGCCGGACCCGTGCGCGCACGGCCGATCTCCTTGACCGGGATCACCGCGACCTTGGGGCCGGTCGAGTCCGGGATCGAGATCTCGGCGCGCTCGACCGTGAGCTTGCCCCCGAGCTTCAGCCGGCTCGCGTCGCCCTGCAGCCCGAGCTGGCCGCTGATCGTGGCATCGGCGTCGTCGCGCCGCACCAGCCGGGCGCTCTTCAGCCCGAGGTCAAGCGTCAGCGGGAAATGCGCCGCCGGGTCGATCGTGATCGCGCCCGAGCCGCTCAGCGAGCCCTTGCCGCCGTCGGTGGCCGAGAACTGCTCGATCACCAGCCGCTGGCCGCGCGCCTGCGCGCGCAGCGTGATGGCCTGCAGCACCGTGCCGGTCGTGCCATTGGCGTAGCTGCCGTCGCGCACCGTCGCGGTCCCCTGGACGCCCGGTGCCGCGACCGTGCCGTTCAGGGCCAGATCCAGGTTCAGCTCGCCGCTCAGCGTCTGGTCGTCGAGACCGGCCAGCGCCGCCAGCCGGGCCAGCGCCAGCTCGGCGTTGAGCTTGCCGGCGAGGCGGCCGTCGGCGGGCAGCGTGAACTCGAAGCGATCGAAGCGGGCGACCAGGGGCAGCTCTGCGGACAGCGTCACCGGCTGCTCGCTGACGCCTCGGCCCTGGGCATCGACGACGAGGCGCCGATCGGCGAGCTTGGCCCGGACGGTGAGATCGGCGGGCGGCAGCTCGGCGAAGGACAAGTTGGTGCTGCGCAGGCCGGCGGCGGTCAGCTCGAGGCTGCCGCGCGGATTGTCGGCCGGCCCTTCGAGGCGAAGGGTCGCGTCCGCCTGGCCGGTCATGGCCGGTCCGCCGAAGCGGGCGACCAGGGCGAGCGGCAAGGCGTCGAGGCGCACGTCCGCCGCGACGGTGCTCGGCCCGAGATCGGCCGAGGCGGTGAGCTTGGCGTCGCCCAGGCGAAGATCGAGCCCGGCCAGTCGCGAGGTCCCGGCACCGATCGTCAGCGCCGCCGGCTGGGCAAGGCGGACCGGCGCGCCGGCCAGCTGCCCGCCGAGCTGCTCGAGCACAAGACGGACCGGCTGCCCGAGGCTGAGCCCGGCGCGGACGTCGAGCTTGAGCGGCTGCGGCACCTTGCCCTCGAGCGCCATGGTCAACGCCAGCTCGCTCACCCGGCCCTTGGCGGTCACCCGGACGTGGTCGAGCGCGATCTGGTCCCGCTCGAGGTCGTCGAGCTCGAGGCTGCCATCGACGCTCTGCGCGCCCAACGCATCTTGGATCGTCGCGCTGAGACGCATCTGGCGCAGCTGGCCGAAATCGCTGCCGAGCCCGCTGCCGTCGACCGTGAGGGCGACCGACTGGCCCTGGCCCGCCGCCTCGAGCTTGGCATCGAGCTTGAGCTGCCCGCGCAGGGCCACCGGCAGCAGCGGTGCCAGTGCCGCGAGATCGCCTATCTCGCCCTTGAGCGCGCCCTTTGCCAGGCTGCGCTCGAGATCGATCGCGAGATCGCCGCCGACCGCGGTGCGCGGCGCGCTCAGGCGCAGGTCGGTCAGACGCAATTCCTTGCCCTGCAGCCGGTAGCCGGACGCGAGCCTCGTGTCGAGCCCGGACGCCTTGGCGGTGACCTCGAGCGTGCCATTGGGCTCGGTCAGCAGGTCCTTGGCCGCGGTCGCGAGCGTCAGGTCTGCGAGCGGCCGACCGGCGATCACCAGGTCCCGGCCCTGCGCCCTGAGCCGGGCCGTCGGCGCCGCGAGGCTGCCGCCCGGGTCCACCTCGATCTCGAGCGCGCCGGCCAGACCCTGGCCGAGCATGGGTCGCCAGCACGGCGAGCTTCGGCAGGGCCAGGGTCAGCTTGCCATCGAGGGCCTGTGCGGGCAGGGCCAGCCCGAGATTGCCGCCGAGCGTCGCGGCCGCGCCGGTGAGGGTCAGGTCCTCGACCTCGAGGCGGCGGTCGGGCTCGAGGGTCGCCTGCGCGCGCAGCCTCGGCTCGGGGCCGAGCAGCTCGGCGGCGCCGGGCGGCAGACCGGCAAGATCCTGGGCAGCGCCGGTCAGGCTGACCTCGATCCGGCGCGCGCCCTCGCCGATGCCGAGATCGGCGGCGAGCTGCGCCCGGCCATCGAGACGCTGGCCGAAGGGCGCGGTGAGCGGCGCGAGCGCCGGCGCCTCGAGCGCGACGTGGGCGCGGCCGGCAAGGGTCGTCGGATCGAGCCTGCCCGAGGCGCGCAGCTCCAGGTCCTTGGCGCTGGCCGTCAGCTCGCTGAGCGTCAGCGGGCCGTCCGCCGAGCCCGCGAGCGCGAGGTGCCAGCGCAGGTCCTGCGCGGGCAGCGGCAGGTCGGCGGGCAGCCGCAGGCGCGCGAGGCGGCCGCTCCCCGAAACCTCCACCGCAGCGGGCTCCGACACCCGGAAGTCGAACGTGCTCTGCAGCCGCTCCGCCGCGATCTGGTCGATGCGCGGCGCGTCGATCGCGAGCGCCAGGCGGCCGTTCGGCGCCATGAAGGCGCCGCTCGCGACCAGATGCGCGCTCAGCGCGCCGGCGAGCGGCGTCTCGATCAGCACAGCGAACGGCGCCAGCTCGGGCACCTCCAGGTCGGCCGTGGCCGAGAGCTGGCCCCGCTCGAAATCGAGGTCGGCCCGGCCGCTGAGATCGCCGCTCGCGGTCTGCGCCCGCAGATCCTGCACGCTCAGCCGCTGGGCCGCCGTCTGGGTGACCGTGAGGGCGAGGCCGAGGCGCTCGCCCAGGAGGCCTGCCAGCGGCGCGGGCAGCAGCCCCGGCGCCGGCCGCAGGCTGCCGTCCAGGCGGACCGTCGGCTGCGCGGCGAGTGCTACCTCGAGCCTGGCATCGGCCTGCGCCAGCCGCTCGGCATCGAGCTCGAGATCGCCTTTCCAGGCGTCGAGCGGACCGGAACCGGTCAGGCGCAGGGTGAAGTTGCCGGCGTCCGGCCGGCGGCTCAGCCGGGCCAGGAGGCCGCCTTTCTCGGCCGCGTCGAGCCTCAGATCGAGGGCGGCCGGATCGAGGCTCAGGCGGGCATCTAGCGTCGCGCTGGCGGTCGGCTGATCGACCCGCTCGGCGTCGAGCGCCAGCACCACGGCCCGGCCATCGTCACTGCCGGCAAGATGCCCGGCGAGGCTGAAAGTGGCGGCTTCCCCCAGCACCTCGGCTCCGAGCTCGATCTTTGGCACGGCCAGCCGGTCGAGCGCGACCGGCGGCAGCCAGCCCGGCAGCTCCGGCAGCCGGAAGGGCTCGTCGTCGGCAGGCGACGACGGCGGCAGGCGCGACAGCCTGATCTGATCGGCGCTGAGCAGGGCGACCTCGATCCGGCCGTGCAGCAGGGCAGCCGGCGACCACGAGAGCTGCAGGCCCGCGAGCTCGAGCCAGACGCCCTGGGTGTCCGCAACCGTCAGCTTGGCCAGATGCACATCGAACGGCACCCAGCCCGTCAGGCCCGCGACCTCGACTCGGGTCTGCGGGCCCGCGAGCCCGCGCGCGAGGGCCGCCGCGAGCGCCCGCTGGCCGGGGGCGGTCTGCGCGAAGACGAAAGCGGCGCCGATCAGGAGCAGGACAAGGCCCAGCGCGCCGCCTAGCGCAAGGCCGACGCGTCGGGCCATATCGCACTACGTTTCAGCGCGGGCGACGACGGGGCTCGCCGGCCGCGCATTGCGGGTTGGTTCCGGCTTTCATATAGCGTCCCGGGCGCCGCCGGCCACAACGGCTCCGGCGCCGGCCGGCCGCGGGCCGATGCCGCGAGCTCACATCTCGCGCAGGGACTCCCCTCACATCTCGCGCAGGAACTCGAGGTCGGTGACAATGTAGTAGCCGTCCTGGATCTGGATCAGGCCCGCCTCGCGCCACTGGCGCAGATGCTTGTTCATGCTCTCGCGCGACATGCCGACCATGTTGCCGAGCTGCTGCTGCGAGAGCTGGAGCTCGATCCGCACGCCGCCCGCAACCGGCTTGCCGAACGCCTCGGCCAGATGCACCAGGCGCTTGGCCAGGCGCGATGCGCCCTCCAGGAACAGCGCCTCCTCCAGCAGCTGGCTGGTCTGGCGCAGCTTCTGGCAGAGCACCTCCATGAGCCGCAGGCAGGCATCCGGATGGCCGCGCAGGAAGGGAATGAAGTCGCGCCGCTCGAGCACCAGGAGCTCGCAGTCGTCCAGGGTCTCGGCGTCGGCGGTGCGGTCGGCGCCGTCGAGCAGCGCGATCTCGCCGAAGACCTCGCCGGGGCTGAACAGGTTGAGCACCAGCTCTTTGCCGTCCTCGGAATGGGTGCAGACCTTCACGCGACCGCGCACCACGACCATCATGTTGGCGCCCGGATCACCCTTGCGGAACAGCACCGCGCGCCGCGGGTAGTGGGCGACGCGCATGTAGGTCACCAGGCGATCCAGCTCGTCGGCGTCCAGTCGACCGAACAGCGGATGGTGCTCGAGCAGCTTACGCTTGTCGAACGGCGCGGCGTGAGGCATGCGGCGTCTCCCGAAGCCGGATGTCACGGGCTCATGATGGCGTGGGGCTCGATTTTAGGCAATTACATAAAGCATTGGCGCCATCTGGCGGCAAATGCAAGGTCCTTTCGCGCGGGCCCCGCGGGCGCCGCGCGCCGCCGCCGGCTCAGAAGGCCTGGCCGAGGCTGACGTAGAGCTGGTAGGCGTCATCGGAGGGGCGCCGATTGACCGGAATGCCGACGTCGAAGCGCACCGGGCCGATCGGGCTGAAATAGCGCAGCCCCGGCCCGGCGCCGACCCGCAGCGTCTCGCTCAGATCGGGCACCGAGGAGCTGAACGCTGAGCCGGCGTCGACGAAGGCGACCGCGCCGATCGTCTCGGTCAGGCGCAGCCGGACCTCGCCGGACAGCTCGAGCAGCGAGCGCCCGCCGAGCGGATTGTGCTCGTCGTCGAGCTCGCCTGCGAGCTGGAAGCCGAAGCCGCGCACCGAGCCGCCGCCGCCGGCATAGAAGCGCAGATCCGCCGGCACCTCCTCGCGGGTGGCGCCGAACAGCGTGCCCAGCGCTCCCCGCCCGGCGAGCACGACGCCCGGCCGGTCGAGCACCCTGAGGTAGTGGGTGTAGCTGACCTGGCTCTTGTTGAACTTGAGATCGTTGCCGGTGACGTCGACGAACGGCTCGTTCTGGGCGATGAGCCTGCCACCTTTGGTCGGGTTGAGCGGATCGTTGCTGCGGTCCCACTGCCAGAGCACCGGCAACGAGACTAGGCCGAAATGGTCCTTGTCGCCGTTGACGTCCTCGATTTCGGAAGCTCGGAACGCCGGCCCGGCGGTGATCGTCATGCCCTTGGCGAGCCGGCGCTCGAGCCCGACCTTGGCGCTCGCCGAGCGGCCGTTGAAGGCGTCGGTGTTGTCGTAGGCGAGCTCGCTCTCGGCGATCAGCGCCTGATCGCGCCGCCACAGGTCCGGCTTGCGAAAGCTGCCGATCAGGTGGCTGCCGACGAACGAGCCATCGAGCTCCACCTTGACCTGCTCGCCACGGCCGAAGACGTTGCGATGCTCCCAGCTGATGTCGCCGCCCGGGCCTTCGTCGGTACGATAGTCGGCCCCGATCGCGATCGAGCGGTGCTTGCTCTCCTGCAGCTTGACCGTGACGGGCAACCGGCCGTCGGCGTCGGGCTTGGTCCCGAGGTCGAACACCACCGTGCTGAACAGGTCGGCCTCACGCAGGGCGGAGCGGCCCTCGTCGAGCTGCTTGGTCGTCATCACCTCGCCCGGCTGCCAGGGCAGCCGCCGGCGAACGGCATCCTCCTCGACCGAGGTCAGACCCGTGATGTCGATCGTGCCGAAGCGCACCACCGGACCGGGCAGCAGCACGAGCGTCAGGTCCAAGGTGTCGGTGTCGTGATCGACGATCGCCTTGCGCTGGCCGAGCTTGGCGAGCGCGTGACCCTGGGCGCGGGCGCGCTCCAGCAGCGCCTGCTCGGCATCGAGGATGGTCTGCGACACCGCCGGGTCGCCGGGCGCGATCTTGAGCTCCTTGAGGCTCGGCAGCTGGGGCCGCGGTGCCGGCGGAGCGGCCTCGACGGTCACCTTGCCGAACCGGTAGAGCGGTCCCGCAGTGACCCCGAACTCGACCTTGACCGGCTTGGCATCGGCGTCGATCGCGACCGAGATCTCGGCATCATAGTAGCCGCGCGAGCGCAAGGCCTGCTGCAGCCGCGGCCGGTCCGCCTCGGCGCGCTGGCGCAGACGGATCAGGCTCGGCGGCGGCCGGTCGACCAGACGCTTGGTCTCGGAGACCTGCTCCAGGAGCGCCTGCAGCGCCTTGTCCTCGAGCCCCTGGATCGTGACCTGGTAGGGGACCGCGAGCTGGCTCTCGTCGGCGGCGCCGCGCCCGGCGTCCGCAGCCAGGTCTGGTTCGGCCGGACTCTGGGCGCAGCCGCCAGCGAGCGCCGCGAGCAGCAGGCCGACCGCGAGTCGAGGCGCAAGCCCGCCCCCGAGCGGCAGCGCCAGATCGCCGTCAGCCACCGCGAGAGGGAGCGAACACAGGCTGCGGCCGCCGTTCGGGCGCCGCGTCCGCCGGCGTTTCGCCGCCGATTTCGGCCGCCGGTGCTTCGCCGGCCGGCGTCTCGGCCGCCGGCGCCTCGGCCGCCGGCGCACCGGCAACCCGCTCCGCCGGGTCGGCCGCCGCCGTCTCCATGCGGACGATCGCCGGCGGCGCCTTGCCCTCTCTGTCGGCTCCGAAATAGACCGTCTGGTGCGGGAACGGGATCTGGATGCCGAGCTCGTCGAAGCGGTTCTTGACCCGCCGATTGAACTCGCGCCCGACCTCCCATTGCTTGAGCGGCCGCGTCTTGATCCGCGCCTTGATGACGACCGCCGATTCGGCGAACTGATCGACCCCGGCGACGTCGAGGGGCTCGAGGATCAGCCGCCGGAAATAGGGATCGCGATTCATCTCGCGGCCGATCTCGCGCAACACTTCCATGACGTGATCGACGCTCTCCCGATACGCCACCCCGATGTCGAACACCGCATAGGAGAAATCCTTGGTGAAGTTGGTGACGGTGTCGATCGAGTTGTAGGGGATGGTATGCACCTTGCCGGCGTACTCCCGCAAGACCACGGTGCGCATGGTCATCTCCTCGACCACGCCGGTCCGGCCAGCGACCTCGACCACATCGCCGACCCGCATGGTATCGCCGAGCAGCACGAACAGGCCGGTGATGATGTCCTGGACCAGCCTCTGCGAGCCGAAGCCGATCGCGAGGCCGATCACGCCGGCGCCGGCCAGCAACGGCGCGATGTCGAGGCCGAGCTCGGACAGGATCAGGAACAGGGCGATCAGGCTCAGGAACACCAGCAAAAAGCTGCGGGCGATGTTGAGCAGGGTGCGGGCGCGGTTGCTCAGGCGCAGATTGCCCTCCGCGTCGGCATCGGTGACCGTCCGCTCGATCACCAGGCTGATCACCTCCCAGATCACGATGGTCACGACCACGACCACCCCGACGATCACCATATGGCCGCTCACCTTCTGGCCCGATTCGCTGAGCAGCCAGCGCAGCGTCCCGAACCCCCAGACGTGCAGCAAGGCGCCGGCCGCCGCCAGCCAGACCGCGCAGCGCAAGATGGCGCCGATGATCGGCAGGTAGCGCTTGAGCCGGCTGTCCCTCGGCAGGGTGGCTTCGGCCTCCTGGCCGAGGCGCAGGTCACGACCGAACAGACGGTCGATCAGGTGGAGCGCCAGCCAGCAGCCGAGCCCGATCAGCGCGCTCCCCAAGGTGGCGCCGACCAGCAGCTGGAAGCCGCCCGGGATCTTGAGCGCCCAGACGGAGTAGAAGAACAGGACGTAGAACAGCGCCAGCAGGTGCCAGACGCCGGCGAAGCTCCGCCAGGGCAGGCGGCGCACGACCCGGCTGCGCGGCTCTTCGGCGAGGCTCGCAAGCGCGGCCGCGACCGGCACCCGGGCCTGCACGATGATCGTCATCACCATCAAGAGGACGGTGAAGAACAGCACGTGCAGCAAAAAGCCGTAAATCGTCCAGGGCAGGCCGAGCTGACGACCCGCCTCGAGCGCGAAGTAGCCGTAGATCGTGGTCGCGGCCAGCCGTCGCAGCCAGCGGAAGCCGCTGGCCGCCGCCGTCGCGGAGATCGGCAGCAGGCGCAGCGCCGGCGTCTTGGGCGCGAAGATCATCCGCGCCAGAGCGACGCCGGCCCGCTCCAGGATCCCGGCGTGGATCAGCGGCAGGACCACGGCGCGCGCCTCGGCCGAGGGCGCGACCAGGGCGATCGTGGCAAACACGGCGATCGCGAAGGCCAGCACCGGCACGAGGTCGAGCAGGAAGCGGAGGCCCAGGCGAAGCGCGCGATCGAACCCTCCGATCTCGACCTCGGGCACGAGGCTCCGGCGGGCCGGACGCAGCGCCATCGCGACCCCGACATAGGCGAGGATCGCGAGCCCGAGATAGCTCGCGACCCGCAGGCCCACGTGCAGCCAGAGCGAGCGCTGCACCGGATCGGCCAGCTGGGTCCGCAGCCATTCGATCAGCAGCGGAATCTGGTCGAGCGAATCGAGGATCGAGCGCGACACCCGGCGCACCACGTTGGTGCGCGCCGTGATCTCGCCCAGCAGGCTCGCGACCACGTCGTCGGTCAGGATGGCATCGCTTGCGGGCTGCTCGGCCTGGGCGGCCTCGAGCGTGCGCAAGGTCGCGATCAGCTGCTCGCGCCTGGTCGGGTCCTGGAGGGTATCGATCAGGCCCTGAAGCCGTTCGCCGCTCAGCTCCGGCGCCGGCAGCGGATGGGCGAGCAAGCGCTGCGTCGAGCCGGTCTCGGCCGGCCGCGCGGGGGCCTGCGCCAGCGCGATCGACGAGATCGCCAACGGCGCCACGAGCGCGGCGGCCAACCGCCAGGAAGCGAGGGTTCGGATCACTCCGGCCCTTCCGGTCTGCGTGCCGGCCAATGTAGGAACGAAGCCCGGCCTGTCAAAGCCGGCCTGCTCCGGTCGGCGCTGCGCCCGCAATCAGCTCGCCGGCGCCGGCGCGCCGGCCCGCCTTGCCTGAAGCACCTGTTCCCAGGCCCAGGCGGTGGCGACGATGACCTCGAGATCGTCATGGCGCGGCTGCCAGCCGAGGACGCGGCGGATCTTCGCGTTGCTGGCGAGCAGGACCGGCGGATCGCCCGGCCGGCGCGGCCCGGTCTCGATCGGGAAGTCGACCCCGGTCACCCGCCGCGCGGTATCGAGCACCGCGCGCACGCTGGCACCATGGCCATAGCCGCAATTGAGCACCGTCGAGGCGCCGCCCGCCTGCAGATAGTCGAGCGCCGCCAGATGGGCGCGGGCGAGATCGTCGACGTGCAGGTAGTCGCGCACGCAGGTCCCGTCGGGCGTCGGGTAGTCGGTGCCATGGATGCGCATCGCCGGCCGCAGCCCGAGAGCGGTCTCGCAGGCGAGCTTGATCAGATGCTGGTTGTCGGGCGTCGCCTCGCCGATCCGGGCCTCGGGGTCGGCGCCGGCGACGTTGAAGTAGCGCAGGATCGCATAGCGCAGCCCCGACGCCGCGGCGATGTCCATCAGGATCCGCTCCGCCATCATCTTCGATGCGCCATAGGGATTGATCGGCGCCAGCGGCATGGTCTCGTCGATCAGGGCAGCATCGGGCTCGCCGTAGACCGCCGCGGTCGACGAGAACACGATCTGGCGGACGCCGTGCCGGGCGCCGAGCTCGAACAGGCCGAGCGCGTTGGCGACGTTGTTGCGATAGTAGGCGGCCGGGGCGCGGATCGATTCCGAGACCCAGATGTGGGCCGCGAAGTGCAGCACCGCGTCGAACCGCCGACCGCCGAGCACGGCCGCCAGGCGCTCGCGATCGCCGAGGTCGCCGACCACCAGCTCGGCGCCGAGCACCGCCCAGGCATGGCCGGTCGAGAGGTTGTCGTAGACCACCGCCCGATGCCCGGCCTCGACCAGCAGCCGCGTCACGTGACTGCCGATGTAGCCGGCCCCGCCGGTGACCAAAACGTCGCATGCCTGGGCCATGACCTCCCTAGCGCGCCGTCGCCGGCGCCCTTTTGCTGGCCGCCACGGGCAGGATCGGGCTCACCGGCGGGCGGCGATACCGCCGCCGGCGGTATTGAGGAAGCGGCGGCCGCCTTCCTCCAGGACCAGGCAGGTCAGGCAGCCGGTCCAGCACGCCCCGGTATCGATCCCGATCCGATTGGCCCGGACCGCGGGCTCGGCCTCGACCGTGTGGCCATGGACCACGACCTTGCCGAGATCGCGCCTCGAGCTCAGGAACGGCTCGCGGATCCAGAGCAGGTCGTCGGCGATCTGGCGGTCGAGGGGAACGCTCGGCCGCACCCCGGCGTGGACGAACAGGTAGTCGCCGGTCTCGTAGCTCAGCTCGAGCTCCTCCAGGAATTCGATGTGCCGGCGCGGCAGGCGCTCGCGCAGCTCGACCTGCAGCTCCTCGTAGTACTGCGGATCGTCGATCGACGACCGCAGCCGGACGCCATAGCTGTGCAAGGTCGCGTCGCCGCCGTAGCGCAGCCACGTCGACCCGATCTTGGCGTCGATCAGGAAGCTCAGCAGCCAGGCGTCGTGGTTGCCGAGCAGATGGACCGGGTGGAAGCCGGGCAGCGGCCGGTCCATCAGCAGATCGATCACCTCGCGGCTCTCGAGGCCCCGGTCGACGTAGTCGCCGACGTAGAGCACGAGGCGGTCGGTTCCCGGGGTCAGCTGTTCCGCGTCGGCGGCGATCTGGCGGTGCATGACCTCGAGGAGGTCGACGCGGCCGTGGATGTCGCCGATCGCATAGACGCACACCCCCGGCGGCACGCGTGCCGGGTGGCCGGCGACCGTCGGCTCCGACGGCCAGGCTTCCGAGGTTCGGCGAAACAGACTGCGCAGCAAGGTGTCAGGTTTCGCGCTTCGCCGGCACCGGTCCGCTCACCGGAGGTCGGCGATCGTCGCCACTCGGTCGCAGCCGGCCGCAACCGATGATCAGGTCAGAAATTAGGCCCTTGCCATAGCGTGTTGGTATGATTAATGCTTTTTGCATCATGCCAACGGTGGGAACGACCCGCGTCCATGGACCTCTTGACCTTGCCGTCGCGGCCAATCGCTACCCTCGCTGGTCTTGCCGGCTTTGGCAAGAGCGCACATCGCAACGGCGTGCTCGCTGCACAGGGTGACCCCTCGGAGCGAGCCCGGTCCCAGGGAGCGGGCGCCGGCCGTCTTGCGTTTGGCGCCGCCACGGCTATAACGCGTTAGTGGTTAAGAACAGACAGTTCTGGACCCAACCGACCACCGCGCTGAGGAGAGCCTTGTGATCGCTCGACGCACGGCCCGACCCCTGATATCCACCGCCGTCGCCCTCGCGCTCGGGGCACCCGCAGCGGCCTTCGGCCAAGAGGTCGGCCCGTACGATCCCCTCGGCATCCGCGCCGGCAGCTTCCTGGTCTATCCGACTCTCAACGTGTCGCAACTCTACAACGACAACATCTTCGCGGTCGACAACCACAAAGAGGATGATTTCATCACCCTCGTCCACCCGGAGGTCCGGGCGCAGTCCAATTTCAGCCGGCACAGCTTGGCGTTGACCGCCGGTAGCGATCTCGCCTTTTACGCCGACCACAACGACGAGAATTTCCAGGACTTCTTCGTCACCGCGGATGGTCGGTTAGACATCACCCAGCAAAGCAATCTGAGCCCCTCGATGACGTTCAGCCGCGGCCACCAAAGCCGCGACGATCCGGAAGACAATCCGAATTCCTCTCTCGTACGCTACTACCGCTACGGGCCGACCCTGAACTACTTTCAAAGCTTCAATCGGCTGAACTTCCGGGTGATCGGAGCCGCGATACGGACCGACTACGAAAACAACAATGACTCCGATCGGGACCAGAACAGTTATACGGCTACTTTGCGCACCGGTTATTACGTGTCGCCGCACGTCAACACATTCATCCAGGGTCTCTATAATGTCCAGGACCGCGACCAGAAGGTCGATAACGACGGGATCGAGCGGAATTCGCAAGGCTGGGGTGCGGCGGGCGGCGCCGAAATGAGCTTGACCGACCTGCTCGAAGGTGACTTCTTCATCGGTTATCAGCAGCAATCCTACGCGGAATCCGATTTCGACACCAAGGATGGCGTCGCCTACGGCATCGACCTCACCTGGACGCCGACCAGGCTGACCACGGTGCAACTCTCCGGCGGCGGTAATTTCGTGCCGACGACCCAGGAAGACTCGGAGGCGAATTTTCGCAGCACGGCCGGCGTCACCGTCCGTCACGAGCTGCGGCGCAACGTGATCATCGGCGGCTCGCTGGACTACACTCGAGATGACTTCGAGGGCGAGAATCGAACCGACGACCGGATCGACGCCGGCGCCAACGCCAGCTATCTCCTCAATCGCTACTTCTCGATCGATGCGGGTTACGTCTTCTCCAGACAGTGGTCGGACGAGAGCGATCAGGGGTTCACCCGGAGCGTCGTTCGGCTGGGCGTCACCGGGCGGCTCTAGCTTTTTCCGCAGAGGCCCTGGAACAGGATCTTCCAGGCAGGCCATTGTTCATCGATCGTTGAGGACGGCACGGCTAGGTTGCGACCGCGGCGCCCGGATGCCCGGGTCCGCGGCGGCCGCCGGTATGCGGAGGCTTGAATGATGGCCTGGTTGCGGCAGAGCGGGCTCCTCGGCGCGGCGATCCTTGTGGCCGGTCTGTTCGCGGCTTGCGCCGGCCCGCCGCCGCCGCCCCCGGTACCGGCCGCGGCGCTGGCCGGCCCCGACCCCAAGGTGCTGGCGTCCGTGACGAACGACGGCGGCCAGGACGGCGTCGCGGGCTATCGGCTGGGCCCTGGCGACCAGGTCCGGCTGACGGTGTTCCGGCATGAGGATTTGTCCGGTCAGTTCGAGGTCGACGGCGAGGGCTTCCTCACCATGCCGCTGGTCGGCGAGATCCGGAGCGCCGGCCTGACCGCGCACGCGCTCGAGGACTCGATCGAGGACCGGCTCAAGACCGGCGGCTATCTGGTCAATCCCGAGGTCAGCGTCGAGGTCCTCAACTACCGGCCGTTCTACATCATCGGCGAGGTCAACAACCCCGGCAGCTATCAGTACGTCAACGGCATGACCGTCATCAACGCGGTGACGCTCGCCGGCGGCTTCACCTATCGCGCCGACCAGGACGCCGTCACGATCACCCGCGGCGGCGCGAGCGGACCGCAAGTCGACGTCGAGCCCGATGCCGACGTGTTGCCGGGCGACATCATCGAGGTGACCGAGCGCCTCCTCTGAGCGCCGGTGCACCGGGATGAAAGGCGCGTGTCCGACCCGGCAGCGGGACGGCTCGCGGCTCGCTCGCATCGCGCACCGGGCGCGGGCAGCGATGCCGCGGGCGGCGGCGGCGATCGAGCGCGGCACCCGCGGCGAAGGCGCCGCGCCGCAGGAGCCTCCGAATCCATCGGCTTGGACCGCGCTCGCGGTCTTCTTCGAGCGGCGCATGCTGGTCATGCTGGCCCTCGGTTTCGCCGCGGGTCTGCCGAACCTTCTGATCTTCGACACGCTTTCGGCCTGGCTGCGCCAAGCGGACGTGCCGCTGCGGACGATCGGTCTGTTCAGCCTCGCGACGCTCGCCTATTCGCTCAAGTTCCTGTGGGCGCCTTTGGTGGATCGCACCTCGATCCCGATCCTTACGCCCCTTTTGGGGCAGCGCCGCGCCTGGATGCTGGCGGCGCAGGCGGTCGTCATTTGTGGCTTGTGGTCCGTCTCGGGCTCGGATCCGGCGGCCAATCTCTGGTTGGTTGCGGGGCTCGCCGTGCTGGTCGCCTTCGCCTCCGCGACGCAGGACGTGGTCATCGATGCCTGGCGCATCGAAGCCGCCGGCCAGGAGCGCCAGGGGGCCATGGCGGCGATGTACCAATGGGGCTATCGGATCGCCATCCTGACCGCCGGCATCGCGCCGCTGCTCCTGGCCGAACGCGTCGACTGGAGCTTCGCCTACGCCGCCATGGCGGCGCTGATGGCGATCGGCGTCGCGGCCGTGCTCGCGGCACCACGCGGGGAACCGCGGCCGGCCCTGCCGCCGTTGCTGCCCCGCGACGTGCCGGCCCGCCCTGCGCGCGAAGCGCTCGAGTGGAGCGGGCGGCTCTTTCTGCTTCTGGTCGGCGCGTACGTGTTCGGCGTCGGGTTCACGGGCCAGTTCGTGATGGTCGAAGGGGCGGCCGGCCTGGCCGGCATCGCGCCCGACGCGCTGGCCGGTCTCAGAGCGGCCTGGGACCAGCAGCCGGCGGGCGTGCTCCTTCAGGTCGGGCTCGCCTGCCTTGGCCTGCTGATGTTCGTTGGCGCGGCCCTGCCGGTTCCCGGCGTCCGCACGCGACCCAGCACCTATTTCATCCGCTCCTATGGCGACCCGCTCAGGGACTTCTTCGGGCGCTTTGCCGGCACGGCGGGGCTGATCCTGGCGATGATCTGCTGCTATCGCCTCAGTGATTTCATCCTCAACATCATGAACCCGTTCTACCTGGATCTGGGGTTCGATCTCGAGACCATCGCAAAAGTGCGCAAGGGGTTCGGTGTCGCGATGCTGATGCTTGGCGTCGGCGTGGCGGGCTGGTCGATCGCGCGCTTCGGGCTGAGCCGCTGCCTGATCATCGGCGCGTTCGCGGGCCCGGTCTCCAATCTGGTGTTCGGCTGGCTCGCGATCCAAGGGCCGGACCCGCGCGCTTTCGCGGTCGCGGTCATGGTCGACAACGTGTCCGCGGGCTATGCCGGCACGGTCCTGATCGCCTATATGTCCAGCCTGACCAGCGCCGGCTTCACGGCGACGCAATACGCGTTGTTCTCGTCGCTGTATTCGCTGCCCGGCAAGCTGATCGCGGCGCAGTCGGGCACGATCGTCGAGGCGAGCGCCCGTCTGGCGGCGCCGGGAGGGCCGCTCGCGGGCTTGAGCGCATGGTTCGACGAGCTGCCGCCGATCTCGTTCGCCGCCGGCGCGGCGGAACTGGGCGTCCCGCCGGCGGCCTTGGGCGCGGGCTACCTCGTCTTCTTCTTCTATTCCTGCGTCATCGGGCTCATCGCGCTCGTCCTCGCGCTGATCATCGCGCGCCGGCAGGCGCCGGCGGCAACCTGACGCTCGATGCCGGCGGGTCGGGGCTCGTCGCTCTTGGCGGCGGCCGCCCGGAGGGCTTAAATACCTTGCGGCCGGGCGGCCGCAGCGAGGTGTCCATGCGAATCGGCGTCCCCAAGGAGATCAAGGTCCACGAGTACCGGGTCGGACTGACGCCGGCGTCGGTGCGCGAGCTGGTCGAGCACGGTCACGAGGTGGTGGTCGAGGCCGGCGCCGGCGAGGCGATCGGCCTCAGCGACCGCGCCTATGCCGCGACCGGCGCAACGCTCGCCGCGAGTGCCGAGGAGGTCTTCGCGAGCGCCGAGATGATCGTCAAGGTCAAGGAGCCGCTCGCCCCGGAGCGCGCGCGGCTGCGGCCGGGCCAGATCCTGTTCACCTATCTCCACCTGGCGCCCGATCCGGCCCAGACCAAGGATCTGCTGGCTTCGGGATGCGTCGCGATCGCCTACGAGACGGTGACCGACGCCAAGGGCGGCCTGCCGCTGCTGGCGCCGATGAGCGCGGTCGCGGGGCGGATGTCGATCCAGGCGGGCGCCCATTCGCTCGAGCTCGCCCAGGGCGGCTCGGGCGTGCTGCTGCCAGGCGTGCCGGGGGTGGCGCCGGGCAAGGTCGTGATCATCGGCGGCGGCGTGGTCGGCACCAATGCCGCGATGGTGGCGCTCGGCATGGGCGCGCGGGTGGTGCTGCTCGAGCGCTCGGTGCGCCGCATCTACGAGCTCGACAGCGAGTTCGGGCTGCGCCTGGTGACCCGCTACTCGACCATCGAGATCCTCGAGGAGGAGCTGCGCGAGGCCGATCTGGTGGTCGGCGCGACCCTGATCCCGGGCGCCGCCGCGCCCAAGCTGATCAAGCGCGCCCACCTCGGTCTGATGAAGCGCGGCTCGGTGATCGTCGACGTCGCGATCGATCAGGGCGGCTGCACCGAGACCTCGCGCCCGACCACCCATGCCGATCCGACCTACGTCGAGGGCGGCGTGGTCCACTACTGCGTCGCCAACATGCCGGGCGGGGTCGCCAACACCTCGACCTTCGCGCTCAACAACGTGACCCTGCCCTATGTGTGCGCGCTCGCCGACAAGGGCTACCGGCAGGCCTGCCTCGACGACCCGCACCTGATGGCCGGCCTCAACATTCACCGCGGCCAGGTCACCCACCCGGCGGTCGCCCGCGACCTCGGCCTGCCCTACACGCCGCCCGAGAAGGCGCTCGCGGCCGCCTGAGCGCAAGCGCGCCCGGCCGACCGGGGACCGCCGATCCCGCCGCCCGCCCCCTATTTGTCGAAGGTCGTGAGCTCGGCGCCGTCCTCGGCGACGAACACCGCGAGCAGGCGCGCGGGCTCGCAGGCGCTCACCGAATGGGCCGCGCCGGGCGGCTCGAGCCCGCTCTCGCCGACGCGGTAGACGCGCTCCGGGCCGTCGTTGACCTTGGAGCGGATCGCCTCTTCGAGCACATAGGCGACGACCGCGCCCTTGGCCAGTGTGGTGATGGGGCGGCGAGCTGGCGCCCGGGGCGTATTCGACCAGGACGCCGGTCGCGACCGGACCCTCGGGTTGTCCGATCGCGCCCCGGTGGCTAAGGTTGGCGCATCCCATGCCGAACAAGGGAGACGGCCATGCATGTTCGAACGCTTCGGGGTGGTGCCTTCGGCCTCGCGGCGGGCATGGCCCTGTTCGCCGCCAGCGTCCTGTCCGCTCCCGCAGACACCTTCATCACGATCGGCACCGGCGGCGTGACCGGCGTCTACTACCCTGCCGGCAGCGCGATCTGCCGGGTGGTCAACAAGAACCGCAAGGAGAACGGCATCCGCTGCTCGGTCGAGGCCACCGGCGGCTCGGTCTACAACGTCAACACGATCCGCGAGGGCGAGCTCGACATGGGCATCGTCCAGAGCGACGTACAGTACAAGGCGCTCAAGGGCGAGGGCGACGAGTTCGAGAGCCAGGGCGCCTACCCGGACCTGCGCTCGGTGTTCTCGATGCACGCCGAGCCGTTCACGGTCGTGGCCCGCGACGATTCCCACATCCAGACCTTCGACGACCTCAAGGGCAAGCGGGTCAACGTCGGCAATCCCGGCTCCGGCCAGCGCTCGACCATGGAGGTCGTGATGCAGCGCAAGGGCTGGACCATGAGCGACTTCGCGCTCGCCTCCGAGCTCAAGTCCTCCGAGCAGGCCCAGGCGCTGGCCGACAACGTGATCGATGCGATGGTGTTCACGGTCGGCCACCCGAGCGGCGCGATCCAGGAGGCGACCGCCACCGTCGACGCCCATCTCGTGCCGGTCGAGGGTCCCACGATCGACCAGCTGGTCAAGGATTTGTCCTACTACTCCGAGGCGGTCATTCCGGGCGGCTTGTACCGCGGCACCGATCGCGACGTCCACACCTTCGGTGTGCGCGCGACCGTCGTGACCTCGGCGCAGGTGCCCGAGGAGGTGGTCTACCAGGTGGTCAAGGCGGTGTTCGAGAACTTCGACGACTTCAAGAAGCTGCATCCGGCGTTCGCGAACCTGAACAAGGAAGAGATGGTGAGCCAGGCGCTGTCGGCGCCGCTGCATCCGGGCGCCGAGAAATACTATAAGGAGGCGGGTCTGCTGTAGGCGCGCCAAGGCCTCTCGGTCGCGGGCCTGACCATCTCGCTGCAACGGCGCCGCAGCAGGACCCTGGCGCCGGCCACGAAGCCACCGTCGCGGCCGGTGGCGACTGACGGGGAGAACGACGCCCATGTATCGCAACATCCTGGTGCCGGTCGACCTGTCCGACAAGCACTCCTGGCGCAAGGCGCTGCCGACCGCGATCTCGTTGTGCGAGACCTTCGAGGCCAGGCTGCACCTGATCGCGGTGGTGCCGGAGTTCGGCCTGCCGATGGTCGGCCAGTTCTTGCCCGAGGGCGCCGGGGCGAGGCTCCGCCAGCAGGCGGCCAAGCAGCTCCGCGACTTCGTCAACCAGCAGGTGGCGCCCGAGATCGAGTTGCGCCGGATTGTCGCCGAGGGCAGGATCTACCACGAGATCCTGAAGGCCGCCGACGCGATCAAGGCCGACCTGATCGTCATGGGCGCAAACCGGCCGGAGCTCGCCGAATACCTGCTCGGTCCGAACGCCGCCAAGGTCGTGCGCCACGCCAAATGCTCGGTCATGGTCGTGCGGGAGTGATCGCCGACGGCCGACGCCGACGTCCCGCGGGCGGCGTTAACCGGGTTTCTCAACGGTCTGCTTACGTCAATGTTTTACGCTGGCAGCCTGAGGAAACGCCCCGGAGCGCGTCGACGCCGCCATGCTGTTTCGCCCCGCCGGTGGTCAGGAGCCAACCTCCCTGCTGGTGAGGTACGGCACGGAGCTGGCGCGCATCGTCGACCGCGGCCAGGCCGAGCTGGCGCTCGTCCACGGCCAGAAGCTGCAAAAGCTCGACGCGCTGATGCGCAACATCGTGCAGCAGAGCTTCGACGGCATCCTCTCGGTGCGCGCCGATGGCCGGATCGACACCGCCAACGAGGCGGCGCTGCGCATGTTCGGCTGCCGGCCGGCCGAGCTGGTCGG
This sequence comes from uncultured Alphaproteobacteria bacterium, assembly GCA_963798075.1. Classification (GTDB taxonomy): domain Bacteria; phylum Pseudomonadota; class Alphaproteobacteria; order Geminicoccales; family Geminicoccaceae; genus DATAOG01. The sequence goes on along the minus strand of CAWCRU010000014.1, from coordinate 131,132 downwards.
CCGCCACATCCTGCAGCTGTTCCCCGAGCTGCCCCGATACCGGCGCCTCGAGGCCGCCCATGCCGGTCGCGGCGATCGCCTCGAGGGCCTGGCGCGCCGCCAGGACGGCGCCGCCTTCCCGGTCGAGCTGTCGCTGCGCCCGACCGTGGTCGAGGACGAGCGCCTTATGATCGCGATCGTGCGCGACATCACCGCCGCCAAGGTGCAGGAGAACCGGCTGCGCCATCAGGCGGTGCATGATTCCCTGACCAACCTGCCCAACCGCCTGCTGCTCAGCGACCGTCTGGCCCAAGCCCTGCGCAGCGCGGCCCGCGAGCACAAGCCGCTGGCGCTGCTGCTGCTCGACCTCGACCGCTTCAAGGAGATCAACGACACCCTCGGCCATCATCTGGGCGACCTGTTGCTGATCCATTTCGCCCAGCGTCTGCACGACTGCATCCGGGACAGCGACACGATCGCGCGGCTCGGCGGCGACGAGTTCGCGATCCTGCTGCCGGCGGCCTCCGGGCTCGACCGCGCCCAGGCGGTGTCCGAACGGATCGTGCAGGCGGTCCAGCAGCCGTTCGAGGTGACCGAGGGCCTCAGGCTCGAGATCGGGGTCAGCATCGGCATCGCGCTGTTCCCCGATCATGCCGACGACCCGGCGCGCCTCCTGCAATGCGCCGACGTCGCGATGTATGCGGCCAAGAAGGGCGCCGGCCCGATCCAGCTCTACGACCGCGACAAGGACCGCAACACGATCCGGCACCTGACCTTGTCGGGCGCGCTGCGCCAGGCCATCGAAGGCGGCGAGCTGTCCTTCGACTTCCAACCCAAGCTCGACCTGCTCGCGGGCACGATCCGGAGCGTCGAGGCGCTGGCCCGCTGGCGCCACCCGGCCCAGGGCCCGATCCTGCCCGACGAGTTCATCCCGCACGCCGAGAAGACCGGCCTGATCCAGCCGTTCACGCGCTGGAGCTTCGATGCGGCGCTCGGCCAGCTCGCGCGCTGGCAGGATACCGGCCTCGACATCAGCATCGCGGTCAATCTCTCGACCCGCAGCCTGCACGACGAGAAGCTGCCCGAGATCATCGCCGCCCTGCTCGGCAAATGGCGGGTCGACCCGCGCCTTTTGACCCTCGAGCTGACCGAGACCGCGGTGATGCACGACCCCGACGGCGCCAGGCGCAACCTGTTCCGGCTGCACGACCTCGGGGTCCGGCTGTCGATCGACGACTTCGGTACCGGCTACTCCTCGCTCTCGCATCTGCAGCGCCTGCCGCTGCACGAGCTCAAGATCGACAAGTCCTTCGTGCTCCAGATGACCGACAACGACAGCGACCTCGTGATCGTGCGCTCGACCATCGATCTCGCCCACAATCTCGGCCTGAGCGTGGTCGCGGAAGGGATCGAGACCGCGCAGCATCTGGCGATCCTGCAAGACCTCGGCTGCGATCTGGGCCAGGGGTTCTTCGTCTCCCAGCCCTTGCCGATCGACCGTCTGACGACCTGGTTCGACCAGACGCCCTGGGTCGAGCAGGCCGTCCGCCCGGCCCCGGCAACCGCTCGGCAACCCGGTCGCCGGTCGACCCGGCCGCGCCTCCTCGTGCCGCGCTAGCGCCCGACCGCGAGCGGGGCGTGCGGCCAGCCTATGGCGTCAGCGCTGCTGCCGGCGCCAGCGCTCGACGACGTCGGCGACGAAGCTCTCGTCCTGGCTGTCCTGCTGCCAGGAGTTCGAGAAGCGCGCCGTGCCGCTGTGCGGCTGCTGTTCCTGCGGCAGTTGGTCGAAGCGGACGCGCAGCGGCAGGGCCACGCCCTCGCCCGCGACGATCGCCTCGGCATCGCCCAAAGACGGCAGGAAATCGAGCAGCCCGTAGGCGGTGTCGGTCGTGATGCCACGCACGATCTCCTGATCGCGCAGGCCGGTCAGGCGGAAGGCGAAGGTCGTGTTGCATTGCGAGAGGATGCTCGGCGCCAGCTCCGAGGGCCGCTGGCTCACGATCCCGAGCGAGAGGCCGTATTTGCGGCCTTCCTTGGCGATCCGGGCGAGCGCCTCCTTGGTCGGCTCGAAGCCGAGCGCCGGATTGGCCGGCGCATAGCGATGCGCCTCCTCGCACACCAGCAGCATCGGCTGCGCGCCGCGGCTCCAGAGCGCGAAGTCGAATGTCATGCGGCAGAGCACCGATACGACCACGTTCAGGACCTCGGACGGCACGCCCGAGAGGTCGATGACGGTCACCGGCCTGCCATTGACCGGGATCCTGAACAGCCGGGACAGGATCTTGACCATGCTGTCCTGGACCGAGATGCCGCCGAACATGAAGGTGAAGCGGGAGTCGGTGGTCAGCACCTCGAGCCGGCTCTTCAGCCAGCGGTAGGGCGCCAGGCTGTCGGGCTTGTCGAGGCGCCCCATGGCGTCGTCGAGGAGCTGGTTGATGTCGGTCAGACGGTAGGGCACCGGCGTGTCGACGGTGATGTGCAGGCCGCTGTAGCGCTCGCGCTGCAGCGATGCCTTGGCGATCGGGATCAGCTCATTGAGGATCGCGATCACCGCGCCGCCGTCGGTCGACTGCAGCTTGCTGCCCAGGATCACCGAGGCGATCTCCTCGGAGTTGAGCAGCCAGAAGGGCAGTTGCAAATTGTCGGGGCCGAGGATCTCGGCATGGCCGGCGAACGCGCGCGCATACTCGTTGTGCGGATCGAGCAGCAGGACGTGGGCGTTGGCATGGGTCTCGAGGATCCGGCGCAGGATCAAGGTGACGGCGCAGGACTTGCCGCAGCCGGTGGTGCCGAGGATCGCAAAATGTTTGCCCAAGAGGTCGTCGGGCGAGATCAGCACCGGCTGGGACTGGTTCAGATGGACGGCGCCGATCCTGATGGTCGAGCGGGCGGTCGGGGCATAGACGCAGGCGAGATCGTCCTGGGTCACCGCCAGGACCGCATCGCCCAGCGCCGGAAAGGCCGAGATGCCGCGCCGGAAGCGCGCCGGCAGGTCGTCGCCCGCGGGTCTCGCCTCGCCGATCAGCTCGAGCTCGGCCAGTCGGACCTCGCTGTCGACCGAGGCCTGCGCCGGCACCGGAATGCTGAGGCCGCTGATGATGCCATAGATCGTGATCTCGGGCATCCGCATCTTGACGAGGCTGCCCTTGTGCAGGCGCAGGCCGGCGTCCTCCGGCGCGTCCGGCTCGATCACGGCCACCACCTGCGAGCCGGACACGCAGACCACCCGGCCGATCTGATGCTGCTCCGCTCCGCTCAAGGCGCTTTCTCCGCAGCGGGTCACGGATCCGGGTGCGGCCTGCGCCCGCCGTCGCCGCGCGCGGATTGTGGCCCAGGGCGCGTTAACGATCCGCTTCGCGCGGGCGCCGACCGCCTGGCAAGAAAGCGCCGCTACGATTTGGGCGGCTCGGGTGCGGCGGGCTCCAGTCCGGGCAGCTTCGGCAGGGCGAGCTTGCCTTCGCGCTCGAACGGCACCTTGTTGAAGAACACGCTGTCGAGCTCGGCCTCGCCGGTCAGGCGATAGTCCAGCCGGCGTTGGGTCCCGACCTCCATCACCCGGTCGATCAGATCGCTGGTCGGCACAGTGACGGTCACCGGCACCACGGTCTCGCCGAGGGCGGGCAGATCGAGCCCCTCGCTGGCGCGGCCGTGGGCGAACGGCTTGCCGTTCACCTCGAGCTTGAACGTCACCCGCTCGATCGCGACCTCGAAATCATTGGGGTTGCGCAGGCGCAGGTCGACCCGCAACTCCTGCTCGAACAGACCGGGCTCGCCAAAACCGAGACCGGCGAGGCTCACATCGGGCGGCTGGATGTCGGACGTCAGCAGGCTGTCGCAGGCCCCCAGGAGCAGGCTGAAAAGGAGGCCGAGCAGCAGCAGGAACGGCCGCCCCACGTCGCGCATGCGTTCGAACATCGACCGTCTCCGCCTGGGCCCGAGGGGCGGAGCTTAGCCGAAACCGGCAAACTCTTCACCTTCGCGGCGCGGCCGAACCGGTGCCGCTCGCGCGCGGTGCTAGTCCCAGCCGTGGGCCTCGAAGAAGCCGGCGCGGTCGAGGAGCTCGCGCGCGTAGTCGCGGCCGGCCGTGTAGAAGTCGAGGTCGAGGCCGTGCTGCACCGCCCGCATGACGTTGCCGGTGCCGCAGTTGTAGGCGGCGAGCGTCGCGCGCAGCAGCGCCTGGCCGTGGAGCACGGTCCGCCTCCGCAGCTGCGCCTTAGCCTCCTGCAGCAGGCCGCAGGCATAGCGCAGGTTGGCGTCCGGGCTCTGCCAGTCGCCGCTGCGGGCGAACTCATGGCCGTCGTAGTCGATCTGCATCAGGCCGCGCCTGAAGCCGCGGCCATCGGGCGGCAGCGGCTCGGATCGGTGCGCTCGCGCGAACGGACGCGGCAAGCGGTCGCTCGTGCCGCGCGGTCCCTTGGGCGTGAGCGCCAGGCCCCAGCGCGACTCGCGCGAGCCGAGGGCGGCGATGATCGCCGGCGGCAGGCCGAAGTCGGCGGCGGCGGCGACGATCGAGGCGCCGTAGCGGGCGGCGGCGTGCAGCTCGTCGAGGAGTGCGGGCTGATCGAGCGGATAGGTGGTCGTGAAGTGATCCGGCGGCGCCACCAGCTGCGGCTCGATCAGCGCCTGCCACGTCGCCGGCCCGACCACGCCGTCGGCGGGCAGACCCTGAGTCCGCTGGAAGCAGCGGACCGCCTGCTCGGTGCCGAGGTCGAACAGGCCATCGATCGTCATCCGGCGATCGTAGCGCCGCAGCACGGCCTGGAGCTCGCGCACCGTGCCGCGCAGGCCCGGCGAAGTGTGCGCGAAGCCGTCGTACAGACGGAGCAGAGGTGCGGACATGGTGACTCCCGAGAAGCGTACAGGTTTATTTTCCTATAACAATCCCGGGCGCGCGTCAATCTAAACCATGGCCTGGCCCAGACCCAGGGCGCTCACGCAGCTTGCTCTTTGCGCCCGGGCTCACCAAGATGCCGGCCGGGGATCGCGCCCGGGCGCGAGACCAGTGAGCCGCGCATCTCCTGGGTTCTCGGAGCCTCATCCGTTGTCGCCCGCCGCGCCCGCGCCAGATCGCACCACCGCCGCCGCCGGCGAGCAGCAGCTGATGCAGCCGGGCCGGCTGCTGGCGCGCACCGTGTGGCTGGCGCTGCCGGCCAGCCTCGCGCTGCTCGGCCTGGTACTGCTCGGCAACCTCGCCTGGCTGCCGGCGCTGCTCGCCTGGCTGCTCGGTCTGGCACTCAGCGGCGCGCTCGCCCTGCTGCGCGAGCGCCGGCTGCGGGCGACCGGGCGCTACCTCGAGGCGCTGGCCGAAGGCCGCGAGGCGGCGCCCCTGCCCGAGTTCGGCCCGCTCGGCGGCGATGAGCTGGCGAACGCCCTGCATCGCCTCGACCGGGCCCTGGCCGAGCAACGCGAGCGCCGCGCCGAGACCGATCGACTGCTCGCGGCCCTGCTCGACGCGCTTCCCGACCCCCTGCTGCTGGTCGGCCGCGGGCGCCAGGTGGTCGGCGCCAACAAGGCGGCGGCGGCGCTGTTCGGTCAGCCGCCGGTCGCCAGGCCGATCGAGGCGAGCCTGCGCGATCCGGGGCTTTTGGCCGCGGTCGACGAGGCGCTCGAGGGTCACGGCGAGGCCCAGCTCACCCTGCAGCTGCCGGGGCCGCCGTCCCGCGCCTTCGGCGTCCTGGTCGTGCCGGTCCGGCTGCGGCGCCAGGCGGCCGCCCTGGTCGGCCTGCGCGAGCTCACCGAGCAGCTGATGATCGAGCGCATGCGCCAGGACTTCGTCGCCAACGCGAGCCATGAGCTGCGAACCCCGCTCACCGCGCTGCGCGGCTTCATCGACACCCTCGCCGGGCCGGCGCGCGACGACCCCGAGGCGCGCGCGCGCTTCCTGCCGACCATGGCCGCCGAGGCCGCCCGGATGTCGCGCCTGGTCGACGATCTGTTGTCCCTCTCCCGGATCGAGCAGAGCGAGCATCAGGCGCCGAGCGACCAGGTCGATCCGGTCGACTGTCTGCGCAGCGTCGTCCGCGGCCTCAGGCCCTACGCAAAGGAGCGCAAGGCGCGCCTGGAGCTCGAGCTCAGCGGAGCCCTTGCCCGCGGTCATCGCCGACCGGGATCAGCTGGTCCAGCTGCTGACCAACCTGATCGACAACGCGATCAAGTACGGCGGCCCGGCGGGCGAGGTCAGGGTCAGCGGCGAGCACGTCGCCGCGGCGCCGCCCGGGGCCGGGCCGCTGACCGGGCGCGCATCGCTGCGGATCATGGTCAGCGATCGCGGCCCGGGCATCGCGCGCGAGCATCTGCCCCGGGTGACCGAGCGCTTCTTCCGGGTCGATGCGGCGCGCTCGCGCCAGCTCGGCGGCACCGGCCTCGGGCTCGCGATCGTCAAGCACATCCTGCGGCGTCACCGCGGCCATCTCGCGATCGAGAGCGAGCTCGGCCGCGGCACCACCGTCACGGTCTGGCTGCCGACCGCTGCGACATAACGTCGGGCGCGAGGCGGCGCTCGCCGGGTCGGCATGGGCCCGGCCCCGCGCCGGGGGCGGCTGCGCGGCCAACCTTGCCCCTTCCGCCACCGCCGGTTGTCACGAAACTGTCACCGAAACATCATCAAACCTCCACCCGGCGGGCCGACTGTCTGCCGCATCGGACACGCACATGGAGGACGCGGCCATGAAGCGCACGACGCTGTCAGCCGTTCGGAGCGACCGTCTGGGCACCTGGAACCTCGGAACCATCGCGCGCGCCGCGCTGGTCGGCGGTGCCGCCGTCCTGATGGCGTCGGCGGCGATGGCTGCCGAAATCTCGGGGGCCGGGGCCACCTTCCCCTACCCGATCTACGCCAAGTGGGCCGAAGCCTACTCGCAGAAGACCGGCAACCAGCTCAACTACCAGTCGATCGGCTCGGGTGGCGGCATCCGGCAGATCCAGGCCAAGACCGTCACCTTCGGCGCCTCCGACAAGCCGCTGTCGCCGGACGAGCTCAAGAAATCCGGCCTGGTCCAGTTCCCGATGATCATGGGCGGCGTGGTCCCGGCGCTGAACGTCGAGGGTATCGAGTCGGGCAAGCTCAAGCTCGACGGCAAGACGCTCGCCGACATCTTCATGGGCGAGATCACGAGCTGGAACGACGATCGGATCGCGGCGCTCAATCCCGACCTCACGCTGCCCGACCAGGCGATCGCGGTGGTCCATCGCTCCGACGGTTCCGGCACGACCTTCCTGTTCACCAACTACCTCTCCCAGGCCAACCCGAACTGGAAGGAGCAGGTCGGCGCCGACGCCTCGGTGCAGTGGCCGGTCGGGCTCGGGGCCAAGGGCAACGAGGGCGTCGCCAGCAACGTCCAGCGCACCGAGGGCGCGATCGGCTACGTCGAGTATGCCTACGCCCTGCAGAACAAGCTGCCCTACGCCCTCATGGTCAACAAGGCGGGCAAGGCGGTCGAACCGACCAGCGAGACCTTCCAGGCCGCCGCCTCCCACGCCGACTGGGCCAACGCCGAGGGCTTCTACGTCATCCTGACCGATCAGCCCGGCGACGACAGCTGGCCGATCACGGGCGCCAGCTTCATCTTGATGTACGAGCAGCCGGACGATCCGGCGGCCTCCCTCGAGGCGCTCAGGTTCTTCGCCTGGGGCTACGCCGACGGCGACGCCATGGCCGAGGAGCTGCACTACGTCCCGATGCCCGACAAGGTCGTGGAGCTCGTCGAGCAGATGTGGAAGAAGAGCATCAAGGGTGCCGGCGGCAAGGCCGTCTGGACCGAGGCCTCCATCCAGTAGACACCGGACTGCAACCCCAAGGACGGGGCGCGGCCAGCCGGCCGCCCCGTCCGCCGCCCTGCGGTCGGAGACATGGCGATTGCGATCAGGACCATCCCTCTAGCTCAGGCGGCCCAGCACGTGCGCCGCCAGCGGCGGCTCGACGACGCCTTCCGCTATCTGACCCTCGGCTTTGCGCTGGTCGTCCTGCTCGTGTTGGGCGGGGTGATCCTCGCCCTGATCAAGGGCGCCTGGCCGGCGCTCTCGACCTTCGGCTTCGGCTTCCTGGTCACCGAGGTCTGGAATCCGGTGACCGAAAAGTTCGGCGCGCTGGCACCGATCTACGGCACGCTGATCACCTCGCTGATCGCCATGATCATCGGCATCCCGATCAGCTTCGGGATCGCGGTCTTCCTGACCGAGCTCGCCCCGCTCTGGCTGCGGCGACCGGTCGGGATCGCGATCGAGCTGCTCGCCGGCATCCCGAGCATCATTTACGGCATCTGGGGCTTCTTCGTGCTCGCCCCGATCCTGCAGACCTCGGTGCAGCCGTTTCTGATCGCGACCTTCGGCCATCTGCCCCTGATCGGCGTCCTGTTCAAGGGCCCGCCCTATGGGATCGGCATGCTGACCGCCGGCCTGATCCTCGCGATCATGGTGCTGCCGTTCATCACCGCGATCATGCGTGAGGTGTTCGAGCAGGTGCCGCCGATGCTCAAGGAGTCCGCCTACGGCCTCGGTGCGACCACGTCGGAGGTGGTGTGGACGGTGGTCCTGCCGGCGACCCGGGTCGGCGTGGTCGGCGGCATCATCCTCGGCCTCGGCCGCGCGCTCGGCGAGACCATGGCGGTGACCTTCGTGATCGGCAACGCGCACCGGGTCTCGGCCTCCCTGCTGGCGCCCGCGACCACGATCTCGGCCTCGATCGCCAACGAGTTCACCGAGGCGGTCGGCGACCTCTACCTGTCGTCGCTGATCGCGCTCGGCCTGATCCTGTTCGTCATCACCTTCTTCGTGCTGGCGATCGCCAAGGTCCTGCTGCTGCGCATGAAGCGCCGCCTCGGGAGCTGAGCCCCAGAAACCGGACCGATGACCCTCTACGACCGCCGTCGCCTCACCAACTACGTCGGCCTGACGCTCGCGGTCGGTGCCACCGGGCTCGGCCTGTTCTGGCTCGTCTGGATCCTCTGGACGCTGGTCTCGAACGGCCTCGACGGCCTCAGCCTCGACGTCTTCACGCGGACGACCCCGCCGCCCGGCAGCGCGGGCGGCCTCGCCAACGCGATCTACGGCAGCGTGGTCATGACCGTCGTGGCGACCCTCGTCGGCACCCCGATCGGCATCCTGGCGGGAACCTATCTCGCCGAATACGGCAAGACCCGGCTGCTCGCGGAGGTCATCCGCTTCATCAACGACATCCTCCTCTCGGCGCCTTCGATCGTGGTCGGGCTGTTCATCTACGAGGTCATCGTCGTCCAGGTCGGCCATTTCTCGGCCTGGGCCGGCGCCATGGCGCTCGCGATCATCGTGCTGCCGGTGGTCGTGCGCACGACCGAGGACATGCTGAACCTGGTGCCCGCCGCGATGCACGAGGCGGCCTCGGCCCTCGGCGCCGCGCAGTGGAAGGTGATCACCGGCGTCGCCTATCGCGCCGCCCGCAACGGCATGATCACCGGCGCGCTGCTCGCGGTCGCGCGCATCAGCGGCGAGACCGCGCCGCTGCTGTTCACGGCGCTCAACAATCAGTTCTGGACCACCAACATGAACGGCCCGATGGCCAACCTGCCGGTGGTGATCTTCCAGTTCGCCCTCAGTCCCTATGAGGACTGGCAGAAGCTGGCGTGGGCGGGCGCTCTGCTGATCACGGCGTTCATCCTCGTGCTCAGTATCTGCGCCAGGGTACTCGCCGCCTTAGGCACCAAGGGAGCATCGCGATGAGTCTGGCTCAGACGAAGGCCGGCGCGCCGCCACAGGCCAACAAGGCCGGGCCGGCGAACCCGTCGCCGGCGGCCGCCGCCCAGCCGGCGCAGAAGATCAGCATCCGGAACCTGTCCTTTTTCTACAACGACTTCAAGGCGCTGCACGAGATCACCCTGCCGGTCTACGACGGGCTGGTCACCGCCTTCATCGGGCCGTCGGGCTGCGGCAAGTCGACCGTGCTGCGCGTGCTGAACCGGATGTACAGCCTCTACCCCGGCCAGCGCGCGAGCGGCGAGGTGCTGTTCGACGGCGAGGACATCCTGTCGCCCAAGCAGGATCTCAACCTGTTGCGCGGCCGCATCGGCATGGTGTTCCAGAAGCCGACGCCCTTCCCGATGTCGATCTTCGACAACATCGCCTTCGGCATCCGCCTCTACGAGAGCCTGCCCAATTCGGAGATGCAGGACCGGGTCGAGGCGGCGCTCAGGCGGGCAGCACTCTGGGACGAGGTCAGCGCCAAGCTCGACCAGAGCGGGCTCGGCCTTTCGGGCGGCCAGCAGCAGCGCTTGTGCATCGCGCGCGCGATCGCCGTCAGCCCCGAGGTCATCCTCATGGACGAGCCGTGCTCGGCCCTCGACCCGATCGCGACCGCCCGCATCGAGGAGCTGATCGACGAGCTGCGCCAGAACTTCACGATCGTGATCGTCACCCACAACATGCAGCAGGCGGCCCGGGTCTCGCAGTACACGGCGTTCTTTCACCTCGGCAAGCTCATCGAGCACGCCGAGACCGAGCAGATCTTCACCAATCCGCAGCAGTCCATGACCCAGGACTATATTACCGGCCGCTTCGGCTAACCCGCATCCGGACCTCCGTCCATGCCCAATGACCACACCGTCAAGTCCTACGACCAGCAACTCAACCTGCTCACCCGCAACATCATCGAGATGGGCGGCCTCGTCGAGCAGCAGCTCGCCTCGGCGATCGAGGCGCTGGCCAGCCGCAACATCGAGCTGGCAGCCAAGGTCATCGACCACGACGACCAAGTCGACGACCTCGAGGAGGAGATCGACACGCTGGCGATCCGCATGCTGGCGACCCGGCAGCCGATGGCGGTCGACCTCCGGCTGATCGCCATGGCGATGAAGATCTCGAACGACCTCGAGCGGATCGCCGACTATGCCGCCAACATCGCCAAGCGCGTCGAGCCGCTGGCCAAGGTGCCGCCCGTGCAATCGCAGTACGCGATCCCGCGCATGGCCCAGATCGCCCAGGCGATGATCAAGGAGGTGCTGGACGCCTATGTCGAGCGCGACGCCGCCCGCGCGGTTGCCGCCTGGCATCGCGACGACGAGGTCGACGCGATGTACAACAGCCTGTTCCGCGAGCTCTCGACCTACATGATCGAGGACCCGCGTCAAATCACGGCCTGCATCGACCTTTTGTTCATCGCCAAGAACCTCGAGCGGATCGGTGACCACGCCACCAACATCGCCGAGAAGATCCACTACATGGTCCACGGCGAGCGGATCAACCGCATGCCCCAGCCGGCAGCAGCCACGGCCGTGCCGGCGGCGACCAACCCGTGAGGCCGAAGGCGCCATGAAGCCCTTGGTCCTGGTGGTGCCATGAAGCCCTTGGTCCTGGTGGTGGAGGACGAGGCGGCGCTGCAGCAGCTCTTGGCCTACAATCTCCAGCGGGCGGGATTTGCGGTCGAGCAGGCGTTCGACAGCGACGAGGCGCTGACCATGATCGCCGAGCGCCAGCCCGATCTCGTGCTGCTGGATTGGATGCTGCCCTGGATGTCGGGGCTCGAGCTCTGCCGGCAGCTGCGACGAAAAACCCAGACCGCGAACCTGCCGATCATCATGCTGACCGCGCGCACCGAGGAGCCGGACCGCCTCCAGGGCCTCGATACCGGCGCCGACGACTACATCACCAAGCCCTTCTCGATCGAGGAGCTGATCGCGCGCGTGCGCGCCGTGCTGCGCCGCGTACGCCCGGCCTTCGCGGCCGAGGTCCTGCGGTTTGCCGACCTCACGCATGGACCTGGTCGCCCACCGGGTCGCGCGCGGCGACCGCGAGGTCCACCTCAGCCCGACCGAGTTCCGCCTGCTCCGCCAGCTCCTCCAGAGCCCCGGCCGCGTCTTCTCGCGCGACCAGCTGCTCGACCTCGTCTGGGGCCAGAACCAGGACGTCGAGCTGCGCACGGTCGACGCCACGATCCGCCGCCTGCGCCGCGCGCTCAACGCCGGCGGCGAGACCGACATCCTGCGCACCGTGCGCGCGACCGGCTACGCCCTCGACCACGCCCACGCGCTGCCGGCGACCAGCACCCCGGCCTGATCCCAAACGCGCGAGGTGCTGCTCGGGATCGACATCGTCCGGTCGGATTGATGCGGCGCCTCCAGTGGGGCTCGGAATCAATCCCCCGATCCAGCGTCTCCAGCGATTCTGGAAACTTGAGAGCAGTCGATAGCCAAATCATTCGACCGCAGCTCATCATATCTTGTGCCATTCAGATGCGGTTAGATCAAGCAACGATACAGATATGCCAAGACCCACCTCGATAGACGGCCAATCAAGAAACTGAACTGATTGCCTCAATGCTACATTTCTGGCGCATGCGTCATCTATATGGAACTCGGTATTGAGGAAATCCGTGCGGCGAAAGCGCACGAATTCTGGCGCATGTTCTGCACGTAAGTATAGGCGGAAAATCAACGATTGATGCTGATCTTGATTGAGGCATCTTTCTCCGGGGCGAGGATTCCTGCGGGGTTGCGGGCCGCGCCAGAGCGCTCTGACGATCAACTCAACTCCATGATCCATTGGCGTGGATGCGCCGGAGTGCACGGATCTGGCGCATCGAGGCGCCCGGGTCACAACAGATCGAGGAACGTGTCCACGGCGAGGTCGGCCTGGCGTAGGATGGAGCGGACGACCGGGCGCTTCAGGTCGCCTGGATGGACGGGGACGCAGACCAGCAGGTCCGGTCGGGTCGGGTGTACGAAATAGCGGTGGCCGCCGCTTGCCCGGTCGAAGACGAAGCCGACGCGTTCGAGCGCGCGGATCACCTGCCTGGGCTTCAGCGTCGGCAGGCGCCGGCTCATGCGGCCGAGATCTGAAACCGAAGCGCTACGCTGTCGTCAGGAGGAACCGGTGCGCCGCTGCCGGGGAGCGTACGATTGGCGGCGCGCAAAGCACCGAGGTAGCCGCGGAGACAATCCTCGGCCATCCAGCGGGCTTCCTCGATCGTCTCGCCCTGGGTCGCCAAGTCCCGCAGCGCCGGGAAGGTGACGACGTAGCCGCCGTTCTCGCGGTCCGGTTCAATGACCGCGGTGAAGACACCGGTTCCGGAGTTGGCCTCGGATCGCTTCACGCGCGCCATGTCGCTCCTCGACAGTCCTGCTGAGTCGATTCAGCCTGCCCTGAATATCGGCCGCGGCTCGCCGGCGTGCAACAAGTCCGGCAGGTCAGGGTAGAGCCCGGCCGCGGTCGGCGCGACTATGGCGGCCCCGAGCGGCACCGCGTCCTCCTCCGCCCGCTGGACCACGATGCACGGAAAAGGTTCCTGACACCTTTTCTTCGCTCATAACGGGCGTCCAGGATCAGATAGGGGCAGGCATCGTCGAGCCTCCGGCCGGCGAACTGGGCCAGGCCCTCGTCGAGCCTCGTGTTGATCGTGCTGATCGCCGAGGCTGAGAAGCTGTGGCCGCAGAGCTCCTCCGTGATCGTCTTGACCTTACGGGTCGATACGCCCTGCACGTACATCTCGGCGAGCGCCGCCACCAGCGCCTTCTCGCTGCGTTGGTAGCGCTCGAACAGCTCGGTCGAGAAGCGCCCTGCCGGTCTTGCGGCACGCGCAGCTCCAGCTTGCCGACCCGCGTGACCAGCGTGCGCCCATAATAGCCGCTGCGGTGGCCGAGCCGGGCCGGCGTCCGCTCGCCCTTCTCGGCGCCCAGCGCCTCGGTCATCTCGGCTTCCAGCAGCTCCTGCAGGACCGCCTCGACCACCGGACGTAGGAAGCCCCGATCCTCGGCCAACAGTGCCTTCACTTCCTCAAGCGTCGGTCTAAGCTTGCCTCGGGGCATGGTGTGCATCCTCAGGTGACGTCCACATCACCCGCATACCATGACCCCGCTCGCCGCCCGGGTTTTTGCAGAACCTTCCGTACACGACCGCCTTGACGCTCCACCGTCACGACGCGAATATGCCCGATGAACGTCGCGCCGGACGAATTGGACGGACCCTCGCCGCGGCGCGTGACTACGGAGTGGCAGTTCGTGCTGCCAGCAAAGTAATTCGGGAGTTTCGAAAAATGGCAGGTACACGGTGGCGATTGGAAGGGAAATGGTTGGAGTACTGCAGCTGCGACTACGGCTGCCCCTGCGAATTGATGGCGCCCCCGACCCAGGGTCACTGCACCGGATTGGTGGGCTTCAAGATCGAGAAGGGGCACTTCGGCGACCTCTCGCTCGATGGCTTGCTGGTTGCGGCGACTTTCTACTTCCCGAGAGCAATCCATCATGGCGACGGCCAGATGCAGCCGCTCATGGAGGTCAAGACCACACCAGAGCAGCGTGAGGCTCTGTTCTACATCATGTCCGGTGAGGACCAGCCGGTTGGCACCATGTTCCAGATCTTCAGCGTGATCGTAAAGACCATTCACGAGCCCCAGTTCGTCGACATGGAGTTCGAGTGGGACATGGACGCGCGCCGCGCCCGTCTCGTCGTCCCCGGTGTGGCCCGTGCGACCACCGAGCCGATCCGCAACCCGGTGACCGACGAGGAGCATCGAATCCTCACAGTCCTGCCGAAGGGGTGGGTCTTCTACGAGGCCGAGGTTGGGGCCGGGGCCGCGAAGGCCATTGGCGACATCAAGTTCGATTTCGCCCAAGCCCATAGCTCGCTGGCTCGCTTCGCCTGGGACAACGACGGCATGGCACTCACCTACGACGGGTTCAGGAGGGCTCGACCCGAGGCCTGACGATAGGGCGGGCCCCCGGAGAGAGGCCAGGATGCGCATGCCGGTTCGCGCCGCGCCTCGTCCCGGACCTGCTCGAACCGTCGATAGTCTCGTCGCCCTCGAACATGGTCGCCCGCGCGCTCGCCCGGTTGAGCGCGTGGTAGACGCAGCCTCCGGCATCAACCCGCAACGGCCTGCCCATGAGCGCCACCATAGCCCATGCGCCCTTGCTTGAAAAGGTTCCTGACACCTTTTCTTTGCTTGATCCCGAGTCCTGCAACTTCCGCTCCAATGAGTTAATCAAACTTTCAAGCGGGCCCACCTTCGCAGGATGCAACGCGCCCCACCCACGCTCATGAGCCACCCTGGCAACCTTGAACTTGATTGGTCGGACCGCATCTTCGTCATACGGTTTGCCGGCAGTCCTCAAGAGATTACGAACCCTCTTCTGTAATCGGGCTGCGCGGGTCAAGGGCTCCAAGCTGGCGCCGGCTCCGCGGATGATGGTCTGGCAGGGGCCACTCTTCTGTCCGAGGTCGGCGCAAGCGGCCGCCGCAAGTTGGGGTCAGGCGAGGGCCCGGCGCATCAATCTCAGAAAGTGCGTGGTCGCCGATCGAGCGAGCTCGTTCGGGCACCGCCGAGGGTTCGTCGATGTCACCGCTACCCCGCGTCCCTGCCGGACGCTTCCGCCGGAGCGGAACTCGTGCTGTGGTCGCAGTCGTTCGTGGCAGTTGTGGCCGTCGATCCGATGGTGGCGGTCCTGCATCTGGCTGCGCGGGTGTCAAGGCGGGCGAAGCCCCCGGCAGCGCCGGCATCGGCCTTGACGCGCGAGCGGTCAGATGGGCGATGAGGATCATTGGATCGACGCCACCTTCGGGCTCCTCAGGCCGCAGCGCCGGCGGGCACATCCGGCTCCCGCTGCCAGCGGAACTCGGTGCCGTCCAGCCACATGCGGTGCATGATCACAGCCAGTCGGCGGGCGACCGCAACCTGGGCCCGCATCTTGCCCCGGCGTTGGAGCACCTCGAGGCCCCACCGTTTGAGCCAGCTCCAGCGGCTCACCCGGGTCAGCAGCGCGTTCGCCGCCTCGCACAACAGGGCCCGGACGGCTTTGTCGCCGCACTTGGTGATGTGCCCGGTGTAATCGGTCTCGCCCGACGCGTACTTGCTGGGCGTCAGCCCGAAGTAGGCGCCGACGGCGGCCGAATTCGGAAAGCGCTCGGGCTCGTCGACGGCGGTCCTGAAGGCGAGCGCGGTGAGTGGCCCCACGCCGGGGACCGTCATCAACCGACGGCACACCTGGTCCTGCTTGACTGCCGCCAGCACGGCCCGATGCAGCAAGTCGAGCTGGCTCACCACGGTGGCACGCGTCGCCAACATCGTGCCCACGACCCACCGGATCTGTGCGTCGCCCTCGTCGATCAGCTCCCAGACGCGAGCTTCGAACTGGCCGGCCCTGACCCCGCCGACTTTGAGCCCGAACGCCTTGAGAACGCCACGGATGTGATTGTCGAGGTCGACCCGCGTGCGCACCAGCATCTGCCGGCTCGACAGCAGCAGCCGCAGCTTCCTCGCTGCCGGGTGCTTCAGGTGGACCGACCGATACCAACCCACCTGCATCGCGAACGCGATGTTGCGAGCATCGATCCGATCGGTCTTGACCGGCATCGCGCTCACCGCCGCCTTCATGTGCCGAGCGTCGATGCAGATCACCGGCAGGCCCGCCACGGCCAGACCGTCGCAAAGCCAGGGCGCCAATGGCCCTGCCTCGATGCCCACCCGTTCGAACGTCAGTCCGGTCGCCATCAGGAACGCGGCGATGGCTTCGGGCTCGCTCGCCACCTTGCTCTCGCGCACGATCCGGCGTTGGTCGTCGACGATGCAGATCGCCGTCTCTTCCATCGCGACGTCGAGGCCGACATAGTACTTCATGGCTGTCCTCCACAGGCTGCTGATGCTCTTGGGGCGGATCTCCGACCCCGTACAAGCCAGCTTGGAGGGCAGCCACCTGCCCGTCACGCCGCTCCGAAACCGCAGCCCGATTACGCCATCTCAGTCCATTTTTTGTTTTTGTCCGGCCTGCGCCGCGGCAGTTCCAAACCGCACTCATTGCGCAATACATCCTCATAGACCACTTCTGCATAGAGATCCTCTAGCTCGGCTTCCGTCTTGCCGCCACATTTCGAAAAGTTGACATCGCGGACTGCGAGTATTCCTTCTCGCGATGCTTTTTCGAAGCTGCGTCGTCCCGCGCTATCGTCATCTAGAAACGCATGAATTTGGCATAGGGACTCTGAGTGTAACCGCGCCCTGTAGGTCAAATTCGTCGCACCCCCAAGCACGTCGATCGATAGCCGCCCGGACTGTAATTCACGTCTCACGGTGTGGCTACGACCGCCCAGTATCCCCGTCAGTGCGATCTTGTCCTCGTCGCCTTCCACGAGAAGAACCACCTCCGCACTCGACAGATTATCCTCTACCCGTACCCCAAGCACATTCCGAACATCCTTGACCGACTTGGCAGAGTACGCTTTGCTCTTGAGTACTATAACATTACTTTCCACATGCTCTCGATTGGTAAAAAGTGGATTATGAGTGGACAGCACGACTTGATGCCGTTCTGCGAGATCCCGTAAGACCCCGCGCAGCTCTCTTATGGCGCTCGGGTGTAAATGTGATTCAGGTTCTTCAAGAGCGACTATAACCTCCTTATTTTTATGCGAGGTTTGTGATGCGTGGCGCATAATTGCGACAGCAGCGAGAACTCTGCGCACCGTCACCCTTGTATTCAAGCAAAGTTTCGACGCCGTCGTTTATGTAAATTTCAGTGATGCCGCGTAAAGCAAAGTTACGATCCTGCGAACTCAATAGACAATTTAACGCTAGAAATCTGTGGCAGAAAAATTCTCATCGTACCAGCGATACTCTGAGACAGCTCCTGAAGTATAGGTTCTTGCAACGCTTCAATGTCTTCAAGCGCTTGCACATATCTTGGATCACTTTCGATCTTTGATAGCTCATAGGCTACCAGTTCCTCAACGATGCGTTGCGCCGCATCAACGGTCCGAACCGCAGGGATATACTGGATTTCTATTCTTTGGGCGACAAACTCAGCTATCTTTAGAGCCTTGGCGTTGAGGATCTTATGACCGCGGCCTGGTTTTGCAATACTAATGGTAGAACCGTCCTTATGGAAGGAAAAGGCGATTGGAAGGGTGCCGTTGAGTTGGCTGCCAATCTCCTCACGGAATTTCAGGATCTCGGGCTGAGAGAGCGCAAACTCGAGCGTAATGTTGGAATTCTTTTTGGACTCCGCCTCCTGCAGACGTAGAGGAAAGTCGGATGCCCAATTGTATACATGCATGTCGCGGCGCCGGCGGCGGGCTGGGTTGGACGTCAGAGATGGCCTCGGGAGCGTCCTTGGGAGTGGAGGCCGACGTTGAAGTAGAGTACTCATCCCGATGGCGAGTGCTCTCAGGATGTTTGACTTCCCTTCGTTGTTGGGGCCGATCAAGGTGGTTGTTCGAGATATCGGAATCTTGCGTGCGGTTGTGATACTACGGAAGTTTTCAACAGTCAGCGAGACGAGGTGCATCGACCGTAACCTCGGGTTCGTGGCGGAAACTAGCGATAGTGTGGGTGGGATCGGGAGAACGTAACCGTAAAGGCTGCGCCGCGCAACCGCGATGCCTGGAACCCTATCGCGACAGCCGCAACCAAAGCAGGGCAGGGCAAGGAACCTCTTCAGAGGGCACCTGCCTGGAAAGCCGGGTGGCCGGGTCACAAGAAGGCATCATGAACCGATCGCTGCCCAGCCCCGTCGCGCCCGGGCGATCACCTAAGCGATCGCATCCAGCGCCCGGCGCTGCTCGTGCATGGCGAGGAAGATCCGGTAGTCGCGATCGTACGCCGCCCGGCGCGCGTGGTCGGGCGTGATCGCGGCGCCGTCCTTCGCCATCGCCGCGGCGGCGGTCGCAAGGCCGGGAAAAAGCCCGGCCGCGGTTGCCGCGACCATGGCGGTGCCGAGGAGGACCGCGTCCTCCTCTGCCGGTTGGACCACGGTGCAGCCGGTCGCGTCCGCATAGAGCCGCATCAGCAGCGGGTTCTTGGTGTGGCCGCCGGTCACGTGCAGGTGGTCGATCGCGTAGCCCCGGGGGAAGTGTCAGCAACTGCTCTTGCATTGCGGGCTTCGGCGGGATCGGGTGTCGAGAGTTTGGGGGTCGTCATCAGAATGCCTTCGGTAGGCCGGCTTGTCTGAGGGTGTGATTTGCCCAGTGGCGGGATTTGATCCGGGCGTCCACCATGAAGCGGCGCTTGGTGATCGGGCTGTACCAGATCTCGTGGTCGCCTTTGCCCTGGCGTTCGAAGTGGCAGCCGGCGGCGCGCAGCAGACGTTTGACCGCTGGCGTGAAGTTGTCGGCCATTCAGGCCGCAACCGGCGCCCGCTCGTGCCGTTCCGCCATGACGGCGAAGGGGATGTCGCCCTGGTGATCGGCCGGAAGCAGGCCGTTCGCTTCGAGCAGCTCGGGGATCACGACCTTCAGCTTGTCGATCAGCGCATCGAGCGTATCGGCCCCGGTCGCGAGGCCGGGGACGTCGTCGCTCGCCGCAACCCACACCGCCGCCTCGGCGTCCCAGGTGCAGTGCACGGTGTAGACCCGCTCAGGCATGCGCCGCTCCCTTCTCGGCTCCGAATCGGAAATGTAGTCTGTTCCGACCCCGGACGGAATGCCCTCTGCATCGACAATGGGCCGGCAGATGCGGTGCGCGCGTCTCGGCCATGCGGGAAAACCGTGCCAGCAAACCAATTGCGGCCCGCGATCGCTTACGCGATCGCATCCAGCGCCCGGCGCTGCTCGTGCATGGCGAGGAAGATGCGATAGTCGCGATCGTAGGCCGCCCGCTGTGCGCGGTCGGGTGCGATCACGGCGCCCTGCTTCGCCATCGCGGCGGCGGCGGCCGGCAGGTCGCGGTGGAGACCGGCTGCGGTCGCCGCGACCATGGCGGTGCCGAGGAGCACCGCGTCCTCCTCGGCCGGTTGGACCACGGTGCAGCCGGTCGCATCCGCGTAGAGCCGCATCAGGAGCGGGTTCTTGGTGTGGCCGCCGGTCACGTGCAGGTGGTCGATCGCGTAGCCCTTGGCGTTCAGGGCGTCCAGGATGTGGCGGGTGCCGAGCGCGATCGCGACCGCGGTGCGCTCGTAGAGGCGGGCGAGCGAGTCGAAGGAGGCGTCGAGCGTGAGGCCGCTGATCACGCCGACCGCGTGCGGGTCGGCGAGCGGCGAGCGGTTGCCGTGGAAGTCGGGGAGCACGTGCAGGCGCGGGCGAGGCGGCCGCGTCGCCCTCCGCCGACAGTTCGGCGATCCGGTGCAGGACGCGGGCGTGGCCGTCCTTGCCGAGGCGCGGCGCCGGCGCTGTGCCAGGCGAGGATGTGGTCGAGCAGCGCGCCGGTCGCCGACTGGCCGCCCTCGTTGAGCCAGAGGCCGGGCGCCACGGCGCCGAGGTAGGGGCCCCAGACGCCCGGGCACCGCGCGCGGCGCGGGCGAGAGCGCCATGTGGCAGGTCGAGGTGCCGGCGATCATCGCGATGTGGCGGTCGAGCGCGCCCGCGGTGTTCGCGAGGGCACTGCCCAGGACGCCGAGGGCGCCGGCGTGGGCGTCGATCAGGCCGCAGCCGACCTGGCATTGCGGGCGTCAGGCCGAGATCGGCTGCGGCCTGCGGGGTGAGGCCGCCGAGCGGGGTTCCGATCGCGCTTGCGGCGGGCGGCAGGGCGGCGCGGCGGAGCAGGTCGTCGAGGCCGACCTTGGCAAGGAAATCGGCCTGCCAGCCCGGGGTCTCGTGGGCGAGATAGGTCCACTTGCAGGTGAGCGTGCAGACCGAGCGCTGGTTCGAGCCGCAGGCCCGGAAGGTGAGGTAGTCCGCGAGGTCCAGGAGGCGGCCGTAGCGCTGCCACTGCGGCGCCAGGTGGCGCTTCAGCCACATGAGCTTTGGGATCTCCATCTCGGGCGACATCGTGCCGCCGACGAAGTCCAGGACCTTGTGGCCGGAGGCCGTGCATTCCTCGGCCTCGGCGAGTGCCCGGTGATCGAGCCAGAGGATGACGTTCCAGCTGTCCTCGCCGCCGGTCGAGACGGAGGCCGGGCGGTCGTTGCGGTCGAGGGCCACGAGCGAGCAGGTGGCATCGAAGCTGATCCCGGCTACGGCCTCGGGCGGCAGGCCCGCCTGCTCGCGCGCCTCGCGCGCGGCCGCGCAGACCGCCTGCCAGATGTCCTCGCCCGACTGTTCGGCGTGGTGGGGGTGCGGCTGGTGCATCCGGATCGCGCGCGCGGCGCGGGCCAGCATTTTGCCATTGGCGTCGAACAGCGCCGCCCGCGCGCTGCCGGTGCCGACGTCGACCGCGATCACCACCTTGTCAGCCATCGCCGGCACTCCCCTGGTTTCGCGCTCCCTCGTGATCCGGTGTAGTCTATCCGGGCGGGCAGGCGGCGCTCAACCGCGCTCGCGAGCCGGGGGCTGAGGCGGGGAGCCGGCGACGCCGGGGAGGGAGCAATGGCCGAGGTCGGGGTGCATGCGCTCGTGTTCGTGAGCGGCTGGTCGGCCGAGGAAGCCGTGCGGGCGGTCGAGGCGGCGGCGCGGCATGGCTACGATGTGCTGGAGATCCCGCTGATCGAGCCGCGGGCGATCGATGCCGGGGCGACCGCGCGGCTGCTGGAACGGCACGGGCTGAAGACGGTCACCTCGCTCGCCCTGCCGGCGGCGGCCGACATCTCGAGCGCCGATCCGGAGTGCGTCGGGCGCGGCGAGAGGCTGCTCAACGAGGCGCTGGCCGTGAGCCGGGATCTGGGCTCGGCGTTCATGGGCGGCGTGCTCTATTCGGCGCTGCGCAAATACGAGACGGCGGCAAGCGCTGCGGGCCGGGCGAGCAGCGTCGCCGTGCTGAGCAGGCTCGCCGGGCGCGCCCGCGAGATGGGAATCACGCTCGGGCTCGAGCCCGTCAACCGGTATGAGAGCAATCTGATCAATACCGGCGAGCAGGCGCTCGAGCTGATCGAGGCGACCGGGGCCGACAACATCCGGCTGCATCTCGACAGCTATCACATGAACATCGAGGAGGGCGATGTCGCGGGCGCGGTCCGGCGCTATCGCGGCCGCATCGGCTATGTCCACGTCAACGAGAGCCACCGCGGCCATCTCGGCAGCGGCAGCATCGATTTTCCGGCTTTCTTCCGGGCGCTGGTCGAGGCGGGCTATGCGGGCGCCGTCACCTTCGAGGCGTTCTCGGCCGGCGTCGGGGATCCAAAGCTTGCCTGCTCGCTGGCCGTATGGCGCCGGCTCTGGACCGATACCGACGATCTTGCCGCCCGCGCGCGGGCCTTCATCGAGATCCAGATGGCCGCCGCCCGTGCGGCTGCCGGGCCGGCTTTGGCGGCGCCCGGTGGCGCGCCCTCCTGAGTGCGGCGTCGCGGTGGCTCAGCCGCCGCCGAACAGGCCCTTGAGCGAGCGCACCACGTGGCCCACCAGGCTGCCGATCGCATCCGCCACGGGATTTGTGGCCGGCTTGGCGGGCGGCGGCAGGGGACGGAAGGGCAGATCGCCCTCGGCGCGCAGGATGAAGTCGCGAAAGATCAGCGCCGGCAGGCCGCCGCCGCTGATGCCGGGCATCGGCCGGCCGTCGTCGTTGCCGACCCAGACGCCGGCCACGAGGTCGTCGGTGAAGCCGATGAACCAGGCATCCCGGTTGTCCGAGCTGGTCCCGGTCTTGCCGGCGACGAAGCGCCGCAGCGAGGCCTGGCGGCCGGTGCCGCGGAGCAGCGTCGTCTCGAGCATCGCCCGCATCTCGCGCACCACGGACGGCTCGAGCACCGGCTCGTCGACCGGCCGGCGCCGGTAGAGCACCTGGCCGCCTTCGCCCTCGATGGTCAAGATCGCCTCCGGCCAGACCAGGCGGCCGGCGTTGGCGATCGAGGCGTAGGCGCCGGTCAGCTCGAGCAGGCGGACCTCGGAGGAGCCCAGCGCCAGGCTCGGATCGTCGCGCAGGTTGGAGGTGATGCCGAGCCGGCCGGCCATCTTGATCACCGCCTTGTGGCCGACCTTCTCGCCGAGGCGGACCGCGGCGGTATTGACCGAGTGGGCGAACGCGTCGGTCAGGGTGATCGCCTGCGGATAGGCGTCGTCGTCGTTGCGCGGCCGCCAGCCGTCGACCGCGACCGGCGCTGCCGAGATCTGGTCCTCGGGCCTGAGACCCGCCTCGAGCGCGGCCAGATAGACGAACAGCTTGAAGGCGGAGCCCGGCTGGCGCTCGGCCTGGGTCGCGCGGTTGAACTGGCTTTGGGCATAGCCGCGGCCGCCCAGCATGGCGCGCAGGCGGCCATCGGGGGTCATCGCCACCAGGGCTGCCTGCCCGACCTTGGCGCCGGTGCGCGCGAACACGCTCGCGACCGCCGCCTCGGCCGCCTGCTGCAGCTTCGGGTCGAAGGTCGTCCGGACCTCGAGGCGCGGCTGCCCGGGGTCGGCATAGAGCCGGCTCTCGGCGGCCACCCAGTCGGCGAAATAGCCGCTGTCGGCCTGGATCCTGGGCGCCGCCAGGGTCGCCGGACGGGCGAGCGCCGCGGTCGCCTGCTCGCGGCTCGCGAGCCCTTGCTCGACCATGCTGTTGACGACCACGGCGGCGCGCTTGCGGGCGAGCGCCAGATCGCGGGTCGGGGCGAAATAGGAGGGGGCTTTGATGACGCCAGCCAGCATCGCGGCCTCGGCCAGCGACAGCTCGCTCGCGGGTTTGGCGAAGTAGCGCCTGGCGGCGGCATCGACCCCATAGGCGCCGCTGCCGAGGTAGACCCGGTTCAGATAGGCCTCGAGGATCTCGTGCTTGCTGAAGCGCGCCTCGATCCAGAGCGTGTACAGCGCTTCCTTGGCCTTGCGCGCGAGGCTGCGCTCGGGGCTGAGGAACGCGAGCTTGGCCAGCTGCTGGCTGATCGTGCTGCCGCCCTGGACGACGTGGCCCGCCCTGACGTTTTGCACCAGCGCGCGGGCGAGGCCGATCGGATCGATGCCCGGATGCCGATAGAAGCGCCGGTCCTCGATCGCGACCACCGCCTTGGGCAGCCAGGGCGACATCTGCCGGAGCTCGAGATAGTCGCCGTAGCGGTCGCCGAAGCTCGCGAACGCGACGCCGGCCTGATCGAGCAAGGTGATCTGGGCGTTGCCGGCCTCCGGCCGCGGCCGCTTGAGGTCGCCGAGATCGAGGCTGGTGTACCAGCCGAGCGCCACGACCACGAGGACGAGAGCGAGCGGGCCGCTGAGCCGCCAGCGCCACCGGCGGCGCGCGGGGCTCCGGGCCCGCGCGGGCGCCCTGGCGCGGGACGCAGGGCGCGCCTTCGAAGCGCTCTTCGCTCTGGCCAAGCAGGCGCTCCGGGCGGCGTCAGCCCGACCGTTCGGGCGCGACGATCTCGAGCTCGATCAGGGCGGTATTGATCAGGACCTTGCCGCGGTCCTCGAAGTTGACCGTGACCCGCTCGCCGACCACCGACTGCACCTGGCCGATGCCCCAATCCGGCTGGGTCGGATGGCGCACCATGGCGCCGGGCACGAGAAGGGAATTCATGGGCCTCTGACCATGGCGGCGCTGTCATCCTGGAAAAGCTTACCCTTACTATCGCATCTTAAAGCGCCGCGGCAACCCCGCGGGTGGCCCTCGAATCGGCCCGTGACGGGTGGACCCACTTGACGCTAGGTTGTGGCGGGGATGTCGGGAGCAGCGCAGATGGCCGGGCAACCGCTGCTCCGGGTCAGCGAGCTGGCGCTACGGTTCGGCGGGGTGGTGGCGCTGGCCGGCGTCTCCTTCGATGTCGAGGAGCGCGCCATCGTCGGCCTGATCGGGCCCAACGGCGCCGGCAAGACCGCCCTCTTCAACTGCATCAGCCGCCTGTACCGGCCGGACCGGGGCGACATCCGGTTTCGCGGCCGCTCGCTCCTGCGCCTGCCGCCGCATCGCATCGCAGCCCTCGGCATCGCCCGGACCTTCCAGAACCTGGCCCTGTTCCCGAGCCTGTCGGTGCTCGACAACGCCATGATCGGCGCCCATTGCCGCGGCCGCGGCGACTTCCTCTCGGACGCGCTGCGCCTGCCCGGGGTCGGGCGCCGGGAGCGCCGGGTCCGGATGCGTGCCGAGGCATTGCTGGCCGAGCTCGGCCTTGCGGAGCTCGCCGCCACGCCCGCCGGCGCGCTCACCTTCGCCATGCAAAAGCGGGTCGAGCTCGCGCGCGCTCTCGCCCTCGAGCCCGCCCTGCTGCTGCTCGACGAGCCGGCGGGCGGCCTCGACCACGCCGAGATCCAGGACCTCAGCCGCCAGATCCGGGCGCTGCAGGCGGAGCGCCAGCTCACGGTGCTCCTGGTCGAGCACCACGTGCAGATGGTCATGACGGTCTCGGACAAGGTCGTGGCGTTCAACTTCGGCCGCAAGATCGCCGAGGGCGCGCCCGCCGAGGTCCAGGCGCATCCGGACGTGATCCGCGCCTATCTGGGCGCCGCCGCCTGATGCCGGACCTGCTCGAGGTCGGCGGTCTCGAGGCGTTCTACGGCCCGACCCAGGCGCTGTTCGGGATCGATCTGGCACTCGCGGCGGGCAGCATCACGACCATCCTCGGCGCCAATGGCGCCGGCAAGACCACGGTCCTGCGCGCGATCTCGGCGCTGGTCGAAACCCGCGGCCGGATCACCTTCGCCGGCCGCCGGATCGAGCGGCTGCGCCCGGAGGCGATCGCGCGGCTGGGGATCGCGCATGTGCCCGATGGCCGCGGCACCTTCGTTCGCCTCTCGGTCGCCGAGAACCTGCAGCTCGGCGCCCACACGCGCCACGACGCGGCCGCCGTCCGGGCCGACCTCGAGCGCCTCGAGGGCTACTTCCCGGTGCTCGCCGAGCGAGCGCGCCAGCAGGCGGGCACGCTCTCGGGCGGCGAGCAGCAGATGCTGGCGATCGGGCGCGCCTTGATGCTGCGGCCGCGCCTTTTACTGCTCGACGAGCCCTCGTTCGGCCTCGCCCCGCTCGTGATCCGCGAGATTTTCCGCATCCTCGGCCAGATCAATCGCGAAGACGAGGTCAGCATGCTGCTCGTGGAGCAGAACGCCGAGCTGGCGCTCGAGCTCGCCGATCACGCCTATCTGCTCGAGACCGGCAGGATCGTGCGCGCCGGACCGGCGGCCGAGCTTGCCGCCGACCCGGCGATCCGGCGGGCCTACCTCGGCTACTGACGATGGACCTGTTCCTGCAGCAGCTGCTGTCCGGGGTCGCGATCGGCGGCGTCTACGCTCTGGTCGCGCTCGCGGTGGTCATGATCTACCAGGCCTCCGACCACTTCAATTTCGCCCAGGGCGAGATGGCGATGTTCAGCACCTACGTCGCCTGGTGGCTGCTCGCCGCCGGCTGGCCCTACTGGGCCGCCTTCGTGGCGACGATCGCGGCTCTCGTTCGCGGGCGGCGTGGCGCTCGAGCGGATCGTGGTCCGCCCGGTCGAGCGGGCGCCGGTGCTCAACCAGGTGATCGTGTTCATCGGCCTGCTGGTGATCTTCAATGCGCTCGCCGGCTGGCTGTTCGACTACACGATCAAGCCCTTCCCGAGCCCGTTCCCCGAGCGGCCGCTGTTCGGCAACCCGTACATCGGCGCGCATGAGCTGGGCGTGATCGGGGTGACGCTCGTGCTGCTCGCGCTGGTGTTCGCGTTCCTGCGCCTGACCCCGGTCGGGCTCGCGATGCGCGCGGCCGCCGAGAACCCGACCTCGGCGCGCCTGGTCGGCATCCGGGTCGGCTGGATGCTGGCGCTCGGCTGGGGCCTCGCGGCCGCGATCGGCGCGGTCGCCGGCATGATGATCGCGCCGATCGTGTTCCTCGAGCCCAGCATGATGATCGGGACCCTGCTCTACGGCTTCGCGGGCGCCCTGCTGGGCGGCCTCGACAGCCCGGCCGGCGCGGTGCTGGGCGGCGTCCTGGTGGGCGTCGCCGAGAACCTGCTCGGCACCTACGTGCCGTGGGTCGGGGCCGACCTCAAGCTCACCCTGGCGCTGGCGCTGATCCTTGTGGTCCTGCTGCTGCGCCCCAACGGCCTGTTCGGCCGCCGCATCGTCAGGCGGGTCTGAGCGATGACGCGCGGGCGGGCGCTGGCGCTCGCGGCGGCCCTGATCCTCGCTCTCGCGCTGCCGCTGCTGATCAGCGACTACCGGACCTTCCAAGTGACGCTCGCCCTGGTCTACGCGGTCGCGATCCTCGGCCTCAACATCCTGACCGGCTACAACGGCCAGGTCTCGCTCGGCCACGGCGCCTTCTACGCGCTCGGCGCCTACACCGCCGCGATCCTCATGACCCAGGGCGGCCTCGCCTACTATTGGACCCTGCCGGTCGCCGGCGCGATCGGCTTTGGCGCAGGCTTCCTGTTCGGGTTTCCGGCGCTCCGGCTGCAGGGGCTCTATCTGGCGCTCGCGACCTTCGCGCTCGCCGTAGCGACGCCGCAGATCCTGAAATCGGGCCATCTGGCAGCCTGGACCGGCGGCGTCCAGGGCCTCGTCATCGTGAAGCCCGAGGCGCCCGCCGGTCTGCCCCTGTCGGCGGACCAGTGGCTCTACTACGTCACGCTTGCCGTGCTCGCCGTGCTGCTGGTCGCCGCCTGGAACCTCGTGCGCGGCCGCAGCGGGCGGGCGATCAAGGCGATCCGCGACAATCCGATCGCGGCCGCGGCGATGGGGATCAACCAGGCGCTCTACAAGACGCTGACCTTCGGGGTCAGCGCCGGCTACACGAGCATCGCCGGCGCGCTCGGCGCGATCGTCGTGCAGTTCGTGGCGCCGGACAGCTTCACGGTGTTCCTCTCGATCACGCTCCTGGTCGGCCTCGTGGTCGGCGGCCTTGCCTCGCTCCCGGGCGCGATCTGCGGCGGCCTGTTCGTGCAGTTCGTCCCGAACTTCGCCGAGCAGATCTCGAAGGCCGCACCCTGGGCGATCTACGGGCTGTTCCTGATCGGCTTCATGTATCTGATGCCTTATGGTATTTGGGGTCTCGTGCGCAGTCTTCATCAGCGATGGATGCGACGTCGCCGGCGGCGCTCCGCCTGAGGGCCCACCCGCCGCCGACCGCCGCCCGGAGGGCAAGTGTCATGCGAACCGTGAGGTCATTGATCGCCGCCGGCAGTCTCGGCGCCGCGCTCGCGCTGGCGGGCGGCGCCGCGGCCGGCGCCGACTACGGCCCCGGCGTCACCGACAGCGAGATCAAGATCGGCAACACCATTCCCTACAGCGGCCCCGCCTCGGCCTACGGTACGATCGGCCGCAGCCTTGCCGCCTATTTCGCCAAAGTGAACGACGAGGGCGGCATCAACGGCCGCAAGATCGACTTCATCTCGCTGGACGACGGCTACAGCCCGCCGCGCACGGTCGAGCAGATCCGCAAGCTGGTCGAGCAGGATCAGGTGCTCCTGATCTTCCAGTCCCTCGGCACCCCCACCAATACCGCGGTCCATCAATATCTCAACAGCAAGCAGGTACCGCAGCTGTTCGTCGCGACCGGCGCCACCAAATGGGGCCAGCCCGACAAGTTCCCCTGGACCATGGGCTGGCAGCCCAACTACCAGAGCGAGGCGAAGATCTACGCCAAATACATCCTGGAGCAGAAGCCGGACAGCAAGATCGGCATCCTCTATCAGAACGACGACTACGGCAAGGACTACCTCACCGGCTTCAAGGCCGGCCTTGGTGACCGGGCCGCCAAGATGATCGTGGCGGAACAGTCCTACGAAGTCACCGATCCGACCATCGATTCCCAGATCATCTCATTGAAGAGCAGCGGCGCCGACGTTTTCTTCAACATCACGACGCCCAAGTTTGCCGCCCAGGCGATCCGCAAGGTGGCCGACATCGGCTGGCAGCCCCTGCACTTCTTGAACAATGTCTCGAACTCGGTCGGCTCGGTGCTGACGCCGGCCGGGCTGGACAAGTCGACCGGGCTGATCACCTCGCTCTATCAAAAGGACCCGACCGATCCGCAGTGGCAGGACAGCCAGGAGTATCTCGACTGGGTCAGCTGGATGGACAAGTACGCGCCGGAGGCGGACAAGACCGACATCAACAATGTTTACGGCTACAATGCCGCCATGACCCTGGTCCAGGTGCTCGAGCAATGCGGCGACGACCTGACCCGCGCCAACGTCATGCGGCAGGCGGCCAACCTCAAGGATTTCGAGCTGCCGATGCTGCTGCCGGGGGTCGTGATCAACACCAGTCCGACCGACTTCTACCCGATCGAGAGCATGCAGCTGGCGAAATTCGACGGCTCCAAGTGGGTGCTGTTCGGCGACGT
Source organism: uncultured Alphaproteobacteria bacterium (assembly GCA_963798075.1). Taxonomy (GTDB): domain Bacteria; phylum Pseudomonadota; class Alphaproteobacteria; order Geminicoccales; family Geminicoccaceae; genus DATAOG01. Next base: position 102,172 of record CAWCRU010000014.1, on the reverse strand, counting down.
GATCGACGCCGGCGGGACGAAGTGAGGCGCCGATCGCGGCGCGCCACCGCGTGCCGCCTCAGAGCGCGCCGATCCCGATCACGAGCGTCAGCAGCAGCGCCAGCAGAACATAGGCGGCATAGGCGTTGACCTGGCCTATGTGCATGCGCCGCAGCAGGCTCGCGAGCCAGCCCAGGCCAGCCACGGCGGGCGCCAGGACCAGCCGGTCGAGCAGGTGGGCCTCGTCGTACTCGCGGCGCACGGCCGTGCGGAAGTGGAGCGCGATCGCCGCGGTCGAATCCTCGATGGTCGCCGGCCGCAGCAGGGCGTGGAAGACCACCCGCACCGGATTGGAGAAGCCGGTCGCGGTGTAGGTGATGCCCGGCCGCAGGCGGCGCAGGCCGCCGGCCCAGACCGCCCGCCGGGTGACCTTGCGCCCGGGCGTAGCCAGGCGGAACAGGATCCAGGCGAGCGCCAGCAGAGCGGCCAGCATGGGCAGCGTGTAGGAGGTCGACATCGCGAACACGACCGGGTTCGCAGCGCCGCCGCGGTGCAGGACCACGAGCCCGCGCCCGGGCAGGCTGCCGCGGCCGACCCCGGCGCCGAGATCCTGGAACTCGGCCATGAACTCGGGCGCGATCCCCTCCTGCGCGGCCAGCTGCGGCGCGAAGAACGGCGGCACGAGCGCCTGGGCGGCGCTGGCATGGACGAGCGGCGCGACCGTGCGGTCGAGCGCGGGTATCACATAGGTCGGCAGGACGCCCAGCAGCACGCAGAGGAGGCCCAGCCCCGCCATTGGCCCGCGGGCGCTCGCCCGGGCTTCCCTGACCCCGGCCGCCGCGGGTGAGCGCGCGATGCCGAGGAAGCTCATCGCGAAGGCCTTGGCAAAGCAGGTGACGGCCAGGCCCGCGGTCAGCGCCAAAAGGGCGCCCGCGAGCGCGAAGCCGATCTTGACCACCGTCGAGGACAGCAGCGAGGCGCGCAGCAGGGTCTGCAGCGTCAGCCATTCGGAGACGAAGCCGTTCAGGGGCGGCAGGGCCGCGATCGCGAGCACGCCGATCAGGAACAGGCCCGCGGTCCAGGGCATGCGGTGGATGAGGCCGCCCAGCCGGTCCATGTCCGTGCTGCCGGCCCGGTCCTCGATGGCGCCGGCGCCGGTGAACAGCAGCGCCTTGTAGAGGGCGTGGTTGACCAGATGATAGAGGGCGGCGATCAGCGCCATGCCGGCGATCACGCTCTCTCCGGCGGCGGCGAACACGAGGCCGGCCCCGAGCGCTGCGACCACGATCCCCATGTTCTCGATCGAGCTGTGGGCGAGCATCCGGCGCAGATCGGTCTGGATGGTGGCGTAGAGGATGCCGACCAGCGCGGAGAGACTGCCGATCACGAGGGCTACCATGCCGGGCCCCGCCGAGACCGGCGGCAGCAGGTCGGCGTTGACCCGAAGGATCGCATAGATGCCGAGATTGGTGGTCGCGCCGGCCAGCACCGGGGTGAAGCGGCCGGGCGAAGCGACATAGGCGTCCGGCAGCCATTGGTTGACCGGCAGCAGCCCGGCCTTGACCCCGAAGCCGAAGAAGGTCAGCAGGAAGACCGCCCATCTGAGCCCGCCGTCGAGGCCTTCAAGCCCGCGCAGGGCGGCGAAATCGATGCCGTCGGCGGCACCCGCGAGCAGCAGGAGCCCGATCAGGCCGGCGATCGTGCCGGCCTCGCTCATCGCGAGCATGACGTAGCCCGCCCGACCCGCGCCGCGGTCCCCCTGATTGAAGCTCACGAGCGCGAAGATCAGCAGCGACATCAGCTCCCAGCCGATGCTGAACGAGACGATGTCGCCGGCGGCGAGCAGCAGGACGATCGCGCCCAGCAGCAGCTGATAGAGGGCTGCAAACGCCGGCGATCGCGGCTCCCGCCCGCTCTCGCGCGCGGCGAAGACGACCCCGATCAAGAACACAAGCGCGGTCACCACGAGAAACAGCGCCGCGATCGGATCGAGCAGCAGGACCAGGCGGCCGAAGGTCGCGAGCGGCCAGAGCGGCAGGGCGACGGGAGCGCCGCTTGCCAGGACGCCGACGCCGAGGGCGATCGCGACCAGGCATTCGGCGCCGACGAAGGCCACGAAGGCGATCCTTTGTAGCGCAGCGGGCGCGGCCCAGGCAGCCCCGGCGCCGCCGGCGCAGAGCGCCAGGCAAAGGATCAGCAGGCTGGCGGGCGCCGGCACTGAGGTCAGCCTCGGGCGGCCGCGGGCGAGCTCAGAGCGGCGGGCGGCTTGCGCTGCACCGCGACCAGCAGCCCGTGCAGTATCGCAAGCGGCGGCGGCGGGCAGCCCGGCACCATGACGTCGACCGGGATGATGCCCGCAACTCCGCCCTGCGAGGCGAAGGTCCGCCCGAACACGCCGCCAGAGAGCGCGCAGACGCCGATCGCGACCACGCGCTTGGGCGCGGGCATGGCCTCGTAGGTCTTCTGCAAGGGCAGGACCATGGCATCGGTGACCGGGCCCGCGACCAGCAGGATGTCGGCGTGGCGCGGCGAGGGCGTCATGAAGAAGCCGAGGCGGTGCATGTTGTAGTAGGGGTTGTCGAGCTGGCGCGCCTCGCTCATGCAGGCGCCGCAGGCGCCGGCGTCCAGGTAGCGGATGTGCAGCGAGCGGCCGAACGCCTTGCCGAGCCGGCGCCTGATCGCTTCGGGATCGCTCGCCTCGGCGGCCCACTCGTAGCCGTCCTGCCAGTCGATCCCACGATCGGCGCAGCGGCGGCAATGGACGCAGCGGGCGTAGTCGACGCTGACGCCGCCCTGCTCCGCCGCGAGGGCCGCGGTCGGACAGATGGCAGCGAGCTGCGCGGCCGCTTCGGCCTCGGCCACGCGGGTCGTGCCGGGTCGGCCCGGCGAGACGCCGGCGGCCGCCTCAGGAGCCTCGGGCCAGCCGGTGCTCTTGATGCCGGTGCCGAGCCCCTTGAGGACCCACGTGCTCATGCGCGTGCCCTCAACGGTCGCACTCGACGTTGGACAGACCGAAGCTTGCCATGATGATCGGGAAGTCCTGGAAGGCGAAGTTCTCGGCGGCGAGATGGAAGCCGTGCCAGTTGGCGAAGGACGGCGGCGCGATCCGCCAGCGGGCGACCGTGCCATCCTCGCCCAGCCGCAGCCAGTGGAACGCGGCGCCGAGCGGCGCCTCGACCGCGGCGAGCGCCGTCCCCGGCCGGAGCTCGACCGGCGCCGTGACCGGCCCCGCAGGCAGGCGTTGCGCGAGCTCGCCGATGATCAGGGCCGACTGCCGGGCCTCGCGGAACAGCACCCGCAGGCGCGCGTAGCCGTCGCCCTCGGCCTCGACCGGCACCTCGAACCCGACCTCGCCATAGGCGGCATAGGGCAAAAGCCGGCGCAGGTCGCGACCGATCCCGGACGCGCGCGCGATCGGCCCGACGAGGCCATAGTCCCGCGCCTGCGCGCGCCCGACCATGCCGACCTCCTCGAGCCGGTCGAGAAAGCTGCTCGAGAAGCGGAGCATGCGCTCGAGCTCCGAGAGCCGCTCGAAGATCGCTCCGGCGTCCTCGGCCAGGCGCCGGCAGGCCTGGTCGGCGAAGTCGCACCGGAGGCCGCCTGGCCACAGCAGGCCGAACAGGTAGCGATGGCCGCCGAAGGCGGCGCTCAGGCGCAAAAGGTCCTCCTCCAGAATCTGGGCCTGGGCGGTTGCGACCGCGAGCGCGGTCGAGGCGCAGATGCCGGCGATCGCGGCGGCGTGGTGGCGCAGGCGCTCGAGCTCCGCCAGGAGAGCCCGAAGCGCGCGGGCGCGGGCCGGCACCTCGACCTCGCAGATCGTCTCGAGCGCCTGGCAGAAGGCTAGGCCGTGGGCGAGCGCGGAGCTGCCGGAAAAGCGCTCGGCCAGCAGCAGGGCGCCGCCCACCGCCTGGCCCTCGGCGATCTTCTCGACGCCGCGATATTTGTAGAAGAAGCGCGGGGTCGTGACGATCACGTCCTCGCCGACCGTCTCGAGCAAGAAGTGCGCGGCCTCGGCAAAGTCCGAGAAGACCGGGCCGATCGGCATGGCGAACGCGCCGGACGCCTCGAGGATGGTCTCTGGCTGCCACGTCGGGTCGGGCTCGCGCATGGCGAGCGGCTGACTGGCATCGAAGCCCTTGCGCATGGGATTGACGCCTTCCGGCCATTCCTCGTGGAGCACGAACTCGCCGAGCTTCGGGTGGCCCAGGAAGACCAGCCCGAACAGGTCCTCGGCCTCGCGCTCGTGCCAGTCGGCGGCGTGGACCCGCTCGCTGATCGAGGGCACGGTCATCTCGGCCAGCGGCCGGCTGAGGTGCAGGTATGCCCAGCCCCGGCCGGCGCCGGCATGGAAGACGTAGGTCAGCGACCACTCGCTCGCCTCCTCCTCGACGACCAGGGTCGCGAAGGCAAAGCCGTGCTCGGCGAACAGCCAGGCGGCGACCTCGGCCAGATTGTCGCTCCGGCAACGCAGGTGGCAGATCGCCTGCGAATTCTCGACCACGGGCCGAACGCCCCAGCGCCGCTCGCAGAGAGCCGGGAGGTCAGTCCAGCTGGTCTGAAGCGTGGCGCGCATGGGATCAGCTCCCGAGCGCCGCGGCGGCGGCGGCGAGCAGGCTCTGGAGCGCCGCCGGCAGGTAGAGGCCGAGGACCGTCATCGGAATCGCGGCGAGCAGCAGGGTCGCGACGCAGGCGGCGGGGGCAGCGGCCACGACCCTGCCCGGCGCGGGGCTGCCGAAGACCATGCGGCCGATCTGCAAAAGGATGCCGCAGAAGGCGACCACCACGAAGAACGCGAGCAGCCCGATCGTCCAGTACTGGCCGGCGGCGAGCCCGGCCTTGAAGATCGCGAACTCGCTGATGAACACCGCAAACGGCGGCGCCCCGGCGATCGCGAGGCCGCCCAGCAAAAGGGTCAGCGCTGCGGTCGGGGAGCTTTGCAAAAGGCCGCGCACGGCCGCGATCTCCTGAGTCCCGACCGCGAGGACCGCGACGCCGGCGGCGTAGAAGCAGAAGGACTTGGCGAGCGCGTGGGCGGTGATCTGATAGGCGGCACCAAGATGGGCAGCATCGCCGCCGAGCCCGACCGCGACCAGGATGATTCCCATGTGCTCGACGGTCGAGAAGGCGAACATGCGTTTATAGTCGCGGACGTGGATCAGGAGCAGGGCCGCGACCCCGACCGAGATCAGGCCGAAGACGATGAACCAGCTGCGCGCCTGCGCCAGCCCCGCGGCCTCGAGTGCCGGCAGCAGGCGGAGGATCGCGTACAGCACGGTCGTGGTCTCGACGCCCGAGAGCAGCGCGCAGATCGAGGCCGGCGCCTGGCTGTGGGCATCGGGCAGCCAGGTGTGCATGGGCACGAGCCCGGCCTTGGTGCCGAAGCCGACCAGGACCAAAAGGAAGCCCGTCCACAGGAGTGCGGGCGGCATCCTGGGCGCCGCCGCGACCAGGCCCGGCCAGGTGAAGGGGCCATCGCCCGCGGTGCGGGTCGCCCAGTAGAGGATCAGGATGCCGAGCAGCGCCAGGATCGCGCCGAGGGTCGTGAGCACGACGTATTTCCAGGCCGCCTCGAGCGCTTCGGCGGTGTCCTCGTAGCCGACCAGGAAGGCGGACAGGAGCGTCGTCAGCGAGACGGCGATCCACATCAAGGCGATCTCGGCGACGATCGGCACCGCCAGCATCGAGACCAGGAACAGGTTGAAGAGCGCGTAGTAGCGAGGACCATTGCGGCGATCGTCGTGGTGCCCGCGGGCGCCCAGATAGCCGGCCGAGAACAGCGCCGCGGTGGTGCCGACGAAGGCGACCAGGAGGAGCACGAGCGCGCTCAGGCCGTCGGCGCTGAGGAAGCCCCAAAGGCCGGTCATCGGGGCGGAGCGGACGACCGCGGCGGCGACTGCGACCGCGAGCGCCAGGGTCAGGGCGGCCGCCGCCAGCGTGATCGCGGCCGCGAAGCGGGCGCATGCCGGGTGCAGGACCAGGCCCGCGGCGAGCGCGGGGATCAGGAGCACGGCCGCGAGCTGCATGGGCCTGCCTATTCCTCGCGCAGAGCGGCCAGCAGGCCGACCGAGGTGTCGCCGACCCGCTCGTGGATGCGGCGGGTCAAAAGGCCGATCACGAGGGTCACGACCGGCACGTCGAACGCGGCTGCGAGCTCGGCGATCACCGGCAGGTCGGGCGCGATCGCCACGGCCGCGAAGAACACGCCGTTCTCCATGGCAAGCAGGCCCAGCAGCTGCGAGAGGGCTTCCCGGCGGACCGTGACCGTGTAGGCGCCGAGCAGCAGCGCCGCGAAGCCGATCGGCAGGTTGATGCGCACGAACGGGGCAGGCGCGGCGCTGACCATGGGGGCCACGATCAGGTAGGCGAACAGCGTGAGGCCGGCGCCGATCAGGAGCGAGGTCGGGATGTTGAGGACCTGGTCGATCTCGCGCCGGCCGTAGAGCTCGCCCTGCAAGGTGCGGCGCAGCAGCCAGGGGATGACGAGCGCCTTGGTCACGAGGGTGATCAGTGCGACCGCGGCCAAGTGCGGCGAGCCGAGGGCCAGCGCGAGCAGCGCGGCCGATGCGACCAGCAGCAGCGCCTGGAGGACGAACAGGCGGACGCAGGCCAGCATCTGCCGGGTCCCAACGATCGCGAAGGCGGCGAGCAGGAACAGGCCGCCGGTCAGCGCGTCGAGGTGCATGAGCAGGGGCGGCATCGGCCCGGCTCACGCCCCTAGATGCCCGAGAGACGGGTGATCATGGCCACGACCGAGGTGATAAAGGCGGCGCCGATGAACTCGGTGATCCGGAACAGCCTGAGCTTGGCGAGCGAGGATTCGATCACCACCAGCACCAGCACGAACAAGAGGATCTTTGCCAGGATCAGCGGGATCGCCAGCAGCACCGCCGCGGGCGCGAGCGAGCTTGCGAGGCCCCAGGGCGTGACGAGCACGTTCATGAAGATGCAGACCAGCACGAAGAACTTCATGGCGCCGGCCCATTTCATCAAGGCGGCGCCGCGGCCGGAATATTCAAGCGACTTGGACTTGTCGATCATGGCGAGCTCGAAATGCCCGGACGGGCTGTCGACCGGGATCCGGCCGTCCTCGGCCAGGATCAGCATCAGGAAGGCGAGCATGACCAGGACGTGCGAGGGCTCGAAGAAGTTGCTGAGCGGCGTCACCCAGACCTTTTGCACGATGTAGGGAATTGTCGAGCCCGCGACGAACGAGACCGTGAAGAACACGATGATGAAGACGGGCTCGGCGAGGAAGCCCACCATGCGCGTGCGGCTGGCACCCATCGGGCCGTAGGGGTTGGCGGTGTCGACCGCAGCCAGGGTCGCGAAGAAGCCGCCGAGCGCCAGGATGAAGCCGCCGCCCAGCATGTCGCCCATGAAGGCGAAGAACAGCGGGTAGCTGGTCAAGACGGGGATCAGGAGGGCGACGAAGACGGGCGTCGCGAAGGCGAGATACGGCGTCGCGCGGAAGATCCAGGAGCTGTGCTCGGAGACGATCTCGTCCTTGTGCAGGAGCTTCCACAGGTCGCGGTAGGGTTGGAAGACGCTCGGACCGCGCTTGGACTGGACGATCTCCTTCAGGCGGCCCAGCACCCCTTCGACCAGGGGGGCGAAGGCGATGACCACGAGCGCCTGCAGGAGGTTGTAGAAGATCCGCTCGGCCATGGCTCAGACCGGGCCCCGGCGCGCGCCGGTGCCGGGTGGGCGCAGGCGCCGCGCAGCCATGGCGATCCGCCATGCAAGGCCCGCGGCCGCAGCCGCCGCCAGCCCTGGACCATCGCGAAGAGCCATCACATGCGCCGCCCGGATTCCTACTCTCAAAGCCCCGCCGCCGAAGCGAGCGCGAGGGCCCGGGTAGGAGTCATCAGCCCAGGCGGGCGCTTTCGGTGGACTCCATCACCATCAACCGGACTGGACCGCTACCAGAAAGCCGAGCGCCGATCAACCGCCTCGTCGAGGGGAGCCGGTCAGGCTGATCCTCGGAATGCACCATCAACCGCGAAAAGACTGACGCAGGGTCGATAGCCCGGAGCCCTAAGCGCGGTATTCGAGGATGAAGAGGCCGGCGTTGTAGTCGTTGCTGTAGACGAGGCCCTTGGCGTCGACGAAGACGTCGCAGGACTGGATCACGCGGGCGCGGTTGGGGCGCTGGTCGACCAGGCGCGCGGGCTGCGGCGGCACGAAGGCCGCGGTCTCGACCGGGCGGTAGGGGTCGGAGATGTCGAAGACCCGGACGCCGGCGTTCTGGTAGGTCGCGAAGATGAGCTCGGAGCTGACGAGGCTGCCGGGGCGGTTCTCGTGGATGTTGTGGGGGCCGAAGTGGCCGCCCTTGAGCGCGTAATCGGCCTCGGCGGGCGTCGGGAAGGTCGAGATGCTGACCGGGTTCGTGGGCTCGCGGATGTCGAACAGCCAGATCAGCTTGAGACCGTCCTCCTGGTGGTCGAGGACCGCCTCGTCGAGCACGACCAGAAGGTCCCGATCCGGCAGCGGCAGGCAGTTGTGGGTGCCGCCGCCGAACGGCGGGCTCCAGTTGCGGTGCACGATCAGCTTGGGATGCTCGCGGTCCGCGACGTCGATCATGACGAGGCCGGCATCGCGCCAGGCGCCGTAGGCGGTATCGCCGCTCACGATCGCATGGTGGAGGCCGTTGCGGCGCTCGGCCGGCCAGGACGGCACTTCGCCAGCGGCGAGGTTCATGCCCGGCAGCCAGTAGCGGCCGGCGGCGCGCGGCCTGGTCGGGTCGCTCATGTCGACGGTCATGAAGATGTAGTCGGAAAAGCCGTCCAGCAGCGCCGAGACGTAGGCCCACCTGCCGCCCGTGTACCAGATGCGGTGGATGCCGCCGCCTTCGACCGGCATGAAGCCGATCTGGCGGGGCTCGCCTGGCTTCTTGATGTCGTAGACGGTAAGGCCCGCGGTCCAGTCGCGCGGCCTCGCACCCGCCTCGGCGGTGCCGACGGTCTTGCCGAGCGAGCCCTTGTAGTAGGCGTGCTCGTCCTGGAACTCGGCGGCCGCGAACATGTTCTTGGCGTTGATCACGAGCAGCAGGTCGTCCGCGGTCTGCAGGTGGATGTTCCAGGTGTTGGGCGGCGCCTGGACGTAGCCTGCCGCCTTCGGCTGGCGCGGATCGCGGACGTCGATCACGCTGAAGCCGTTCGAGAACATGTGGCCGATGTAAGCGTAGCCCTGCTCGACCATGAGCTGGACGCCATCGGGCCGGCCGCCCTGGTCGCTGTAGCCGATCAGGCGCAGGTTCTTCGCGTGGTCCGGAACCGGCAAGTCGTTGGCCGCCATTTTCTCTCCCCCCATCGATGTCGAAAGCAGGGGGGCGGCGGGGCTGCCGCCGCCCCCGCCCCTCACCTCAGCCCTTGACGCCCCAGATGTTCATGTAGGCCTCGCGATAGCCGTTGTCCGGGTCGTAGGTGTTGCGCGGGCCGCCGTCGAACTGGATGTTGGACGGCACGAACAGATGGGCAGGGCGCCACATAGCCGCTGGGCTTCTCGCCGGCGAATGCCCGGTTCAGCTCGTCGACCACCTGCCAGCCGTGCATGCGCAATGGCTCGGCGACCGTGCCGACCTGGTACTGACCGGTCCGGATGCGCTGGAAGGCAACCTCGCTGCCATCGCCCGCCGAGACGTTGTGCGGCGCGCCGTCGCCCTCGATGCCGGCAGACGCGAGCGAGGGCGCCATGAAGTCGAAATAGAGGTCGTTGACGCCGACCGCGTGCGTCCAGCGCTCGCCGAAGCGCTGCAGGAGTGCCGTGGTCAGCGGCGGCATGCGTGAGGTCACGTCGCTGAGCGGACTGTCCTCGATCGAGAGCACCTCGCAGCCGCTGCAGCCCTTGATCACCTTCGCCATCTCGTCGGACTTGGCGATCGCGATCTTGTAGATCGAATTGGTGAAGATCACGACGCCGGCCTTGCCGTCGGCCTCGGCGATCGTATAGGAGGCGGCGGCGCGCGCGACCTCGAGCGGGTCGGTCGTGATGTTGGTGAAGATCGGCGGCGAGGAGCTCGGCCCGGCCGTCGCGGTCGCGTGCCAGCCGACCACGACGATGCCTTGCTTGACGGCGTCCTCGATCGCCGCCTTCTGCTCGTTGGCGTCGATCGTGCCGAGCACGATGCCGTCGGGCTTGAGCGCGATCGCCTGGCTCAGCGCCTCGGCGCGCCCCGAGATCGAGGCATGGCCGTCGATCAGCGAGAAGTTCCAGCCGAGCAATTTGGCGGCCTCCTCGACCCCCTTGCCGACCCCGAGCGCACCGCCGTTGCGCTGATCGGCCGAGGCATAGACGATCGTCTTGCCGGTCTGCGCCGCCGGGCCGCTCGTCGGCCCATCCCAGGGCGGGTTGGGTTTCGTGACTTTCTCGACATAGGCCTTGGCGGCGGCCACCGCATCGTCCTGCGCGAGCGCGGGACCGCCCAGCGCGAGCAGGGCGAGCGCGCCGAGTGCCAGCGCCGATACCGATGTCCTCAACATGACGAGTGCCTCCCTGGTTTCTGGTTGGATGATCATACGCCAGCCTCGGCGGCGCAAGGCTTGCGTGGCCTCGCCCCGCTGGGCCGGCTGCAGCGCGTGGCTGCGCTTGCGCTGGGCGTAGCCCGCGAGCCCGATCGCGAGCAAGAGGGTCGCCCCGTTGAAGAGCGGCTCGACGTAGAACAAAGTGCCCAGCTGCTGGATGCCCGAGATCCCGACCGCGAGGATCGCGACCCCGATCACCGTGCCCCAGACGTTGACCCTGCCGGGCTTGATCGTGGTCGAGCCGAGGAAGGCGCCGACCAGTGCCGGCAGCAGGAACTCGAGCCCGACGCTCGCCTGGCCGATCCTGAGCTTGGCCGCGAGCACGACGCCTGCCAGGCTGATGAGGAAGCCCGAGGCGACGAAGGCGCCGATCACGTAGCGCCGGATCGGGATGCCGTTCAGCGCCGCCGCGCGCGGATTGGCGCCGATCGCGTAGAGGCAGCGGCCGATCGGCAGGAACTCGGCGACGATCCAGATGATCAGCGCCGCCGCGAGCACGTAGAAGGCGGCGATCGGGATGCCGAACAGGCGCCAGATGTAGAGGTCGAGAAAACCGTTCGGCAGGACGCCGATCACCTGGCGGCCTTCGGTGTACCAAAGGGCGATCGCGTAGATGACGGTGCCGGTGCCGAGGGTCGCGATGAACGAATTGATCTGCGCCACCTCGACCAGGAGGCCGTTGATCAGGCCGAGCCCGCAGCCCATCAGCAGCACCAGCAGCACGGCCACCGGCCAGGCGAGCCCGAGCTGGGTCTGGAGCGCGATCGCCATGACGTGCCAGAGCACGATGCCGTAGCCGGCGGTGAGGTCGATCCGGCCGGCCATCATCGGGATCGTGGCGGCGAGCGAGAGCAGGGCGATCACGGACTTGTCGCCGAGGATCGAGCGCAGGTTGAGCATGGTCGGAAAGGTGCGCGGCAGCAGCAGCGAGAAGAAGACGATCAGCACCAGGGTCAAAATCGGCAGGCCGAACACGGGCAGCAGGCGGGCTGCTCGCTGGCGCGGCGAGAGGCCGCGGAGCTCCAGCGCGGTCGGCTCGAGCGCGTTCGACTTCAAGGACTGCATGCGCCCGCACTCTGCGTTGCCTCGCCATCCGCCGGCAAGGAGGCGACGTGGATCAGCTGCTCGAGCGACAGGCGCTCGCCGCTGAGCTCGGCGACGATCCGGCCGCCGCGAAAGATCAGGGCGCGATGGCAGATCTCGGCGACCTCCTCGAAGTCGGTCGAGATCAGGAGGACCGCCAGGCCGCGCCCGACCGCGTCGGCCAGCAGGCGGTAGATCTCGGCCTTGGCGCCGACGTCGACGCCCGCGGTCGGGTCTTCCAGCACGAGCACCCGGCCGCCGACCCGGAGCCAGCGCGCCAGCACCATCTTCTGCTGGTTGCCGCCCGACAGCGTCTCGATCGGCGCCGCCGGATCGTTCGGCTGCAGGCCGACGCGGGCGCCAAGGTCGCTGGTCTCCATGGCCTCGGCGGCCGGCGCCCGCCACTCGAGCAGCCGCCGCCCGCAGGCGCAGGGATTGAGGAACATGTTTTCCCGGACCGACAGGCCCGAGGCGATCGAATTGGCGTTGCGATCGCCCGCGACGAAGCCGATTCCCTGGCCGATGGCACCATGCGGGCTCGCAAGGTCGAGGGCCAGGCCGTCCAGGCGCACCTCCCCGCGCTCGAGCGGCAAGAGGCCGAACAGCACCCGGCCGACCGCCTCCTGGCCGGCGCCGCGCAGGCCGGCGAGGCCCACGATCTCGCCGGCCTGGACGGTGAGCTCGAGCGGCCCGACATCGCCCACCACGAGGTCCGCAAAGCGCAGCAGCGGCTCGCCCGCGCGCCGCTCGGGGCGGACGAACAGCGCCTCCGGCGGGCGGCCGATGATGAGCCGGACCAGGTCGCCCGGCGCGGTCGCGGCGCAGCTTTGGACCGCGACCAGGCGGCCGTCGCGCAGCACGGCCAGGCGATCGGCGATCGCGTAGACCTCGTCCAGGCGGTGCGAGACGTAGATCATCGCGACGCCGCGCGCTTTCAGCGAGCGCAGCACCGCGAACAGGGTCTCGACCTCGCCCTTGGGCAGGCTCGCGGTCGGCTCGTCGAGCACCAGCACGTCGGCGCGGGTCCCGAGAGCGCGCGCGATCGCGACCAGCGACTTCTCGGTCCGGGTCAGATCCTGCACCCGCTGCTCGGGCTCGATGCCGTCGGCGACCAAGGCCAGGGACTGGCGCGCGCGGGCCTCGACCGCCGCCCAGTCGATCAGGCCGAAGCGCTTCGGAAAGCCCTGCGCGATCGCGATGTTCTCGGCCACCGTCATCCACTCGATCAGGCCCAGGTCCTGGTGGATGAACGCGATCGATGCGGCATCCTTGCGCGGATCGTAGGCAGCGCCGCCCCGGCGCATGTGGCCGGCATCGGGGGCGTAGACGCCCGCCAGCATCTTGATCAGGGTCGACTTGCCGGCGCCGTTCTCGCCGAGCAGCGCCAGGATCTCGCCCGGCCTGAGCTCGAGGTCGATCCGGTCGGCCGCGAGCGTGCCGCCAAAGCGCTTGGTCAGCCCGCAGAACTCGAGCACCGGCGGGTCCGCCGCACGGCCCGCATCGACCGCGATCGGCGCTCCTTGCATGCTTTGCCTCCCGACCGGGGCGAGCGTCCTCCGCATCGTCCCCGCCGCTGACGCCCGTCCCACGAGCTATCTAGGGACGACGATCGAGCCCTGTCCACGATTTTCCAGGTGCGGAACCCGCTCGCCGCGGCGGCCGGGACATGAGCGACCCAATGTCGCGTGCGCTGCAGCAAGGCGGACGGTTGTACGGGCGAAGAGGCGTAGCTACGTGTAGCGCCGCCCGGCGGGGCACCGGCCCCCTGGCCGGATGCGCGTCCGCCGCGCTCGTCGCCGCCAACGGACCGGATCATGGACCACCTCGACAGCCTCGAAGCCGAAAGCGTCTACATCCTGCGCGAGGCGTTCGCCAAGCTCGACCAGCTCGCGATCCTGTGGTCGCTCGGCAAGGACAGCAACGTCGTCCTGTGGCTGACCCGCAAGGCCTTCCTCGGCCATGTGCCGCTGCCGGTGCTGCACGTCGACACCGGCAAGAAGTTCCCCGAGATGTACGCGTTCCGCGAGCGCTACAGCAAGGAGTGGGGCCTGAAGCTCTTGGTCGAGCCCTGCCCGCCGGTCGAGCAGATGGACCCGACCCTGCCGCCCGCCGCGCGCTCGGCCGCGCGCAAGACCGCGGGCCTCAACGGTGCTCTCGCCAGGCATGGCTTTCGCGGGCTGATCGCCGGCATCCGCCGCGACGAGGAGGGCACCCGCGCCAAGGAGCGCTACTTCAGCCCGCGCACCAAGGACAACCGCTGGGACCTCAAGGACCAGCCGCCCGAGTTCTGGAACCAGTACATGACGAGCTTTCCGCCCGGGACGCACGTGCGGGTGCACCCGCTCCTGCACTGGAGCGAGGTCGACATCTGGCGCTACACCCGGCGCGAGGGCATCCCCTTGATCGATCTGTATTTTGCCAAGGACGGCAAGCGCTACCGGTCGCTCGGCGACCAGGACATCACCTCGCCGGTCGCGAGCGAGGCCGCGACCTTGGATGAGATCATCGCCGAGCTCGAGACCACGCGGGTCGCCGAGCGCAGCGGCCGCGCCATGGACCACGAGGCCGAGGACGCTTTCGAGCGCCTGCGCGCCGACGGCTATATGTGAGGGCGGCGCGGATGGTGACGTCAAGCGCCCGCCCCAAGCTCAAGATCGTGATCGTGGGCCACGTCGATCACGGCAAGTCGACGCTGGTCGGCCGGCTGTTCCACGACACGGGGTCCTTGCCCGAGGGCAAGCTCGAGACGATCCAGGCGGTCTGCGAGCGGCGCGGCATGCCGTTCGAATGGGCCTTCCTGATGGACGCGCTGCAGGCCGAGCGCGACCAGGGGGTGACGATCGACACCGCCCAGATCCAGTTCAAGACCGAGGCCCGCGACTACGTCATCATCGATGCGCCGGGCCACAAGGAGTTCCTGAAGAACATGGTGACCGGGGCGGCCAGCTCCGAGGCAGCACTGCTCTTGATCGACGCCCTCGAGGGCGTGCGCGAGCAGTCCTACCGGCACGGCTATCTGCTCCACCTTTTGGGCGTGCGCCAGGTGGCCGTGCTGGTCAACAAGATGGACCTGGTCGGCTACAGCGCCGACCGCTTCGGCGCGGTCGCCGAGCAGTATCGCGCCTATCTGGCCGGCCTCGGGGTCGAGCCCACGGGTTTCATCCCGATCTCGGCGCGCGAGGGCGACAACATCGTCGCCCGCTCCAAGGTCATGCCCTGGTACCAGGGGCCGACCGTGGTCAAGGCGCTCGATCAGTTCTTCTCGGAGCCCGGCCAGGCCGAGCGGCCGCTGCGGCTGCCGATCCAGGACGTCTACAAGCTCGATCAGCGCCGGATTCTCGCCGGCCGGATCGAATTGGGCCGCCTCGCGGTCGGCGACACATTGCTGTTCTCGCCCTCCAACAAGACCGCCACGGTCAAGTCGATCGAGGCCTGGAGCGTGCCCGAGCAGCCGGAGGGCGCCGAAGCCGGGCAGTCGGTCGGCATCACGCTCGACGAGCAGATCTTCGTCGAGCGCGGCGAGGTCGCGTCCCACACCGACCATCCGCCGGTCGAGAGCAACGTGTTCCGCGGCCGCCTGTTCTGGCTCGGCCGCAAGCCGCTCGCGGTCGGCAACCGCTACACGCTCAAGCTCAACACCAGCGAGACCGAGGTCGCCGTGCAGTCGATCGAGCGGGTGATCGACACCGGCGATCTGTCGTCGGGGCCCGCCGATGTGGTCGAGCGCAATGCGGTTGCCGAGGTCGTGCTGCGCACCCGCGGGCTTCTCGCGCTCGACGAACATCGGAATAATCCCGCAACCGGGAGGTTTGTCCTGGTTGAGGACTTCGTGCCGGTCGGCGGTGGCATCATCTCGATGGAGGGCTACCCCGATCAACGCGAGTTCGATCACCCGGCGGGCGACCAACATCACCGCCGTCGGCCACACGGTATCGCGCGAGGCGCGCGTATTGCGCAACGGCCACAGGGGCGGCGTGCTCTGGTTCACGGGCCTGTCGGGTGCCGGCAAGTCGACGCTGGCGCTGGCTCTCGAGGCTCGCCTGTTCGCCAAGGGCTACCACGTCTATGTGCTCGACGGCGACAACGTGCGCGGCGGCCTCAACGCCAATCTCGGCTTCTCGCCGGAGGATCGCGCCGAGAACATCCGCCGGGTCAGCGAGGTGGCCGGCCTGTTCGCGGACGCGGGCTTCGTCGTGATCAGCTCTTTCATCTCGCCCTACCGGGCCGACCGCGAGCGGGCGCGCCAGGCAGCCGGCGGCTCGTTCCACGAGGTCTACATCGAGGCGCCGCTCGAGATGTGCGAGCAGCGCGACCCCAAGGGGCTCTATCGGCGGGCGCGCACCGGCGAGATCCCCGAGTTCACCGGGATCAGCTCGCCTTACGAGCCGCCCGAGAGCCCCGATCTCGCGGTGCGCACCGACCTTTTGAGCGTCGAGGAATGCCTGAGCGAGCTCGCGGCCTACGTCGAGCGCACCTTCGCGCCGGAGAGCTGAGCCCGTGGACTACGCCCGCCTGCTGCCGGAGATCGTGGCGCTGGCCGAGCGCGCGGGCGCGGTCATCCTCGAGCATTACCGGGAGGGCGTCGAGGTGCGCGCCAAGGCGGATGCCTCGCCAGTCACGGTCGCCGACGAGGCGGCCGAGGCGGTGATCCTGGCAGGCCTTGCCGGGTTGACGCCAAAGACCCTCGTGGTGGCCGAGGAGACGGTCGCCTCCGGCCACGTGCCCGAGCTCGGGCAGGCGCCGTTCTGGCTGGTCGATCCGCTCGACGGCACCAAGGAGTTCATCAGCCGCAACGGCGAGTTCACGGTCAACATCGCGCTGATCGAGGACCGCGAGCCGATCCTCGGCGTGATCCTGGCACCGGCGCTCGGCAAGGTCTGGTGGGGCGCCCGGGGCCACGGGTCGATGACCCGCAACGGCGGCGCCGCGCGCGCGATTGCGGCCCGGCCGTGGCCGGCGAGTGGTGCTGTCGCGGTCGCCTCGCGCTCGCACAGCGATGCCGAGACCGAGGCGTTCCTCGACGAGGCGGGGGTCGTCGAGCGGATCTCGGCGGGCAGCTCGCTCAAGTTCTGCCTGATCGCCGAGGGCCGGGCCGACCTCTATCCGCGCTTCGGCACCACGATGGAGTGGGATACCGCGGCCGGGCACGCAGTGCTGAGCGCCGCCGGCGGCCGGGTCACGACCCGCGACGGCGCCCCGTTCCTCTACCGCAAGCCGGCGTTTCGCAACCCAGGGTTCATCGCGCGCGGCGCCTGATCCGGTTCGCGTCGGGCCGCGCGCGCGACCGCCGCCTGCCGCAGCGCCGGCACCATGTCCTCGGGTTCTGGCCGCCGCGTGGAGTCCGCATTGACCTCGGCGTGTCGGATCATGCCATCCTGCCCGATCGGCGCCGCGGCCGCCAGCTCCACCCGGTCAGCACCCCTCCGTTGACCCTTCCGGCGGACGCCAAACAGGCTTTGCCAAAGCGCGGCCGACGCGGTAGTGAGCCCGTGGCCCGCTCAAGGCGGCGATCGACAAACGACGGCAGCGCGGCCGAACCGTGCGGAGTCCATGCTCAAGAGCCATCTGGTCCCGCTGGCGGCGGTGATCTTCGCGTCGGCGATCTTCCAGCTGTCGAACGGCGCGCTCGGCACGCTGCTGCCGGTCCGGCTCGGGCAGGCGGCGGCCGGCGAGTTCGCGACCGGACTGATCGCCACCGCCTATGCCGGCGGCTTCCTGGGCGGCTGCATCATCGGCGCCCGCGTGATCCGTACGGTCGGCCACATCCGCGCCTTTGCGACCTTCGCCGCGACCGCCGCGGTCACCTCGCTGCTGTTCCAGGCAAGCGTCGAGATCGACCCTTTGGTTCGCGCTGCGGGTGGTCCACGGCATCTGCATCGCCGGGCTCTCGACCGTGGTCGACAGCTGGATCAACGACCGCACCCCGAACGCCGCGCGCGGCCGCGTGATCGCGCTCTATACGATCACGATCACGCTGGCACTGACCGGCAGCCAGTTCCTGATTGGCCTCGTCGACGTCGCCTCGGCGCAGCTGATCATGGTCGTGAGCGGCCTGTTCTCGCTGGCCCTGATCCCGGTCTCCTTGACCCGCGCCGAGACGCCCACCCAACCCAAGGTCGTGGGCGTCAGCGTGCGCCACCTCTATCGGGTCGCGCCGGTCGCGGCGGTCGGCTGCTTCGTGGTCGGCTTCATGAACACCGCGGTCATGAACATCACGCCCTATTTTCTTAGCAAAGCAGCGGTGCCGGCCGTCACCATCGGCCTGCTGATGGGCATGATCCAGGCCGGGCGGCTGGGCCTGCAATGGCCGATCGGTCTGTTGTCCGACCGGATCGACCGGCGCCTCGTGATCCTCGGCGCCTCGGGCGCGATCTGCGTGATCATGTTGGCGCTCGCCTTGATCGGCCCGGCCAAGGGGGCGGTCCTGCGCGGCGAGAGCGGCGAATGGGTGCGGCTCGGCATCATCGCGCTGTTCTCCCTCTGGGGCGGCTTCGCGCTGACCCTTTACGCGATCTGCGTCGCCCACGCCCAGGATCGGGGAGCCCCCGGCGAGGCTGTGGCACTGACGAGCTCGCTGCTGTTCGCCTGGGCGGCCGGTGCCACGGTCGGGCCGTTGGTCGTGGGCCTCGCGATGCAGCTGCTCGGCGAGCGCATGCTGTTCGTGCTCACGGCCGGGGCGGCCCTGCTGCTGGCGGCATTCACGGGCTGGCGCCTCGTGCTGCGCGAGCGGCCGCCGGCCGAGGAGCGGAGCGGGTTCACGGGCGTGCCGATCACCAGCCCCGTGATCGCCGAGCTTGGTCCCGGCGACGAGGAGCGCCTGCGGGCAGCCGGTTGATCTCAGCCGGGCAGCCGCTCGGCCCGCCCGTGGACCAGAGCGCCGCCCAAAAGGCTGAGGAAGAACAGCGCCGCCGCCGCAACCACGATCGAGGGGCCGGCCGGGGTGTCCCAGGTGAGCGAGGCGCCGAGCCCGAGGGCCACCGCGAGCGCGCCCGCGAGCGCGGCCAGCGCCGCCATCTGCCCGGGCCCGCGCGCGAACTGCCGGGCGGCGGCCGGCGGGATGATGAGCAGCGAGACGATCAAGAGGATGCCCACGATCTTCATGCCGATCGCGACCACGACCGCCATCAGCAGCATGAAGGCCGCCTGCACCCGTTCGACGGCGACGCCTTCGGCCTGCGCCAGCTCCGGACTGACGGTCGTGCTGAGCAGCGGCGACCAGAGCGCCAGCAGCGCCAGCAGCACCAGCGTGCCGCCGCAAAGGATCCACCAGAGATCGCCCCGGCTGACCGCAAGGACGTCGCCGAACAGATAGGCCGAGAGATCGACCCTCAGCGTCTCGAAGAAGCCGAGCACGACCAGGCCCAGCGCCAGCGCGGCATGCGCGAGGATGCCGAGCAGGGTGTCGGTCGCGAGCTTCCGCTGGCGCTGCAGCAGCACGAGCAAGCCGGCAAAGCCCAGGCAGACGCCGATCGTGGCGCTGGTCAGGTCGACCGCGAGCAGCGCGCCGACGGCGATCCCGAGGAGCGCGCTGTGGGCGAGCGCGTTGCCGAAATAGGCCATCTTGCGCCAGACCACGAAGCAGCCGAGCGGCCCCGCGATCGCCGCCACCGCGATGCCGCCGAGCAGCGCGCGGACCACGAAGTCATCGAGCATGGCGTCGCTTCCCGGGCAGCTCTGCCTGATCGCCCGCAGCCGGCTCGTCGCCCTCGACCACGGCGCCCGCCAGATCGTGGGCGTGATCGTGGGCATGGGTATAGACCGCGAGGCGGGCCGCAGCGGGCGCCCCGAACAGGTTCTGATATTCCGGATGCCGGCTCACCGCCTCGGGCCGGCCGGCGCAGCAGACGTGCCGGTTGAGGCAGATCACCTGGTCGGTCGCCGCCATGACGAGGTGCAGGTCGTGGCTGACCAGCAGGACGCCGCAGCCGCGCTCGTTGCGCACGCGCTCGATCAGGGCATAGAGCTCGAGCTGGCCGGCGAAGTCGACGCCCTGGGCCGGCTCGTCGAGGATCAACAGATCGGGCCGTCGCAGCAGCGCCCGCGCGAGCGTCACCCGTTGGAACTCGCCGCCCGAGAGCTCCGCCATCGGCGCCCGCCCGAGATGGCCGGCGCCGACCTCGGCGAGGGCTGCGGCGAGCGGCAGCCCGGGCCGGCGCCAGCGGCCGAGCGTGAGGAAATGATGGACGCTGAGCGGCAGGGTCGGGTCGAGATGCAGCCGCTGCGGGACGTAGCCGACGATCAGGCCGGGCCGGCGCCGGACCTCGCCCGTGGTCGGCCTGAGCACCCCCAAAAGCACGCGCACGAGGGTGGTCTTGCCGGCGCCGTTGGGGCCGATCAGGGACAGGATCTGGCCCGGCCGGAGCTCGAGATCGACGGCGCGAAGGAGCTCGTGGCGGCCGATCCGGACGCCGACGCCCTTGGCCTCGATCAGGGGCGGCCCGGCCGCGCCCTCGCTCACGGCTGGGCGCGCGCGGGGTCCGCGCGGCAGGGCCGGCACAGGCCGCGCACCTCGACCGTCTGGTGGGCGACGGCGAAGTCCTGCGCCGCGGCCTGCCCCGCGATCGCCGCCTGGATCGCCGGCGCCTCGAGCTCGCAAACAGTGCCGCAGCCGTCGCAGATCAGGAACTGGCCCTCGTGGGCCGCGTCCGGTTCCGGACAGCCGACATAGGCGTTCAGGCTCTCGAGGCGGTGCACGAGGCCATGCGCGATCAAAAAGTCGAGGGCGCGATAGACCGTCGGCGGCTTGGCCGAGCTCTCGGCGCTGCCGAGCTCGTCCAGGATGTCGTAGGCCTTGACCGCGGCGTGGCCCTGCCAGACGAGCTCGAGCACCCGCCGGCGCAGGTCGGTCAGGCGCGCGCCCCGCCGGGCGCACAGCATGGCGGCCTTGCGCAGCGCGTCGTCGACGCACCGGTCGTGGTCGTGATGCGGGGCGTCGGGATCCACGCTGGTCATCCGGTTACTGCCTGCTCCTCCAGATTGTTACTCGATCGCGGGGCGTAAAGGAATCCCGTCGAACTCCCCCCGTGGACTTGCGCCCGCCGGCTCCGCCTCGGTAGTCTGGCGGCGCGAGGGCGACCAGCGGGGGGGAGCATCATGGCGGCGGGCGATCGGACCCTGAAGACGGTCCTGGGCGAGGATCGGATCCCGACGCATTGGTACAATCTGGCGGCCGACCTGCCGGAGCCGCCGGCGCCGCCCCTACACCCGGGCACGCTGCAGCCGATCGGCCCGGCCGAGCTCGCGCCCCTGTTCCCGATGGCGCTGATCGAGCAGGAGGTGAGCGCCGAGCGCTCCATCGAGATCCCGGACGCGGTCCGCGACGTCTATCGCCTGTGGCGGCCGACGCCCTTGCACCGGGCGCGCCGGCTCGAGCGCTTCCTCGATACCCCGGCCAGGATCTACTACAAATACGAGGGCGTCAGCCCGGCAGGCTCCCACAAGCCGAACACCGCCGTCCCCCAGGCCTGGTACAACAAGCAGGCGGGCATCACCCGGATCGCGACCGAGACCGGTGCGGGCCAGTGGGGCTCGGCGCTGGCGCTGGCCGGCAGCCTCTTCGGCCTCCAGGTCGACGTCTACATGGTGAGGATCAGCTTCGATCAGAAGCCCTACCGGCGGGCGCTGATGGAGAGCTACGGCGCCCGCTGCGTCGCCTCGCCCTCGGCCGAGACGGAGGCGGGCCGCAAGATCCTGGCCGCGCACCCCGACAGCACCGGCTCCCTCGGGATCGCGATCTCCGAGGCGGTCGAGATGGCAGCCAGCCGCGACGACACCCACTACGCGCTCGGCAGCGTGCTCAACCACGTGCTCCTGCATCAGACCGTGATCGGCCAGGAGGCGACCCTCCAGCTCGAGCAGGCGGGCGACTACCCGGACGTGGTGGTCGGCTGCACCGGCGGCGGCTCCAACTTCGCCGGCATCGCGTTCCCGTTCCTCGGCGCCATGCTGCGCGGCGGGCCGAAGGTCGAGGTGATCGCCTGCGAGCCCGTCGCCTGCCCGTCCCTGACGCGCGGCAGGTTCGCCTATGACTTCGGCGACACCGGCCATCTGACGCCGCTCGTCAAGATGCACACGCTGGGCTCGGAGTTCATCCCGCCCGGCTTCCACGCCGGCGGCCTGCGCTACCACGGCATGGCGCCGATGGTGAGCCACCTTTTGCACCTCGGCCTGATCGAGGCCCGGGCCTATGACCAGGTCGAGTGCTTCAAGGCCGGCATCGACTTCGCCAGGGTCGAGGGCGTGCTGCCGGCGCCCGAGGCGAACCACGCGGTCAAGGGTGCGATCGACCAGGCGCTCAAGTGCAAGGCGGAGGGCCGGAGCCAGGTCATCCTCTTCAACCTGTGCGGCCACGGCCACTTCGACATGCAGGCCTACGCCGATTACTTCGCGGGCAAGCTCACCGACCAGAGCTACGACGAGGCCGACCTCCAGGCCTCGCTCGCGCACCTGCCGGAGGTCGCCGCCGCGTAGCCCCGCCGGCTCGCCGGCGAGGGAACTCGGGAGCATTCGCGAGCCGCACCGGCTCGCCGGCGGATCGGCTCGCCGCCGGCAAGGCCAAGAAGCCCGCGCTCACCGCCGCCATCCGCAAGCTCCTGGTCATCCTCAACGCCATCCTCACGGATCGCCAGCCATGGCGTGCACCACAACCAGCTTGACCTCCCAAGACAGTCGCTAACACCTCTTTTCCCAAGGAATGCTTGCGTTTCAGGAGAAATAGCGGGTATTTCGCTCATCCACGAGCCCTGCCCCCAATCGGTGAGCAGATCGATGACCCGAAGGCGCTTCGAATTCGCACTTGAACACACCGAGCCCTCCGATTGGCGTCGGTTCGAAAAGCTGGCCTCCGGCTTTCTGGCGAGCGAACTGCCTGAGCTCCGGACTCTTGCGACCGCTTCAGGCGACTCTGGTCGCGATGCGGAGTTGTTTTCACCGAATGGTCGTCCAACCATCCTCATGCAATACTCCGTTACAAAGGACTGGAATACGAAAATCCGCCAGACAGCTGAGCGCCTCCGGACAGTCCTGCCCACGGATACCACACGAAGTCCTCATATATGTCTCAAATCAGATGATCGGAGCAAAAGCTGACGCGCTTAGGTCTTATCTGAATCGAGAACACAATCTAATTCTTGATATACGAGACCGGTCGTGGTTTGCGGAGCGCTGTCTGCTTGATCAAACGAAGGAGCGCTTGGCTGACGAATACTCTGCTGCCATCGTTGATCCGATCCTTAGTAGCAAAAAGCTGCTTCCAAACAAAGGATTAGCTCTGGATCCCGGCGAAGTGCGTGCCGCGTTTGTGTATTTGAAACTTCAATGGGAAGACGACTCTCGTCAAAAGGGTCTAACGAAAGTGTGTTTTGATGCCTTAGTGCGCTGTGCACTTCGAGACACTGACTCCAATACGCGACATAAGAGGAGCGAGATACATGCAATCGTGGCCTCCTATCTGCAAAATACCAATCCAGAACTTGTTATTCGTTATGTCGATCAGTCTCTCAGTCGTCTGAACAAGAAGATAATTCGCCATTGGCAATCTGTCGATGAATTCTGTCTAACCCATGAGGAAAAGACCAGACTATCCGAACGACTGCTAGATTTGGAAGAAGCAACGAATCGCCTCATGGATGAGATACGTTCATTGATCGCAGATTATAAAAATTATCTCGATATGCCTGACTTATACGCAGATGACATACGTCGCTTATTGGAGCAGATCCTTCTAAAAAATGGCGAGCTATTTGCATCGTCGTGGCGTACCGGAAAAATCGAAACGATCACGTTCGATGATGTGCGGACGCTTCTTTATAACGAGATTTCAAAAGGGACGATGAACATTCAGCAAGAACATGGTGAAGCAGTCCTTCGAATTATCCGGAGTCTTATCGCTGATCCGGGAGAGGCGGCGCAGTATCATCTTCGATCATTAGCCGATGCGTATACACTAATGGCGTTCTTACGTGAGACGGCGGATGTACAAAGCGCTATAGGCAAAATGTTCGACCACGGTATGATCTGGCTTGACACCTCTCTAGTGTTGCCGCTTATTGCAGAGTCACTGATTGATGAAGAAAGTCTGGAAGCCCAAGGAAGACGAAGATACACTAGCATGAAGTGGGGTACGTATACGCGAATGGTCGGCGCGGCGGGCAGAGCGGGAATGAAACTTTTTGTTACTGAGGGTGTGCTTGAAGAAGTGGAACGCCATTTCAATCTCTGTGCGGTTTACGCGAGCCATCGGGAAACGGGCGATGCGTGGTATGGGCAGGCCCCGTTCCTGTATTCGGCCTACGCGGCTTCGGGGCGCCCGCTGGGGAAGTTTGGCGCGTGGATGGAGGAGTTCCGAGGACCGGAGCGTCCGGTGGACGATATAGGGGATTTTCTTAGAGAGGAGTTCGATATTAGGGTGGAGAATTTGGAAGATGATCTGGGGAAGGCGCCACAGGAGCTTAGGGTTGCTGTCCATGAGGAGTGGGTTCGAATTCACGAGTTGCGAAGAAGCAGGCAGACACAGACGTTTGATGAGTTAGCGATGATGCGTTTGGCGCAGCACGATCAAGAGATGTTTGTCGGTGTGGTTCAGCGGCGTTTGATGGAGCAGCGGGCGTCACCACTCGGATACTCGACATGGTGGCTCACCTTAGATCGCGAGGCCTATGAAATAACAGAGCGCGTTAACAAGAGTATCAGCGGTACCATCATATCACCAATAATGAGTTCGGATTTCCTTTTAAATTATCTGGCGGTCGGACCGGCCAGATCAAGTATTACGAAGGGCGCGGAAGCAACCCTGCCGGTAATGGTGGAAAGTCGGATGATGGATGTTTACCCGGTGGAACTGGTAGAATTGGTCGAGGGGATTTGGAAGCAATACGAGGGATTGCCCGAAAGGGTGATTTGGAGAAACATTCGGGACGAATTAGATAAGGCAAAGAGGCGGACGGGAGCGATCGTTCAAGGAGGGGTGTCCAGGATGAGGAAGGACCTGCTTAGGGATATTCGTCGGGACGAACGGAAATGAGCGCGAGGGTTGGTACGCCCGGAAGTGTGGAGGGCGAAAATGGTATCAGCGAGAATGGTGTGACGCGAGCGAGAAAACGCGGTTTGGGCAGTTCGGGGGACACAATACTCATTTTCCCACCGTCAGGCCGCCTGGCGGGCCTTGGTGGTGGGTTCGGGGACGGGGTCGCCGCTGGCGCGGCAGGCGGCGATCCAGGCTTCGATGGCGTCGCCGATCTCGTGGACCGCGGCTTCGGGCGTCGCGCCGAAGGCCGAGCAGCCCGGCAGGTCGGGCACGACCGCGATGTAGCCTTCGTCGTCGTCGCTCCAGAACACCCGGACCAGATACTCATGGGTTCGATCCGCACTTCTCGATTATCCGCACCCGTTGCCGGGCCTGATAGGGCGGGATGTAGCCGTCGCGGTCGTAGAAGCTCAGCTGCACCGGCTCTCCACGGCGCTTGGCAACGCATGATGAGGGAGGGCCAGCGGCCAAGGAGGGTCGCTGCGCGGGACTTCGCACGTGCTGGTCTATGAGAGCTCCAAGCTCGCCGTTGCCGATGGCACCAAGGCCGAGTTCGCGCTGACGATCTGGTATCAGGCTGGAGACCCCGCGCCGGCGCTCGCGGAGATCTCCTTCAAGTACCGCACGGAAGAGGGCGGCGTGACCGGCGAGACGGCGCGCCGCGCCCGCGACCTCCTGCTCGCGCTGCAGGCTCTGCCGTGGGCTGACCCCGGCGCGCCGACCAAGACCGCGCAGGTCGACTGCGTCGATTGAGATCCGGCAGGCCGCTCGGCAGAGCGCGCGCTCGCCCACCCGCCGCCGGTCGTGCTAGCATCCTCGCGGCTGCTTGGTGTGGCTCCGCGGAGGGCCGTCATGAAATCCCGGTTTGAGGACGAGCTCCTCCAGCGATTGAATGCGTACGTCCGCATCGACACCCAGTCCGATGCGTCGTCGCCCACGTCGCCAAGCACCGCGAACCAGTACGATTTGCTCAACCTGCTGGTCGGGGAGCTGAACGAGATTGGCGTGCCGGACGCGCGCCTGACGGACTACGGCGCGGTCCTGGCTACGATTCCGGCGACCGCCGAGACCGACGCGCCGACGATCGCGCTCCTGGCACATGTGGACACGGCCCCGCAATATAGCGGCACTGGCGTGAAGCCGATCGTCCACCGCAACTACCAGGGCGGAGACATTGTCCTGCCGGACGACCCGAAGATGGTCCTCTCGCCGGCCGCCTTGCCGTATTTCGCGACCAAGGTGGGCGACGACATCATCACCGCCAGCGGGACGACGCTGCTCGGCGCGGACGACAAGGCTGGCGTCGCGATCATCATGGTCGCGGCGCGCCACCTCATGGGCAACCGCGGCATCCCGCACGGTCCGCTACGGATCTGCTTCACGCCGGACGAGGAGATCGGCCGCGGCGTCCATGCCGACCTGCCGGGCGACCTGAACGCCGCGTTCGGCTACACGCTGGACGGCGCGCAGCTCGGCGAGATCGTGTACGAGACCTTCTCGGCCGACGCGGCGGTGGTGAACGTCCAGGGGGTCTCGATTCATCCCGGCTGGGCCAAGGACAAACTGGTGAACGCGCTGCACCTGGCGGCGAAGATCGTCGGCACGCTACCCCAGGTCACGCTGACGCCCGAAACCACCGACGGCCGCCAGGGCTTTATCCACATCCACGACATGAGCGGCAGCGCGGCCTCGGCCAAGCTGCACTTCATCCTGCGCGACTTCGAGAGGAACGGCCTGCGCGCCCACGGCGAGCTGATCCAAAAGGTCTGCGCCACCATCCAGGCCACCGAGCCGCGCGCCCTGATCGGCTGCACGATCACCCCGCAGTATCGCAACATGCGCTACTGGCTCGAGAACGACATGCGCCCGGTCGAGCTGGCGCGCGAGGCTTGCCGGCAGATCGGTATCGAGCACTTCTCGGCGCCGATTCGCGGCGGCACCGATGGCTCGCGCCTGACCGAGCTTGGCGTACCGACGCCGAACCTCTTCACCGGCATGCAGGAAATCCACGGGCCGCTGGAATGGATCAGCCTGCAGGACATGGCGCGCGCCACCGAGACGTGCATCCGCTTGGTTCAGCTGTGGAGCGGGGCAACAAGACTGGCGCTGGCAGACGGGCGGGTCGGCGACCGACATGCACGGGCTGGCGCAGGCAGCCCGGTGGACTGGGTAGGCTGATGGTCAGTTCATCCGGTGTCCGCAGGCCTCAACCTCATCCCGCCCCTGCCGCTGAAGTGCAAGGCGGAGGGCCGGAGTAAGGTAGTCCTGTTCAACCTGTGCGGCCGCGGCCACTTCGACATGCAGGCCTACGCCGATTACTTCGCGGGCAAGCCCACCGACCAGAGCTACGACGAGGCCGACCTGCAAGCCTCGCTCGCCCATCTGCCCGCGGTGGCGGCGGCCTGAACCGGCACCGGCCACCGCTCATGCGCCGGCAGCCAGTCGCCGCCGCGTAGGCGGCGCCAGGACCGCGGCGACGTGCCGCGGGATCGGCCAAGTCAAGCGGAAGCGGAACCAACGGAGGCGGTCCGGGTTTTGCATTGGATTCCGTCGAGCAACGTCACCACCGCGCCGAGCCGTCCTGACCGAGGCTGGTCCGCCACCGTTTGGTCGCCGGACGGCCTCGAAAGCGGGCTGACGAGGATCGGAGACAAGGATGACCTGGTCCCCTACCGCTGTCGAGGCTGCTGCCACTCCCGAGCCGATCGCGCCGCGCGAATCGATCTGGCAAACCGGGCGGGAGCTCGTCGCCGCCTTCGGCCGCGACGATCCGATCGCCCATCGCTATCTGCTGCTGATGCGCTTTTCGCTCGCCAACGGCATCGCGCTCGCCCTGGTCGGCGCCGCCGCCGGTCAAGGCTGGATCCAGACGATCCTCAGCGCCCAGGGCAGCGTCTACTCGCTGGCGATCGTCGCCGTGTTCGCGGTCGGCCTGTTCTGGAGCGGGCAGCGGGTGACCCAGCTCAGCCGGGCCTTGAACGAGGTCAAGCGCTTCGAGCTCGACCGCTACGCGTCCGCCCCGCCCTATCTGCAGCTGATCGAGCGTCGCGACGGCCAGAGCCGGTCGATCCTGGCCTCGACGCTCCGGCTCCGGCTGGCGGCGCGGATCGCACCGGTCCGGCACATCGCCAACAGCCTGGTCCTGCTCGGGCTGACCGGCACCGTGATCGGCTTCATCGTAGCGCTTTCAGGCGTGGCTCCCGATGCCGCCTCGGACGTGAGCGCGATCGGCCCGATGATCTCGACCCTGATCGAGGGCATGTCGATCGCGCTCTACACGACCTTAGTCGGCTCGCTGCTGCACATCTGGCTGATGGTCAACGTCCGCCTGCTCGAGAGCGGCACGATCAAGCTTTTGACCGCCACGGTCGAGCTCGGTGAGCGCCATGCAAGGCCTTGAAGTCTTCGAGGAGGATGCCGGCAGCACCGTGTTCCGCGATGTCATCATGCTGGCCCTGGTCGGCTTCGTCGCGCTGGTGATCCTGATGCTGCCGCACATCCACCCGCCGGGCGCCAAGGCGAGCGATCAGATCGCGCCGCCCGGCAACGTGATCGTCGAGATCCGCTGGCCGGACCAGATCGACGCCGACGTCGACCTCTGGGTGCAGGCGCCGGGCGACCAGCCGGTGGGCTACTCCAACAAGGGCGGCAAGGTGTTCAACCTGTTGCGCGACGATCTCGGCAACCGCAACGACGCAACCGGGCTCAACTACGAGAGCTCCTACTCGCGCGGCATCGCGGCCGGCGAGTACACCGTCAACCTCCACCTCTATCGCGACTCCGCGCGGGTCTATCCGGTGCCGGTGACGGTGGTCACGAGCGTCAACCGCGACCAGCAGGAGCACACCCGGCAACTGCTCGCGAGCAAGGTGATGCTGAGCCGCGAGGGCGAGGAGACGACCGTCTACCGGTTCAAGCTGACGGCGGCCGGCGAGCTGGTGCCGGGCAGCGTCCACAGCCTGTTCAAGGAGCTCCGCACCGGGGGAACGTCATGACCGAGTTGAGCGAGCTGTTTGCGGCGACGATCGCGCTGATCGGGCTTTTGACCCTCATCAGCCTCTGGACGCCGCGCCGCCTTGCGGTCAAGGGCACGGCGCTGGCGACCGGGGTCCTGCTTTTGCCGCTCAGCTATGCGAGCCTGGTCGATCTCCTGAGCCGGCCGAAGCCGATCGACCTCGAGTGGTGGCAGAACCACGCCCAGGAGGCGACCGTGCTCGGCTCGCAGCTGCGGGAGAACCAGGGCATCTATCTCTGGTTGCAGCTGGCGGAGGTGGCCGAGCCGCGCGGCTACGTCCTGCCTTGGAACCGTACCACCGCAGAGCAGCTCCAGGCGGCCGAGCGCGAGGCCCAGCAGCAGGGCGGCGGCAGGGTGCACATGCGCCTGCCGTTCGAGCCGAGCCTCGAGGACCGCGAGCCGATGTTCTACGCCCAGCCGCAGCCGGCGCCGCCGCCCAAGGACCTGACCGATCCCGCGCCGCAGCTCTACCAGCCGCCCGGCCGCGACGCCTGATCCACGGGCGCTCCGGGTCTGGCGCAGGCCCGCCACGGCGGCTACAAGACACGGGCCATCGCTTTGGGAGGAACGCCATGCTGCGGATCTGGGGCCGCACCAACTCGATCAACGTGCAAAAGGTGATGTGGGCGGTGGGTGAGCTCGGGCTCGCGCATCAGCGGATCGACGCGGGCGGCGCCTTCGGCGGGCTCGATACCGACGACTTCGGCGAGCGCAACCCCAACCGCCGGGTCCCGACGATCGAGGACGACGGCCTCGTGATGTGGGAATCCAACGCCTGCGTGCGCTATCTCGCGGCCCGCTACGACGCGGGCGGCCTGTGGCCCGAGGACCCGGCGATGCGCGCCCGCGCCGACATGTGGATGGACTGGCAGCAGACGACCCTCCTGCCCGACATGGTCGTGGTCTTCTGGGGCCTGATCCGGACGCCCGAGGAGCGGCGTGACCACGGCGCGATCGATGCGGCGAGCCGGCGGCTCGGCGCCATCTGGCGGATGCTGGAGGGCCACCTCGCCGGCCGCCATTTCGTCGCCGGCGACCGGCTCACGGTCGGCGACATCCCGGTCGGTGCCGCCTGCCACCGCTACCTCGGCCTGCCGATCGAGCGGCCGTCCCTGCCCAACGTCGAGGCGTGGTACGAACGCCTGAAGCAGCATCCGGCGTACCGCGAGCACGTCATGCTACCGCTCACCTAGAGATTCGGCCAGCCGCCCGCCAACCGGGGCGCGCAAGCCAATATCGGGGGGGAAAGAGATGCGCCATCGATCGTTCGGGCGGACCGGCCTCCAGGTCTCCGAGCTGATCTTCGGCGGCGGCTGGGTCGGCGGCATCCTGATCCATCAGGACGACGCGACCAAACGGACGGCGCTCGAACGCGCGCTCGAGGCCGGCATCAACTGGATCGACACCGCGCCCTCCTACGGCGACGGCAAGTCGGAGGAGGCGCTCGGCTGGCTGCTCCAGGAGGTCGAGCTCAAGCCTTATCTCTCGACCAAGGTCCGGCTCGATCTGACCCGCCTGGACGACATTCCAGGCCAGATCGAAGCAAGCCTGGAAGCAAGCCTCAAGCGCCTGCGCCGCGGTTCGGTCGACCTGTTTCAGCTGCACAATCCGATCGGGCCGCGCATCAGCGAGCAGCGGCTCGGGGTCGAGCAGATCCTGGGCAAGGGTGGGGTCGCGGACGTCTTCGACCGGCTGCGTGGGCAGGGGCTCACGCGCTTTGCGGGCATCACGGCACTGGGCGACGCCGGCGCCTGCCGCGAGGTGGTCGCGAGCGGCCGGTTCGATTCTGCCCAGGTCTACTACAACCTGCTCAACCCGAGCGCCGGCCAGACCATGCCGCCCGCCTGGCATGGTCAGGATTTCGGCGCCCTGATCGCCGCCTGTCGCGCGCAGGGCGTCGCGGTCATGAACATCCGCGTGCTGGCGGCCGGCGTGATCGCGACCGATCGGCGCCACGGCCGCGAGAACGCGATCACCGACGATGCCGATCTCGCGACCGAGGGGGTGCGGGCGCGGGCGGTCTTCGCCCGAGTCGGCGAGCGCTACGGCACCCGGGCGCAGACGGCGATCCGGTTCGCGCTGGCCAACCCCGACCTCGCGGGCGTCCTGGTCGGCATGGCCGAGCCCGCGCATCTGGAAGAAGCGCTGGCGGCGGCCGAACTGGGCCCGCTGCCGGAGGCGGGCCTGGCTGAGCTGCGCGATTTGTACGCGAGCGACTTCGGGCGCGCCTGAGCGCGGCCGGCCGGCAGGCGTCAGGACGTGCCGGAATTCTGCAGCCACTCGCTGCGCGGCTTGGTCATCCGGTCGAAGACGTAGCTCGGGACCTTGTAGGCCCAGTTGGCGACCCGCTCATTGATCTCGCCGGCAGTGAGCTTCGGCGTCCCGGTCTTGCTCGCGCCGGCCCCGGCGTTGTCGCCGGACCCTGTGCCGGCTTCGGCAGCGACCGCCCCGGACCCTGTGGTTGCGGCCGTCTCCGTGGTTTCGCCCGCCTTGGCCGCGGGCGCGGCGGCGGCCGGCTCGCCGCTCGCCGCCGCGACGCCGTTGACGGGGGCCGTCGCTTCGACCTCGCGGGCATCGAAGATCGCCCAGGGCTCGCCGTCGATCTTGGCCAGCTGGGCCGTCAGCTCGACGCCATCGAAGGTGGTGGCGATGGCGGTCTGGTGGCCGGCAGGCCAGCTCAGGTCGCTGCGCCGCTTGACGTCGTCGAAGGTGATCGCGGCGAAGGCGCCGGCCAGCCGGTCGAGGTCCTCAGCCTTCTTCGGCGTCTCGCCCGCGGCCAGGTTCTGGAGTGCCAGGGGTGCCTCCGCGGCCGCGCGCTCGGCAACGTAGGCTTCGCTGCCTTCGGGCCGGATCTCGATCCGGCGGAGGCTGTCGGCGCCGATGTCGACGACCTGCTTGTCCAGCCAGTCGACGACCTTCGGCTCGATCTGGACGCCGCCGCTCGCGAGCCAGGCCTGCGCCTCGCCCGGCCGGCGCAGATAGGTGCCCTCGGACTGGCTGCCGGTGAGCGCGTGGTGCTCCTTGCCGATCAGCGCCTCGGCCAAGACCTTGCCGTCCGCGCTCTCGAGGCGCAGCAGGCGCGACTTGGCATCCTTGGCATCGACGTCCTCGACCTGGATCCGGCCGTAGCGCTCGGGCATCCTGGTCTTGGCCTCGATCAGGCGCATGTCGGCGAGCGCCACCACCAGATCGCGCACGCGCTTGGCATCGACCGAGTAGCCGAAGCGTTCCGCGGACGACCAGCGGTCGCCGGTCTCGCGGACCAGCGTGAAGCTGCCCTCGGGCGTAGTCAGGACGACCTTGGCGACCGCGTCGGGATTGGCGCGCAGCGCCGGGAAGGCAGGCTCGTCGCCATAGTGCACCGGTGCCCCGGCCGGCTCCTGCAGCACCGTGACCGCGGCCGCCGCCGACGTGATCAGGGTGATCACCAGCAGACCCACGAAGACTTTCGCGCTCATGGCTTTGCTCCTCCCCCCTCGCTCGACCTCAGCTGGCCGCGGCGGCCGAGCGCGCGATCCGCAGGCGCCGGTAGACCGCGACCCCGAGTGCCAGCAGGGCGATCAGCACCGGCACCGCCCAGATGTTGACGATCTTGACCCAGGTCGACAGGTGCTCGACGTTCTCGCGCAGCGAGCGCTGCACGCCGCGCAGCTCCTGGCGCAGCCCGATCATCTCGCCGCGGAAGTTCTCGACCTCCTGCTGCTGCGCCGCGGTCAGGATGACGCCGCTCTGCTGCTCCTCGTCCTGGAGCGAGCGGATCTTTTTCTGGGTCTCGTCGATCTTGGACTGGAGCTGCTCCTCCTTGGCGCGGAACTTGTCCTCGGCGTCCCGCTCCATCGCGCGCACGACCTCGAACGGCCGGTCGGTCAGGCCGCGCCCGCGCAGGCTGATCAGCCCCTGGGTCCCGGCCAGATTGTCGAGCGCGTTGATCGCGAAGTCGCCATTGTTGGCGATCGGCACGTCGACGTCCTGACCGAGCAGGCTCTGGGAGCGCACCCAGGTCGTATCGGCCAAAAGGTCGGCGTCGGCGACCAGGATCAGGTTGAGCGGCTGCTTGGCTTCCTTGAGCTGGGGCGCGTCGCTCTTGACGCCCTCGGGCGGCCCCTTGGGGAAGGCGGTCTTGACCGGTCCGGTGACCCTCGCGGCCAGCGTGAAGGGCGAGCCGGCGGCGACGAAATCAGCGATCAGCTTGGCCGGGTCGGGCTCGGTCTTGATCTTGTCGGCGTCGATCTCCATCGCCAGCGGGCTGGAGACGACCAGAGGCTCGATGGTGGTGGTGGCGCCGTCGCGCTTCTCGATCGCGCCGACCGAGTTCAGATGCAGGCGCTTGAGTTGGCCGGTGACGACGTCGTTGGCAGCGAGCTGGTCCTGGCCGATCGCGAGCCAGGGCAGGTAGTCGACCACGATCTGGCGGCCGCGCAGGCGGGCGCTGACCCGTTGGGCGGCGACCCGGTCGCCGATCACCTTGCCATCCGGGATCGTGACGCCCCAGGCGGCCAAGAGCGGCTCCATCGCCTTGACCGCGTCGCCCTCGGCGTTCTCCATCGGGTTCATGCCGCCGCCGGCCGCCATCACCTCGGCCAAGGGATCGACGAAGGCGAGCACCCGGCCGCCGCGCATCACGAACTGGTCGATCGCGTAGAGGGTTGCGGGATCGACGTTGTGCGGCTGCGCCAGCATCAGCACCTGGACGTCGTCGTCGATCTCGCCCTGCTTGCCGCCGAGGAAGCGGACATCGAACACCTGGAACATCGCGTCCAAAACCTTCCAGGGCTCATACTGGTTGAACTGGCTGCCCATCAGCGGCAGGTCGCCCAGGACCGCGACCACCGGCTTCTTGGGGTTGGCGAGATCGGCGATCATGCGCGTCAGGTCGTATTCGAGGAAGTTGGCACGCTCGGGCGCCAGGTAGCGGATCGCCTGGCTATCGTCGGTCGAGTTGCGCCCGGTCAGGCCGAAATAGGCGAGCGTTCCGTCGTCCTTGATCGGCAGGCCTTCCAGCCCCTCCGCGACCGCCAGGTCCTCCTCGGGCGAGAACGGCGCCGGGTCCAGGCGCTCGATCCGGAGCTTGCCGTGGGAGAGCCGCCGATAGCTCGCGAGCAGCTCCTCGACCCGCTGGGCGTGGCCGCTGAAATAGGGCCCGAGCTCGTCGAGCTGCTTGGTGTAGTAGAGCCGCAGGTCGATCGGCTCGTCGATCGACGCCAGCACCTCCTTGGTGCCTTTGGACAAGGTGAACAGGTGATCCTGGGTCAGGTCCAGCCGGGTCGAGGTCAGATAGGCACCCGCCAGAAGGTTGACCGCGAGGAACAGGACCAGGGCCAGACCGATGCCGGCGAAGCCGAGCCGGCGACGATCGATGCGCGACCAGCGGGCGGACGCTTGCGGCGGCGCCGAAGGGTCACTTGGGGAGCGCGACTTGGCCATGGCTCAGCTGCCTTTGTTGAGCTCGATCAGGGTGACGTTGATGAACAGGGCGACGACGATCAGCGAGCCGAACAGCACGAGGTCGCGCAGGTCGATCACGCCCTGGGTGATGCCATCGAAGCTCGTGAGCAGGCTCAGCCCCGCGATCGTCTGGACCAGCGCCTCGGGCGCCCAGGCGCGGAAGAAGGCCTGGACCATCTCGAGCCCGCTCATCAGGAACAGAAAGCAGATCGCGGCCGCGAGCACGAAGGCGATCACCTGGTTCTTGGTCAGCGCCGAGACCGCAGCGCTGATCGCGAGCAGGCCGCCCGCCATCAGCCAGCTGCCGATGTAGCCGGCGAGGATCACGCCGTTGTCGGGATTGCCCAGGTAGTTGACCGTGAGCCACAAGGGAAAGGTCAGCACGAGCGCTATGCCGATGAACAGCCAGGCCGCCAGGAACTTGCCGAGCACCGCCTGGAAGGTGGTCACCGGCTGGGTCATCAGGAATTCGATCGTGCCGGTCTTGCGCTCCTCGGCCCACAGCCGCATGCCGACGGCCGGCACCAGGAACAGATAGAGCCAGGGATGCCAGTTGAAGAACCCCTGGAGGTCGGCCTGGCCGCGCTCGAGCCAAGCGCCGAGGTAGAAGGTCAGCCCGCCGGCCAACGCCAGGAAGATGATGATGAAGACATAGGCGAGCGGCGAGGCGAAATAGGCCACGAGCTCGCGCCGCCCGATCGTGAGGATCGCATGCATCAGGGCTCTCCCCTCTCAGGCGGCCTGGGTCAGCTGGCGGAACACCTCGTCCAGCCGGCCGCGCTCGACATAGACCTCGTTGACCGCGAGGCCGGCGCGCTCGACCGCCCGGCAGACGGGGTCGAGGATGTCGGCGTCGGCGCGCGGGAAGGCGAGCAGCTGGCCGATGCCGCCGCCGAGATCGCTCGCCTCGACCCGGATCACGCCCGCGACGCCCTCGACCACGCCGGTCGCGGGTGCCACCTGGCTCGCCGGCAGGCGCAGCGTGACCGCATGGTGATAGCTGGAGCGCGCTTCGAGCTCGCCGGGCTTGGCATCGGCCACGATCTTGCCTTTGGCGATCACGATCGCGCGCGTGCAGAGAGCGTCGACCTCTTCCAGGATGTGGGTCGAGATGATGATCGCCTTGTCCTTGGCCATGTCGGCGAGGAGCAGGCGGACGTGGTGCTTCTGGTTGGGGTCGAGCCCGTCGGTCGGCTCGTCCAGGATCAGGACCTCGGGGTCGTGGAGCAGGGCGACGGCGAGGCCGACCCGGCGCTTGAAGCCCTTGGAGAGGGTCTCGATCGGCTGCTCGAGCACCGTCTCGAGCTCGAGGCGCTCGATCACGGCGTCCACCCGCCGGCGGCGCTCGGCGGCCGGATAGCGCCTGAGCTTGGCGACGAAATCGAGCAGGCCTGCGGGCCGCATGTCGCCATAGGCCGGCGCCCCTTCGGGCAGATAGCCGATCCGGCGTCTGACCTCGATCGGGTCCTCGGCGAGATCGATGCCACAGACCTCGACCCGGCCGGCATCGCGCGCGAGGTAGCCCGTGATCATGCGCATGGTGGTCGACTTGCCGGCGCCGTTCGGCCCGAGAAATCCCAGAACCTCGCCGCGCTCGACCGCGAAGCTCACGCCCTCGACCGCGACAATCGGGCCGAAATGCTTGGCCAGCCCTTCGATCGCCAACAGCCTGTCCATCGCCCGGTTCACTCCCCCCTCAGAGCCCGTGCCCCCGCAGAGCCCGCGCCGAGCCTTTCGCGACCGCGGCCAGGCGCTTGGCGCTGTCGGAATGACAAAGCCCGGCCAAGGATGCAACTGAACAATTCGTCATGATTGCCCGATCCGCCGCCCCGGCCGTCTTTCCCCGCCAGCTCTCCCGGCGCTATGCTGAGGTCAAACGGAGGAAGCGAGGATGAGCACTGTAGACCCCAACCCGGTGATCCTGACCGGCGAGAACCCGTTCATTCGCCTCAGCGCCAAGGATGGCGATGCCAACTCGACCGACGCGAGCTTCTGGCGGATCCTGTTCTGTCCGGCCGGGCCGGGCCACGTGCTCTATCTCAAGAGCGAGCTGACCGAGCGCCGCTGGCGGATCTATTCGGACAACATCGCCATGGCGCGCTGGCTGCAGACGACGGTCCAGGGCATGCTCAACGCCGAGACCGCAGACCCGGCGATCCCGGTGATCGAGGCCGACTTCAGCAAGTCGGGCGATGCGCGCGACTTCTGGACCGAGCGGCTGATCACGCTGGACGAGGAGATCTCGCTCACCTGGTACCGGCTCGGCGAGCCGCTGCTGATCCACACCAGGCCCAACGAGATCCCGGACCGCCGCTTTGGCGTCTGCACGATCCTGATCCCCGCCCTCGGCGCCCGCCTGACCCACAACGGCACCCAGGCCAAGGGCCAACCCTGGCCGCGCGAGCGCGAGAACCGCCCCTTCAGCACCTGCGCGCTCGCCTTCTCCGAAAGCTGGACCGCAGCGCATTAGAGCTCGTCTTGTAACCAGTTCTTGGCGCCCCTGCAGATGATGTCCGTTTGATCTCCGGAAGATTGACGGGCGATGCGCGCCGACGGCGCTTTATCGACGGGCTGCTGGCTCAGGCCGGCGGCACCGGCCGCGGGCGGCCCTGGTCGTCGATCGCGACCAGGGTGAAGCGGCCCGAGGTCACCTTGACCTCGGCGCCGTCGTGCCGGCGGAGCACGAAGGTGTCGACCTCGACGGTCATCGAGCTGCGCCCGATCCGGACCACCTTGGCGTAGCAGCTGACCAGGTCGCCGACATAGACCGGCTTGTGGAACGCCATGGCATCGAGCGCCGCGGTCGCAACCCGGCCGCGTGCCCGCTGGACCGCGACGATGCCGGCCGCGAGGTCCATCTGGGCCAGCACCCAGCCGCCGAAGATGTCCCCGGAGGGGTTAGTGTCGGCCGGCATGGCGAGGGTTCGCACCGCCGGCTCGCCGCGCTCCGGGCGGGGGTCGTCGACGACGTCCTGCGGCATGCTCGCTCCTTCCTGCCGTGGTCCCCGGGCGATTTTCGCCGCCTTCGAGGCGGAACTTCGGCCGGTTGGCGCCGTTATCGGGGATGATGGCATGGGCTCAGACGGTGGCAAGGGAGTATCCGGCGATGGCGGAGCAGCGGCCGCGCCTGGCCGGTCTCCGGATTCTGGTCGCCGAAGACAATCTACTTGCGGCGATGGAGCTCGAGCAGACCCTCGAAGACTGCGGCTGCGAGGTCGTCGGCCCGGTCGCCACGGTGGACGAGGCGTTGCGGCTTGCCCGCGACGAGCCGCTCGATGGCGCGGTGCTCGACGTCAACCTCCGCGACCGGCCGGTGTTCCCGGTCGCCGATGAGCTCGCGCGGCGCGGCGTGCGCATTATTTTCGCGACCGGCTACGAGAGCAGCTACGCCTTTCCCAAGCACCTGAACGGCTTCGCGCGCCTGCGCAAACCCTATTCGGGCCAGGAGCTCAAGCGGCTGTTGACGGCGACGTTTGCGCGCTCCTAGGCAAGCCCGGCCGCGCGCCCGGCGCGCTCGGCGGGGATGCGAAAGTTGTCGCCGTTGTACGCCAGTACGAGGTCGCAGACGAAGCCCTCGGGCGCGAAATCATAGCGGATCTCGCCATCCAGCTCGTAACCGGTGATGCGCTCGATCAGGCTCAGGCCAAAGCCGCGCGCGGTCGCGCCCCTGACCTTTGGCCCCCCGCTCTCGCGCCAGACGAAACGCAGCCGCCGCTCGCCGGCGGCGCCCGTCAGCTCCCACGCGATCGCGACCCCGCCCGCCTGGTTCGAGAGCGCGCCGTGCTTGACCGCGTTGGTCGCGAGCTCATGGACGACGAGGCTCAGCGCCAGAGCGGCACCCGGCTTAAGCTCGATCTCCGGTCCCTCCAGCCGGACGCGACCGGTGTCCGTGGCGTAGGCACGCAGCGGCTCGAGGATCACCGCACGGACGTCCAGGCTTTGCCAGCTGCGCGCGGTGAGGAGGGCGTGGGCGCCGCCGAGCGCCTGCAGCCG
Source organism: uncultured Alphaproteobacteria bacterium (assembly GCA_963798075.1). Taxonomy (GTDB): domain Bacteria; phylum Pseudomonadota; class Alphaproteobacteria; order Geminicoccales; family Geminicoccaceae; genus DATAOG01. Next base: position 64,113 of record CAWCRU010000014.1, on the reverse strand, counting down.
GCCGCTGAAATCCTGGTAGAACGACTCGAGCGACTTCGAATGGCGGATGGTCTGGGCGGCGATGCTCTGGACGGTAGCGAGCGTGTTCTTGACCCGGTGGCTGAGCTCGGAGACCAGCAGTTTCTGGTGTTCCTCCCAACGCTTCTGCTCGGTGATGTCCTGGATCGAGAGCAGGACCAGGTCCGCATCCCTGACCTGGCGCGCCTGCAGGAGCATCGTGCGCGCGCCGAGCTGCTCGAACTCATGCTCGACCACGAAGTCCTCGAGCGGCACCCGCTTCGAGATCACCTCGGCGAGGAGCTGGCGCAGCGGCCGGACGTCCCATTGGCGGTTGCCCAGATCGTAGATCGCCCGGCCTTCGGTCTCGCCCCGCTGCACCTGGAAGGTTTGGTAGAACATCTCGTTGGCCGAGCTCACCTTGAGCTCGGGGTCGAGCACGACCAGCGGATGCGGCACCGAATTGTAGATCTGCATGATCTGGTCGCGCGCGGCGTGCACGGCGGCCCCGGCGGCCTTGATCTCGGTGATGTCCGAAAAGGTCACGACCACGCCGTCGATCCGGTTGTCCTGGGTGCGGTAGGGCACGATCCGGCGCAGGTACCAGCGGCCGTCGTCGCCCGCCACCTCCGCCTGGACCGGCGCGAGCTGGTCGAGCACGGTCTGCGCGTCGCGCAACAGCTCCGGGTCGTGGAACCTTGGGGCGAAATGGGTGATCGGCCGCCCAATGTCGTTTTGGATAATCCCGACCAGCCGGTTGATCGCCGGCGTGAACCAGCGAATCTGGAAGTGCCGGTCGAGGAAGACCGTGGCGATGTCGGTGCTCGTGAGCAGATTGCCGAGATCGTTGGTCTTGGCCTCCAGCTCCTCGACCTTGCGTTGCAGCTGATTGTTGACCGTGTTCAGCTCCTCGTTGAGCGACTGGAGCTCCTCCTTGGAGGTCTCGAGCTCCTCGTTGGCCGACTGGAGCTCCTCGTTGATCGAGGTGATCTCCTCGTTCGAGGCCTTGAGCTCCTCGTTCGAGGTCTCGAGGTCGCCGATGGTCTGGCTGAGCTCGTCCCGGACCCGCCCCAGCTCGGCCTCGAACTCGCCGTCCGCGAGGCCGGAGTTGGCCGCGGGCGCCCGGCCTGCCGCCCGGTCAGCCCCTGCACGGCCCTCCTCGAAGCTCACCAGCAGCAGATTCTCGGCGCCGGCGCCGTGCAGCGGGGTCACGCTGATGGTCATCGGCGTGGGGCTCGTCCCAAGCCTGATCGAGGCCGGCACCGCGACCCGCTGGTCGTGCCTGACCGCCTTTTGCACCGCAACCCTGAGCTTGGCTCGCAAGCCTTCGCGCGCCATGCCATACAGGTCGCGGGTCGGCTCGCCAGGCGGTTGCATCAAAAACCTGTCCGTCGGGCCGTGGAAATAGACGATGCGGTGGCCGCGGTCGATCAGCACCGAGGCCGGCGCGAACTGCTCGGCCAGGGCGCGTTGGGCGGCATCGGCGACCTTGGGTCCGGCAAAGACGTCCAGGGCCGCGTGCAGATCGACCATGCGGCCGACGCCCTGGCGCCCGGCCACTGGAAACTCGACCAGGTCATGGCGGGTGCCGCCGATCCGCCGGTAGATCCGCCACTTCTTCGAGACCGTCTCGAACAGGTCGGGGTGGCGGCCGACGGTCTCGGCACTGCCGAGGAACAGATGACCGCCCTCGCGGAGCGCGAAGTGCAGCAGCGCCAGCGCCTTTTGCTGCGCCTCGTCCTCGAGATAGATCAAAAGATTGCGGCAGGTGACCAGATCGACGCGCGAGAACGGCGGGTCCTGGAGCAGGTTCTGGGGCGCGAACACCAGCCAGTCGCGCAGATCCTTCCTGATCTCGAAGCTCTCGCCGACCGGGTCGAAGAAGCGACGCAGGCGCTCGCTCGAGACGTCCTGCTCGATCGTGCCCGGGAACAGGCCGCGACGGGCCGCGCTCAGGCTGTCCCCGGCGCTGTCGGTCGCGAACATCTTGACGTCGAAGCTCTTCTGCGCGGCCTCGGCGACTTCCGCGATCAGGATCGCGAGCGAGTAAGCCTCCTCGCCGGTGGCGCAGGCGGGCGTCCAGATGCGGATGGGATCGCCGGTCTGCCGCTCGCGGACCAAGGGCTCGATCACCTTGGCGCTGAGCTCCTCCCAGGCCTGCGGATCGCGGAAGAAGCCCGTCACCCCGATCATCAGGTCCTTGACCAGCGCCGCAACCTCGTCCGGACTGCCCCGCAGGGCGTCTTCGTAATCGATGAACCGCTCGATGCTCTTCAGGCCCATGCGCCGGTGGATGCGGCGCAACACCATATTGCGCTTGTAAGCGCCGAACTCGTGACCGCTGCGGGTCCGCAGGAACGCCAGGATCCGGTTGACCTCAGCGTCGATCTCCCGGCCCGGCTTGGCCCGCTCGTCCCCGAGCGCCACGTAGAAGTGCCGGACGTAGCGCAACAGCGCCTCGGGCATGGCCTCGGGCGCCAGCACGAGGTCGACCATGCCCGACGCGATCGCGCTGCGCGGCATGCCGGGATGCTGCGCGGTCTCGGGCTGCTGCGCGAGCACCAGGCCGCCGCCGCCCTTGATCGCGCGGATGCCGGAGGTGCCGTTGCTGCCGGTGCCGGACAGGATGATGCCGATCGCGCGCTCGCTCTGATCCTCGGCGAGCGAGGTGAGGAAGGCGTCGACCGGGCGCCTTGCGCTGCGTCGCTCGCTCGGCTCGGCGAGGTGCAGCATGCCGGCGCGGATCGTCACCTCGCGGTTGGGCAGGATCATGTAGACGCAGTTCGGCTGGACCTTCGCCCCTTCCTTGACGCTGACCACATCCATCCGGGTGTGGCGGCCGAGAAGCTCGACCATGTGGCTCTCGCGGGTAGGGTCGAGGTGCTGGATGACCACGAAGGCGAGGCCGCTGTCGGCCGGCATGGCGTCGAAGAACTTCTCGAGCGCCTCGAGCCCGCCCGCCGACGCCCCGATCCCGACGATCGGGCAGGCGGCCGCCCGCTCGCCTGCAGCCGGCGACGGCGTCGCTCGGCGCTGGTTTTTTTCGGCCACCCCGCCTCCTCCGGTCCGTGCCCGACAGACAGTTTGCCCCCGGCATCGAAGCGCAAGCCTCAGCCGGGACATTTTATCGCCGAATGTACGGCAGCGGACTGCGGACCGCTACCACTGCGGTTATGCCTGCTGCGCTATCCTTAGACCGTCGGTACGGCGGCGTACATGACAAACTGGGCGACTCCGGTCGATGCGAGCCACCCCGCCGGAGCGGACAGAGGCCTCGAGGAATGGGATTCTGTCCGCTCTTCCTCGTCAAGATCTCGGGGCTCTCTTGCCGCGGCTGGAGCGCTGTCAGCTGGAGCACCGGGCCGGCCTGATCGAGGCCAACGAGCCGGTGCGCCACGTCCTGTTCCCGTTGAGCGGGGTGATCTCCCTGGTCATCGCGACGGTGAGCGGCGCGACCGTCGAGGTCGCCATGGTCGGCCGCGAGGGATTCCTGGGCCTGCCGGTCCTGTTCGGCAGCGAGAGCACCCCGATCAGCGCGGTCATCCAGGTGCCGGGCGAGGCGTTGAGGATGACCGCGCCGGCCTTCCGCGCCGAGGTCGAGGCGTACGGCCCCCTGGTCCGGCAATTGCACCGCTATGCGCAGGCGTTGCTGTTCCAGATCGCCCAGTCGACCGCGTGCACCCGCCATCACTCGGTCGGCCAGCGCTGCGCGCGCTGGCTGCTGACGGCGCACGACCGGGTCGGCGACGACGCGTTCGCGCTGACCCAGGAGGCGCTCGCGCAGATGCTGGGCGTCCGCCGGGCCAGCGTGTCCTCGGCGGCCGCGAGACTGCAGCGGCAGGGGCTGATCCGCTATCGGCGCGGCATGGTCACGATCGTCGACCGGGCGGTGCTCAAGCAGACGTCCTGCGAATGCTACCGGATCGTGAAGCTCGAGTACCAGCGGCTGCTCGGCCGCTGAGCGCTCAGGCGTTCAAGGCGGGCCCGCGGGGCCCTCTGCGGCGACCAAGGGTCGGGGGCCCTTTGGCTTCAGCGCAGGACCTGGACCAGGATCGTGACCATGATTCCGACCAGCGCGATCTGGGCGCCGAACACCGTCAGAACGATCCGCCAGATGTCGCCCTTGACGCCCGCAACCTCGGTCCGCAGACCAGCGAACTCCGACCTCAGCTCGCCCCGCAGGCCAGCGATCTCGGAGGTCAGCTCGCCCCGCAGCGTCACGATCTCTTCGCGGACCTGAGCCAGCTCGGCCCGGAGGAAGTCGCGACTGACCAGGCCGGTGACCGGGTCGTCGATCTCGTCGACCAACGCCTCGGCCATGCGCGCCGGATCGCCGGCGGCTCTCCTGCCAGCGGCGGGTGAGGCGGGCGGCGTTCATCTCTTTTTCATCGATGTGCGGCAATCAACGACTACATCTTGCGGCATTGCTATGCGTCCCGCACCGCATCTTGAAGCGAGAACGCGGTCGAGCCTTGCCTTGCGTCCGACCCTGGGGCATATACGCGCCATGCACGACCTTTACCAGGGCGAGCCGCGCCCGACCAGCACGCCTGCCGACTACACCGCCGCCGACATCGAGGTGCTCGAGGGCCTCGAGCCGGTGCGCCGGCGGCCGGGCATGTTCATCGGCGGCACCGACGAGCGGGCGCTCCACCATCTGGTCGCCGAGCTCCTCGACAACGCCATGGACGAGGCGGTCGCCGGCCACGCCAGCTGGATCGAGCTCAGGCTCGAGGCCGAGGGTGCGGTCACGGTGCGCGACAACGGCCGCGGCATCCCGGTCGATCCGCACCCGAAGTTTCCCGACCGCTCGGCGCTCGAGGTGATCATGACCACGCTGCACTCGGGCGGCAAGTTCGGCGCCCGGGTCTACCAGAACGCGGGCGGGCTGCACGGGGTCGGGGTGTCGGTCGTCAACGCGCTCGCCCTCGAGCTCACCGTCGAGGTCGCCCGCAACCGCCAGCTCTGGCGCCAGAGCTTCGTGCGCGGCCAGCCCGCGAGCGAGCTCGAGCTGCTCGGCAGCACGTCCAACCGGCGCGGCACCACGGTCCGCTTCCGTCCTGATCCGGAGATCTTCGGCCCGGCGCTCCGCTTCCGCCCGACGCTCCTGCACCGCATGGCGCGCAGCAAGGCCTATCTGTTCCGGGGCGTCGAGATCCGCTGGCAGTGCGACCCGGAGCTGCTGGTCGGCGGCGAGGCCGTGCCCGAGCGCGACGTGTTCCATTTCCCGGCCGGGCTCGAGGATTTCCTTGCCGCCACCCTCGCGGGGCGCGAGTGCGTCACCGACCTGCCGTTCGTCGGCGAGGCCGAGCTCGGCGACCGCCAGGGGCGGGTCGAATGGGCGATCGCCTGGCCGCTCGACGAGGAGGCTTATGTCGGCCTCTACTGCAACACCATCCCGACGCCCCTGGGCGGCTCCCACGAGCAGGCGCTGCGCAGCGCGCTGATCCGGGCGCTGCGCGCCTACGGCGAGCTGACCGGCAACAAGAAGGTCGCCCAGGTGACCGCCGACGATCTGCTGGGCAGCGCCTGCGTGCTGCTGTCCCTGTTCACCCCGAACCCCCAGTTCCAGGGCCAGACCAAGGACAAGCTGGTGGCGCCCGACGCCGCCCGCCAGGTCGAGCTGTCGCTCAAGGACCACTTCGACCACTGGCTCTCGGGCCACGCCGAGGCCGGCCGCGCGGTCCTCGAGCACGTCGCCCTGCGCGCCGAGGAGCGGCTCGCGCGCAAGCGCTCCAAGGAGGTCGCGCGCAAGACTGCGACCCGCAAGCTGCGCCTGCCCGGCAAGCTCGCCGACTGCTCGACCGACGGCCGCGAGGGTACCGAGATCTTCCTGGTCGAGGGCGATTCCGCCGGCGGCTCGGCCAAGCAGGCACGCGAGCGCGAGACCCAGGCGATCCTGCCCTTGCGCGGCAAGATCCTGAACGCCGCCAGCGCCAGCCTCGACAAGCTGCGCGCCAACCGTGAGCTCGCCGACCTCGTGACCGCGCTGGGGTGCGGCCACGGCAAGGCCTACCGCGGCGACGAGCTGCGCTACGACAAGGTCGTGATCATGACCGACGCCGACGTCGACGGCGCCCATATCGCGGCGCTTTTGATGACCTTCTTCTTTCGCGAGATGCCGCAGCTGGTCCGGGACGGCCACCTCTACCTCGCGCAGCCGCCGCTCTTCCGCCTCAGCGTCGGCGGCGAGATCGCCTACGCTCGCGACGAGGCCGCGCGCGACCGGCTGATCGCGACCCGCTTCAAGGGCAGGAAGGTCGAGATCAGCCGCTTCAAGGGCCTGGGCGAGATGGCGGCCAGGCAGCTGCGCGAGACCACCATGGACCCGAAGACCCGGGTGCTCGAGCGGGTCGAGATCGCCGAGGACCCCGATGGGCCCGAGACCGCCTCGACCGAGGAGCTGGTCGAGCAGCTGATGGGCCGCCGGCCCGAGCTCCGCCTCGCCTTCATCCAGGCCAACGCCAAGCTGGTCGAGGAGCTCGACGTCTGATGCCCGCTTCGAGCCCAGGAAGAGCACGCATGTTGAACCGCTTCGTCAGGAATCGCTTCGTCATGGGTCCCGGGATCGTGGGTCTCGGGCTGCTGGTCGCGAGCGCGGCACTGGCGGTGCCGGTGGCCGCGGACGAGCCGGCGCGGACCAAGCTCGTGCTGAGTGCGACTGCGACCCGCGAGGTCGAGCAGGACACCCTGGTGGGCGTCCTCGCCGCCCATGCCGAGGCGGCAACCGCCGGCGCCGCGCAGGCGACCGTCAACGGTATGATGACCGCGGCGATCGAGAAGGCGCGCGCCGTCGCCAGCGTCCGGGCGGCGTCCGGCGGCTACCGCGTCTACCAGGAGCGCGACAACGAGGGCCATCCGGGAGTTTGGGTCGCCGAGCAGGATCTCAGGCTGACCGGCCGCGAGGCAGCACCCCTGCTCGAGCTGGTCGGTGCGCTGCAGGCGGGCGGTCTGCAGGTCAACGGCCTCTCCTATCAGCTCGGCGCCGAGGCGAGACGCGCGCTCGAGGACGAGCTCACCGTCGAGGCGATCCAGACGCTCCGCAGCCGTGCCGAGCGGGTGGCCACGAGCATGGCCATGCGGGTCCTCGCGATCGCGACCCTGCAGGTCGGGGAGGCGCCGGGCGAGCCGCCGGTGCGGCCGATGTTCCGGACGGCGATGGCCGAGGCGGCAGCGGCGCCGCCGCCGGTGGTGCTGCCCGATCTGGAGACCGTCAGCGCCAGCGTGCAGGCCGAGCTCGTTCTGGTGCCGCGCTGATCGACGGACCGGCGCGGCCCGGAGCGGGCCGAGGGGTCAAGCGTCGAGCCAGGCGGCGAGCTGCGCATTGACCATGGCTGGCTGCTCGAGCGGGCTCAGATGGCCGCAGCGGGGCAGAACCACGAGCGTGGCATCCGGGATCGCCGCCGCTATCTCCAGGTGGACGTCGACCGGCGTCAAAAGGTCCTGGCGGCCGACCAGGACCAGAGTGGGACAGGCGATCGCGGCCAGCGACGGCCGGCTGTCGGGCCGGTCGAGGATCGCGGTCTGCTGGCGCAGGAAGCCGTCCCGGCCCACCCGATCGGCCATCGCGCTGATGCTCTCGACCAGGGCCGCATCCTCGCGCCGGTCGGGATGCACGAACAGCGGCAGCAGGCGGGCGGTCGCGGTCGCGAAGGCGCCGCGCTCGGCGAGCGCGATCAGGTCGCGGCGGCGGGCGCGCGCCTCGGGGCTGTCGGGGCGGGCCTGGGTGTCGAGCAGGGCGAGCTTCAGCACCCGTTGCGGGGCGCGGCGCATGATCTCGAAGGCGACGTAGCCGCCCATCGACAGACCGCAGAGCGCAAAGCGCTCCGGCGCCGCCGCCAGCACCTGCTCGGCCATGGCGGCGATGCTGTCCGGCCCGGTCAGATCGACCCCGCGCGCCAGCGCGCGCCCGGCGAGCGCCGGGACCTGCGCGGCGTACAGGCGCTCGTCGAGAAGCAGGCCCGGCAGCAGGAGCAACGGCGTCGACCGCATGGCGGGGGGTCCTGTTCAGGAGTTTCGGATCGAATCCCGATCCACGCTCGCCCGTGGGCCAGCCGACCCTCGATTTGGCGAATCAAGACAACGCGCGACCTTGCGAGTCAAGCTGATCGACCCGGCTTCGCCACGAGCATTGACATCCGGTTACAAATCTCTACATCCAGGCCAGCCAGTGGCGTCCCGACCCAGTGACGCCCGACAAGGACCTTGCCGTCTTGAAATCACTCCCCCTAGAGGGGCCTGCATGAAGTTCAGCGATTTTCCGCTCCGTCCGGAGATCCTCCAGGCGGTAGTGGATGCCGGCTACGAGACGCCGACCCCGATCCAGGAACAAGCCATCCCGGTGATCTTGACCGGCGATGATTTACTCGGAATTGCCCAGACCGGGACGGGCAAGACCGCCGCCTTCGTCCTGCCGATGATCGAGCGGTTGGCGTCCGGCAAGGCCAAGGCGCGCATGCCACGCTCCCTGATCTTGAGCCCGACCCGCGAGCTGGCGACTCAGAGCGCCAACTACTTCGAGACCTACGGCAAGCATCTCAACCTCTCCATGGCCCTGCTGATCGGCGGGGTCGGCATGGACGAGCAATGGCGCCGGCTGGACCGCGGGGTCGACGTGCTGATCGCGACGCCCGGACGTCTGCTCGACCAGTTCGAGCGCGGCAAGGTCCTGCTCGGCGGGGTCACGATCCTGGTCATCGACGAGGCCGATCGGATGCTCGACATGGGCTTCATGCCGGACGTCGAGCGGATCGTGAACCTGGTCAGCAAGCGCCGGCAGACCCTGATGTTCTCGGCGACCATGCCGGCCGAGATCCGGCGCCTGGCGAATGCTTTCCTGAGCCACCCGAAGGAGGTCCAGGCGACCCCGCCCGCGACCATGGCGGAGCGCATCGAGGACTACGTCGCGATCGTGCCGCCGCGCCAGAAATTCAAGGCGCTCCGGCGCCTGATCGAGGACCGGGGCATCGGCAATGCGCTGATCTTCTGCAACCGCAAGCGCGAGGTCGCGAGCCTGCGCCGGCAGATGGAGCGCGTCGGCTTCAGCGTCCGCGACATCCACGGCGATCTCGATCAGGCGCAACGCAGCGCGGCGCTCGACGCCTTCAAACGCGGCGAGATCGCCTTTCTGGTCGCGACCGACGTCGCCGCCCGCGGCCTCGACATCGTCATGCTGCCTTGCGTGATCAACTATGACGTGCCGACCCATGCCGAGGACTATGTGCACAGGCTCGGGCGCACCGGCCGCGCCGGCCAGGCCGGGCAGGCCTTCACCCTGGTCCTGCCCGACGAGGGGCACTACGTCGAGGCGATCACCCGGCTGACCGGCAAGGAGATTCCGCGGCTCGAGATCGCGGGTCTGGATGGGGCCGAGCTCGCACCCACGACGCGTGCCCGGAGCCGCCGCGGCCGGGCCGCACCCCGGCCCGCCGCCCCGCCCGCAGCCCCACCCGCCGCCGTAGCGCTCCCGACGGCCGTCGAGACCAGGCCCGCGGCCGCGGCCGCGACCGACGCGAGGCCGAGGGCTGAGCCGAGGCCTCAGGCCAGGTCCCGGCATGCGGCCAAGCCAGCGCCTGCACCGCAACCCCAGCCGGCGCGGGCGCAGCGCGGGCGCGGGCAGCCGGAGGCGGCGCCGCGACCGATCAAGCACCGCGGCCGGGGCGACGGCGCCGCCGATCATCAGCCGATCGTCGGCATGGGCGATCACGTGCCGCTGTTCATGCGACGACCGGTGCCGCAGATCGCGGATCTGCCCGAGGCGGCCGAGGACTGATGCAGACCATCTTCGTGATGGTCAAGTGCGAGCTCGGGCGCGCCTACGAGGTCGCCGACGCCGCGGTCCAAAACGTCGAGGCGGTCTCCGAGGTCCACTCGATCTCGGGCCAGTACGACCTTTTGATGAAGTTCTATCTCGACGATGCCGCCGACATCGGCCGCTTCGTCACCAGCCGGGTGCAGACCCTGGACGGGGTCAAGGACACCTTCACGCTGATCGCCTTCAAGGCGTTCACCTGATCCCGGCCGGCGCGCCGGCCGCCCCGCCACGATGACCGAGATGAAGCACGCCGGCGTCGAGGTGCTGGAGCGCACCATTGCCTTCGAGGGGTTCTTCCGGCTCCTGCGCTACCGTCTGCGCCATCGCCTGTTCGCTGGCGGGCAGAGCCGGGAACTCGTGCGCGAGTTGCACGACCGTGGCGATGCCGCGGTCGTCCTGCCCTACGACCCGGCGCGCGGCGAGGTCGTGCTCGTCGAGCAGTTCCGGGTCGGCGCCCTCGAACGGTCGGGCGATCCCTGGCTGCTCGAGCCGGTCGCCGGCATCGTCGAGCCGGGAGAGAGCCCGGCCGGGGTCGCGCGCCGCGAGGCCGGGGAGGAAGCAGGAGTCGAGCTGCTCGATCTCGTGCCGATCGGCAGCTACTACCCGAGCCCGGGCGCCAGCAGCGAGCTCTGCCACGCCTTCATCGCCCGGATCGATGCCCAGGGCGCCGGCGGCCTCTTCGGCCTTGCCGAGCATGGCGAGGACGTCAAGGCGCATGTGCTGCCGCTCGCGACCGCGCTCGGCTGGCTCGAGGACGGCCGCCTCAGAGTGGCCAGCACGCTGATCACGCTCCAGTGGCTGGCACTGCATCGGGCCGAGCTCGAGGCGCGCTGGGGCGTCGGCGCGACCGCTTGCCGGCAGCCTTGAATCCGTCCCGGGGCGCGGCTAACTCTGGCCAAGCGAACTCACCCGGGACGTCGAGCGATGACCGCGCGAATCTATCAGCCAGCCCGGACCGCGACCCAGTCGGGCCGGGCCAAGACCCGGCGCTGGCTCCTCGAGATGGAGCCCGCCTCGCGCAAGGAGGCCGACCCCTTGTGCGGCTGGATCGGCTCCGACGACACCGAGCAGCAGCTGCAGCTGCGCTTCCCGAGCAAGGAGGCGGCGATCGCCTACGCCCGGCGCGAGGGCCTCGAGTATCGCGTCTTCGAGCCGCACGAGCGGATCGTGCGGCCGAAGTCCTATGCCGACAACTTCATCCACAAGGTGTAGCATCGGGCGCCGAGCCCCGTGCGCGCCCTTAGCTCAGCTGGATAGAGCACCGGCCTTCTAAGCCGATGGTCGCAGGTTCGAGTCCTGCAGGGCGCGCCATCCTCTCCGGGCGCTCGTCCACGTACGCCGCCGCCAGGCGACCGGTCTACGGCTCCCGGAGGTGATCAAACTCGAGACGTGCCTTGTCCCAGATTTCGGTGGTCTGGAAGTGATACTTCACGCGCCGGGGCATCCGTGCGGGGCCCTTCGAGGCTCGGATCAGGCGCAGCATGGCGATGGCGTCCTCGCTCTTCTGATCGACCCGGCCCTGCGGCAGCCAAGCCGCGAGCCGGTCGATCTCCGCCGCCGGCAAGCCGGTCGCGCGCGCCTTGGTCAAGAGCGTCGGATAGCAGCGCTCCGCGTAGAACGTGGCTTTGGCCAGGCGCTCGAGCAGGGCTCGGCTCGGCTCGGCGATCACGTGCTCGGCGGCGGCGCGCTCGAGGGTCGCGCGGATGTTGACCATCGCCTCCGAGACCGCGAGATAGCCGAGCTCGGCCGGCCCGTGCCGGACCGCGACCTCGTCGTCATCCTCGATCACCCCGTCGCGATAGGCCTCGAAGATCCGGCCGACGCCTTCCATGCCGAACGCATGCAGCTCGGCCGCGCGCAAGGCACCCATGCTGGCGCTGCCGAGGATGCGCACGCCTTCGGCCATCGCCCACAGGATCTCCTTGTGCCAGACCGCGGGCGCCTGGTGGAAATAGCCATCGACGATGCCGATCGCGTGCGGTCCTTGGCGCACGGCGCGATAGACGTCGCCCTTGCCGACCGGCGGCAGATAGACCGCATCGAGCTCGCGCGCCGCCGCCGCGCGCGCGAGGCTGGGGCCAAGGAACACGCAAGCGGTCACGAAAGGGGCCTCGTCAGCGCCCGGGCGCGCGGTCCCGGCCGGTAGAGCGGGTGATCGTCGACGCCTTCGAGGCCCGGGATCACCAGCCGGACCACGGGGATCGCGAACGGCGCCGGTTTGGTCAGATCAACCACGATCACCTGGTCGAGCTCCTGGGCGAGCAGCCGGTCGATCATCCAGGCGACGTCGTCGGCGAAGGTCCCGCCCTGAAAGCCCGGGATGCTCCCGAAGGGCCGGGCACCGCCCTCGGGCACGGCGGGCGGCGGAACCTCCAAGGGATGGCCTACGGGATCCGAGCGCCCATAGGCGGCATCGGGCAGGTCGTCCCGGGCGCCCGAGATGTAAGCGAGCCGGATCTGCGCCGCTTCGGTGATCGCCCGCAGCAGCGCGATCGAGGGATCGGGGTGGCATCCGGAGCCGATCGCGATCCCGCGCAGCAGTGGCGGCGCCTGTCGCTCCGCCTCGGCAAGCAGGCAGACGAAGGTCGGGATGTCGATGTCGCTGGTGGCATCGAACACGGCGAGCGCCATGCCCGCGGCCCGGCAGCGCTCGATGACCAGGCGGCAGTCCGGCTCGGGCACGCCCTCCAGATCGAGCCGCGTCGCCGCCCGCTGGTCGTCGGTCAGGCGATTGAAAAGCGTGACCGCGTCACGTTCGACCAGCTCGCAGACGGCGTGGCCGATCGCTTCCAGCCAATGGCTGCCCGAGGCGAGGCCGTTGCTGCTGGCAAGGAAGCAACCGCTGCCGCTGGGCGGCGGCAGGGTGTAGTCGGTGTGCACGAGCTCATAGGGGACCCAAAGGCAACGTCCGCTCACGAGGTCCTGCCCCTCGATCCAGAGCAGTCGCCTGGCCGGGTGCCAGGCGCTGTCGCGACAGAGCGGCAGACGCAGCGGGTCGACCAGGAGGTGGTCGTAGCGCAACTCCTCGAAGCTGCCGAGCCTGAGCGGCGCCGTGATCTGCTCGGCATGCCAGGTCTCCACGGCCTCCATCAGCGCCGAGGCCCGGGCAGCCTCGGCGTCGAGGCCCTTGCCCATCGAGACCGCAACCGAGCGGCTGTTGGGACGGCACGCCATGACCACCGGCAGGCCGATCACGTCCAGGCCGGTGAGGTTGGCCAGGCGAGTGATCCCGATGATCGGCATGAACGGTTTCACCCGCTGCAGCATCGCCGCCGGCGCGATGCTGCGATGGGTGCCGCGCCGATAGGACTTCGAGCCCGGATCCCGATGCCAGGCGAAGGCGGGCCGCGCCGGGCTGGCGCGGCCGTGGCCGACGAGACGAGCGAGGTGAGCCTCGGCCAAGGCCGCTCCTTGCGAGGCTTACGGCTCGGGCTGATAGAAGACGGTCTTGCTCAATCTCAGGTTGGCATCCGCGAAGCCTACGCCCTCGGGCAGCAGCCGCTTCACCGGCCGCAGCTCGGCGGCGACCGTCTTGGTCAGCCGGAAGTCGGTGTCGATCCGGCCGCTGATCTTGTCCTCCAGATCCTGCATCTCGCCCAGGACCTCTCCGTGCACGAGGGTCGCCAAGTCGTCGCCAGCGACCCGGTAGACCTCGAGGTCGCCCGGGATGAAGTACAGCTGGCCATCGGCGCCGCGGATCAGCGTGCCGTCGCGCGGGTATTCGGGAGGCACGACCTCGGCGGGCACCTCCTTGCCGGCGACGTCGTAGGCCGACTTGAGGGGCGCGCGGCCTTCGGGCGGCCTGTCGCCGTCTACCGGCACCGGTACGGTCTCCTCGACCCCGAAATACCGCAGCGGGCGCAGGACGCCGTAGCCGGTCGCCGAATCGTGGGAGCCGGAGCGGGTCGCCATCCGCAGGAGGTGCTCCTTCAGGTCCTCGTTGTTGGTCAAAGGCGTGTCGTTGTTGTCCGAGCTGCGCGCGGCGCGGAAGCGAATGAAGCCCTCGGAGGCTTTGAGCTCCTCGAGAGCCGCGCGCACCGGGTCGGGTTGCTCGGGCGGCGGCGCCCAGTCCGTGGTCGTTGGATGAGGCGTCCTGCAGCTGATAGGAGGGGCTCGCGACCACGAGCTTGATCACCTCCGCGACCCGGCCGCCGTCCTGGGCTGCGAATGCGCGCAGCTCGTCGAGCGTCGGATCGTCGTCGAGCGCCCCCGGGTCCTTGTGCTTGGCGACCACTAGCGCCGCGATGCCAGCGACGAAGGGCGTTGCCATCGAGGTTCCGGACAGCTTGCGGTAGCCGCTCTGGCCGTGGTCGACGAAGGTCGACCAGATGCCTTCGCCCGGGCCGATGAAGTCGATCTCGCCGCCGGTCGACGAAAATCCGGCCGGCTGGCCGTTGCGGTCGTGGGCGGCCACGGTGAGGACGCCGCCGTAGCGGCCCGGATAGCCGATGCCGTTCTGGTACAAGGCGCCGTTGTTGCCGGCCGCACAGATGACGAACTTGCCGAGCCAGAGCGCCTGCTGGACCGCGTAGTAGAGCTCGGGCGGCGAGCGCCTGGCCGCGAACGACATCGAGATGATGTCGGCCTTGTTCTGGATCGCCCAGCGGATGCCCCTGACCACCCAGTCCGGCTCGCCCCACACCTCGCCATCGTCGCGAACCTTGAGCACCTTGGCGACCAGGAGCTTGGCCTTGGGTGCCACGCCCTGGAAGGGGACCGCGCTCGGATCGCCGCTGTCGCCGTCGGGCTCGATCGCCGCGTAGCGCGCCGTCGAGACCGGGCGCGCGGCGATGATCCCGGCGCAATGCGTGCCGTGCCCGTCGTCGTCGGCGGCGTAGGGATCGTGCCGCGGCACCGTCGGGTCGCTGTCCTCGCTGGCCGCGCGCCGGGTGAAGTCGCGCGCGGCGATGATGGCATCATGGAGCGCCGGATGGTTGCGATCGACCCCGGTGTCGAGGACCGCGACCCGTACCCCGCGCCCGCGCAGCTTGGCCCAGGTCTCCCAGGTCTCGGTCACGTCGAACACCTGGTTCGCCCAGCCCAGCTGGTCTTTCAGCTCGGCGGCGCTGCTTGCCCCGCCCAGTTTGGCCACCCCGCCGTCGACCAGCTTCTTGAAATCGTCAATGTTGAAATGGCTGCCGTCGTCTTCGGTGTAGCGCAGCCGATATAACCGTTGGTCGGGTGGAGTAGCTTTCCTAGGGGTCGCCATCGTCACCTCCCGCTCGAAATGGGATGTTGGAGCTCGCGCCGTTGCTGCGACCTGACGAGGCGCCGCGGCAGGTGCGAGGCGCAGCAGCATGCAACCATGCTAGCGAGGGCAGCGTGATGCGGTTGTGAACTGGGACACAAGGCTGGCGACCCGGACGAGCTCAAGCGATTCCGTCCGCCGCCGCCTTCGCCCGATGCAGCCAGATCGAGGCGCCCATCTGCTCGAACAGTCGGAACGACGACCGCAAAGCCCGCGCGGCCTCTTGCCCGCGCTCGCTCGCCTGGTAGAGCAGGCCGATCCCGAGCCGGCAATGCGCCGCCAGGACGCGCATGTGGAGGGTTTCGGCGAGGCTCAAAGCCTCGTTGTAAAAGGCCTCGGCAGCGGCGACGTCGGACGCCGAGAGACGATGCACCTCGCCGAGCAGGCGGAGCGCCCAGCCACGATGGCCGCGCTCGTCGTAGCGGCGGGCGAGCTCGAGCGCGCGGACCCCCTGGTCCAGCGCATCGGCCGGCCGGCCGGCCGCAAGATACGCCTCGCCCAGCCAGCTGAGCTGCAGCGAGAGGCGGACCATGAGGT
Organism: uncultured Alphaproteobacteria bacterium; assembly: GCA_963798075.1. GTDB lineage: Bacteria > Pseudomonadota > Alphaproteobacteria > Geminicoccales > Geminicoccaceae > DATAOG01. The sequence continues at coordinate 48,517 of CAWCRU010000014.1, read as the reverse complement.
CCATGCCCAAAGCCCGCTCGGCCGCGGTTTCCAGCCATTGCAGCCCGCCATCGATCCGGCCGGCCAGCACGAGCGCGTAACCGAGGCCCGCGGCGCTGATCGGAAACAGCACCTGGTTGCTGGTCGCCTCGCACTGGCGGACGCCGTCCTCGAGCAGCTCAATCGCCCGCTCAAAGTCGCCGCTGCGGATATGGAACAGGCCGACCTCGCGGGCCGCGTAGACCTGGCTGAAGGGATGGGCGAGGTCCTTGGCGAGCCGGATGGCTTCGGTGCCGACCCGCTCGCCCTCGGCAAAGCGCCCGAGCTCCGCGAGGCTGCGGGCGAGCGAGCTGCGTGCCGCCACCGCCGCGACCGAGGTCAGGCCGAACTGCTTGTGGATCTGGTCGCCCTTGAGGGCCGCAATCGCCCAACCGAACAGATCGACCGTCTCAGCATAGTCGCCATGGGCCTGGAGCGCCACGGCCAGCCGCAGGGTCGCCAGCACGCGCAGATCGAAAGCGTCCAGGTCGAGCGCAATCTGCCGGGCTTGCCGGCCGGCGCTGATCGCGTGCACCGGATCGCCGATCATCCAGTGGTAGAGCGCCATCGCCGAGTAGGCCCGCGCGAGCCGTTGCCGGTCGCCGCTCTGCTCGGCCAGCGTCTGCGCGTTGCGGATGCAATCGAGGACCTGGTCCGACTGGCCGAACGCGAACAGGGCGTTGGCCAGCGCCAGATGGACGTCGATCGTCCGGGCGATCTCTGCCGGCTCCTGACCCAGATGGCCGAGGGCTTCCAGCGCCTGCCCGTAGGCGTTGACCGCCTCGGCGTTGGCCGAGCGCTCGAGCGCCAGTTCGCCGAGCACGCCGTAGTGCAGGGCCGCTTTGTCCCAAAGCTCGCCGCGGAAAGCGTGCCTCGCCAGCCGTTCGTGCCAGCCGGCCTGCTCGTTGCCGCCCCGCGCCTCGAGCGCATCGACGATGCGCCGGTTGAGGGTGCGCCGCCGCTCGTGCAGGACGTTGGCGTAGGCAACCTCCTGGGTCAGCGCATGATGGAACACGTACTCCGCGTTCGGATGCTGGCTGACCTCGTCGAGGAACTCCGCCTCGTGCAGGCGGAGCAGGCTGGAACGGAGGTCCTGCAGGGGATGGTCGGCGACCGCCTGGAGCAGGTCGACGTCGACGCCGCGGCCGATCACCGACGCCACCAGGAGCAGGTCCTTGTCGGCCGCCAGGAGCCGATCGATACGAGCCGCCAGCGTCGCCTGAACGGTCGGCGGGATATGCGGCACCACCGGCGTGCCCGCCAGGCGGTAGTCGCCCTGGCTGCCGCGCAGCACCCCGCGATCGGCGAGCTCGCGGACGCTTTCCTCGAGAAAGAACGGGTTGCCGCTGGTGCGCTCGATCAGCTGCGCCTTGAGCGGATCGAGATCGGAGACCTCGCCAAGCAGACCGTCCAGCAGCTCGAGCGCCGTCGATTGCAGCAGCGGGTCGAGGGGGCACTGCGTGTAGTAGCTCTTGCCGCCCCAGCCGTGCCGATGGTAGGGCCGGTAGGTGACGATCAGCAGAAGCCGCGCGGTGCGCATGCCCTCGGCCAGGGAGTCGAGCAGAGCGTGGGATTCGTGATCGCAGCCATGCAGATCCTCGAACAGCACAACCAGCGGCTGCACGCGGCTTTCGGCGATCAGCAGGGCTCTGACCGCATCCAGCATCTGCTGGCGCCGTTGCGCCGGGGCAAGGCCTTGCCAGGAGGCGTCGTCGACCGGGCGGTCGAGGCAGGCGAGCAGCGGCGCCGCCAGCCCCTCGAGCCGGTCGTCCAGACCCTTGAGCCTGGCACTCACCTTGTCCGCGATCGCGCTGCCGTCGTCTTTGGGCCCGATTCCGAAGGCGTCGCGGAGCAGATCGGCGACCGGCAGCCAGGGGGTCGCCCGGCCGAAGGAGACGGCGGCAGTCCGCAGCACGCGCCAGCCTTCGGTCTCGGGCGAGCCCAGGAACTCGAAGCAGAGGCGCGACTTGCCGATGCCCGGTTCGCCGACGATGGCGACGATCTGGCCGAAGCCGGATTTCGCCTGCTGGAGTGAATGGCCCAGGATCTGGAGCTCGGCGGCGCGGCCGATGAAGCGGTTGAGACCGCGTGCCAGGGTCGCCTGAAAGAGCGTCTTGGTCGCGGTCAGTCCTTCCAGCTCGTAGACCTCTATCGTCTCCTTCAGGCCCTTGATCCGCACCGAGCCCAGGCTCCTGAACGCGACGAAGCCGGTGACCAGGCTCGCGGTGTTGTGGGTGAAGCGGATCGTGCCGGGGGAGGCGAGCTGCTCCATCCGGCTCGCGAGGTGCGCGGCGGTCCCGACCACGTCGTAGTGCAGCGTGAGGTCGCTCTGCAGCGCCCGGACCACGACCTCGCCCGAATTGATGCCGACCCGGACCTGCAAGGCGACCCCGTCCCGGCGCGGCTGATCCTTGCTCCAGCGCAAGATGCCCTCGGTGATCGCAAGGGCTGCGTAGCAGGCCCGCACCGCGTGCCCTTCCTGGGCCAGGGGTGCCCCGAACAGCGCCATGATGCCGTCGCCCATGATGCGGTTGACGGTGCCCTCGTGCCGGTGCACCGCGTCCATCATGATCTGCACGGCACCATCGAGGATCGTGCGCGCGAGCTCGGGATCACTGCCCTCGATCAGCTCGAGCGAGCGGCAGAGATCGGCGAACAGGACGGTCAGCTGCTTGCGCTCGCCTTCGAGCGCACGCGGCCCGGAGGCAAGCTCATGCGCCGGCGACGTCAGGTGGGGTGCGGCCGCGCCGGCCGGGACCGTCGTCTGCAGGGGATGGCCGCAACCGCCGCAAAAGCGGGCTTCGACGGCGTTCGTGAACCCGCATGCCGCGCAGGTCGCCGAGAGCTGCCGACCGCAGGCCCAGCAATAGTGCCGCTCGGAAACATTCTCGGTCTGGCAGTCGGCGCACTTCACGCGGGGCGCTCCTTCGGGCTGCCCTCAACCTTAGAACGATATCCGCGATTCGTGCAGCCCGTTGTGAACTCGCTCTCATCGGCCCAAAGACGAGGCTAGCCTGCCGTCGTTGCCGGCAGCTGGTCGAGCCGGCGCTGCATCTGCTCGAGGGCGGCGCGGATTCCGAGCTCGCCGGTCAACGCCTTTGTCGTGTGGTCGCCGACGATCGTACAGGCCTCGATGCCCAGGGTCGAAAAGGGCCGCTCCTCGGCGGCGATCGCCCGCGTGGCGCGCGCGACCGCGAGCAGATCGGGGCGGAAATGGCGGTCGAACGCCGGGTCGTAGAGGACGCGGAGCGACGAGGTCTCGAGCGCCTCCGCCTTTTGCCCGTCCTCGAGGAGCTGCGCCGGAGAACAAAGAAACCTCGCCAGCTCCCAAGCTTCGGCCCGCAATTTCGAGTTCTTCGGAATCGCGTAGGGCGGACAGTACAAGTTGGCAAAGCGCCCCGCCGGTCCTGCCGGGACGAGCGCAACGCCCGCCTTAGCGGCAAGCTCGGGGTCATCTTGCAACAGATGCGCGTATTCCATGCCGACCTCGAGGATCATGCCGACCCGTCCGGCACGGAAATCCCGCATCAGCTCGACGAAGCTGATCTTGGCCTGGTCGGGCGGCGCTACGGCGCGCAACAGGTCGACGTAGGTGGCAAGCGCCGCCTCGTGCGCGTCGCTTCGCGTCGTTGCCCTGCCGGCCGCATCGAACCAGGCGGCGCCAAAGGAGGCAACGAAGCTCGAGACGGCCCAGACCGCGTGGCCGCCACCGGGCGCGCCGCGGGTCGCGAAGCCATAGAACTCGGGCATGCCGTCCTTGCGCACGGCGTCCTGGAGGCGGCCGGCCACCTCCTTGAGCTCGTCCCAGCTCTGCGGCACCGGCAATCCGTATCCGTCCAGGAGGTCGCGCCGGTACAAGAGCATGTTCGAGACGTTGACGCAGGGCAGGCCCAGCACCTGGCCATCGAGGGTGACGGCCTCGCGGGTGGCGGCGGTCGTGTCGTCGAGCGTGATCCCGTCCCTTGCCATCAACTCGTTCAAGGGCAGCACCCGGCCTTCGAGCGCGAACTTGCGCAGCATCACCTCGTCGGTGCAGACGAGATCGAAGGGCGGGTCCTCGTCGGCGAACGAGTGCAGCATCTCCTCGAACATCTTCTCGATCGAGCCGACGCCGACCCGATCCCAGGCGAGCTCCGCCCCGATCCCGGTCCGTTCGGAAAAACGCCGCAAGGCGGCCGGCAGGTTCTGGAACGGCCACCAGTCCTCCTGATAGACCCTCACCACCCGATCGCCGGCCATCCTCTGATCCTCCCGTTGGTTTTCGTGCAGCGACGGATATGCTCGATTTGAGCGTCATTGCCGGGCCCGGGCCGGCCCGGGCATCGAGCTGTGCCGACTGGATCGATCAGGTCCAATGCGGTGCCGTTGACGTTCCTCGTATCTCTCGACATGTTCGGTCGGAGCGGGTGACTGTTGGGCGAGATGGCCTGGTCCCGGCCGCGGCCGGGACCAGGCCGGCGAGCGGGACGCCGGAGGTTCCTGGGTCTGGACAGACCGTGTGTCAGCTCGGCGCCCGCTCGCTCTGCCATTCAAGCCGAACAGTCGATCGGGCTGCAAGCCCGCATACGAGGATGGTGATGACCCGAAACCTCGAGTTTGAGTGCTTTGTTGGCGTCGACGTCAGCGAGGCGCGGTTGGATGTGCATCTGCTGCCGGGTGGCAAGGGTGCCGGCTTTGGCCGCGACCGGCGCAGCATCGCACGCTTGGTCGCCTGGCTTGCCAGTCAGGAACGGTCGCTGGTGGTGGTTGAGGCGACCGGCGGTTTGGAGCGGACGCTGGCGGTGGCGCTCGAGCGCGCCGGGATCGCGGTCGCCGTCGTCAACCCGCGCCAGACCCGCGACTTCGCGCGGGCGGCCGGGCTGCTCGCCAAGACCGACCGGCTCGATGCCTATGCGCTGGCGCTCTACGCCGAGCGGCTGCGGCCGGTGCCCCGTCCGCCGCGCTCGGCGGCCGACCAGGCGCTGGCGGCGCTGGTGCTGCGCCGGCGCCAGCTCACCCACCTGGTCGAGGCGGAACACAACCGCGCCCGACGCACCGAAGAGCCTGCGGTCCTGGCCTCGATCGAGGCCCTCCTCGGCTGCCTGCAGACGGCCATCGCCGAGCTCGAAGGCCAGATCGAAGCCCGCCTCGAGGTCAGCCCCGAATGGCGCGAGCGCGCCGCGCTGCTGGCGTCCGTGCCGGGGGTCGGCAAGGTCACGGTGGCCACGCTCTTGGGTCTGCTGCCCGAACCCGGCCAGCTCGACCGCCGTGCCGTCGCCGCGGCTCGAGCAGCAGGGTCGGGGTCGCCCCGTTCGCCCGCGACAGCGGCCTGATGAAGGGTCGGCGCACGATCTGGGGCGGCCGCGCGCCGGTGCGCGCGGTCCTCTACATGGCGGCTCTGGTCGCGGTGCGCCACAACCCGACCCGGCGCGCCTTCTACCAGCGTCTGCTCACCGCCGGCAAAGCCAAGAAGCTCGCGCTGACCGCCGCCATGCGCAAGCTGCTGGTCATCCTCAACGCCATCCTCAGAGACCGCCAGCCATGGCGCGCACCACAATCAGCTTGACTGCCCAAGACAGTCGCTGACACCTTTCCCCTTCCTCGATCGCAGGCGCAGTTGAGCACCGCTTGCCCGCCCGCGTAGACTACACGATCGGCGGCAGCGGGAAACGCGGGAGCGTGGAGCTAGGTGATCGACGCTCTGCACGGGACCGGCGGCCACAGCAAAAACCGCTACCGACTGCACCGTGGTCCAGCCGGCGAAGGACAACGGGGTCCAGCTCGGCACCCCGATTGTCTCGGCGACCGTGGCCGCACTGCACCGACCTGCCCCCCTTGCCCGACTGCAGAACCTTTTCCGGTTCCACACACAGTCAAGACCCAACTGTGAAGGGCTCTCCGGTTGATGGTGTAGCCGGAGATGCGCGCACTTCGGTTGCACACAGCACCGCAAAGGAGTAAGACGCGAAAGCCAACGTAGATTTACGGGGAAAACGCGTGAAATCTGTTCTCTTAGCCGTGTTGGCCAGCGTCCTGCTGGCCGGATGTGCCAGCAAATACCGTATTGATTCCCTAGATGCCCCGGCGACCCGGTTGTCCCGCCAAGCCAGCTTCTACGTGGCGCAGCCGCAGGATGGCCGGTACGGGACGAAAATCTATGCCGGGTCGGGGGATATGACCGCCCAGGCCGCCGTGGCCGCCCTCAGCCGCTACGTCGGCAACGTCGAGCGCGGCGACCGGCAGGAAGACTTGAGCCAGGCCCTGGCCTCGGCCAAGCAGCGCGGCCTGACCAATGTGTTCGACCCGATGATCCTGCACTGGGAGGACCGTGCCACCCAATGGTCGGGCAAAACCGACAAGATCACCATCAGGTACAGCGTCTATGACACCGCCGCCGGCCAGATGCTGGCCTCAAGCGTCATGTCGGCCAGCAGCAAATGGGCCACGTTCGGCGGCGACCATCCGCAAGATTTGTTACCCCATCCGACGCGGCAATTCGTCGACAAGCTGTTTTGACCGAGGCGATAGATGTCACGCACGGTGCCGTTAACCTTTCGTCAACCATCGGCTCCTAGGCTCTCCTACGGTCCATGCGATCCTGGGAATCCGCGCGCCGCCAAACCGATCGACTGCGGGCGGCCACGGCCGGATTTCCCCGGCGAAAGGAAGACGCCGCAAAGGTTGGTGTAAGCGTTCGGTACTTCCTCGTCTCATCGCCATTTTGGACGACGCCGACGGGGGTCCTGGCGGTCGCCCGATCATGCCGCCGTTCAGCCCGAGCGGCAGCGGATCGAATGCGGGCATGACCGGGGGGCGTCTGCGCATCCTGGCTAGCAGGTCTCGATCACGCGGAAGCGGCACTCGATCCCGAACTCGTCGCCCCGTTGCAGGAGCTTCAGGCCATGCGCTTCGGGCCCGCCCGGCAGATGGAACGCCGTCGACCGCGTGCGAGACCGGCTCGAAGCAGAAGAAATCGGCGTCGGCGCCCGGCGAGAACAGGATGTAGGTCGCGAGCGCCTCGCTTGCCTCGATCTCGAGCCCGAGCCCACGCTCCGGCCAGTGGATCCGCGCTCGACGCTGCCAGCCGACGAAGCCGTTGTTGACCCAGGAGCGGGGCAGCGGCCGCGGCGACCGGAAGTCCCAGTCGCGGGCGCTCGGCTGACCGGCAGAGCATCGATCCGGCAGGTGGTCCGGCCGCTCGAGCCAGACGGCTTCGCAGGCGGCTTGCAGCGTGGTCGCGGGCGTGCGCGGCAGCCATGGGTGGAAGCCCAGGCCGTAAGGGACCGCGACCTCGCCCTGATGCTGGACCGTCAGGCGGGCGCGAAGGGCATGCTCGGCGAGCTCGTAGCGGAGCTGCGCACGATAGGCGAACGGCGGCATCGAGCTGCTTTCGAGGACGAAGGCCAATCGCGCTCTTACTGCTCTCCTCGACGGTCCAGGTTCGCTGCCAGGCGTCGCCGTGGATCGGGTAGGGTTCACCGGCGAGATTGGCAGCGAGCGGCCAGAACCGGTTGCCGGCTTCGATCCCGCCGCCGGAGACCCGGTTGGAGAACGGGCAGAGCACGTAGCAGCCAAGGGTGTTCGGATCGGCCCTTGCGCCATCCCAGGGCCGGAACAGCGGCGCAACGCCCTGAGACCGGGCGAGCTCGAAGCGGGCGATGCCGCCGCCCACTTCGGGCAGGACGACGAGGCGGAGATCGTCGGCGCAAAGCTCGATCGCCCGCATGCGCGCACCCGCTCAATGCATCCACCAGCCGCCGTCGACGGTCAGGTTCTGGCCGGTGATGAAGCGGGCCCGATCGGAGATCAGGAAGAGGATCGCCTCGGCGATGTCCGAAGGCGCGCCGCGATACTTGAGCGCCTGGTGCTCGAGCAGGAACTTCTCGTAGATCTCGAGCTGGTCGGCCCAGACCTCCTTCTCGAGCGCGGTCGGGATCGCGCCCGGGCTCACCGCATTGACCCGGATGCCGAACGGGCCGAGCTCGCGCGCCATCGCGCGGGTGAGGCCGAGGAGCGTGCCCTTGGAGGCGACGTAGGCCGTGAAGTCCGACCAGCCGCCGTTCAGGGTCACCGAGCAGATGTTGACGATCTGGCCAGAGCCCTTGCGCTTCATCGAGGGGACGACCGCCTGGGCCAGCGCCACCGCCGCGGTGGCGTTGACGGCCTGGACGCGCTCATACTCCTCGAGCGGGTAGCGATCGATCGGCTTCAAGGGGTTGATCGCGGCGTTGTTGATCAGGATGTCGATGCCGCCCGCATCCGCGTCGAGACCCTGCACGAGCGCCTGCGCGGCCTTGGGGTCGGCGAGGTCGCAATGGACGAAGCGGACCTTGGGTGCCCCGGGCGGCAGCCCGGCATTGATCGCTGCGGCCGCCTCGCCGCCCTTGACGTCGAGCATGAGCACGGCGGCGCCGGCGCGCGCGAGCGCCTCGCTCTCGGCCACGCCGAGGCCGCCGGTCGCGCCGGTGATGAGCGCGTTCTTGCCGCGAAGCTCCATCGGTCCTTCTCCAGTCGGCCCCCTCGTGTCAGACGATCAGATCGGTCAGCTCTTCGATGCTGGTGTCGGACTTCCTGAGGTCGGCGATCTTCTCGCCGCGCGCCATCGCGACGATCCGATCCGCGATCGGGTGGATGTGGTGCAGGTTGTGGCTGATGAAGATGCTGGTGATGCCCTGCTCGCGCAGCGAGGCGACGTGGTCCAGGACCTTGTTGGTCTCCTTGACCGAGAGATGGTTGGTCGGCTCGTCGAGGATCAAAACCTTGGATTTGAAGAACAGGGCGCGGGCGATGGCCACGCCCTGGCGCTGGCCGCCCGAGAGCTCCTCGACCGTGGTGTCGGGCGAGCGGGTCCGGAGGTCGACGTTGGTCATCGAGGAGATCGCCTGCTCGGCCATCTTGCGCCGGTCCATCAGCCCGATGCCGCCGACGCTGAGGCGGAGCGGCTCGCGGCCGATGAAGATGTTCCGGGCGACCGTCATCTGCGGCACCATGGCGGCCGACTGGTAGATGGTCTCGATGCCGAGGCTCATGGCGACGCTGGGCGACGCGAGCTTGACCTCCCGGCCGTCGATGAAGATCCGCCCGGCGTCCGGCCGGTGGGCGCCCGAGAGCAGCTTGATCAAGGTCGACTTGCCGGCGCCGTTGTCGCCGACCAGGCCCACCACCTCGGCGCGCTCGGCGTGAAAATCGACGCCCTTGAGAGCGTGCACGCCGCCATACCACTTCTCGAGCCCCTCGCAGCGGATCAGCGCCTCCGGGCTCGGCTTGACGAAGGCCGCGGCGGGCTCGTGGACCTCGATCGTCTCGACCATGGTCAGATCTTCATCCTGCGGGCGCGCGCCCGGAGCGTCGTGTTCAGGATCACCGCCAGGATCGTGAGCGCGCCGATCGCGAAGCGGAACCAGTTGGCATCGATCCGCGCCATCACGAGGCCGTTGTCGATGACCCGGATCAGGAGCGTGCCGATCACGAAGCCGACGACCGACCCGATACCGCCGGTCAGCGCCGTGCCGCCGATGACCGCGGCCGCGATCGCCTGCAGCTCGAGGCCCTCGCCAAGCGACGGCAGCGCCGAGTGCAGGCGGAAGGTCGTGATCATGCCGGCGAACCCCGCGAGCAGCGAGCATAGCATGAAGCAGAACAGCTTCACCCGCCTCGTGTCGATCCCCATGTCGTCGGCCGCCTGCCGTTGGCCGCCGGTGGCAAAGATCCAGTTGCCGAGGTTGGTGGCCTGCAGCATGACCGCAAGGATCAGGATCAGGGCCAGGAACCAGAGCATCGAGCTGCGGAAGAGGCCCAGATCCGCGACGAACAGCCAGGTCGGCGTGGCGGCGGGAAAGGGCGGCGGGAACCCGCCCGAGAGCACGGTCGCGAGCGAGCGGATGATGAACAGCATGCCAAGCGTCGTGACGAAGCTCGGGATGCCGAAGGTGAGCGTGATCCAGCCGTTGAGGTAGCCGACCAGCAAGGCGCTCGCGAGCCCGAGCAAGATCGCGAGCGCCGGATCGAGATCGAAGCGGCCCATCACGACGACGATCACCATCGGCACCAGGGCGAAGACCGAGCCGACCGAGAGGTCGAACTCGCCCGCGATCATCAGGATGCCGACGCCGAGCGCTACGATCCCGAGCTCGGGCACCGCGAACAGGATCACGCGCGTGTTGCCGCTGCTCGCGAACTGCGGCGCATAGAGGGCGAAGCCCGCCATCACGACGAGCAGCATGACGAGCGCGCTGATCTCCGGCCGCGACAGGAGGGTCTTGGTCAGCTTCTGCATAAGGCGAGGCGCCGGCGGCAAGGGGAGCGGCAAAGGGGGGTCCGCCTCGAGCGGGAGGCGGACGCCGTCCTTTGCCTGCGTCAGCGGACGCCTTGCTCGGAGAGCTTGATCAGGTCGTCCACCTGGTCGGGCGTGACCAGCGCCTTGCCGGTGTTCACGTCATAGGCGCCGAGCTTGTACTTGTTGATCAGGTGCAGCTCGTGGACCGGCACATAGCCTTGCAGGAACGGCTGCTGATCGATCGTCAGCTGGATGTAGCCGGTCTTCATCTCGTCCATCACGACCGGCACCAGATCGAAGCAGGCGAGCAGGATCTCGCCGGGCTTCTTGCCGAGATCGCGCAGACTGACGGCAGCGCCGGCCGCCCAGTAGCCGACGTCGAAATAGGCGGTGGTGGGCTTGGTCTGGACGTAGGCCGCGACGCGCTGGCCGGTGACCGAGAGGTCGAGACCGCTGTCGATCTTCTCGTAGGTGATCTCGCGGCCCGGATTCTGCTTCTTGTAGTCGTCCATGAAGCGGGCGATGCCGGCGCCGCGGCTCTCGGCCCAGACCTGGCCGGGGCCCGAGATGCCGATCAGGACGTGGATCGGGCCGTCCTTGGGGAACTGCGGGGCGAGCCCGGCGGCGAGGTCGTAGCCCGCCTGCTCGAGGTCCTGGCCGACGAAGGCCAGGCGATGGGTCTGCTTGGGGTGGTCGACATTGGACGCGATGACCGGAATGCCGGCCTGCATCGCGCGCTCGATCGCCTCGTCGAAGATCTCGCCGCCCGCGAAGGTCATGATGATGCCGTCGGGCTTCTGCGCGATCGCCGCCTCGAGGTTGTTGAGCTGCTCCTGGAAGTTGCCGTCCTGCTGCAGGAACACCATCTGGCAGTCGGCCTGGATCTGGCCGCAGGCCTCGTCCATGCCCTTTTTGACCGCCTGCCAGAAGACGTTGGTGGGCGTCGAATGGTGGAGGTAGGTGTAACGCTCCTGCGCGCCTGCCGTCGCGGCACCGGAGATCACCCCGACCACCGCGGCCGCGGCGGGCAACCAGCTCATGCGCATCATCGGCCTCCCTGAATGAGCGAGCGCCCCTTCGAGGGCGTCGATGGGCCGACGATAGGCGGAAGGGATCGGGGCGCGCAAGAGACCGATCGACGGCACAAAGCCGGGTCCGATCCGCTATAAGTCGGTGCGGCAGGCACAAGGAAGGCTTGGCGAGATGCAGATCGAAATCGCCCTCGACGCCCGCAGCGGGGTCGCCGAGGGCCCCTTCTGGGACGCGGGCGAGGGCGCGCTCTGGTGGGTCGACATCACCGGCAAAGAGGTCCTGCGCTGGCGCCCCGGCGGCGCCCCGCCGAAGCGCTGGCCGATGCCGGACTTTCCGGCCGCCGTGGTCTTGCGTCGCCGTGCGGGCGCTCTCGTGGCGCTGCGTGACGGGCTCTACTTCATGGACCTCGCCAGCGGCGGGCTCGAGCGCTTCTGCCGCCCCGAGGCCGAGCGGCCGGACAACCGCGCCAACGAAGGCAAATGCGATGCGCAGGGCCGCTTCTGGGTCGGCACGATGCAGAACAATCTTGGCGCCCGACGGCTCGGAACGGACGATGACGGCGAGCACGGGCGCGCTCTACTGCGTGCGAGCGGACGGCAGCAGCACGCGCGAGCTCGACGGCGTCGGCCTCTCCAATACGCTCGCCTGGACCGCGGATGGCGGCACCCTTTACTTCGGCGACACGCTCGCCAACGCGATCTGGGCCTTCGATTGCGATCCCGCGACGGGGCGGCTTGCCAACCGGCGGGTGTTCAACGACGAAAAGCTGCCGGGCTTCTGCGATGGCTCCGCGATCGATGCCTTGGGCTATCTATGGAATGCGCGCTTTGCGGGCGGTGCCGTGGTCCGCTTCGCGCCCGACGGCCGGGTCGATCGGATCATCGACGTGCCAGTCCCTACCCCACGTCCTGCTGCTTTGGCGGCCCCGACCTCGAGACCCTCTACGTCACCTCGGCGCGGTTCGCGCTGAGCGAGGAGCAGCTCCGGCAGAATCCGAAGGAGGGGGCGCTCCTCGCCCTGCACCCGGGCGTCGCCGGCACGCCCTCGCAGCGGTTCGCGGGCTGACGCGCGACGGCGCCGCCGCAGCTCTTGCGGATTGACCCCATGCCAGGGAACATCTCATGGACAGGCTCAAGGACAAGCGGGCGCTGATCACCGGCGGCACCAGCGGAATCGGCCTCGCAACGGCCCGGCGCTTCCGGGCGGAGGGCGCAAGGGTCGCGATCACCGGCACCAATCCCGCGACCCTCGAGAGCGCGCGGGCCGAGCTCGGCGGCGAGGTGACGGTGATCCGCGCCGATGCCGGCGACGTCGCCGCCCAAGTCTCGACCGCGGCTACGATCAAAGAGGTCTTCGGCGCCCTCGACATCTTGTGCGTCAACGCCGGGTTTGGCGATTTCCGGCCGCTCGAGCAGATCGACGAGGCGGCCTTCGACCGCGCGATCGCGGTCAATCTGAAGGGCCCCTTCTTCCTCGTGCAGGCGCTGCTGCCGATCTTCGCCAACCCCGCCTCGATCGTGCTCAACACCTCGATCAACAACCGGATCGGCATGCCCAACACCACGACCTATGCGGCGGCCAAGGCCGGGCTCGCTTCCCTGGTGCGCACGCTCTCGGGCGAGCTGCTCGGGCGCGGCATCCGCGTCAACGCGATCAGCCCGGGCCCGACCGCGACCGCGATGCATGCCAAGCTCGGCCTCGTCGGGGCCCATCTCGACGCTCTGGTGGGGCAGATCCCCGCCGGGCGCCGGGGCGATCCCGACGAAATCGCCCAGGCGATGGTGTTCCTTGCCTCCGACGAGGCAGCGTTCACGGTCGGCAGCGAGCTCGTGATCGACGGCGGGATGAGCACTCTCTGAGGGCAAGGGGGAAGATGCTGGCCCGGCCGGAAGTGGATCATCCGCGCTTCGGCGTCTTCGTGCGCAGGGCCGCGGCGTAGGCCTCGCGCGCCCAGGCGCAGAGCACGTCGGGATCGTCGAAGCCCTCGCTCGGCGCCTCGCGGTAGGGCATGCGGATCGGCATGCCCTTGTCGCTGTAGGTGAAGTAGGCAAGCCCGGCGTCCTCGTAGGCCTGCCGGTTGCCGTCGTCGACCTTGAAGTAGAGCTGCTCGTCGGCGATCAGCGCGAACATCGTGCCGTGCAGGTAGATGCCGAAGCCGCCGAACATCCGGCGCGCGCCGACGGGCCCGAGTGGTTGCAGGCACTCGACAACGAAGCTTGCGAAGTCGCTGCCCTTGGCGGCCATCGGTGATGATGGCGCCCCCGAGGGCTTGCGGGCAAGGGCAAAGGCTTGCGGGCCCTCGCGCGCAGGCCTCAGAACCCGGCCGTGAACGTCAGCGCCACGATCACGTGGACCAGACCGGCGCCGGTCAAGAGCGTGCCCTGGTCCTTGTCTGCGAGCGCGTAAGCCGCGAGCGCGCCCGCGAAGGTGATGAGCGGCGAGATTAGGCCGGCCAGAACCAGGCAGACAATCACCGCGACCGGCCAGGGTGGCGGATGGCCGGCCGCAGGATCGAGCGGCGGCGCGGTGCCGCTGCCCGCGGGTCTCCAGATGAGGCTCATCGAAGCTCTCCGCACTGGGTCTGCCGGAGACTTCGGGATAGGAAGCCGGCCCCGCGCGGGGGCCGGCCGAAAAAGAACGTCTCCAGCAGATCGCCGGGTGCGGCTACTGGCCGCCGCCCGCGCTGGGGGCGGGAGCCGGCACCGCGGACGGCGGTGGCACCGCCGCCGCCTGCTGACTGGCGCGCTGGTCGGCAAGGGTCATGAACTCGGGCGCCGCCTCGAGCTGGTCCTTACTCATCGAGACGACCAGCGGCTGGTCCGCGCCGCCCTTCTGGATGGCCTCCCAGGGCACCGCGACCTCCTTGTCGCCGATCCCGAGAAAACCGCCCACCGAGAGCACCGCACCCTGAACCTTGCCGTCGTCGCCGAGGATCAGGTCCTTGATCTTGCCGAGATCATCGCCGTTCGGGGTCACTGTCTTGGCCCCGACCACGTCGCTGATCATCGTCTGCCCATCCTCCTGGGCCGCGATGAACTGATCCGCCGGCGCCTGCTCGGCCGTAGCCGTGGCTGCCGGCTCCTTGGCGGTCGCCGCCTCGTCCGCGGCGGGTGCCTTCGGCGCTTCGGCCTGCGTGGCCTCACCCTGTGCCGGCGGCGCGGTCAGCGCCGGTCCGGTCATCGCTTTGCCCGGCTGCATCGGCGCGGTCTGAGTTGTCGGGGCGGACTTGTCAGTGCCCGAGGTCGCCTGGGCCCAGGCACCGCCAGACATGGCCAAAGCGATGGCAGTTGCCGTCAAGAGCGCCTTTGGCCTGATACTGTTGCGAACCATGGGTACCTCCCCTGCTCGCTTGCAGTGAACTGGTGCGTCTGGTTCGTAAACGGACTCGGCGGAAATTTGTTCCCTTCGTTTGCTGAAGGGGGCCGGATCCAGGGCGCGCAGCACGCTCAGCCGTGGTCGAGGCAGGCGCGGACCCGGGCGAAGACCGTCTCGAACATGGCGCCCGTGAGGCGGCCGGTGTTCAGGTTGTAGCGCGAGCAGTGGTAGGACGAGGCGAGCGCCGGCAGGGCGTCCGGCCGATACAGCGCGCCGTGCACGAACGGATAGCGGCGGCCGCTCTGGCCGAGCGCCCGCAGCACCGAGCCATGCGCGATGCCGCCGAGCGCCAGCACGATCTCGGGCGCCGGCGGCGTGCTGAGCTCGCCTTGCAGAAAGCGCCGGCAGGCGTTGACCTCCTCGCCCAGGGGCCGGTTCGCGGGCGGGACGCAGCGGACGGTGTTGGTGATCCGGCAATCGATCAGCCGCAGGCCATCGTCCGGGTCCGCGCGGTAGTCGCCACGGGCGAAGCCGTAGCGGAGCAGGGTTCCATACAGCAACAGGCCCGCATGGTCGCCGGTGAACGGCCTGCCGGTGCGGTTGGCGCCGCGCAGGCCGGGGGCGAGCCCGACGATCAGCAGCCGGGCGGCGGGATCGCCGAACGAGGCGACCGGGGCGTTGTGCCAGTGGGGGAAGGAGGTCTGGTTGGCCTTGCGAAATGCGGCCAGGCGTGGACAGAGAGGGCAATCCACCGGCGGCGCGGGACGCATAGGCTCGCCCGCGCCGCCCGGGGATCGGCTGCCGGCTCAGGCCGGCTGGTAGAAACGTCCAGAGCGCGGCGCTGGGCGCTGCGGGGTCTCGGTCTCGTCGTCCTCGTCGTCATCGACCGCGACCGCGGGGCGATGCTCGCGGGCGATGTAGGCTGACAGCTCGTGCAACTCGAGGAAGGTGTCCGCCTGGCGACGGAGCTCGTCGGCGATCATCGGCGGCTGGGTACGGATGGTGCTGACCACGGTCACCCGCAGGCCACGGCGCTGCAGCGCCTCGGTCAGGCGCCGGAAGTCGCCGTCGCCCGAGAACAGCACCAGGTGGTCGAGGTACTGCGCCATTTCCATGGCATCGACCGCCAGCTCCATGTCCATGTTGCCTTTGAACTTGCGCCGCCCGGAGGCGTCCGTGAACTCCTTGAGCGGCTTGGTAACCACGGTGTAGCCGTTGTAGTCGAGCCAGTCGACCAGGGGTCGGATCGGCGAGTACTCCTGATCGTCGAGCAACGCCGTGTAGTAACAGGCGCGGACCAGGCGGCCGCTTCGCGAGAAGGTGTCGAGCAGCAGGCGATAGTCGATGTCGAAGCCGAGTGCCCGCGCCGCCTGGTAGAGATTCGCGCCGTCGATCATCAGCGCGAAGCGGTCTTCTTCGCTCAGAATGTCCTCGATGACCGGGCAATTCATAAGGGTCAACCTCCGATGTTGTATCGGCTCATGCTACATAACGATGAGCCTTGCCTCTCAAGCCAGCCTGACCGGTCCCAACACACCGATCGGCGGAGTCAGAAGATGATCCTTCTTGGTCTCGGTGGCAACCTGCCCAGCGCGGAATTCGGCGCGCCGCGCGCGACCCTCGAGGCCGCGCTCGCGGCCCTCGCCGCGGCCGGCGTCAGCACCCGCCAGCGCTCGCGCTGGTATCGGACGACCCCGGTTCCGGACAATGGCGAGCCGGATTACGTCAATAGCGTCGCCGAAGTCGGCACCGACCTTTGCCCGCCCGACCTCATGGCGTTGCTGCTCGCGACCGAGCGGCGGTTCGGGCGCATCCGCACGCGGCGCTGGGCGCCTCGCGTCGTCGATCTCGATCTTTTGGCCTATCACGACCTCAACAGCTGGCCGGAGCCGCCGCCCGCCGCCTCGCCGATCCTGCCGCACCCGCGCCTGCACGAGCGCGCCTTCGTGCTGGTGCCGCTCGCCGAGATCGCGCCCGCCTGGCGCCATCCGGCCCTCGGCCGGACCGTATCGGAGCTGCTGGCGGCCCTGCCGCCCGGGCAATATGTCGCAGCCATCGATCCCGCAGGATCGGAAATCGCGACCGGCTCGGTTGCAGGATCGGGGCCGACGCGCTAACTAACTGGTAAATCGTCGAATTGCCGCCGGAGTGCACGTCCATGGCTCGGATCACCGTTGAAGACTGCGTCACCAGGATCCCCAACCGCTTCGAGCTCGTCATGCTCGCGGCCCAGCGCGCGCGCGACGTCTCGGCCGGAGCCCCGCTCACGGTCGAGCGCGACAACGACAAGAACCCGGTCGTCGCCCTGCGCGAGATCGCCGACGGCACGGTCGAGCTAGACCATCTGCGCTACGAGCTGATCCATGGCTTGCGCCGGCACGTCGAGATCGAGGATCAGCCGGACGATCTCATGATGGCCTATGAGGACCAGCCGATGGTCGAGCCCGGGCCGCCGCTCGCGGTCGGCGATGCTGACGACGACGAGTCGGATCTCGGCAGCGCGCCGCAGCCCTCGATCGGCGAGGACCCCCTCTTCGAGTAGCTGAACGACGGTGACCCAGCCGAGCGGCATGGTGGAGCCGGCGCCCTTGCCGCTCGAAGCGGCAGCGTCGATCGAGCCGGCCAGTCCGGCGCCGCCGCGCCGGCCGGTGATGCGTCAATACGAGCTCGTCGAGCGGGTCAAGGCCTACGATCCGAGCGCCGACGAGGAGCTCTTGAATCGCGCCTACGTCTTCGCGATGAAGGCGCACGGCGCCCAGCTCCGAGCTTCGGGCGACCCCTATTTCTCCCACCCGGTCGAGGTCGCCGGCATCCTGTCCGCCTGGAAGCTGGACAGCGCCTCGATCGCGACCGCCCTCCTGCACGATACGGTCGAGGACACCGGCGCCACGATCGCCGAGCTCGAGCGCCTGTTCGGCGCCGAGGTCGGCCGCCTGGTCGACGGCGTGACCAAGCTCAACAAGCTCGAGCTGCAGTCCTCGCACACCGAGCAGGCCGAGAACTTCCGCAAGCTCCTGCTCGCGATGTCGGAGGACATCCGCGTGCTGCTGGTCAAGCTCGCCGACCGGCTGCACAACATGCGGACCCTCAATTTCATCCGCAAGGCCGACAAGCGGCGCCGGATCGCGGCCGAGACGATCGAGATCTACGCGCCGCTCGCCGAGCGGATCGGCATGCAGGCGCTCAAGGACGACCTCGAAGACCTGGCCTTCGCCGCGCTATGGCCGGATGCCCGCGAATCGGTCCGCAACCGCCTCAGCCAGCTGCGCAAGCACGACAGCAACCTGATCGAGCGGATCGTCGGCGAGCTCCGCCAGACCCTGCACGACGCCGGGCTCGAGGCCGGGGTCTACGGCCGCGAGAAGACGCCGTTCTCGATCTGGCGCAAGATGAAGCGCAAGAACGTCAGCTTCGAGCAGCTCTCCGACATCATGGCGTTCCGGATCACGGTCGACGGCGTGCCCAACTGCTACGCGGCGCTCGGCGTCATCCACGGCCGCTACGCGATGGTGCCGGAGCGCTTCAAGGACTTCATCAGCACCCCCAAGCCGAACGCCTACCGCTCGCTCCACACCACGATCTTCGGGCCCGAGCGGCGGCGCATCGAGGTCCAGATCCGGACCCGCGACATGCACGAGATCGCCGAGATGGGCGTCGCCGCGCACTGGGCCTACAAGCAGAAGCGCCAGCTGACCGACGGCCGCCAGTATCGCTGGGTGCGCGGCCTCCTCGAGATTCTCGAGCAGGCGTCCGGGCCCGAGGAGTTCCTCGAGCACACCAAGCTCGAGATGTTCCAGGACCAGGTGTTCTGCTTCACCCCGCGCGGCGATCTGATCGCCCTGCCGCAGGGTGCGACGCCGATCGACTTCGCCTATGCGGTCCACTCCGAGGTCGGCGACAGCTGCATCGGCGCCAAGGTCAATGGCCGCCTGGTGCCGCTGCGCACGCGCCTCAACCACGGCGACCAGGTCGAGGTGATCACCAGCAAGAACGCCACGCCGTCGCCGGCCTGGGAGCGGTTCGTCGTCACCGGCAAGGCGCGCTCGCGCGTCCGCCGCTTCCTGCGCAACCGCCAGCGCAACGACTTCATCGCCCATGGCCGCGAGCTGCTCCAGCGGGCCGGCCACAAGGAGCGCCTGGCCCTCGGCGACAAGCGCCTCGAGGCGGTGCTCGAGGGCTTCCACCAGAAGTCGGTCGAGGATCTGCTGGCCGCGATCGGCGAGGGCGGGCTCGGCGCCCGGGTGGTGATCGAGGCGCTGCGCCGGGACCAGCAGCCGGCCGCGCCGGCCAGCCCGGCCGAGGCCGACGAGGCCAAGGTGGTGCCGTTGCGCCGGCCGCGCCCGACCCCGGCACCGGATGGCCGCGAAGGTCTGATCAGCGGCCTTTTGTCGGGCATGGCGATCAGCTTCGCCGGCTGCTGTCACCCGATCCCGGGCGATGCGATCGTCGGCGTGGTCCGGACCGGGCGCGGCATCGCGATCCATCGCAGCGACTGCAGGGCGCTCAGCCGCAAGGCCGACGACCCCGATCGCTGGCTCGATCTCGGCTGGAACCCCTTGGCCAAGGACGCCAAGGCGATCGCGCGGCTGCAGATCATGACCACCAACCAGCCGGGCAGCCTCGGCTCGCTCAGCACCGTGGTCGGCAAGCAGGGCGGCAACATCACCGATCTGCGGTTCGGCAGCCGGTCGCCCGAGCTCTACGAGATCATCCTCGACATCGAGGTCGAGAACCGAGATCACCTCGAGCGGATCGTAGCCAGCCTGCGCGCCACGCCGGTCGTGAGCTCGGTCGAACGCAGCCAGGGGTGAGCCTTGCGGCCAGCGCCGGCCGCCCGGCTCCGAGCCCGGCCCAGGGCAGGCCTCCGGCCCTGCGCCGCCAAGGGGCGGACAAACGCTTCGCGCGCACTATAATCTGACCTTAACGAGCGTAACGCAAACTGGGCGCCATGTTTCGCCGACGGCATCCGATTTCCCTCTGGCGGCGGCTGCACCGCTGGCTCTGGCCCCACATGGGCTGGCGCCGTCTGGGCATCTATCTGGTCAAGCGACTGACCCGCTTGCCCGGTACGCCGCACAGCATCGCCGCGGGCTTCGCCTGCGGCACGGCGATCTCGTTCACCCCGTTCATGGGGCTGCACACGGTGCTGAGCGTGCTGCTCTCCTTTCTCCTGCGCGGCAACTATCTGGCCGCCATGGTCGGCACCCTGGTCGGCAATCCCTGGACCTTCCCGTTCATCTGGGTGGCGAGCGCCAAGCTTGGCCACGCCCTGCTCGGCGGCGCGCCGCCGGCGACCGTGGCGCTCCAGGGGCACGAGTTCCACAGACTGTTCCACGAGCTCGGTGCTTTGCTCTGGCCCATGACGGTCGGTGGCGTTCTCCTCGGCGCGGTCGCGGGGCTGGCGGTCTATTTCCCGGCGCTGCGCATGATCGACGCCTACCAGACCGCGCGCCGCCACCGCCGGGAGCGGCGTCGGGCGGAGCGCCGCAGCGAGCTCGGCATGACCCGGCGGGACGCATCGCCCGACATCAGCGCCCCGTGATCACACGCTGGTCAGCAGGGCGTATGCCGCCTATAAGCTGGCGGCCGCCCTTTGAGCCAGGCAAAGTGTGGAGACGATGATTCTGGGCGTCGGGACCGACCTGATCGACATCCGCCGGATCGAGCACACGCTCGAGCGCTTCGGCGAGCGCTTCGTGGGCCGCGTGTTCACCGCCGCCGAGCGCGCCAGGGCCGAGCGCCGAAGCAACCGGGCGGCGGCCTACGCCAAGCGCTATGCCGCCAAGGAGGCCTGCGCCAAGGCGCTCGGCACCGGCTTCCGGCAGGGCGTGTACTGGCGCGACATCGGGGTCGACAACCGGCCCTCCGGCCAGCCGCTGCTGCACCTGACCGGCGGCGCCGCGGCGCGCCTGGCGGCGCTGACGCCGGCCGGCATGACGGCGCGGATCGATCTCAGCCTGACCGACGAGCCGCCGTTCGGGCACGCCGTCGTGATCATCAGCGCGGTCGCCCTGGTGCCGATGACCGCGCCGAGATGACAGGGCGTTCACTTTACGTGCACCAACGCGTTGGCTAGTGTCCGGCGATGAGGGAAATTCCGTGTTGATGGCCTGCGAGGTCGACCGGGGCCGTGGCCCTGCGCTCGGCGCCGGTTACGCGTCCGGGAACGGTGCCGTCGCGAGGGGCGGGCCGTGGCTGTGAGGAAGCATCTGGCGATCGCGCGCACCCGCTCCAAGGGCTTCTGGGAGACTGCGCGTACCCTGGTCTATGCGGTCGCGATCGCGCTCGCGGTGCGCACTTTCCTGTATGAGCCGTTCAACATTCCCTCCGGCTCGATGAAACCCACTCTCCTGGTCGGCGACTATCTGTTCGTGTCCAAGATGGCCTATGGCTACAGCAAGCACTCGCTGCCGTTCAGCCTGCCGCTGTTCGAGGGCCGCATCGACGGCAGCCTGCCGCAGCGCGGCGACGTCGTGGTCTTCAAGCTGCCCTCGGACAACCGCACCGACTACATCAAGCGGATCATCGGCCTGCCCGGCGACAAGATCCAGGTCAAGGACGACATCCTGTACATCAACGGCGAGCCGGTGGACCGGGTCCGGCTCGAGGACTTCTACGACGACGACGGGACCGGCACCGACGGCCCGGTGCCCCGCTACCGCGAGACCCTGCCCGACGGCCGCAGCTACACCGTCCTCGACATCACGACCCACGGCTCGCTCGACAATACCCGGGTCTACGAGGTGCCCGCCGGCCATGTCTTCGCGATGGGCGACAATCGCGACAACTCGCTCGACAGCCGGGTCGACAACGTCGGCTTCATTCCGATCGAGAACCTGATCGGCCGGGCCGAGATCATCTTCTTTTCCACCAATGGTAGCGCGCGTCTGTGGGAGATCTGGAACTGGCCCGCCACCATTCGCTTCCGCCGGCTGTTCCACCTGATCCAGTGAGCGCCCCGCTGCCGGCAACGGGCGAGGCGACGGCCGGGCTCGAGGAGAGGCTGGGCTACCGGTTCGCCGACCCCGGGCTATTCCGCGAGGCCTTGACCCACAGCAGCGCGGCCGGTAGCGGGCGACGTGGTGCTCGCAGCAACGAGCGCCTGGAGTTTCTCGGCGACCGGGTGCTCGGGCCTGGTGATCGCCGATCTGCTGATCCGGCGCTTTCCCAAGGAGTGCGAAGGCAGTCTGACGCGTCGGCATGCGGCCCTGGTGCGCTGGGAGTCGCTCGCCGAGATCGCGCTTGAGATGGACCTCGGCGGCTGCCTGATCCTGGCCCGCGGCGAGGAGGATACCGGCGGGCGCAGCAAGCCCGCGACCCTCGCGGATGGCCTCGAGGCGCTGATCGGAGCGCTCTACCTCGATGGCGGCCTGGCGCCGGCGGCGGCGTTCATCGGGCGTCACTTCGGCCCGCCGCTTGGCCGCGATGCGGGCGCCGCCCCAGGACCCCAAGACCGCCTTGCAGGAATGGGCGCAAGGATCTGGCCTGGGCCTGCCGGACTACCGAGTGGTCGAGGTCGCCGGGCCGGCGCACGAGCCGCGCTTCGAAGTCAGCGTCCGGGTCGGCGACCGGACGCCCGCGAGCGCGACCGCCGGCTCCAAGCGGGCGGCCGAGCAGGCGGCGGCCGAGCGACTCCTGGCCGAGATCTTGACCGAGGGCGAGCCGAGCGATGACTGAGGATCAGCCGGCCCGGCACTGCGGCTTCGTGGCCTTGCTCGGCGCGCCCAACGCCGGCAAGTCGACCCTGCTCAACCGGCTCGTCGGCACCAAGGTCTCGATCGTCAGCGCCAAAGTCCAGACCACCCGCCGGCGCGTCCTCGGCATCACTGTCCAAGGTGCTGCCCAGCTGGTGTTCGTCGATACGCCCGGGATTTTCGCCGCCCGCCCGGGCCGGCCGCTCGAGCGGGCCCTGGTCCGGGCCGCCTGGCGCGGCGCCGAGGACGCCGATCTCTCGGTCCTGATGGTCGACGCGAGGCGCGGGCTCGACGCCGACACCAAGATGATCCTGGACGGGCTGCGCGCGCGCCGCACCCGGGCGGCCTTGGTGATCAACAAGCTCGACCTGGTGGCGCCGCCCGCGACCCTGCCGCTGATCCAGGCACTCGATCAGGGCGGCCGGTTCGAGCGGGTTTTCATCGTCTCGGCGTTGACGGGCGATGGCTGCGAGGACCTCCTTGCCTGGCTGCTCGAGGTGCTGCCCGAGGGCCCCTGGCTGTTTCCCGAGGACCAGCTTTCGGACCTGTCGCAGCGCGCCATGGCGGCCGAGGTCACGCGCGAGCAGCTGTTCCGCCAGCTGCACCAGGAGCTGCCCTACAGCCTGACCGTCGAGACCGAGGGCTGGACCGCGAGCACCGAGGGATCCGAGGTCCGGATCGACCAGACGATCTACGTCCAGCGCCCGAGCCAGAAGGCGATCGTGCTCGGCAAGGCCGGCCGCCAGATCAAGGCGGTCGGGCAGGCCGCCCGGGAGGAGCTGGAGCGCCTGCTCGACTGTCGGGTCCACCTGTTCCTCTACGTCAAGGTCCGCGAGAAGTGGACCCTGGATCCCGAGCGCTACCGCGAGCTCGGCATCGACTATCCGGGTTGAAGGCCTTGCAGTGGCAGGACGAAGGCGTCGTGCTGGCGGCCCGCCGTCACGGCGAGAGTTCGGCCGTGATCAGCGTCTTCACGCCCACCCACGGCCGGCACGCAGGCCTCGTGCGGGGTGGCGCCGGCCGGCGCGCCCGCGCCGTGTACGAGCCCGGCAACCGCCTGCGGCTGACCTGGCAGGCCCGGCTGCCTGAGCAGCTCGGCAGCTTCAGCGCCGAGCTCGAGGTCGCAATCGCGGCCCGGCTGCTCGACGAGCCCGACCGGCTGGCGGGGCTCGCCGCGGCCTGTGCGCTGCTCGAAGCGACCTTGCCCGAGCGTGACCCGCATCCCATGCTCTACAACGCATTCTCCGATTTCATCGACCTGCTCCACGAAAATCGGGACTGGCTGGAGCGCTATGTCAGGTTCGAGCTGAACCTGCTGGCCGAACTCGGCTTCGGGCTCGATCTCGCGGCCTGCGCGGTGACCGGTGCTGCCACCGATCTGGTCTACGTCTCGCCAAGCTCGGGCCGTGCCGTCAGTCGGGCGGGGGCGGGCGTCTACGCCGACCGGCTGCTGCCGCTGCCGGCCTTCCTGCTGGGCCAGGGGCCGGCCGACCCTGCCCAGATCCGGGCGGGTCTGCGCCTGACCGGCGCGTTCTTGCGCCGCCACCTGTTCGATGCTAGCGAGCGGCCCATGCCGAGCGCGCGCGAGCGCCTGGTGCGCCGCCTCGCGGCATCGACTGCCGCTTCACCAGCTGTATGAGGGGGTCATGTCGAGCTTGCCCGCACCTCCCGCGATCCTGCCGATCCCGCTCGCCGACGCGCTGAGCCAGCGCTATCTGGCCTACGCGCTCTCGACCATCACGGCGCGCTCGCTGCCGGACGTGCGCGACGGCCTGAAGCCGGTCCAGCGCCGGGTCCTCTTTGCCATGCTCAAGCTCCGCCTCGACCCCGACGCCGGCTACAAGAAATGCGCCCGCGTGGTCGGCGACGTGATCGGCAAATACCATCCCCATGGCGAGGTCGCGATCTACGACGCCATGGTCCGCCTCGCCCAGGAGTTCGCGCAGCGCTACCCGCTGGTCGACGGCCAGGGCAACTTCGGCAATGTCGATGGCGATAACGCCGCCGCGATGCGCTACACCGAGGCGCGCCTGACCGAGGTCGCGCGCGCCCTGCTCGATGGCATCGATCAGGACACGGTCGACTTCCGGCCGACCTACGACGGCAGCGACGAGGAGCCGGTCGTGCTGCCGGCCGCCTTCCCCAACCTGCTCGCCAACGGCACCAGCGGCATTGCGGTCGGCATGGCGACCAGCGTGCCGCCGCACAACGCGGGCGAGCTCTGCCGAGCGCTCTGCCAATTGCTCGACGATCCGCAGGCGAGCGACGAGGCGCTGCTCGAGCACGTCAAGGGCCCGGATCTGCCGACCGGCGGCGTGCTCGTGGAACCGTTCGCGAGTCTGCTCGAGAGCTATCGGACCGGCCGCGGCAGCTTCCGCCTGCGCGCCCGCTGGCAGCGCGAGGATCTCGGCCACGGCCAGTACCAGGTCGTGGTCACCGAGATGCCCTACCAGGTGCCCAAGGCGCGGCTGATCGAGCGCATCGCCGAGCTTTTGACGCTGCGCAAGCTGCCGCTGCTTGCCGACGTGCGCGACGAATCCGACGAGGCGGTGCGCCTCGTGCTGGTGCCGCGCGCGCGCACCGTGCCGGCCGAGCTCATGATGGAGCAGCTGTTCCGTCTGAGCGACCTCGAGGTCCGCCTGGCGCTGAACCTGAATGTCCTGGACGCCGAGGGCGTGCCCCGGGTCATGAGCCTGGCCCAGGTGCTGCAGGCGTTCCTCGAGCATCGCATGGTCGTCCTGATCCGGCGCTCGCGCTATCGGCAGGGCAAGATCGCCGACCGCCTGGCGGTCCTCGGCGCCTACCGGATCGCCTATCTCAACCTCGACGAGGTGATCCGGATCATCCGCGAGGAGGACGAGCCCAAGGTCCACTTGATGCGCGCCTTCGAGCTGACCGAGCCCCAGGCCGAGGCGATCTTGAACATGCGCCTGCGCAACCTGCGCCGGCTCGAGGAGCAGGCGCTCGCCAAGGAGGAGCGGCAGCTCAAGGCCGAGCAGCGGGAGCTCGAGCGGCTGCTGCACGACGAAAGCCGGCGGCGCGCCCGCCTGAAGGCGGAGATCGAGGCGACCTGCGAAAAATTCGGCGATGGCGGGCTCGGCCGGCGGCGGACGCTGCTGGCGGAGCTGCCGGCGGTCGACGACCTCGCACTCGAGGAGCCGGTCGAGCGCCAGCCCGTCACCGTGGTCTGCTCGCGCCAGGGCTGGCTGCGCGTGCTGCGCGGCCATCTCGAGGACGGTGCCGAGCTCAAGTACAAGGAGGGCGACGGCGAGCTCTTCGTACTCAAGGCCGAGACCACCGACCGTGTGCTGCTGATCAGCAGCGACGGCCGCGGCTATCTGCTGCCGGTCGACCGCCTGCCGGGCGGTCGCGGCCAGGGTGAGCCGCTGCGCTTGCAGATCGATCTGGCGCGCGGTGCAGAGCCGCTCAGGCTCGCGGTCTATCGCCCGGAGGGCAAGCTCCTGCTGGCGTCGAGCGCGGCACGCGGCTTCGTCGCCGAGGAGCAGGCAATCGCCGCCCAGACCCGGACCGGCAGGCAGGTCTTCAATCTCGACGACGGCGAGCGTCTGGTGGTCGCGGTGGCGGCCGAGGGCGATCACATCGCGACCGTCGGCAGCAACCGGAAGCTCCTGATCTTCCCGCAGGACCAGCTGCCGGTGATGGCTCGCGGCAAGGGCGTGCTGCTGCAGCGTTACCGGGACGGCGAGCTCGCCGACGCCTGCGCGCTTCGTCTTGCGCACGGCCTCAGCTGGTCGGGCGGCAAGGGCACGCGGACAGTCACCGATCTCACGCCCTGGCTCGGCCGCCGCGGTCAGGCCGGGCGCCTGGCGCCGCACGGCTTCCCGCGCAACAACCGCTTCGCCGGCTGATCGCCGGCCGTGCCCGGGATCGGCGACCAGGCCCGGCGCACGGGCGCCATCCCGACGTGGGCGGTCGGGCGTGCGCGTGCCTCCGGCGTGGATCCTGCCAGGCATGGGCCGGGAGGCGTTGACGGGCCTGCCCGCCAGACCCAGAATGGCCGCCAAGCAATTCAGACGGGGAGGCTTCACCATGGATCGTGCCAGACCGATGCGTGCCGGCGCCTGGGCGCTCGGCATCGCGGGCGCCGCCTTGCTGCTGGCGGGAGCCAGCGCCAGCGCGGCGCCGCCCAAGACCCTCGAGCCCGGCAAGCTGCACGTGGCGCTCAACGGCGACATGCCGATGACCGGCCTCAAGGACGGCAAGCTGATCGGCACCGACGGCGACCTGATGGTCCTGATCGCCGAACGTCTTGGGCTCGAGGTCGTGCCGCAGATGATGGAGTGGTCGGCCGAGATCCAGTCGACCAAGCAGGGCAAGGTCGACATCATGCACGGCGCGATGGGCTGGATCGAATCGCGCTCCGAAGTCATGCTGCTGACCGACCCTATCTATTATTTCGGCACCTTCCTTGCCCAGAAGAAGGAGAACAACTGGTCGACCTTCGAGGACATGAAGGGCCGCAGCGTCGCCACGGTTTCGGGCTTCACGCTGGTGCCGGAGCTCAAGACCGTCGAGGGGATCGGCGAGGTCAAGCTCTATGACACGACCGACGGCGCCCTGCGCGATTTGATCGCCGGCCGGGTCGACATGGCGATCCTCGACCCGCCGCTGATGCAGCTGGCGATCCAGGAGAACCCCGACTGGAACCTCCATCAGGTGCCGCTCACGCCCGAGTCCGCCAAGTATCCGATCATGTCCCAGGTCTACAACGTGATCTTCGGCATCAATCCCGACGAGAAAGAGCTCCACGACGCCTTCAACGAGCAGATCGCCAGGATCTGGGCCGACTGCACCAATGTCGAAGTCATGGCCAAGTATGGTCTAGGCGAGAAGAGCTGGTTCACGCCGCCGCCCCAGGGCGAAAACCTGCGCAACGGGGTCGACCGGCCGAAAGACTGGGTGGCGCCGAACGGCGACCACTGCTTCTAGCTCAGGCCGGGCGGCGAGCCCGGCGCCCGCGTGAGAGGTCCGGCGTCGCTCCGACGGCTATGCCGGGCCTCTCCCGCGGGCCATCGGAGCGCGCCATCCTCGCATGGAGCCCCTGCTCAGGATTGTCGATCTGCACAAGAGCTTCGGCGCGCTCGAAGTCCTGAAGGGGATCGGCATTGAGGTCGAGCGGGGCGAGAGGCTCTCGATCATCGGCCCGAGCGGCTCGGGCAAGACCACCCTTTTGCGCTGCATCAACTATCTCGAAAAACCGAGCTCGGGCCACGTCTGGGTCGACGGCACCCTGATCGGCGAGAAGCAGACGGGCGGCAAATATGTTCACCTGAGCGATCGCGAGCTCGCCCGTGAGCGCGCCGAGATCGGCTTCGTCTTCCAGCGCTTCAACCTGTTTCCGCATCTGTCGGCGCTGGACAACGTCAGCGTCGCGCCCCGCCGGGTGCTGGGGGTGCCCAAGCCCGAGGCCGAGGCGCAGGCGATGGCGATGCTCGAGAAGGTGGGCCTCGCGCACAAGGCCGCCGAATATCCCGAGCGCCTCTCGGGCGGCCAGCAGCAAAGGGTCGCGATCGCCCGCGTGCTCGCCATGCAGCCGAAGCTGATGCTGTTCGACGAGGCGACCTCGGCGCTCGATCCGGAGCTGATCGGCGAGGTCCTGAAGGTGATGCGCGAGCTGGCGCTCGAGGGCCGCACGATGCTGATCGTGACCCACGAGATCCAGTTCGCGGCCGAGGTCTCGGACCGGGTGATCTTCATGGACGGCGGCCAGATCGTCGAGCAGGGGCGGCCCGAGCAGATCCTCAAGGCTCCGGGGCACGAGCGCACCCGCGTCTTCCTGCGCCAGATCCTCGAGCGCTGACCCCGGCCGCCGATGCTCGAGTTCTGGACCAAGCTCTGGCGCTGGTTGCCGGAGATCCTGCCGGTCCTCTGGCACGCGACCGCGATGACGGTCCGCGTCACCCTCGGCGCGCTCGTGGTGGCCCTCCTGCTCGGCCTCCTGGTCGCGCTGATGCGGATCTCGCCGGCGCGGCCGCTGCGCTGGCTCGCCCTCGTCTATACCGACGTGCTGCGCGGCACGCCCGCCCTGGTCCAGCTGTTCATCATCTATTTCGGCCTCTCGGACATCGGCCTCGAGTTCGACCCGGTGAGTGCCGCGATCATCGGCCTTGGCATCAATGGCGCGGCCTACGTCGGCGAGATCTATCGCGCCGGGATCGAGGCACTCCATCGCGGTCAGATGGAGGCGGCGCTCTCGATCGGCATGACGCCCGCCAAGGCGATGCGCTTCATCATCCTGCCGCAGGCGATCCGGATCATGCTGCCGCCGCTCGGCAACTATGCGATCGGCCTGGTCAAGGACACCGCGATCATCTCGACCATCGCCGCTCCCGAGATCATGTTCGAGGCGCGCCGCCTGGTCCAGGCGACCTTCATGCACTCGATCAGCGGCCAGATCTATCTGGTCTGCGCCCTCTTCTATCTGGCGCTGACCCTGCCGCTCTCCTACGTCGTCCGGCGCTTCGAGCGAGCCAGGCGGCGCTGGCAATAACGCAGGCCGGTGCTCAAGTTCCTGGCCGGCTACCACCACCACCTCGGCGACTGGATCGTCGAGATGAGCATCGCGTCCTTGGGCACGCTGGAGCTCATGCTGGTCGCGTTCGGCCTCGCCTGCGCGCTCGGGATGCTGGTTGCGCTCCTGCGGATCTCGCGCTTTGCGCCGCTGCGCGGCTTGGCCCGGGTCTATATCGGCTTCTTTCGCGGCGTGCCGGTCCTGGTGATCCTCTATTGGATCTACTTCGCGCTGCCCGAGATGGGCTACGACTTCCTCGTCATCTCCTCCTATACCGCGGCCGTCCTCGGCCTCGGCATCCACGGCGGCGCCTTCCTCGCCGAGGTTTTCCGCTCGGGCATCGAATCCCTGCACCGGGGCCAGATGGAGGCGGCGCTCTCGCTCGGGATGACGCCCGCGCGCGCGATGCGGTGGATCATCCTGCCGCAGGCGGTCCGGGTGGTCGTGCCGCCGATCGCGAACTACGCCGTGGGCCTCCTCAAGGAGACAGCACTCTGCTCGATCATCGCCGCCCCCGAGCTGATGCTGCGGGCGAAGGACCTGGCGTCCTCCTCCTTCCTGCCGATGCATGCCTTCGTGCTGGCCGCCGTCTTCTACTACATCATGAGCTTTCCCATGATGCGCCTGGCCGAATATCTGGAGGCGCGGATGGGCGCCGGACGGTGACTTGGCCATGAAGGCGATCGTGCTGGGCGGCGGTGTGGTCGGCATCACCACCGCCTTCTACCTGCTGCAGGATGGCCACGAGGTGACGGTGGTCGAGCGCCAGGGGGGCGTCGCGCGCGAGTGCAGCCACGCCAACGGTGGCTTCGTCGCGATCAGCCAGGCGGTGCCCTGGTCGGCGCCGGGCGTGCCGACGAAGACACTTTCGACGATGACCCGGCCGAGCGCCCCGATCCTGATCCATGTCCGACAACTGCCGCGGATCTGGCGCTGGGGCCTCGACTTCCTGCGCGCCTCCCGGGCCGGGCCGTCCTGGGCCCATACGCAGCAGCTGCTCCGGCTGGCCCTCTACAGCCTCGAGGCGCTGAAAGAGATCCGAGGGGCGACCGGGCTCGAGTACGACCGCGTCACCGGCGGCGCGCTCAAGGTCTATTCCGACCAGAAGAGCCTGGACGAGGCGGGCGCCGTCTCCGAGCGCCAGCGGCCGCTCGGCCTCGATTTCCGGATCCTCGAGCGCGAGGCCTGCCTGACGCTGGTGCCGGCGCTGGCGCCGCGGATCGACCGGCTCGCAGGCGGCATCCACTTCGAGGGCGAGGAAGGCGGCGACTGCTTCAAGTTCTGCGAGCGCCTTGCCGCCTGGTGCTGTGAGCGGGGCGCCAAATTCCGTTTCGACACCAGGATCGAGGCGCTGGAAGCCGACGGCTCCCGGCTCACCGGCGTTCGCACCGACCGGGGCAGACTGAGCGCCGATGCCTACGTCCTGGCGCTCGGCGCCGACAGCCCCTTGCTCATGCGCCCGCTCGGCGTGCGGCTGCCGATCATCCCGGTCAAGGGCTACAGCATCACCGTGCCCAAGGCGCCGTTCCCGGACGCGCCCACGATCCCGGTGGTGGACGAGCTCCGCAAATTCGGCATGATGCCGCTGCCGGGCCGCCTGCGCATGAGCGGCCTCGCCGAGATCGCGGGCTACGACACGACCCCCGAGCCGCGCCGCTTCCAAGCCTTCGTCGCGGGCTTCACCGGCCTTTTCCCTCAGTTGCGAAAATGCCTGGACGCCGCAGGCGACCTCGAACCCTTCTGCTGCCTGCGCCCGGTCACGCCGCAGGGCCCCCCGATCCTCGGCCGCTCCCGTTTTTCCAATCTCTTCTAAAACGTCGGCCAGGGCCACCTGGGCTGGACGCTGGCCCACGGCTCCGCCAAAATTGTGGCCGCCCTGCTCGCGGGCCACGACCCCGGCCTCGACCTCACGGGTTTGCGCCCGACGCCGAGGCAGTAGCCGCTACACGGCGCTCGTCATCCTCGCTCGCGAAAGGCCGGGACACGACGAGTTCGCGTGTGCCGGCGACCCGTCCGCTCCTCCCCATTCGGGGTTGATCGCCGAGGCGGACCGCGGCTGCGCGCAGGGCGCCCGCCACCTTCGGAGCGGCAATAGGGTTTCTTGCGGCGATGTAGTCGACGATCTCGTCGAGGTCAGCAATGGCCGCCTCGAGCCAGAAGACGTCCATTGATCACGAGGTGACGGTCGCCTTCGGCGCAGGGACGCGCTTACCCTCAGAGAGCGCATCCAGCCAGGCGAGTACGTCCTCATGGCGGACGAAGGGGCCGCCGGCGTCTGCTTGCGCCAAGCGGTCGCGGATGATCCGGACCTCGAGCTCGTCCGCGGCGAGCGCACCCTCGATCAGAGTCGCCGCGATCTCCGCTTCGCTCTTTCGATTGCGGGTCGCAAGCTTTTTGAGGCGCTCGCGCGTCTGACCGGTGAGCGGCACATCGAGGGTGGTCGTGTTCATGGCGTTTCCCGCAAGGTTCGTCACATCATGAGCGCGACTTGTGCTCATCAAGCCGCGCTGGGAACCTGGCGCCGTAGGGCGGGAACTCGCCGTGGTCGAGAAAGGCCTGGTGGTAGCGGGCGAGCTTCTGTTCGTCGACCTCGACGCCAAGTCCGGGACGATCGATCCGGTCCCAGCGTGGGCCGGTCGCGATCGGCAGCGGCTCGGTCAGGATGTCGTCCGCCATGAACTGGGCGGTCTGCTGGTGGCCGTCGGTCGCGTTGGGAAGCGTCAGCATCAGGTGCTGGCCGGCCGCGGCGGCGAGGCCGAGCTCGCCGTGGGTGTGCTTGCAGACCTGCCAGCCCTTGGCCTGCGCGGCATGGCAGAGCGATTGGAAGCGTCGGAGCGTGCCGACCCAGTAGGAGCTGAAACACAAAAAATCGCCGCAGCGGCTGTCGATGATCCGATACGCATCCGCCTCGCGCCAGAGGCCCTCGTTGACGCAGAGCGGCACCGGCACCCGGTACTTGAGGTCCACCATCAGCTCGACCGGATCGATCGGCACCGGCGCCTCGACGAAGTCGATCTTGTAACTTTGGTGCCAAGCGGCCAGTAACCGCGCCGCCTGCGGCACGGTCCAGGCCTGGTTGGCATCGATCCGAATTTTTCGGCTGGGGCCGATCGCGCGGCGGATGGCGGCGAGCATCGCTTCCTCGGCGGCGGCATCGACGCCGACCTTCAGATAAAAGACGGTGTAGCCACGCTCGACGCCTTCCCGGCACTGCTCGTCGACTTCCTCCGGGCCGCCCCACGTCAAGTAACAGAAATAATCGACGGTTTCGCGGACGGCGCCGCCGAACAGGCGATAGAGCGGCTGGCCGCAGGCCTTGCCGCACAGGTCCCAGAGCGCCATGTCGATGCCGGCGAAGGCGAAGTTGCCGGTCATCGGCTGAAACTGCCAAGCGCCGTCGATGAAGACGTCGCGCGCGATCCGCTCCATGTCGAAGGGATCGCGGGCCTTGACGATCGGGCGCATGGCGGCGACCGCGCTTGCGATCCCGGCGGCATCGGCCGCCCGCGTGCACTCGCCCCAGCCGACCAGGCCGTCGTCGGTCGTGACCTTGACGATGACGTCGGTCACGCCGTCGCGGGCGACCAGCGAGCTGCGCTCGGCGTGGGTATAGGGCACGCGGACCGGGACGATCTCGAGCTCGGCGATACGCATCTCGAAGGTCCTCGGGGCGCGCCCGGCGACGAGGCAATCGGGGGCGGAATCTGGCGCGCCCGAAGGGATTCGAACCCCTAACCCCCAGATCCGTAGTCTGGTGCTCTATCCAGTTGAGCTACGGGCGCGCACGGGCAGATGCTTGTAACCGACCTGCCGTTCCCCGGCAAGGCAAGAGCCACAAAGGGCCGCGCCGACCGCGCCAGCTCACCCTTCGGCCAGCGCGGCGCGGATCGCCTTGGCCATGTCCTCGGGCGAGGCGTCATGGCCGAAGTGCCCGCGGTACTTGCCGTCCGACCCCATCAGATAGATGAAAGCCGAGTGGTCCATCAGATAGTCGTCTGAGCCGCCGTTCTCAACCTTGCTGAAGTAGACGCGGTACGCCTTGGCCGCCTGCTTGATCTGCTCGGCCGAGCCGGTCAGCGCGACCAGGCCGGGATCGAACAGCGGCGCGTACTCCGCCATCTGGGCGACCGTGTCCCGCTCCGGGTCGACGGTGATGAAGATCGGCACCACCTTGGCCGCCTCGTCGGGCCCGAGCAGGTGGATCGCCTGGACCATGTTCGAGAGGCTGAGCGGGCAGACGTCGGGGCAGAAGGTGTAGCCGAAATAGACCAGCATGAAGCGGCCGGCGAAATCCTGGTCGCTGACCTTTTGGCCGTGCTGATCGACGAGAGTGAAATGGCCGCCGATCAGGGCTTCGCCTTGGGCCCCGGGCCTGCCGGAATGGCTGAGATACCAGCCGAGGCCAAGGGCGAGCGCGAGCGCCAGGACCAGGGCCGCGCCATAGACCACCAGCCGGTGGCGCCAGTCAGGCGGTGGGGGCACCGGGTCTTCGCTCATGGCCAAGATGTAGGCCCTGCCCCCGGTCCGACCAGAGCCGGCCGCCGGCTTGCGTGGTCCGGCCCAGCTGGTATCAAGGCGGATGCCAGCATTGCGTGACATGGCGGCCGATGCCGGGCGGGCGTGCGACTTCCTGAAGGCGCTGACCAATCCGAGCCGCCTGCTGATCCTTTGCCAGCTGGCCGCCGGCGAGAAGTCGGTCGGTGAGCTCGAGGGGCTGTTGCGCCTGCGTCAGCCGAGCCTCTCCCAGCAGGTGGCGCGGCTGCGCGAGGACCAGCTCGTCGAGACGCGGCGCCACGGCAGGATGATCTACTATCACCTGGCGAGCGAGGAGGCGCGCCAAGTGATCGAGCTGCTCTACGCGCTGTTCTGCATCCCGGGCGCCCGGCCGGAGCCCCGCGCCGACGCCGTCCGGAGCGCCGATGCCGGTGAGCGCGCCGGGCGGCCGCGCTGCCCCTAGCGGCGGGCGCCGGGCGGCTCTCGGCTCAGCTCCGGCGCGGCCCGGTCATCTCCAGGACCACGATCCCCGGCGCGCCCTCGGCGTACCCCGACTCCTTGCCGCCCGCCGTCTCCTTGCCAAAGGTGAAGCTGCGGCCGGCATAGCCCGTGCACTCGCGACCAAAACCGTCATGGCCCCGGTCGTCCTTGAGCCGGTCGCGGTAGAAATAGCGGACGTCGACCACCAGTCGGTCGGGCTGGCTGTCGACCACGCTGACCTGGGTCAACCCGTCGATATAGGGCTTCAGGCAATAGCCATACTGCTCGCTCGCGTGCGCCTCGTAGTACCGTTTCATCGCCTGCTCGAGCGCCGGGGGCTCGGCGAAGCTGGTGCTCGGCAGCCGACTGGCGGCGCAGCCGGCGACCAGGACGGCGACCAGCGCCAGGCAAAGCAGGCGGATCGGCATCGTTTCCTCCAGGACCGTCACGCGAGCCGGCGATTCCGGCGCCGGCCGCTCCGCTCTCGGGCGCCGCCGGCCCGGCGAACGCGGAGCGCGCAGCCAACAAAGAAGAGTAGAGGGAAAGACCGACGCAGCAAGCTCTTCACGCCGGCGCTGTCGGCAGACCTCGACATGACCGGTCTTCGGAGCAGGCGATCTCTGCGGCCAACTCCGATCCTCCGGGGCAAAGCTGCGGCTCGGCAAGACCTAGGCCCGCCGGGTACGGCGGGTTCACGGCCAAGCGCCCGTGCCGCCGCCGTCTGAGCCTGCAGATCGCCGACGGCAGCGGGCGTGCTGTCGACAGGCTCAGGCGGGCTGCGGACGCGCGCCGCTCCAATCGCCGGCGGCGGCGGGATCGTGGAGCACGACCTCGGGCCCGAGGGCATAGCCATGCTTGAGCTGGAGACCGGCGCGCTCGGCGAAGCGGCGCGGCCGGTAGCGGCTCGGCGGCGGCCCGCCGTGGTCGATGTCGCTCAGCAACCCGAGGTGCTGATAGACCTCGGCGACCAGCTCGGCGCCGGTCGGCTCGCCGAGATGCTCGGCCTTACCGCCGACCCAGCCGTCGTCGGCCGCGGCCATCAGGTCGATCAGACCGCGTCGAGGCGTGCGCCCGGCCCGCTCGCGCCGCAACCCGTCCAGCCGTGCGCACTGGGTAGCGGCAAGCGGGTGGTTCAGGCAGCGGACGCTGACCCGTCCGGAGGCGTTGGCGATCCGCCTCGCCAGCTGGACCACGACGGTGCTCCGGCGCGCAGCCTGGCCCTGGGCCTCCCACAAGAGCGGCTCCGGATCCCCGGGCGCGCGCAGCACGAGACCGACGTTGGCCCAGGCGTGTCTTTGCAGCCACCTGATCAGGACCGGGCCTCGCGGCGGACCGGCGAACAGCACGACGTCGCCGGTCTTCAGCAGGCTCGTCACGGCATGGCCATCATCGCTGCTCATCACCCCGCTCCTGCCTCGGCACCGGCTCCGCAGCTCGCGAAGCCCGGGCACCCCAACCGCTCGCCGATACACTTATGGCGCGTCAGGATGACCGCGCAGTGAACGGGTTCACATTTTCTTCATCGGTGGCGGCGTTGCAACAAGTTTCGTGGCCGCTGTTGCAGATCAGCCACAGAAGAGCCGCAGGGGCTATGCCGCGTCGTCCTCGAGCGAGGCCTTGCGCTGCAGGTGGCGGGCTTCGTCGGCGACGTGGTGCGGGTCGGCGTCGAACATGATCCGGCTCTCGCCGGCAAGGGCGATGAAGCGCTTGCCCCTGGCGCGGCCGATCAGGGTCAGATTCGCCTGGCGGGCGAGCTCGACCCCCCAGGCGGTGAAGCCCGAGCGCGAAATCAGGATCGGGATCTGCATCTGCACCGTCTTGATCACCATCTCGCTGGTCAGGCGCCCGGTCGTGTAGAAGATCTTGCCGGCCGGCGAGATCCCGTTCAGGAACATGTAACCTGCGATCTTGTCGACGGCGTTGTGGCGGCCGACGTCTTCCATGTAGAGCAGCGGCCGGTCGGCCTCGCAGAGCACGCAGCCGTGGATCGCGCCCGCCTTGAGATAGAGCGAGGGGCTGGTGTTGATGGTCTTGGCGAGCGCGTACAGCCAGCTGGTCCTGAGCACCGCGTCGGCCGGCAGCCTGACCTGCTCGAAGCGCTCCATGAGGTCGCCGAACACGGTGCCCTGGGCGCAGCCCGAGGTCCGCACCTTCTTTTTCAGCTTGGCCTCGTAGTCGGTGGCCCGCCTCGTGCGCACGACCACGACCTCGAGCTCGGGATCGTGGTCGATGCCGGTGACCTCGTCGTCCGGGCGCAGCATGTTCTGGTTCAAGAGAAAACCGACCGCCAGATAGTCCGGAAAATCGCCGATCGTCATCATCGTGACGATCTCCTGGGCGTTCAGGAACAGGGTGAGCGGCCGCTCGTGGACCACCGCGGTCTCGATCCGGCGGCCGTCCTGGTCGACGCCGGTGACCGCCTGGGTGAGCCGCGGATCGTCCGGATCGGGGCGCAGCAGGTAGGTATCCATGGCGGGCGCATTCTGAGCCCCGCCGGCCGGCAGGGTCAAGCGGCCCCCCGGGGCGGGCCCGGCAGGCCGCGGCGGCCCGGGGTGGCGGCCGGTCAGCCGTCGCTGCCGGCGAGCTTGACGTCGAGCGCCTTCAGGAGATCCTGGACGCGCGCCTGGATGGTCTGGGCGTAGCCGTCGAGGCCGGTCAGGACCTGGCCCTGGCGCTCGGCGACCGCCTGGTCCATGGTCTGCCAGCTGGCGATCAGCCCGGCCCGGGTCTGATCGAGCTCGACCTGGGTCGCCGAGACCCGCTTGGCGAGCTCGGCGAGCTGCGCCTTGCGCGCCGTGGTCAGCTCGTCCAGCGCCTGCT
Organism: uncultured Alphaproteobacteria bacterium; assembly: GCA_963798075.1. Classification (GTDB taxonomy): domain Bacteria; phylum Pseudomonadota; class Alphaproteobacteria; order Geminicoccales; family Geminicoccaceae; genus DATAOG01. Next base: position 11,877 of record CAWCRU010000014.1, on the reverse strand, counting down.
GGGACTCGGCCTGGAGCTTGTGGGCGACCTCGCCCTCGGCCCGGCGGCTCACGTCCTGGCTGCGCAGCACCGCGAGATCGGCCTTCTCGGCGACCTCCGAGAGGGTCTGGTCGATCTTCTTCTGCATCTCCTGATGCGCCGCCGCGAGCTTGGCATCGGCGCCGGCCATCAGCCGGGTGACCTGCTGGCCGGTGGCGCGCAGGTCCTGGACCGCGCTCTGGAGCGCCGCATCCTCCTGCTTGGCCTGCTCGAGGTCCTGATCGACCGACTGGTTGACGGCTTGCAGCCGCGCCCGCGACTGGCCGACCGCGCCCTCGAGGTCGCGGACCCCGGCCGTGAGCGCGTCGAGCTCCGCCTTGCGCTGGTCGAGATCCTGCCCGAGTGCCGCCTTCTGCTGCGCCAGCCAGGCGACCAGCTCCGGCGCGCCGGCCTTGACGGCGGCGACCGCGGCCGCCGCCCGATCGAGGTCGGCGCGCTGCTTTTGCACGTCCGCCGCCACGCTCTGGGCCTGGTCCCCGAGCCTGGGCAGGCCCCCCTCGAGGGCCGACAGATCCTGGCTGACGTCGTCGAGGCCGCGACCGAGCGCATCGGCGCGGGCCTCGAGCCGGCCGAGCGCCTCGGCGACGTCGGTGCCGCGGGCGCCTAGCCGGCGCTCGAGCTCGGCAACCGTGTGGGTGCTGAGCGCCGTCATCGAGCGCACCGAGTTCGGCCATGGTCGCGCTCAGCTGGTCGACGTTGGCGCTGAACGCGGCGTGGCGCTCCGCCATCTGTGCGTTGAGCCGCTCGGCGTCACTCAGGCGTTGGTCGAGAGCGGCGCGCAGGTCGGCGACCCGCTCGTCGAGGACGCCCGCCATCTGCTGCATCTGCCGGTCGACCTCGGCGCTCAGGCGCAGCTCGTGGAACGCCGTGGCGCCGCTGACGCCGGCCAGGAACAGGAGCGCGCCCAGGCCCCATGACAGGACCGGCCGCAGCCCCGCGCGCCGCGCGGGGGCCGGTGCCGGCGGCGCCGCGGCCTCGACCTCCGCCTCGCAGATCGTCTCGTCGGCGAGCTCGATCAGGCGCTTGACCTGGCCCTCGAGCTGGGCGATCCGCTGCTCGTCACGGTAGGTGCCGCGCGCCGCCCGCTCGAGCGCCACGAGCTCGCCGGCGTCCGTCCGATAGTCGGCGAGCAGCCGGGAATCGGCGCCGAGCGCGGCGGCGAGCGCGTCCTCGACCGCCGCCAGCCACAGGCTGCGCGGCCAGTCGGGATTGCTCACGACCCGATCGAAAAAGCGCTGCCATGCCTTGACCTTGACCGGATCCATCGCCGCCTCCGAGGACCGGGCACCGCGACCGGCCCACAAATCATCCACAAGCTTATCCTCGCGATATCCACGAGGCTGCAGGATATGCCACGCGTTCAGTGGCCTTGACAATTTCCCTGACCGACGATCTCAGCTTTTCTACCGATGATGTCGTCGATCTGTGGCGCAATTACTACAGTCCTGTGGCCAAGCGCCGGCGGAACCCGCCGGATGCTCCGATCTGGCTCAAAAGGCAGCTGAAGGTGGCGCTGGCAGCCGCATGAGGCTCATCGCCTGGCTGGGGGACCTGGATTCGAACCAGGACTGCTCGGTCCAGAGCCGAGAGTTCTACCGTTAAACTATCCCCCAAAACGGCCCGGTGAGGGATAGGTAGGAGGCGCCCGCTTGTCAAGCAAGCGGCGGCCGGAGGCGGCATCGGCCGCCGCCACGGGGGGCCGCAGCAGGGCTGCGAGGCGCAGCTGCGCCTGCAGGTCAAGGGCTTGTTATGGCATGCATTCTCGGGTTCGTTTGGCCCCCTGGGCCAGGTGGTCTCGGGCCGCCAGGGCGGGACGGGGTCAGGCAGAGCGGCGTCGGGGCGATCCGCCGGTTCGGCCGGCAGTAGCTCGAGCGCGGCGAGCGCGCGCAACCGATTGGCAGGTCCTGGGGCCGCGCGAGCGGGCGCTGGGCTGCTCATGACGCGATTTCGATGGTCAAAGTCCGGCTCTTGGTCCGGTCTTACCACGATATAGGAACATATACAAGGCAGCGGCGAGAGGCATTGGACCGAAGCTCCCGGCTGCGGGTTCGAAGGCCGCGCCGCGCGCTGATCCGCGCGATGGGCCGCCGGTCGATGGCGCCAGCGGATGTGGGTAAACCTCATCGCTCGTCTGACGATGCGATCTGCGCCGATCGCTACACCCCTTGCGGCCGACCTTGATCATCCCTCCTCTCCAGGAGCAGGTCCGCACCCCAGCCCAAGCCCTGCCCGCAGGCGACGCGGCAGGAAATTCGGGAAAATTCTTGCGGCCGGCGTCGACCTCTGGGGGAATTCGGCGCGTCCGGCGCATCCAGAAGTTTCCGGCCGCGGCCGCGAATTCCCGATGCGACACTGATGCGTCACCATGCGTCACTTCTGCAGCATCATGCGACGGGTGGCTGGCGCCTGTAATCCTTTGTCGTGAAACGACTTTTCGGCGCTACGGTCGATTCAACCGCTGGATTCGACCTCGAAACCGCGCGATTCGGCCGCAAAAACGAGCGATTTCCTGTGCAAAGTGGGACCCGGATGAGCCACATGGCGCATCAGTGGATTTTCCTCAATTTCAACGGGTTTCGAATTTCCTGCGAATTTCCGGGGCCGCGATGTATCTGATTTCGGCCGCAAAACCGCTGGTTTCGGCCCCATAACCGCTGATTTTCGGGCACAGAAGTGGTGCACAGATAGCGGGTGACCGCCACCGGCAGCTGGCCGCTCTACAGGCGGACCGGTAGCAATACTGATGAAACCGCCAAAGACACTACCCAACCAGCCGTTGCAACAGCGGCTCGAGCTGAGCCAGCGCGTGGGTCGTCGCGAAGTCGCTGACCGCATAGGGCAGCACCAGCCAGCCGTTGTGAATCAGCGAGCCGCAGCTGTAGACCACATTCGGGACGTAACCGTCGCGCTCGTGATCGAGCGGCTCCAGCAGCGGCTGGCGCAGGCGCCCGATGACCCGGCGCGGGTCGTCGCGATCGAGCAGGGCGGCGCCGATGCAATAGTTGCGCATGGCGCCGACCCCATGGGTGAGGACGAGCCAGCCAGCCTCGGTTTCCAAGGGCGAGCCGCAGTTGCCGATCTGAATATACTCCCAGGGTGCCTCAGGTTCCAACAAGACCTCATAGTCTTCCCAGTAGTGGACATCGTCGGAGAACATCAGCGTCATGTTCGCGCCGCCCTGGCGGCCCAGCATGGCGTAGCGACCGCCGATGCGACGAGGGAACAGCGCCATGCCTTTGTTGTGGGCCGCGGCACCGTGCAAGGGGCCAAGCCTGAATGTTCGAAAATCCTCGGTCTCGATCAGCTGCGGTAGGATGTGATTGCGGTCGAACGCCGTGTAGGTGGCATAGTAGTGGTGACTGCCATCATCCTCGCGAAAGCGCACGAACCGCGCGTCCTCGATGCCGCCCTGCTCGCTGGGCGACACAGGGAAAATCGCGCGTTCGGACAGGGTGGATGAATGCGGAAACTCCAGCACGTACTCGCCGTGCGCCGCCCGGCGGATCGCATCGCGCACGGACTGCTGTTCGTGCTCCCCCGCCAAACCGGGCCAACGCTCCGGATGGCGCAGAAAATCCTCCAGGTCTCCGGGACCGAAGGTTGCTCCAAGGTTGCCGAACGCGGCGGCAACGAAGGGCTCGCCCAATCCCAGTTTCAGCAGGGTTGCGACGAAGTCAGCTTTGGAGCAGCGCGGGTAACTGATCTCGGGTGAGATCACCGACGGGGAGACCGGGGCAAATGCGAGGTCGCCGTCGATGCTGACGAGGCCCTCGCGAAATTCGATCGACGAGAGGTGGCCCTCGCCGGTCGCGCGCAAGCTCATGACAAAGCGCAGGGCGCCGGCTTGGACCCCGTCCTGAGACGGATGCGGGACGATCGAGGGATTGAACAGTGCCGACGACTGCAGGCTGTACTCGCTCATGAAGTAGGCGCCGATCAGCAGGGACTGCGGCACCGAAGGCTTCACAGCCGGCGGCACGAGGTGAGCAAGCTGCCGATAGCGACAAGAGAATACGGCCTCGATGCCCACATGCTCATGGCTCAGGCAGCGCTTGACGTCCTGGAGTCCGGCCTCGACCTCGGACGCGGACATTCCGAGAATCCGCTCGATGATCTCGCGGACGCGGCGATCACCGCCGGGCAAAAACGGGCGCAGGAGCATGCGCGAGTTGTCGGGGCGGAGATATTTACCCGAGCGGCCGACCGGAAATCTGCTGTCGGACCCATTGGCCCGAGCACTGGCGGCCCGAGCACTGGCGGCCCGAGCACTGGCGGCCCGAGCACTGGCGGCTTGATCCATAGTCTCCCAGTCTCACGAGTTTATCTCCGCGAAGCTCGGGCTCGAGCCTGGCAGCCCGTCCGGCCGCACGGTCCCCGCAGCATCGGTCACCTCGGCGCTCGCCGCCGCGGCTGTCTGCAGGGTCGTCATCTCCTCTAGCGCCAGCAGAAAAGCCAGCGTGGATTCCGCGCCCTGGTTTAAATTAACCCGGTCGAAATGCAAGCCGTCATAGCAGCCGCCGGACGTCGGATTGTACAGTGGCTGGTCGAGGTCGTTGCGGCCGAGGAACCATTCGAAGGCGCGCCTTGCCTCGTCGCGCCAGAAGCGGTCACCGGTCGCCTCGAAGGCTTCGACGCAGGCCGATACCGTGGCCTGGGCCTCGATCGGTTGCTGGTCGAAGCGCGCCCGCGAGCCGCCGCGCCGATAGAACCCGTTCGAGCCGATCGGCACGAAATGGCCGTCCTGGGTCTGCTCGTTCGCCAGCCAGCGCAGCGTCTGCAAGCCCAGCTCCAGCGCCCGCTGCCGATGCGCCCCGCCATGGCGGCCGCTGCAGATCAGCGCGTGCGGCAGTTTCGCGTTGGCGTAGCTCAGGACCGGCTCGAACCACGGCCAATCCTGCTCGCTTTGCGCTTCGTACAGGCGGATCAGCTTCTCCGTCAGCCGGTCGTTGATGGCGCTGACGCTGCGGTCGCCGCCCACATGCTGGAGGTATTCCTGCACGCCGATCAGCCCGAATGCCCAGGCGCGTGGCGAGCTCATGGCCTCCAGCTCCGGCAGGGCCTGAAGAAAGAGCTCGGCCGCCCACTTCTGGAAGCTACGATGCTTCGATCGCCCGAGACACATGCCCAACGCCCAAAGGCAGCGCCCGAAGCAGTCGTCCGAACCGGCCTCGTCTCGCCAGCGGCGATCGAAGCCCATGAAGTTGCGAAAGCGGCGGCGGTCGCGATCGAACGCGTGCTGGACGAAGGCGGAGTACCTCGTCGCAAGCTGCCGGCGCACCGGCGTATCGTGGCCCGACGAACTCGAGCAGAACCATGAGCAGGAGAGCGCGCGCGTTGTCATCCGTGCAGTAGCCGTCGGCATAGCTCGGCATGGCGTAGGTCGCATGCTGAAAGATGCCGATCGAGTTGGTCAGCCGCTCCACGTGGTCGAGCGTGAGCTCGGGCAGCTCGATGGGCTGCTGAGCCAGCGTCTTGACCGCGAACCGAGGGCCGTGACGATGCCTGTGGTCGGCCCGCGCCTTGCTGAACGATGCGAAATAATGATGGGCCGCCTGGCTCCAGATCATCCCGCGGCCGGCAAGGTAAGCCCGCCTGCGCATCCCATCGAGGCGCGCCCCGTCCGCCAACAGACCGCACACGGCGGTCGCGATCGAAGCACTGTCGCGGAACGGCACGAGCACGCCGCGATCGCCTGCCAGCAGTTCCTCGGCGTGCCAGTAAGGCGTCGAGACGACCGCATTGCCACAACCGAACGCATAGCAGAGCGTGCCGGAGGTGGCCTGCGCTTTGCTGAGATAGGGCGTGACGTAGATGTCCGCCGCGCCGAGGAACTGCTCCAGCTCCTCGAGCTCCACGAAGCGGTTGTAGAAGGCGACCTGCTGCGTCACTCCCAATTTCTCAGCCAGACGCTCCAGGCTCAGCCGGTAGGCTTCGCCCTCCGCACGCAGGAGGTTCGGATGGGTCGCGCCCAGCACGATGTAGATCAGATCCGGATGCCGCCGGGTGATCTCAGGCAGTGCCTGGATCACGTACTCGATCCCTTTGCCCGGGGAGAGCAGGCCGAAGGTCAGCAGCACCTTCTTGCCCTCGACCCCGAACTGGTCCTTGAGGGAGCTCGGATCGACGAACGGCGTGTCCGGAATGCCGTGCGCGATCAGGTCGATCCCGGCGGCGGGGGCGCCATAGACCTCGCGAAGAATTGTGCGCCCGCGCTCGGTCATCACGACCAGCCGTTCCGATTGCCTGACGATCTCGTCCATCACCCGCCGTTGGTCGGGTGCCGGCTCCTCGAGGATGGTGTGCAAGGTCGTCACCACGGGCAGGTCGACCGCCCGCAGGATGGCCAGAATGTGGCTGCCCGACCTGCCGCCATAGATCCCGAACTCATGCTGCAGGCAGATCGCATCGAAGCCGTTGAACCGCAGGAAGTTCACCGCCTCCTGATAATCGCGCAGGCGCTGCTCCTGCAGCTCGAACTGGACTTCCGGCCCATAATCGTAACCTTCCGGCAAATCATTGATCGCCAGCACGCGACACTCCACCTGGGGATACTGAGCGGCCACGGCAGCGCGCAGGTCGTGCGTGAAGGTCGCGATACCGCATCGGCGCGGCAGATAGTCAGAGACGAACGCGATTTTTGACGGTTGGTTGGCTTGTTTCATGTCTGTTTGGACCTCGTTGCAACCGGGTCATCTGCGGACCCTCCACGCCAGGCTCGTGCATCAAACGGCCAACCGGGTTCTCCAGATCCGCAGGGTCTGGTGCGTCATCGTCGCTTCCTCCGCTCGAGCTCGAAAATCGTCGCGTAGACACGCTCATAGGCTGCGACCATGGTGGCGATCGAAAAGTGCTTCTCGACACGGCGCCGGCAGGTGCTGCGGTCGATTTCAGAAAGTCGGCCCAAGGCCTGAACGGCCTGTTCGGGGCTGCTGACCAGAAAACCGGTCTGGCCGTCCCTGATGACCTCGCGACAGGAGCCCAGATCCATCGCGATCACGGGCACGCCCGCGGCATTGGCCTCGGCCAGGACCAGCCCGAACCGTTCCGGGATGGTGTTGAGGTGCAGGAGCGCGCTTGCCTGAGCGAACAGCTTGTTTTTGCCCGGCACGCCCACGGGCCCGACATAGTCGGCGGTTTGGCCATCGAGATGGGGTTCGATCTGTTCGTGGAAATAGGCCTCGTCCTGCACGATGCCGGCGATGATCAGGTGCCGCCCGCTCCGGCGCGCGACCTCGATCGCGAGATGGACGCCCTTGTCCGGATGGATGCGGCCGAGGAAGATCAGATGCTCGCCGGCGCGCTCCTGGAACCGGTAGAGCGAGAGATCGATGCCGTTGTAGACCGTCGCCAGATAGTTCAGCGCGGGAGCGCGGTCGGCGTCGCTGATCGAGACATAATAGCCGTCGCGATATTTTTCATAGATCGGCATGATCTTGGGCGACGAGAAGCCATGGATGGTAGTCAGAACCGGGGTCTGGACCAGGCGGCTGTAGCTCAAGGCCATGAAGTCGTAGTGGCTGTGGATGAGATCGAACTCGGCGGCGTGCTCGAACGCTTCCGCGATGTGCAGGTATTCGGCGACCTTGGGATCGGCGGCGGGGTCCTCCTCATAGCCCTTGTCAACCACGGCGTGGAGCCGGGCGCGGGTGATCGAGTTGCCGGTGGCGAACAGGGTCACGTCCCAGCCGCGGGCGGCCAGGCCTTCGGTGAGGTTGCTGGCCACCGTCTCCCAGGCGCCGTAGTGCCGGGGCGGGGTCCGCCAGGCGACCGGTGACAGGACGGCCACTCGTTTGGCGCGCTTGACCGCCTCGTGCGGGTCGGCCGAATCCGCCTGGAACTCGGCATCCGGTTCAGTCAAGGGCCGACGTTCCGACGGCCGCGAGCCCTTCCCGGCAGCAAAAGCCAATGCTGCTCAGCCATGCCGCACCGAGTTGCCGCCCTTGAGCATCGTCTCGATCAGCAACGCGGCGTCCTCGTGGGCCGCCGATCCGCCGTCGGTCACCAGCGGCATGGAGTTGCGATGGGCGGCCGCCGCGTCCTCGAGGATCGCCCTGGCTTCGGCCTGGCCGATGATCTTGTGCTCGGTGAGCGACAGCAGCATCGATTTGCAGATGGCGAGGGCCGCGTGCCCCGCCGCACCTGAAACGCTGCTCATGGCTTCCTCCTGTGAACGGATCCGTGGGACCGGACGGCGTCGCGACCGCGGTCACCGGTCGTCGAAACAGGGGGCAGGCTATCCCTTTGAGAGCGGCACCAGACTAATCTAGAGTAGTCGCCGACGCCGCTCGCAAAAGCGACGATCGGTCGGGCGGCGGCCGTGACCGCGTTCATGATTGAGGGTTCTGGTTCAGAAAGCTCAGTCGGTTCCTGCCGCTGAAGCCGGTCAAGGCGGCGAGCCTTGCCGGCCTCGAGGCGTGGCGGCGCCCTGGTGCTGAAAACGGTTCGGGCCGCCCGAAGGCGACCCGAATGCTTCATCAACGACCAGACCTTAGCCCACGCGGCGCGGCGCGTCGTGCGTGCCGCGCGATACGGACTTGGCGACCGCGCGACTGGCTTTGGCGTAGCGGTCGGCCAACTTCTTGGCTTGCTCGCCCGCGTCCTGCATCGCCTTTCGCGCATGCGCGACCTGGATCTGCATGGCTTCCTGCATGTTGGCGGCGTTGATCACCGCCTTGGAAGCCTCGAACGAATTGTTCAGCGAACCTTGAGCGTAGCTCAAAAGGTCGGTGTTGAACTCGATCAGCTGCTCGCGAGCGACCGATCTGGTTTCGCCGGCCTCAGCGCCGTTCATGCCAAAACCGGGCAGCTGCGAGAACATCTCCTGGTAACGGGTCAGGCCCTCCTTGACCCCGCGGGTCCACTCGTCGACGACGTGCTGCGTGGACTCCTGCGCTGAGCCCGCAACCTTCCGGGCGGTATCGGCCGCCCGATCGCTGCCCTTGTGGTCGCCATTGGCGGTGACCTGCGCCGCCGCGTCGGCAACGCCATGGGCTTTTGAATTGGCCATGATGAGTCCCTGTTGCTGTTAGATGTTTTGAGAAACTATTTCATTCCTCGTTGAGATCAGATAGTCATGCGCAAGCCGATATTCAAGGTTGTTCATTAGATTCTGAAATATATATTATCAGGATCGGAGCCAACTCGGCGTCGTCCGGCCCGAGTTGGGCCGGGGTCACGGCTGGTTCAGGGGAGCGGCCGCGATTTGGACCGGACATGAAGCGGCCAGCACGAAGGCTGTGGTTCAGAGCCCGTGACCGGGGTAGCATAGAAGGATGACCGCGGTCGCCAGCGCTCTCGTCCAAAAGCTCAATCGGTTCCTGCCGCTGAAGCCGGAGGAGCTGGCGAGCCTTGCCGGGCTCGAGGCGCGGCGGCGGCCGATCCCTGCGCACACCGAGATCGTCCACGAGCGCCAGGAGGGCCACCACGCGTTCATCCTGCAGGAGGGCTGGGCGTGCGCGTACAAGCTGCTGCCCGACGGCGGCCGGCAGGTGATCGATTTCTCGATCCCGGGCGACGTCATGGGCCTGCGCAGCGTGCTCCTGCGGACCTCGGACCACGCCTTCGCGGCGATCAGCGACATCGTCGTAGCCGAGGTCTCGGCGCGGCAGATGATCGACACTTTCCAGCACGTGCCACGGTTGGGGGCGGCGATTCTGTGGGCGGCCTCGCGGGACGAGGCGATGGTGGTCGAGCATCTGGTCAACATCGGCCGGCGGAGCGCGCTCGTGCGCACAGCCCACCTGCTGGTCGAGCTCGGGCTGCGTCTGCAGCTCGTGGGGCTCGGCTCGGACAGCGGCTTCGCCTGCCCGCTCAACCAGTATCATCTGGCTGATGCGCTGGGGCTCACCGCGATCCACGTGAACCGCGTTCTGCGCCAGCTGCGCGAGCGTCGCCTGGCGACGTTCCGGGACGGTCGCGTCGAGTTTCACGATCTCGAGAGCCTGCGCGACCTCGCCGAATTCCACAGTGGCTATCTCGACCAGAGCAACGGGCTCGGGCTCTGAAGATCGCGCCGGCCCGCCGTCCCGGCGGTCTCGATGTGCTAATCCAGGTTAGCGCGGCCCGGCGATCGATCGGCTAGGTCTGCTGTCTAGCTCTGCGCTCGGCCCCGCGGCGTGTGGTCGGTTCGCCCCGATCCACCGTCCAACCTGGCAACCCTTCTGCATGCCCCTTCGCCTGCCTCAGCCCGACCTCCGGGTGCCATCCAACGAGCGGCTGGGCGAGCTCATCGGACGTCTCACGGACGGACTCCTCGGCCGGAGCGGCCAGGCGCTCTCGAACGCCACCGCCGAACTCGCTGAGCCAGGCATCGCCGGCCTTGCTCGACCCGAGGAGCTGCGGCGGCTGCTTAGCGCGAGCACCAACGAGAATCGGTGTCTCACGGCCCGGATCCGCCGGCTCGAGACGGAACAGCGCAGCAGCTCGGTAGAGCTCGCCAGGCTGCGGGGGCAGCTGCGGGGCGCGATGCGCGATGCCTTGACCGATCCGCTCACCGGGCTGGCCAATCGCCGGGCGTTCGATCTGGAGTTGGAGGCGGTCGAGGCGCGCTCGAGCGGGCCGTCACCCGCGCAGCTGGTGATCGCCGATATCGATCACTTCAAGCGGGTCAACGACGCTCACGGGCACGACAACGGCGACGAGGTCCTGCGCATCGTGGGCGAGATCCTGCTCGCCAAGGTCAGGCGCGAGAGCCTGGTCGCCCGTCTCGGCGGGGACGAGTTCGGGCTCCTGCTGCCAGGAGCCAGCCCGCACTATGGGGTCAAGATCGCCATTCGCCTGTGCGAAGCCCTCGCGTCCCGTCCCCTCATAATGCGCGGCCACCAGGGGGTCAGCGAGCGGATCACCCTCTCGATCGGGGTGGCCGCCTGGCATGCAGGCGAAAGCAGTGCTCGATGGTATGCACGCGCGGACGCGGCGCTCTACGAGGCGAAGCGAAGCGGCCGCAACCGCGTCGCGGTCGACTCCCGGGTCCTGCCTCCGCAGGCGTCTGTAGCGGCGCTGGCCGCCGCGACTAATCGAGGTTAGTGCCGCTTGTGCGATCGGTTGCTACAGGTGCCCTGGGTGAGGATCTCCACTCGCCAAGCAGAGCGCCGATCTGTCGGGCTGCCGGGCCGGTTCGCATCAGGCTGGCCCGGCCCTCCGCGCGGGGGCGCGAGCGATCGCCGCGGACGGTGACGAGGGGGCCGGGATGCAGCAGACGATCGAGCAGGCCGATCGGGACGCCAGGGTGCGCGGGCCCGCGGAGCCGGATGCGCGGCATTGGGTGACGGCGCTGGCCCTCTACCGCGAGCCGAGCCTCGCGCGCAGCCTGGTCGAGCTCGTCGTCACCGTGGTACCGTTCGTGGCCCTGTGGCTCGTGATGCTGCTCAGCCTTCGCTATTCCTATTGGCTCTGCCTGCTGCTCGCCGTGCCGGCGGCGGGCTTCCTCGTACGCCTGTTCATGATTCAGCACGACTGCGGCCACGGCTCGTTCTTCCGCCGGCGGCCTGCCAACGACTGGCTCGGCCGGGTGCTGGGCGTGCTGACGCTTACGCCCTACGGCTACTGGCGGCGCACCCATGCCATGCATCACGCCACCTCCGGGCATCTCGGCCGGCGCGGCACCGGTGACGTCGACACCCTGACGGTGCGCGAGTACCAGGGCCTGCCGGCGTGGCGCCGCGGTCTCTATCGCCTGAAGCGCCACCCGATCGTCGTGCTCGGCCTCGGGCCGTTCTATCTGTTCGTGCTCAAGCACCGCCTGCCGGTGCGGCTCATGCGCGCGGGCCCTGAACCCTGGCTCAGCGTCATGTCGACCAACCTCGCGATCGTGGCGGTCATCGGTCTCCTGGTCGCGCT
>CAWCRU010000013.1:0-177320 GCA_963798075.1 uncultured Alphaproteobacteria bacterium | reverse complement strand
GATCACGCTCGATCCGGATCTTTTCTGGCTGTACGGCACGGCCTATCGCCACCGGTTCCTGTACGAGGAGATCCGCTCCGATCACCGGACCGCGCGGCTGCATGAGCCGGACAACGCCAAGGCCTACTTCAACCGCGGCGAGGCCTATCGCTATCGGCGCCAGTACTGCCGGGCGCTCCAGGACTACTGCCGCGCGATCGATCTCCGCCCGGGCTACGACGACGCCCTGCTCGGTCGCGGCATAGCCCTGCTGGCGCTCGGCGACGCCGAGGCCGCGCTTGCCGATCTGTCCTCGGTGCTCGAGCGCGCGCCCAATCGGGTCGAGGCTTACTTCTATCGCGGCCTCGCCCATCGCGCCGCCGGCAGAGCCGCTGCCGCAAGCGCCGACTTCGCCAGCGCCGCGCGTCTGGCGCCCGCCAATCCGGTTGTCCAGGCGGCGCTCGCGGCCGGTCCCGGCCGCTGAGCGCTCAGCCCTCCGCCGCGCAGCCGGCGACCGGCTGCAACGGATCGGTCATGCCGCACGCCTCGCCGGTCGCCGGATCGCGCAGCACCGCGGACGGGCAGGCGAACAGGTTCGGATAGACCGCGGGCATCACCTTGCGGACCTCGAAGCGCGCGCCCAGCGCCTCGACGATCGCGGGCGCCAGCCGGGCGTCGGCGCTGACCTGCGGCTCGCCCGAGACGTCGATCCGGGGCAGATGGAACGCGCTCTCGAGGTCGAGGCCGCCATCGATCAGCATCGAGGCGAGCTGGAGGACCGCCGGCATGATCTTCCGCCCGCCCGAGGCGCCGAGCGCGAACCAGGGCACGCCGTCCCGGGTCGCGACCACCGGGCACATGTTGGCGAGCGGCCGCTTGCCGGGCGCCAGCGAGTTCGGCCGGCCGGGACGCGGATCGAACCACATGACGCCGTTGTTGAGCAGGATGCCGGTCTGCGGCGAGACGATCTTGCTGCCGAACACGGACAGCAGCGTCTGGGTCAGGCTCACCATCGTGCCGGCGCGTCGACCACCGAGAGATGCGTGGTGCAGGCGGGATCGCGGCCGTCCGCCACTCGCCCATGGTCGCCAGGCGCCGCTCGTAGGCGGCGAGCAGCGCCGCGGCGATCAGGCGCATAGGCCCCGGCATCCGGCGGGCCGGCCGGCACCTTGCCTGCGATCAGCGCCAGCGCCTCGGCGAGCGTCGGTCCGGCACTGAGCCCGGCCGGCGCCGCAGGACGGCGCCGCCGTGGGCGATCGCGAGCGGCGCGACCGGCGGGCGCGGTTGCGGCGAGGTCGTCGCGGACAGGACGCCGCCGGCCGCGCGCACGTCTTCGACCAGGAGCTGCGCGAGCTCGCCGCTCAAGAGGTCCAAAGGGCCGACCTCGGCGATCCGCTGCAGGGTCGCCGCGAGCCGGCCGAGCGGCAGGTGGCCGATGCTGCCGTCCTGCTCGGGGGCGGGCGGCAGGCCGTCCGGCAGATAGACCGCCGCGCCGCCTCGAACCGGCCAAGATCGCGCGCCGCGAACGCGATCCTGAGGCCGGTGTGCCAATCGACCGGCAGGCCCGCCTTGGCGAGCGCGATCGCGGGCGCCGCGAGCTCGGCCCAGGAGAGGCTCGCATGCCGCTCGAACGCGAGCGCGAGGCCCGCTGCCTGGCCCGGCACCGCGACCGCGAGCGGCCCTCTGACGTTGCGCTCGTCCTGCACGGCGGGCCAGCCGAACAGCTCCCGATCGCGGGCCGCCGGCGCAGCGGATAGCGGGCGGGATCGAGCCCGGCCGGCGCGATCATGCCGAAATCGATGACCTCGACCGGGCGGCCGTCCGCGGGCGCCACCACCATCAAACCGCCGCCGCCGAGGCCGCTCATCCAGGGCTCGAGCACGGCGAGCGCGAGCGAGGTCGCGAGCGCCGCGTCGACGGCGTTGCCGCCGGCATCGAGGATCTCGGCGCCGACCTCGGCCGCGGCCCGATGTTGCGCGGCGACCATTCCGCCGGACGCGCGCAGCGCGGGCTTGTGCACAACCCAAGGTGCCACCATTTCTCTCGTCATGCGCGCGAATCTCGCCTGATCGCTTACTGATCCCGCCACCGCCAGGTTCGCAAGAATGGGCCAGATCATCGTCAGCGGCAACCTCAAGGGCGGCACGGGCAAGACCACGATCGCCGTCAACCTGGCCTGCGCGCTTGCCGAGCGCGGGTCGAGGGTGGCGCTGCTCGATGTCGATCCGCAGGCCAGCGCCAGCGCCTGGGGCCGGGCCGGCGGCCTGCCGATCCGGATCGAGGCGGCGCCGCCGAGCGACGGCACGGCCGGCGGCCGGTGGCTGGCGCGGGCCGCCGCGCTGGCGAGCGCCGTCGACGTCCTGGTGATCGATCTGCCGCCCGTAATCGTGCCGGCGATCGCGTCGGCGATGATGATTGCCGATCTGGTCCTGGTGCCGGTCACGCCGTCGGCGGTCGACGTCGGCCCGACCGAGCGGGTCCTGCATATGATCCGGACCACCCGCGAGACGCGACCCGGGCACAAGCCTCTGGCGATGCTGGTCCCCAACAAGGTCGACTTCCGCGGCTACTACCACGAGGCGACCGAGGCGGCGGTCGAGGGCCTGCACGAGCAGTGGGCGCCGCCGATCCGCCAGCTGACCGACCACGTCAACGCGTTCGCGCTCGGCAATTGGACCGGGGGCTATGCGCCGAACTCCAAGGCCGCGCAGGACATCTTTGCGCTCGCCGATGCGGTCGCGGCCGCTCTCGGGATCGCGCCGCGCCGGCATCCGGCCGCCGCGCCGGCCCGGCTCAGCGCCTGATCCGACGCTAGCGCCGCCCTGCGCTCAGGCCGCTCTGATCGCCGGCGCGAGGTTGGCGTGGAAGTCGCTGCCGGCCGTGGTCGCCGCGACGTGGCCGGCCCGGATCACGAAGTCGCCGAACCGCTCGCCCGCGAACCGGTCCTTGGCGTAGCTCGAGATCAAGGGCGTCAGCGCCAGGACGATCTCGTCGTGGCCCACGTCCTGCCGGTACAGCTTGTTCAGCCGCGAGCCGTCGAAGGCGGCGCCGAGATAGAGGTTGTAGGTGCCGGGCGCGCGCCCGACCAGGCCGATCTCGGCGAGATAGGGCCGCGCGCAGCCGTTCGGGCAGCCCGTCATGCGGATCACGATCTCGTCGTCGCGCAGACCGGCCTCCTCGACGACTCCTCGAGCGCGCCACACCAGGTCCGGCAGATAGCGCTCGCTCTCGGCCAGCGCCAGGCCGCAGGTCGGCAGCGCCACGCAGGCCATCGAGTTGAGCCTGCAGGCCGGAGAGCTCGTTGGTCAGGCCGAATTGGCGCAGCAGCCGGTCGATCCGCGCTTTCTGCCCCTTGGCCACCCGCGCGATCATCAGATTCTGGTTGGCGGTCAGCCGGAAGTCGCCCTGATGAACGCCGGCAATCGTGCGCAGGCCCGTCTTCATGAGCTGGGCGGCCGTATCCTTCACCCGGCCGTTCTCGATGAACAAGGTGTAGTGCCAGTTGCCCTCGTGGTCCTGGGTCCAGCCATCGCGATCGCCGGTGCTCTCGAAGCGGAACGGGCGCGCCGCCTCGAGCGCATAGCCGAGCCGGCGCTCGACCTCGGCCCGGAACCAGTCGAGCCCCCGGTCCTCGATCGTGTATTTGAGCCTTGCGTGCTTGCGATTGGCGCGATCGCCGAAGTCGCGCTGCACGCTCACGACCTGCTCGGCAACCGCGACCGCCTGCTCGGGCCGGCAGAAGCCCATGACGTCGGCGGTCCGCGGATAGGTCTCGGGCTCGCCGTGGGTCATGCCCATGCCGCCGCCGACGGTGACATTGTAGCCGACCACCGCCCCCGCCTCGTCGGTGATCGCGACGAAGCCCAGATCATGCGCGAACACGTCGACGTCGTTCGAAGGCGGCACCGCGACCACGGTCTTGAATTTTCTGGGCAGATAGTGGCGGCCGTAGATCGGCTCTTCCTCGACCTCGGTATCCACGACCTTCTCGCCGTCGAGCCAGATCTCGTGATAGGCCCCGGTCCTGGGCGTCAGGTGGTCGCTGATCGCGCGCGCGAGCTCGAGCGCTGCGGCATGCGCCCTCGACTGGTGGGGGTTGGGATTGCACATGACGTTCCGGTTGACGTCGCCGCAGGCCGCGACCGTGTCCATCAGCGCCGCGTGGATCGCCTGCATGGTCCGCTTCAGGTTGCTCTTGATCACGCCGTGCAGCTGGAAGGCCTGGCGGGTCGTGAGCCGCAGCGTGCCGTTGCCGAAGTCGTCGGCGATCCGGTCCATCGCCAGCCACTGGGCGGGCGTGCAGACCCCGCCCGGCACCCGCACCCGGACCATGAAGGCGTAGGCCTGCTCCAGCTTCTTCCTGCGCCGCTCGGGCCGCAGGTCGCGATCGTCCTGCAGATAGGTGCCGTGGAACTTGGTGAGCTGGGCGTCGTCCTCGGCGATCGCGCCGGTCGCCGCGAGCGCCAGGCCTTCCGCGATCGTGCCGCGCAGATGCCGGCTCGCCTCTTTGATGTCCTCGTTCTTGCTGCGGGTGGTCATGGGCAGCTCCTCAATAGACGTCGCGCTGGTAGCGCCGCTCTTTCCTGAGGTCGCCGAGGTAGCCTTCGGCCGCCTCGGCATTGCGGCCGCTCTGGTCGGCGACGATCCGGGCCAGCATCGCGTGCACGTCCCTGGCCATCGCCTTCTCGTCGCCGCAGACGTAGAGCTGCGCCCCCTCCTCGAGCCAGGCCCTAGAGCTCGGCACGGCGCTCCCACAACCGATCCTGGACGTAGACCTTCTCCGGCTGATCGCGCGAGAAGGCGACATCGATCCGGCTCAGCACGCCCGCCTTCAGGAAGTCCTGCCAGTCGAGCTGGTAGAGGAAGTCCTGGGTATAGTTGCGATCGCCGAAGACCAGCCAGCTGCGACCCGGAGCACCAAGCGCCTGGCGCTCCTGAAGGAAGGCGCGGAAGGGGGCGACGCCGGTCCCGGCCCCGACCATGATCACGCCCGGTCCGGGTTTTCCGGCAGACGAAAATTCTTGTTCGGCTTGACGTAGACGCCTAGCCGGTCGCCCATGGCGAGGCGTTCGGCGACCAAGCCCGAGGCGACGCCCGTCCGCTCGCGGCCATGGCTCTGGTAGCGCACGAGACCGAGCAGCAGGTGGGCTTCCTCGGGTGTCGCCTTCAGCGACGACGCGACCGAATACAGGCGCGGCGGCAGCCGGCGCAGCAGGCCGGTCAGCTGCTCGGGTGCGAGCGGCGCCGGGAAATCCTCGAGCAGGTCGAGGATTTGCCGGCCCTCGAGATAGCCGCGCCAGCCGTCGCCCTCGAGGAGGTCTCTGAGCGCGGGCGCGGGGTTGACCCGGGCCAGGGCCTCCATGACCGGTCGCGAGAGCGCCGTGATGTCGAAGTCGCAGGCGAGCCGCTGGGAGAGCTGTGCGTCACCCTCGAGCCCGGCCGCGCGCAGCACCGCCTCGACCACCGCCGGGTCGTTGTTCGCGACGATGCCCAAGGAATTGCCGGGCTCGAAGGTCAGGCCCGAGCCCGCGAGCGACAGCTCGAGATGGATCGTCTGCTTGCCGGAGCGGCTGCCGTTCAGATTGACGAGCTCGGTGATCTCGGCCGGGAACGGGTGCGCCTTGCCATACGCGGGCGCCGCCTGCGGGCTCGCAAAGTCGAGGATCACCGCACCCTGCGCCGCTTCTGCGGTCGCCGGCTCCGGCCGGGCAAGCTCGGCCAGCTTCGCGAGCGCGCCCTCTGTCCAGTCGGTCGCCTGGCGTTCGTAGTCGAGATCGCACTCGATCCGCGGCGCGATCCGCTCACCCCCGAGCTCGGCGAGCCGGACATCGATCCGCCGGCCGACCTCGCAGAAGTTGACATAGCTGGAATCGCCGAGCGCCAGCACGCTGTAGCGGACGCCCTCGAAACGGGGCGCATCCTCGGCCATCAGACCTTTATAGAACTCGACCGCGCGCTCCGGCGGGTCGCCCTCGCCCCAGGTGCTCGCGATCACGAGCAGGTGAGGCACCTTGGCGATCTCGGCCGGGCTGATCTCGGCCATGTCGACCAGTTTCGCTGCAAAGCCCTGCTTGGCCGCCGTCTTCTTCGCCTCGGCCGCGACCCCTTCGGAATTGCCGAACTCGGTCCCGAACAGGATCGTGAGCGGGATCTTCGCACGCGCCTCGGGGCGGGGCGCGGTCATCGGCGGCGCGGACGCGGCGTGGTAGCCGGCAAGGAAGCCGGCAAGCCAGTGGCGCTGCTCGACGCTGGTGTCGGCCATCACGGCGTTGAGCGCCCGGATGTGCTCGACCGGGAATGGGGCGCTCTCGGGCAGGACGGGCAGGGCGGAGCCGGACATGGGCGCTCTCTTCGGACAGGGGTTCAGAGCCGGGCTGCGGAACGGTCGTCGGCCGCGCCGGCGATCCTCGCGGGCAGGGTCTGCTGCCATGGGGCGAGGAGCGCGTTGAGCCCGACCACGCTGCCGATCACGATCAGGCGAGGGCCCCGGCCCGGCGGAGATCGCGCCGGCGTCGGCCAGCGTCGTGATCCGCTGCCGCGCGCGCGGCGTGGTCGCCTCGCAAAGGATTGCTACCGGCTCGTCCGGCGCGCGCCCCGCCGCCAGCAGCGCGGCTGCGATCTCGGGCAGCCGCTGCAGGGCCATGTAGAGGACGATCGTGTCCGCGCCTTTGGCGAGCGCCGCCCAGTCGACGGCGCGCGCCGCGCCGCCGCCCGCCCCGCCGCCGCCCGCGTCGTGGCCGGTCACGAACGCGACCGAGCGCGCGCGCATCCGGTGCGTGGCAGGGATGCCGGCATAGGCCGGCGCCGCAATCCCCGCGGTGATCCCCGGCACGATCCGGAAGGCGATGCCGGCCGCTGCCAGGGCCAGCGCTTCCTCGCCGCCGCGCCCGAACACCAGCGGATCGCCGCCCTTGAGCCGGACCACCCGCAAGCCCGCGCGCGCGAGCTCGATCAGACGCTGGTTGATCCGGAGCTGCTTGGCGCTCGGCCGCCCGGCCCGCTTGCCGACCGCCTCGAGGCGCGCCTTGGCGCCACAGAGCGCCAGGATCTCGGGTGCGATCAGCGCGTCGTGCAGGACCACGTCCGCCCGCTCGAGCGCATGCACCGCGTGCAAGGTCAAAAGCCCCGGATCGCCGGGCCCGGCGCCGACCAGCCAGACCGAGCCGGGCGCGAACTCAGGCGGCAGCACGTGCCCCCACATGGTCACAGCCCCGGCCGGTGGATGCCGCATTCCGCCTTGTCCAGCCCCCACCAGCGGCCCGCCCGCGCGGGCTCGCCTGGCGCCACCCGCCGGGTGCAGGGCACGCAGCCGATCGAGGCAAAGCCGTCTTCGACCAGCGGATGCGCGGGCAGGTTGCGCAACAGGCGATAGCGCTCGACATCCTCGGCCGACCAGGGCGCCAGCGGGTTGAGCTTGATCCGGCCGCTCGCGGGCTCGCCTTCGATGGTCGGCATGGCGCTCCGCAGGCCCCCTTGAAAGCGCTTGCGGCCGGTGATCCAGGCGGCGAAGCCGACAAGCGCCCGGTCCAGGACCTCGGTCTTGCGGATATGGCAGCAGAGATCCGGATCCCGGCTCCAGAGGGTGCCCTTGGGGTCCTGGCGGGCGAGCTCGACCGGCTCCGGCCGGGCCACGCGCACGTCCTCGAGCCCGAGCAGCGCGATCAGCTCCTGGCGGTAATCCTGCGTCTCTTCGAACAGCTTGCCGGTATCGAGAAAGATCACGGGCGTGGTCGGATCGACGGTTGCGACCATGTCGAGCAGCACGGCACTCTCGGCCCCGAACGACGAGACCAGCGCGGTCCGCCCCTTGAGGGGACCCTCACGCAGCAGGCTGCGCAGCAGGGCCAGACCATCGAGCCCGCCGCAGGCACGGCGCAGGTCCGCCAGATGCTCGAGCATGCTCATTGGCCTGCACTCCGCGAGCCTGTGCGCGGCAGCCAGCCGCTGCGGTCGATCAGCGCGTCGGTGAGGCCGGCGAGCTCGGCGAGCGGCCGCCGCTCGCGTCGCCAGACCGCGCGCCTGGTCCCCAGCTGGTCGACGCGGCGCGCCCATTCGGGACCGAAGCTTTGTGCCAGCTGGCGCCGGATGCGCGCGGCCAGCCCCGGGCTCTTGCCGCCGGTCGAGACCGTCAGCAGCAGATCGCCGCGCCGCACGAGCGACGGGCTGTGGAAGTCGCACCAGGCCTTGACATCCTCGACGTTGACGAGCAGCCCCAGGCTGCGCGCGAGCTTCGCGAGCGCGGCTGCCCGAGCGGGCGGCAGATCGGCGATCCAGAGAACCCGAAGCCGCGCCAGCTCCGTCGATGCTCGGCAGGCGGCGGCGGAGGTGCTCGCCGGCGAGCTCCACGAGCTCGCTCGAAGCCTGGTCCGAGAACACGGCGAGGTCTTCCGCGCCGCCCGCGCGCAGCCACTCCAGGCGCCGGCAGGCGACCTCGCCGCGGCCGATCAGCGCTAGCGGGATGACCTTGGGGTCGAGCACGATCGGGATCATGACGGGGCGCGCCTCCTCGCGCAGGGACTCTCCCAGAGCTAGGCGAGCGGCCGCCCGCGAGCAATCGCGTCGAAAGGGCGAAAATGGAAAAATATTTCTCCGATTGCTTTCTTTGGCGACATCGTTAGAACGAGTGGCGGTCCAAATCCCGTTTTCGGAGCATGATGTTCCAATGTCCAACGAACCCCTGGATCAGACCGATCGCCGGATACTGGCCTGCCTGCAGGAGGACGCGACCATGCCGGTCGCCGAGATCGCGCGCCGGGTCGGCCTGTCCTCGACGCCCTGCTGGCGCCGCATCCAGAAGCTCGAGGAGGCCAAGGTCATCCGTGCGCGCGTAGCCCTGCTCGACGGCGGCAAGCTGAACGTCGGCACGACCGCGTTCGTCTTTGTGCGCACCAGCCAGCACAGCGTCGACTGGCTGGAACGGTTCGCGGCCGCGGTCAGCGATCTCCCCGAGGTGGTCGAGTTCTACCGCATGAGCGGCCAGGTCGATTACCTGCTGCGGGTGGTGGTGCCCGACATCGCGGCCTACGACCGCTTCTACAAGAAGCTGATCGCCCGGATCGAGCTGTCCGACGTCAGCTCCAGCTTCGCCATGGAGCAGATCAAATACACAACCGCCCTGCCGCTCGACTATGCGTGAGCCCGAAGGTCGACCGGACCGCTCCGGTCAGCCGGACCGCTCGAATGCAGGATCGGATCCCGGAGCCCTCGCAAAGACCCGCGGCCTCGTTTCTCTCCGACCCTTTGTAGCGGCCGGCGGGAATGGTATGATCGCCATCGATGATGAGAGCGGCCGGATGGAGCATCGGAGGTGGCTGAGGCGGCACGGCGACTTTGGACACTCGACGAGTTCCTCGCGTTCGACGACGGCACCGACAGGCGCTACGAGCTGTTCGATGGCCACATCGTCGCCATGGCCCCGGCCTCGGACGTCCATGGCGCTCTCGTGGCCCGGCTTACGCTCCGCATCGGAGCCGGCCTGCGGCCGCCTTGCGAGGTCGTGATCGAGGCCGGCATCGTCCCTCCCGAGCGCGCCGACAGCTGGTATCAGGCCGACCTCGCGGTCACCTGCGCCGGCCTGACCGGGCAGCAGTTCATCGCCGAGCCGATCCTGATCGCCCTTGTCCTCTCACCTTCGACCGCGGCCACCGACCGCGATCGCAAGCTCCCCGACTACCGCGCCATCCCCTCGCTCCGGGACGTCCTGGTGGTCTCTAGCAGCGAGCCGCGCGTCGAGCACTTTTACCGCGAGGACGATGGCTGGAAGATCTGTGACCTGCGCGGCACCGGCACGCTCCGCCTCCAGGCTATCGACCTCGCCGACCTCTACAAGGGCCTGACGCTCCGCGGCCCCCGGGCCGAGGGAACGTCCGAGCCTTAAGTCAAGCGACCGGCCTTCGTGCAACGGCCGAGCATGGCGCCGATGCATGACTGCAAGAACTCAACCCCGGAGCCAGGCCTGACCCCGGAGCCGATATCTGCTGAAGCTCGAAGCATTCACGAGCCGACCAGCCAAAGTTGAGTTGGCATGAGACCCTCCGTCGGGAACGCGATCATCTCGCCGACGCTCTGACGCCCTCGCTGCAGCCGCGCATCGAGGCCAACCTGGCACGCTTCTATGAGACGGCGCGGATCGAAACCGCTACGGTGCTCCGCGAGCATGGCGAGCATGGCGAGCATGGCGAGCATGGCGAGCAGGCGGCCGCCGATGCGCCACCCATGACTGGCCCGTACTCGCTCGACCAGATCACGGGCGACTTGCTGCCGTGAGGGCCGGGTCGTGCTAAGGTCGTCGTCGTCGTCGCGATAGCGCTGGAGCCAAGGCATGGCCACCCGGATCAAGCCCGTTGAGAAGAACCTGTAGGACAAGGATCTCTACGTCTGGGCCCTGAACCAGGCGGAGCTTCTGCGTTCGAACCGCTTCGAAGCCCTCAACCTCGACAATCTGATCGAGGAGGTAGAAGGACTGGCCGACGTCAACCGCAGCGCCGTCCTCAACAACGCGCGCGCGATCGTGGAGCATCTGCTCAAGCTCGAGCGCAGCCCCGCCCAGGGCTCGCGTCGAGGCTGGCGCGCGTCGGTGGTCGAGCACCGCGCCCGTCTCAAGGTCGAGCTGACGCCGCGCCTTCGCCAGATCCTCGACGAGGAGCGCGCGCGTCTACGACATCGCGCGCCGCACCGCCGAAGTCGCGCTCCGCGACTATGGAGAGCAGACCGCCGCCGACGCGCTCCCCGCATCATGCCCCTACACCCTCGACCAGATCACCGGCGACTGGCTGCCGTGACGGCTGGCCTGTGCTAAGCTTTCACAAGGCGGATATGAATGGAGACGCGACGTGGCGACCAGGATCAAGCCACCGGTGGCGCATTCCTACGAAACCGACTTCTACGCCTGGTCGAAGGCGCAGGCCGACTTGCTCCGTGCCGGGCGGTTCGGCGACCTGGACCTGGGGCATCTGATCGAAGAGGTCGATGATTTGGGCGAGCAGCTCTATCGATCCGCCTGCTCCCGGGTGCGGACGATCATCGAGCATCTTCTGAAGCTGCAATTCTCGCCGGCCACCGGCCCCCGCCCCGGCTGGGTCGAGACGCTCTATACCCAGCGCAGCGAGCTGGAAGCCGAGCTCACCCCAAGCTTGCGCTCGCGGATCGAGCAGGCGCTGCCCCGCCTCTATGGCCAAGCGCGACGCAACACCGCACGTGCCCTCGAAGCCTACGGCGAGCAGGCAGCCGCCGACGCGCTCCCCGCCGCGTGTCCCTACACCCTCGACCAGATCACCGGCGACTGGCTGCCGTGACGACTATGGCGCACCGCCTGACGATCGTGGTCCTCGAACGACCCGACAGAGCAGAAAAGGTTCTTTAATCGGGCAAGGGGGTGGTTGCTCTTTTGGGGTCGCTGCCGGGGTCATGGTTCTTTTCGGGCTCGAGGCACCAGCATGACGGTCGAAGGCGGCCGGATCGATTGTGTCAGACGGGCTTTGCCCCCCCTTTTCCGCGATCTCGGTGCCAGCGTCCCCGGCAGGGACAACGCAGTGGGCGCTCAGATGCTCATGCCGACGCCCACCGGAAATCCTCCTGGTGTGACCACAGATGGTGCAGCAGGACCGCGAGCTTGCGGGCAAGCGCCACGCGGGCCTTCTTGACGCCGATCCGCTCGGCGAGCGCGCGGGCCCAGGTGCGCAGCGCGCAAGATCGCTGCAGGCGGCTGATCAGCACGGTCGCCGCCTCATACAGGTAGCCGCGCAAAAGCGCATCCCCCGGCTTGGAGATCCGCCCCGAGCGGTCGACCTCGCCCGACTGATAGCGCCTGGGCACCAGCCCGAGATCGGCGCCGACGTCGCGCGCCCGGCCAAACCGCGTCTGGTGCTCTGGTACGCGAGCGCGGTGATCGGCCCGACGCCCTTCGCGCTCCGCGCCGACACCACGTCGGCGCTGGGAGCCAGCGAAGCGGTCATCAGCCGCTGGCAGGTGGCGTCCTGCCGGGCCTCGCGCAGCAGACTACGGTCCAGGCGTTCGACCTCGGCGAGCACCGCGCGGCGCGCCGAGAGCAGGGCGTCGGCGGCCGGCTCGAGCGCCGGGCAGCTCGCCACCAGGGTCAAGATGCGCTGCTCGAACCGGCCCTTGCCCTTGCCGACCAGCAGCCCAAAGCTGCGCAAGAAGCCGCGCAGCTGGTTGCCGAGATCGCGCGCGGTCGCCACCCGTTCGGCGCGGGCCGCGAGCTTGGCCCGCCGCGCATGGTGATCCAGGCTCTTGACCCGGACGTTGGCGTACCAGCCCATGCGTGCGATCTCGGCCAGGCCGCGGGCCTCGTTGCGGTCGGTCTTGGCCGGCCGGAGCGCCAGCTGCGCCTTGGCGCGGCGGGCATCGATGCAATGCACCCCCAGACCCCGCCCGCTGAGCTCGTGCCACAGCCAGGGCGTCAGTCCGCCGGTCTCCAGCAGCAGCCGCGCCGGCGCTGCCGGCAGCGCCGCAAGACACGCGGCGATCGCGTCCGGCTCGGTCGCGACCCGGCGCTCCAGCACCACCGCCCCGGCCTCGTCGACCCCGCACACCGAGGTCTGTTCCAGAGACACGTCCAGTCCAGCATAGTAGGCCATGGTTGCTCTCCTTTGGTTCGGTTCAGCTCCGAACCAGCGATGGATCACCCATCGCTGGAGAGCAACCACCCGATTACCTCATGTGTCAGCGACTGTCTTGGGCAGTCAAGCTGATTGTGGTGCGCGCCATGGCTGGCGGTCTCTGAGGATGGCGTTGAGGATGACCAGCAGCTTGCGCATGGCGGCGGTCAGCGCGAGCTTCTTGGCTTTGCCGGCGGTGAGCAGACGCTGGTAGAAGGCGCGCAGGGTCGGGTTGTGGCGCACCGCGACCAGAGCCGCCATGTAGAGGACCGCGCGCACCGGCGCGCGGCCGCCCCAGATCGTGCGCCGGCCCTTCATCAGGCCGCTGTCGCGGGCGAACGGGGCGACCCCGACGAGCGCGGCGACGGCACGGCGGTCGAGCTGGCCGGGTTCGGGCAGCAGACCCAAGAGCGTGGCCACGGTGACCTTGCCGACCCCCGGCACGGACGCCAGCAGCGCGGCGCGCTCGCGCCATTCGGGGCTGACCTCGAGGCGGGCTTCGATCTGGCCTTCGAGCTCGGCGATGGCCGTCTGCAGGCAGCCGAGGAGGGCCTCGATCGAGGCCAGGACCGCAGGCTCTTCGGTGCGTCGGGCGCGGTTGTGTTCCGCCTCGACCAGGTGGGTGAGCTGGCGCCGGCGCAGCACCAGCGCCGCCAGCGCTTGGTCGGCCGCCGAGCGCGGCGGACGGGGCACCGGCCGCAGCCGCTCGGCGTAGAGCGCCAGCGCATAGGCATCGAGCCGGTCGGTCTTGGCGAGCAGCCCGGCCGCCCGCGCGAAGTCGCGGGTCTGGCGCGGGTTGACGACGGCGACCGCGATCCCGGCGCGCTCGAGCGCCACCGCCAGCGTCCGCTCCAAACCGCCGGTCGCCTCAACCACCACCAGCGACCGTTCCTGACTGGCAAGCCAGGCGACCAAGCGTGCGATGCTGCGCCGGTCGCGGCCAAAGCCGGCACCCTTGCCACCCGGCAGCAGATGCACATCCAACCGCGCCTCGCTGACGTCGACGCCAACAAAGCACTCAAACTCGAGGTTTCGGGTCATCACCATCCTCGTATGCGGGCTTGCAGCCCGATCGACTGTTCGGCTTGAATGGCAGAGCGAGCGGGCGCCGAGCTGACACACGGTCTGTCCAGACCCAGGAACCTCCGGCGTCCCGCTCGCCGGCCTGGTCCCGGCCGCGGCCGGGACCAGGCCATCTCGCCCAACAGTCACCCGCTCCGACCGAACATGTCGAGAGATACGAGGAACCTTTTCGTCTTCGAAGAGTGTTGCGAACCGCGATTGCGCGGTCCCGCGACAGCTGGGGCGATAACCATCCGGACAGCCGGGCGATGCTCGCGGACCTCGAGGCGCTACGCCAAAAGCAGAGCACCGAACCAGTCAATTGACGCGGCGGCGTGGCCCCTTGGCGACGCGTGCACCACTGATGCCTCCATGCGACGCAGATGGAGCTCAAGCGATCGCCGTTCGACGCGGCCAAAACGGGCCCGGACGCGTCGCGGGGACGCATTGCCCGCGGGCCGATTCTCTTGCGAAGACAATGGCATATGTCGATCGGATCGGCCGATCAATGAAGCCGCGTCGCGACTCAACGCAAGTCTCCATCGGATCAGCGTCCTCCCGATACTTGCATCGGCCTAAGAAATAAATGCGCCACTTCAAGACGATCATGCGCCGCCGACGCGCCGCCGATGCGTCAGAAGTGCGCCATTGCCCTGAGATTTTCAGTACCGTCCGGGCCGCAGATCTTAGCCCCATTGCGTTCCGCGAGGGGAGCGGGGCACATGGTGGACGGAGCCGCGAGCGGCAAAAGCAGAACCTGGCGGCCGGTAGATGGATGACTTGCTCGTTCGAAGAACAGGTCGGCCGCCGGAATCTGCCCCGGCGATGTCGCAATCCCGATAGATCGAGTCCGGATGGAGGTCGAAGGGGCGGGCCGGCGGCGTCGGCCGCGGGTCGCGGCATGGCGCCGCGCGGTGGCATGCTTGTCACCCGGACGTGGTTCTTCTAGGTTCCGCCGCGGCGGCCGGACGGGCTCGGTCGCGGGCGCAGAAAAGTCGCAGAAGGACGCGAAAAACGATGTCGGGTGTCGATTGGATTCTCTACCTGCTGATCCTGGCCTGCGCCGCGGTCGGCCTCGCCTATGGCGTCATGACCCGCCAGCTGGTCCTGGCCGAGCCCTCAGGCAGCGCGCGCATGCGCGAGATCTCGGGCGCCATCCAGGAAGGCGCGATGGCCTATCTGAACCGGCAGTACATGACGATCGCCGGCGTCGGCGCGGTCGTCTTCCTGCTGCTCTGGATCTTTCTCGGGTTTCACGTCGCCTTCGGCTATCTGATCGGCGCCCTGCTCTCGGGCTCGACCGGCTACATCGGCATGAACGTCTCGGTCCGGGCCAACGTGCGCACCGCCGAGGCGGCGAGACGCGGCCTCGCCCGCGGCCTCGACGTGGCCTTCCGCGCGGGCCGGGCGTCAGGAATCCCGCAGCTTGTAGCCGAAGCCGCGCACGGTCTGGATCAGCGGCGCGCCGTCCTGGTCGAGCTTGCGGCGCAGCTGCCGGATATAGACCTCGACCACATTGGTCAGCGGATGGCTGGAGCAGCCCCAGACCTTCTCGAGGATCAGCGCCCGGCTCAGGACCTTGCCGGCCGAGTGCATCAGATAGTCGAGCAGGGCGAACTCGCGCGGCGTCAGCTCGACCGCGCGCTCGCCGCGCCGGACCTCGCGGGTCTCGCGGTTGAGGACGAGGTCGGCCACCCTGATCTCGGGCGGGTCCGGATGCCAGCCGTCGGCGCGCCGCGCGAGCGCCTGGACCCGCGCCAGCAGCTCCTCGAAGGCAAACGGCTTGGCCAGATAGTCGTCGGCGCCGAGACGCAGGCCGCGCACCTTGTCCTCGAGCGTGTCGAGCGCGGTCAGCATCAGGATCGGGGTGCCGAGCCGGGCCTGGCGCAGCTGCCGGCAGACCTCGCGGCCGTCGAGGTCGGGCAGCAGCAGGTCGAGGATGATCACCCGGCAGTCCGGCGCCTGGGCGAGCCCGAGCGCCTCGCGGCCGCCCCTTGCGACCCTGACCCGGTGGCCTTCGGCCTCGAGCCCGCGCTTGACGAACTCGATGATCCGCTCGTCGTCCTCAACCAGCAGCACGCTCATCGATCGCTTCCGACTGGTCCTCGAGGGGCAGGCGCACGCGCACCGTGGTGCCGCGGCCGAGCTCGCTCTCGATCTCGAGATCGCCGCCGTGCGCCTCGACGATCGAGCGCGCGACGTGCAGGCCGAGGCCGGCGCCATGGGGCGCCATCGGCGCCGCGTTCGAGCCGCGGTAAAAGCGCTCGGCCACCCGCTCGAGCTCGGCCGCGGGGATGCCGACGCCGGTGTCGCTGACCGTGATCAGGGCGTCGGCGCAGCGCCGGACCAGCCCGATCGCGATCTCGCCTTCAGCCGGCGTGTAGCGACAGGCGTTGTCGAGCAGGATCAGCAGCAGCTGGCGCAGCCGGTCGGCGTCGCCGCAGACCCGGATCGCGGCCGCCGGCAGCGAGCAGGTGACCTTGATGCGCTTGGGCGCGGCCAGAGCCTTGGCGTCCTCCTCGAGCTCGCCCACCAGCCGGTCCGCCAGGATCATGGTCGTCTCGCCCGCGACCGTCGCCTGCTCCGAGCGCGCGACCAGCAGCAGGTCCTCGACCAGCTTGTTGAGCTGGGCCGCGGTGTCGACGATCCGCGCGAGCGCCGCACGGTAGTCCTTGGCCCGGCTGTCGCGGCCGCGCAGGGTGACCTCGGCCTCGCCGCGGATCACGGTGAGCGGCGTGCGCAGCGCATGGCTGATGTCGGCGAACAGGCGCCGGCGCGCCCGGTCGATGCGGTGCAGGCTCAGGTTGCTCTGCTGCAGCTCGCGGGTCCGCTCGCCGACCTTGCGCTCGAGATCGGAACGCGAGCGGTCGAGCTCGGCGCGCCGCCGCTCCAGCTCGGCGACCATCCAGTTGAAGCTCGCAGCGAGGTTCGCGAGCTCGTCGCGGCCCGACACGGCGACCCGATGGTCGAGCCCGCCGCGGGCGATCTGCCGGGTGCCTTCGATCAGGGCATCGATCGGCGCCTGGATCCGCCGGCGCACCCACAAGGCCGTGAGCGTGACGCAGACCGCCGAGACCAGGACGACCGCGATCGCGAGCAGGGTCAGGCGCCGCACGAGCTGCCGGGCCTGACGGTCGGCGGTCGCCGCCTCCTCGGTCTCGTCGTCGATCACCTCGTTGATCCGCGCGCCGAGCTCGCGATCGAGACGCTCGATGTCGCGGCGCAGCGCCTCGGTCCAGCCCGCGCTCTCGGCCTTCGTGGTGACCGCGAAGGCGCGCTTGAGCAGATCCTCGAAGTGCCCGATGCGGGCCATCTCCTCGCGCTCGGCCGGCTCGCTCTGGCCGACCAAGGCGAGCTCGTCCAGGGTCAGACGGCGCAGATCCGCGAGCATGGCGGTCAGCCGGCGACGGCTGGCCTGGAGCTCCGCCTCGCTTGCCGGTCGGCCGCGGCCCGCGCCGGGGCTCAGCTGCTGCAGATGGCGGTAGGCCTCGAGCGCCAGCTCCAGATAGGCCTGCACCTGCTTGTGGGCGATCAGGGCGCGCTCCAGCCGGTCTTCCATCTGGCGCGGACCCCAGTAGAGCAGCGAGCCCATGATCAGCGCCGGACCCAAAAGCCCGAGGAAGGCGACGACGAGCTTGGTCCTGAGCATGGCTTCGTCAGGCCGCACCGGTGGCCCGGACATGCGGCCCGGCCAGAATAAGGCGGGCACGCGCGGGCGGATATGAAGATATCATGAGCGTTTGATTAAAAGCCGATGAAGCCGTTGCGATCGCGGGCGCGCGGGCTAGCCTCTGGCCAAGAACGAAGCAGGCCGATCTGGGATGGAGGCTTTTGGCCATGACGCAGTCGCCGGTGCCCGGCTGCGACCCGGCGAAGCGTGTCGGCCGCTGGCTCGCGGGCCTGCTCGGCCTGGCGCTCGCGATGGCAGCGCCGGCTCGGGCCGCCGAACCGCTCCAAGTCAAGATCCTCTACGTGACCCGCGCCGAGGGTTCCAGGCTGCCGCCCTTGTCGCTGGTCGAGCCGCGCCGCCTGACCGACGAGGGCCTGGCCGGCGCCACGCTTGCCATCAAGGACAACCAGACCACCGGCAGCTTCCTTGGCCAGACCTACGAGCTGAGCGAGCTGACCCTGCCCAAGGACGGCGACCTCGCGGCCGCGCTCGCGGACAAGCTCGCCGCCGGCAGCCGCCTGATCGTGGCCGACCTGCAAGAGCCCGACCTCCTGGCGCTCGCCGACCTGCCGGCGGCGAAGGATGCCTTGATCTTCAACGGCCGCGCCGAGGACGACGACCTGCGCACGGACGCCTGCCGGCCGAACCTGTTCGATACGATCCCGAGCCGGGCGATGAAGGCCGACGCCCTGATCCAATATCTGGTCTGGGCGCAATGGACCCGCTGGTTCCTGGTCCACGGCGAGAAGCCCGCCGACCTCGCGTTCGCCGCCGCGCTTCGCCGCTCGGCCCAGAAGTTTGCCGGCAAGATCGTCGCCGAGCGCGACTATGCCTACAACCCGACCTCGCGCACGACCGAGACCGGCCACGTCCAGGTCCAGCGCCAGATGCGGGTGTTCACCCAGAATGTGCCCGATTACGACGTCCTCCTGGTCGCCGACGAGAGCGACGTCTTCGGCGAGTACCTGCCCTATCACACCTGGGACCCGCGGCCGGTCGCCGGCACCCAGGGGCTGGTGCCAACCGCCTGGAGCCGGGTCCACGAGCAGTGGGCCGGGACCCAGATGCAGCACCGCTTCGAGGCGCACGCCCACCGCTGGATGCGCGAGCGCGATTACACCGCCTGGCTCGGCGTCCGCAGCATCGGCGAGGCGGTGACCCGGACCGGCAGCGCCGACCCCGAGGTCCTGCGCGGCTACCTGCGCGGCGATGCCTTCGAGCTCGGCGCCTTCAAGGGCGTGGGCCTCAGCTTTCGCAAGTGGAACCAGCAGATGCGCCAGCCGATCCTGCTGGCGGCGCCGCGCATGCTGGTCTCGGTCTCGCCCCAGGAGGGCTACTTGCATCAGCGGACGCCGCTCGACACTCTGGGCTTCGACGAACCGGAATCCAACTGCCGCCTGCAATGAAGGGCGGCCCACGTCCGAAGGGGGGAAATTGATGCCGATCAAGCCGCACGTGGCGGTAACGGCCACCGTCGTCCTGCTGGCGCTGGGCGGCGCCGCCGAGGCGCGCACGATCTACGTGTCCAACGAGAAGGGCAATTCGATCACCGTCCTCGATGGCGACAGCCTCAAAGTCGTCAAGGAAGTCGAGGTCGGCGAGCGGCCGCGCGGCATCGTATTGAGCCCCGACGGCAAGTTCCTCTACATCGCCGCGAGCGACGACGACACCGTCCAAATCCTCGATACCGGCAGCCTCGAGATCGTCGGTACCCTGCCCTCGGGCGCGGACCCCGAGGTGATCCAGCTGTCGCCCGACGGCAGCACGCTCTATGTCGCCAACGAGGACGACAACCAGGTGACGGCGATCGACACCGCGAGCCGCGAGGTGGTCGCCGAGATCCCGGTCGGAGTCGAGCCCGAGGGGGTAGCGGTCAGCCCGGACGCCAAGACGGTGGTCAACACCTCCGAGACCACCAACATGGCGCATTTCATCGACGTCGCCTCCGAGAAGATCACCGACAACGTGCTGGTCGACCAGCGCCCGCGGGTCGCCGAGTTCACCGCCGACGGGGCCCAGATCTGGGTCAGCTCCGAGGTCGGCGGCACCGTCAGCGTGATCGACAACGCGACCCGCAAGGTGATCCACAAGATCAGCTTTGCGATCCCGGGCGTGCCCGACGAGGCGATCCAGCCGGTCGGCATCCGGATCACCAAGGACCGCGCCGAGGCGTTCGTGGCGCTGGGGCCCGCCAACCGGGTCGCGGTGGTCGACGGCCAGACCTTCGAGGTCAAGGACTATCTGCTGGTCGGCCAGCGGGTCTGGCAGCTCGCCTTCTCGCCCGACCAGACGACGCTCTATTCGACCAACGGCGTCTCCAACGACATCTCGGTGATCGACGTCGCGGCCGAGAAGGTGCTGAAGTCGGTGCCGGTCGGCAGCTATCCCTGGGGGGTCGCGGTCAAGGATTGACCGCCGCCCGCACCGCCGCGCCCGCGTCCGCAACGACAACCGCCGGGGATACCGGCAAGGGGCCCGGGCGGGCCCGCGGCTAAAATCAAAAGCAATGAGTAACGGGGGGATCCTCAACCATGGAGCGCAAGCTGCGCGCGCCCGGCACCATCGCTTTGCCGGCCCTCGGCGTCGGCGCCGCCCTCGGGCTCGCGCCCGCGCCGGCGGCAGCTCAGGAGTTCGAGGTCAAGTCGCCGCTGGTGGAGCAGGGCACGCTCGAGTTCGAATGGCACGGCGGCGTCCAGTCCCGCTTCAACTAGGACGAGGATGAGGACGCCGATGACGATGCCGGCGGCGACGACGACGACGGCTGATCGCCCGTACGGCGCCGGAGCGCGGCGATCGCCCTGGACCGCCGGTCCGGATCGCGCCATCATGGCCGCCAGCGAGATCTCGGACCCTGCATGCCCGCCAGCCCGCCTGCCAACCCGATCAGCGGCCGCAGCGCCTTCATCGAGCTGTTGAAGGCCGAAGGGGTCACGCAGATGTTCGGCAATCCCGGCACGACCGAGCTGCCGATCATGCACGCGCTGACCGACTACCCCGAGATGCGCTACGTGCTGGGCCTCCAGGAGGCGATCGTGGTCGCGATGGCGGATGGCTACGCGCGGGCTTCGGGCAAGCTCGCGGCCTGCAACGTGCACGTGGCCCCCGGGCTCGGCAACGCGGTCGGCGCGCTGTACACGGCCTTCGTCTCGGGCACGCCGCTGATCGTCACGGCCGGGCAGCAGGAGCAGGGCCACGGCCTGACCGAGCCCCTGCTCTACGCGCCGCTGCTGCCGATCGCGGCCCCGGTCACGAAGTGGGCGATCGAGGTCACGCGCCTTCTCGATCTGCCGCGCATCCTGCACCGCGCCGCCAAGGTCGCGCTGACGCCGCCGACGGGCCCGGTGTTCATCTCCCTGCCGGGCGACATCCTGAACGATTTCGCCGTGCTCGACCTCGGCGAGCCGACCCGGGTCGACGCCCTGGCGCGACCCTCGGATGCGGCGCTGCGCCAGCTCGCGCTGCGGCTGCTCGTGGCCCGCAGGCCCGTCGTGCTCGCCGGCAGCGAGATCTTCACGAGCGACGCCTTCGCGCAGGCGGCGCGCTTTGCCGAGGCGCTGGGCGCGCCGGTCTATCAGCAGACCGTGGTCAGCGGCGCCCATTTCCCCTCCGAGCATCCCCTGTTCCTGGGCCAGCTGTCGCGCGACCAGCGGCGGGTGCGCGAGCTGCTGACCCCTTACGACACGCTGGTCTGCATCGGCGCCGACGTGCTCCAGATGTCGGTCTGGAGCGAGGTCGAGCCGCTGCCGCCGCAGCTCGCGGTCATCCAGCTGGGCCTGCGCGACTGGGAGATGGGCAAGAACTATCCGGCCGAGCTCGCGCTGCGCGCCGACGTCAAGACCACCCTCGAGGCGCTGACCCCGCTGATCGCCGAGCTCGGCGGCGCGGCCCGGCGGCAACGCGCCAAGGCCGTGGTCGCCGAGCTCGGCGAGCACAACTGGTCGGCCAGGCGCGCCGCCCTGCGCCGGACGGCGGCGGCGAAAGCCGGCGCCCACCCGATCGATCCCGACTGGCTGATGATGGCGCTCTGCGAGCGCCTGCCGGCGGACGCGATCGTGGTCGACGAGGGTCTGACCACCGCCCGCGGCCTGAACGCCTACTTCCCCTACCGCGACCGCTATTCGTACTTCGGCAACATCAGCGGCGGCATCGGCTGGGGGATCGCGGCCGCTGTCGGCGTGCAACTGGCGCAGCCCGCGCGCGCCGTGGTCGCGATCATCGGCGACGGCAGCGCCATGTACAGCATCCAGGCGCTCTGGAGCGCTGCCAACCAGAAGCTGCCGGTGATCTTCGTCCTCTGCAACAACGGCGGCTACCGGATCATCAAGCAGCGCCTGAAGGCGTTCCACGGCAACGACCGGTTCATCGGCATGGACTTCAAGGACCCGGCGATCGACATTGCCGCCCTCGCCCGGGCGTTCGGCATGCGGGCGGAGCGGATCGAGGACGCGGCCGCCTTCGGGGCGAGCTTCGAAGCAGCGCTCGCCGCCTCGGAGCCGGTCCTGCTGGACGTGATCGTGGACGGGACCGTCTGAGGCGATCCTCAGCGGCCCCGTGGTCCCGGCCGGGCGGATTGAATGCGGCCGGTGGTGTGTTTGCCCAGGAGCCGGGCTCATGCCCGCTCCAGCCCTTGAAAGGAGACCCGGATCGTGACCCCCAAGGAAGCGAAGGCGCGCCGCAAGGCGCCGCTTGCCACGCCTACCAGCCTCAAGTCCAACGCCGTCCAGGACCTCGCCGGCGCGCTCACCGTCCTGCTCGCCGACATGTTCGCGCTGTACGTGAAGACCAAGAATTTCCACTGGCACGTCTCCGGTCCGCATTTTCGCGACTATCACCTGATGCTGGACGAGCAGGGCGCGCAGATCTTCGCCACCACCGACGCGATTGCCGAACGCGTGCGCAAGCTCGGCGGCACGACCCTGCGCTCGATCGGCCAGATCGGCCATCTGCAGCGCGTCCTCGACAACGATGCCGACTACGTCGCGCCGCTCGACATGCTGGCGGAACTGCGCGGCGACAACCTCGAGCTGGTCGCCCACCTGCGCGAGACGCATTCGCTGTGCGACGAGCACGGCGACGTCGCGAGCGCGAGCCTGCTCGAGACCTGGATCGACGAGGCCGAGCGGCGCGTCTGGTTCCTGTTCGAGGCCAGTCGTCCGGCCGAACGCGGCTGAACGCCCGGGCCTCGCCGAGAAGGGGCCCGCTGACGCAGGTATTGGGCAGCCTGCGAAGATGAAGACTGCGCGGGCGAGCGAAGAGCGCCGGCGCCGTGGCCTCGGCTCCTGATGAAATCAGGTCGGCGTCGAGCTGATCCTTGAGGGTGGTGCCCCACGCCGCGCGGCGCCCGCTTGGCCACCTCGAGCGCCGCGTCCGGCCGCTGAGAATCCCGGAACCCCGGTTCTATCCCGAATGATCGAACCATGACGTCGGGGACACCGACCTGCCGTTGGGCCGGTGGCGCAAATCACACGCCGGGAACCGTGGATGATCGAATGGGCCCGAATCCCGCGCTCGGCAGCGATCGCATCCGCTGGTCACCACATCCCTTGGCGGTGGTCGGTCCGGCGGCGCCTGGGCGCCGCCCTCGGGAACTGGTGGTCCTGCCTGCTGCTGCTGGTGCTCGGCATCGGCTGGGGGCTGCAGTTCACGCTCCTCAAGATCTCGGTCGAGGCCCGGCTAGACGAGTTCGCCATCCTCGCCGGCTCGATGGTCGCGCTCGCCGCCATCTACGCGCTGCTCCTGACCGGTCGCCGCGACTGGTTCCGGCCCACCTGGCAGCGCCTGCGGTTCTTCGCGGTCAGCGCGATGCTGGGCTTCGTCGTGCCGCTCGGCTGCGTCATTCTGGCCGCCCGCCATCTGTCGGCCGGCCTGATCGTGGTGCACGAATCGCTGACCCCGATCGTGATCGTGGCGCTCGCACTCGCACTCCGCTCCGAAACGGTATCGCTGCGGCGGCTGGCCGCGATCGCGCTCGGCATGGCCGGCGCCCTCCTGGTGCTGTGCCCGGAGCTGGCCGGCCTCGGCGGCGCGCGCGCGCACGGCCTGCTGCTGGCACTCCTGGTCCCGATCGCCTATGGCGCCGATGCAGTCTACGTCGCCGCCCGCTGGCCGGCCGGTCTCTCCAGCATGCAGGTGACCGCGGGCGAGCTGATCGCCGCCGCCCTGCTGTCGCTGCCCCTGCTCCTGACCCTGGGCGACACCCGCCTGGTCGCAAGCGCCCCGACCACCGGCCATGCGGCCGTGCTGACCTTCGTCCTGGTGACCTTCGTCGAGACCTACCTCTACTTCCACCTGCTGCGGAACGCGGGCGCCGTCTTCATCTCGCTCGCGAGCTTCATCGCGCTGTTCGCCGGCATCTTCTGGGGCATCGCGCTGAACGGCGAGTCGCACCCGGCGTCGGTCTGGCTCGCAGTCGCCCTGGTCGTGGTCGCGCTCTACCTGGTCCGCGCCCGGACCCCGGCCGCGCCCGCGACTTGAGCCCGCCGCCGCCGGACCTCAGGCAGCGGCGGCCCGCCCCCCAGCCGGGCCGGCCCCCTCAACCGGGCCAGCCCCCTCAACCAGGCCAGCATTGAGCGCCGCCGTCGACCCTCAGCACCTGGCCCGAGACGAAGGCCCCGAGCGGGCCCGCGAAGAACTCCACCACGCGCGCGACCTCGTCGACCGTGCCGATCCGATCGAGCGTGCCCGTCTCGACCAGGCGCTCCGGCTCGACCGTGCGGGTGCCGAGGAAGCGGCCGGTCCGGGTCTCGCCGGGGGCGAGCGAGTTGACGGCGACATCGTAAGGCCGCAGCTGGTCGGCCAGGCAACGGGTATAGTGCACGACCCCCGCTTTGGCGGTGGCATAGATCGCGCCGTGCTCCCGGCCCCTGAAGGCGGCAATCGAGCTGATCGTCAAGATCCGGCCGCGCCTGCGCTCCATCATGCCGCGCGCCACCTGCTGGCAGACCAGGATCGTCGAGAGCAGGTTGCGATCGAGCACCGCCCGGACGTCCGCCTCCTTGATCATGACCGTATCGTTGGGGTCCGGCCTGCCGCCGGCGGCCGCGATGTCGCCGCCCGCGTTGTGCACCAGAAGATCGATCGCACCGAGCTCGGCCGCGACCGTCTGGACCACGCGCGCCACCTGGGCGGCATCGGTCAGATCGCCCAGCACCCGGAAGGTGCTGACGCCATGCGCCTTGGCGATCGCTGCCGCGGTCGCGGTGAGCGTCGTGCCTTCGCCATATTCGGCCGGCCCCTCCTCGCGCATGCCATGCACGCCGATCGCGGCACCGAGCGCTGCCAGCCGCTCGGCGAACGCCCGCCCGAGCCCGCGGCCGGCGCCGGTCACCAGAGCAACCTTGCCCTCGAGCAGGCGCGTTGCCTCGACCATCGGCCTGCCCTCACCCGACCGGGGTCACGGGCCCGGTGCCCGCGAACCAGGAGCGGACGTTGTCGAGCACGCACTCGCCCATCGCACGCATGGTCTCCTCGGTATTGCTCGCGATGTGCGGGGTCAGCACGACGCTGTCGAGCCCGAGCAGCACATCGGGCACCTCGGGCTCGTGCTCGAACACGTCGAGGCCCGCAGCCCCGAGCTTGCCGCTGGTCAGGGTCTCGACCAGCGCCGCCTCGTCGACCAGCCAGCCGCGCGCGACGTTGACGAAGATGCCCTTGGGCCCCAGCGCCTCCAGGATTTCCCGGTTCACGATATGCTTGACGCCCGGACCGCCCGCAGCCGCAAGGAACAGGATATCGACGTTCTGCGCGAGCTCGAGCGGGGTCGGGAAGGCCTGATAGGGCACCTCCGGCTTGGGCAGCGGATCGTAGTAGGCGACGCTCATGCCGAAGGCCTGCAGCCTCGGCGCCAGCGCCTGGCCGATCCGGCCCAGTCCCAAAATCCCGGCGCGCTTGCCGCTGAACTTCTGCGCCGGCGCGATCCGCCCCTTCAGCCACGCGCCTGAGCGCACGAAGCGGTCGGCCGCGGCGATCCGCCGCGAAGCGCACATGCCGAGGATCACCGCGAGGTCGGCGACGTCGTCGTAGAGCACCGGCGTCGTGGTCACGACGATCCCCCGCTCGCGCGCGCGCGCGAGGTTGGTCGTCTCGAGCCCGACCCCCATGATCGCGCACAGCTCGACCTTGGGCAGCGCGTCGATCATCTCCGCCGAAAGCCCGGTCATGGCATTGCTGACCACCCCCCGGATGCGCTGGGCGACGGGGCTCAGCGCCGCGATCTTGTCCTTGGCCTCGATGACGTTGTGGACCTGATACTCCTTGGTCAGCGCCTCGATCACCAACGGACGCTGCGGCCCGATCACCGCGATCTCGACCGACATGGTTCCTCCCTCTCCGCAAACTCCAGCGCGCTTCTAGCCGGCCCCGGTTCCCGGGTCCAGAGCACCTTGTCAGAGCGGGCTTGCGACTGCCGGCACTAACCATCTACATTGTAGAGCATCGCTGGAGGTTGCTCGTGCAGGTGCGGGTATCCAGGTGGGGCAACAGTCTGGCCATCCGGCTGCCCAAGGCGGCGGTGGCGAGTTTGCAGCTATGCGAAGGCGGACCGGTCGATCTCGCGATCGAAGGCGATCGGGTGGTCCTGCGTGCCCCGCGGCCCCACTACACCCTCGAGGAGCTGGCGGCAGCGATGCGCCCCGAGGACGAGCCCGAGGTGCTCGACGACCTGGCGGCTCAGCCGGTGGGTGACGAGTTCCTGTGAAGGAGCTGCCCGAGCGCGGCGCGCTGGTGTGGATCGACTTCGCGCCGCAATCGGGCAAGAAGCAGGCGGGCCATCGACCGGCGCTGGTCATGTCGCCCCGGATCTATCACGAGCGCTCGAAACTTGCGCTCGTCTGCCCGATCACGTCCAACACCCGGCCCTGGCCCTGGAAGGTCATCCTCCCGGACGGCCTCGCGGTCGCCGGTGCGGTCCTGGTCGACCAGATCCGCGCGATCGATCGCGGCGCCTACAGGCTGCGGCTCGCGGGGCAGGCGCCGGAGGCGGTGGTCGCGGAGGTTCAGGCCAAGCTCGCAGCCCTGCTCGGGATCGGCAGCTGATCTTCGGCCGGCCTGACCGACTTCATCACAGGCCCGCCCCACGGCGCTTCCGCAGGTGCGGTGGTTTCTGCTAGAAGGCCGGCCAGATCGCTCCAGGAGCTCCCCGATGGCATCCTACCAGTACATCTACGTGATGCAGCGCCTGACCAAGATCTTCCCCGGTGGGAAGAAGGTTTTGGAGAACATCACGCTCGCCTTCCTGCCCGGCGCCAAGATCGGCGTGCTCGGCGTCAACGGCGCCGGCAAGTCGACCCTGCTCCGGATCATGGCCGGGCAGGATCACGACTTTTCCGGCGAAGCCTGGGCGGCGGACGGCGTCAAGGTCGGCATGCTCGCGCAGGAGCCGGAGCTCGACCCGGAGAAGGACGTGCTCGCCAACGTCATGGAGGGCGTCGCCGCGACCAAGGCGTTGCTCGACCGCTTCGACGAGGTCTCGGCCGGCTTTGGCGACCCCGATGCCGACATGGACGCGCTGATGGCCGAGCAGGCGGAGCTCCAGGAAAAGATCGACGCCGTCAACGGCTGGGAATTGCAGCGCACGATCGAGATCGCGATGGATGCGCTCCGCTGCCCGCCGGGCGATCAGGACGTGAGCACGCTCTCGGGCGGCGAGCGCCGCCGGGTGGCGCTCTGCCGCCTGCTGCTGGCACAGCCGGATCTGTTGCTGCTCGACGAGCCCACCAACCATCTGGACGCCGAATCGGTCGCCTGGCTCGAGCGCTTTCTCCAGGACTACAAGGGCACCGTGGTCGCGATCACCCATGACCGCTACTTCCTCGACAACGTCGCGGGCTGGATCCTCGAGCTCGACCGCGGCCACGGCATCCCCTGGCAGGGCAACTACTCGTCCTGGCTCGAGCAGAAGCAAAAGCGCCTGGCCCAGGAGGAGCGTCAGGAGGAGGCGCGCCAGCGCACGCTCGCCCGCGAGCTCGAGTGGATCCGGGCGAGCCCGCGCGCCCGCCAGGCCAAGAGCAAGGCCCGGATCACGGCCTATGAGGACCTCTTGACCCAGGCCGAGGCGCGCGCCCCCGGCCAGGCGCAGATCATGATCCCGGCCGGGCCGCGTCTGGGCGATCTCGTGATCGAGGCCAAACATCTGCGCAAGGCCTACGGCCAGCGCCTCCTGATCGACGACCTCGAGTTCCGCCTGCCGCCCGGCGGCATCGTCGGCGTGATCGG
Source organism: uncultured Alphaproteobacteria bacterium (assembly GCA_963798075.1). Classification (GTDB taxonomy): domain Bacteria; phylum Pseudomonadota; class Alphaproteobacteria; order Geminicoccales; family Geminicoccaceae; genus DATAOG01. Next base: position 149,780 of record CAWCRU010000013.1, on the reverse strand, counting down.
CGCCAACGGGGCCGGCAAGACCACGCTGTTCCGGATGATCACTGGCCAGGAGCAGCCGGATGCCGGCAGCCTCCGGGTCGGCCCCACCGTGGTGCTCGGCTACGTCGACCAGAGCCGCGATGCGCTCGACCCTAAGAAGTCGGTCTGGGAAGAGATCTCGGGCGGGCGCGACCAGATCCAGCTCGGAAAACGGGAAATGCCGAGCCGAGCCTACGTCTCGGCCTTCAACTTCAAGGGCCCCGATCAGCAGCAGAAAGTGGGGCAGCTCTCGGGCGGCGAGCGCAACCGGGTGCATCTCGCCAAGGTCCTCAAGAGCGGCGCCAACGTCATCCTGCTCGACGAGCCCACCAACGACCTCGACGTCGACACCCTGCGCGCGCTCGAGGATGCGCTGCTCGAGTTCGCCGGCTGCGCCGTGGTGATCAGCCACGACCGCTGGTTCCTCGACCGGATCGCGACCCACATGCTGGCTTTCGAGGGCGATTCCGCGGTCGTCTGGTTCGAGGGCAACTACCAGGACTACGAAGCCGACAAGAAACGCCGCCTCGGCGCCGAAGCCGATCAGCCGCATCGCATCAGGTACAAGCCGCTCAAAGTCGCGTGAGCCGCCCAGGGCGGCTCGGCCACGGCCGGCGCGCCCGGGCAGGCGGCGTGCGGGCAAGAAAATCGGAAGCTCCGGGGGCACTCGCGCGTTTATCCCGAAGTGGAGTTGCGTGAGCCCGACATCCGTGCCCAGCCTCGCGTGGGAGAGACGCCCTCGATGCCGAGCCTTGCCTTTCAGCCGCGCGAGCGCCGGGACGGCGTCTGCGGGACGCAGCGGATTGCTGCGCCGCGGCATTTCGCCACGACGCCCGCAGCGGTCGCAAGCCGCAAGGCTTGCCGGCGGCCCGGTCGCCAGGGCGTACCGCCGCCCGGCCGTGTTCGGCCTTGACCCGGAGTCCGATCGGTGTAGTAATTTCCGGTAACGGGTGGTGAATCGCAAGGTCAAGCGACCCGCCGGTCGCCCACGGGGCAAGTCCACTGCGCCAGCCATGGTATCGTGGGCGAGACCAAACCTTGCAGATGAGCGCGGAGCACGGCGTATTTCAATCGATGATAGGGTTAGATCTCGCGACGGCAGGGCGCATGAGTTGCGTGCGAGCGCGCTGACCGCAACCGGACTAATGGGACCAGAGGCTCAAGCTGGCTGAATGAGGAAGGACCGACCGTTGTTCACCAAGCCCGATCATCCGGATCGCGTGGCGCCCGCCGCGGGTCCCGACCACTGCCCGCCCGGCCTTGCCGCCCTTGGCCCGACCTGGCGGCTCTACGCCGAATACTGGCGGATGGTGCGGCGTCATGTCCCCGAGCGGCGTGAGCGGCTGCGCTGCTACGCTCGCCTGATCGGCTGGCTGGCGGTCAACCGCAACCTCGCCCGCCTGCTGCAGGAGCCGTTCGGCGGTCTCGACCCTCTGGCCCGGGCGAGCGAGGCCGGGCGGCGCCTGCGGCTCGCGGTGCGCGGCCCGCGCGCGGCCGACCTGAGCCTTCGCCAGCGCTGAGGGAGCGCCATGAAAGCGGCCATTCTCGCCGGCGGCCTCGGGTCCCGGCTCGTCGAGGAAACCCGCGCCAAGTCCAAGGCGATGGTCCGCCTCGGGCCGCAACCGATCCTCTGGCACCTGCTCAAATACTACGAGCAGTACGGCTTCGGCGAGTTCGTGATCGCGCTCGGCTATCGCGGCGATTCGATCCGCACCTACTTCGACGAGCTCGGCGCCCGCCGGCCGGCGCTCAGCAACGGCGCCCGCACCGTGGTCTATCCGAGCGCCGAGCCCGGCTGGACCGTCGAGCTGGTCGAGACCGGGCTCGAGACCCAGTCCGGCGGCCGGATCAAGCGCCTCGCCCCCTGGCTCGGCGACGCGCCCTTCATGCTCACCTGGTGCGATGGCCTGGCCGACGTCGATCTCGACCGCCTGCGCGCCTTTCACGAGGCCCATGGCCGGCTCGCGACCTTGACCGCGATCCACCCGCCGGCCCGCTTCGGCCGCCTGAGCCTGACCGGCGACCGGGTCAGCGCCTTTCAGGAGAAGGTGGTCGACGAGAGCGACTGGATCAACGGCGCCTTCTTTGTCCTCGATCCGGCCGTGTTCGACTACATCGCCGGCGACGAGGTGTCGTGGGAACGCGGCCCGCTCGCCCAGCTGGCGGCCGAGGGCGAGCTCATGGCCTACCGGCACGAATCCTTCTGGCAGTGTATGGACACGCTCCATGAGGCCGAGTACCTGAGCGGGCTGTGGGAAGAAGGCGCGGCCCCCTGGAAGATTTGGGAGTAGCCATGCGGGTGTTACTGACGGGACACGAAGGCTACATCGGCACCGTCCTGGTCCCGCTCTTATGGGCGGTCGGCGACGAGGTCGTCGGCCTCGACAGCGGCCTGTTTCGCGAATGCTCGCTCGGCGCGGTCCGGCCGGTGCCGACGATCCGCAAGGATATTCGCGACGTCGAGGCGGGCGATCTGGACGGCGTCGACGCCGTGATCCACCTGGCAGGCCTGTCCAACGATCCGCTCGGCGACCTCAATCCGACGCTGACCTACGAGATCAACCACGAGGCCACGGTGCGCCTCGCCGAGCTCACCAAGCGCGCCGGCATCAAGCGCTTCCTCTACGCCTCGACCTGCAGCGTCTACGGCGCCGCCGGCGACGATTTTCTCGACGAGAACAGCGCGTTCAACCCGGTCACCCCCTACGCCATTTCCAAGGTGCGCTCCGAGCAGGACCTGCGCCGGCTGGCCGACCGCAGCTTCAGCCCCGTCTATCTGCGCGCCGCGACCGCCTATGGCGCCTCGCCGCTGCTGCGCTTCGACCTCGCGGTCAACAATCTGGTCGCCTGGGCGGCGACCACGGGCCAAGTCTACCTCAAGAGCCTCGGCACCTCCTGGCGCCCGTTCGTGCACATCGAGGACATCGCCCAGGCCTATATCGTGCTCCTGCGGGCCCCGGACGAGCTGGTCCACGACCAGGCCTTCAACATCGGGCAGACCGAGGAGAACTATCGCATCAGCCAGATCGCCGAGCTGGTTCGCGACCACGTGCCGGGCACCAGGATCGAGTTCGCCGCCGACGCCTCGCCCGATCAGCGCAACTATCGCGTCAATTGCGACCGCGTGATCCGGGTGCTGCCGGACTACCGGCCGCGCTGGCGGGTCGAGCAGGGGATCGACGAGGTCTACCAGGCGATCAGCGAGTCGGGCTTCAGCAGCGACGATTTCGAGGGGCCGCGCTACAATCGGATCGCGTTCCTGCGCAAGCTGCTGGCCGACGACCGGCTGGAGCCCGACCTGCGCTGGGCGGGGCCGCCGGACGCCGCCGCGGCCGATTGAGCGCGGCTGCCGGTCGCCCATGGAGGTCTATCGCACCGAATCGCAATGCCGCTCCTGCGGCAGCTCGGATCTGGCCGCCATCCTGGCGTTCGGGGCGACCCCGCTCGCCGATCGCCTGCTCACCGCCGAGCAGCTCGCGGCACCCAAGGTCGAGGTCCCGCTGACGGTCCGCTTCTGCCGCAGCTGCACGCTCGTCCAGATCGCCGAGACGGTCCGCCCCGAGATCCTGTTCGGCGGCGACTATCCGTACTTTTCCTCGGTCTCGAGCACGCTGCTCGCGCATTCGCGCGCCAACGCGCTCGAGCTGATCGAGCGCCAGGGTCTGGGGCCTGCCTCGCTCGTGGTCGAGATCGCGAGCAACGACGGCTATCTCTTGCGCAACTTCGTCGAGCGCCAGATCCCGGTCCTGGGCATCGATCCGGCCGAAGCGCCGGCGGCGGCGGCGATCCGGGCGGGCGTCCCGACCCTCAACGCGTTCTTCGGCCGCGAGCTCGCGGCCAGGCTTGCGGCCGAGGGCAAGCGCGCGGACGTGATCATCGCCAACAACGTGCTGGCCCACGTCGCCGACCTCAACGGCCTCGTCGAGGGCATCGCAACCCTGCTCAAGCCCGATGGCCAGGCCGTCCTCGAGATGCCCTACCTGGTCGATCTGATCGACCACTGCGAGTTCGACACGATCTACCACCAGCACTTGTGCTACTTCTCGGTCACGGCGCTCGACCAGCTGTTCCGCCGCCACGGCCTGGTGCTGGGCGACGTCCGCCGGCTGGCGATCCACGGCGGCTCGCTGCGCCTCTACGTCGGCCGCGCCGAGGCGGTCCGGGAGACGGTCACTGAGCTCCTCGCCTCCGAGCACGCGCGCGGCTTCGACCGCCTCGAGGGCTACGCGCACTTCGCCGATGCCGCCCGCAGCGTGCGCGAGCGCCTGACCCGGCTGATCGCCGAGCTCAAGGCGGACGGCAAGCGGATCGCCGCCTATGGCGCTGCCGCCAAGGGCACGACCCTGCTCGCCTACTGCGGCCTCGGGCCGGACACGCATCGACTACGTCGTCGACCGCAACCCCTTCAAGCAGGGCCGCTTCATGCCGGGCAACCGGCTGCCGATCCTGGCGCCCGAGAAGCTGCTCGCGGACCAGCCCGACTACACCTTGCTGCTGCCCTGGAACTTCGCCGACGAGATCCTTGCCCAGCAGGCCGAGTACCGGGCGGCCGGCGGCCGCTTCATCATCCCGATTCCCGAGCCCCGCATCGCCTGAGAAGCCTCGGGCGATGCCCGATTCCTTGTCCCCCTTCGGAGTACGACGCGATGAGCGATCCCGGCGCGACTGATCCCATCTGCCCGTCCTGCGGCGGCGCCGGCATGACGTTCTACGAGCTCCAGGACGTGCCGGTCCATCAGGTCAAGCTGGTGCGCAGCCGGGCCGACGCCCTCGCCTGCCGCAAGGGCGACATCGGCATGGCGTTCTGCCGCAGCTGCGGCTTCGTCTGGAACGCCGCCTTCGATGTCGCGCGCATGCAGTATCAGGAGGACTACGAATCGACCCAGGCGGTGTCGCCGACCTTCAACAGCTTCCACGACCGCCTCGCGCGCGACCTGATCGCGCGCTTCGATCTCCACGGCAAGAAGATCGTCGAGCTCGGTTGCGGCCAGGGTGAGTTCATCACCATGCTGGCCGAATACGGCGACAATCACGGCTACGGGTTCGACCAGGTGATCCGCGACAACTCCGGCAGCGAGCGGGTCGAGTTCGTCAAAGACTACTACGGTCCGCGGTACAGCGACCTGCGGCCGGACTTCGTCGCCTGCAAGATGACGCTCGAGCACGTCCACAATACCGGCGAGTTCATCCGCGACCTGCGCGCCACGGTCGGCGATCACCCCGAGACGGTGGTCTTCTTCATGATCCCGGAGATCACCCGGATCCTCAATCTCGCGGCCTTCTGGGACGTCTACTACGAGCATTGCTCGTATTTCAGCCCGGGCTCGCTGGCACGCACCTTCAGGTTGGCCGGGCTGGACCCGATCGAGGTCTGGACCGACTACGAGGACCAGTACGTGCTGATCGCGGCGCGGCCGGGCCACGGCAAGGGCCGGGTGCTGGCCAACGAGGCGCCGCCCGAAGCCCTCCTGCCCAAGGTGCAGAGCTTCTCCGGGCGGGTCGCCAAGGATCGCGAGCGCTGGCTTGGCGTGCTGCGCGAGGCCAAGGCCGCCGGCAAGCGCGCCGTGCTGTGGGGCGGCGGCTCCAAGGCGGTGGCGTTCTTGACCACGCTCGGCGCGAGCGACGATCTCGTGGGCTACGCGGTCGACGTCAATCCGCGCCGGAGCGGCACCTACATCGCCGGCAGCGGCCAGGAGATCGTCGCCCCGGAGTTCCTCAAGAGCTACCGCCCCGACCTCGTCATCGTGATGAGCCCGATCTATCTGCCCGAGATCGAAGCCGAGCTCGACCGTATGGGGATACGTCCCGAGAGCTTGCTTCCGATCGCCGGCGCGGCCTAGCATGCGCGCAGCGCCCGACCTGTCCGGAGACCGTCCCGCGTGCGACTACCGAACTTCCTGGTGATCGGCGCCCCGCGCAGCGGCACGACCATGCTGCACTATTCGCTGGGCCAACACCCGGAGGTGTTCGTCAGCCCCAACAAGGAGACCAACTTCTTCCTGTTCGACGGCGCGACGGTGCGCCCGAGCGGGATTGCGGCGCGCGACCTCGAGACCGTCCAGGGCCGCTCGGTCAGGAGCCTTGAGGAGTATGCGGCGCTGTTCAGCGGCGCCACCCTTCAGCATCGGGCGGTCGGCGAGTCCTCGCCCGCCTATCTGCTCTGCCCCGAGGTCGCGCCGCGCATCAAGGCCCGGCTGCCCGACGTCAAGCTGGTCGCGATCCTGCGCCAGCCGGTCGAGCAGGCGCTGTCGCTCTACATGGTGAGCCAGGGGGGCAACCTGCCCGAAGCGGGCCTGGCCGAAGGCTTCGTCGAGGCCATGACCGCCGCGTCGCCGCGACCGGACGCGGAGCGCGACGGCCCGGCGATCGTCGAGTACGGGCTCTACCATCGCTATTTGCGCGCCTTCTTCGAGCATTTCGATCGCCGCCGGATCAAGGTCACCCTGCTCGAGGAGCTGGCGCGCGACCGCGACCGGTTCTTCGCCGACCTGTTCGACTTCCTCGAGGTCGACGACAGCTTCCGGCCGGCGCCGCAACGCTACAACGACACCGGCACCGCCCGCAGCGCCACGATCCACCGCGTGCTCTACGGCAGCCACCGGCTCAAGAACTGGATGCGCAGCGTCCTGCCGCCGACCGCCACCTATCACCTCGCGCGCCTGCAGCATCGCCTGCGCGCCGCCAATCTGAGCCGCAGCCAGGCCCTGCCCCCGGACCTGCGGCCCGAGCTCACCGAGCGCTTCTATGCCGACGACATGGGCGCGCTCGAGGACCTGCTCGGCCGTGACCTCAGCATCTGGCGGCAGTGAGGCCGCCTAGTTGCGCTTGGCCCCGGACCGGGACTCGATGCCCAGATAGTTGTCGCGTGACGGCAGCACCAGCCGGCGCAGCGTCTGCAGATTGACGATCTTGCGCGCCACGCTGCCGAGGCAGCGGGCGCGTTGCGCCGGCGTCAGCGGCGCCAGCGAGAGCGCCTTGAGATAGCCCTTGAGCACCTGGATCTGCGGCACCTGGTGCGAGGATGCCGGATCGATCCAGGCGGCGCGCTCGCGGGTGGTCAGATAGTACGATGTGTCTTTGTGGAAACGCTTGATGAACAGGGGCTCCGGCACGCTCTCGATGCGCCCGAGCATGGCAAGCTCGGCCAGCAGCACCTTGTCGGAGCCGTAGTAGCTGCCGTGCAGCGAGGTCCGGCGCAACAGATCGGTGCGCATGACCCCGAAGATCTCGGAGCACAGCCGCATGCCGTGCAGCACGTCGTCGAACCGCCGCGCCGGGTCGGCGGAGGTCCCAAGGCCGGTCGGCTCGCGCGGGAATGCCGGCGTCCCGTCGATGTCCACGTAGCGGCCGAGGTCGGGATCGTAGCTCAGGGTCTGGCGGTCGGCGTTGACCACCTGGATCGCCGCATGGCAGACCGAGACGCTCGGATCCTCCTCGAGGACCGCGACGCAGCGCTCGAGGTAGGTCGGGGCCAGCAGGTCGTCGTGCGCCGTCCACTTGAAATAGCGCCCCCTGCCATGCTCGAAGACGCCGTTGAAGTTGGGCGCGGCGCCGATGTTGTGCGGATTGCGCAGGTAGCGGAAGCGCGGGTCGGCGGCGATCACCCGCCGGCAGATCTGCTCGGTCGCATCCGTCGAGGCGTTGTCGGTGATGATCGCCTCGAAATCGGTGAACGTCTGGGCGCGCAGACAGTTGAACAGCTGCGCCAGATAGGCCGCGCCATTGTAGACGGGGATGCCGAGGGTGAGCTTCGGGGCGATCCGGGTCATGCTGCCGATTCCGAAACCCTCGACCTCGAACACAAGCGTTCGCGGCCGGCGCCTGCCCGCCGGCCGCCTCGAGCATTGGCAGGCTCAGCTCGCGGCCCCACTCAGGGCGCGGTCGCGGTCATCGCGGAGACTCGATCGCCGCCCGCACCTCGTCGCCGCTCAACAGGTCCGGGAACATCCGGGTCAGACCGTCGATCGCGAGCGACCTCGAATGGGCGCTGCCAACCTGGACCAGCTTGGCCAGCGCCATCCGCAGCCAGGCGTCGCCGAACGTGACCCACGGCTCGAAGGAGCCGTGCAGGCCCGCTTCGACCACGCCTTCGGCGAGCTCGTCGTGGTGGAACACGATCGTGTCGTCGATCCGGTCGTGGAAAGTCAGGCTCTCCGCCGGCGACCAGCCGTCGTTGTCGGGGTCGAGCAGAGACAGGAAGCTGGTCCCGGGCTGATAGAAGTCGGCCAGCGCGATGATGCTCGAGCGCGAGAGGTCGTAGCCCGAGGAGCGCACCATGGCGGTGAACAGGAGCGCCTGCGCGAAACCCGGATGGACCTCCTTGACGCCCATGATCTGCTGGGTCAGGACCTCGCGAAAGCGCAGCTCCAGCTCCTCCAGCGTGCGCGGCAGGCGGGCGCGGCCATGCGCCAGGATCACGAGCAGGCGCACCAGGCGGGCGTGCCGCATGGGCTCGGCCGCGAGCGCGCGGGCAGGCTCTGCCCACTCGGGCAGAACCTCGGCGACCTTGGCCAGGATCGCCAGCTGGTCGGTCGCCTGGTCGGGCGCGAACAGGTTGCGGCCCGGCACGAGAGCGCTCTTGAGGCCCGCCGGCATGGCGCGCCCGGCCAGCACCGCCACCATCTGCGGGGCGCGGCTCAAGGCCTCGCGCAGCAGCCGGACGTCCTTGGCTTCCAGCCGCTGCGCATCGTCGATCAGCACGAGCCGGCGGCGGCGGTCCGCGAGCCCGGCCAGCTCGGGCAGGCCGATGTCGAGCGCCGCCCGCTGCTCCTCGACCCACCAGACCTCGGTGCCGGTGGCGGCGACATCGACCGCGAGGCGCCGCAGCGCAACCGACTTGCCGCTGCCGCCATGGCCGGTCAGCGCGGCGATGCGCAGGCCCGGATCGGCGTCGAACAGCTGCCGCACGCAGGCCATCAGCTCGGCATGGCAGCCGCGCCGGGCGTCCCAGTCGCGAAAGATGCCGAGCCAGGCGGCATCCCGCCTGAAGGTATAGAAGCGCTCGGGGGCGATCCGGCCCTCGCTCGGGTCGCGGCCGCGGGCGGCGACCCGCGCCACGCGCTCGTCCTCGCGCGCCAGCTCGCGCGCCCTGAGCCCGCCGTCGACCGGCAGCAGGCCGTGCGGCAGGGGGCGCTTGTGGAACTTGATCTGGTCGAGCACGCCCCACGCCCGAAAGCGCGCGTGGTTGTCGAAGTCCAGATATTGAACCAGCCGCGCGATCCGCTTGGCGGGCTCCGCCTCGGCGGGCGCGAGCCCGCTGCGGTCGACGTCGATCCGGGTCAGCAACGCCTCGAGCTGCGGCGGCGACAGCTGCTCGAGCCGCCGCCGCAGGCGCCTGGCCTCATTGGACACGGCGGCCGATTTCAGCGAGCGCCGCTCGATGCCGAAGTAGTTGTCCGGCGCCGGCAGCAGCAGCCGGCGCAGCGCCTGGGTGTTGAGGATCTTGCGGGCGACGCTGCCGAGGCAGCGGGCGCGCTGCACGGGCGTCAGCCTGACCAGCGAGAGCGCCTTCAGATAGCCTTTGAGCACCTGGATCTGCGGCACCCGGAACGAGGCCGCGGGATCGATCCAGGCGGCCCGCTCGCGGGTCGTCAGATAATAGGATGTGTCCTTGTGGAAACGCTTGATGAACAGGGGCTCGGGCACGCTCTCGATCCGCCCGAGCAGGGCGAGCTCGGCCAGCAGCACCTTGTCGGAGCCGTAGTAGCTCTTGTGCAGCGAGGTCCGGCGCACGAGGTCGGTGCGCATGACGCCGAAGATCTCGGAGCACAGCCGCATGCCGTGCAGCACGTCGTCGAACCGCCGCGCCGGGTCGGCGGAGGTCGCAAGACCGGTCGGCTCGCGCAGGAGCGCGGGCGTGCCGTCGACGTCGACGTAGCGGCCGAACTCGGGGTCGTAGCTGAGCGGCCGCAGGTCGGCGCTGACCACCTGGATCGCGGCGTGGCAGACCGAGACGCTCGGGTCCTCGTCGAGCAGCGCCACGCAGCGCTCGAGGTAGGTCGGCGCCAGCAGGTCGTCGTGCGCCGTCCACTTGAAGTAGCGCCCGATCGCCTGCTCGAACACGCGATTGAAGTTGGGCGCGGCGCCGATGTTGCGCTCATTGCGCTCGTAGCGGAAGCGCGGGTCGGCCGCGGTCACCCGCCGGCAGATCTGCTCGGTCGCATCCGTCGAGGCGTTGTCCGAGATGATCGCCTCGAAATCGGTGAACGTCTGGGCGCGCAGACAGTCGAACAGCTGCGCCAGATAGGCCGCGCCGTTGTGGACGGGGATGCCGAGGCTGAGCTTCGGGCCGTTCCGGGTCATACTGTCGGTTCCGACGTTTGCTTAACGGGCCTTCCGGTGGAGGGGGGGATCCCGACCCGCACCTCCCATAGTCTTCCGTATGACGCTTCGGACGCGACGCGTTGGCTAGAGATGTAGCTTGAAAAGCCGGCCAAATGCAATCATTCAACCGGCCGTAAGGGGTCAGCGGCGTTCGGCGACCAGCGCAGCGATGCCGCGGCGCAACACTGCCGGCGCCACCGGCGTGAGGCCACGCCGGCGCAAACTGAGCAGCAGGCCCGCCAAAATGAAGCTCTCGACCGCCACCGTGACGCAGGCCATCCCGAACGCCCCGAACCGCGGCACCAGGGTCAGCGCCAGCGCCAGATTGAGGCCGGTGCTGGTCACGATCACGGTATTGAGCAGGCGGTCGAGGCCATGCGGGATCATCCACTGGGTCACCAGCGCGCCGTTCAGCACCATCAACGGGATGATCGCCGCCATCACCTGCAGGACCGCCGTCGCCGCCGAGTAGTCGGGGCCGAACAGCAGCGCGACCAGCCAGGGCGCGCCGAACCCGATCGTCAGGCCGAGCAGGATCCCGGTCGCGCCCTGCAAGAGGAAGGTCAGGGTCGCCAGCTGCTGCGCCCGGTCCGGGCTGGCGCCGACCAGATGCGACAGCCGCGGCAAAAGCGCGGTGTTGATCGGCTGCAGCAGCCAGGCTACCGGCCGGCAGAGCTTCTCGCTGGCGGCGAAGAACGCGACCTGATGGGGGACCACCAGGAGGCCGAGCAGGAACACGTTGCCGGCGGTGTGCATCATCAGCGCGATCCGGGTCAGGAACATGCTGGCGCCGAGCCGCAGCGTGCGGCCGACCAGGGCCGGGCTCAGCGGGCCCGGCCGCATCTCGCGCAGCATCAAGCATGCCGCCGGCCGCGGTCGCCAGCAGCGATCCGCCGGCGTAGCAGGCGAGCACCAGCCAGCCGTCCTCGGGTCCGTGCACCAGCGCGAAGACCGCGAAGGTCGATACCAGCTTGGCCGCGACCGTGATGGTGCCGACGAGCGGGATCCGCTCCAGGCCCGTGAAGTACCAGATCGGGTTGAACCCTTGCAGAATCGCGAACGCCAGCCCGGCCCAGAGCAAGGACGGCTGGTGCTGGAAGATCGGTACGACGACCCGCACCACGACCGCGACCAGGATCACGACGGCCGCGAGGATGAGCTGGGCGACGAACACCCCGGTGACCAGCTCGGCCAGCTTGGCCGCCTGATCACGGGTGCTCGCGACCGCGCGGGTGCCCGAGAAGCTGAAGCCGTATTCCACGACCACGATGCCGTACATCGCGAAAGCCTGGGCGACCGCGAACGTGCCCCAGCCCGCCGGCGTGAGCGTCCGGGCGAGGTACGGCAGCACCATCAGCGGCAGCAGCTGCTCGACCGCGCGCACGCCGTAGAGGGCCAGGATGTTGCGCACCAGGCGGGCGCGGGCGAGCCCCTTCAGGCGGTCGAGCATCACGCAGGTCACCGGCGGCGAACCGCCTCAGAGGCACAGAAGGCCGGCTGGCGTCCCCACGGGGAATTGAACCCCGGTTTCCGCCTTGAAAGGGCGGCGTCCTAACCTCTAGACGATGGGGACGCTGGCGGCAGCCTTTAGCGGCAGCAGCCCCGAAAAGCAAGCGCCCGCGCCGGACGCCTGCCGGCGGCCGGGGTCAGGCCGGCCGGCCCGATCTCAGTCGCAGCGGGCCGCGTCCTCGATCCGGAAGCTGACCCGCGGCCGGCCCTGCCAGGTCTCGAGCTTGAGCGTGCCGGCCAGATGCAAGGGCGCGCCGGCGGCCGCCAGCAGGGCCTGGCCCAAAGGCCGCTCGGCGGTCCTGAACGCGACCGCCCGCACCCGCCCGCCGGCCGCGTCCTGCAGCCAGCAGTCGAGATGGCCCTCGCCGATCCGCCGGATCTGGAAGCTGCGGGCCTGCGGCAGCATGAAGCGCGGCTCCGGGTTGCCGCGGCCGTAGGGCGCGAGCGCCTCCAGGCGCAGCGCCAGCCCGGGCGACAGCGCGGTGACCTGGAGAGCGCCGTCGAGCGCCAGCTCCGGCGGCGGCGGCAGCCCGTGGCCGAACGCCTGCGCCAGGCGCTTGCCGAGGAAGTCCGCAAGCTCGTCCAGCCGGTCGGCGCGCAGGCTGAGCCCGGCCGCCATCGGATGGCCGCCGCCCTCGAGCAGGAGCCCGGCCTGGCGGGCGGCGATCACCGCCGCCCCGAGATCGAAGCCCGCGACCGAGCGCCCGGAGCCCTTGCCGAGCGCGCCCTCGAGCCCGATCACCACCGCCGGCCGGTGGTGGCGCTCGACCAGGCGCGAGGCCACGAGGCCGACCACGCCCGGCGACCAGCCCTCGCCCGCGACCAGCAGCAGGGGTGCGTCGGCCGCGATCGCCGGCGCGAGCTGGCGCTCGGCGGCCGCCAGCACGCGCCGCTCGGTCGCGCGCCGCTCCTGGTTCAGATGCTCCATGCGGGCGACGATCAGCGCGATCGCGTCGGGCGCTTCGGCGAGCAGCAGGTCGGCTGCCAGCCTCGAGCTGCCGGTGCGGCCGCCGGCATTGATCCGCGGCCCGAGCACGAAGCCCAGATGCTCGGCGCCGGGCACGTCCTTGAGGCCGGCCGCGGCCGCCAGCGCCGCCAGACCCGGATTGCCGCGGCCGGCGGCGACCTTGAGCCCCTGGCAGACCAGCGCCCGGTTGAGGCCCGAGAGCGGCACCACGTCGCAGACCGTGCCGAGCGCCACGAGGTCGAGCCAGCGGCGCAGATCCGGTTCCGCCCGGCGGCTGAAATGGCCGCGCGCCCGCAGGCGCCGGTTGAGCGCCACCACCAAGAGGAAGGTGACCCCGACCGCGGCCAGCTCGCCGACCGGGCTCACCTGGTCGGCGCGGTTCGGGTTGACCACGGCGAGCGCCCGCGGCAAGCGCGGCTCGGCCGCGTGGTGGTCGACCACGATCACCTCCTGCCCGCGGTCGGCCGCGACCTCGAGGGCGGCAAAGGCGGTGGTGCCCGAATCCAGGGTCACGATCAGCCGGCAGCCCTCGGCCGCGAGCCGCTCGAGCGCCTTGGGGTTGGGGCCGTAGCCCTCGGCCAGGCGATCGGGGACGTCGATCCGCGCCTCGCCTCCGACCGCGCGCAGATAGCGGGCGAGCAAGGCAACCGAAGTCGCGCCGTCGACGTCGTAGTCGCCGAGCAGGCCGATCGGCTCGCCGGCCACCACGGCATCGGCCAGGCGTTCGACCGCGAGGTCGAGATCGCGCAGATGCGACGGGTCGGGCAAGGCATCCCGCAGGCGCGGCGCCATGAATGCCGGCACGCCCTCGACCGCGACGCCGCGACCCGCGAGAATCCGGCCGAGCACCTCCGGCAGATCGATCCGCTGGCAGATCGCCAGCGCCTGGGCCGCGTCGTGGTCGCGCCAGCGCCAGCAGCGGCCGCTGATCGAGCGCTCGACCGCGGGCGGCAAGCTCATGGCCGCAGACGCCGCCTCAGGCAAGGAAGCCCTTGACCACCTCGGTCTTGCGCTGGAGGTAGTGCTCGGTCCTGACGATCCGCACGGTGCCGGTCTTGGAGCGCATGACGATCGATTCGGTGATCACGCCGCCCGGGAACCGCCTGACGCCCGCCAGCATCGTGCCATCGGTGACGCCGGTCGCGGCGAACATGACGTCGCCGCTCGCGAGGTCGGTGAGATCGTAGACGCGCCCGAGGTCGGTGATGCCCATGCGGCCGGCGCGCACCTTCTCGTCGTCGTTGCGGAAATGCAGCCGGCCCTGCATCTGGCCGCCGATCGAGCGCAGCGCCGCGGCCGCGAGCACGCCCTCGGGCGCGCCGCCGATGCCGAGATAGATGTCGATCGCGGCATCCGGCCTTGCGGTCGCGATCACGCCTGCCACGTCGCCGTCGCGGATCAGCCGGATGCGGGCACCCGCCTCGCGGACCTTGGCGATCAGCTCCTGATGCCGCGGCCGGTCGAGGATCAGGACCACGAGGTCATTGACCGCGACCTTCTTGGCCTTGGCGAGGTTGGCGAGGTTCTGGCGCGGCGCGGCGTTGATGTCGATCAGCTGCGCCGGCAGGCCGCCGCCGACCGCGATCTTGTCCATGTAGGTGTCGGGCGCGTTCAGGAAGCCGCCGGCGCCGGCCATCGCGATGCAGGCGATCGCGTTCGGGCCGCCGGTCGCGGTGATCGTGGTGCCCTCGAGCGGATCGAGGGCGATGTCGACCTTGGGCCCGCCGCCGGTGCCGACCCGCTCGCCGATGTAGAGCATCGGCGCCTCGTCGCGCTCGCCCTCGCCGATCACCACGGTGCCGTCGATCTCGAGCACGTTGAGGGCCTGGCGCATCGCGTCGACCGCCGCCTGGTCGGCCGCCCGCTCGTCGCCGCGCCCCATCCAGACCGCGCTCGCGACCGCCGCGCGCTCGGTCACGCGCACCGCTTCGAGCGCGAGGTTGCGGTCCTGGAGCCTGATCTCGTCCGCCATCTTCCGCTCTCCTTTGGCCCGCCAACCGCCGCCGGCGTGCGGTCTACAAGGACTCGATCCGGATCATCCGGGGCGGCTCCAGCACCGCCTCGAGCGCCCCGATCTCCGCCAGCGCCCCGGTCATCTGCGCCTCCAGGGTCTCGTGCGTGGTCAACACGATCGGCACCGGCTCGCCCGGATTGCGGGCCCGCTGGATCAACGCCTCGATCGAGACCTCGTGGTCGCGCAGGCAGGCGGCAACGTCGGCCATGACGCCCGGCTTGTCCACCACCATCAGGCGAAAATAATAGGCGCCGTAATGCCGGTCCATGGGTGCCGCGGGCAGCGCCGCGAGCCGCGCGGCCGGCACCCCGAAGACCGGCGGGCAGGCGCCCTTGGCGAGGTCGGCGAGGTCGGCTGCCACCGCCGAGGCGGTCGGGCCGCCGCCCGCCCCGCGGCCGGAATAGAGCGTCGAGCCGACCTGATCGCCCTCGGCGACCACGGCGTTGAACACGCCCTCGACCTGGCTGATCGGGGTCCCGATCCGGACCATGCTCGGGTGCACCCGCTGCTCGAGGCCGTGGTCGGTCAGGCGCGCGACGCCCAAGAGCTTGATCCGGTAGCCCATCTCGCTCGCGAACGCGATGTCGAGCGGCGAGACGTGGCGGATGCCCTCGGTCCAGACCGCCGGCATCGCGGGCGGGCAGCCGAACGCCAGCGCCGAGAGCAGTGCCAGCTTGTGGGCGGCATCGATGCCGTCGATGTCGAAGCTCGGGTCGGCCTCGGCGTAGCCCAGCGCCTGGGCCTCCTCGAGCACGTCCTCGAAGTCGCGGCCGCTCTCGCGCATCGTCGTCAGGATATAGTTGCAGGTGCCGTTCAGGATGCCGTAGACGCGCCGGATGCGGTTGCCGGCGAGGCCTTCGCGCAGGGTCTTGACGATCGGGATGCCGCCCGCGACCGCGGCCTCGAAGCCGATCGTCACCTGCGCGGCGTCGGCCAGACGGGCGAGCTCGGCGCCGTGCCGGGCGAGCAGCGCCTTGTTGGCCGTGACCACGGGCTTGCCGGCCTCGAGCGCCGCCCGGCAGAGCGCCAGCGCCGGGTTGCCCTCGCCGCCGATCAGCTCGACCACGAGGTCGACCTCCGGGTCGGCGGCCAGCGCCAGCGGGTCGTCGTGCCAGCGGTAGCGCTCGAGCGCGACGCCGCGCTCGCGCTGGCGTTCGCGCGCCGAGACCGCGACCACGCAGAGCTCGCGCCCGGCCCGCAGCGCCACGAGCTCGCCGTTCTGCTCGAGCAGGCGCAAGACCGCGCTGCCGACCGTGCCGAGGCCCGCGATGCCCAGGCGCAGCGGCCCGGCCGGCCGCCCGACCCGCCGCCCGACCCGCCACCCGACCATGCCTCAGGCCACCGCCCGCGGGGCGGAAGCTGCCTGCGGGTGCGCCAGAAACGCCTTGATGTTGCGCACCGCCTGGCGGATCCGCTGCCGGTTCTCGACCAGGGCGAGGCGCACGTAGCCCTCGCCATACTCGCCAAAGCCGATCCCGGGCGAGACCGCGACCTGGGCCTGCGCGAGCAGCAGCTTGCTGAACGCGAGCGAGCCCTGCTCGAGATAGGCGGCCGGCAGCGGCGCCCAGACGAACATCGTGGCCGGCGGCGAGGGCACTGTCCAGCCGGCGCCCGCCAGCCCCTCGACCAGCACGTCGCGGCGCTCGCGATAGCGCGCGCGCATCGCCTCGACGCAGTCCTGCGGGCCGTTGAGCGCCGCGGTCGCCGCGACCTGGATCGGCGTGAAGGCGCCGTAGTCGAGGTAGGACTTGATGCGGGCCAGGGCACCGATCAGGACGGGGTTGCCGGCGGCGAAGCCGATCCGCCAGCCCGGCATGCTGTAGGTCTTGCTCATCGAGGTGAACTCGACCGCGACCTCCTTGGCGCCGGCGACCTCGAGGATCGAGGGCGGCGGCCGCCCGTCGAACCAGATCTCGGCGTAGGCCAGGTCCGACAGGATGAAGATCTCGTGGCGGCGCGCGAACGCCACGGCTTCCTTGTAGAAGTCGAGGTCCACCACCTGGGCGGTCGGGTTGGACGGGAAATTGAGCACGATCGCGGTCGGCTGCGGCACCGAATGCTCGGTCGCGCGCGCGAGCTCGCTCATCAGATTGCCGATCGGGGTGATCGGCACGTGGCGGATCGCGGCACCCGCGATGATGAAGCCGTAGGGATGGATCGGATAGCTCGGGTTCGGCACCAGGATCACGTCGCCGGGGGCCGTGATCGCCTGCGCGAGGTTCGCCAGCCCCTCCTTGGAGCCGAGCGTGACCACGATCTCGGTCTCGGGATCGAGCGCCACCCCGAAGCGGCGCCGATAGTAGGCGGCGTGCGCGCGGCGCAGCCCCGGAATGCCGCGCGAGGTCGAGTAGCGATGGGTGCGCGGGTTGCGGATCGCCTCGATGAGCTTCTCGACGATCGCCTCCGGCGTCGGGCTGTCCGGGTTGCCCATGCCGAGGTCGATGATGTCCTGGCCGGCGCTGCGGGCCGCCGCCTTCATGGCGTTGACCTCGCTGAACACGTAGGGCGGCAGGCGCCGGATGCGGTGGAACTGGGGCGGCCTCATGGCACCTTCTGCCTCAACTGCCGCGAGCTCGAAGCCCGGCCTCTCCAGCCACGGCGCCCGGGGGTGCCGCGCGCGCTCAGTGCGGCGCCGGCCGCGCCAGGAGCAGACGCGCCTGGTCGCCGCCCGCGGTGCGGGCGTGGGTCATCTCGAGATCGCCCGCCCGCGCGCCGAGGCGGACCAGGGCGATCGCGACCGCGCGCGCCCGATCGAGCGCCAGCGCCGCGCCGTCGCCCTCGCCGACGATCCGGATCGAAGCGCCCTCGGTCCGCGCCGTCTCCAGCACCTGCTCCAGCTTGGCGCCGGCCCCGGCCGGCAGCTCGGCCGATCCCGGCGCGAAGGCGACGAGCCCGATGGCCTGGCCAGGGACGGCGGTCTTGACGGCGGATCTCGCGGGCGGCCGGCGGCCCGGCCGCAGGCAGGGGTCCGGCCGCAGGCAGGGGTCCGGCCGCCGGCATGGGTCGGGCCACCGGCAGGTGTCGCGCCGCAGGCAGGGGTCCGGCCGCCGGCATGGGTCGGGCGGCAGGCAGGGGCCCGACGACGGCCGGCGCCCCGACCTCGATCGCGACGCCGCCGTTGCCGATCGCGATGCCGACCCCGTCCGCCGGTCCGGCGGCCTCGGAGGCCGCCATGATCGGGCCGCTCGGGCCGGCGCCGGTGGCCGGCCGGCGCTCGCCGGGACCGGGGGCCATGGCCGGCTGCAGCTGCGGGCCCGGCTCGCCCGCCGGCGCCGGCTGGAACGCGGGCCGGGTCTCCGCCACCAGCGTCGTGAGAGCGGCCTCGGCCGCGGGCGGCGCGCCGGCCCTGAGCGGTACTTCGGCCGCGACCGGCGCAGCGCCCTTGGCCGGCGCCGCCGGCGTGGCGGCCGGACTCGCGGCGGCAGCCGGCGGCGGCGGCGGCTCACCCGCCAGCCCGAACAGGCCGCGCAGCCAACCGAAAAAGCCGCCGCCGCCGGACGTCGCGCCCTCGCTGCCGGACGGCGCGCCGGCGGCACCGGCGGCGGCCGGCGGCGCCGCGGTGCCCCGAGCCAGCTCGTCGACGAAGTCGCCAAGGGTATCGTTGCTGAAGTCGCCCGGGTCGATCGCGCGGGTGGCGGGCGGCGGCGCCGGCGCCGCGCCGGCATCCGGGAGCGAAGGCGCCACCTCGGCGGCCGGCGCTTCGGGCTCGCTCGCCGCGACCACCGGCGGTGCCGGCGGCGGCGGCAGGGTGCTGCGGCCGCTGCGATAGCGGACCACCTGATCGGTGTAGCGGGCGTTCGCCCGATCGGCCACCAGCCCGTCGACGATCGCGCGCCGCTGCTGCACGCTGTAGCTCAGCTGCGGCCGCGGCGGCACGCTGTGCAGGCTCGGGTAGTCGGTAGCCTTGGTCGCGTCGGCCGCCGGACCTATCTGATCGGCCGGCGCCGGCTCGTCAACGCTTTGGCAACCGGCCGATGCGACAAGGCCCGCCAGCAGGATCGCCAGGGGTGGCGCCGCCTGGCCGCTCGCCCGCGCCCGGCGGACCGCCCAAAGGCCCGCAGTTGGCCCGCTCCGGCAGATCGTCTACAAGGTCCGGCGGCGACAGGCTGCCTGGCTTCGAACCGATCGCGGGACGGCTGGGCGGGCCCCACGGTTACCGCCCAGATCGAGAGCTGGGTCGGACGCTTGGTCGGAGGTTTGGCTTGGACGCGATGCGACCCGACATGACGATGACCCAACGATCCTCCGTGCTCGGCCCCGGGAGCGAGGACCGAAGCAGCAACCTGGATCGAAAAATCATAAGGGAACGCCCGATGGCCAAGCAACAGGAAACGCCCGCGCCCGATGCGGAGCCGATCGGCCAGGTCCTCGCCGAGATCGCGGACAAGAGCCAGAAGCTCATGCATGCGCTGGCCCTGCGGCGCCATGCCGGCAACGGCGGCGATGGCGGCGCCGACCCGCTCAACCTGCGGCCGACGCTGCTCGAGCTCACGACCCGCCTGATGGCCGACCCGGCACGGCTGGCCCAGGCCCAGCTCGCCCTCTGGCAGGACTACCTGCGGCTCTGGCAAAGCACCGGCCGGCGGCTGCTCGGCCAGCCGGCGACGCCGGTCGCCGAACCCGAGCAGGGCGACCGCCGCTTCCGCGACCCGGCCTGGGACGATCACGCGCTCTTCGACTTCATCAAGCAGTCCTACCTCGTGACCGCGCGCTGGCTGGTCAGCACGGTCAACGGCCTCGACGGCCTCGACGCCAAGAGCCGGCAGAAGATCGACTTCTACACCCGCCAGTTCGTCGATGCCATGGCGCCCTCCAACTTCGTCGCAACCAACCCCGAGGTCTTGCGCGCGACCATCGCGACCGGCGGCGAGAACCTCCTGCGCGGCCTCAACAATCTGCTCGACGATCTCGCCCGCGGCGAGGGCAGGCTCGCGATCCGGATGACCGATCTCGACGCCTTCGCGCTCGGCCGCAACCTCGCGCTCACGCCCGGCAAGGTCGTCTTCCAGACCGATCTGATGCAGCTGATCCAGTACGCGCCGACCACCGAGACGGTCCGGGCGCGGCCGCTGCTCGTGATCCCGCCCTGGATCAACAAATATTACATCCTCGACCTGCAGCCCAAGAACAGCTTCATCAAATACGCGGTCGACCAGGGCTTCACGGTCTTCGTGATCTCCTGGGTCAATCCCGGCCCCGAGCACACCCACAAGACCTTCGAGGACTACATGCTCGAAGGCCCGCTCGCGGCCCTCGACGCCATGGCGGCGGCAACCGGCGAGGCCGACGCGAACGTGATCGGCTACTGCCTCGGCGGCACGCTGCTGGCGGCGATGCTGGCCTGGATGGCGGCAAGGCGCGATCGCCGGGTCAAGGCCGCGACCTTCTTTGCGAGCCTCGTCGACTTCGCGCAGCCGGGCGAGCTCGGCGTCTTCATCGACGAGGAGCAGCTCGCCGCCATGGACAAGATGATGGCCGAGCGCGGCTACCTCGAGGGCCGCCACATGGCGACCACCTTCAACATGCTGCGCGCCAACGATCTGATCTGGTCGTTCGTCGTCAACAACTACCTGCTCGGCAAGGAGCCGTTCCCGTTCGACCTTCTGTACTGGAACTCCGACAGCACGCGCATGCCGTACGCGATGCACAGCTTCTACCTGCGCAAGTTCTACCAGGAGAACCGGCTGGTCGAGCCGGGCGGCATCACGCTTGCCGGCGTGCCGATCGACGTCCGCAAGGTCGATCTGCCGGTCTATATCCTCTCGACCCGCGAGGACCACATCGCCCCCTGGGCCTCGACCTACCGGGCGACCCAGCTCTACCGCGGCAAGACCACCTTCGTGCTCGCGGGCTCGGGCCATATCGCGGGCGTGATCAACCCGCCTTCGGTCCAGAAATACGGCTTTTGGACCCACCCCGAGCTGCCCGCGGACCCCGCCGACTGGCTGGCCGCCGCGACCCACCACCAGGGCTCCTGGTGGCCGCACTGGCAGGAATGGAACGCCCGCCATTCGGGCGAGCTGGTCCCCGCCCGCCAGCCGGGGGACGGCAAGCTGCCGGCGCTCGAGGACGCGCCCGGCAGCTACGTCCGCGTGCGCGCGGCTCTGAGGCGGCCCCGCTCCGGCCGTCGCGCCGCCGGCGCAACCTAGATGGTCTCCTCGAGCAGACGATAGCCGACGCCGGGCTCGTTGCCGATGTAACGCGGATGGGTCGGGT
Organism: uncultured Alphaproteobacteria bacterium; assembly: GCA_963798075.1. Lineage (GTDB taxonomy): Bacteria > Pseudomonadota > Alphaproteobacteria > Geminicoccales > Geminicoccaceae > DATAOG01. Next base: position 128,733 of record CAWCRU010000013.1, on the reverse strand, counting down.
CGTCGCCGAGCTTCTGGCGCAGGTGGCCGATATAGATCCGCAGATAGTGGGTCTCGTGCTCGTGCGCCGGGCCCCAGACCTCACGCAGCAGGTGCTGATGGGTCACGATCCGGCCGGCATGCAGCGCCAGCATGCGCAGGAGCGCGAACTCCTTGCGCGACAGCTTGATCTCGGCGCCCGCGAGCCGCACGCGGCGGCGCGCGATGTCGACCGTGAGATCGCCGACCGTGACCACCGGCGGCGGCGCTTCGCCGTCCTGCCGGCGGCCGCGCAGGGCGGCGCGCACCCGCGCGAGCAGCTCATGGATGCCGAACGGCTTGGTGACGTAGTCGTCCGCGCCGCGGTCGAGGGCGGCCACCTTCTCGGCCTCGGCCGCCCGCACCGACAGCACGATGATCGGGACCGGCGACCATTCGCGGATCCGGGCGATCACCTCCTGGCCATCTTCGTCCGGCAGGCCCAGATCGAGGATCACGAGGTCGGGGCTCCCGGTCGCGCACTTGCCGAGGGCTTCGCCGCCGCGCGCGGCCTCGATCACCTCGTAGCCGTGCGCGCTCAGGCTGATCCGCAGGAACTTGCGGATCTGCGGCTCGTCGTCGACCACCAGGATGCGGGCCACGCGATCGGCGCTCATCGCGGCGGCGCCCGGCCATCGGCCGCGGCCTCGCTGTCGTCGCCGCCCTCGGGCAGCGCCGGCACCGGGCGCGCGGGCAGCCAGAAGGCGATCGTCGTGCCGCGCCCGCCGGGACCGGAGAGCGCCTCGATCCGGCCGCCGTGCGCCTCGATCAGGCCCCGGCAGATCGAGAGCCCGAGCCCCGTCCCGGCCGCCTGCCGGTCGCCGGCGCGCACCCGGTAGAACACGTCGAACACGGTCTCGCGCGCCTCGGCCGGGATCCCCGGACCCTGGTCGCTCACGCGCACGCTCACCTCGTCGCCTTCGATGGCGACGGCGATGTCGATCCGGCCGCCGGGCGGCGAGTGCTTGCCGGCGTTGTCGAGGATGTTGACCAGAACCTGCTCGATCAGGACCGGGTCGACGTAGAGCAGCGGCACGCTCGCCGGGATGTCCACCTCGACCCTGGCTGCCGACGGCGATCTCGCCATCAGCTGCGCTGCCCGGCCGATGATCTCGCGCGGGTCGACCCAGTCGCGGTTCGGCTGCAGGGCGCCGTAGCCGAGCCGGGTCATGTCGAGCAGGTTCTGCACGAAACGGTTCAGCCGCTCGCCCTCCTCGAGGATCGTCTGCAGGAGCTGGGCGCGATCGGCCTCCGTGAGCGCGCCCTCGCAGCTGGCAAGGCTGGTCGCCGAGCCGATGATCGAGACCAGGGGCGTGCGCAGGTCGTGCGAGACCGACGACAGCAGCGCCGAGCGCAGCCGCTCGGTCTCGGTCAGCAGCCGAGCGTCCTCGATGTCGCTCGGCCAGATGGGTGCGCTCGATCGCGACCGCCACCTGGTCGACCACGCGCCTCGAGCAGGCGCCGCTGCTCCGGCGTCAGCGCGCGGCCCGGGTTCTCGAACGCGACGCCGAGCAGGCCGATCGCGCCCCGGCCGGTCGCGAGCGGCAGGAACAGCCAGTCCGAAGCCGGCAGCGTGTCCGAGCTCCAGCCCGCCGGCTGGCCGTGCTCCCAGGCCCATTTCGCGGCCCCCCAGGCGGTCGGCGAGATCTGGTCCTCGGGCGGATAGCCGGCGGCGATCTCGAGCCGGCCGTCGCGCGGCAGCAGGACCAGCGAGCGGCACTGGAGCGTCGAGGCGACGTGGTGGACCGCCGCCCACAGCACGTCGTCGAGGGCGGCAGCGCCGGCGATCCTGCGGCTGAAGTCGTAGAGGTTGGCGGTGCGCCTCGCGGTCGTGCGCATGGTCTCGACCTGCGCCTTGAGGCGCGCCGCCAGATTGCCGACGATGACCGCGACCACCAGGAACAGGATCATGGTCAGCACGTCCTCGCGGTGCTTGACCAGGAAGGTGTGGCGCGGCTCGGTGAAGAAGAAATTGTAGGCGACGAAGCTCAGGAGGCTGGCGTAGACCGAAGGCCAGAGGCCAAAGCGGATCGCCGCGAGCAGCACCGCCATCAGGAAGATCAGCGACAGGTTGGCAGGCGGCAGGAAGCGATCCGCGACATGGGCGATCGCGATCGCGACCGCGACCGCAAGCGTCGCCCAGCCGAACGCCCGCAGGTCGGGCCTGAGCTCGGGCGCGCTCGACTGGATCACCTGGCCCTCGCTCGCCGGCTCCTCCTCGGGCGTCACGATCGTGATCTCGAACCGGCCCGCCTGGTCGAGCAGGCGCTTGGTCACCCGCTCGCGCAACCAGCCGGACCAGCGCCGCCGGCGCGCGCGGCCGAGCAGGATGCGGCTGACGTTGCGCGACTGCGCGAACCCGAGAAGCTCCTTGGCGACGTCGGACTCGCGCATGCAGGGTCGCGGTCTCGCCGCCCAGGCTCTCGGCCAGCCGCAGCGCCTCCGCGATCCGATCCCTGGCATCTTCGGGCAGGCTCTCGTGGCCCGGCGTGTGCACGTTGACCGCGATCCAGGGCATGCGCGCCCGGTCGGCCATGCGCTTGGCGGTGCGCACCAGCTTCTTCGCGACCGGGGACTCGTTGACGCACACCAGCAGCCGGTCCTGGGTCGGCCAAGGGCCCGCGATCGCGTGCGCGCGCATGTAGTCGACCATCTGGGCGTCGACCCGCGCGGCGGCGGCGCGCATCGCGAGCTCGCGCAAGGCGGTCAGATTGCCCTTGCTGAAGAAGTGGCGGATGGCGCGCCCGACCTGGTCGCGGATGTAGACCTTGCCCTCGCGCAGGCGCTGGATCAGGTCGTCCGGCGGCAGGTCGACCAGCTCGATCTCGTCGGCCATCTCCAGCACCTTGTCGGGCAGGGTCTCGCGCACCCGGACGCGCGAGATGCGCGCGACCACGTCGTTCAGGCTCTCGAGGTGCTGGATGTTGAGCGTCGTGTAGACGTCGATGCCGGCGGCAAGCAGCTCCTCGACGTCCTGATGGCGCTTGACGTGGCGGGAGCCCGGCACGTTGGTGTGCGCGAGCTCGTCGACGATCGCGAGCTTGGGCCTGCGCCAGAGCAGGCGTCGAGGTCCATCTCGCCGAACACCCGGCCGCGATAGGCGAGCTTGCGCCGCGCCACGACCTCGAGGCCGCGCAGCAGCGCCTCGGTCTCGGCCCGGCCGTGGGTCTCGACCACGCCGACCACGACGTCGACGCCCTCGCGCCGGCGTTCCTGCGCCGCCTGCAGCATGGCGTAGGTCTTGCCGACGCCCGGATAGGGGCCGAGAAAGATCTTGAGCCGGCCGCGCCCCTCCTTCTTGGCCTGCTCGAGAAGGACATCGGGTGCCGGTCGGTCTTGGTCCTCGGCCATCCGGCTCATCACCATGCCCTCGGCCCCGACTTGACGGATCCACGAGTCGGCCCCGCCGGATGTCAGCGGCATGCCCCGTCGATCACTTCGGCAGGCTGTCGAGCGCGAGATTGAGCTCCAGGACGTTGACCAGCCGGTCGGGCGTCAGCAAGCCGCCCGGGCGCGAAGGTCTGCTGACCGATCAGCGCCTCGATCTCGCGACGGGGCAGGCCGCGCGCCTGGGCCACCCGCTCCGCCTGGTACAGCGCCGCCTGGACGCTGATGTGGGGATCGAGCCCGCCGCCGATGCGGCCGCCAGCTCGGCCGGCAAGCGGCTTGCTCGGCCGTCGCCCCGTAGCGGGCGATCAGCTCGCGCGCGCGCTCCGTCAGGTCGGCGCTGGTCGGCGACTTGTTGCTGCCCGAGGCGGCGGTCGCATCGTAGCCGTTCTTGCCCGCCGCCGACGGCCGCGGCCAGAAATAGCGCGGCTCGCGTGAAGCTCTGCGCGATCAGTCGGCTGCCGATGACCTTGCCATCGGCCGCCCTGATCAGCGAGCCCTGCGCCGTGTCGGGAAAGAGCTGGGCGACCGCCAGGATCGCCAAGGTATAGCCGACGACGCAGATCAGCATGGTGGCGACGACGAGGCGAAGACTGGCGACGAGCGATTGCCATGACCGCTGCTCCCGAGGAGGCTACTGCATGAAGGTCAGATGCTCGGCGATCGGTCCGAGTGCCGCCGCCGGGAAGAAGGTCAGCGCGCCGAACACGAGGATCGTCGCGATCAGCATGGCGCCGAAGGTGCTGTCTTCGACGCCGAGCGTGCCCGCCGTGACCGCGGCCGCGGCGCTTGGCGCCGAGCGAGGCCGCGATCGCGAGCGGCAGGATGATCGGGATGAAGCGGGCGAGCAGCATGATGATGCCGGTCGCCACGTTCCACGGCACCGTATTGTCGCCCAGGCCCTCGAACCCCGAGCCGTTGTTGGCGCTCGCCGAGCTGAACTCGTAGAGCATCTCGCTGAAGCCGTGCGGCCCGACGTTGTTCAGCGTGTCCTGGCCCCACGGCGTCGCGGCGAAGATCGCGGTGCCGGCGAGGATGAAGAAGGCGTGCGCCAGCAGGGCCAGGATGGCGAGCTTGACCTCGGCGCCTCGACCCGCCGTTCCAGATACTCGGGCGTCCGGCCGACCATCATGCCGGCCACGAACACCGCGATGACGACGTAGAGGAACATGTTGATCATGCCGACGCCGACGCCGCCGAAGGTCGCGTTCAGCCACATGCCGACCATCGGCATCAGGCCGGTCATCGGGTTGAGGCTGTCGTGCATGGCCCCGACCGAGCCGTTGCTGGTCGAGGTGGTCAGCACCGCCCAGGTCGGCCCGGAGGTCGGGCCGAACCGCATCTCCTTGCCTTCGAGGTTGCCGACGTCCTGGGTCGATCGGCAGACCGGCGAAGGCCTCGGTCGGGGCGGTCTCGAAGTAGACCGCGCCGGTGATCTTGGCGAGCAGCAGGACGAGCATCACGCCGAACACGACCGCCGCATGGCGCATGCGCCCGATGATCCGCCCGAACATCCAGACGCCGCCATCGGGATCAGGATGATCGCTGACCATCGCCAGCGGCGTTGGTCCAGAAGTTCGGGTTCTCGAACGGATGCGTGCAGTTCGGCCCGAAGAAGCCGCCGCCGTTGGTGCCGAGCTGCTTGATGGTCGAGGAAGGCTGCGACCGGCCCGCGCGCGATGACCTGCTCCGCACCTTCCAGCGTGGTCGCGTGCGCGGCGCCCTGGAACGTCATCGGCATGCCGCCCATCACCATCAGCGTGGCGACGATCAGCGCGATCGGCAGCAGCACGAGAAACGCGGCCCGCTGCAGGTCGACGAAGAAATTGCCCATCGTCTCGCGGCCGGCAAGCCCGCGGGCGAGCGCCGCGAGCGCGGCGATGCCGGTCGCGGCCGAGACGAACTGCAGCCACATCAGCCCGCCGAGCTGCGACAGTAGCTGAGCGTGCTTTCGCCCGAATAGTGCTGGAGGTTGGTGTTGGAGGTGAACGACGCGGTGGTATTGAAGACGAGGTCTGCCTGCGATCGGCCCCATGCCGTCCGGATTGAGCGGCAGATACTGCTGCAACGCCAGGATGGCGAAGGTCACCGACGAACATGACCGCGTTGAACAGCCAGCAGCGCGACCATGTACTGCTTCCAGCCCTGCGCCGCCCGCGCCAGCGGTCCGCCGATCCGCTGGAAGGCGTGGGTCCAGCCATCGGTCCGGCCGGCGGCGCAGCGGCGGGTCCATGGCCCAGGTCATGTAGCGGCCGAGCGGCCACGCCAGAAGGGCGGTCCCGCCGACGATCAGGGTGACGAACAGCACGGCGTTGATCATCGGATAAGCTCCAGCACTCCCGCTTCAGGCCCGGTCGACCGCCTCGGTCAACACGAGCAGCAGGCCGAAGATCGCGAGTCCGAGAAGCAGATACAGCCACATGGGGGGAACTCCTTCCGGATCAGGCCAGGTGCAGGGCGGTCACGACCAGGTCGATCAGCTTGATGCCGATGAACGGCACGATCAGGCCGCCGAGCGCCATAGACCATCAGATTGCGGCGCAGCAGCGCCGCCGCGCTCGACCGGCACGTAGCGGACCCCGCGCAGCGCCAGCGGAATCAGCGCGATGATGATCAGGGCGTTGAAGATCACCGCCGACAGGATCGCGCTTTGCGGGCTCGCCAGGCCCATCACGTTGAGCGCCCGAGCGACGGATAGGCGGCGACGAACAGCGCCGGCAGGATCGCGAAGTACTTCGCCACGTCGTTGGCGATCGAGAAGGTCGTGAGCGCGCCGCGGCTGATCAGCAGCTGCTTGCCGATCCGGACCACCTCCATCAGCTTGGTCGGGTCGCTGTCGAGGTCGACGATGTTGGCGGCCTCGCGCGCCGCCTGGGTGCCGTCGTTCATCGCGACCCCGATGTCGGCCTGGGCGAGCGCCGGCGCGTCGTTGGTGCCGTCGCCGCACATCGCGACCAGGCGGCCCCCGGCCTGCTCGCCGCGGATCCACTCGAGCTTCTTCTCGGGCGTCGCCTCGGCCAGGAAGTCGTCGACCCCGGCCTCGGCCGCGATCGCCGCCGCCGTCAGCGGATTGTCGCCGGTGATCATCACCGTCCGGATGCCCATGCGCCGGAGCTGCGCGAAGCGCTCGCGATGCCGCGGCTTGACGATGTCCTTGAGGTGGACGACCCCGAGCACGCGCCGGTCCCTGCGCGACCACGAGCGGCGTGCCGCCGGACTCGCGATCTGCTCGATCGATCCGCCGAGCCCCTCGGTCTCGGCCAGACCCGGCATAGGCCAGAATCGCATCCACGGCGCCCTTGCGCAGCTCGCCGTCGTCGAGCGCGGCGCCGCTCATGCGCGTCTCGGCGCTGAACGGCGATGAACGACGCTGACGCTCGGGGTCGGCCGTGATGCCATAGCTGCGTGCTTCGCCAGCTCGACGATCGAGCGGCCCTCGGGGTCTCGTCGCTCAGCGAGGCGAGCGCCGCCGCCTCGGCCAGCTCGCTGCTCGGTCGAGCCCGGCAGCGGCACGAACTCGTCCGCCATCGCGGCTGCCGAAAGTGATCGTGCCGGTCTTGTCGATCAGCAGCGTGTCGACGTTGCCCGCCGCCTCGACCGCGCGCCCCGACTTGGCGATGATGTTGGCCGTGCACCAGCCGGTCCATGCCGGCGATGCCGATCGCCGACAGAAGGCCGCCGATCGTCGTCGGGATCAGCGTCACCAGCAGCGCGATCAGGAAGACGACCGGAGATCGCGCGTGCCGGCATAGATCGCGAACGGCTCGAGCGTCGACCACGACGATCAGGAAGATGATCGTCATCCCGACCAGGAGGATGGTGAGCGCCACCTCGTTCGGCGTCTTCTGGCGCTTGGCGCCCTCGACCAGCCCGATCATGCGGTCGAGGAAGCTCTCGCCGGGCCGCGCGGTCACCTGGACCTTGAGCCAGTCGGAGACGACCCGGGTGCCGCCCGTGACCGCCGAGCGGTCGCCGCCGCTCTCGCGGATCACCGGCGCCGATTCGCCGGTGATCGCCGATTCGTCGACCGAAGCGATCCCCTCGATCACCTCGCCGTCGGCGGGGATGATGTCGCCGGCCTCGACCAGGACGAGGTCGCCCTGCTCGAGGTCGCGGCTCGACACCAGCTCGTAGCCGCGGCTCCGGCCGACGCCAGCCGCTTGGCCGTGGTCTCCTGTTGCGTCGCGCGCAGCGCTGTCGGCGCGCGCCCTGCCCCGACCCTCGGCCACCGCCTCGGCGAAATTCGCGAACAGCACCGTGAACCAGAGCCAGGCCGCGATCTGGCCGATCAGCCGCGGTATCCGCCGCGCCGGCGCGAGGTCGCGAACGAAGACCAGGGTCGCCAGCGCCGCCACCACCTCGACCACGAACATCACCGGATTGCGGATCAGGCTCCGCGGATCGAGCTTCCGAGCGCCACGCGCAGCCGCCTGACCGGCGATCGCGCGGTCCAGCAGGACGATGCCCTCCGCCTGGAGGACCGCACGCCGACGACGCTTCGTGATCATCATGGGCCCTGCCTCAGAAAGTCTGGCCGGCGAGCATCGCGAGCTGCTCGGCGATCGGGCCGAGCGCCAGGAAGAAGGCGAGGCCGCCGACGATCACGATGACCGCGACCAGCAACGCGACGAACAGCACGCCGTCGGTCGGGAAGGTGCCGGCCGAGACGGGGACGGTCCGCTTGGCGCGAACTGTAGGCGTAGAGGATCTCGGACAGGCCGTGGGGCAGCGTCCGCTCGCCCGCGAACACCCGCGCCATGTAGCGGCCGACCGGCGGCGCCGCGGCGAGAATGATCGCGAAATAGATCCAGACCTGCAGCAGGCCGGATGCCACGGGCGATGCTCCCCTGGAGCGCTCCTAGAACTCTTCGGGCCAAAACAGCGCGTAGAGGAGGTAGCCGAGCAGCAACACGGCCACCGCGGCGCCGATCCCAAGGTCGAGCAGCATGGGCAGCCCTCAGAGCCGCTCGCAGCCACGCACGGCGAGCGCGAACAGCCCAAAGCTCGAAAGTGCGAGCGCGATGTAGGCGATATCGAGCATGACCGGGGCCCTTCGCTGCCTCTCACGCCAGCGAGATGGCAGCAGAGGCCGTAAAGGCGCCATGCGCGCGGAGGGGCTCGGCCGCAAAATCGGCGTCAAACCTTGACGCCGGTTTTATGGGGCGGGGCTGGTCGATGAGTGCCAGCCCACGCACAGTGACGCATTCATGCGTCACTTTTGCGGCCGAAATCGACCGGTTTTGGGCGCAAAATCGGCGGTTTTGGAGCTGAAATCAGCGGCCGAATCGCCCGTATGGCGAAAATCCATGCCGCCCCAGTGGTTTACGCGCACCGCACAGCCGGCGCATGGTGCTGCAGAATGACGCATCGTGACGCATTTGCCCTTCGCGGAATTGGTCTGCCAGGAAGTCCGCCACGCCGCCCGCGCGGTCAGGGCGGCGGGGCCGCCACGGGAATCTCGCAACCTCGAGGCCTTGCATATATTCCCATAGTCGCGTAGAATTGTCAATGATTGCCCATCCCCCGGCGCCCGAACCGGCACGCCGGCAACCTTGGGCGAGTAGCGGATGGCGCTGGCGCGCTCGGGGGCGGGCGCCCAGGCTCGGCTGCGTCGCCGCGTTCAAGGGCCGCGGCGGGCCGGGGCGTGAGAGCGCGCCTGCCCGGCCGGGCCCTGCGATCCGAACGAACCCGAGAAGGGACGGCAGAACAAAGGCCTGGACCGCGCGCACCACGGTCGATCGGGGCATCCGATGCGGCCCCGACGCCGGTCGTGCGTCTGCCCGCCATCCGCTTCGGATCGGCAAGGCGCGCTCGCGGCGGCTGTCAATGGCACGTAAAGATGTCCGGTTTTTGTAGCACATCAAATGTCCGCTGCTGCTGTTGGCCGGGTGGGGTTGTGGGCAACGCGGAGCGTTTGTCCATCAAGTCCACCGGGCGCGCCGCCGAGCGGGTTTAGGCGGCGGGCTTGATCGTCGCCTCGACCTCCGCGAGGCGACCGTCGGGCTGGTAGCGAGCCAGGCAGCGCGGGCCGTGGAAGACCGCGAGCCGGCCGTCCTCATAGGCGTGCACCCGCACCTTGATCTTGACGAAGTGGTGCCGGTGCCGGTGCGGCGGATCTGCAGACAGCGGCCCTCGTAACGCACGCAGTTGTCGTTCCCGACCACGCGCTCGACCTGAACGCACAAAACCTCGGCCAGATCGCCCGCGTAGGCCACGAAGGCGCTGCCGGGCTCGATCGCGGCGACCGCGAAGCGGGCGTTGTGCTCGGCCACGAAGTGCTTGGCGAGGAAGCGGTTGGCCGCCGCCGGCGTCGCGATCCCGGCCAGGCGCAGCTCCTGCGGCAGCCGGTTCTGCAGCGTGCCGAAGACCCGCTCCATGCGGCCGCGCGCCTCGGGCGAATAGGACGGGATATGCTCGATGCCGAGCTGCTCGAGGGCGCGCCCGACCTGGGTCGGCTGCTCCCGTCATCTTGCCGCCGGCCTTGCGGGTCACGAAATAATGGCTGCCGCGGTCGGTATAGAGCGAGCAGAACAACCCGTGCCGGCCGATCACCTCGGTCAGCCCGCGCAAGCTCGAGAACGTCCCCTCCTCCTCGACCAGAAAGGCAGAGTAGACCTCGCTCGTCGCATCATCGAGGGTGACGATCAGATCGAGCGCCGGCCGCCCGGCGAGCCAGGCATGGGTCGAGCCGTCCTGGAACAGCATCATGCCCGGCAGCGGCCGGCGCGGCCTCTTCTTGCGGTGCGCCGAGCGCTTCGGCGCTCGCTTGACCAGACCGGCGTCCTGCAAGATGCGCTTGGTCCAGCTGTAGCCCAGCGCGAACTTGTGCTCCGCCCGCAGCCGCTCGTGGAAGTGCTTGACGGTGAAGTCGAAGTAGCGCGTCCGGTACTGCTCCAGTAGCCACTCGATCCGATCGACCGCCACCCGCCGGCCCGACACCCGACCGCGCCGCCGATCGATCAGGCCTTCCGCCCCCTGCGCCTCGTAGCGATCGCGCAGCCGACGGAAGTGCCGTTCGCTCATTCCCAGCACCTCCGCTGCCTCACTACAACTCAACGCCCCACTCCGCCACCGACCAATCGCCTCGACGATCCGAGCCACCCGAACCTCCGCCTGCACACGACCTCCCCGATTCTCCGAACCGGACAGATCGTGAGCTACGAAACCCGGACATACCACGTGCTACCGACAGGCGCGCTCGCGGCGGCTTGACCTCGGGCCCGGCGCCGCCCAGCATGCCGGGTAACGAAGCGGCGCCCGGAGCTCGGCGCGGCGGCGGCGGGGCGCGGGAACCCTCCGCGAGCCTCCGGCATTGCTCTTGCGGGCGGGGCTGGCGGGCCGTCAGACGCCGGCCGGCGCCCGCGCGGCGCTGCGAGGGTGGGAAGAAACGCCAGTGTCGGATCGAAGCGGACGGTCGGGTCGCACGCTGGGTCGCGCAGTCGCGGGGGGGCTGGCAGCGCTCGCGCTGATGCTCTCGGCCTGCTTTTCCGGCCGCGGCGCCGGCGCCGAGGTCGAGGGGCCGCAGGCCGGGCCCGCGCTCGCCGGCCCGCGCTCCAGCGGCTGCGGCCAGGCGCCGCCCGCCAGCGCACCGGCGGCGGTCACGGTCGACGGCCGACGCCGCGGCCTGATCACGGTGGTGCCGGCCGGCTATCGGTCGGACCGGGCGCACCGCCTGGTGATCGCGTTCCACGGCCGCACCAACTCGAACGCCAAGGCGCGCGGCTATTTCGGGCTCGAGGAGGCGGCGCGCGGGCCGACCATCTTCGTCTATCCGAGCGGCCTCAGGCGCAAGGACGGCAGCTACAGCTGGGCAGAGCCCGATGACCCGACCAGCTCCTTGCCCGACCTCGCGCTGTTCGATGCCGTGGTCGCCAGGATCTCGAGCCTCTATTGCATCGACCGCGGCCAGGTGTTCGCGGTCGGCCATTCGCTCGGCGCCTGGTATGCCAACAGCCTCGGCTGCGCGCGCGGCGGCGTCCTGCGCGCGATCGGCACGATCGCGGGCGGCATCCGGCGGACCGACTGCCGCGGCGGGGTCGCGGCGGTCCTGTTCCACAACCCGCGCGACCGCCACGTCGGCTATCGCTACGGCCTCGAGGCCCGCGACGTGCTGCGCGCCAGGAACGGCGTCGAGACGCCTGGCGCCAAGCTCTCCTTCGACGGCTTTGCCTGCCAGCGCTACGGCACCGCCAGGGCGTCGAACCCGGTGCTCTGGTGTCCCTATACGAGCAACTTCGGCCACCCCGACCACTACTATCCGCACCACTGGCCGGAGGGCGCCGGGCGCGCGATCATGGACTTCTTCGCCTCGCTGCCGGGCAGCGCCCAATCCTGGGCGATCCAGCCGGTGGCCGGCGGTCCGCCCGGGTGAGAGGGGGGAGGCGATGGCGCTGGTCGAGCATTTGCGGGCGATGGCGCGCAACAACGCCTGGGCCAATCACCGGCTGCTCGCGGCCTGCGCCAACCTTGCGGAGGACGCGTACAAGGCGCGGCGGACGAGCTTTTTCCCGTCGATCCACCTGACCCTCAATCACATGTTGCTGGTCGACTGGTACTATCTGGACGCGCTCGACAATGGCGGCCGGCGGGCGCGCGAGCTCTATGCCCTGGGGGACGAGCCCTGCGCGAGCTTTGCCCTGCTGCGGCCGGCGCAACAGGCCGCCGATCGCCGGCTGATCGCCTTTTGCGAGGCGCTGGGCGAGGACGGGGTCGACGCGGTCGTGATCCTCAACCGGCCGGGTGAGGTCCAAAATCCCGAGCGGGTCCAGGACGTGCTGGCGCATCTGTTCCAGCATGACATCCACCATCGCGGGCAAGTGCATGCCATGCTCGCCGGGACCGAGGTGGCGCCGCCGCAGCTCGACGAGTTCTTCCTCGCCCAGGACGCGCCGCTGCGCGCGGCCGACCTCGCAGCACTCGGCTTCGAGCCGGCCTCGCTTGCCGAACCCCGGTCGCGGTCCTAGGAAGGGGCTCTCGAGAGCGCGCGCCGGCTCGGAGCGCGCGGGGGCGAGCGGCTGCGATGACCGAGAGCGATCGGCTGAACCGGCGCGCGGCGCAGGCCAGCATCGCGGTCGCGGCGATCCTGATCGTGGCCAAGCTCGCCGCCTGGTTGTTGACCGATTCGATCGTCATCCTGACCTCGCTGGTCGACAGCGGCATCGACCTGCTCGCCTCGCTGGTGACCTTCGTCAGCGTCCATCAGGCGGCCCAGCCGGCCGACCGCGCGCACCGCTACGGCCACGGCAAGGCCGAGGCGCTCGGCGCCTTCACCCAGGCGGGCTTCGTCGGCGGCTCGGCGCTGATCCTGGCGTCCGAGGCGGTCCGGCGGCTGATCACGCCGCAGCCGATCCGTCAGAGCGGGCTCGGGATCGCGGTCATGCTGGTCGCGATCCTGCTGACCGCGGGGCTGGTCCTGTTCGAGCGGGCCACGGTCCGGCGCACCGGCTCCGTCGCGATCGGCGCCGACAGCCTGCACTACGGCAGCGATCTGTTGGTCAACCTCGCGGTGATCCTGGCGCTGGTCCTGAGCGAGCGCACCGGCTGGTCGCTGATCGACCCCTTGTTCGCGCTCGCCATCGTCGCCGTGCTTCTCCTGGGCGCCGGCCAGCTCGCCCGCCAGGCGCTCGACATCCTGATGGACCGCGAGCTGCCGCGGGAGCGCCGTGCACACATCCGCGAGCGGGCGCTCGGCCATCCCAAGGCCAAGGGCGTCCACGACCTTCGCACCCGGCGGGCGGGCACGGACGTCTTCATCGAGCTGCACCTCGAGCTCGATGGCGAGCTCAGCCTCGATGAGGCCCATGCCATCACCCATGAGGTCGAGGAAAGGATCCGCGCGTCCTTCCCGGACGCCGACATCATCGTCCACCAGGAGCCGGCGGGCCTCGCCGACGAGCGCCTCGACCACAAGATCGCCGCGGTCGAGCCCGCGGCCGCCGGCTCGACCAGCGGCTAGGCGAGTCTGGGCCCTGACCTTTGATGGTCGGGAGGCGTCGGTGACGGAATGAAAACGGCGCCTCGGACGTTGGCGGGAGCGACAGGCGGCCAGCATGACCATGCCCGGCGGAGCCGCTGCGCTCGCGGCGGGCCCGGACGCCCTGGCGCAAGCCGCTCAGCCCCCGACGCAGGAGGTCGCGAAGATGGCGCGCGTGCAACTGACCATCAACGGCGAAGCCCGGCAGCTCGATCTCGATCCGCGCCAGTCGCTGCTCGACGTCCTGCGCGAGACGCTCGACCTCGCCGGCACCAAGAAGGGCTGCAATCAGGGCGCCTGCGGCGCGTGCACCATCCTGCTCGACGGCAAGCGCGTCGTCGCCTGCCTGACGCTTGCGGTCATGCATGACGGCGCCGAGGTCACGACGGTCGAGGGCCTCGCGAAGGGCGACGACCTGCATCCGCTGCAGGCCGCGTTCATCGAGCACGATGCCTTCCAGTGCGGCTACTGCACCCCCGGCCAGATCATGTCGGGCGTCGGCTGCATCGACGAGGGGCACGCCCGTTCGAGCGAGGACATCCGGTTCTGGATGAGCGGCAACATCTGCCGCTGCGGCGCCTATCCGGGCATCGTCGCGGCGATCGCCGACGCGGCGGCAAGGAGCTGACGATGATCCCCTTTAGCCTGGACAAGGTCCGCACGGAGCAGGATGCGATCGCCGCGGCCGTCGCCGGCGGTCGCTATATCGCAGGCGGCACCACGCTGATCGATCTGATGCGTGAGGAGGTGGAACGTCCCGAGCGCCTCGTCGACATCAACGCGCTGCCGATCGCCGGCATCCGGGTCGAAGGTTCCGACCTCGTCATCGGCGCGCTCGCCCGGATGGCCGAGGTTGCGGCTCATCCCGATGTGCTGCGCCTGCAGCCGCTGATCGCCGAGACGCTGATCGAGGGCGCATCGCCGCAATTGCGCAACATGGCCTCGATCGGCGGCAACCTCTTGCAGCGCGTGCGCTGTCCCTATTTCCGGATGCTCGACGCCTCGTGCAACAAACGCGATCCGGGCTCGGGCTGCGCCGCGATCGAGGGCGTCAACGGCGGCCACGCGATCCTCGGCACGAGCGCGCAGTGCGTCGCCGCGCACCCCTCCGACCTCGCGGTCTCGCTGGTGGCGCTGGACGCGACGATGCGGGTGCGCGGGCCAGAGGGCGAGCGCTCCTTTCCGGTCGAGCGAGCTCTATCGGCTGCCGGGCGACACGCCGCATCTCGAGCATACGCTGCGTCCCGGTGAGTTGATCCTGGAGGTGCGCGTCCCCGGCGGCCCGCATGCCCGACGCGCGCGCTATCTCAAGGTCCGCGACCGCGCCTCTTACGAATTCGCGCTGGTCTCGACGGCGGCAGCCCTGCACATCGAGGACGGCGTGATCCGCGAGGCTCGCCTCGCGGTCGGGGGCGTCGGCACGCGCCCCTGGCGCATGCGCGCCTGCGAGGCGGCGCTGACCGGGAAGGCGCCGGATCGCAGCGCGTTCGAGGCGGCCGCTCGGCTCGCGCTGGAAGGCGCCCGCCCGCTCTCGGGCAATCGCTACAAGGTCGAGCTGTTGCGGCGGACCATGGTCCGTGCCCTCGAGATGGCCGGGGAGGTCGCATGAGCGCGAACGTGATCGGAAAGCCGCTCGCCCGCGTCGACGGGCGCGACAAGGTCATGGGTCGCGCGCGCTACGCGGCCGAGTTCGACCAGAGCGGCCAGGCCTATGCGGTGATCGTCGGCGCCACCGTGGGCCTCGGCCGCGTCACCGGGATCGATCAGGCATCGGTCGCGGACATGCCGGGCCTGATCGCGGTGCTCAGCCATCTGGATGCGCCCCGCCTCGCTTACCAGCCGCACAAGGGGCTGATCGACCCGGCCGCAGGCGAGCGTCTGCATGTGCTGCAGGACGATCAGGTGCGCTTTTACGGTCAACCGGTCGCGGTCGTCGTCGCCGATACGCTCGAGGTTGCCGAGCGCGCCGCGGCCGCGCTGCGCATCACCTATGCCGCGAGCCGCCCGGTCGTCGATCCGTCCGACCCCAAGGCGCGGGCGATCGTCCCGGAAGAGGCCGCGGACAAGTCACGCGGAGACGCCGACGGCGCTTTCGCGAGCGCGCCCGTGAAGGTCGACGCGACCTACGACATGGCGCGCGAAAATCACAACCCGATGGAGCCGCACGCCACGGTCGCGGCCTGGAACGGCGACCGCCTGACCTTGTGGAGCAAGAGCCAGTTCGTCGTCAACGAGCAGGCGGAGGTCGCGGCCATCTTCGGCATCACGCCCGAGCAGGTGCAGGTCATCTGTCCCTTTGTCGGCGGCGCTTTCGGTACGTCTCTGAGGACATGGCCGCATGTCGCGCTCGCCGCGATCGCGGCGCGGCAGGTGAACCGTCCGGTCAAGCTCGTTCTGACCCGCAAACAGATGTTCTTCACGACCGGCCACCGCCCGCGCACGCTGCAGCGCATCGCGCTTGGCGCGACGCCGGAGGGCAGGCTCACGAGCCTGACCCATGAAGGCACCGGCGAGACCAGCCGTTATGAGCAGTATGTCGAATCCCTCACGTCCAACTCGGGCTTCATGTACTCCTGCCCGAACCTGCGCACCCGTCAACGGCTGCTGCCGCTCGATACCGGCACGCCCACCTTCATGCGCGGTCCCGGTGAGGCGAGCGGCGTCTTCGCTCTCGAATGCGCCATGGATGAGCTGTCCTACGCGCTCGGCATCGACCCGATCGAGCTGCGTCGCCGCAACGAGCCCGAGATCGACGAAGGCGAGAACAAACCCTTCTCCAGCCGGTCGCTGATCCAATGTTATGACGTCGGCGCCGAGCGCTTCGGTTGGTCGCGGCGAAGCCAGGCGCCAAAGTCGATGCGCGACGGTCGCCTGCTGATCGGCTGGGGCATGGCGTCCAGCACCTATCCGGTGCTCCACCTCCCTGCCAGCGCCCGCGTGCGCATCCTCCCGAGCGGCACTGTCGAGGTCGAGACCGCGGCGAGCGACATGGGGCCGGGCACCTACACGTCGATGACGCAGGTTGCAGCCGATGCGCTGGGCGTGCCGATGTCGCAGGTCCGCCTTGCTCTTGGCCGCTCGGACTTTCCGCCCACGCCCCCGCACGGCGGATCGATGACCATGGCATCGGTCGGCTCGGCGATCCACGCCGCCTGCATCGGGGTCCAGGAGGCAGCCGCGAAGCGCGCCGTCGCCGACCAGCGCTCCCAGGTCTTCGGCGCGCCGCTCGACGGCGTCGAGTGGAACGAGGGCCGCCTGCGCCGCCGCGGCGATGCCTCGCCGGGCCAGCCCTACCGGGACATCGTGGCGAGCGCCGGCCAGCCGATCGAGGCTTTGGCCTCCACGCAGCCCGATCCCGAGGTGGCGGGCCGCTATTCGATGCACGCCTTCGGTGCCGTGTTCGCCGAGGTCGCGGTCGATCCCGATGTCGGCACGATCAGGATGCGCCGCGCGCTCGGGGTCTATGCAGCCGGCCGCATCGTCAATCCGCGCCTTGCTGCGAGCCAGTGCACCGGCGGCATGATCGGCGGCATCGGCATGGCGCTGATGGAGCGCACGGTCCTCGATCTGCGCGACGGCCGACCGGTCAACGCGCACATGGCCGACTATCTCGTGCCGGTGAACCTCGACGTTCCGGAGCTCGAGGCGCACTTCGTCGAGGAGGAGGACCCGCACGTCAATCCCCTCGGCGTCAAGGGCCTGGGCGAGGTCGCGCTGGTCGGCATGGCGCCCGCGATTGCCAACGCCGTCTTCCATGCGACCGGCAAGCGCGTGCGCGATCTTCCGATCCGCATCGAAGATGTGCTGACCGCCTAGGCGCTGAACCGGCGTCGACGTCAGCGGTCGGAGCGGGTCGAACTGTCCGAGGATGGAGCCCGGCGCGCGCCTCAGGTGACCACGTTGCTGGGCTCGCCGCGCTCGAAGCTCTCGATGTTCGCGATCACCTGGTCCCAGACGATCTGCATCGCTTCGTCGCTGGCCCAGGCGACGTGCGGGGTGACGATCACGTTGGGGCGCCGGGCGATCCGCCAGAACGGATGATCGTCGGCCGGCGGCTCGGCGGAGAGGCAATCGAAGCCCGCGCCGGCGACCAGACCCTCGTCCAGGGCCGTGACCAGGTCCTGCTCGTCGACCAGGCCGCCGCGCGAGGCGTTGATCAGCAGCGGCTTGCGCTTCATCCTTCGGAACTCCGGCATCGCGATCACGTTGCGGGTCGCCGGCATCAAGGGCGCATGCAGCGTGATCACGTCGCTGGTCTCGAGCACCTCCTCGAACGGCGTGTAGAGCGGCCCAAGCCCGCTCACGCCCTTGTGCGCGGCGAACAGCGTGCGCATGCCGAAGGCTTGGCCAAGCCGGGCGACCGACTGGCCGATCGTGCCCTCGCCGATGATCCCGAGCGTCGAGCCGTGGAGGTCGCGGATCGGATGGTGGAAAAAGCAGAATTGGCCGGCGCGCTGCCATTCGCCGGCGATCACGTCCGCCCGGTAACCGATCAGCGAGCGGCGCAGCGCCAGGATCAGGGCGAAGGTGTGCTCGGGCACGGTATGGACCGCGTAGCCGCGCACGTTGGCGACCACGATCCCGCGCTCCCGGCAGGCGGCCACGTCGACCACGTCGTAGCCGGTCGCCGCGACCGCGATCAGGCGCAGATCCGGCAGCCCCGCGAGCGTCGCAGCGGCGATCGGGACCTTGTTGGTGATCGCCATGGTCGCCCCCCGGAGCCGCTCGTCGACCTGGTCTTTGGCGGTCGCCTGGTGCTCGATCCAGTCGTGCTCGAAGGCCGGCCGCGTGATCGTGACCGAAGGCCCGATGGTCGCCCGGTCGAGGAAGACGATGCGTTGCCTGGTCACCTGCGGGGGCTCCTTAGGAGGGCGCCGGCCGCCGCCAAGCCTGCTGCGCCGGATCGCGGCCCTCGACTCTAGCATGCTCCGCCGCCACCGCCCAGCCGCGCCGGTCCCCGTCGGCCGCAAGCTGAACCGGCTAAATTCCCGGTGTATTTCGCGGTAGTTTAAAATACCTCATCCAGCTAATACTGGACAATTACTTGGCAGTTCGGCTATATTGTCTGACGACGCCTGAAACGAGGATCAAGGCGCCATGAATTTGCAGTTGTATATACTTGCGTTGGGCCTGGTCTTTCTGGTGCGGCCAGCGCTCGCCGAGCCCTCCCAATCATTCACCTGGGATCTGAGGGTTGCGCCGGCGACGACCGTCGCCGGGATCGCCGACGAACCCTGCAGGGCCAATCCCTATGCCCTCTATCGACGCGGCTGTGCCGACGAGCTGAACATCGGCCTCGAGCGTTCCGACAACCAGCGCGTCAGCGCCCTCGACCAGTTCCTGCTGTTCGTCGATCAGCACAAGAGCCTCGGCATCGACACCGACCTGCGCCCGGGCACCGAGCTGAAATTCAGCGTGGGCCTCGTCAGCCTGTACGAGCAGGAGGCGCTGGCGCGGCTCTCGCTCAGAATCCGGTTCTGAAGCGCGGGCCGCGGAGCGAGGGCGCCATCCTCAGCCGGCGCGCACCGCCAGGATCGCGCGGCCGAACTCGGCGCTCGCCATCAACCGGCGGCAGCGCTCGAAGCGGTTGAGCGCATAGGCCCAGAAATCCTCGACCGGATTGTCGTTCATGACCTGGATCAGGCCCCAGAGCGTCCAGACGAGGTCGCAAAGGCCCTGATAGAGCACCATGCGGCCCGCCGCCGCGGCCGGTGGCTCGCCGCTGAAATAGGCGCGCAGCAGCGCCGCGTCCTGTGCCGGCCCGAACCCCGCCTCGACCGAAAGGTCGCCCAGATCCCACAGCGGATCGTTCATGCCGGCGTATTCCCAGTCGACGATCACCATGCGCTGGCCGGTGTCGAGAAAATTCTCGGCGAGCGGGTCGTTGTGGCAGGGTGCCAGCCGCGCCGGCCGTTCGGCCAGCGCCTCGCGGGCGCCGTCTGCGGTCTGCTGCAGCGCGTCGTAGCCATCGGGAATGCGCGCCCGGTTGCGCCGGAGCAGCGCCAGATACTCGTCGATCTTGGCGAACACGTCGAAGCGGCCGGCGAACGGCTCGGCGAAGTCGTGCATCCGCCGGAACGCGCGCGCCGCTCGCTCGACACGCGCGAGGTCGCGAAAGTGTTCGGCCGTCATGGTGATGCCGTCGACGTAGCGGCAGAGCATGCGGCCGTCGTCGGCATCGAAGAAGAGGACCTCGGCGTTGACGCCGGCGGCCGCCGCGATGCGGGCGTTGTGCGCCTCGGCCTTGCGATCGATGTAGTCGCCGGTGCCGGCGCCCGCGAGGCGCAGCACGTAGCCCTCGCGCCCGACCGTGATCCGGTAGTTGCGGTTGGTGAGGCCGCCGATCCGCTCGATCTCAGGGCGATCGAGCGAGGTGCCGGCGAACTGCGGCATGCCCGCCAGGGTCTCGACGATCGCCGCCTTCTCCGAGGGCTCGAGATCGGTCGCGGTCATGAGATCGCCTCCTTTCAGGTCAGCCGGGGGTGACCAGCTTTAGCCCGACGATGCCGGCCGCGACCATCCCGATGCAGGCAAGCCGGGCTGCGGTCGCCGGCTCGTCGAACAACAGGAGACCGAGCAGCGCGGTGCCGATCGTGCCGATCCCGGTCCAGACCGCATAGGCCGTGCCGACCGGCAGGCTGTTGACCGCGATGCCGAGCATGCCCATGCTCACGACCATCGAGGCGACGGTCGCGACCGTCGGCCAGAGCCGGGTGAAGCCCTCGGTGTATTTCAGGCCGACCGCCCAGCCGATCTCGAGCAGGCCGGCGACCGCCAGCACGACCCAGGCCATGGCGCACCTCCTTGCGACCGCTCCGGCCGCTCAATGTCCGATCTGGTAGTAGGTCTCGTAGACGGCCTGCGCCTGCCGGCGCGCCTCGGCCCAATCGAAACCCGCGTCGATGAAGCGGTCCGGACTGAGGCTTTGCACATACGCCGAGGGCCGCCGCTCGAGCAGCGCCTCGACCAGATGGCGGCCGATGCCGGCGGAGCCCGAGACGCCGTGCGCGTTGCAGCCGCCGGCCATGACGAAGCCCCGGACCTGGCGGCTTTTGCCGATGATGAAGCGGCCATCGGGAGTGAAGGTCGGCCAGCCCCGGAACACGTGGCGGATGCCCGCCTCGCGGACCGGCGGATAGAGCGGCGAAAACCGGTCGGCGAAGGTCGCGAGCACCGGCCAGTCGGGCTCGATCGCGGGCGGCTCGCCCTCCGCAGGGTAGCTGCGCGGATCGAGGGAAAGTGCCGCCGGCTCCCAGCCGCCGAGCAGCAGCGCGCCCACGTCCGGGCGGCCGTAGAGGGTGGCATCGGGGACCCTGAGACAGGGCCAGTCGGGCCGGATGCCGCCGGTCGGCACGGTGATGAAATATTCGTGGCGGACCGGCACGACCGGGAGCTCGAGCCCGACCATGCGCGCAATGTGATGAGCGTGCGCGCCGGCGGCGTTGATCACGGTCTGGCAGCGGATCTCGCCGCGGTCGGTCTCGACGCCGGCGACGGCGTTCGCTTTCGTGCAGAATGCCGGTGACCCGGACGCCGGTCGCGAAGCGGGCGCCGGCGGCGCGAGCGCGGGCCTGGTAGGCCATGGCGAGGTCGTAGGGCTGGAGGTAGCCGTCGCTCGGGCACCACAGGATCGCTTTCGCGGGCGCCGTGACGAGGCCCGGCCAGCGCGTCTCGGCGGCGGCGGCTTCCAGCAGCTCGACCTCAAGCCCGGCGGCGCACGCGGTCCGGATCAGGCGCTCGAACTCCTCGACGCGGGCGTCCTCGAGCGCGATCCGAAGGCTGCCGACCTGGCGCCAGGCGGGCCGCGGCTCAGGTCCGCGCTCGAGCGCTTCGAAGGTTGCGACCGAGTCCATGGCGAGCTTGACCCGCTCGATCGAGCTTCGCACCTGACCGACCAGTCCCGCCGCCTGCGCCGTGGTGACCGAGGCGAGCGCCGGCTCCTTCTCGATCAGCAGCAGATCGCGCCGGCCGGCCTCGGTCAGACGGTAGGCGATCGCGCAGCCGATGGCACCGCCGCCGACGATCACGATCTCGGCGTCGCCGAGCGCCGCCATCACCGCCGGCTCGACTGATTGTCGAATTGGCAGCCTACCGGGACGTGGGCCCACCGCAAGCCAGGTCATTCTACGGGCGGCTCGTCCGGCCAGCGGCGGGCGCTGTGCAAGACCCGCAGAATCTCGATCCGTCCGCCGCTCATTCGGTAAGGCACGATGTAACGCGTCCGCGGGACGATCAGCTCACGAGTCCCGGGCCACGGCCTGGCCGACCGCGATTCGGCGCCGTCGCGAGCAGGCGGATCGATGCCTGGATGCGCGCGATAACGCCCGCGGCCGCGCGTGGATCATGCGCGGCGATGAAACGGTAGATCAGGGCCACGTCCGTCAGCGCGTCGTCGAGCCAACGGATCTCCATGCGCGACTAGCGGGCTCTGAACGTCCTGGGCGGTTCGGGATCCTCACCGGCGGCGAGCGCGTCGAGATAGCGCGTGGCGTCCTGGTCCCGGACGAACGGCCCGCCCGCATCGGCCTTCTCGACCGCCCGGCGAATAGCCTCGAGCTGCCATGTTTGGGCATCGACGTAGGCAGCGATCGCCTCGGCGGCGAGGAAAGACTCCGAACGCTTGGTGTCCTCCGCAAGGCGCTCGAGCCTGCCCTTGAGCTCCCTGCTGAGGCGCACCGTCATCGTCGCATCATCGACCATGAAACCACCACTCAACGCCGTGCGGTGTCGAAGGTAACATAGGGTCCATGAGGGCATCAACGCGATCGCTGCGCGAGGCGGCTTTCAGCAGGCGGCCCGCATGGTCCGGACATACCAGCGAAGAAAGCTTTGACGTTCTGCTCACTCTCGGGCGAGAACGGCCCCGGCTGGTAGGCGGAGGAGCGCAGCCCGGCCGCGACGCGGCGGCAGATCGCCCAGTCCTCGACCATGGTCGTGGCGTGCACTTCGATCACCCGCTCGGGATCGTAGTCGCGGCCTTCGAGCGCGTTCGCCCGGACCAGCCACCAGGCGCGCACCAGCGTGCGGTCGGGGGCGAGCGGCGTGATGCGCACCGTATTGGCGTAGTCGCTGTTGGCGTGGCACCAGAAGTTGACGTTGGTGTTGGCGCGCGCGGTGCCCATGTCGGGGTCGGTGAAGTCGCCCATCAAGGGTGCCACCGGCCGGCCGTCCCGGCTCTCGGTGACGAAGCCCGCCCGGACCGGGGTGCGGTTGGCGCGAAACCACGGCCCGGTCGCGTTCGAGGAGGTGTTGACGCGGCTCACGTCGAGCCCGATCGCCGCCCAGCGCTCGCGACACTCGACGACCCGGGCTTCGATCTCGGCCGCCTTCTCCGGGTCGTGGCTGTCGACGTCGTAGGTGACCTTGACGTAGAGCCGGTGGTTGGCCGGGCAGTGCAGGCATTCGCGGTTGTTCTCGACCACGGTCTTCCAGTTCACGGGCAGGTCGTAGTCGACGGTCTTGGCGACCTTGGCGCGCTCGAGGCCCTGGGGCAGGAGGATCGGCTCGAAGTGCGCGCGCAGCGGCTCGATCGGCGCGGGCCGCTCGGCGAGGTTGACGAAGATCAGGCCGCAGACCTCCTCGGCGTGCGCGGGCTTCAGGCCGAAGCGGGCGCGCTCGAGGCCGGTCGCGCCGGGCGCCTTGAGCAGCCGGCCGTCGAGGCCATAGGTCCAGGCGTGGTAGGGGCAGACGAGGCGCGCCGCGTGCCCCTGCTCACGCTCGCAGACCAGCGAGCCCCGATGCCGGCAGACGTTGTGCAGCGCCCGCACGCGGCCATCCTCGGCGCGCAGCACGATCAGCGGATCGTCGCCGATCTTATAGGCGAAGAAGTCGCCGGGCCTCGGGATCTCGCAGCCGTGGCCGGCGAACAGCCAGTGCCGCCGGAAGATCCGCGCCATCTCGGCCGCGAACACGGCGGGCGCCCGGTAGAGCTCGGCCTCGAGCGTGAAGCCGTCCCTTTGTCGTTCGATCAGCGCCGTGATGTGGGTCATCGTCCTTCGGCCGTTTGCGCGCCCATCGACCTGCCGCTCGAACTCGCTGGCCCGCAGCTTGCTAGCCTAGCGCCGTGCCGGCGGCCCGCAAGAGCGGGCAGCCGCCCGTGTCGGTAGCACGTGGTATGTCCGGGTTTCGTAGCTCACGATCTGTCCGGTTCGGGAGAATCGGGGAGGTCGTGTGCAGGCGGAGGTTCGGGTGGCTCGGATCGTCGAGGCGATTGGTCGGTGGCGGAGTGGGGCGTTGAGTTGTAGTGAGGCAGCGGAGGTGCTGGGAATGAGCGAACGGCACTTCCGTCGGCTGCGCGATCGCTACGAGGCGCAGGGGGCGGAAGGCCTGATCGATCGGCGGCGCGGTCGGGTGTCGGGCCGGCGGGTGGCGGTCGATCGGATCGAGTGGCTACTGGAGCAGTACCGGACGCGCTACTTCGACTTCACCGTCAAGCACTTCCACGAGCGGCTGCGGGCGGAGCACAAGTTCGCGCTGGGCTACAGCTGGACCAAGCGCATCTTGCAGGACGCCGGTCTGGTCAAGCGAGCGCCGAAGCGCTCGGCGCACCGCAAGAAGAGGCCGCGCCGGCCGCTGCCGGGCATGATGCTGTTCCAGGACGGCTCGACCCATGCCTGGCTCGCCGGCCGGCCGGCGCTCGATCTGATCGTCACGCTCGATGATGCGACCAGCGAGCTCTACTCTGCCTTTCTGGTCGAGGAGGAGGGGACGTTCTCGAGCTTGCGCGGGCTGACCGAGGTGATCGGCCGGCACGGGTTGTTCTGCTCGCTCTATACCGACCGCGGCAGCCATTATTTCGTGACACCGCAAGGCCGGCGGCAAGATCGCACGGGAGCAGCCGACCCAGGTCGGGCGCGCCCTCGAGCAGCTCGGCATCGAGCATATCCCGTCCTATTCGCCCGAGGCGCGCGGCCGCATGGAGCGGGTCTTCGGCACGCTGCAGAACCGGCTGCCGCAGGAGCTGCGCCTGGCCGGGATCGCGACGCCGGCGGCGGCCAACCGCTTCCTCGCCAAGCACTTCGTGGCCGAGCACAACGCCCGCTTCGCGGTCGCCGCGATCGAGCCCGGCAGCGCCTTCGTGGCCTACGCGGGCGATCTGGCCGAGGTTTTGTGCGTTCAGGTCGAGCGCGTGGTCGGGAACGACAACTGCGTGCGTTACGAGGGCCGCTGCCTGCAGATTCCACCGCACCGGCACCGGCACCACTTCGTCAAGATCAAGGTGCGGGTGCACGCCTATGAGGACGGCCGGCTCGCGGTCTTCCACGGCCCGCGCTGCCTGGCTCGCTACCAGCCCGACGGTCGCCTCGCGGAGGTCGAGGCGACGATCAAGCCCGCCGCCTAAACCCGCTCGGCGGCGCGCCCGGTGGACTTGATGGACAAACGCTCCGCGTTGCCCACAACCCCACCCGGCCAACAGCAGCAGCGGACATTTGATGTGCTACAAAAACCGGACATCTTTACGTGCCATTGACAGAGCGGGCCTCCGCCCGCGCAAGGAGACGGCATCGTGACGCTTGCCGACGTCAGCCTCGACGACAAGTACACCAAGGACCGGGGCCGGGTGTTCCTGACCGGGATCCAGGCGCTGGTCCGGCTGCCGATGCTGCAGCGCCAGCGCGACCTCGCGGCCGGGCACGACACGGCGGGCTACGTCACCGGCTATCGCGGCTCGCCGCTCGGCGGCCTCGACCAGCAGATGGCGGCGGCCAGGCGCTTCCTCGAGCAGCACCACGTCGTCTTCCGGCCGGGCGTCAACGAGGACCTCGCGGCGACCGCGCTATGGGGGACCCAGCAGGCCGAGCTGCGCGGCGAAGGGCGGTACGATGGCGTGTTCGGCATGTGGTACGGCAAGGGGCCGGGCGTCGACCGCACGGGCGACGTGTTCAAGCACGGCAACCTCGCCGGCACCTCCGCACTCGGCGGCGTGCTCGTGCTGATGGGCGACGACCACACCTGCGAGAGCTCGACCACGGCGCATCAGAGCGAGTTCGCCCTGGTCGACGCCCAGATCCCGGTGCTCAACCCGGCGGGCGTCGCCGAGATCCTCGAATTCGGCCTGCTGGGCTTCGGCCTGTCGCGCTACAGCGGCTGCTGGGTCGGCCTCAAATGCGTCCACGATACGGTCAATACCGCGGCCTCGATCGAGCTCGATCCGGCGCGGATCCAGATCGCCGCTCCCGATTTCGCGCTGCCGCCGGGTGGCCTCAACATCCGCCTGCCCGACCCGCCACTCGCTCAGGAAGAGCGCCTGCATCGTTTCAAGCAGGACGCCGTGCGCGCCTTCGCGGCGACCAACCGCTTCGACCGGCTGGTCTTCGACAGCTCGAGCCCACGGCTCGGGATCGTCTCGACCGGCAAGTCCTATCTCGACCTCCGCCAGGCGCTGGCCGACCTCGGCATCGATCAGGCCCTGGCCGGACGGCTGGGCCTTCGCGTCCTGAAGCTCGGCCTGGTCTGGCCGCTCGAGCGGCAGGCGCTGCTGGCGTTCGCGGACGGCCTCGAGCAGATCGTGGTGGTCGAGGAGAAGCGCTCGCTGATCGAGAGCCAGCTGAAGGAGCTTCTCTACGGCCGCTCGAACGCGCCGCCGATCATCGGCAAACGCGACGAGCAGGACATGCCGCTGTTCCCGGCCCATGGCGCGCTGACGAGCAACCAGATCGCCGAGGCGCTGGCGCTCCGCATCCTCCGGCTCGACCGCAATGACGAGGTCGCGGCCCAGCTCGAGCGCCTGCAGCAGCGGCAGCGTGGGGAACAGGGGCCGGCCGCGCCGCTGCTGCGCACGCCCTATTTCTGCGCCGGCTGCCCGCACAACACCTCGACCCGGGTGCCGGACGGCAGCATCGCCAAGGCGGGCATCGGCTGCCACTACATGGCGCAGTGGATGGAGCGCAGCACCTTGGGCTACACCCAGATGGGCGGCGAAGGCGCCAACTGGGTGGGCGAGGCGCCGTTCTCCAAGCGGCCGCACGTGTTCCAGAACATCGGCGATGGCACCTACTACCACTCGGGCCTGCTCGCGATCCGGGCGGCGATCGCGGCGGGCGTCAACATCACCTTCAAAGTCCTCTACAACGACGCGGTCGCCATGACCGGCGGCCAGAGCGTCGACGGCCCGCTCTCGGTGCCGCAGATCACCCGCGAGGTCGCGGCCGAAGGGGCGTGCCAGGTGGTCGTGGTCACCGACGACCCGGACAAGTACCCGCTGAACGCGGGCTTCGCGCCGGGGACGACGATCCGGCATCGCGACGAGCTCGACGCGGTCCAGCGCCAGCTGCGGACCGTCCTGGGCACCACGGTCTTGGTCTACGACCAGACCTGCGCCGCCGAGAAGCGCAGGCGGCGCAAGCGCGGCCAGCTCGTCGATCCGGACCGGCGCGTGGTCATCAACGAGCTGGTCTGCGAGGGCTGCGGCGACTGCGGCCTCGCCTCCAACTGCGTCGCGATCGTGCCGGCCCTGACCGAGTTCGGCCGCAAGCGCCAGATCGATCAGTCGGCCTGCAACAAGGATTATTCCTGCCTCAAGGGCTTCTGCCCGAGCTTCGTCACGGTCGAGGGTGCAAGCTTGCGAAAGGCCCGGCCGGCGCCGGGCGGCGCGGATCGGCTCGAGGCGTTGCCGGAGCCCCGGCTGCCGGCGCTGAGCGAGAGCTACGGGATCGTGATCGGCGGCGTCGGCGGCACCGGCGTGGTCACGATCGGCGCGCTGCTCGGCATGGCTGCCCACCTCGAGGGCAAGGGTGCAGCCGTGCTCGACATGACCGGCCTCGCCCAGAAGGGCGGTGCCGTCATGAGCCACCTGCGGATCGCATCGACGCCGGAAGCCATCCAGACGGTTCGGATCGCGCCCGGCGGCGCCCGGCTGCTGCTGGGCTGCGACCTCGTGGTCGCCGGTGGCGACGAGGCGCTGGCGGCGCTCGCCCCCGGGCAGAGCCATGCGATCGTCAACACGCACGCGATGATGACCGGCGACTTCACCCGCCATGCCGACCTCGACTTCCCGGCGGCCGCGCTCGAGCGTCGGATTCGAGCGATCGCCGGCGCGCAGACGGACTTCGTCGAGGCGACCCGGCTGGCGAGCGCGCTCATGGGCGATGCGATCGCGGCCAACCTGTTCATGGTGGGTTTCGCCTACCAGAAGGGGGTGTTGCCGGTGTCGGCGGCGGCGATCGAGCGCGCGATCGAGCTCAACCGGGTCGCGGCGACGATGAACCGCGCGGCCTTCCGCTGGGGTCGCCGGGCCGCCCTCGATCCGGCCGCGGTCGAAGCCGCGGCGGCGCCGGTCGGCTCGCTGCCCGATCGCACGCGTCCGGCCGCGAGCCTGGACGAGGTGGTCGAGCGCCGGGTCGCCTTCCTCACCGGCTACCAGGACGCAGCCTACGCCTCGCGCTACCGCGCTCTGGTCGAGCGGGTGCGGCGGATCGAGGCGGCGCGCGCGCCGGGCCGCAGCGACCTCGCCGATGCGGTCGCGCGCTACTATTTCAAATTGCTCGCCTACAAGGACGAGTACGAGGTCGCGCGCCTCTACACCGAACGGCGACTTCCAGGCCCGGCTGGCGGCGCAGTTCGAGGGCCGGCCGAAGCTCAGGATCCATCTGGCGCCGCCGCTCCTCGCCGCGCGCGACCCGGCGACCGGCGAGCTCCAAAAGCGCGCCTACGGCCCCTGGATATTGAGGGCGATGCGCTGGCTCGCCGGGCTCAAGGGCCTGCGCGGCACGCCGTTCGACCCGTTCGGCTACAGCGCCGAGCGCCGGACCGAGCGGGGGCTGATCGCCGCCTATGAGCAGGTGATCGAGGAGCTGCTAGGCGGGCTCAACCTCGACAATCACGAGCTCGCGCTCGAGCTCGCGCGGATTCCGGAGCAGATCCGCGGCTACGGTCACGTCAAGGCGCGCCATCTGCGCGCGGCCAAGATCCGCGAGGCCGAGCTGCTGGCGGCGTTCCGGGCGCCGGCCACGCGGCTCACCGCCGCCGAGTGAGCCGCTGCCAGCCGCACCCTGGTCAGGGTCGGCGCGACCAGTTGCTGCGCCCGGAGGTAGCGGCCGACGACGATCGCATAGCCGATCATCAGGACGAAATGGTGCGCCCAGCCGGCGCCGGTGGTCGCGAGGCCGATCAGCAGGCTCAGCATGATCAGGCCGACGGCGTGCCGTTTGAGCAGCAGATATCTCGCCAGTTGAGCCACATAGGTCACGTTGAAGAGGATGCCCAGCAGACCGAAGTAGAACACGATCTTGAACAGCGTGTTGTCGATGTTGGTCTGCGAGCCTTGCGGCCAATTGACGTAGTACTGGCGGGTCGCGATGAAGTCGGTCTGACCGAGCGGATAGCCGAAGGGGAAGCGGTCCAGGGTCTCCGTGATCAAGGTGTAGGGGGCGGTCAGGCGAAAGTAGATCGAGGTGCCGGGCAGGTCGATATCGTGAAAGCGGGCGAGGATGCCGAGCCGGGAGGCGTAGTAGATCGCGATTGTCACGCTGCCGCCGGCGAGCGCCAGCCAGAGGAGTTTGCACCCCAGCCGGTCGCGCACGAACAGGACGTAGCCGGTGAGCACGACCGAGGCCCCGAGGATGCCCGTCAGGCTGAGGGTGGCCATGGCGGCGAGCGCGCAGATCGTGGCTGTCAGCGTGGTCAGCGTCGGGTAGAGCCGGCGGGCGGCCAGCGCCAGCGCCACGGCGAAGCTCATGAACCAGCCGGCGACCGACGGCTCGGAGTAGAAGCCGTTGGCGCGCGGCGGCGGCGCGTAGGCGGTGACGTCGTAGATCTCGTTGCCGGGTCCGAGCGGCGCGAACGGCCCGAGCAGGTTGGCCAGCCGAAGGTCGTGCAGCAGGTTGAAAGCGAGCGCCTGGGCGATGATGAACAAGCCGGCCCCGGCCGCGAGGACGCAGAACACGCCGATCGAGCGGCGGACCTCGGGCCGGCCTGCCAGCGGCGCGTTCAGGCAGATCATGACCATCGCGACGAGATTGAGGACCTGCGCCAGGCTACGCCCGAATTCCGCCGGGTCGCGGGCAAACAGCCCGAGCGACAGACTGTAGACGAGGACCGCCAGCGCCATCACGATCTGCCGGTCCGCTGGTCGATCGAGCCAATATAGCATCACGATATGCAGTTGAATGAGATGACAGATCACGACGCCTACCGTGATCTCGAAATCAGCCAGGCGGAACAAAGTCAGCTGCATCAATACGAGGCTGATCGGCCAGAGCCAGACGATCGGCCAATATTCGAGGTAGAGTTTGCAGGTAGGATTGCGCGTGACGATGATCATGGGCGACGGCTGGGCACCGGCGGTGGCGTGGCGAACCGCGGCGCGAGCGCGCGTGGCCGGCGCAGCTTGATCTGGCGCAGCAGGCGCTGCCACCAGGGCGTCGCGGTGGTGCCGGCGCGGACGGCCGCCGCCATCCGGTCGACATAGCGCGCCATGATCAGCTCGCGATCGAGGTAGGTCTCGGCGAACCGCCGGCCGCCTTGGCCGAGCCGGTGGCGCCGTTCGGCGTCGTCGGCCAGCGCCAGGATCGCTTCGGCCATCGGCGCCGGGTCGCCCGGTGCGACCGCGACGCCGCCGGCGCCGGCGGCCCGGGCGAGCTCGCCACCCTCGGCCTGGGCAACGAACGGCCGGCCGCTCGCGAGCATGCCGCCGAGCTTCGAGGGCAGGGCGAAGCTCGCGGCCTGTGGCCGCTGCGGCAGGATGTGGATGTCGGCGAGATTGAGCAGCTCGTTCAACCGCTCGCGCGGCTGCAGCGGCAGCATCTGCACGTTCGCGCGGCCGGCCATCAGGCGCTCGAGCCGCGCTCGGACCGCGCCGGCGCCGCACAGCACGAGCCGGATCTCGGGGCGGCCGGCGAGCAGGTCGGCGACCGTCGCGAGCCCCTGCAGCCCCTGCTTCTCGCCCATGTTGCCGGCATAGAGGACGATCACCTGATCGGTGCCCAAGCCCAGCGCCCGGCGCAGCCGGTTGGGCTGCCCGAGCGGCCGGATCGCGCCGGTGTCGACCCAGTTCGGGAACCGGCAGAGCTGATCGGCTGCCAAGCCGTGCGCGGCGAGCGCCCGGCGCATCTGCTCGGAGACCGTCGACACGAGATGGAAACGCCGGAGCAGCCAGCCGTAGGCGGTGCGGAGCGCATGGTGCAGCCGGGGATGGCAGACCATGCAGAGCGCGCAGGCCGCCTCGATCTCCAGGTCCTGCACGTGCAGGCAGGCCCGCGCCCCGGCGAGCCGGGCCGCGAGCAGCGCGGTCGGCGCCGTGAGCGTCGTCGGCTCGACCGTCCAGACCACGTCCGGGCGCCACCGCAGGGCGAGCCAGAGGGTCGGCAGGCAGCTGCTGAGCGCGAAGGACAGCAGATGCAGGATGCGCTTGGCCGCCGTCGGCGCCGCCGGCACCCACAAGGGGCAGCGGAGCGTCTTGGCGCCGGCCACGATCTCGCGCCGGTACCGCCAGGCAGCGTAGCCGCGCGCGACCTGCCAGTCGGGATAGTAGGGCGGCGCGGTGATCACCCGCACCTCATGGCCGTGCTCGGTCAGCCAGGCGGCGAACTCGGCGCTGTACTTGCCGACGCCGATCAGCTCAGGCGCAAAGTTGAGGCCGAGGAGGAGCACTCTCACGTTGGTCTACCGGTCAGGGCAAGTTTCGCCGTACGGTAGAACATAACTTACGGTAGAGCTAGAAGTTTTTTGACTAACATAACTAGATAGAATTGTATCTTAAGTCCAATATCAAGATAGCGGCTTATCATATTGAAATTCGTGATCAAGCGACTCCAAATGGCTTCCGCGTTCACGGCTCGTCGAGGGCGGCCGCGGCGAGCCGCGCCGGACCCGCCTGCGGCGGCGCTCGGGATCGACCTTGCCGGTGGATATTTCGCGCTAGACGCGAGTTAGGTCGGAAGGTGGAGTGGCGCCGGCCCGCCGCCGCAGCTCAGCCGAGAACCAGTTTGATCGCCGCCCGCTTGGCCAGCCGGAAGGTCCTGGGAAAGCTCGCTTCGGCCCACAACGCGGCGCGCGGCCGCCATGCGTTCTGGTTCTTGGGCAGGTGGACCTGGACGCCGTTGATCGTGGTCAGCGCGAGCCGGCGGCGGCGGCGCTGGAATTGCTCGAACTCGGAGCTCGCCGAGAGCAGATGCGCCGTGATCGAGCTGCGCGAGTACTGCGGCTCGGTGGTCTCCAGGCTGCCGTGGATGGTCCTGGCCGACCAGAACAGGACATCGCCCCGGCAAAGCGCCGGCGCCCGACGGATCAGACCATGGGCGGCGATCACGTCGAGGACGTGCTGCTTGTAGCGGTCGTGGTGGAAGGCGATGTCGAGATCGCCGCGGTTGGGGGCGATGTCGATCAGGTGGCTCCTCGGATAGACGTAGAAGCGGCCGGCGCCGGCAGCGATGTCCTCGAGCGCGATCCAGGCGCCGAGCATGGCGCCCGACCCGGCCGCGTCCAGATAGTAGGTGTCCTGATGCGCCCAGGTGGCGGAGTTGCCCTCGAAGTACATCGACTGCACGACCTTGCCCGGCTCGCCCAGGATCGCTGCGGCCGCCTGTTGCAGCCCGGGCTCGGTCAGGATCTCGAGGCCGGCGGCGCGAAACCTCGGAAACCGGCTCTGGCGCAGGCTTTGAATGTTGAGGATCGGATTGAGCAGATAGCCATGATCGGTGAAGACGTGCCGCTCGGCATGGCTCGTGGTCTGCCGGTAGAGATGGCCCCGATGGGGTTTGATCTCGGCCGTGAAGGCGGCCCTGGCCCGCTCGCACAGCTCGCCAGGGACCAGCGCGCGCACGACCACGTAGCCCTCGGCATCGAATGCAGGTCGCAGCGCTCCGCCCTCGGCCACCCCCGGATCGGGATCGTCGGCCCGGGCGGCCGCGCGCGGGGCGCTCACCAGCTCTCGCCCGGCTGGACGCGCCAGGGCCCGAGCAGCGGCGCCGCGAGCTGTCCGAAACCCGGGCTGGTGATCGCGAGATAGGCCCAGTGGACGCAGAGCAGGCGGCCGGTGTTGATCGCGATCTCCGGCCAGCCCTTGCCCAACACCCGGCGCTGGATCGCGACGAAATCCCGGAACCGCGTCAGCGTCGCGCGTTTGGAGAGGTTGTGCGGGCCGAAGTCGTGAAGCGCGAGCGGGGCGTCGAGCGCGAGCGTGCGGGCGCCGGCGCGGCACATCGTGGCGATCGTGTAGTAGTCGGACGAGACCTGATAGGCGAGCTCGTGGGGCACCGCCTGGTGCAGCTCGCGGCGCACGAAGGTCGCCTGATGATAAGCCGGCAGGCCGAAGCGCAGGCGGGCCCCGGCCGGATGCGGCGGCCGGTAGACCCGGGTACCCCCGGGCAATTCGATGATCGTGCCGCCGAACAGGATGTCGATGGCGTGCTCCGCCTCGCCGATCGCGGCCAGCACGCGGGCGAGCGTGCGCGGCTGCGCGAAGCGGTCGCCGGCGTTCATGAACACGACGAACTCGCCGCGCGCGAGCCCGAGGCCATGGTTCATCGCGTCGTACACGCCCCGATCTGGGGCGCTGCGCAGCGCCCCGATCCGCGTCTCATGGCTGTGGATGACGTCCAGCGTGCCGTCGCTCGAGCCGCCGTCGACCACGATCCACTCGAAGTCCCGACAGGTCTGGCCGACGATGCTGGCCGCGGTCGCCGCAAACCCGCGGCGATCGTTCAGGACAACGGTGATTACGCTGAGCCTGGAGGGCATATCTATCAACCCATAGTTTCTTTTCTTTTTCGTCTTTAGCGCATAACGTCAATTATGTCCACGCCGTTGGGCATCCTCGGGACCGGCGACGGCGGGCTGCGTCCCCTAACCGCGCTGGTTGAATTTTTCGAGTGCGTAATCGCTGCGGGATTGATTCGGCGCCCGTCTCTCCTATAGCATCGCCGCATGCAGGCCAACCAGGCTTCGTCCACCCGACCTCGCGATGACCCCTGGCGGTGCTTCGAGCGATGCTGGCAGAGCCCGCTCGACCCGGCGCGCCGCTATGGCGTGCGGGGCGACCGGTTCTACAAGATCGCGGGCCGCGACCCGCATCCCGCCAGCCCGGGCCACCGGCAGGATCTGCCGGGCGAGGTCGGCCTGTTGCAGCGCTGTCGCGGCATTCCCGGGATCCCCGAAGTGGTCGGCTGGCACCAGACCCCGAGCCTGTCGGTCCTCGTCATGCGACGGCTCGGCGGCCGGCCGCTGAACCCGTTGGAGGTCGGCTGGGGACGCCTGCTCTGGCTGACGCTCCGGCTCGTCGTCCTCGTCGGCCGCCTCGCGAGGCGCGGGGTCAGCCACGACGATCTCCGGCCCGAGAACATCCTGATCGACCCCGCGGGCCAGCTGCAGCTGATCGACTTCGATCAGGCCAGTGCCAGGCACCCCGCGGTGTGCCTGGCACGCAGCCTGCTCGGGCTCCGCCTCGGCGGCCCGCCGGTCAGCAACACGGTCCTGGCGCCGTTGCGCGAGCGCTTGCAGGCGGGCCTGCCGCCCGCCCTCCTTCGCCGCCTCAAGGGCGGCCACAGGCGCTGGCCCGACCCGAACGACTGGCCGCGCCTGCCACCCGACGCCAGCGTCGAGCTCAGAGCGCTGCTCGCGGCCTGGCGGGCCGCGGCCGCCTCGAATGCCAGCTCGCCCGGCCGTGCGATTGCCTATCAGGCGCTCGAGCTCGACGGGATCCGCTTCCCCGGCGAGCGCCCGTGGGCGGTGCGCTGGCAGCACCTCGCCCGGATCACCGACTATCGCGACAAGCGCGTGCTCGAGCTCGGCTGCAACCAGGGCCTGCTCTCGACCTTCCTGCTCAAGGAGGCGGGAGCGGCGGCCGCCCTGGCGGTGGACCGCGATTGCCGGGTCCTCGAGGCCGCTGCCAGGATCGCAGACGCGTTCCACGTGCGGCCGTCGTTCCACGAGATCGATTTCGACGCCGATGCCGATTGGGAGACCGAGCTCGCGACGTTCCGGCCGGACGTCGTGTTCGCGCTCAGCGTCGGCCACTGGGTCCGCGACCGGGCCCGGTTTCTCGCGTTCCTCGGCCGCTTCGACGAGCTGATCTACGAGGGCCACGACAGCGCCCGGACCGAGCGCCGGCGGCTCGCCGCGGTGGGCTTCGAAGCGATCGAGCTCGTCCACAGCAGCGAGCGCGGCCGCCCGGTCCTCCACTGCCGCAAGGGCCCGCTCGCCGGTGCCGGCTGAGCCGCTCGACCATCGGCTTTCCATGCCCGACCTGGGGGTTTGGCAGAATTGCTCCCAATCTGACGCCCGCTGGTGCGCAGGGGGTCTGCGCTGTTCCGGATCCTCGCGGGCGAGTTCTGCTACGGGCGGTCAACGAGGGCTTCATCGCCGCGGCAACCCCAGGACGATTTGGGCTACTCAGGCAGCCAGCGTCGAGGCGGCAACGGATGGCAGGTGCTCTCGAGGCTGGCGCCTCGCGGCGAGCGCGCGCGGCGCCGGTCGAGCTCAGCCCGAGCTGCGTCATCGAGCCAATGCAGCGCTGGCCCCAGAACGGGATGCTCGAGCCCGACCCGGCGTGCGGCGACCGGGCGGCTCCGCGTCCTGCCGGCCAGTCCCAGGCTAGAGCAGCTCGACGAGCGCCGCCATCGGCCCCTTCTGGCCCATGCGGGTCGCGACCCGGACCCGCTGCTCGGCCTCGAGGGCGGCGATCCCGGCGCGGGTCAGCGTGCGCGCCGATACGAACACGTCCTTGCTGCCATCGTCCGGCACGATGAAGCCGAAGCCCTTCTCGGCATTGTAGAACTTGACCGTGCCTTCGACCAGCTCGCCGTCGCCGCCGACCGCGAAGCGCGGCGGCCGCGAGCGCGGCACCGGCTCGCTCGGCGGCTCGATGCTGTGGATCGCGGCGACCTGGGGTCCGCGCGGTCCGTCGGCGATATCGCAGACAAGGCTCGTGCCGTCGGGGAGGTCGTCGTGGCCGGCCTGGGCCACCAGGGAAGCGTGCAGGAACGCGTCGGGCGCGCCATCGTCCGGCTTCACGAAACCGAAGCCTTTGGTACGGTTATACCATTTGACCACCGCAGCAACTTCGGTCCGGTAAGGTCCGGACAGCTGCGACGGACGCCGATTGTTCATAACCGGTCAACTCCAACGGATGCCACTGTCACTCCATACCCTTTTTGCGCCGCCGCGAACAGAGTGATTCGGAACCGCCGGCGACCGCCCGGCGGTTGCCGGCGGCGCAACGCTCCGACGCTCAGCCGTCGGCGAGATCGATCGTGACCGGCACATGATCTGAGGGTTGCGGCCAACCACGCGCAGCTCGCAGGGCGGTTGCATGCTGCAGTCGCGGGCTGAGCGCGGGCGTCACCCACACGTGGTCGAGGCGGCGGCCGCGATCGCTCGCCGCCCAGTCGAGGGCGCGATAGCTCCACCAGGTGTACAGGCGCTCGCTCGGCGGCACGAAGTGGCGGACGGCGTCGTGCCAGCGGTGCGAGGCCTGGAGCCCCCGCAGGGCCTGCACCTCGACCGGCGTATGGCTCACCACCCTGAGCAGGGCCTTGTGGTTCCAGACGTCGGTCTCGAGCGGGGCGACGTTGAGGTCGCCGAGCAGCACCGCCTGCCGTTCGGGTGCGAAGTCGCGGGCAAACCAGTCGCTCAGCGCCGCCAGCATCTCGAGCTTGTGCCGGAACTTCGGGTTCAGCTCGGGATCGGGCTCGTCGCCGCCCGCCGGGATGTAGAGGTTGTGCAGCTCGATGCCGTCCTTGAGGATCGCATGCAGATGCCGGCAGTCGGTGCTGTTGCACCAGTCGAGCGGGGTCGCGTCCGCCAGCGCCAGCTTCGAGAAGATCGCGACCCCATGGTAGCCCGCCTGGCCGTGCAGGATGTGATGCGGATAGCCCAGCGCCTCGAGCTCGGCGATCGGGAACAGCTCGTTGCGGACCTTGGTCTCCTGCAGGCAGAGCACGTCCGGAGCGGCCGCGCGCACGAGCCGCGCGAGCCCGTCCAGGCGCTGGCGCACCGAGTTCACGTTCCAGGTCGTGATGCGCAGCGGCAAGCTTGTCGGGTCCGGCAGTCATCGTGATCGTTCGACCCTCCTAATCGGCCGGGCGCGCGCGGTCCAGCCATGATGGCCGGAGCCCGCTCGCCCGGCGCTCGGTTGGCGACATTCGGGTTGCCTGACGCGACCGCATCGGCTTGGATCCGTCACGGACGGCCGGATCTCGACGCCGGCGAACGACGGAAGTGGACATCCATGGCCGCTTTGGACCCTCCCTGGTGGGCGCGCGGCATCATCTATCAGGTCTACCCGCGCTCGTTTCAGGACAGCGACGGCGACGGCATCGGCGATCTGCAGGGGATCGTCCGCCGGCTGGATTACTTGCGCTGGCTCGGGGTCGATGCGATCTGGCTGTCGCCGATCTATCCCTCGCCGATGGCCGACTTCGGCTACGACGTCGCCGACTTCACCGGCATCCACCCGATGTTCGGCACGCTCGCCGACTTCGACCGGCTGGTCGCCCTGGCGCACGGGTGCGGCCTCAAGGTCATCCTCGATTTCGTGCCCAACCACAGCTCCGACCGGCACCCCTGGTTCCGGGAGGCGCGCGCCTCGCGCGCCAATCCGAAGCGCGACTGGTACGTCTGGCGCGACCCGGCGCCGGGAGGCGGGCCGCCGAACAACTGGCTTTCCCACTTTGGCGGCAGCGGCTGGGAATGGGACGAGGCGACCGGCCAGTACTACTACCACGCCTTTTTGAAGGAGCAGCCCGACCTGAACTGGCGCAATCCCGAGGTGGTGGCGGCGATGCACGCCGCCATGCGCTTCTGGCTCGAGCGCGGGGTCGACGGCTTCCGGGTCGATGTGATCTGGCACCTGATCAAGGACGACCAGTTCCGCGACAACCCGCCCAATCCCGGCTTTGCCGAGGGCATGTGGCCTTATACCCGGCTCCTACCGGTCTTCACCGCCGATCGGCCCGAGATCCACGACGTGATCGCCGGGCTGCGGCGGGTGGTCGATGACTACGACGAGCGCGTGCTGATCGGCGAGATCTACCTGCCGGTCGAGCGGCTGGTCGCCTACTACGGCCCGGACCTGCGCGGGGCGCATCTGCCCTTCAACTTCCAGCTGATCCTGACCGCCTGGAACGCGCGCGACATCGACCGCCTGATCCGCGCCTACGAAGCGGCGCTGCCGGCGGGCGGCTGGCCGAACTGGGTATTGGGCAACCACGACAACCACCGGATCGCGAGCCGGGTCGGGCCGGCCCAGGCGCGGGTCGCGGCGATGCTGCTCCTGACCTTGCGCGGCACGCCGACGCTTTACTACGGCGACGAGCTCGGCATGCAGGACGTGCCGATTCCCCCCGAGCAGGTCCAGGACCCCTGGGAAAAAGGCGTCCCGGGCCTCGGTCTCGGCCGCGACCCCGAGCGCACGCCGATGCCCTGGAGCGCCGAGGCCAACGCCGGCTTCACGACCGGCACCCCCTGGCTCCCCCTCGGCGATGACTTCCCGCGCGTCAACGTCGCCGCGGAGCAGGCCGATCCTCACTCGATGCTGTCCCTCTACCGGGCGCTGATCGACCTGCGCCGCAACGAACCGGCGCTCGCGATCGGCGACTATGAGCCGGTCGACGCAGAGGGCGCGGTTCTCGCCTATCTGCGACGACACGACAGCCGCGAGCTGCTGATCGCGCTGAACCTGAGCTCGAATCCCGGGCGCCTGCCGGCAACGGCAACAGGCGGCCGCATCCTGCTCTCGACCCACCTCGATCGCCAACAGCCGGTGGCCGCCCATGGTCAGCTCCGCGCTGACGAAGGCGTGATCGTGGAGCTCTTCTCGACGTAGGATCGCCTTGTCATGCCGCTCGCGGTTGGACCTCGTGGTCGAGACGACCAGCGAGCTGATCGGACGCGACCTCCAGATCGTAGCGGGTCTGCAGGTGCATCCAGAACTGCGCCTCCATGGCGAAGTAGCGGGCGAGACGGAGCGCTGTATCGGCGGTCATGGCGCGGCGGCCGTGGACGAGATCGTGGATGCGCTGCGGCGGCACGCCCAGCGCCTTCGCCAGCCGGTAGCGGCTGATGCCCATCGGTTTCAGAAAGTCCTCGATCAGGATCTCGCCCGGATGCACGGGCGGCAGCTCTGGCGCGCGCCGCTCAGTGGTCGTCGACGATCTCGACGTCATAGGCATCTCCCTCGTGCCACGCGAAGCAGATCCGCCAGCGATCGTTGATCCGGACGCTGTGCTGACCGACTCGGTCCGCGGACAACGCCTCCAGCCGGTTGTCGGGCGGCAGTTTGCGCGAGCGCTGCCGTTCGAAGATCCGTTCCGCCTCGCGATCGCGGAAGCTCTTGATCATGCGTTGCATGATGACGCGTCGCAAGAGGCATTCGCGATCCAAGCGGGGAGGAGACGTTGCTTCCGGCGTTGCTGACCGTAGGAGTGTGGATCACTCGGTCAGGAGAATACAGTCGGCCGGGTGCCAGGAGACCCAGCAGGGGTCGCCGACCGCGAGCGCGTCGGCCTGGCGGCGGCTGTCGTTGGTGCGGTAGCAGGTGATCCGGACCGACGGGCCGGCCTCGACGAAGACGTGGCTGTAGTCGCCGAAATAGGCGAGCTGGGCGACCTTGCCTGGGACCGCGATCAGGCCGTCCGCCGGGCGCTCGTGGCTGATCCGGACCTTCTCCGGGCGGACCGCGATCCCGATCTCGCTGCCGGGCTCGCCGTCCTCGGGCAGGCGCAGTTCGCCGAGGCCTCTGGCCTCGAGGCGGATGCCGCCGTCGGCGCGCCCGAGCACCCGGCCGGGGAACAGGTTGGTCGTGCCGATGAAGTCGGCGACCATGCGGCAGCTCGGGGATTCGTACAGCTCGTCCGGCGGCGCTATCTGCAGGATCCGGCCCTTGTCCATGACCGCAATCCGGTTGGCCATCGAGAGCGCCTCGTCCTGGTCGTGGGTCACGATCACGAAGGTGATCCCGACCTCGTGCTGCAGGCGGACGAGCTCGAGCTGCATCTCCTCGCGCAGCTTCTTGTCCAGTGCCGAGAGCGGCTCGTCGAGCAGCAGAACCTTGGGCCGCTTGATCAGCGCGCGCGCGAGCGCCACCCGCTGGCGCTGGCCGCCCGAGAGCTGGTCGGGCCGGCGCAGGCCCAACCCCTCGAGACGGACCATGGCGAGCGCCGCCTCGACCCGCGGGGCGATCTCGGCGCGCGGCGTGCCGCTGACCCGGAGCCCGTAGGCGACGTTGTCGGCGACGCTCATGTGCGGAAAGACGGCATAGGACTGGAACACCATGTTGACCGGGCGGCGGTTGGGGACCACGCCCGCCATGTCCTCGCCGTCGATCAGGATCTTGCCCGCACTCGGGTTCTCGAAGCCCGCAAGCATGCGCAAAAGCGTGGTCTTGCCGCAGCCGGACGGGCCGAGCAGCGCGAAGAACTCGTTGGCCTCGATCGCCAGCGACACGCGGTCGACCGCGACCATCCGACCGAAGCGCTTGGTCACCGCCTCGACCCGGACGATCGGCTCGGCGCTCATGCTCCAAGCTCCCCGCCGCGCTCCGGGCGCTGCAGGCGCATCGCCACCACGGTCAGCAGCACGGTCACCAGGATCAGGACGGCCGAGGCGGCGTTGACCTCGGGCGTCGCGCCGAAGCGGACCATGGAATAGACCTTGATCGGGAAGGTCAGGGTCTGTGGGCCCGAGGTGAAGAAGGTGATGACGAAATCGTCGAGCGAGAGGGTCATCGCGAGCAGGCCGCCCGCGATCAGCCCGGGGCGCATGTAGGGCAGCGTGATGTTCTTGAAGGTCTGCCACTCGCCGGCACCGAGATCCTTGGAGGCCTCCTCGAGCGCGCGATCGAAGCCCGCCATGCGCGCGCGCACCACGATCGTCACGAACGGGAAGCTGAAGGCGATGTGGCCGATGATGATCGGCCCGAGGTTGAGCGGCCAGGGCAGCTGGGTCGGCCAGCCGGTGCGGATGAAGAACGCCATCAGCGCCACCCCCATGCAGATCTCCGGGATCACGATCGGCAGCGCGAGCGCGCCCTCGAGCGCCGGCTTGCCCGGGAAGCGGAAGCGCCACAGTGCCAGCGCCAGGAGCGCCCCGATCGCCGTGCTGACGGCCGTGCTGATCAGGCCGATCGTCAGGCTGTTGGTGAACGCCTCGATCAGCGAGGCGTTGCCGACCGCCTTCTTGTAGTAGTCGAGGGTGAAGCCCTGCCAGACGATGTTGCGCTTGCTGTTGTTGAAGCTGAACAGGATCAGGATCACGATCGGCGCGTAGAGGAAGGTGAAGGTCGCAGCCAGCCAGGCGCGCAGCCAAAGCTTGCGGCTGTACTCGAGCGGTCCCGAGCGCTCGCGTCCGTTCGGCAATTGCCGCACCCCGTCCCCGGCGCCGATCGGGCGCCCAGCAGCCATCTCCCGTTTATAGGGCGGTGCGGACGCGGTGATAAGCTCGGATTGCGGCCCCTAGCAGGCTGTTGAAAAAGGGATGGTCTGTGCGGCGCTGGCGTGATTCACTGTCGGCCATGGTGATTTGGCCGAGGTGATGATGCGCGGGACGGACAGGCGGTCGGGCGAGCTGTTCTCATACGTGGATCTGGAGCGGCGGGTGCGGAGGGACCATCCGCTGCGGGTGATCCGCGAGGTGGTGAGCACGGCGCTGGCGGCGTTGTCGGGTGATTTCGCCGGGCTCTATTCGGGGATGGGGCGGCCCTCGATCCCGCCCGAGATGCTGCTGCGGGCGATGCTGCTGCAGGCCTTCTACTCGATCCGCTCGGAGCGCCAGCTGATGGAGCGGCTGGAGTTCGACCTGTTGTTCCGCTGGTTCGTCGGGCTCGGGGTGGATGAGCCGGTGTGGGATCATTCGAGCTTCTCGAAGAACCGCGACCGGCTGCTGGCTGGCGACATCGCGGCCAAGTTCCTGGCCGCGGTGCTGGCCCAGCCGAGGGTGAAGCGGCTGTTGTCAAGCGAGCACTTCTCGGTCGACGGGACCTTGATCGAGGCGTGGGCGTCGCTGAAGAGCTTCAAGCCCAGGCAGGCGCCGGGCGGTGATGACGGCGGCGATGACCGCAGGGACGGGGACCGCAACGCACCAGCCGACTTCAAGGGCGAGAAGCGCTCGAACGCGAGCCACGCGTCGACCACCGACCCCGATGCCATGCTGTACCGCAAGGGACCGGGGATGGAGGCCAGGCTGTGCTTCATCGGGCACGGGCTGATGGAGAACCGCTCCGGCCTGATCGTCGGCACCCGGCTGACGCGGGTGTCGGGCCATGCCGAACGGCTGGCCGCGCTCGACCTGATCGCGCCCCATGGCGACCGGCCGCGGGCGGTGACACTCGGCGCCGACAAGGGCTACGACGCCAAGGACTTCGTGATGGAGCTGCGCGAGCGCAACGTGCGCCCGCACGTCGCCCAGAACAGCAGCGGCCGGCGCTCGGCGATCGACCGGCGCACCACCCGGCATCCCGGCTATGCCACGAGCCAGCGCCTCCGCAAGCGGATCGAGGAGGCGTTCGGCTGGATCAAGACGGTGGCCGGCCTGAGGAAGACCCGGTTCCGCGGGCTGGCGCGGGTCGACCTCGCCTTCACCTTCGTCGCCGCCGCCTATAATCTGGTGCGGCTGCCCAGGCTGCTGGCCGGAGCCACACCGTGACGGCGCCGATGGACTGCCGCCTCGTCGGCCGCTGGCGGATCGTCGAGGCCGACCTCTGGGATCGCGACTACCTCGATCTGGTCGCCGCCGCCACCATGACCATCGGGGCCGATGGCCACGGCGAGATCGCCTACGGGGCCATGCAGGCCAGCCTCGAGCTCGAATACAGCCGCTCGACGGTCTTCTTCACCTGGGCTGGCTTCGACGAGATGGACGAGGTCAGCGGTACCGCTCCGCCGAACTCAACGACGATGCCACTATCGAGATCGCGTTCGCCTACCACCTCGGCGATGAGGCCGTCCTCAAAGCCGAACGAATCACTTCTTCAACAGCCTGCTAGGCCGCGGCCGCCGGCAGCGCTCTGGTCGCGCGTGAGTTCAGGAGGCGAGCGGCGGCTTCGGGCGGAGCCAGCACCGGACCTGCGCAGGCTCCAGACGGTCGGCGCGCATCACCAGATGGACCACGGGATCGCGCAGCAGCTCCTCGAGCGGCGGCTCGTCGCCGGCATGGGCCCAGGCGCCCTCGTACCAGGGCTCGCCCAAGTCCTCGGCCTCGGCCGCGCTCGGCCACGCCCAGCTACGGGCGAGCGTTCCCGCCTGGGCCAGCCCGTTGAGGGTCGCAAAGAGGGCTCGAACGGCCGCCATTGTTCCGTCTCCCTGAACAGCTGCTGCCGCCTGGCGACACCCGACACGCTCTCCCTACCCAAGGAACACTTCGAGGGCATGTTAATTCCGGCCGCGATCGACCTCCGGTGGAGAGACAGCGCATATCCGGACAGCGGCGTCAGAACATTGCCGATCAGCACCCCGCGAGCCCGAGGACCGCGACCAGGAGGGCAGCAGGATGCAGGCGCGACGGAGGCGACCGGAAAGCAAACCCTGCTTCCGGCCCGGCTCAGAGGTCGCGCTCGGACAGGAAGGCGCGCGCGGCGAGCGCGGCGAAGGTCAGGTACATCAGCAAAAACGACATGGCGGCGCCGAGCGGCCAGTTGTTGGCGGCCTTGAACTGGCGCTCGATGACGTTGCCGATCAGCTGGCTGTCCGGGCCGCCCAAAAGGTCCGAGATCAAAAACGTGCCGAGCGCCGGCACGAAGACCAGGATCACGCCCGAGATGATCCCGGGCCGGGCGAGCGGCACCACGACCGAGCGGAAGGTCCGCCACTGACCGGCGCCGAGATCGAGACTGGCCTCCAGGTAGGAGCGATCGAGGCGCTCGAGCGTGGCGTACAGCGGCAGGACCATGAACGGCAGATAGACGTAGACGATGCCGATCACCACGGCGGCGTTGTTGTAGAGCAGCTCGAGCGGCTGAAACGGCGGCAGCGCCGCGAGCCCGAGGACGCCGAGACCGGCGCTCGCCAGATCCCAGAGCCCCTCCAGGCCGAAATTGACGTAGCCGCGGGCCCGCAGCACCGCGATCATCGCATAGGTCCGGATCAGAAGATTGGTCCAGAACGGCAGGATCACCAGCATCAGCAGCAGGGGCTTGGCGCGGGCCGGCGCGAAGCTCACGGCGAGCGCCACCGGAAAGCCGACGATCAGGACCAGGGCCGTCGCCACGCCTGCGATCCAGAACGACTTCCAGAACAGGCCCAGGTAGATCGGGTCGAGCGCCTTTGCATAGTTCTCGAGAGTGCCGGTGATCAGGATGTCGACCGGTCCCGAGCGCTCGCCGAACGACAAAATCCAGACCAGAGCGAGCGGTATCAGGAAGAAGACCAGCAGCCAGAGCGCGCCCGGCAGCGCGAAGATCCAGAAGACCACCGGCTGCTGCCGCCAGGACTCCATCGCCGCCCCGCTTGCGACCGGCGGCGCGAGGGCCGCGCGCGCCTAGACGAAGGCGAGCTTACCGTCTCGCTTGAGCAGCGTGTAGCAGAGAATATCGTAGCACAGCTGGGCGGCGGCGTATTCGGTGAGCCCCGAGCCCGCGACCGGCGCGACCTCGACGACATCCGCGCCGATCACGGCCTTGGCGAGGCAGAGCTCCCGCAAAAGCTGCGTGCCGTAGGCCCAGGACAGCCCGCCCGGCACCGGCGTGCCGGTCGCCGGCGCCACCGCCGGATCGAAGCCGTCGACGTCGATCGAAAGGTAGATCCGCTCGGTCGCAATCGCGGCCAGGACCGCCTCGACGGTCGGCAGCTCGCCGCGGCCCCATTCGAACACCGGCAGCGCTTCGGCGATCGCAAACCGATGCTCCTCGCGCGAATAGGCCCGGATGCCGACCGAGCAGGTCCGAAAACCGAGCTCGCGGCCGCGGCGCATCACGCAGGAATGGGCAAAGCGGCTGGGATCGCGGTCGTTGTAGTCACTGTCGTCGTCGCGCATGTCGAGGTGGGCGTCGATCTGCACGATCGTCACCTCGTCCGCCCGGCCGCGGGCGGCGTGGGCCCGCAACGCACCGATCGTGACCGCGTGCGTGCCGCCGAGCAGGATCGTGAACGCGGCCGTGCCCGCGACCGCCCCGGCGACCCGCTCGACCATGGCCTCGGGCGCCAGCGCCCCGACCTCTGCGAGCAGCCGGTGGCAGATCTTGTAGTCGGCGGCCGGCTCGGTCCGGGTGTAACGCTCGAACAGCTCGATCTGGCGCTCGAGACAGGCGACGATCGCGGCCGGACCCCCGCCGGCGCCGGCGCCGAACGACGCGCCATGCCCATAAGGGGCCGAGATCAGGACCGCGTCGGCGCTCTCCGGCTCGCTCCAGTTGAGGATCGAGGCGACCATCAGGCCGCGGTCAGGAGGCGGG
The DNA here is from genome assembly GCA_963798075.1 of uncultured Alphaproteobacteria bacterium. Taxonomy (GTDB): domain Bacteria; phylum Pseudomonadota; class Alphaproteobacteria; order Geminicoccales; family Geminicoccaceae; genus DATAOG01. The sequence goes on along the minus strand of CAWCRU010000013.1, from coordinate 84,038 downwards.
CGAGCTCGCGCTTGGGCCGATCGCGCCAGCTGCCGTTGTGATAGCCGTAGGCGGCGAGCAGCGGCAGGGCGAGGGTCGCTTCGGCGAACACCATCTGCTCCGCCCCGGCGTCGACCTTGCCCCAGGAGCCCGCCTCCTTGAGGCTGGAGCTGGAGCAGGCGCCATCACGCACGTCGGCAACCGTGATCTGGATGCTGTATTTGTGCATCGGCACGTCGTGGCCCAGGATCTCGGCGCAGACCACCGTGTCCTGGGCGAAGTTCTTGGGCGAGCCGCCGCCGATGATCAAAAGGCCGCTGTCCTTGGCCTGCATCTTGAGCTCCGTGAGCTCGCGCAGGTCGGCGACCGAATCGATCGTCAGATGCCGCCCGGGCCGCTCGACCTGATGGGCGACCAGACCGAAGCCGGCACTGCTGTCCGAAAACGCCGGGCAGAAGATCGGTACGCCGTTCTCGAACGCGGTCTGAACCAGGGAGTCGCGCTTGCGCGCCCGCGTCGGATGGTCGACCAGCCAGCGTCCCATCTCGTGGATGAAGCCGCGCGAGGAATAGGGTCCGGGCGCAAGTCCGTCGGCGATCTCCTTGATCGTCCGATCGCAGTTCTGCAGCTCCTCCTCGTCGATGAAGGTGTCGTAGATGCGATCGACGTAGTGATTGCGCAGCATCGAATCATCGACGAACTGCGTGCCCCGGTAGTGGGCAAAACCGAGCGCCTCGAAGAAATCCATGTCGACCACGGTAGCACCGGTCGCGACCACCGCATCGACCATGTTGTGGCGGACCAGGTCGACATAGACCTGCATGCAGCCGGCGGCGCTGGTGCTGCCGGCGACGGTCAGGATGATCGTGCAGTCGGGGTCGCGCAGCATGCGCTCGTAGATCTCGCACGCGCGCCCGAGCTCGCGCGCACTGAACGACATCTCCTGGAATGCCGTGATCAGCGCGCGCGTGTCGTGCGCCGTGATGTCGACGTGCTTGATCGTCCGCTGCAGAAGCTCGGCCTTCTGCTGCCGCTCCCGGTCCATCGGCATCTCGCTGCTTGGCGCCCGCGCCGCGTTCAGTCGGGCGCGTAGATGTTGTGCTGCGGATAGCGGGTGCCGCGCTTCACGAGGTTGGTCTCGAGGTCCTGGAGCTCGAAGGCGTCGGCGAAGTACTGGCAGATCTGTTCGGTGTCCAGCTGGTTCTGGCAGGTGTAGACGTCGGCGCTGACGAAGCCGCGCAAGGGGAAGGTGTGAATGCTGATGTGGCTCTCGGCGATCATCACGAAACCGCTGGCCCCGCCCGGATCCTTGTCGCTGTGATGCCCGAGCTCGACCAGGACGGGCTCGGTGATCTTGTGCATGCCGAGCCGTTCCGGCAGCTCGCTGAGGCAGGCCAGCACATGCGCGCCGTCGGCCAGCTTCTCGCGCGAGCCGCCATAGCCGTCGAGCGTCAGGTGAACGCCGAACCCAGCCCCGACGGCCGCAGCCTCGGGTTGCGCCACCGCCGTCCGCCATCCGGGATCGAGCAGGTCGCTCGACCTCAACCCCGCAGATATCATCGCTCCGTGTCCCTGTATAAGCTAAGCGTCAGGCCGACCGTCGGCCCTACGTTGCCCAGCCGGGCGCCTTCGCGCCCGCGCTCGACCGTCCGTTCACCCGGCGGTCGAGCGGCTCAGATCTGAACGGCAGCTACAGGGATCATGGCGTCTTACTCCCGGGTTAAGGAGGAGGAGGCAGATGTCGGCGAACCTAGTACACCGACACCCTCACCAAAACGCTAAGCGGCGGGTCCGCGCCCCCCGACCAAGGAGGGCCTCCCCACCGCCATCGCGCGTATACTTAGGAGACGATCAGGCCCATGGCAATGGCTCGGCAAAGATGTTTTTCTGTCGAGCAGGCCATGGGTTACGCGGCGAGTACGCGGGTCAGCGCGTCGGCGTACAGGCTCTCGATCTTCTCGCCCTTGTAGACCGGGATCTCGCACAGCGCGAGCACGCTGCGCGCGGGGTAAAGAGCCGGGTTCGCGCGATCCTCCGCCGGGATGAAATCGAGCGCGGCGGCATTGGGGCAGGGATAGCGAACGAAGGTCGCGATCGCGCCGTGCACCTTACCGTCGAGGATGAAGTTGATGAAGCTGTGCGCGTTTCCCGGGTTGGGACCGCCGCGCGGGATGCACATGCTGTCCACCCAGAGCTGGCTGCCTTCGAGCGGCACGACGTAGGCCAGATCGTCGTCCTCGGCCATGACCTGCAGGATGTCGCCGTTGTACTCCAGGCAGATGTCGACCTCGCCCGAAACCAGCAGGTCCTGGCCGGTATCGGGAGCGAAGGTCTTGATCTTGGGCTTGATCTTGATGAGGGTCTCGACCGCCTCGTCGATCTCGGCCGGATCCTTGGTGTTGAGCGAGCGTCCGCAATATTTGAGCGCCGCGAGGATGCTGTCGATCGAGTTGAGCAGCGAGAGCCGGCCGGTGTAGGCGTCGCCCTCGAACACCTCCGCGAGCGACTTGGGGTCAGCCTTGGACTTGCGATAGCCAAGCCCGACCGTGCCCCAGAAATAGGGCATGCTGTGCACGAGGCCGGGATCGAAGGCCGGATTGGCGAACGCCGGATCGACGTTCGCCATGTTCGGGATCTTGGCGTGATCGAGCGGCAGCAGGATGTCGGCCTTGATCATGCGCTCGACGTAGTCGTTGGAGGGGTAGATCACGTCGTAGCCGGGATTGCCCTCGCGCAGCTTGGCGAAAAGCTCGTCATTGCTGGCGAACAGGTCGTAGCGGACCGCGATCCCGGTCGCGTCGGTGAAATCCTCGAGGGTCGTCTCACCGATGTAGGTGTCCCAGTTGTAGACGTTGACCTGCGGGCTCTGTCCGAAGCCGAGCCGGCTGAAGGCTGGCATGGCGGCGGCGAACGTGAGCGAGGCGGTCAGGAAACGGCGGCGGCCGGTGAGAGTTTGGCGGGCGAGCGGGCGGCGATGGGGCATGGCGCACCTCGGTGGGTCCGGCGTCGCCCCACAAGGCCGGCGACGCTTCCCGATCATCATGCCGATGGACCCCGCTCTGTCAACGAAGCCCGCCGGACGCAGCGCAGGGCGGACGGGGAATCCGCGCCCCCACCGACCGCTCTGCGGGCCGTCGCCACCGCGCGCCGGGCCGGCGGACCAGCGACATGGCCAATATCCAAAAGATTGCAGCGGGCACCGAACGCGCCGACACAGACAAGTACCCGAATTCCACTTGACAAGGGTTCAATGGCTTAACGATACTATCTCCATGTTGACATCAGTTGAACGCTCCAGCTGGATGTTAACGTGTCGTTTCTGCTCTCTGGTTGACCGCTCATCGCCGCCCGACGCAGCGCCCAAGAGGAGACATGGCCGACATGGCGAGCCATCGAGCCACGGTGACGATGCCGGTGCGGGACGGCTGCCGCGACCCGAGCGCCAGCCAGGAGGCTTCGAGCCTGCCGGCGCCGCCCGTCGAGGTGCGCCATGGCTCTGTCAGCGCGGCGATATCGCCGGCGGAGCCTGCGTCCCCCTCCCCGGGCGTCGATGCTGGCGCGCCGGTCGCGGGGACCGAGCGCTATCTGGCTCCGGCCCTGAAGGCGGCGGCAGCGGCGCGGGCGCGCACGGCGCGCATTCGGGGCGCGGCTCGAGCGGCAGCCGCGGGGCCCGCCTGGCCCTATCCACGCGAATGGCTGTTCGCGCCGCCGGACCAGTCCCCGGCGGCGCCGCCGGACCCATTGCCCGCGGCGCTCCCGCCCGCGTCACCGCCGGCCCGCGATCTGCAGCTGGCCGAGACCGCGGCCGTCTGGCCGCTGCATGCGCTGGCCGGACCCGGCGCGGCCGGCCCTGGCGGGCTGCGCGCGCTGTCGCCGAGCCCCAGCCCGCCGGCGAGCCGCGGTCTGTCGGTGGCCGAGGCGGCGCGCGCGTCCCGGATTGGCTTCCGGCCGCTGCACCGGCAGCCGCCCGCCCGCCTGGAGCCGCCGTCCCAGCCGCCGTCCCACCCGGTTGAGCGGCCGACGCTCGGGGCGGCGCCGCCCGCAGCGGCGGCACCCGCGACGGCGGTCGCAGCGGTAACATCGCCAGGGACCGCCGCGGCGGCCGCACCGACCGTGCCGCCCAGGACGGCGGCGCCGGCCATGCCGAGCACGCCCGCCGGGACGGTCACCCGACCCGGGGCCGCGAGGCTGCTGCTGCCGGCGGACGCGGGCCGGCGCGCCCTGCCCGAACGCACGCCCCGGCAACAGCGGTTCGCCAAGACGATCGCCGAGCTGCAGCGCTATCAGGCGGCGACCCGGCCGGCCGAGCCCTGGGGCAACGTCGTGCCGCGCCCCGCCGTGCCGCAGTCGGGCCCGGCAAGCCCGGACTCCCGTTGGTCGCGCCTCTGGTCGCGCCGCTAGCGGGCTCGTGGCCGCGAACCCCGCGGCCGCGGCGCAACGGCCCGGCCGCGCGCGCCCCGGTGCCGGCGCGGCGCGGCTGCCTGAGGCTGTCGGCGGCATCCCGAGCGCGCGCCCGGAGCCCCTGATCCGCCTGACCCGGGGGCTTGCCATGCCCGGCATCTGCCGCCGCCTGTCGCCGACCCTGGTGCTGCTGCTCGGCGCCTGCCAGCTGGCGGCGGCGCCGGCCGCGTCCGACGCGCCGCCCGCCCGTCTGCACCTGCCGGCCGGTTTTGCGATCGAGGAGTTCGCCAAGGTGCCGGGCGCGCGCTCGCTGCTGGTCGCCGAGGGTGGTGCCCGGATCTACGTCGCGACGCGCGACAGCGCCGTCTACGCGATCCTCGACCCGGAGCGCGACGGACGCGCCAACCAGGTGGTCGCGGTCGCGGGCGGCCTCAAGGTGCCCAACGGCCTGGCGCTCGCTCCAGACGGCAGCCTGCTGATCGCCGAGCAGCATCGGATCATCGACCTCGATCCCTCGGGCCGGGCCAAGGTGATCGTGCCGCCGGGCGTGCTCCCCGACCAGAGCCACCACGGCTGGCGCTACGCCGGCCTCGGCCCCGACGGCAAGCTCTACGTGGCGATCGGCGCCCCCTGCAACATCTGCGAGGTCAAGGGCTTCGAGGGCACGATCATCCGGCTGCGCCCGGACGGCAACGAGCTCGAGATCTTCGCCCGCGGGATCCGGAACTCGGTCGGCTTCGACTGGCAGCCGGCCACGGGCGAGCTGTTCTTCACCGACAATGGCGGCGACAATCTGGGCGACGACATCCCCCCGGACGAGCTCAACCGCGCGCCGAGCCCGGCCTCCACTTCGGCTATCCCTACGTCTACGGCGGCCATGTTCCCTATCCGCAGTTCGCGGACCAGCTGCCGCCGCAGCCGGTAACGTCGCCGGCGCTGACCTTGGGAGCCCATGTCGCCGCGCTCGGCATCGACTTCTATACCGGCAGCATGTTCCCGCCCGACTATCGGGGCGACGCCCTGGTCGCCGAGCACGGCTCCTGGAACCGCTCCCTGCCGGTCGGCTACCGGGTCGTGCGGGTGCACTTCGATGGCAGCGGCCAACCGACCGGCCAGGAGGTGTTCATCGACGGCTGGCTCGGCGCCGACGGCAGCGTTGCCGGCCGGCCCGGTCGACCTCGAGGAGCTGCCCGACGGCTCGCTCCTGATCTCGGACGACGATGCCGGCCTGATCTACCGCGTCACCTACCAGCCGTAGGCGAACGGCGGCCCGTATGGGCGTCGTCCAACAAGGCCGCGGCGGCGGCCCCGCCGGCGGCGAGGCAGGTCCCCGCCGCCGGAGGCGGGTGCTGCAGGGCTAGCGGATGCCGGCGTCGATCAGCGGCACCAGCGCATTGATCGTCTCCGGCGTGACCACGCCCGAGCCCGTGTTGATCGAGAGCCCGGTCAGGCCGTACTTCTTCGACAGGACGCATTGGGTGACCGGCAGGAAGCCCTGCAGGTAGAGCTGCTGATCGAGCACGACCGTGATGTACTGGTCCTTGAGGCCGTCGATCGTTGCCGGCACGAGGTCGATGCCGCCCACGATCACGTCGCCCGGCTTCTTGCCCGCGGCCTCGAGCGCCTTGGGCACGAACGAGGTGACGTTGCCGTGCTGGGTCCCGATCGCCTTCACGTCGGGGTGCGATTCGAGGTAGCTGGTCAGGATCGGGACGGCGAGCGAGGAGTCGTTGTTGACCTCGGGGCTGATCTCGAGATAGTCGACCTTGAGGCCGGAATCCTCGAGCGCCTCCTTGAGGCCGCGGTCGCTCTGGCCGCGCTCGGCCTGGGACAGCAGGCCGTACTCGAGCGCCTGGTCGCCCTTCTTGAGCTTGCCGACCTCGACCATCTTCTTGCCGGTGAGCCAGCCGCCCTTGTAGAGCTCGACGCCGGCGTAGCCGAAGCCTTCCGCCTGGTATTTGTCGAACAGCTCGGTCAAGGGCGCGTTGCCGCTCGTGACCACGATGCCGCGGCCCTCGGCCTCGGCGACCAGATCGGCGAACGCGCCCGAGCCCGGATGGCCCATGATCACGATGCAGGCGGGATCGGCGGCCAGCGCCTCGCGAAAATGGTTCAGCATCTGCTCGGGCTGCCAGCCCGAATACTGCTCGATCAGCTCGGCCCCGAGCGCCTTGGCGGCGGCGCGGGCACCGTTGGTCCGCGGCAGGGTCGCACCATCGCCCGGATTGCCGCCCATCTGCATGTAGATCGTCATGCCGGCGCCGAGGTCGTCCTCGGCCGCTGCCGGCGCGGCCAGCGCCAGGGCCATCAGCGGCAGCGCCGCCGCCAGAGTAACGGCCCGCCAATCGGTCATCATGCTCGCCTCCCTTGATTGGGCGCTCCTCGAGAGCGTTGCCCTGATCCTACTCGCCCCTTGGGCGCCGTAAAGCCCGATCGCCGCTGCCGCAGCGCGGGCCGGCAAGCTTGCCGCCCGGCGATCATCCGAACTACGATCCCAAGACCCTCATCACGTCCAGGATCGGTCCCATGGCTTCAGACGTGCCGCCCGACGTGCTCGCCGAGCTCGCGCCGACCGGCGCGCTGCGCGCCGGCATCAACCTCTCCAATTTTCTGCTGGTCAGCGGCAGGAGCGCTTCGGGCGAGCCCGAGGGCGTCGCCCCCGACATGGCGCGCGAGGTCGCCTAGCGCCTGGGCGTCAAGGTCGCCTATGTGACCTTCCCGCGTCCGGGCGAGCTTGCGGACGCGGCCGGCGGGGATGTCTGGGACATCGGCCTGATCGCGGCCGAGCCGGCGCGCGCCGAGGCGATCGCGTTTTCTCCGGCGTACGCCGAGATCGAGGCGACCTACCTCGTACCCGCGGGCTCGCAGATTCGGCCCATCGACGAGGTCGACCGCCCGGGCGTCCGGATCGCGATCGCGGCAAGGGCTGCCTACGACCTCTGGCTCAGCCGCCACCTCCGCCACGCCGAGCTCGTGCGCGCGGCCGAGCCTCGATGCCTCCTGCGACCTCTTCGTCGCCGAGAAGCTCGACGCGCTCGCCGGCCTCCGCCCGCGCCTGCTCCAGGACGTCGAAAAACTCCCCGGCGCCCGCATCCTGGAGGGCAAGTTCACCGCCGTCCAACAGGCGGTCGGCACCGCCAAGGCCAACGCCGCCGGCGCCCGTTTTCTCCACGCCTTCGTCGAGGAGGCCAAAGCCTCGGGCCTCGTCGCCCGCCTGATCGAGCGCCACCAGATCCGCGGCCTGTCGGTCGCGCCGCCGGGCTGAGCCGAACGGCGCCGGAACACCCAAAGCTGAGGGTTTGTGCGGGTTTTGGGTTCGTTTGGTAGATTGGGCCCTCGGCGCTAGGACGCAGGGGGTGAGGCCGCGCGCGGGTCGCACGAGCAGCGGGTTCGCGCGCTTGGCACGCGGTTGACCGCCATGGTCCGGAGCGCGCCGGCGCCGGGGTTCCGCGTGGCGTCGACGCCGCGATGGCTGGCGCAAGTCGGCGCTTCGGCTGTTCATATCAGTTTATAGGAAGATATGCAAGCCGATCGCCGGTGGCGACCAAGCCGGCCTCGATCATGCCGATGATGCAGGCGCCGAGACAGGAGCCCGCGATCGTCGCCTTGCCGCCGAAGAATCGGGGTGCCGCCGATGAAGACCGCGGCCATTGCGGTCAGCAGAAAGCCGATGCCCTCGCACCCTCGCCGGCTTCCGCCCGCAGCTGCTGCATCCTGGTTGGGCTACCGGCACCCCTCGGGCCATCGTGACTTGGCACACGAAGCGGTAACCCAGCCCGCCTATGCTTCGACACTGATAGTCTGGCGGGGTACGGCAGCTGATGCTCGGACGTCTCGCGACCGGTCTCGTCGCTATCTTGACGTTCAGCCGGCGTACCGATCGCCTCACCGGTCCCGCCAAGGTCATCGACGGTGACACCATTGTCGTGGCCGGGCAGCTCGTGAGGTTGCACGGCATCGACGCGCCGGAACTGGACCAGATGTTCTGGTGGCGAAATCAGCAACTAGGGTGCGGTATGATGGCCTTGGCCGCCCTGGAGGCGCTCACGGCCGGCGTCAAGCTTCGCTGCAAGGCCGTCGAGCAGGATCGGCACGGCCGCCTCGTTGCCAAAGTCTTCTCGCCCAACGGCGTCGACATCGGCCGCAGGTTGGTATCGGCTGGGTGGGCGCTGGCTTATCGGCGATACTCGATGGACTATGTCGACGCCGAGGACGAGGCCCGAAAGGCCAAGCGCGGGATGTGGAGGGGCAGTTTCGTGAAGCCTTGGGTGTGGCGCGCATCGTCACCGCCGCGGCGCGCAAAGGCACCGGCCTTGGCTATAAGCAGCCGGCGGGGAGCGGGAGGGTGAAGGTTCCAAAAACGGCCGCCGCCTTGGTTATTCGAATGCGTCTGGCGGGCGGTCATCGGTAATGCTAGCCTCGAGCCAGCCAGCGATTTGCCATCGCTCCTTTGGCCCTTGCTGATCGCTTGGGGAACTCGACAATGGCTGACGGCGACGAGGTTTTTTCAGGGTCGATCCCTGAGCTCTACGACACCTATATGGTCCCGCTGATCTTCGAGGAGTTCGCCAGCGACCTTGCGCAGCGCACAGGTGCGCGCGCGCCCAACTCCATCCTGGAAACGGCGGCCGGCACCGGTGTCGTCGCCCGCGCTCTCGCTCCCAGGCTCGCTGCCGGCGCCCGTTACGTCGTCACGGACCTCAACCAGCCGATGCTGGATTATGCGGCCAATCGGCAGGACATGGACGACCGGATTGCTTGGCAACAAGCAGACGCCTTGAACTTACCCTTCGACGACGCGTCATTCGACGCCGTCTGTTGCCAATTCGGCGTGATGTTCTTTCCGGACAGGGTGGCCGGCTATGCGGAAGCCCGGCGTGTGCTCAGACCCGGCGGCAGCTTCCTGTTCAACGTCTGGGATCGCATCGAGGCGAACGAGTTCGCACAGGTGGTAACCGATACCGCCGCCGCAGTCTTCCCCGATGATCCGCCGCGGTTTCTGGCCCGGACACCGCACGGTTATCACGATACGGCGCTGATCCGGGAAGAACTGAGCCTTGCAGGATTTGCCGACATTTCGATCACGACGCTTGAGAAAAGAAGCCGGGCGCCCTCGCCCCGCCACGCGGCCGTCGCCTACTGCCAAGGAACGCCGCTCCGTACTGAGATCGAGGCGCGCGCTCCCAGTCTGCTGGACCCGATCACGGTTCGGGCAACGGAGGCGATTTCCGAACGCTATGGCAAGGGCCCGGTATCGGGAAAGATCCAGGCGCACGTGATTGTGGCTGTGAGGTAGTGCTGGCGAGCGCCGACGCGATGCCTTTGAATGACCGCTCCTGGCTATCAGCGGTCTTGACGGCCGAAGCGTGAACATTCCGCTTTCCAATCCGAAACGGACGCTCAAGAATCTCACGGCCGGGCTCGGCTAGCGCCCGCGCCGCCAGGGAGGGTTGCCATGGGCCTGTCCGCCATGTTCGGGCGCGTCGTCGCGCTGATCGGCGACGTCACGGTCCTGCTGCGGCGGCGCGAGGGCAGCGCGCACGCGCCGGCGCTGGGCGGCGCGCCGGTGATCCCGGCGGCGAGGCCGCAGGCCATCCCGACCCTCAAGATGCCGACGGCCCGGGGCTGGGCGCAGGGGCAGACGCCGGTCGCGGCGCCAGGGCTCAGGGTCAACGCGTTCGCGAGCGGCCTCAAGCATCCCCGCTGGATCTACGTCCTGCCCGATGGCGCCGTGCTGGTCGCCGAGGCCCTGACCGTGGCCGGCGCGGGCAAGTCTCTGTTCGACTACGCCATGTTCAGCACGATGGAGCGCGCCGCCGCCGTGGGGGTGAGCCCGAACCGGATCACGCTGCTGCGCGACGCCGACGGCGACGGCGTGGCCGAGACCCGGGAGGTGTTTCTTTCGGGCCTGAACCAGCCGTTCGGCATGGCGCTCCTGGGCGAGACCTTCTACGTCGGCAACACCGATGGCGTGGTCGCCTTCCCCTATCTGGCGGGCGCCGGCCGGATCGAGGCGCCGGGACGCAGGCTCGCCCCGTTCAAGCCCGGCGGGCATTGGACGCGGAGCCTGCTGCCGAGCCCGGACGGGCGCAAGCTCTTCGTCGGGGTGGGCTCGCAGAGCAACATCGCCGAGAGCGGCATGGCGGTCGAGGAGGGCCGGGCGGCGATCTGGGAGCTCGACCTCGAAAGCGGCCGCAGCCGCATCTTCGCGTCCGGCCTGCGCAACCCCGTGGGCCTGGCCTTTGAGCCCCGGACCGGCGTGCTCTGGACGGTGGTCAACGAGCGCGACGGCCTCGGCGACGAGACGCCGCCCGACTACCTGACCTCGGTCCGGGACGGCGGCTTCTACGGCTGGCCCTACTGCTACTGGGGGCAGACGGTGGACGACCGGGTGCCGCAGGATCCGGCTGCGGTCGCCAAGGCCATCACCCCGGACTACGCCCTCGGCGGGCACACGGCCTCGCTCGGCCTCTGCTGGCTGCCCGAGGGGACGCTTGCGGGGTTCCCGGAGGGCATGGCGATCGGCCAGCACGGCTCCTGGAACCGCAGCCGGCTCAGCGGCTACAAGGTCATCTTCGTGCCGTTCGCGAACGGCCGCCCCGCCGGGCCGCCGCGCGACATCCTGACGGGCTTCCTCGCCCCGGACGAGCGGAGCTCCTACGGCCGGCCGGTAGGGGTGACGCTCGGCCCCGACGGCTCCTTGCTGGTCGCGGACGATGTGGGCGACGTGATCTGGCGCGTGACGGGCGAGCGGCAGAGCTGAGCAAGCTGAAACTGGCATCCCCTGGACGAGGAGATCGACGAGGGCGCCCGAGGTGTTTGTGCACGGCCGTCCAACAGGCGGTCGGCACCGCCAAAGCCAACGAAGCCGGCGCCCGTTTTCTCCGCGACTTGGTCGAGGAGGCCAAAGCCTCAGGCCAGGTCGCCCGCCTGATTGCGCGCCACCAAACCCGCGGCCTCGCGGTGGCACCGCCAGGCTGAAGGCGCCGGCTTGGCCCAGGTCGCTCGCCTCCGAGCCGGCGATCGTGACGGCGGTTAGGCGGCGCTCGCTGGCATGCTGCCCCGCCACCGCCATTTCACTTCACGAGCGAGAACTCCAGGTGGTCGTATGGGGTCGCAAAGACGTACTCGTTCTGCTTCTCGGGAGTTCCACCCGGATTGCGGAAGATGGCGGCGCACGTGCCGCCGACTTCGGTATCCCACAAGGAGCACATCAAGTCCCCTTCGATCCTGCTGATACCGGTCAACGAAGATGACGAGCCGACGGATACACGCGCGACACCCTCCGTCGTGGTGGTGCGTACATACGGCTCGTCGGGGTCGACGTGTCGGCCGCGCAGCTCGTGGCCGAAGACGAGCGAGCGGATCTCCTCGCCGATGAGCTGGTTCTTCGCCTCCAAGCCGAAGGGAAACTCCGGCAGGCCGGCTTTGCTCAGGCCTTGCCACAGGCGCTCGATGTCGCCGCGCTGCTTGAACGGAAACTCGTGCATGGCTTGAAGCCCGCTCTCGTTTCCCCTGATGGCTTCGAGGTCGGTCCTGGCGGCAGCCGCCTCGCTCGTGTGGCCGAGGTACGCGTGAGCGGCTGCGAGCAGGTATAGACGCTGGCGCCTGTCGTTGTCAGTCGAAAGCTCTTGAGGAGCCGCCTTTTCGAGGAATGCAACGGCGTCGTCGAACCGCTCCATACAGAAAGCGATGAAGCCGGCCCGCAAATAGCGGTATGAATGAGGCTGCGGATCGACGCGCGATGCGGCAGCGAGATAGTCCCGGGCATCCGCCGCGCGCCCGTTGAGGGCCAACGCGAGGCTCATTTGCTGGTATGCCCAGGGGTCGCTCGGATCGAGCGCGATCGCGCGCTCGGCACTGGCAAGCGCTTCGTCCGATTTCCGTTGCCAGAGCAGAAGATCCGCCATGAGGGCGTAATAGGACGATGAAGGATGCTTCTCGGCCTCGCTCAGAAGCTCCTTGATCTTGCCCCCGATCTTTGAGTTCGGCGTGCCGAGTGCCCTTTCCGCCTCCTCAATGCCGGAGTTATTCCAATAGACCCAGGCAAGCTCGGCCCAGGCCTGGCCGAAGTTCGGGTCGAGCGCGACTGCCTGTCGGAGGAGCGAAGCCACTTTCGCAGGAAATTTGCCGTAGTCGAGGCCGTATGCCTGCAAGTAGAGGTCGTAGGCGGCGGGCACGGTCGTAGCCCCGGGAGACTCGGCCATGCGGGGGCCGGAGACCAGCCTGAGCTCGAGGGCGTCGGCGACGTTTTCGACGACCTGGTCCTGCAGCGAGAAAACCTCGGCCCAGGCGCCGTCGAAGCGCTCCGCCCAGAGATGGCCGCTGCTGGCCGTGTCGATCAGCTGGGCGTTGATGCGCAGATCGTCGCCGGCGCGACGGATGCTGCCTTCGAGGATGTAGCGGACTCCCAGTTCCTCTCCGACCTGCGCCGGCTGAATGGACTTGCCTTTGTAGGTGAAAGCTGCGTTGCGGGAGATGACGAACAGGCCGGGGATGCGAGCAAGCGCCGTGGTCATGTCCTCGGTGATACCGTCGGCGAGGTAGCCCTGCTCCTTGTCGTCGCTCAGGCTGTCGAAGGGGAGCACGACGAGCGACGGTTTGTCCGAAAGCGCTGCGGCCATGGGTCGCGTGTGGCCGGTTTCCGCGGCCGGCTGCCAGGGACGCCACCAGGCAAAGGTCGCAGCGGCAGTGACCAGCACCAGGATCGCAGCCGCCGCTGCGGGCAGACGAAACGAGTGGCGCCAACGGCTCGCCACAGCCACGGTCTTGCCGACATAGGCAGAATCCATGAGGACGCGATAGACGCGCACCGGCTCGGCGATGCTCTTGATCCTCTGCTCGCCGAGCGAGGCATAGCCGACCGGGAGCTTCGCCTTGACGTGGTCGTAGGCGGTGCCGGAGATCGCGATGCCGCCCGGCTCCGCGAGCGCCTGCATCCGGTCGGCAATGTTCACGCCGTCGCCGTGGATGTCGTCGCCTTCAACGATCACGTCGCCAAGATTGATGCCGATGCGGAACGCCATTCGGCGCTCGGGCGGCAGGCCGGCGTTGCGCTCGAATTCTGCTCGCTGCATCTCGACCGCGCAACGCAGGGCACCCACCACGCTCTGGAACTCGACCAGCAGCCCGTCGCCCATGGTCTTGACCAGCCGGCCGCGGTGGGCAGCGATCGTTGGCTCAAACACCCCGTGCAGGTCGGCCTGAAAACGCGCACGCGTCCCCTCCTCGTCGGCCTGGCTCAAACGCCCGTAGCCGGCGACATCAGCGATCAGGACAGCGGCGAGCCGGCGCTCCATCGAATCCCTCGCAGAGCCCGTCACGAAGTGTAGACGGGAACGGCCGTGCAAGCCAATGCGTTCGCTGGAGCGGCCGCACTGGTGGGGTGGCTAGCGCAGTTCCCGCGCTGGCGGCGCCGCCCGACGCTCGAGCCGGCCGCTGAATTCGAAGCTTTTGCCTAAGCCGGGCAAGGCGCTGCGGCTGATCCATCGTCAGATGGAAGATGACGGCGGCCAGGAACACGAGGCCGACCACGGCGCGGACCCAGAAGCCCTGCATGCCGGTCGCGACCAGGCCCGCTTCGATCATGCCGATGATGTAGGCGCCAAGATAGGTGCCGACGATCGTGGCCTTGCCGCCGAAGATCGAGGTGCCGCCGATGAAGACTGCGGCCATGACGGTCAAAAGGAAACCGGAGCCCTGGGTGTTGAAGAAGTTCTTGTTTTCCGCCGTCAGGAGGACGGCGGCGAAGGCGGCGAGCAGGCCCATCAGCGTGAAGAGCTTCACTTTTTCGCGGACGACGTTGACGCCCACGACCTCGGCGACGCTGGCGTTGTCGCCGATGAAGAGCAGGTGCTCGCCGAAGCGGTGGCGGTTCAGGAGGAACCAGAGCAGGACCGCGACCGCGGTCGACCACAGCGCCTCGACCGGCAGGGCGCCGATGCGGCCGACCAGGATGGCGTGGATCGCAAATTCGTCGATGTTGCGGATCGCGTAGGACAGGCCGCCGGTCAGGACCGTCGTGATGCCGCCCCAGAAGAATTGGGTCGCGAGCGTCGCGATGATCGACGGAATGCCGATCACGGCGATCAGGAGGCCGTTGATCAGGCCGATCAGAGCACCGCCTGCGAGCGCCAGCAGGACGGCGGCCCAGGTCAGCTCATAGGTCTTGAACGCCCAGGCGAACAGAAACCCGGAAAAGGCGATCACCGACGGGAAGGAAAGGTCGATCTCGCCGGCCGCGATCACGAGCGTGAGGCCCAGCGCCAGGATCAGCTGGGGCGGCACGGTCGCCAGGAACGACATGTAGATGCGGTAGCCCAAAAAGACGTGCGGGGCCGCGAGCATGAAGGCGCCGATCAGCACGAGGAACACGCCGATGATCGGCAGGCCCTCGATCCGGGAGGCGGCGGCGCTCAGCCTCATGATGCGGGCGCGCGCTCGCGGGCGCCCTGCAGGTCGACCAGGTAGCGGGTGAGGTCGGCAAGGCTGAGCTCGCCCCGGCGGAGCACGGTCACGACCTCGCCGCGATCGAGGATCACGAGGCGGTCGGCGAGCTCGTGGACGTGGGCGAGGTTGTGCTCGATGTAGATGCAGGCGCGGCCGGACGCCTTGATCCGGCGCACGAAGTCGAGGACCTTTTGGACCTCCTTGAGCGCCAGCGCGACGGTCGGCTCGTCGAGGATGATGAGGTCGGCATCGAAGTACATGGCGCGGCCGATCGCGATCCCCTGGCGCTCGCCGCCGGAGAGGTCGCCCACCGTCGAACTCGGCGTCGATGCCGGCTGAGCGAAAGCCGATCTGCTCGTGCAGCAGCCGGTTGGCGAGCAGCTTTTGCCGTTTGACGTCGATGAAGCCGAAGCGGTTGGTGATCTGGCGGCCGACGAACAGGTTGCGCCAGAGCGGCTGCTTGTCGGCCAGCGACTTCTCCTGGTGGACCGCCTCGATCCGGAGGTCGTGCGCCCGGCGGACCGAATAGCGCTCGGGGTCGATCAGCCGGTCGCGCAGCCAGAGCCGGCCGGCGGTGGGCCGGAGCACGCCGGTCACGATCTTGATGAGCGTCGACTTGCCGGCGCCGTTGTCGCCGATCAGGCCCACGATCTCGTTGGCGCCGACCTCGAGGTCGACGTTCCTGAGCGCCACGACGTTGCCGAACGCCATCTGGATGTCTTCCATCCGGACGGCATGCACGTAGTCGCGCGCGCTCAACCCTTCGCGTCCTTCCGGATCGGGCGGCGCGCCTCGCGCGCGCCGACGATCGCGGATCGTACAGCAAGGGGCGCGCCCGGCAAGGCCGGACGCCATCCGCGGCCGGCCGCAGACCCGCGCCCGACGGCCGCGGCCGATGAAAAACCGGCGCGCCCCGGTCGGGAGCGCGCCGGTCGTGGCAGGGCTCAGTCGTCCGGCTCGACCGGCTCGGTCTCGGCGTCGATCGATTCCACGAACTTCGCGACCTGGGCGCGTTTGACCGGCGTGTTCAGGACGTCGGTCGGGTTGCCCGCGGTGCGGTGTTCGCGGTTCTTGAGCACGCAGACGATCGTCTCGCAGGCGCCGTTGTGCAGATAGGGCTGCAGGTTGTTGATCCCGAGCAGCGAGGGCACGTTGTAGCCGTCGCCGTGGAGATCGCCGTTGTAGTCGATGCCGAGCGCGTCCGGCAGGACCAGCTGGCCCTGGGCGTTGGGCGCGGCGTTGGCGAGTTCGCGCCCGCCGATGTTGCCGCCGAGCGGGTTGCCCTGGCCGCGCACGCCGATGTTGAACGAGCCGATGTCCTCGAGGAACCCGTCGAGGTACTGGTTGGGGACGGGGTTGCCGAAGGCGGCCGGCGGATTGGTCTCGGTGAAGATCTGGCCGGCGTCCGGCGGCGAGTTGAAGTTCTTGAAGCTCTTGGTCCAGTGGCTGCCGCCGTGGCAGTTCTGGCAGCGCGCCTGCTTCGAACAGGGCGCGGCCCTCGACGATCGGCTGCGGGTTGACGCCGGCCGCCACCTCGGTGTTGTCGAGGGGCCGGTTGGGCGTGCGGATCGCGAGCTTGACCCACTCGCGCAGCGCGGTCAGCGCGTCGACCGGGCTGCCGCCCGCGAGCGTCACCTTGGAACTCGTTGCGGCCCGCGTTCGGCACGGTGAAGGCATTGATCGTCGCCGGTGCCAGGTTGATGTCGCCGCCTTCGGCGTCGTCCTGGAACAAGAGGCCATGGTCCGGATCGTTCGGGGCGCCTGCGGGCGGAACCGGGCCGGACACGGTCCGGATGTTGATCTCGAAGTCCTCGATCTCGTCGAAGATCGCCGAGTAGTTCAGAATCCGCTGCTCCTCCGGGGCCGCGGGATTGAAGCTCGCGTTCAGAGGCACCGACTTGCGCGGGCCGGTGCCGAACACCCAGACCACGCCGTCGGTCAGGCCCTCGAAATGGCAGCTGGCGCAGCCCTGCCAGCCGTCCTTCGAGAGCCGCTCGTCGGTCGCGACCGTGGTGCCGGCCGGCCGGTCGAAATGGCCGCGCGACGAGAAGAACATCTCGGCGCCGACCTTCACTTCCTCGCCCTTCGAGCCTGGCGCCGGCAGGTCGACCGTGCGTATGGTCGTGCTGACCTCGTCGCTGACGAGATCGACCACCGAGACGTTGGTCGACACCTGATTGGCCACATAGGCCGTCGTGCCGGCCTTGTTGATGACGATGCCGCGCGGGTTCTTGCCGGCGTTGTCGCCGAACGTCTCCGGTCGGGCCGGGTCGTTCTCGTTGAGATCGATGTAGCGCGTGGTGGTGTCGCCATCGGTGAAGTGCAGGCTGCCGTCGGCGGCGACGTCGAGCTTGACCAGCAGGTCGCTGCCCGCGGACACCACGTAGGCGTTGGCGGCGCCGTTCGGTTTGGTGAAGGCGATCGCCCAGACGTTGGCGAAGAACAGCTTCTTCTTTCCGGCCTCCGGAGTTTGCGCGCCCAGGTGCAGGTCGAGCGCATGGCGATCGTGCTGGGAGTGGCCGCCGACGCCGGCGATGCTGTTGACGAAGGCGAAGGTGTCGAGACTGAAGCGCAGCGGCGCCGACGGCGAGGCGGCGATGTTCGGCAGATAGGCCCGCGAGCCCCGGATCACGATGCTCTGCAGCTGGTTCGGGAACGCGCTCGCGGGGAAGGTGTTGTTGGGCGGGAACGCGAAGCCGGTGTCCTGCGGCGCGAGCTCGATGCGCGCGGCCGGCTGATAGTCGAGGAGGTTGGACGAATGGGTATCGATGTCGAGCCGGCAGACGACGCCCACCTTGCCACGGTCGGTGGCCTGCACGCCGTGCTCGCGCGTGAACGAGAGGAAGCGGGCGGTGTAGAGCCGAGCGTTGTTGGCGGTGACCGCGAGGCCGCGCGGCTGGAAATGGCTCTGCGGGTCGTCGCCGTTGCAGACCTCGGTGCGCAGCTTGACGTTGCCGATGATTTTCGGTCCCATGCCCCCGCGCGGCCTGATCACCGTGATCGTGTCCTGGCCGGCATTGGCGACGAAGACGCGCCTGCCATCGGGCGAGATGACCACGCTCCAGGGCTCGGCGCCGGTGGTCAGCTCACCGTCGGGGCCGACCCGGGTGTCCGGCTCGACGTCGAGACCTGCCGGCGTAGCGTCGAGGATGCGCAGGAACGTGACCGAGTTGCCGGCCGCATTGGCGATCACGGCGTAGCGGTTGGCCGGGTCGATGGCGACGCTGCGCGGCTCGTCGCCGACCGCGACCTTGGTGAGCACCTGCTTGGTGGCGGTATCGATGATCGACACGCTGTCGTCGCCCGGATTGACGACCCAGAGCAGCTTCTCGTCGGGCGACAGCACGATCGGGCTCGAGTAGGTGGGCAGGGCGGCCGTCGCCGGTCCGAAAGGCAGCGCGCTCGCTGCCAGCGCAAGCGCTGCCAGCACTAGCGACCGCCGCCGCACTCCAAATGGTGCCATGTTCCCCCTCCTTCATTATTGCGGTCGGAAGAGGCGCTCTGGGCTTGTCGGTATTTATCTCCCTGCTTGCCTCGATTTGTCAATCTCTGGTTTTCTCCGGGACAGTTGTGTGACAATGATCGTCTTTAGATTGAACTCGATGGAGTTCCTATACATCACGAGAAGAATTTTACCGCTCGGCCGACCGGAAATCGCTGACCGCTATCCGCGCCGCCGCTGGCCGCCCGCGCGTCGGCCTGCTACCTATCGGGCAGCAGCAAGCGGAGGCGGGACGATGGCGGCCGAGCGCGGGTACCGGGGCGTCTATCCGATGCTCTATGCGTTCTTCGATGCCGAGGGAGGGCTGGATCGGGACGCGATGCGCCGCCAGGTCGAGCACTGCGTTGCGAGCGGCGTCCATGGCGTCGCGGCGCTCGGCCTCGCGACCGAGGTCAAGAAGCTCAGTCCCGAGGAGCGCCACCGGGTGATGGCCTGGGCCGCGGACGATCTCAAGCGGCGCCTGCCGCTCGCGATCACGGTGTTCGGGGCGACGCCCGCGGAGCAGATCGCGTTCGTGCGCGCGGCCGCCGAGCACGGCGCCGACTGGGTGATCCTGCAGCCGCCGCAGACCGGCGGCTCGATCACCGAGGAGCAGCTCGTGGATTTCTTCGGCGCGGTCGCCGACGCCTCGCCGCTGCCGGTCGCGATCCAGAACGCGCCGCAGTACATCGGGGTCGGGCTGTCGTCGGCCGGCCTCGACCGGCTGAACCGGCGGCATCCGAACGTGCGCCTGCTCAAGGCCGAAGGCTCGGCGGTCGAGACCCGGGCGCTGATCGAGCTGACCGAGGGGCGGATGGGCGTCTTCCAGGGCCGCGGCGGGCTGGAGTTCACCGACGTCATGCGCGCGGGCTGCGTCGGCATGATCCCCGCGGTCGACACCTGCCACCTCCAGGCGAAGATCTTCGATCTGATGCAGACCGGCCGGAGCGCGGACCAGGCGGCGGCCGAAGACCTCTATACGGCGCTTGCGCCCCTGATTGTGTTCCTGATGCAGTCGGTCGATCAGTTGCTCTGCTACGGCAAGCGGCTGACGGCAGAGCGCCTCGGCCTCGGCGCGGTCCACGACCGCCAGCCGGCCCAGGCGCCGACCGCCTTCGGCCTCGAATGCCTGGCCCGCCACGCGAGCGTGCTCGATCGCCTGCCCTGAGCCGCCGGCCGGGGGCGCTGCTTGCGGCCAAGCTCGCCCGGGCCTTGACTTTGACGGGCTCCGGCTGACCTCGAGATGCAGCGGGGCGCCGCGGGTGGCGGCCGCCTGCGGGTCTGCGGACTTCATCCTAGTGCGCGCCGCGGGGGTCTGTTAGCTTCGGCCGGGGCGGTCACCGATGCGCGGGCGGGCGGCCCTTCGGGTGCCATCCGCACAAGCGATGCCGGTGGTCGCGCGGCGGCGTTCGAAGGCCTGGATCATGAGTGTTGCCACCTTGTCTGCCGCGCCGGCCACGGCGCCCTCGCTCGCCAAGGCGCAAACCGGCATCGCGGGCCTCGACGAGCTGACCTTCGGCGGCCTTCCGGCCGGCCGCACGACCTTGATCTGCGGCTCGGCCGGCTCCGGCAAGACCCTGCTCGCCGCGACCTTCCTCGTCGAGGGTGTGGCCCGGTTCGGGGAGGCTGGCGTGTTCATGAGCTTCGAGGAGACCGCCCCGGACCTGATCGCGAACGTCGCCTCCTTGGGCTACGATTTCGAGCGCCTGCTGGCCGAGCAGAAGATCGCGCTCGACCATGTGCACATCGAGCGCTCGGAGATCGAGGAGACCGGCGACTACGACCTCGAGGCCCTGTTCATCCGCATGAATCATGCGATCGACCGGGTCGGCGCCAGGCGGGTGGCCCTCGATACCATCGAGGCCCTGTTCGGGGGGCTCGCCAACGAGGCGGTGCTGCGGGCGGAGCTGCGCCGGCTGTTCGGCTGGCTCAAGCACAAGGGCGTGAGCTCGATCGTCACCTGCGAGCGCGGCGACGGCCGGCTGACCCGGCACGGCCTCGAGGAGTACGTCTCCGACTGCGTGATCCTGCTCGACCACCGGGTCAACGAGCAGATCTCGACCCGGCGCCTGCGGATCGTCAAGTACCGCGGCTCCGCGCACGGCACCAACGAGTATCCGTTCCTGATCGACCAGCAGGGCATCAGCGTGATGCCGATCACGTCGGCCGACCTCGACCACGAGGTTTCGGACGAGCGGGTCTCGAGCGGCATCAAGGATCTCGACGCAGATGCTGGGCGGCCAGGGCTACTACCGCGGCAGCAGCATTCTGGTCTCCGGCACGGCGGGCGCCGGCAAGAGCAGCGTCGCGACCCACTTCGCCGATGCCGCCTGTGGCCGCGGCGAGCGCTGCCTCTACGTCGCTTTCGAGGAATCGCCGGCCCAGATCGTCCGCAACATGGGCTCGATCGGCTTCGAGCTGGGGCGCTGGGTCGACCGCGGCCTGCTGCGCTTCAGCGCCAATCGCCCGAGCCTGTGCGGGCTCGAGATGCATCTCGCGATCATGCACCGTCAGATCGAGCAGTTCGCCCCCACGGCGGTGGTGTTCGACCCGATCTCCAGCCTCTTGTCGTCGGGCTCGCAGATCGAGGTGCAGGCGGCGCTGCTCCGGCTGATCGACTATCTGAAGGCCCGCGGCGTGACCACGCTGTTCACCAACCTCAGCCATGGCGACCTCGAGAACGCGCGCACCGATACGATGATCTCGTCGCTGATGGACAGCTGGCTGCTGCTGCTCAACCGGGAGGTGGCCGGCGAGCACAACCGCCAGCTCTACCTTTTGAAGGCGCGCGGTCTGGCGCATTCCAATCAGGTGCGCGAGTTCTACCTGACCGCAGGCGGCATCGAGCTGCGACCGGTCTACCTGGGTCCCGAAGGGGTGCTCACGGGCTCCGCCCGGCTCGCCCAGGAGGCGCGCGAGACGGCTGCGGCGGCCGCGCGCCAGCAGGAGATCGAACGCCGGCAGCGCACGCTCGCGCGCCGGCGCCACCAGATCGAGCGCCAGATCGGGGATCTGCGCGCCGAGCTCGAGGCCGAGGAGCGGGAGATCGCCCTTTTGGACGAGGAGACCCGCGGGCGCGAAGCCGATCTCGAGATCAACCGCCGCGCGCTGGCGCGCAGTCGCCAGACCGACGACGTCTAGCCGCCCTGGAGGGAGGGAGCACGCATGTCCAACCAACCTTCGCTCGCCAATGCCGAGCCGGAGCAGCCCATGGCCAAGGGCGGCGAGATGTTCGAGCTGCGTCTCTACGTCGCCGGCCAGACCAGCCGGTCGATCGCCGCGCTGACCAACCTCCACCGGATCTGCGACGAGCATCTGGCGGGCCAGTACCGCATCGAGATCATCGACCTGATGAGCAACCCGCAGCGCGCCCAGCACGACCAGATCTTCGCCATCCCGACCCTGGTCCGCCGTCTGCCGGAGCCGATCAAGAAGATCATCGGCGACCTGTCGAACTCGGAACGCGTCCTGGTCGGCCTCGAGCTTCGCCCGACGCGCTTGGGAGCAGCGTGATCATGGCCGCCGAGACGCCGGCCGGCGAGGCGCCCGTGACCTTCGTCCTGCGGTTGTACATCACCGGCACGACCGCCAGATCCAAGTCCGCGGTCGAGAACGTGCGCTGGCTGTGCGATCGGCACCTGGCCGGCCACTACGATCTCGAGGTGGTCGATGTCTACCAGCAGCCGGAGCTGGCAGCGCGCGAGCAGCTGTTCGCCGCGCCGACGCTGATCAAGAAGCTGCCGCTGCCGCTGCGCCGGCTGGTCGGCGACATGTCGAACCACGAGCGGGTGCTGGCCGGGCTCGACCTGGTGCCGAGCGCCGCCTGAGTTTCGATCGTGAGCGATCCCCGCGAGCTCGAGCAGGAGGTCGAGCGCCTGCGGGTGCGCCTGGCGGAGGCCGAGGATACCCTGCGGGCGATCCGCGAGGGCGAGGTCGATGCCCTGGTGGTGGGCGGCCCGGACGGACCGCGGATCTATACCCTCAAGGGCGCGGACGAGCCCTACCGGATCCTGGTCGAGCGCATGCAGGAGGGCGCCGCCACGCTCAGCGCCGAGGGCATCGTCCTCTACGGCAACCGCGGCTTCGCCCAGATGCTCGAACGCTCCCTCGAGCAGGTGATCGGGGCGCCGCTCGCCCGCTTCGTCGAAGCCCCCGAGCAGGCCGCGATCGCGACGGTGTTGCGAGCGGCGCAGTCGGAAAGCGTGCGCCGCGAGGTCAACCTGCGGCGCGCCGACGGCACGATCGTCCCGGCCCTGCTGTCCCTCGGGCCGCTGCCGGCCGAGGCCGAGGGCGCCGCCCTGTCGATGATCGCGAGCGACCTCAGCGAGCAGCGCCGGACCGAAGCGATCGCGATCGCGGAGCGCTTCCTGCGCTCGATCCTGGAGCAGGCGACCGAGCCGATCGTGGTCTGCGATACCGGCGGCCGGATCACCCACGCCAGCCGGGCCGCGCTTGCCCTCAGCGCCGGCCCCGTGCTCGGCCGGTCGATCGCCGATGCGCTCCGCCTCGAGGTCCCGGACCGGGACGGCCAGCGCCGGAGCGCGCGCCGGACGCTGGCGAACCAGGTCGCCCGCGCGTTGCGCGGCCGCGGCGTGGCCGGCGTCGAGGTTCGCTGGGCCGGCCCGGACGGCCTGCGCCGCGACTATCTGCTGAGCGCCGGGCCGCTCCACGACGGCCGCGACCTCGTGGTCGGCTGCATCGCCATGCTGGTCGAGATCAGCGAGCGCAAGCGGGCCGAGGAGCGCCAGCAGGTGCTGCTGGCCGAGCTCAGCCACCGGGTCAAGAACACGCTGGCCACGGTGCGCTCGATCGCGACCCAGACGATGCGCAACGCCCGCTCCCTCGAGGCGTTTACGCCGATGTTCAACGGCCGGCTCGGCGCGCTCGCGGTCGCGCATGGCGTCCTCACCCACGCGGGCTGGGGCGAGGTCGAGCTCGGCGAGCTGGTCCGCGGGATCGTCGCCCCCTACCGGAGCGGCCGGCGCGACCACATCAAGTTCGCCGGCGCGCCGGCCCGGCTGCCCCCGCGCCAGGTCGTGCCGATGACCCTGATGCTGCACGAGCTCGCGACCAACGCCGCCAAGTACGGCGCGCTCTCGAGCGCGGCCGGCTGCCTGAGGATCGCGTGGACGGTCGATGGCGCCGGCGAGGCGCGCAGCGTCCGGCTGCGCTGGATCGAATCCGGCGGTCCGCGCGTCGAGCCGCCGCCGGGCAAGGGGTTCGGGACCGCGCTGATCGAGCGCAGCATGGTCTACGAGCTCGATGGTACGGCGCGCATCGACTATCGCCCCGAGGGCGTCCGCTGCGAGCTCGTCTTCCCGCTCGCCTCGAGCGGCGAGAACCTGCTGCAGGAGGCCGAGAGCTCGGCGGAGCGGCTCAGATCGGACCTCGAGAGCCGAACAGCGCTCTGATCAGGGCCGCGAGCTGGCTCGCTTCATAGGGCTTGACCAGGACCGGCAGCCTGCGGAACGCCTCCGGGAACAGGGCCGTGTCGGCGTAGCCGGTCGACAGGATGACGGGCAGGCCGCGCTCGAGGACGCGGGGCAGGGCGCCGAAGATCTGGACGCCGCGCAGATTGACGTCGAGCACGGCGCCATCCAGACCCGGGCAGGCGGCCAGGCGCTCGACCTCGGCCACGGTTGCCACGGGACCCACCACCGTGCAGCCGAGACCCTGCAGGATCGCCTCGATGTCCATGGCCACCAGCAGCTCGTCCTCGGCGAGCAGGACCTTGAGGCGCGGCGCCGCGAGCGTCGTCACCTGCCCGGACCAGGGCGCGCTCCCTTGGCGAGAGCCATCCGGCAGGCGGTGCGATAGGCCGCTTCGAGCCCGTCGGGCCTTGCGCTGCCGCGGCCGGCGATATCGAAGGCGGTGCCGTGGGCTGGCGTCGTGATCGGGATCGGCAGGCCGGCGTGGATCGTGATGCCGCGCTCGAAGCCCATCAGCTTCATCGCGATCTGGCCCTGGTCGTGGTACATGGTGACGACCGCATCGAAGGCGCCATCGCGGGCGCGGACGAAGACGGTATCGGCGGGATAGGGCCCGGACGCGGCGATCTGCTCGGCCCGGGCGCGCTCGATGGCGGGCGCGATCACGTCGATCTCCTCGCGGCCGAAGCTGCCGCCGTCGCCCGCGTGCGGGTTGAGGCCTGCGACCCCGATCTTTGGATGCGGCTTGCCGGCGGCGACCAGCGTCGTGCGGGCGAGCCGGATCGCCTGCAGGACGCCCTCTTCGGTGATCAGGCCGGCGACCGCGGCCAGCGGCACGTGCGAGGTGACGCGCGTGGTCGCGAGCCGGTCGGTCGCGTTGACCTCGCCGACGTAGCCCTTGAAGCCCAGCAGCTGGACGAAGAAGCGGAGCTCGTCCTCGAGCTCGAGGCCGCCCTGGTGCATCGCCTGCTTGTTGCAGGACGCAAAGCAGATCGCATCGAGCTCGCCGGCGGCGGCGAGGCCGAGCGCCATCCGGAAGCCATCGAGCACGGCCTTGCCGGCGAGCGCGCTGACCTCGCCTACCGGCACCGCATCGGGGTCGATCGGCGGGCCGGGCAGCAGCGCCGCGCCGCCGGCCGCCGCGTCCTCGGCGCGCGCGATCGTCGGCAGGTCGAGCGCGATTCCGGCGGCCTCGGCGCCCCGCCCGAGAATGCGCGCATCGCCGATCACGACGGTCGCGACCTCCGGGTCGAGCTCCTCACCCGCCAGCAGCCTGGCCGTGATCTCCGGGCCAATGCCGGCGGCGTCACCTGGCAACAGGCCGATCCGGGGGAAGGACATCTGTCTCTCTTTCGGCGAGGTCATCGGGTCCGAGCCGAGCCTAGACCGAAGCCGGCGCCCGGGGAAGTCGCCCGAGGGCCGCCCATGGGCCGATGGCCTGCTCCACGTTCATCGCAAGGCTGGCGGAGGCTGAAGGCGACCACGGCCCAGTTGCCAGCGGATTGCGTCCCACACGCGCAATCCGGGATCAGTTGGTCGGCGCGCCGCCTTCCTCCTTGCGCCTCGCGACGAAGGCCGCGATCTCCTCGGCGATCGCGGGGTCGAGCGGCGGCGGCTCGTAGGCCGCGAGCAGCGCCTTCCAGATCCGGTTCGCGCGCCAGGTGGCATCGATCGCGCCCGCTTCCTGCCAGGTCTCGAAGTTGCGCCAGTCGGAGAGCAGCGGCGCGTAGAAGGCCTGCTCGTAGCGCGCCATGGTGTGCGCCGCCTGGAAGAAGTGGCTGCCGGGGCCGACCTCGCGGATCGCATCCAGTGCCAGCGCGCCCTCACCGGTGTCGAGCGGCTCGAGGAACGCCGCGATCAGCTGCAGCATCTCGGCGTCCAGGATGATCTTCTCGTAGGACGTCGTGAGCCCGCCCTCGAGCCAGCCGAGGCTGTGCTTGACGATGTTGGTGTGCGCGAGCACGCAGGGCCAGATCGACATCTCGCTTTCGTAGACCGACTGGGCGTCGGGCGCGTTCGAGGCGTTGGCGTTGGAGGCGCGGTACGGCAGCCGGTAGCGGCGCGCGAGCTGGCCGGAGGCGATCGTGGCCTTGGCGTATTCGGGCGTGCCGAAGGCGGGCGCCCCGCTCTTCATGTCGACGTTGGACGTGAAGCTGCCGTAGACCACCGGGCAGCCCTCTCGGACGCATTGGGCGAACGCGATCCCGGCCAGCGCCTCGGCGTTCTGCTGCACGAGCGCGCCTGCGACCGTGATCGGCGCCATGGCGCCGGCGAGCGTGAAGGGCGTGAAGATGACCGGCTGGTTGTGGCGCGCCATCTCGATCACGCCTTCCAGCATCGGCCCGTCGTACTGGAGCGGCGAGTTGGCGTTGACGACCGTGGTCATCGAGGGCTCGCTCAGCAGCTGCGCGGGGGTGGCGCGGCGGGCGATGCGGGCGATCTCGAGCGAGTCGCGGATGCGCACCGCACCCAGCGCATAGCCGTAGAGCGTGCGATCCGTCAGCGTCGCCATGGCGGCCACCGCGTCGAGGTGGCGGGTCGCGGGCGGCAGGTCGACCGGCTCGACCGGGTAGCCCGCGAGCATGTGGCAGATGTTCAGGCTCTGGCCGAGCTTCAAGAGGTTGCAATAGTCGAGAAAATTGCCGGTCCGCCGGCCGCCCTCGAGATCGGAGACGTGCGGCGCGCTCGCGACCAGGGAGAAGTTGATCGCGTTGTCGCCGACGTGGACGCTGCGCAAAGGGTTGCGCGCATGCAGCGTGAAGGCGGCCGGCGCCAGGGCCACCTGCGCCTCGATCCAGGCCGGATCGAAGCGGACGCGGGTGCCCGTCGGGTCGACCGCGCAGCCGGCCTCCTTGAGGATCGCCCGCGCGTCGGCGAGCAGGAAGTTCATGCCGATCTCGGCCAGCACCGCGAGCGACGCGTGATGGATCGCCTCGATCTGGTCGGCCGAGAGGATCTCGAACGGCGGATAGGGGTTGCGCAGATGGCGGAACGGCGGTTGCGCCGGACCGGCATCCTTGTCCCGCCGTGGTCTGCGCCCCTCTCGCGCCATCTCGTCCTCGCCGCTGCCCGCCACCGAACCGTGGCCGATCCTTAGGCGTTCCGGCGGCCTGCGGGAAGATCAAAGAGGTGGGGGCCGCCTCCTGCCATGGACTCGGGCGCCGTTTGCCGGCAACCTGAAGGCCAACCGCTAGAACGGGAGGCTCATATGAAAGCGAAGATCTGGCTGGCCGGCGCCCTGGGTGCGCTGCTCGTGAGCCAAGCGGTGAGTGCCCAGCCGCTCGAGCTCAATTTCGGCACCGTCAACGATCCGGGCGGCATGCAGTATCTGTCGGCCGAGGAGTGGGCCAAGCGGGTCAACGCGGCGCTGGGCGACCAGGCCAAGGTCGACGTCTTCGGCTCGAGCCAGCTCGGGACCGACACCGAGATGCTCAAGAAGCTCAAGCTCGGCACGCTGGACTTCTCGCAGCCCTCGACCGTGATGTCGACGGTCGTCCCCCAGTTCGGGCTGTTCGACATGCCCTATCTGGTCAAGGACCGGGCCCACGCCGGCTGCATCGCCAAGGAGATCGTCTGGCCGACCCTGGCGCCGATGGCCGAGGCGCAGGGCTACAAGCTGATCGGCGTCTGGGAGAACGGCTTTCGCCAGATCACCAACAGCGTCCGGCCGATCAACACGCCGGCGGACCTGCAGGGCATCAAGCTGCGCACGCCGAGCGGGGTCTGGCGGGTCAAGATGTTCCAGGCCTACGGCGCCAATCCGACGCCGATGGAGTTCTCGGAGGTGTTCGTGGCGCTGCAGACCGGGGTGATCGACGGTCAGGAGAACCCCTACGCCAACATCGCCTCGGCCAAGTTCAACGAGGTCCAGAAGTATCTCTCCAAGACCAACCACGTCTACACGCCCTCCTTCCCGGTCGCGAGCCTCAAGCGCTGGCAGAGCTGGCCGAAGGAGGTCCAGGATGCGATCCTCAAGGCCGGCGCCGACGTCCAGGGCTGGACCTACGAGACCGCGGCCAAGCTCGACACCGACCTCGAAAAGCAGCTGATCGACGGCGGCATGACCTTCAACGAGGCCGACCGCGACGCCTTCGTCAAAGCCTCCAAGCCGATCTACGATGAGTTCGCCAAGCGAGGTCGAGGGCGGCCAGGAGCTGATCGACAAGGCGCTGGCGCTCGCCGACGGCTGCTGACCGACGGCGGGCCCGGGTCCGAGCGCCGATCGGCCAGCGACCCCCGGAGGTCGTCCGGGGCTCGCCACGCCGTCCGCGGCCGCTAGCGCTCGCCGCCCTTGCGGCCGGCCTCGGAGGCCCGCTCGAGCCCGGCTCGGACTTGCCGGACAATTCCTGACCGCCCTTGCGGCCGGCCTCGGAGGCGCGCTCGGAGCCCGGCTCGAACTTGCCGGACAATTCCTGACCGCCCTTGCGGCCCGCCTCGGAGGCGCGCTCGGAGCCCGGCTCGAACTTGCCGGACAATTCCTGACCGCCCTTGCGGCCCGCCTCGGCCGCCCGCTCGCGGTCGTCGGCAAAATTGCCACGATTGGCCATGTCGTTTTCCTCCTCTGGATCCACCGACTGTTCCGCATGAACAGCCGAGTAGAGCAACGGTCAGGCCGCCAATTCGTCTCAGGGACTTGGCGAAAATTATCGATTTACATCCAGATCGTGGATGTTATTCAGTCGATTGCCTCGGTTTTCAGCGATAACTTGGCCTTGTCGGGATCTTGACTTGCCCGGCCGGTTGATTGCCGGCGCCCCCGTCCGGCGGCTGGCAACCGGTCCGGCCGCGACCCGATGATCCGGGACAGCCGCGTTGCCGCGGCTGCCCTGGCCGGCGGCGACCGCAGATCCATGTCAAAGCGGGTGATCGATGCGGAGCGGAGCCGGCATGAACGGGGAGAAACGCTTCCAGCGGCAGCTGCTCTGGCTCAATCTCGTCCTGCTCGGGCTGATCGGCGCCTTCGTCCTCTGGACGTTCTGGGCGTTCGTGCCCAAGCCCTGGCGCGATCTGAACGCCGGCGGCGGTCGAGCGGCCGGTCGCCGCGCGCGGCGACCTCGCCGGGATCGAGCAGACCACGATCGAGATCTTCCGCAAGGCCTCGCCCTCGGTCGTCCACATCACGACCCTGGTCAACGCCGCCCCGCCCTACAGCTCCGACGTCCAGCAGGTCCCCGAGGGCACCGGTTCGGGCTTCGTCTGGGACCAGAGCGGTCATGTGGTCACCAACTTCCACGTGATCCGGGGCGCCGACGCGGCGGTGATCGTGCTCGCCGACGGCTCGACCTGGCAGGGCCGGCTGGTCGGCGCCTATCCGGCCAAGGACCTCGCCGTGCTCGCGGTCGACGCGCCGGCCGCCAAGCTGCAGCCGATCGCGGTCGGCAGCTCGGCGGGTCTCGAGGTCGGGCAGATGGTGTTCGCGATCGGCAATCCGTTCGGCCTCGACCAGACGCTCACCACCGGCGTCGTCAGCGCGCTCGGGCGCGAGATCCAGTCGACGCCCGGGCGCAACATCCGCAACGTCATCCAGACCGACGCCGCGATCAATCCCGGCAATTCCG
The DNA here is from genome assembly GCA_963798075.1 of uncultured Alphaproteobacteria bacterium. Classification (GTDB taxonomy): domain Bacteria; phylum Pseudomonadota; class Alphaproteobacteria; order Geminicoccales; family Geminicoccaceae; genus DATAOG01. The sequence continues at coordinate 54,741 of CAWCRU010000013.1, read as the reverse complement.
GCGGCCCGCTGCTCGACAGCGGCGGCCGCCTGATCGGCATCAACTCGTCGATCCTCTCCCCGTCCGGGGCGTTTGCGGGCGTGGGCTTCGCGATCCCGGTCGACGAGGTCAACCAGGTCGTCACCGAGCTGATCTCCCATGGCAGCGTCGTCCGGCCCGGGCTCGGCATAGCGCTCGCCCCGGACCAGCTGAGCCAGCGCCTGGGCCTGGAGGGCGCGCTCGTGATGCGGGTCGACCCGGGCGGCCCGGGTGCGGCGGCCGGCCTGCGCGCGACCGAGCGCGATCTGCGCGGCAACATCGCGCTCGGCGACCTGATCACGGCGATCGGCGACGACCCGGTGAAGTCGACCGAGGACTACTTCAGCGCGCTCGAGCACCACAAGCCGGGCGACCAGATCATCCTCACGGTCGAGCGCGACGGCCAGGCGCAGAGGATCAGAGTGACGCTCGGCCAGGAGGCCTGAGCGCGCGCGCCCGCGAGACGTCACCCTCCGGTCGAGCCGGGAGCCGGGCCGGACGGGCGCAAGCGGGTGTCCGGGTTGCGCGGAGCCGACGATCGTGGCGCCCCGGGCAGCGGTCGCCTGCGGGACAACTCGAGGTAGATCGCGGCCGTGCCGTAGATCAGCACCAGCGCGCAGAGCGTCAGGAACGGGGTCCGCACGTCGAAGATCGTGGCGCCCATCTGGGTGATGCGCACGAAACCGTCGATGCCTGCGGTGCTGGGCACGAAGCTTGCCGCCAGTGCGATCGGCCGCGGGATCGCGACGGCAGGCCAGGACGCGCCCGAGAGGAAGAACAGCGGCAGCCCGAGTGCCACGAACGCCAGCTGCACGGTCTCGGGGGTGCGCATCAGCGTGGTCACGGTCAGCGCCAAAAGGGTGACGGCGAGCACGAAGGGGACCGCGAACACGAGGATCGTGGTCACGTCGCCGAGCCGCGGCAGGCCGTAGAGCCAGGGCAGGGAGATCCGGAAGGAGGGCAGCAGGACTGCCTGCAGCGTCAGATAGGCCAGCGCCTTGCCGAGGACGGTGGCGGCGGCGCCGGCCGGCACGCCCTGGTCGAGGACGGTGCCCTCGTCCTTCCACGTGGCCAGGAGGCCGATGCCCATCAAGAGCGTCTGCTGCAGGATCAGGACGAAGGCGGCCGGCAGGACGTAGGTCGCATAGCCGGCCTGCGGGTTGAACAAGGTCACCGCGGGCAGCGGCAGCGGATCGGCGGCGGCGGCAGCCACCCCCGGATCGACCCCGGCGCGCACCAGGCGGGCAGCCTCGATCTCGGTGCCGAAGTCGCGGACGGTGGCCGCGACCGCGCTGGAAATCCGCGAGTTCATCAGGAAGTAGCTGGCATCGCTGTAGAGCGCCACCGGCGAGGGCCTGCCATGCAGGAGGTCGCGCTCGAAATCGGTCGGGATCAGCAGGATGCCGTTGAGCTCGCGCGCGTAGACCGCGCGCTCGGCGGTCACCATGTCCGGCAGGGCCTGCGCGACCAGGACCAAGTCCGTGGCATCGATGCGGCGCACGAGCTCCCGGCTGCTGGTGCTGCCGTCGCGGTCGACGATGGCGATCGGCACGTCGCGCAGCGTCTCGGCCAGATAGGGCTGCGGATAGAGTGCTGCATAGATGAACAGCGCCAGGACCAGCACCGCGAACGCCGGCCGCACGGTGAAGATCCGCACGAGCTCGCGCCGGTAGACCGCGAGCGTCGCGCTCATGCGCCGGCCGCCAGCGCCGGTTGCGGGCGCTCGAGACGGTGCAGCCGCCGGCGCCGCAGGGTGTCGAGCCGCAGCGCGCAGAGACACGCGAGCACGACCACGTAGGCCGCCAGGATCGCGATCGGCGGCAGGCTCAGATCGAGCGGCGTGCCGCGCAGGGTCTGATCGACGCGCGCCTGCAGATACCAGGTGCCGGGCAGCAGCGCCCCCCAGGCATGGGCGAAGGCGTTCATGCCCAGGCGCGGAAAGGAGACGCCCATGAAGCCGAAGGCCGGGGCGGTGAGGAGCGCCGCCATGCTGAGCGCGGTGCCGATTCGGAGCGTCACCACGACCAGCAGCGTGCCGAGCAGCTGGCAGGCGAGGATGAAGAGGATGGCCGCCAGCACGAGCAGCCACGCGCGGCCGCGCAGCGGCATTTCCAGATAGTCGAAGAGCACGGTCTCGCCGAGCACGTAGATCACGAGGTAGACGAGCGTGTGCGGCAGGAGCTTGCCGAACAGCGCCGGCCAGAGGCCGCCGCCGAGCCGGCGCAGGGTCCCCAGACGATAGCGGCGCTCGATGTCGAGACCGACCGAATAGGCCGAGGTCGTGACGACGATGATCTGCAGCACGGCGGGCAGGAGGGCTGCCAGTAGGAAATGGGCGTAGTTGAGGGCCGGATTGAAGAGCGCGTTGAGCTGGATCGGGATGGGCGCGATCGCACCTTGTGCGATCTCGACCGGCTCCCCCTCGGAGCTGCGCAAGGCCACCTGCACGGCAGCACCGGCGGCGCCGACCGCGCCCGCGGCCCCGCGCGCGAGGATGCCGCCGACGGTCATGTGCTGGTTGTCGTAGAAGAACACGACCTCGGGCCGGCGACCGGCAAAGGCGTCGCGCTGCAGGTTGAGCGGCAGCATCAGGACGCCGTAGACCCTGCCGGAGAGGATCAGGTGGCGACCTTGTGCCAGGTCGTCCGCCTGCTCGACGATCGCGATCTCCGAGGTCGCATCGACCGCCCGGATCATGGCGCGTGACAGGTCGGTCGTGTCGCGGTCGAGGACGGCGACCGGCAGCTCGGTCGGCAGCCCGGCGCTGAAGACGACGGTCAGCAGCGACATCAGGAAGAACGGCAGGGCCGTCGTGAAGAACAGGAGCACAGGGCGGCGCCGCAGCCAGCGCAGCTCGCGCCGGAACACGAGCGCGAAGCCGGGCCGGAGCCCGCGCCGGCGGCGCTCAGCGGGAGCCGGCGGCACGACGGTCCCAGGCAGCGATGCCGCTCATGCCCGGACGCAGGCCGTCCCGCGGCGTGATCGGTTTGGCGCGCACCTCGAAGGTCCGCAGATCGAAATCGCCGGTCGCGCGCGTCGCCCGCCAGGTCGCGAACTGGCCCTGGGCGTTGATCACCGTGACCCGCAGCGGGATCTCGGCGTCCCGCATCGCCGGCACGGTGACCTTGAACTCGTCGCCGACCTTGAGCCCGCCCAGGAGGTCTTCGCGCAGGTTGAAGGTGAACCATTGATCCTCGAGGTCGACGATCGAGAACAGCGGCGCGCCGACGCCGAAGTTCTCGCCGAGCTCCGCGATCCTGGTGGTGACCTGGCCGTGGATCGGCGCGTGGATCGCAAGCTCGGCCTGGTCGGTCCGCCACTGCTGCACGGTCGCTTCGGCCTGCTTGACGTTAGCGCTGGCGACCGCGGTCTGGGCGGTCGAGTCGCGGATCGCGAGCTGCAGCTCGGCGTCCGCCGAATTCGCGCTTGCGCAGCGCGGTTTCCAGATCGCGGGTCGCCTCGTCGAGGCGGGCCTGCGGCGCGTCGTGGGAGCGCACGAGCTGGACCTGACGCTCGTGGGTCTCGCCGGCGAGCGTGACCTCGGCGTCGGCCTGCGCGAGCTCGGCCTTGCGCGCGGCGATGACCTGGGGCTGGGTGTTGTCGATCCGGTCCAGATCGGCCTGCGCGGTCACGAGCGCCGCCTCCGCGACCGCGAGCGCCGCCTCGAGCTGCGGGCTCTCGAGCCGGGCGATGACTGCGCCGGGCTCGACCGTGTCGCCGACATCCACCGTGTACTCGTGGACGCGACCGGAGACCCTGGCGCTGACGTCCGCGCGGTTGGCGTCGACCTCGCCCTGGACCGTCAGCGGCGGCGGCCGGGTCGCGAACCAGAGCGCCGCGCCGAGGGCGAGCACGATCGCGATCCCGGCCAGTGGTCGAACGAGCCTGCGAGCGATCATCGCCTGTCTCGACGCCGGATGCGGACGGTCCGCGAAGGATGCCGCCCCCCAGCAATCTTGTCCATCCGCCGCCGGGCGATATTGTGAACCGGATCAACGGGTGCGCCGGAGAGGTCGTGGGCGGGGTCCAGCATGATTGTGGATGGCGCAGTTCCGCGAGTAACCGCAGCGTGGTGGACGCTAGTGCTCGCGGGGCTGGTCATGCTCCTGGGCTCGACGACAGCCGGCGGCGCGGCGGAATCCCCTCGAAATCCTTTGGAGCCCGTCGACACATCCAGTCCTCGTGCGACGTTTCTGGCGTTTCGTGACAATACGGAGCTGGCGTATCGCTCCTGGCTGGCGCGCGCGGGCGCCGCCCAGAGAGACGCGCAGGTGAGACGGGCCTTGCGCACGCTCGACCTGCCCGACGTCGGCGAGGCGCTGTTGTTTGGCATCGGGATTGCCGATGCTCTTTATCTTTACGAAACGCTCAGTCGGATTGATCTGCCGCCAGTCGATGCGATCCCCGATGCGACGGCGGTCGCGGCTCAGCACCTGACCCGCTGGTCGATACCGGGCACCGAGATCACGATCGCCCAGGTGGCGGACGGCAAGCGGGCGGGCGAGTTCCTGTTCACCTCGCAAACCGTGGCGAGGGCACACGAGTTCTACGACCTGGTCAAGGACCGTCCCGTGCAGGGCGGGCCGGCCAACGTGATCGAGGCCTGGCGGGCTGCCTCGGGCGATGCCATGCCGGAGGCGCTGGCGGCGGAGATCTGGCGTCTGCCGCGATGGGCCTTCCTGCCGATTTCCGGACAGCCGGTCTGGAAGTGGCTGGCCGTACTGCTGGGCGGTCTCGCGGCCGTCGGCATCGCCTGGCTGGGTTGGCGGCTCGGGTCGACGTTGGACAGGCGCAGCCAAAGAGCGGGCATCGACTGGCGGGTAGGTCGGCCTGCGGCGGTGCTCTGCGCGATCGCGGCTGCGGCCGGCCTGCAGGCCTTCGTGGAGCAGGCGGTGCTGTTTGGCGAGCAGCCCGGGCTGGTCGCGTCGGCGGCGATCACGGCCGTCCGCTACCTCCTGCTCGCGTGGCTGGTGGCCGTTCTGATCGGCGGCGTCGGCAGCGCCGTCACGCGTCGGTTCGCCCTCGGCAAGGGGAGCCTGGACGCGGCCCTGATCCGCCTCTGCTTTCGCATCTTGAGCATCATCGGCGCCCTGCTTGTGGTGGTCCAGGCCGCCAGCGAGTTCGGCCTCAGCATCACGCCGATCATCGCGGGCCTCGGCATCGGCGGCCTCGCCGTGGCGCTGGCGATCAGACCCACCCTCGAAAACATCATTGGCGGCTTCGTGCTGTTCGCCGACCGACCGGTCAGGGTCGGGGAGTTCTGCAGTTTTGGCGATCGCGTGGGCACGGTCGAGGAGATCGGCCTGCGCTCGACCCGGGTCCGCGGCCTCGACCGCACCGTGATCACGGTGCCGAACGCCGATTTCGCGCAGCTCCAGATCGTCAACTATACCCGCCGCGACATGAATCTGTTCCAATCCTCGATCGGCCTGCGCTACGAGACCACCCCGGACCAGCTGCGTTACGTCGCGGCCAGGATCCGCAAGCTTCTCATCCAGCACGACAAGGTGCTGCCTGACCCGGCACGGGTGCGCCTCAGCGCGTTCGGCAAGTTCGGCCTTCGTGCTCGACGTCTTCGCTTTCGTGCGCACCGCCGACTGGGACGAGTTCCTCGCCATCAAGGAGGATCTGAACCTGCGGATCGCCGAGATCGTCCGCGAGTCCGGGACGGGCTTTGCCTTCCCCTCGCGCACCGTCTATTTCAGCCGCGATGGCGGGGTCGACGGTGCGCGCACCGAGGAAGCCGAGGCCGAAGTCGGCCGCTGGCGCGAGGAGAAGCGATTGCCGTTTCCGGAATTCGATTTCGCCGAGCGCGCCGAGATGACCGACACGCTCCCTTTCCCGCCCGAAGGTTCTCCGGACTTTCGGTCGGGCCCAGAGCAGAGCCCGCCGCCGCGTGACAACGGCGATCCACTCAAACGCCACTCCGGCTGGCTCAAGCTGTTGCGCCGACGCAAGCAACCGGCGGCCGCGCAGGATTCGTGACCTGAGTTGAGCGGCGGCATCACCCCGGGGCTATCGCAGTGGCCGCGAGCCGATTTTCACTTCCCCAACAACGCCATCAAGTTCGCGTCGAGTTGCGCCAGGAACCCGGGGTCGGTGCCGAACAGCGCGAGGTGGCCGTCGATGCTGGTCAACGGGCGGAACTCGCTGCCCGGAATCAGCTGTTGCTCGGCCTGGCCATCCGCCGGCGGGAAGAACATGTCGTGGCTCACCGGCATCACGAAGGTCTTGGCCCTGATGCGGCCGAGCGCCTGCGCAAGGTTGCCGCCGGTCATGCGGCTCACGTCGCCGCGCTGCCACTTCCACGCCATCGCGAGCAGGTCGTTCGGGTCCATCGGTGCGAAGTAGCCGGCCATGAAGTTGTCGATGAACTCGCCGAGCGTCGGGAATCCCAGCGCGGCCGGCCGCCCTTGCTGGTAGAACTCGGTGCTCCAGCCCATCACCGCCCACAGCTTCGCGTGCCGCTTCAGTCCGGCGGCGACGTCGGCGGACTGCTCGTACTGGCCGCCGGCGAAGGCGGGATCCGATGTGATCGCTTCGACGAGCGTCGCGGTGAACAGGAAGTCGTGATCGGTATTCTTCGCGGTGCCGGCGATCGGCGCGGCGCGCTCGACCATCTCCGGGTAGCGCACCGCCCAGCTGCGCCGAGCTTGACTGGGCCGGCCGCGCCCCAGTATCTCGCCAGCTCGAGAGTGTGTGCCCGACAGCCCGCCCGGTCCGCCGCGGCGGGCTGTTTTGCGCCAGGGCGGTGGCGGCGCCGATCAGCGCCCGGTCAGGGGCGCAAAACCCCAGGAGAACAGCGGCCGGCCGCCATCCGGGGTGACGGCGACGACCTCCTCGAGCCAGAGGCGCTCGTGGGCGCCGCCGGGGTAGAGCAGATGCACGGGCGCGACCATGCCGTCCTCGAGCATCCAGTCGCCGTTCGGCCGCCCGTCAAAGAGCGTCTGCTCGACGTCCATGTGCGAGAGCCCGAGGCCGTGGAAGAAGATCACCGCGGCGGCGGGGTCGGGCACGCCCTCCTTGCGGTAGACGGCGCGCGCCCGCGCCTGCAGCTCGCTCACCCGCACCCCCGGCCGCATGGCGTCCAGCAATGCCTCGGCGACCGCCACCGTCGCCTTGGCGAAGCGCTTCGCGCCCCCCTCGGGCTCGCCCTCCACGACCCAGGTCTTGCCGCCGTCCCAGCAGTAGAGGTCGAGCGTGCCGTGGCAGTCGAACATCACGTGCGTCCCGGGCTCGACCTCGTCGTCCTCGAGCGCGGTCGAGAGCATCAGCGCCGGATCGCTCCCGCGCGGATGGCCCCAGACCATGCCGCCGGGATCGCGCACGAAGCCGCCGAGGTCGGCCACCGCCCGGGCGTAGGCGCGGTTCAGGTCGCGCCAGCTGGCGCCTTTCTCCCAGGCTGCGACCGTGCGCCCGATCGCGGTCTCGTTGAGCGCCGTCGCGCGCTCGAGCAGGCGCAGCTCGGTTTCGCTCTTGACCGCGCGCGCGAACATCAAAGGATCGTAGCCGTCGGCGACCTCCATGCCCTCGAGGCCGAGCCGGAAGCCGAAGCCCATGTCGTCGAAGGCGACCCTCGCGCGCTCGAGCTTCAGATCCCGGAGCGCGCCGCGGACCGCGCTTGCCATGTCGAAGGCGTAGCTTGCTCTCGCGCGCTCGACCCAGGAGATCCCCTTGCCGCTCTGCGGGATGAAGCGGTCGATGTCGCTTGCCGCGGGCGCGAGATCGAGCGGCATCATCACCGCCCGGAACGGCCGGATGTCCTCGATCCAGGTCGGCTGGGCGAGGAAGGTCGCGAGATAGTAGTCGGCGACCACCAGGATCGGCTGCTCGGGCGCATGGCGCGAGAGGAGGACCGCATAGGGCCTGGGCTCGTCCGCCTTGTGGGCGATGCCGTTGAAGCTCGTGAGGTAGAAGACGTTCAAGGGCAGCGAGGCGACGATGCCGTCGAGGCCGCGCGCTGCCAGGGCGTGCCGCAGGCGATCGAGGTTGCAGAGCCGCGGCGGCAGCGGCCTGCGCGCGAAGGACGGATCGGTCATGGCCTTGCCTCAGGTCGAGCCGGGCGGTGGACGGAGGCTCGCAAGACCACCCTGCCGACCCGCCGGTCGCGATGCAAGCGTGCGCGCGACCGCCGGAGGCGATGAAATCGGGAGTAAGCCCGGCGCCAATGCCGCTATCCTCTGGCGACGGCGTGAGGGAGGTGCATCTTGACCATGGTCGACGCCCGGACGCTCGCGGAGGGCTCGCGTCTCGAGGCGGAGGTCTGCATCGTCGGCGCGGGTGCTGCCGGCATCACGCTTGCGCTCGAGCTCGGGGCCGCCGGCCGTTCCGTGCTCCTCGTGGAGAGCGGCGGCCTCGAGCCGGAGGCGGAGGTCCAAGCGCTCTACGACCTCGAGTTGGTGGGCTACCCGCCGCGGCCGAACTACATGTCGCGGGCGCGCTACTTCGGCGGCAGCTGCAACCTTTGGGCCGGCCGTTGCATGCGGCTGCAGGCGCAGGACTTCGCGACCCGGTCCTGGGTCCCGGGCAGCGGCTGGCCGGTCGCCGCGGACGAGATCTTCCGCCACTACCCGCGGGCGGCCACGATCCTCGGGCTCGGGAGCAGCGCGCAGCTCGAGCTCAGGGCGCACGAGGGCCGCCTCAGCGAGGCCGAGCGTGCCCTGCTGGCGAGCGAGGACATGGTGCCGACCGTCTCGCTCTGGGCGCCCAGCCCGAAGCGCTTCGGCCGCAGCGAGCGCCGCCGTCTGGCGCGCGCCGCGGGCGTCCGGCTGCTGCTGCACGCGAGCGTCACCCGGATCGAGCTCGACGACGACGGCGCCCTGGTCCGCGCGCTGAGCGCAAAGACCCTGACCGGCAAGGCCTTCCGGCTCGAGGCGCACCGCTTTGTCCTGGCGGCCGGCGGGATCGAGACGCCGCGTCTGCTCCTGGTCTCGCGCGATCGGCAGAGCCGGGGCATCGGCAACGGCTTCGATCTGGTCGGACGCTGCTTCATGGACCACCCGCGCGCTGTGTTCGGCGCCGTCCGGCTCGCGCCCGGGCGGCGCCTGACCCTGATGCGCGGCTGGCCGCTCAGCGACGGCAAGGTCCAGCTCGGCCTCGGCCTCACCCCCGAGGCCCAGGCCCGGGGCGGCCTCCTGAACCCCTATCTGACCTTCGAGGAGGAAGCCTCCGGCTATACCGCGCGGCACTATCAGGCCGCGGTCGAGGTCGGCAAGGTCCTGCTCCGGCGCGGGCACGCGGGCGGCCGCCTCGAGCTCGGCAAGGCCCGCCAGGCGCCCTCGGTGCAGGATTTCATCTATCTGCTGTCGCCCAAGGAGATCCTGCCGCACGGGCTCTGGCGCCTGGCCACCCTGGCGCGCTACCGGCTGGCGCCCGAGCGCCAGGGCAGGCGCCACCTCGTGGTCTATTTCTGCGAGCAGCCGCCGGATCCGGAGAGCCGGGTCACTCTGAGCCAGGCCACCGACCGGCTGGGCCTGAACCGGCTGGTCCTCGACTGGCGGATCCCGGACAGCGTCCACGAAAGCGTCCTCGGGCTGCAGACGGTCCTCGGCAGGGTCCTCGAGCGCCACGGCCTCGGCCGCCTGGAGCCCGGCGCGGGCGAGCCGCGCTACACCGACGCGTCGCACCACATGGGCACGACCCGGATGAGCGACAGCCCGCGGACCGGGGTCGTCGACCGCGACTGCCGGGTGCACGGCCTGCACAATCTGTACGTTGCCGGCAGCGCGGTCTTTCCCTGCGCCGGCCACGCCAATCCGACGCTCACGATCGTGGCGCTGGCGCTCAGGCTCGCCGATCACCTCCGAAGCCGCCTCGGCTAGCTCTGGAAGCGGGTTCCGCCGGGGGGAGCCGGTGCCGGGCTTGCCAAGCGACAGTGATCCGCGCTAAGCACGGCTGCCATTCGGCGACATCGAGCGACGCTTGGGTCGGGCGCCGGCCGGCAGGCTGCGAGAGCCGGCGCAACCGAGATCAGCCTACCGCGGTCCAGGCGGAACCCGGGTCATTGCAACCGGAGGTCCCTCCTCCTGTCGCGCCAACGCTTTGCCAGCCGGTGCCGGCGCCCTGCTCAAGGCGAGCCCGGACGCGAGCGGATGCCCGAGCGGGCGTGCATGCGCGGGTCGGTCTCCGGGCGCGCCCGGGCTGCGCTCGCGGCCTCCTGGCGGCCGGAGCGCCGGGGGTGGCCGCGATGACCAGGTCGAGGCTGCAGAACCTGGCTCTGATCGCCGTCACCCTGGTCGTCTGTTTGGGCGGCGCCGAGCTGTTCTTCCGGATGTTCCCTCAGTTCCTGAGCGAGGAGGCGCAGCTCCGGCTGCATTGGGAGGAACTCGGGGAGACGGACGACGCCCATTCCATGACGGTCTCCGACCCCCGCCTCGGCTATCTCGTTCGGCCCCATTTCACCGGGCAGATCAGCCGGGGCGACTTCCGATATACGTTCCACACCGACGAGCACGGCTTCCGCAACCCGTCGCCCTGGCCCAAGCAGGCGGACATCGTCGTCGTCGGTGACTCGCTGGTGTTCGGTGACGGCGCCAACGACGACCAGGCTTGGCCGCGCCTGGTCGCCGAGGCGTTGCCGGGGATCGACGTCATCAACCTGGGGGTGTCGGGCTTCGGGCCCCAGCAATATCTTCGGGTGCTCGAGGCCTTCGGCCTCGACCTCCACCCCAAGCTCGTCCTGTTCATGCTGTTCTCCGGCAACGACCTCAAGGACGCCGACGCCTTCCAGCGATGGGTCGATGCGGATATCGGGGTCCCGTATGCGCAATGGCGGGACCAGGATTATCGGCGCGGCGATCTGGGCCCGTGGCGGGGGCTGCTCGAGCGCAGCCGCCTGGTCACCTTTTTGCGCGGCGCCCGCGTTGCCCTCACCTCGCGGCTCGCGGGCGGCACGATCGACTTCGCCGACGGGCGCCGGGTCCAGCTCGCGCCCACGTACCTGCGCGAGGAAACCGAGCTCAGTCATCCCGGGGATCCGGCGCTCGAGCTGGCCCTGGCGACGATCGAGCGGGCCCGCGCGGTGACCCGTGAGCACGGCGCTCACCTCCTGGTGCTGCTGATGCCGACCAAGGAGGAGGTGTATCTGCCGCGGATCGGCAAGCCCGCGCCCCCTTTGGTCGAGCCTCTTCGTGCGGGGCTCGAGAGCCGCGGCATTCCCTTCCTCGATCTCACCCCGGACCTCGAGGCGCACGCACGCGATGCGGCGCCGCTCTTTTATGAGATCGACGGCCACCCCAACGCCGACGGCTACCGGTTGATCGCCCAGGTGGTCGCCGACCACCTGAAGGAATTTGGCAGCCGCTACGGGCTCCCCGACCACCCCGAGATCGCGGCCCCCGGGCGATCGCGAGGTTGAACCTAGTCGGCTCCGGCCCCGGCGACCGACGCCCCTGGCGACGACGCCGGGAAGATGTTCTGGTCCACGATCCACCGGTCGATCGCGTCGGCGACGATCTGATTGCCGAGCGGGTCGAGATGCATGTCCGCGCGCCAGAAGGGCGGCCGCTCGCGCCCGAGGTCGCGGAACGCGGGGTAGAGGTCGAGGGTGGGGAGCCCGCGCGCCTGCAGTCCGGCCCGCATCTCCTCTATCGGCCCCAGGATCGCGGGAAACGCCTTTGCGCCGTAAATCTCCTCTTTGCTCGGCACGAGGACCACGAGAAAGTGGCCACCCTGCGCCTCGACCTCGGTCCTGAGCTGTTCCAGCGGCCCGAAGACGATCTCGCGAATGTCCGGCGCGTCCCGGCGCTCCATGCCTTCGGCGAGGCGCTGCTGGTCGCGGACCGAGAGGTAGATGGTATCGCCAGAGGGGAAAGTGACCTCCTCGCGCATCGTCTGGCCGCCGAGCAGCAAGGTCGCGCGCCGGGAGGCCTCCGTCAGCAGGACCGACTTGCTGAGCTGGCGCCGCGCAAAGTGCCAGGCGCGTGTGAAAAGGGATGGCTGCGCCGAGCTGCCGCTCGGATGGGTCCGGCTGTAGGTCATGCGATAGTGGGTGTAGTCCGGGTCCGATTTCTCCCGGCGCCAGTGCGCGAAGTGCCAGGAATTGTTGATGTCCCAGGTCGTCCAGACGGCCGCGACGACGACCTTCGGATGCAGGGGTTCGGCGTAGCGGCGGTAGGCCAGGTACTGTTGCAGGGTTCCGCCGCCGGGAATCCCGAGATTCAAGACCTTCCGGCCGTCGAGGCGCTGCTCCAGCAGGGTCGTGAACTGGCCCTCCTGGCCGACCCCGGGCCCGTCGAGCAAGGAGTTGCCGAGCACCGCGACGTCGACCCGGTCCGGCCAGGGCTCCGGGTTCGGAAAGCCGGCATGGTCGGTCTGGAACGTGTAGGTGTAATCGACGGCCTCGATGACGTCGCGCCGGGACGGAGCGGACAGGGCTCCGAGCTCGGGGTCCAAAGCGTAGTACCCGGGGTCCCTGGTCGACTGCCTCGCGATGATGCTCTGGGGACCGCCCAGTCCCGGGTCCAGGCGCAACAGGACCTCGCCGGCGACGCCGAGCGCCAACAGCACGACCAGGACGACGCCTAGTCGTCGGCCCCAATTCAGGAGCGAAGTTCGCCTGGGCGACATCGTGACGGCCTCATCTTTGTCGGATCGGCGGTCCACGCCAGCGGTGGGCGGTCCGTTCCCAACCCTATATCCGTCCGAACGCCCCGAACGCAATCCTCGATGCCTCTGAGCCCTGGCGACGCCGCCCGCCGGGGTGGTCCGCCGGCCCGGCCGCGGCAACAAGCAACTTGCTGCGATGGCCCGGATCACGATACTGGCCGGCGTCGGCGCGCCTTTGCGTGCGGCCGGCAGCCAGCAGAAATCTCGAACGGCAATGGTCGCCAGACCTGAGGAGCACGGCTTGATCAGCGACACCGACCCGTCCACCGCGAGCGAGAGGGCCCACCGGGAGGTGAGCCAGGGCACGGCGCAGATGCTGGCGGGGAAACTTCTCCTCCTGGTGGCCGGCTTCGCCATCTCGATGATCCTGGCGCGAGCCCTGGGTCCGGCCGCTTTCGGAGCCTATGGCATCATCATGTCGATGCTCACCTGGGTGCAGACCGTCCAGAGCACCGGCGTCGGGGGGGCCACCGAGAATCTGACGCCGCAGTATACGGACGCTCCGCAGGTGATCGAGTGGACGGCCAAGGCTCTTCTGATGGCCTGGTCGGTCGTCTTGTGGCTCGTGGTGTGGTTTGGCGCGCCGATGCTGACGACGCTGATCGGGCTCGAGGATGGGCTCTGGATCGTGCGCCTCGCGAGCGTGGATATTCTGCTGATGGGCTGGGCCTTCGCGCTCCGGGGCGTGTTGGCCGGTCAGCGCCGGTTCGCCGAGTTCAGCGTCACCCTGGTCATCCAGGCCGTCACCAAGCTCGCATGCATCGCGGTCCTGCTCGGCTTCGGCTTGACCCTCGAGCTGGTGATCGTGGCGCATGTGCTCGGCACGGCGGCGCTCCTCGTCTACCTGCTGGTGCGCTACCACAGCCGACCCGCCCGTCCGTCGCTGTCTCTGGCCAGGACCATGGTGCGCATCGGTACGCACGTCAGCATCGGCACGATCGCAACCCAACTCCTGCTCAACTTTGGCTTCTGGCTGCTGCCCACGCTCTCCCCGGGCAGCGACGCCGAGATCGGTCTCTACGTCGCCTCGCTGCACCTGACGCGGATGCTCACGCTGGTGCCCTCGGTCCTGACCGGGGTGGTCTTCGTCACCCTCGCCTGGGGCCTTGCCGAGAGCGATCGGGAGGCTCGCCGGGCGGCCGCGCAGCATCGGATACAGGCGGCGATGCGGATCGCGCTCCTGATCCTGGCGTTTCCGACCGCCATCCTGCTGGTTGACGCGAGCCCCATCCTCAGTCTGCTCTATTCCGACGTCTATGCCGGCGGTGCGGCAATCCTGCGCGGCCTGACCGTCGCCTTCGTCGTCTACGCGTTCGTCGATCTGCTGTTCGCGGCCTTGCAGACCTCCGGCCTGTTCGCCTTCGGCGCCGCGACGCTGGCCGCGCTGATCCCGGTCAATCTGGTTCTGAACGTTCTTTTGGTACCGGGCCATGGTGCGGTTGGCGTCACGCTCGCCCTGGTCCTGACCATGACCGGCGCCGCGATCATCGGCATCGTCGCTTCCATCCGTCGCTTCGGATCGATCGTCGTGCCGCTGAGCCTTCTGCGGTGCGTCGCGGCCGGCGCGGTGATCGCCGGCCTCGCAGCGTGGTTCCCGATCGAGGGCGCCTTGCTGCTGGTGAAGTTCGCCGTGCTCGGCCTCCTCTATCTGCTGCTCCTGGCCGCCAGCCGCGAGCTGAAGGTCGCGGATTTCACGGTTCTTTTCGTCTGGGCGCGGCCCGCCTAGCGACCGCTCGAACGGGCTCGCACGGACCGCCCCCGCGCGCGCAGGCGTGCTTTGCTGCTGCGCTCAGGCGCGACCGCCGAGCGCCTGGATGACCCAGCCGAAGCCCCCCCTGCTGACCACGATGTTCTCATCGGTGATCGGCAGATGCGCGCGCAGCGTCCGTATGAACTTGATCGTCGCGTAGTCGACGGTGGTCGAAATGACCACCAGACCCCCGGGCTCGAGGTGCTGCATGTAGCGTCGGACGCAGGCAACCGGGTCATCGATGAAGCACAGCATTTCGTTGAAGACGATGAGGTCATAGCTCGCCTGCGGCTGATACGCGGCGGCATCGGCGACCTCGAAGTCCGTGCGCTCGTCGGTCCGCGCCCGTGCCTTAGCGACGTTGTCGGGGGCGAAGTCGACGCCGAGGTAGCGGGCATAGCCGGGCACCCGCAGGTAGGACTGCAGGATCCCCGGGCCGCAGCCGACGTCGAGCACCGATGCCTTGCCGTCCCGGCCGAGACGGCGCAGGTGGTCCGCCACCACCGCATAGCGTCCTTCCTCGCCGCTCTCGAGACTGTCATAGCGGCCGCCGCCGTGAGCTTCGGGCCGCTTTTCCGTCTCTGGGATGGTGCGCCGTTTGAGCGCCGTCACCACGCTCGAAAGCTGCGCGTTCTCCAACGCAGCCAGGAGAATGAGCGTGCGAAACCGCCTGCTCACCATCGTATCGATGCCCCAAGTCTACGTGACAACAGGATCGCTGCCGGCCACTTTGCTGCCGAAGACCCGGTCAGTTGTCAATGGATCGAGCTCGGGTCAGCAAGGCAGCGCCATCGGATGCGCGATCGCCCGCGGCGGCGGGCGACCATCCCGGTGCCACCGCCGATCCCGGTGTTGCCATGCGGTCCGAGGAATGCTACAGCTCAGAGATCTTCCCAACCTGGAGGCTGTTCGGTCGTGCGATTGCTCACGCGGCGCGTCTTTGTCGGCGTTCTCGCCGCGGCGGCTCTGGTCCGTCCCGGCTGGTTCGGCTCGGACCGCGGCCGGAATGACGAAGAGTTGATCGTCGTGAACGGCTGGATCTTGAAGACATCCGATCTCGGCGCGTGGTTCGATGATCGTTGACATCGATCAGGCCGAGTCGCTCCCGGCGGGCGGGCGCTATGACGTCTGCATCGCCGGCGGCGGGGTTGCCGGCATCGTGCTGGCCAAGACGCTCGCCGAGCGCGGCCGCAGGGTTTTGATCCTGGAGGCCGGCGGGCTCGAGTACGACGAGCGGTCCCAGGACGTCTATCGCGGCCGGAACGTCGGCCGCCCCTACTTCGATCTCGATGCCTGCCGGTTGCGCTTTCTCGGCGGCACGTCCAATCATTGGGCCGGTCAGTGCCGGCCCCTCGATCGCTACGACTATCTCAAGCGCGATGGTATCGGGGAGTCCGGCTGGCCGATCGGGATCGACGATCTCCAACCCTACCTCCGGCCGGCCCGGCACATCCTCGAGATCGAGCCGTTCCCCAAAGAGGCGCCGCTACCGGCGAGCGAAGGCGATCTGAAGGAGGCCGTCTTTCGCTTCAGCCCGCCGGTGCGCTTCAAGGACAAGTATCTCGAGTTCCTGAAGTCGAGCCAGGCCGTCGACGTCTTTCTCAACGCCAACGTGATCAAGATCGACCTGGATCCGGACTCGGGCCGGATCGCCGGCTTCGGCTTTCGCGGCTACCGCGACGAGGCGCCGCTGCGCACGGCGACGGCCGATCGCTATGTGCTGGCCATGGGCGGCATGGAGAACGCGCGCGCGCTCCTCAATGCCGATCACCAGATGGCGGCCGGCCTCGGCAATGAGGGCGGTCTGGTCGGCCGCTTCTTCATGGAACACGTGACCAACATGATCGGCTACTATGTGGTCGATTCGGCGCGCAGCAGCCTGGGCGACGCCTGGCGGTTCATCGCGCCGACTTACACGATGCTCTGCGACGCCGAGATCGCCAACTGCGGATTGTGGTTCGAGCCGCTTCCCGGCACCAAGCAAGTGAGCCTGGTCGAGCAGGCCAAGAACGGCGTCAAAAACATCCTTTGCACCAGCGATGTCATCGCCGATTTCGTCCGCGCAATTCGGGATTTCAACTGTCCGCTGCAGACGCACGTCCCGGTGTCGATCCCGGACGACGCCGGGATCGTGGGGATTTCAGCGGAGCAGGTCCCGAACCGGGACAGCCGCGTCGGGCTGAGCGACGACCGGGACCGGTTCGGCCAGCGCCGCATCGCGCTCGACTGGCAGCTGCTGCCGATCGCCAAGAGGACGATACACAAGGTGGCGCTCGCGACCGCGCAATATGTCGCCAGGCAGGACCTCGCCCGGATCAAGCTGCGCGACTGGGTGCTGGACGCGGATGCGCCGATCCCTGGCCTCGATGAGGGCGAGGAGGTCGCCGGCAACCATCACATCGGCACGACGCGCATGGGCACGTCCAAGGTGGACGGCGTCGTCGACCTGGATTGCCGGATGTTCGGCATCGACAACCTCTATATCGCGGGCTCCAGCGTGTTCCGGACCGCCGGCCACGCCAATCCGACGTTGACGATCGTCCAGATGACCCTGCGCCTGGCCGATCATCTGGCAGCAACCCTGGCCGGCTGAGGGCGCGGGGCCGGGCCGCCCGCTTGCGGTCCGGACCCGCGATCAGACCCCGGGCCCCCTGCGGGCGCCCTCGTCTTCGAGCCAGTAGCGCCAGAGACCGCACATGTCGGAGAGATTCTCGAACGCGTAGGCGTGCCGGCTCGGGAGCAGCCGCGCGAGCCAGCCTCCCGCGCGCGCGAACTGCGGCCCGCCGAATACCAAGACCGTATCGTCGAAGCGGCCGGCCCAGCGCGCGATCGCCAGCAACCGGCTCGCGGCCGAGCGCTCGAAGAAGGCGACCCGGATGCGCGGATCATCGGGGCCGGCGAGTGCCTCGCGGTTCTCGCCCGAGGCGAGAACGTCGAGGCGCGCATTGGGGAAGATCGCCCGCAGGAGGCGCGCCAGCTCGACCCACTCGCAGAGCTGATGGCCGATCAGCAGGCCGAGGCGGCGGGTTGTGGCGCGCCGCTCGAAGACCCGCCTTGCGGCATCGGCGAGGGCGGCTGCCGGCACCCCTTCAGCGACCACGATCGGGGCAAAGGGGAGGGCCGGGGGGCGCGTGAGCTGCCAGAGCACTTCCGCGTGCCCGCCGGCAGCACCCGCGGCCGAGCTGGCATAGCCCTCGATCACGGGCTGGATCTGCTCGATCGGCAATTGCGACGCATAGATCTTGAGGCATTCGATCTTGTCGGCCAGCACGGCGTCGATCGCCACCGGCCGGCGTTCGAGCTCCGCCCCCCGCTGCCGCAGCATGGCGACGACGGCATCGACACTGCCCGGATGATCGAATGCATAGGGCAGATCCTCGTAGAACAGGATCTGCACGGATTGCAGAACGCCCCAATGCTTGGAGACGACATGGAGACAGGCGTCCCGGATCAACCGATGATCGAAATGATTGCCGAGGCCGAGCGGCATCCAGATCTGGTCGGGCGAAGCTTCCTCGAGGGCTTGCCAGAGCCTGGCCGCCAGGCGCCCGATTTCCTCAGGCGGCGGCGGCGCATGACGATAGGCGCCATGCGCTCGCATGGTGGCGCGCAGATCGCCCGTGACGTAGCGCTCGGGGTCGATGTAGCGGATCGCGATGTCGGGCTCGCAGAGGGTCTGATAGCGCGCCTTCAGGTAGCGCGCGGCGAGCAGCGATTCCTGCTGGCGCAGCTCGCTGATCAGCGCCACGTCGAAATAGCGGCGCTCGGGCGTCGCCATGTAGAAGGTGCCGTTCGAGCGCGACATGACCGAAAGGATCGTCTTGCGGGCGCTCTCGCGCCGGAGCAGCAGCGCTCCGCCCGCGCTGAGCGCCACATCGTCCGGATGGGGCTCGATCGCGACGATCTTGGGGCCGGCCTCGGCGCCCGCCGCCGGCACCAACGTCACGACCCCGGCCGCCCAGAGCTCGGCCAGCGCCGCGCCATCTTGCTCGTCCTTCATGAGCGACGCGACCTCGCGATCGCCGTCGATGGTACCGATGAGCTCGATCAGGGACGGGGTTGCCGCGAGCCGCGGACGCTCGCAGGCCAGGAAATAAAAGCCCGCCTCCCTGATCGAGAAGTGCGGGAGCCGGCAGGGGATCCAGTCCGGGTGCGCCTCGAGCCAGTGCGTCCTTCGGGCGAGCTCCGGCGTCACGGACCGGTCGCTCCGCGGCCCGCCCCCGGGAACGTCCGGCGGCAGCGCCTCATCGGGCGGCGAGATCCTGGAACAGCTGCAGGGTCTCCGTGGCGCAGCGATCCCAGCTGTAGATGCTCGCGCGGGCCAGGCCCTTCTCGATGTAGGAGCTGCGCGCCTCCTGATCCTCGAGCAGCGTCAGGAGCGAAGCCTTGATCGCATCGACATCGTGCGGATCGAAGAGCACGGCCGCATCATCCAGGATCTCGGGCAGGGCCGCGGCATTGGACGCCGCGACCGGACAGCCGCAGGCCATGGCCTCGACGCCCGCGAGCCCAAAAAACTCGTAGAAGGACGGACAGATGAAACAGTCCGCGAGATTATAGATCAATGGCAGCTCCTCCGGCGGCACGAAATAGAGGAAGCGCACGCGATCCTTAAGCCCCAGCGATTCGAGCAGCACCAGCTCTTCCTGAAACTTCCAGCGCGGGCGGCCGGCCACGACCAGCGAGTGCGGGATGCGATCGGCGATCTGGTGAAAGGCGCGCAGCAGGCTGCCGAAGTTCTTCTGCGGATAAAGAAAGCCGACAAACAGGATGTAACGCTCCGGCAGGCGATATTCCTCGCGGGCATAGGCAAGGCGCGTCTCGTCGCGGATGACCTGGAACTGCTCGCCGACGCCATGATAGATCGTGCGGATCCGGTCCGCCGGCAGCTTCAGGAAGGTCATCAGATCGCGCGCCATCAGGTGCGAGATCGAGATCACGGTGTCGACCGCCCGCATAAGGATGAAGTCCCTGATCAGCCACTGCAGCCGCCGCCGGAAATCGAAGGTGCTCGGCATCGTGTGCAGCTCGACGGCATGCATGATGATCACCTTCTTGTACTTGCCGCGCATCGGCACCGACCAGAATGGATTGAAGAGGATATCGAGGTCGTGGGCCTTGGCCACCGGCGGCAGGATGACCTGATCCCAATAGGTGCCGATCGGCAGGCGCGAGTTGGTGGTCTCGACTTCGGTGACGTTGTCGTACTTGCGCTGGAACTGGCCGAGACGGCTGCGCGCCGAGCCGAACCCAGGATAGATCAGGACGTACTCGTTGCTCTGGTCGATCTTCAAGAGGTGTCTGACGATCTGTTCGGTGTAGATGCCGATGCCGCCCCAGGTGGGATCGAGGCTCTGCAAGGTGATTCCGATCCGCATCAGGCATCCTTTCGCCACTGTGATCCGGCCAGGAGGCCAGCATCGGGGAGGGCCGGGCGCGACGCCGCCCGATGTCGGATGGCAGCGAGCGTGCGGCCGGGTCCGCTCGCAGGCGCCCGTTCCGCCACGATCCCGCCGCCCGTCAGCTCAACCAGGCGAGCGGCCGCTCGACCAGGCGCTCGACCTCGCCCACGTCCTCAGCGAAGAACTCCTCGAGGTAGGCCCGCGACCGGCCGTCGATCGTCCCCTTGCGGCCGGTGTTGAGGTTCTGCAGCCGGTGCGTGACCATCTGGCGCAGGGCCGACGGCAACCAGCGCGCCGCCAGCGACTTGAGAGGGTTGGGCTTGGCCAGCAGGTTGGCGACCAGCTTCGATTTCGGTTTGCCCGAGCGGTTGTACACCCGGCCGACATCGATCGGCCGCGCGGGGTCGACGCCGATGAAGTCGAACAGGTCCTGCATCACGGCGGCCGGCGTCTTCACGAGGTCATCGTACAGCACGATCTTGACCCGAGCCGCCCCGAAGCGGTCGATGTAGGTCCGCAGCCGCTCTGAATACAGCGAGCTTTCGGCATAGCGCCACAAGGCAGCCCAGCCGTTGGCAATCCGCTCCTTCTCCGCCAGCAGGGCGTCATAGAATTCCAGCTGCTCGCGGTTGTCGCGCACCAGATGCATGTATTGGGAGAACGCCTTGTCGATCGGATTTCGGATCACGACGATGATCTTCGGGCGGCCGAGCTCTGCCAGAATGCGCTTGCTCACCTCGGGAAAGTACAGATAGGAAGGCGACACCTCGCCGACCGCGGCCTGCGGCGGGGCGGCGGCGAAGAAAGCTTCGTAGTCCTGCCGGGTCTGACAGACGTGGGCGACCGTGGCGCCATCGCCCGGACCGGACGTGAAGTTTTTCATGTATTCATAGGCGAAGTAATGCAGCTCCTTTTTGCTTGGCAGATAGATCTCGGGATGCTGCCGCAAGTAGTGGTGGAGCGAGGTTGTCCCCGACTTGGCGGCGCCGATCACGAGGAAGGTCGGAAGCTTCACGGCCGGCATCGCCTGGTCCTGTCGGCGCTCCAAGACCTGGTCACGCGCGGGTGCGCGCCGCATGCGAGGTCGGGATCGCGGCGCGGGGCGGCATGGCCGGTGCCAGGCCCTGCTTGCGCTCGAGGCGCGTGATCAGCTCATCGACCTCCTCGAGCGACTGGCCCATGAAGTAGATCCGTCCCCACATCTCGAGGGCGAGGATGCCGAAGAAGCCGTGCGCCTGGCCGCGCCAGGACCCGAGCAGCCGCTGCAGGCCGCGCCGGCTCAAGCCCAGGCTCGTCTCGCAAAAGCCGCCCGCGAACAGCTCGAGGTCGGCGAGCGGACTGAGGTAGTCGGCGAGCGGCAGCGGAAATCCCATCTTCTTGCGCGTGATCAGATCGCCGCCGAAATAGCGCTTGGCGACCTCTTTCAGGATCCACTTGTCGGCGCGGCGCCGGACCCGGTAGTCGAGCGGCAGGTTGATCGCCTTGTGCACCAGCCGGTGGTCGAGGAACGGCACCCGGCACTCGACCGAGGTCGCCATGCTGGTCCGGTCCAGCCGGCGCAGGAGCGGCGAGAGGAAGTCGCTGAGGTCGGCCAGCATGCTGCCGAGCACGGCGCGCTCGGACCCGTCGGCGACGAAGCCGTAGGCCTCCTCGCAGCGCGCGGTCCAGTCCAGGCGCGCGTAGCGATCGAGCAGGTCGACCGCGGGCGGCAGCACCTCGCGAAAGCGCCGGACGCCGACCGGCATGCCCGCTTTGGCGTAGACCAGCAGCGCCATCATCTCGTAGAGCCTGTCGGGGATGCGCTGCAGCCACGGCTGCAGGCGCAACAGCATGCCCTTGCGGCGGTAGTTCCAGGCGTAGCCGCCGAACAGCTCGTCGGCGCCCTCCCCGGACAGCAGCACGATCACGCCATGCTCGCGCGCGACCTTGCTGATCAGGTAGTAGGCGATCGAGTTGGCATGCGTCAGCGGCAGATCCGAAGCGTAGGTGACCCGGGGCAGCGCGTGCCGGAAGTTTTCGCCATTCAATTCGAAGGGCACGAAGGGGATCTCGAGCTTGCCCGTCAGCCGCTCGGCAAAGCGCCGCTCGTCGAGGTCGGGGTGGCCCGCGACCGAGACGTGGAAGGCTGTCAGATCCTTACTGTGGCGGGCCGCCATCGCGGTGATCAGGCTCGAAATCGAGGCCGCCGCTCAGGAGCGTCCCGACCGGGACGTCGCTGACCAGCCGGAGCCTGGTCGCGTCCTCGAGCGTGCGATCGATGTCATCGATGATCGGCTCGGGCCCGGCAGCCTCGAAGCCCGCATAGGTATTCTGGTCGACCTGGCGGAGCGGCGCATACCAGGCCTCCACGCGGAGCTCGCCGCGCCGGATCGCGACCGCCTGCCCCGGCAGCACCGCGCGCACCCCCTCGATCAGGGTCTCGGGCGTCAGCACGTCGACGTTGCGGTA
This sequence comes from uncultured Alphaproteobacteria bacterium, assembly GCA_963798075.1. Taxonomy (GTDB): domain Bacteria; phylum Pseudomonadota; class Alphaproteobacteria; order Geminicoccales; family Geminicoccaceae; genus DATAOG01. The sequence continues at coordinate 32,517 of CAWCRU010000013.1, read as the reverse complement.
GAGCGACCACTCGAGCAGGCTCCACTTGTCGACCCGCGGCTCCTTGAGCTCCGGCAGCAGGGCCTTGATCTCGGACGCGAACAGGATGAAGCGCTCGGTCCGGACGTAGTAGAGCGGCTTGATGCCGAAGCGGTCCCGGACCAGCGTCACGGTCTCGGTCTCGGCATCGTGGACCGCGAACGCGAACATGCCGATGAAGCGGTCGAGGCACTCGAGCCCCCACTCCATGAAGGCGTGCAGGACCACCTCGGTGTCGGTGCGCGAGCGGAACTGGTGGCCGAGGCGGGCCAGCTCCTCGCGGACCTCCTGGAAGTTGTAGACCTCGCCGTTGTAGACGATCGACCAGCGCCCGGAGGCATCCTGCATCGGCATGTGCCCGGCCGCCGACAAATCGATGATGCTGAGCCGCAGCGAGCCCAGGCACACCCGCTCCCGGCTCTCGAGGCCGTGGTCGTCGGGGCCGCGGTGCGCGATCCGCCGGCTCATGCGGCGGACGATCGTCTCGCACTCCGCCGGGTCGTGGAGCGGCGCTATGCAGACGAGGCCGGTCAGGCCACACATCGCAGTTGGCTCCCCTGCTGCCTCAACCGAACGCCGCCCAGGCGCGCCCTTCGAAGTGGTTCGGGGGATCGACCCCGAGCACCGCAAGGATCGTGGGCGCGAGGTCGACGATGTGCCCGCGATCGATGCCGGCGCCGGCGGCAACGCCCGCACCATAGCCCAAAACGAATGCGTTCGGGCGATGATTGCCGGAATAGTAGGCCGGCGTCTGATAGCCGCACTTGCCCGCGACCAGCCCCGAGGCGGGCCCCTGCACCCGGTCCAAAACCTCGGCATCGAAGTCCCAGCTGATCACGACGTCCGGCAGATGCCGGCGCTCCGGGCCTTCGAAGGTCTCGTCCATGACGTGCACGGCATGCGCGCCGCGCCGGCCGGTGGCGGGGTTGACCAGGGCCTCGAGCTCGGCCTTGAGCGATGCCACGAGCTGCCGGCGGGCCTCGCCGTCGCTGACGATGCCCAGGGGCTCGCGGCCCTCGAGATTGATCCTGAAGTAGCCCTCGTTGCTGTTGGGGATGCAGAACGCCTGGGTGCGCGGCCACTCGATGTCGGCGTTCATCCACTTGGTGCCGAGCTGATAACGGACGCTGCGCGGCAGGCAGCGCGTGATCGACTGCCGGACGCTGAGCGGCACCATGCCGCGGAGCGCCGAGGCGAGGCTCTGCTTGGGCGCCGGGGCCGCCTCGTTCTGGCTCCGCCCGACCGAAGGCGCGAAGAACAGCCCCAGCCGATGCAGGAATTCCGGCATCAGGTGGGAGCCCGAGTAGTTGGGCCCCATGCCGTCGCCCGAGACGATCAGCAAGAGCGTCCGGTCGTCCAGGGTCGCCACGATCTCGCCGATCGCCTGATCGACCGCGGCGTACACCTCGCGCAAGGGGTGGGGCGCGCCGGGCAGGCCGCCCTGCGGATAGAGCGGATAGTCGGGATCGCCGGAATGCCAGAGATAGTGGCCGCCGCCGTGGGGCTCGCCGAAGGTGATGAAGGCGAGATCCCAGGGCTGGTCGGCGAGCAGCCAGCGCACCGCCTTCGACTTGACCGCCGCCGCCCGGATCAGCTGATCGCGGAACCGGAGCTGCTCCGGGATCGTCACCTGGTTGCTGTGCTCGGGGGCGGGATAGGCGCCGAACCGTTTGACGATCTCGTCATAGAGCCCCGGGCGCGAGCTGCCCGGCTCCGAGAACCAGGTCCAGGTTCCGTACTCCAGGATCTGCACGCCGTTGAAGTGCGGCAGGCGGGCATCCATGAAGGCGTCCATGACGATGCAGCGGCGGCCGGCATCGTCGAGGAACTTCCAGAACGGCGGCCGGGCGCAACCATTCGGGCAGGGTGCGCTGGACGCGCTGGTCGCCCGCCCGGACCTGATAGGCGTGGTAGAGACCGTGCCGGCCGGGCGTGGTGCCGGTGTAGATCGACGGCCAGGCGGAGACGTGCATGACCTCGGCGGTGGTGCCGAGCCGGCTCCAGAGGCCATCCTGGCGCAGCCGGGCAAGTACCGGCAGGTGGCCTTCCGCGGACCACTGCTCGATCAGCTCGGCATCGGCGCTGTCGAGGCCGAGCAGCAGGACCTTGCGCGGCTTCGGGCCGGCAGCCAAGCTCGTATCCTCAGCCGGAAGCACCGGCATAGACCTCGCCGATCTCGACCGTCCGCCGCTCGCGGTCCGAGAGCTTGGCGGCCTCGACCATCGCCACCGTCCAGATGTTGTCCTCGCCGCGGGTCTCCGCCGGCGTGCCGCTCTGGACGGCATCGCGCAGGCTGTTCAGGAGCGAGGTGGTGCCGCCTTGCGGGTATTTCTTCTCGTCGCCGGGCGGCACCTTGAGGTTGCGGATCGGCCGGAACCAGCGACTGCCGTTCGGACGCCAGGCGACGTATTTGCGGTTGGTCCAGAGCACCCCCTTCGCGCCTTCGATCCACAACGAGAAGCCGAAGCGGTGCGAGAGCATGGTGCCGAGGTACTGCGCCCGCAGGTCGCCGAAGTCGATCAGCGCCTCGGTGCTGGCGCCGTGCCGGTAGTCGGTCCAGGGCGGGTTCCAGACCTTGGTGGTGATGCTGGTCGGCGGTGTCTCGAAGAAGCCCCGCAGGCTGTCGAAATGGTGGATCGCGACCTCCTGCAGCTGGGGATAGTCGATCGCGGCGAGCCAGGGGCCCTCGGTGTGGCTCGGCATGCGGCGGCGGTCGACCAGGGTCGCGTGGTCGAGCGCGCCGAGGAAGCCGTCCTGGAGCAGCTTCCTGACCGTCCGCTCGGCCGGGAAGAAGCGGTAGTTCTCGGCGACGATCACTTGCCTGCCGAGTTCGCGGGCGCGCTCCAGGATGCTTTGCGCCTCGGCGACGCTGGTGGCGAACGGCTTCTCGACCATGACCGTGAGCCCGGCCTCGAGGCAGCGGATCGCCTGGCGGGCATGCCATTGCGAGGGGCTCACGATCAGCGCCGCATCGGCGCTGGTCTGCTCGAGCGCCGCGTCCAGGTCGTCGTCGTAGGCGCAGGCGTCGTTCTGGACCTTGGCCTTGATCCGCTCGAGCGCGGCGCGATCGACGTCGACCACGGCCACGCACTCGCTGTCCGGGTGTGCCCGGATGAAGTCCGCCCAATGGTTGCCGCGGAGGCCGGCGCCGCTTTGCAGGATCCTGATCGCCACCTTCTAGGGCTCCCTCACGCTGAGGCGTCGCAGGGCCAGCGACGGCCCGTCATGTGCTCGGGCGGTGCGACCCCGAGGCGCTCGAGGATGGTCGGCGCCAGATCGAGGATGTGGCCGTCGTCCAAGACTTGGCCCGCTCCGACCCCCGGGCCGTGCATGAGCACGAATCCGGGCCCGGCGTGGGTCCCCGGCCGGGGGTCGGGCGAGGCGCCGCTCACGACGCCGACCCGGGCGGAAGCGAGCGCCGTGATCGGAGCCGCCGGGTCCCAGGTGACGACGAGGTCCGGGAGCCAGTCCCGCCTGGACCCGGGGAACTCCCGATCGATGAAGAGGACCTCGCGCACCACCCGCCGGCCGGTCGCCGGATCGGTCAGCTCGCCCAGCGCCGACGCGAGGTCCTCCAGGAGCGCCTCGCAGTCGGCGCCCGGCTCGACCGTGCCCTCCGGCTCGCGGCCCTTGAGGTTGATCCGGATGCAGCCCTCGAGATCGGTCGGCAGGCAGTAGGCCCGCGTACGCGCCCAGTCGTAGGTCGCGGTGTCGACCCGCTGCGCCAGCTTGTCGCGAAGCCCGGTCGGGAGCTGGCGGGCGAGCGCCTTGCGCAAGTCCTTGGGCAGGAGGTCGCGCAGCGCGCGCACGGGATCGAAGCTTCGCCTGGCCTCGGGCGCGTTGGTCTTCGGGGGGGCGGTCTCGGCGGAGGCGAAATGGCCGAGCCGCGCCAAGACGTCGGGCAGAAGATGCCAGCCGGCGTGGTTGCGCGCCACGGCATCGCCGGACAGGACGAAGACCGTGGTCCCGGGCCCGGCCGCCTCGATGAGCTGCGCGAGGGCGCGGTCGAGCTCGGCGTAGATCGGCAGCAGCCGGCTTTGCTCGCCCGCGGGGCTCCAGCAATAGTGGGCGGCGACGTGGGTCTCGCCGAAGACCGCGAGGTAGAGGTCGAACGGCTGCCGGCCCATGAGCCAGCAGGCGGCCTTGGCCTTGTGCCGGATCGCAGCGATCAGCCGCCGTTGCGTGTCGGCCGGGTCGAGCGGCCTGAGGCCCAGATCGTTCGCCTCGAGGCCGAGCGGATATTTGCCGCAGGCGCGCTCGAGCTCGCCGAGCGTGGCCTTCGGCATCGCCTGCGGCGCCAGATAGTGCGCCCAGGTACCCCAATCGAACAGCTGGATCCCGGCAAAGCCGGCCTCCGGGTGCGTGTAAGGCGCATCGAACACGGTGCAGCGGCGCCCCGCCTGGTCGAGCAGCCGCCAGAACGTCGGCCGGCCGTAAAGGCCCTCGTGGAAGCGCTGGTAGCCCTGAACCCCGGGCGCGGGCTGAAAGGTGAAATAGACGCCGTGCTCGCCCGGGCCGACCCCGGTGTAGATCGAGGGCCAAGCCGAGACGTGGAGCTGGCCCGCGGTGGTCTCGAGCCAGCCCCAGGTGCCGCGCCCGATCAGGGCCGCAAGGGTCGGCAGCTGGCCCGCCTTGGCCCACTCGTGCAGCAGACGCCCGTCGCCGAGCTCGAGACCGATCACAAGGATCCGACCGCCCGTGGTCATCCGCCCCAGCCTCGCACCAGCACCAGCGACGCACCGAGGATGATCAGGGCGACCAGCATGTCGCCGTAGATCGCGGCCGGCGCCCTGCGGTGCCCCCAGATGGCCTGGTAGAGCATCATCACGAGCACCAGGGCGAGCTTGACCGCGAGCACCTTGCCATCGCCGGAGAACGCCCCCCCGGTCACGAGCTCGACCGGCCCGATGCCGCGCGCGCTGAGCAGGTAGAGGCCGGTCACGATCAGAATGGTCAGCGCCGGCCAGCCGAGCGCACCCATGGCGAAGCTGCACTCGCGCAGGAACTGGGCGGTCGCCGGCGGCTCGATCCGCTTGATCGCCGGGCCGACCACCAGCGACCAGACGAACATGTGCCCGAGCCACAAGGTCGCGGCCAGCAGATGGAGACTGACGCAGATCCAGTAGAGCACCTGTGGTCGACCTCTGCGCCTAGACCCTGGCCAGCAGCCCGGACAGGACGACGATGAGGAGCGCGAGCGCGAAGTTGGCGAGGATCAGCGCCGGCAGCGGCCGATGGGTCAGGACCACCTGGATGATGGCGAAGGCGGCGACCAGCGCGAGCTTGAGCAGCAGGATCGGCGACCAGCCGTGACCCGACACCAGCCCGAGACCGGTCGCCAGCAAGATCAGGACCACCCCCCAGCCGACGAACGGCAGGGGCAGGCGCAGGCCCCAGGGAAGGACATGCGGCCAGCGGGCGCGGTTGGCGACCGCCAGCAGGCGCCGGGTCTCGGCGGGATCGCAGCGGCGGCGGAGCGCCACGACCATGACGACCCAGTAGAGAACGTAGCCGACCAGAAAGACGGTGAGCACGAGGTGCAGATAGGCGGCGACCAGACCGCCGGTCATGCCGCCAGCCCGCGCCGCTGGTTCGCGAGTTGCCGCTCGCAGAGCGCCAGATAGGCGCTCGCGGTCTGGTCCCAGCTCGCCAGCTCGACCTTCGATGCCGCCTCGCGCATCGCCCGAAGCGTCGCCCGGCTCGGACCCTGGCGGAGGAATCGGGTCCAGTCCTCGACCGTGTTCGCGACCAGAAAGCCGGTCTCGCCGTCCCGGATCAGCTCCGTGAGGCGGCCGCTCGGCACGGTCACGACCGGCCGCCCCGCGCTCAGATACTCGGGCACCTTCATGGTCGAGTATCCGAGCTCGCCGCCCCGGAACGCGGTCGGATCGTAGGGCGCCAGACACAGGTCGGCGGCGGCGATGTAGGCGGGGACCCGCTCGTGCGCGACCGGGCCGTGGAAGGTCACCCGGGCGCCCGCGGCGCGCGCCGCCCGCTCGTGGGTCGCGCGCAGGCTGCCGTCGCCGACCACGTGCACGTCGATGTCCGGATTCTGGACGCGGGCCACGGCGCCGAGCATCGGACCGAGGTCGTGGGTGGCATCGACCACCCCGACGTAGAGCATGACCAGCCGATCGGGGGCGATCCCGAGCGCCAGCCGGGCCTCGAGTTGATCGCGGGGTGCGAACAGGGTCCGGTCGATTCCCAGCCCGACGACCGCGATCCGGTCCTCCGGGACGTGCCAGTGGCGGGCGATGCCGCGCTTGAGCGGCGCCGTCTCGGCGATGATGAGGGGGGCCTGACGGAGGTGGTGGCCTGCGATCCGTTGGCCGACCTCGAGCCGCAGGCGCTTGGCGAGGCCGCCGGCCGCATTGTGCGCCGGGTTGGGCACGAAGTTCTCGATCGGCACGCCGAGCTGGCCCCGCCGGCGGCAGAGAGTCGAGAGGTAGCCCGACAGCAGCCAGCTCTTCTCGAGCACCACGTCGAACGTTGCAAGCGGCCCGTACGCGAACCGCCGCAGGTCGCGCAGATAGGCGGCAAATTCGCGATAGCGGAGGCCGCGCATCGCCGAATCGTCGACCGCTCCGGCCGGCCGCCGGTCGCCGCCCTGAAGCTCGACCACGCGCAGCCCCGCGGGCGGGCGCTCATCGAGGACGTGGCGGAAGGCCACGGTCACCTCGGCGTAGCGCCCGAGGGCACGGGCAAGGCTCAAGACGTTGCGCGTCGGTCCGACCGTCGAGAGCAGATTGTGGCCGGGCACCAGGTAACAGACCGAGAGCCTGCGGCCCGACGTCGTGAGCCGCGCCTGAGCGGCCCGGCGCCCGGACGCCTCGTCGAGGCGCGGCATCGGTTCACGTTCCGCCACGGCCGCCACCGCACCCGCCATCCGGACGCTCCTTCTCCCCCGAGTTCAGCCCCGCGCGGACGTTAGCCGCCGGCCCACGGGCTGGCAACCCGCGCGCCGACCAAGTCGCACCAGCCGGCGTCATCCGGGCGCGCCCCCTCGACGCTTCAATTGGCCAGACCCAGCATGTTCATCGCTGCATGCACGCTCGTCCTGGTCGTCTGGACGGGGTCGTGCTGGTCATGGTCCGGCGAGGGCGGCCACGCGAGATCGAAGATCTGGTCGACCTCCATGTAGAACGGCAAGGTCACGTCGTGGCGTATGGCCTCGAAGCGCGGGTGATTGAGCAGGCCGGCAATGTTGGCCCGCGTTCCGGTGAAATAGGTGTCGACGCACAAGACCTCGTTGGCGGCCGCCAGCAGGCGCTCACGGAGATGACGCCCGGGAAAGCCGGCGCCGCCGGTGACGAGGATCCGTGCGGGCGGAAGGAATGGACCGGTCATCGGTCTCGTGTGGCTCCGCAGGAGTCGGCCGCCGCCGGGCGCGCGAATGGTGATCTCGAACCCGCGGGCCGTCATGCCGGCGCGAGCACGGACCGATAGACGCGCTCGATCTGTTCCGCGACGATCGGCCAGCGATAGTGCTGCTCGACGAAGCGCCGGGCGCGGCGCCCGAGCTCCTGAGCGCCCTCGGGGTCGTCGAGCAAGGCCAGGATGCCTTGGGCGAACTCGGCCGGGCGACCGCTCGTCGCGAGCCAGGCGGTCTCGCCGTGGGTCAGGCCGGGCGCCGAGCCCTTGAACGAGACGATCGGCTTGCCGGCGGCCATGTAGTTGAGCAGCTTGACCGGCATCCCTTCGGCCTCGACGCGCGGATTGGCGGCGATGTGTGCTGTCTCGAGCAGGGCCGGCAGCCGATCGAAGCCCGGCGTGGCCAGGACCTCGATGCGAGCCTCGATCGCGAGCCGGCGGGTGACCCTCTCATAGGCCGCAAAGTCCGAAATCGGTGACGATCACGAGCTGCACGTCGGCTCGCCGCCCGGCGACCTCTGCGAAGGCCTCGAGCAGGCCGTCGACGCCCTGATAGGCCGCGAGATTGCCGGTGAAGATGATGCGCTTGAGCGTGTCCGCAGCCCAAGACGGCTGTGCGGCCGGGCGGAAGCATTCGAACTCGACGCCGTTGCCGATCACGGTGACCCGCGCCGGATCGAAAGCATGGTCTTGGATCAGATGATCGCGAATTGTCGGGGTGACGCTGATGACGTGATCGGCGAGCTTGGGCAGCCGCCCGTCCAGGCGTCCGCCCAGCCAGGTGACCAGCCCGCGCGGCAGGCCCATCGGGAAGAACGGCAGCTCCGAGCCAAGCGTCGTGTGAGCGTCGTAGACGAGCGGAATCCTGGCCAAGGGCCTTGCCGCCAGGGCCACGAGCAGACCCTCGTAGTGGTGGGCGTGGATGACGTCGATCCGCTCGCGGTGGACCACCCGGATCAGCTGCGCGGCGAGCAGGGGGTCGAGCAGCAGGAGCTTGCCGTAGGTCGGGCCCGGCGAGGTCGTGCGGTAGAACCGCAATGTCGCCGTCCGGTGCACGATGACCCGCTCGACCGGGTCGCTGGCGCCCAGAAAGTAGGTCACGACGTGCACCTCGTGGCCCCGCGCCGCCAGCGCCTCGGCCTGGCGCTGGATGCGGATCGGCGTGCCGCGGCCGAACGGGAACGGGCAGGCCGCGACCATGGCGATCTTCAGGCGCGGGGGCCGGTGCCGGGCGCTCTCGGCCCGCGCCATCGTCGGATCGCCGCAATCGGCCGGAGGCGCGCCGCCGGCGAGCGCTTCGATGTCCCTCGAGAGATGCCCTTGCTTGCCGATCACAGGATCCGGCTGACGGCTTGCCAGTAGCGCAGGCTGATCGCGTCGAGCCCGCGCTTGGCGGCCAACTCCAGGCGGCCGCTCGCAAGTTCCTTGCGGAACGGGATCGGCCCGTCCGAAAACACCTCCCGATCGGGCAGCTTGCGCGTGGCCTGCACGATCCGCCGCCTGGCCAGCACCGTCGGCAGCTGGCGGATGATCCAACCGACCGCACGCATCCACTCGCGCAGCCAACCCTTCTTGACCATGATCACGAGTTGTGCGCATTCGTACACCAGAAAGATCGGAGAAAGCAAGATCAACGAGCGCAACGTATAATGTTTGAGCACGAACAACCACCTGTTTCGGATCGTCAGATAAATTCTTCGCGGCGTATATTTGCCGACCTTGCGGATCGAAAGACCGGGCTGGCCTTCGCCGTGCAGGACATGGGCGGCCGGCACCGCGAGGATCGCGTTGCCGAGAGCCCGCTGCCGCATGCCGAAATCATGATCGTCCCAATAGATGAAATAAAGCTCGTCGAACGGCTCCGGATCGACCAGGCGAGCCCGATCGACCAGGAAGCACGCCGTAATGACCGAATTGGTCCGCCGGATGGTGGGGTCGACCCGAGCCAGCGGGACGTTCTCCTGGCGCGGGATCATCAGGCCGAGGAAGTGGTTGTCGGCGCCGCAGTACTGTATGGTATCGGGGTCATTGGCATAGATGACGCTCGGTGCCGCGACGATCGCGTCCGGGTGACTGTGCAGCGCGGCGACCAGACGCTCGACACAGCCCGCGAGCAAGGTGACGTCGTTATCGAGGAACAGGATCAGATCGCTCTTGGCCGCCCGCATTCCGGCGTTGCGGGCCCCTCCGGGGCCACGATTCTCGCCGACCCGCACCACCCGCACGGTCGGGAATTCGCGTTCCACAATGTCCAGGCTGGCGTCCGTCGAGCCGTTGTCGATCAGCACGATCTCCTCGAAATGCTCGGCTTGCAAGACTGCCGCCCGCAAGGATTCGCGAAGATACGCCTCACCATTGTAGGTGATCATGCAAAGACTCGGGCGCACGGCAAGCGCTTCCAGCCCCCTCCGATCGGCGGCCGGAGATTCCCAGCTTCGCCCGGCGTTGTCAAGGATGGTCGGGGGTGACGCACAAGCTGTTGTGGAAGCACTGGTGCGCGAGGGCCACATGATGAGTCCGGCCCTAGCAGCTGCCGCCAGTCTTGGGTGCCGGCGGGCTGACGCCGGCCGCCACCGTGCCCGCCGGTTCGGGGTCGCCGGGCGGCGCGAGGGGCGCATCGGCCGCCGCGCGGGTTGCCAGGCGCCGATGGTCCGCGCTAAGGACGGGGGCGCGGTTTGATGCAGGTCGGGCGCCATCGGTAGCGGCGCCGCGCGGCGCCGTCCGCGATGGCTTCCGTCGAACCCGGAGCAGCCGCCTCGGAGCTGAGCGGAGAGCCGCATCCATGCCGAACCCGAGGTCCCGGCCCTTCCCGCAGGGTTTCCTTTGGGGTGCGGCCACCGCCGCGCATCAGGTCGAGGGCGACAATCGCGCGAGCGACTGGTGGGCCTTCGAGCAGGCGGGCCGGCTGCCGTTCGCGTCCGGCGCCGCCTGCCGGCACTACCAGCTGTTCGAGCAGGATTTCGAGCTCGCAAGGACCTGGGGCCACAACGCGCATCGCTTCTCGATCGAATGGAGCCGCATCGAGCCGCGCGAGGGCGAGTGGGCCCAGGACGCTTTGGACCACTATCGCGCGGTCGTGCAGGCCCTGCGCCGGCGCGGGATGGAGCCGTTGGTGACGCTCCACCACTTCACCAGTCCGGCCTGGTTCACGCAGGCCGGCGGCTGGTTGGCACCCGGCGGCGCCGCTTGCTTCGCGCGCTACGTCGAGCGGGTCGCCAGCCACCTCAAAGACCAGGTGCGCTGGTGGATCACGATCAACGAGCCCACGGTCTACGCCAAGAACGCCTTCGTGACCGGCAATTGGCCGCCCTGCCGACGCAACGACTGGCGGGCGGCCTGGCGGGCCATGCGCACCATGGCGGCCGCGCACCGCCTCGCCTACGACATCTTGCACCGCCACCGGTCGGATGCCCTGGTCGGTTTCGCCCATAGCGCGCCGCTGGTGGCCGCCCGCCTGCCGGCGCGACCGCTCGACCGCCTGGCCGCAGGTCTGCGCGATCTGGTCCTCAATCGCCTGCCGTTGCGCCTGATGGGCGGCGGTCGCGCGCAGCGCTTCGATTTCATCGGCGTGAACTACTACTGTCGAACCCTGGTGCATTGGCAGGCAGCCGGCACCGCCTTGCTGTTCGGCCGCGACTGGCTCGCGGACGACCAGGGCGATCCGCGCGCGTTCAGCGACATGGGCTGGGAGATCTACCCCTCGGGCCTGAAGCTGCAGCTCGAGCGGTTCGCGCGCTATGGCGTACCCTTGCTCGTCACCGAGAACGGCCTCGCGACCGAGAACGAGGACAGCCGCACGGCCTATCTTCGCGCCCACCTGCGATCCCTCGCCGAGGCGCTCGCCGCCGGCGTCCCGGTCGCCGGCTACTGCTATTGGTCGCTGATGGACAATTTCGAATGGTCGCTCGGCACGGGCCCGCGGTTCGGCCTCGCCGCCACCGACTTCGCGACCCAGCGCCGAACGCCGCGGCCGGCCGCCGCCTATTTCGCCGAGGTCTGCAGAGCCAACGCCCTGCCGGACGAGGCCGGCGCCGGTCCCGACCGCACCTTGGCCTCGAGCCGCGACGCGCCCGGAGCCGCGTGAGCCGAAGGCGCCCGTGCTTCGCCGCCGACCGCCCGTGCCGCCCCCCCGAGCAGACCGGGCGCCCCTCGCGCCGGCTCGCGCAACTTATGGAAGGCCTTGTCGGAGGCGCGCTCGGCAGCGATAGTGCGGCGAGCGGGAACGGGGAACACGCGCCATGCGGCGGCATCACGACATGGGCGGCGAGCCGGCGGGGCCGGTGGAGCGGGTCGAGCACGACCATGCGCTCTGGGAGAAGCGGGTCGATGCGATCCTGCGCCTGCTCGTCAGCCCCGGATGCAAGGTCATGACGGTCGACGAGCTTCGGCGCGGGATCGAGGAGCTCGGGCCCGGCGCCTACGACGAGCTCAGCTACTATCAGCGCTGGATCGCCTCGATCGGCAACAACCTGCTCGAGAAGGGCGTGATCACGGTCGACGAGCTCGGTCGCAGGCTCGCCGAGGTCGAGGCCCGCTGGCGCGCCGAAGGTCGGCCGGGGCACGGACCGTCATGACCGACGCGTTCGCGGTCGGCCAGCGGGTGCGGGTGCGGCGCGCCTTCCCGCCGGGCCACGTCCGCACGCCCCACTACGTCCGCGGCAAGCCGGGCCTGATCGATGCGCTCGCGGGCCATTTTGCCAATCCCGAGGCGCTGGCCTACGGCCGCGACGGGCGGCCGCTGCAGGCGCTCTACCGGGTCCGCTTTCGCCAGCGCGAGCTCTGGCCGGACTATCGGGGTCCCGCCGCGGACAGCGCGGTCGTCGATATCCTGGAGCATTGGCTGGAGCCCGCGGAGGGGGCAGGAACATGACGCTCGAGACCGAGCACGGCCAGCATCCGCACGCGCCGCATCCGAAGCAGCCGGACCTCGAGGACCAGCCCTTCGACCACTACCAGCTGCTGGCCGAGGCGGTGGGCGAGCTGTTGATCGAGAAGGGCGTGTTCGGGGCCGCCGATCTGCGCCGCACGCTCGAGGCGGTCGATGCGCGCAGGCCGGCCGATGGCGCGAAGCTGGTCGCGCGCGCCTGGCTCGATCCCGGGTTCAAGGGGCGCCTGCTCGCGGACGTCAACGCCGCCGCCCTGGAATTTGGCATCGATGCGGGCGCGATCCCGATCCAGGCCCTCGAGAATACGCAGGCCCTCCACAATCTCGTGGTCTGCACGCTCTGCTCCTGCTATCCGCGCGGCCTGCTCGGCCTGCCGCCCGACTGGTACAAGGCTCGCGCCTACCGCTCGCGCGCGATCCGCGAGCCGCGCGCGGTGCTGGCCGAGTTCGGGACGGAGGTTCCAGACGACGTCGAGATCCGGGTCCACGACAGCACCGCCGACCTCCGCTATCTGGTGCTGCCGCTGCGCCCTTCGGGCAGCGAGGGGCTGCAGGAGGCCGAGCTTGCGGCCTTGGTCACCCGCGACTGCCTGATCGGGACCGCCGTGCCCGAGGGGCCGCGCTCGTGACGCTGCGCAGCGGCGACGACTACCGTCAGAGCCTGCGCGATGGCCGCGCGGTCTGGATCGAGGGCGAGCGGGTCGACGACGTCCCGAGCCATCCGGCGTTCAAGCCGATCGTCGATGCGCGGGCCAGGATTTACGAGCTCGCGCACGAGCCGGCGCTGCGGGAGGTTTTGACCTACGCCGAGCCTGCCGCCGGCGAGCGCCGGCTGGTCGCGCACCGGCTGCCGCGGACCCGGGAGGACTGGCAGGCCAAGCGGGCCGCGGTCGAGGCGACCCTCGACGATCTGGGCGGCGTGGTCATCCGGGTCGGCGACGAGACGGTGGGCGAGCTCTGGTCGCTCTACGACGGCCAGGACGTGCTGAACGAGGTCGATCCCCGGTTCGCCGACAACATCCGCCGCCACGTCCTGCGCGTCGAAGAGGGCGACGTCTTCCACGTCTCCGCCAACACCGATCCCAAGGGCGATCGCTCCAGGCGGCCGCAGGACCAGGACCCGGACATGCTGCTGCATGCGGTCCGCGAGACCGATGCCGGGATCGTGGTGCGCGGCGCCAAATACGAGACCGCCGCCGCCTACGCGCACCAGGCCTTCGTCAAGCCCACGATCGCGAACTGGGGCGATGCCGAGCTTTCCGACTATGCGGTAGGCTTCGTGGTGCCGATGAACGCGCCGGGCCTCAAGCACATCTGCCGGGCGGGCTTTGCCGGCAGGCGGCCGGCCGTGGATTACCCGATCGCCAATCGCTTCGACGAGGTCGACACGCTTTTGGTGTTCGATGACGTGCTGATCCCGTGGGAGGACGTGCTGTTCTACCGGCACACGCGGGCCGCGAGCTTCATCCGCTCCTGTCTGCACCGCTACAGCGCCTTTGCCTTCGTGCAGCGGATCCAGCGGCTGGCCGAGCTGATGATCGGCACGGCGCTGTTCAACCTGCGCCAGACCGGGCTCGAGAAGCAGCCGGCGGTCCGGGAGAAGCTCGCCCAGCTCGCCTGCTACCGCGAGACCATCAACGCCCACCTGACCGCGGCGATCGCGGTCGCGGAGCCTAGCCCCGCCGGTCTTTTGATGCCCAACCAGGCGCTGCTCTATACCGGCCGGGTGCGCGCCTGCACCGAGCTGCCGGCGATGATGCACCTCGCGCGCGAGCTCTGCGGCGGCCAGATCTGCCTGACCCCGGACTGGGCGAGCTTCGAGAACCCGGACATCGGCCCCTGGCTGGAGAAATTCTACAGCGTCAACGACGCCTGGGCGGCCCTGGACCGCTTCAAGCTTTTGGCCTTCGCGCGCGACCTGCTCAACTCCGACTACGCCGGCCACCGGGTGACCTTCGAGCTGTTCGCCCAGTCGCCGCCGTTTGCCCACCTCAACGCCGTCTACGCCAACGTCGACTGGCAGCGCCCGCTCGACCTGGTCCAGAAGGCCGCGGGCCTTTCCGAGCGGGTGCGCTGATCCCGCCGCCAGTACACCCGTCCGGCCCTGACCTCGGCCACGGATTCCCACGGTCCCATGGACCACCCGAAGGAAGGCTTCACGCGCCTCGGTTACAATGGCTTGACGGCAGCCGCAGGCACGCCAGGAGCCCCGGACGCGGACATGAGCCACGAGCGGCTGCGAAAGTTCAACACCCGCGACACCTACCCCGAGCAGCGGCTCGACAATGACCTCTGCCAGGTGGTCAAGGCGCGGGGCACGCTCCTGTTTCTGCGCGGCCAGGTCGGGCAGGACCTGGAGCTCCAGCGCCTCGGTCGGGATCGGCGATGCCGCGGCTCAGGCCGAGCAGGCGATGGCCAACGTCGAGACGCTGCTCACCGAGGCCGGCGCCCGCCTTGAGGACGTCTGCAAGATCACGATCTACCTCACTGATCCCCGCTACCGCGAGCCGGTCTACCGGGTGGTCGGCAAGTGGCTGAAGGGCGTGTTCCCGGTCTCGACCGGGCTCGTGGTCTCGGCGCTCGCGCGGCCCGAATGGCTGGTCGAGATCGACGTGATCGCCGTGATCCCGCCCGAGCGCGAAGCAAAGACGCGGCCATGACCTTCTCGATCGCCGCCCTCGATCCGAAGAGCGGCGCGTTCGGCGTCGCGATCACCTCGTCCTCGATCTGCGTCGCCAGCCGCTGCGCCTTCGTGCGCGCGGGCACAGGCGCGGCGCTGAGCCAGAACGTGACCGACCCGCGCCTGGGCCCGCGCGCGCTCGAGCTGATGGCGGGCGGCCTCGCGGCGGCCGACGCGCTCGCGCGCATCCGGGCCGAGGCGCCACACATCGGGTGGCGCCAGCTCGCGGCGGTCGATCGCGAAGGCCGCACGGCCCATTTCAGCGGCGCCAAGGCGCTCGGCATCCATGCCGCGGCCGAGAGCAAGGGTTGCGTGGCGATCGGCAATCTGCTCGCCGGCCCGCGCGTCCCGGCGGCCATGCTCGAGGCGTTCGAGACGACCGCGGGCGAGCTCGCCGCGCGCCTGGTGAGCGCGCTCGAGGCGGGCCTGGCGGCCGGCGGCGAGACGAGCCCGGTCCGCTCCGCGGGGCTCCTGGTCGCCCTTCGCCAGCCCTGGCCGGTGGTCGATCTGCGGGTCGACTGGGCGGACCAGCCGGTCGCGGCGCTGCGGGCGCTCTGGACCGAGTACGCGCCGCAGCTGGACGCCTACGTCACGCGAGCCTGCGACCCGGAGGCGGCGCCATCGTTCGATCCGCCCGGCGCTCCGTGACCGCTCGCGCGCCGACGGAGCAGGGCGCCGATCGGAGCGTTGTTGTCGGGGCGCAAGCGGCGCCGGCGGCGGTCGGACGGGAGGCCAGGCGGTGAACGACGACGCGATCACGAGCCCGGGGCTCCGCCGGTGCCGGCCGCCGGAGCGGGCGCGCGCCGCTCAAGGTGCTGGTGGTGGTCGGGCACCCTCGCGGGGCAAGCCTCGCCGGCGCGCTCGCCGCCGCCTACATCGCCGGGGCCAGGCGGGCAGGCGCGCGGGTCGAGCTGCTGGAGCTGGCAGGCCTCGAGTTCGATCCCAACGTCCGGACCCGCGTGTTCGCCGACCAGAGCGTCGAGCCCGACCTCGAGCGGGCGGCGGCCCTGATCGCCTGGGCGGACCATCTGGTGTTCGTCTATCCGACCTGGTGGGGCACGATGCCGGCGCTTCTGAAGGGCTTCCTCGACCGGGTGCTGGCGCCGCGGTTCGCGTTCGAGGAGACGGGCAGCAAGGGCTACCTGCCGCTGCTCGGTGGCCGGACGGCCGAGCTTTTGACCACGACCGACACGCCCAACTGGGTCTGGCGCTGGATCTACGGCGCCCCCGGCGACAAGGCGATGGCGCGGGCGATCCTCGGCTTCTGCGGCATCGAGGTCGCGCAGATCGTGCGCTTCGGCCCGGTCAGGGGCTCCGGTGCCGAGCAGCGCCACGCCTGGCTGAGGATCGCCGAGGCGGCGGGCGCCCGGCTGCACGCCGGCCCGTTCTCGAGCGCCAAGCGGGCGCGCCGCAAGCTCGCGAGCTGGCTGAAAGCAATCCGGCTGCAGTTCTATCCGATGACCTGGCTCGCCTACACGATCGGCGCGCTGGCCGCGGCCACGATCACCGGCGCGATCGATGTCGCGGCCTTCTGGTGGGGGCTGCTCTGCCTGTTCTTCATCGAGGTGGGCGCCGTGCTCGCCAACGAGCAGTTCGACTTCGAGACCGACCGCCTCAATCGCAACTTCGGGCCGTTCACCGGCGGCTCGCGCGTGCTCGCGACCGGCGCGCTCAGCTTCCGCGAGGTCCGCCAGGGCCTGGCCGCGGCGCTCGCGCTGGCGCTGGTCTCGGCGCTTGCGCTGATCGCCGGAACCGGCGCCTCGGGCGCCAGCGCCGTGCCGCTGCTCGTCGCGATGACCGTGCTCGCGCTCGGCTACACGGTGCCGCCGGTCAAGCTCTGCTACCGGGGCCTGGGCGAGCTCGACGTCGGCCTGACCCACAGCACCGGCGTCATCGTCGCGGGCTTCGTCTTCCAGGGCGGCCGCTGGTCGATGGGTCTGCCCTGGCTGCTCAGCCTGCCGCTTGTTCCTCGCCGTGCTGCCCGGCATCACGCTCTCGGGCGTGCCGGACTACGACGCCGACCGTGCGGTCGGCAAGCGCACGCTCGCGGTCCGGGCGGGCATCCGCGGCGCCTATGGCATCGCTGCGCTCTGCACCGTGCTCGCGGCCGGCGTCGCGCTCGGGCTCGAGCGGCTGCCGGCATCGGCACCCCTGCTCGGCGGCATCGGCTACGGCGTGCTGCCGCACGCGGCGCTCCTGCTGCTCCTGCTCGCCCGCCAGGCGGGCCGGGCGCCGCGCGCCGAGCGGATCGATCGCCTGATGGTGGTCGCCCTGAGCTACATCCTCTGGTTCGTCGCGGTGCCGCTCTGGCACCTCGCGTAGAAGCCGGAGGTCAGGCGGCGCTCTGGACCTCGGTCGAGCTTGGCGCCGCCGCGGCAGGCTCGGCGGGCTTGCCGTACAGGCGCTGGAAGCCCGCGCGGACCGCGCGCACGACCTCGGGATCGCGCTCGCGCCAGTAGCCCGGGCTCTTCATGAGGGCGATCAGGCGTTGGATTTCCTGCTTCTCGAACTCGACAGCTGCTCTCATTGCCTTCTTCCTCAAGGCTTTTTTTCCGGTTCGCTCCAAGTGCGCTCAGCGCGCTAAGGAGCTCCATTATTCATCTTTTGGTTGAAAAAGACAAGCCTCGGCAAGCGCCGCCCGGTTCGCCATTGCTGGCGCCGGGATTGATCAGCTCGTGAGAAGGTTTGATCTCGACTGTTAACCTGACTTCTGAAGATCGGCGGGCGCTCGAAGGGCCGACCGTGACCGGATTGCCACACCGCCCGCGCCGGCTCCCGTGTCCGGCCGGCGGCGGCGCCGGCTTCGGCGGCTTGACGACGCCGCCCGCGATCGGTCACACCGAAGCATCACCAAGAGTGAGAAGGCCGATGTACGATCTGGTGATCCGAGGCGGGCGGGTGATCGATCCGGCCCAGGGCCGCGACGAGCGGCGCGACGTGGCGTTCGAGGACGGCAAAGTCGCCGCCGTCGAGCCCGCGATCGATGCCAGCCAGGCGCGCGAGGTGATCGCGGCCGACGGCCGCCTCGTGGTGCCGGGGCTGATCGACCTGCACACCCACGTCTACTGGGGCGGCACCAGCCTCAGCGTCAAGCCGGAGCCGGTGGCGCTGCGCTCGGGCGCCACCACCCTGGTCGATGCCGGCAGCGCCGGGCCCGGCAACTTCCACGGCTTTCGCGCCCACATCATCGAGCGCTCGCCGGTCCGCATCCTGCCCTATCTCAACATCTCGTTCGCCGGCATCTTCGCCTTCTCGAAGTCGGTGATGGTCGGCGAATGCAGCGACGTCCGCCTGCTCGATGCCCGCGAATGCCTCGAGGTGGCCGAGCGCAACCTGGACCTGATCGTCGGCATCAAGGTCCGGATCGGCCGCAATACCAGCGAGGGCTACGGCGTGTTCCCGCTCGAGCTCGCGATCGAGGTGGCCCAGGAGCTCGATCTGCCGGTGATGGCGCATATCGACTTCCCGCCGCCGTCGCGCAAGGACATGCTCGCACGCCTGCGGCCCGGGGACGTTTTGACCCACTGCTACCGGCCGTTCCCGAACGCGCCCGTGGTCCGCGGCGAGGTCCGGCCCGAGATGTGGGAGGCACGCGAGCGCGGCGTCATCTTCGACATCGGCCACGGCATGGGCGGCTTCGGCTTCGCCGCGACCCGGCCGATGCTGGAGGCGGGCTTTTTGCCGGACGTGATCAGCAGCGACGTCCATATCCTCTCCGAGCACGGGCCCGCCTTCGATCTGCTGCACGCCATGTCCAAGCTGATGTGCCTGGGCGTGCCGCTCGTCGAGGTGATCCGGGCCGCGACCGCACGGCCTGCCGAGGCGCTCCGGCGGGCAGACCTGGGGACCCTCGCCCCGGGTGCTGCGGGCGATGCCGTGGTCCTCAATCTCGCCGATGGCGCCTTCGACTATGTCGACGTCATGGGCGAGAAGATCAGGGGCGACCGCCGGCTCGAGGTCGAGGCGATCGTGCTCGGCGGCAAGCTCTGGTCCGGGGACGAGCCCGCCCGATGAGCCGCAGCTACCGCGCGCTCTACACCTACGCCTGGGACCTCGCCGACGAGGGCCTGGAGGTAGCGCTCGGCCGCATCCGGCCGACCGGCATCAACACCATCACGCTCGCTGCCAGCTACCACGCCGGCAAGTTCGTCCGCCCGCACGGGGTCGGCGGCAAGGTCTATTTCCCTAAGGACGGCACGGTCTATTTCCAGGCCCGGCCCGAGCGCTACGGCCAGATCAAGCCCTTGATCAACCCGCTGGTCGCCGAGTTCGATGCGCTCGCCCTCTTGGAGAAGCAGGCGCCGGATCTCGAGCGGGTCGCCTGGGTGGTCGGCTGCCACAACACGCCGCTTGGCCAGCTCTATCCCGAGCTGAGCGCCCGCAACGCCTTCGGCGACCCCTACCCCTACAGCCTCTGCCCCGCCCATCCGGCGGTCCGCGATTACGTGGTCAACCTCTGCGCCGATCTCGCCGACCGCTACGACCTCGCCGGCATCGCGCTCGAGACCCCGGGCTGGCTGCCCTACGACCACGGCTTCCACCACGAGTTCGCGCTGCTGCCGCTCGACCGTTTCGCCAAGACCCTGCTGGCGCTCTGCTTTTCCGAGGCGACGCGGCACGCGGCCCGCGCCGCCGGCATCGACGCCGATCGCCTGCAGGCGAAGACGCGTGCGATGCTCGAGCGCTACCTCGAGGCCGAACTCGCAGTGCCCGACGCGCTCGCGACCGAATGGTGGCTCGCCGAGATCGTGGGCGATCCTGAGTTTCCCGCATTTCTGCACTGGCGCTGCCAGGTGGTTGCCGACCTTGTCGCGGCGGCCAAAGCCGCCCTGCCGGCGACCACCCGGCTTGCGGTCATCCCGACCGTGCAGCGCCCGCCGGCTACCTGCTGGCTCGAGGGCAGCGACTTTCGCCTGTTGGCCGGCGCTGCCGATGCGCTCGAAGTGCCGGCCTATCAGCCGAGCGCCGAGGAGGCTTTTCTCAGCGCCTGGCACGTTCGCGAGCGCGCCGGCGCCGCTGCGACCTTGCACTTCATCCTGCGGCCCAGCTTTCCCGACCTCGCCAACGGCGCCGAGACGGTTGCGGCGGCGCTCCGCCTCAAGGAGCTCGGCATGGCCGGCCTCGCCTTCTACAACTATGGCCACCTGCGCCTCGCGAGCCTCGAGCACATCAAGGCGGCCCTCGCTGCGCTGGAATAGCTGCCGCAGAACCCGTTGGCATCTGCTCGCCCGGCATGCTATCGTTTTTCAAGCATTCGGGAGAGCGAACATGGCTCAGCTTCTGGTCCGCGACCTGGACCCCGCGGTGGTGGCACGCCTGAAGGACAAGGCGCGCCAGAACCACCGTTCGTTGCAGGGCGAAGTCAAGGCAATCCTGGTGGCGGCGGCCGAACGCGCCACGCGCGAGGAAGCGTTGGCAATGATCGACAAGTGGCAGCGTAAATGGGGCGACCGCGTCTTCTCGGACAGCACCCAGATGATCCGGGAGGATCGGGACCAGCGGTGATGCGGCTCGTGGTCGATGCGAGCGTGGCGGCCAAATGGGTGCTGAAAGAGCCCGATTCGGAGCCCGCGCGGCGCGTCGCCCGCGAGGCTGAACTGCTGGCGCCGGATCTGCTCTGGGCAGAGCTGGGCAACGTGCTGTGGCGCCGGCAGCGCCTGGGCGAGCTCAGCCCTCTGGATGCCCGCGGCATGCTGCTCACGCTGCGGGCCGTTCCGGTGCAGACCTACGCGTTGTTCCCCCTCCTGCCGCTCGCCCTGGAGATTGCCGTCACCATAGGCCACAGCATCTACGATTGCGTCTATCTGGCGCTTGCCGATCAGGAGGATTGCCGCGTGGTGACGGCGGACCGGCGTTTGCAGAATGCTGTCGCCTCGGGTCCCATGGCCGGATCGGTCACGCGATTGGACGAGCTGGCGTGACGGTCCTGGCCAAGGAGAGACTTGAGGTGAGGTTTGCCGACAAGGTCGTGCTGATCACCGGGGCCGGGCGCGGCATCGGGCGGGCTACGGCCGAGCGCCTGGCCGGCGAGGGGGCGGCGCTCGCGATCCTGGATCGGGACGAAGCGGCGGCGGACGCGGCGGCGGCGGCCCTCTCGAAGGCCGGCGTCAACGCCCTGGCGCTGGCCGCCGACATCACCGACCGGCCGGCGCTCGAGGCCGCGATCGAGCAGGCGCTGGGGCACTTCGGACGGATCGACGTGCTGGTCAACAACGCCGCCCGGGCGCTCAAGGGCAACCTCGAGCAGACCACGCCCGAGGACTGGGCCTCCGAGCTCGCCGGCACGCTGACCGGCGCGTTTCTCGTGACCCGGCTCGTCCTGCCCGGCATGGTCGGGCGAGGCTCCGGCGCGATCGTCAACGTCGGCTCGGTCAACGGCCTGCTCGCGCTCGGCAACCCGGGCTACAGCGCCGCCAAGGCGGGCCTGCTCAACTTCACGCGCGCGCTCGCGACCGAATATGGGAAAAAGGGCATCCGCGCCAACATGGTGAGCCCGGGCACGATCCGGACCGAGAGCCCGAGCTGGCAAAAGCGCCAGGCCCTCGACCCGGAGGTGTTCGACAAGCTCGCCCGCTGGTACCCGGTCGGGCGCGTCGGCAGGCCCGACGACATCGCGGCCGCGATCGCTTTCCTCGCCGCCGACGAGGCCGCCTTCGTCAACGGCGCCAACCTCGTGGTCGACGGCGGCCTCACCGCCGGCAACGCCCCGATGATCGCGGAGCTCACGATCGAGACGCGCTGAGAGCGGGCCAGCGCCCGGCCCTCATTCGATGTTGCGCCGCGGCGCGATCGGGCGAACAATCGGCCTCCGAAAGGAGGGAGCCGATGGCTCTGCCGATCCAGATCATCCTGACCCGGCAGCTGGCCGGCTATCTGAGCGTGCCGCTGTTCCTGGTCGACCCGAAGGGTGATCTTTTGTTCTACAACGAGCCCGCCGAGGCGATCCTGGGCCGGCGGTTCGAGGAGACGGGCGCGATGCCGGCCGCGGTCTGGTCGTCGATCCTACCCGCGGTCGATGCTCAGGGCCAACCGATCCCGTCGGCCGACCGGCCCTTGATGATCACGGTCGCCGAGCACCGGCCCGCCTACAAGCGCTTCTTCATCCAGGGCATGAACGGCATGCGCCGGCAGATCGACGTCGCGTCGATCCCGATCATGGGTCTCAAGGGCGAGTTCCTGGGCGCCGCGGCCCTGTTCTGGGAGATCAGGTGAGATGCGCGATCCGGGTTCGGCCACCCGCCGCCCGATCGCCGCCTTGGGCGCTGAGGCCGGATCCCGGGTCGGCTTGCCGCTCTTCGAGGTTGCGCGCCCGCGCGATCGGGCGAACAATCGCCGCCGACGAGGAGGGGCGGATGGCGCTGCCGATCCAGATGATCCTGACCCGGCAGCTCGCCGGCTATCTGAGCGTGCCGCTGTTCCTGGTCGATCCGAAGGGCGACCTTTTGTTCTACAACGAGCCGGCCGAAGCGATCCTGGGGCAAAGGTTCGAGGAGACCGGGGCGATGCCGGCCGCAGTCTGGTCGTCGGTCTTCACCCCGGTCGATGATCAGGGCCAGCCGATTGCGCCCGAGGAACTGCCGCTGATGCGAGCGCTCGCCAGGCAGCGGCCGGCCTACAAGCGCTTCTTCATCCAGGGTCTGAACGGCAAGCGCCGGCAGATCGAGGTCGCGGCGATCCCGATCCAGGGCCTCGAGGACGAGTTCCTGGGCGCGGCGGCGCTGTTCTGGGAGATTGACTGACCATGCGCGTCACCCTGTTCGGCACCCGCGGCTCGGTCGCCGCGCCGGGACCTGAGACCGCGCGCTACGGCGGCAACACCTCGACGGTCGAGGTCCAGGCCGACGACGGCACGCTGCTCGTGCTCGACGCCGGCACCGGCGTCCGCCGGCTTGGCGCGCAGATCCGCCCGGACATCAAGCGGGTCGACATCCTGCTCACCCATCTGCACATGGACCACATCCAGGGCCTGGGCTTCTTCGGGCCCCTCTACAACCCCGCGATCGAGGTCCACATCTGGGGCCCCGGCAGCAGCACGCTCTCGCTCGAGGCGCGCCTGTCGCGCTACCTGTCGCCGCCGCTCTTCCCCGTGCACCTGCGCGACCTGCCCGGCATCGTCTGTCACGAGGTGCCGCAAGCACCCTTCGAGATCGGCCCGTTCCGCATCCGCACGGCGCTGGTCTGCCATCCCAACCCGACCGTCGGCTACCGGATCGAGGAGCAGGGCCGGGTCATGGCCTACCTGCCCGACCACGAACCCGTGCTCGGGCTCAAGGACGGGCAGTGGCTCGAGCCGGAATGGACCTCGGGCTACGAGCTCGCGGCCGGCGCCGATCTTTTGATCCACGATTCCCAATACACCGACGAAGAGTACGCGCGTTGCGTCGGCTGGGGCCACAGCACCTACCGGCACGCGTTCGAATTCGCCGCCCAGGTCGGCGCCAAGGAGATCGTGCTCTTCCACCACGACCCCTCCCACGACGACGACATGCTCGACCGCTGCCTTGCCGATGCGGTGCGGCGGTTCACGCCCCGATGCCGCGTCTCCCGCGGCTGCGAAGGCGCCATGTTCGAGGTGGGCTCGACCCCCACCCCGGCCGCGTGACGGCGACGCGCCCGCTGCCGCCGTCCCGGCCGATCAACCCGCCCATCCGGTCGCCGCGTTCCCGGCAGCGCAGCGTTCCCAACTACGGCGCGCTGTGATAGGCATTGCTCAACCGTCGGTGTCGGACATAACCGCTCTCGATTGTCGCGAGGACAGCGTGCGTGCGCCCATGAGAAGTCTGCCCGGCTCGTCCGGCGAGCCGGCCGATCCGCGATCGATCCTGCACGACGTCTTCGGCTTCGGCGCCTTCCGCGGCCAGCAGGAGGCGATCGTGAGCTGCGTGGTGGCGGGCGGCGACGCGCTCGTCGTCATGCCCACCGGCAGCGGCAAGTCGCTCTGCTACCAGATCCCGGCCCTGCTGCGAGCCGGCACCGCGATCGTCGTGAGCCCCTTGATCGCGCTGATGGAGGATCAGGTGATGGCGCTGCGCCAGCTCGGCATCCGGGCGGCGTGCCTGAACTCCAGCCTGTTGCCCGAGGAGCAGAGCCGGGTCCGCCGGCAGACCGCCCTGGGCGAGCTCGACCTCCTCTACATGGCGCCCGAGCGGCTCTTGTCCGACGGCTGCCTTGCCTGGCTCGACCAGGTGCCGCTCGCGCTGTTCGCGATCGACGAGGCGCACTGCGTCTCGCAGTGGGGCCACGACTTTCGCCCGGAATACCTCGAGCTCGCCGTGCTGCACGAGCGCTGGCCGGAGGTTCCGCGGATCGCGCTGACCGCGACCGCCGATCTGCCGACCCGGCGCGAGATCGCGGCCAAGCTCGCCTTGCAGGACGCGCGCACGTTCTTCGGCGGCTTCGATCGCCCGAACATCTGCTACCGGGTGACGCCCAAGACCAGCGCGCCCTCCCAGCTGATCCGCTTCCTGCGCCAGGAGCCCGCGAGCCACGCGGGCATCGTCTACTGCCTCTCGCGCCGGCGCACCGAGGAGACCGCTCAGCAGCTGGCGCGGGAAGGCTGGAGCGCGCTCCCCTACCACGCCGGGCTGTCGGCGGACGTGCGGCGCGCCAATCAGCGGAAGTTCGTCAACGACGAGGCGCGCATCATCGTCGCCACGGTCGCGTTCGGCATGGGGATCGACAAGCCCGACGTGCGCTTCGTCTACCATCTCGATCCGCCCAAGAGCCTCGAGGCCTACTATCAGGAGACCGGCCGCGCCGGCCGCGACGGCCTGCCGGCGACAGCCATGATGACCTGGGGCGTGGCCGACGTCGCCCAGCTCAGGCAGTTCATCACGGCCGGCGACAGCCCCGAGCGGCAGCGGGTCGAGCACCACAAGCTCAGCGCCTTGCTCGGGTTCTGCGAGACCGCCGGCTGCCGGCGGCAGGTCCTTTTGCAATACTTCGGCGAGACGCTGGCCGCACCTTGCGGCAATTGCGATACCTGCCTCGAGCCGGTCGCGACCTGGGACGGCACGATCGCGACCCAAAAGGCGTTGTCGGCGGTCCGCCGGACCGGTGAGCGCTTCGGCCAGGGCTATCTGATCGACCTCTTGCTCGGCCAGGCGGACGCGCGCATGACGCGGTTCGGTCACGACCGGCTGCCGACCTTCGGGGTCGGCGCGGATCTCGACCGGCGGACCTGGCAGTCGGTGTTCCGGCAGCTCGTGGCCGGCGGCTTTCTCGAGGTCGACCTGGACGGCTTCGGCGGCATGCGGCTGGCGGGCGATGCCGCCAAGATTTTGCGCGGCGAGCGCGCGCTGGAGCTGCGCCACGATCCGACCCCGGCGCGCGCCCGGCGCCCCGCCCGGGCGGCGAAGGCGGCGCCCGAGGGCCTCGCCCACGCCGCCGACCGCGATCTGTTCGAAGCCCTCCGGGCCAGGCGCCGCGAGCTCGCCAAGGCGAGCGGCCTGGCGCCTTTCATGGTCTTCCCGGACCGCACCCTGATCGAGCTGGCGCTGAGGAAGCCCGCCAGCCTCGGGGCCCTGGGGACGATCCACGGCATCGGCGAGGCCAAGCGGGAGCGCTGGGGCGAGGAGGTTCTGGGCGTGATCCGGGGCTTCGCCGAGAGCGCCGGGACGCCTGGGGACCGCTGAGCGCCGGCGGCCGGACCCGCCTGATCCACCCGACATCACCTGCATGGCGCTGTTTCTCTGGCCGTGCTGTGTCTCGGGGGCCGACGACAGCCGGATGGAGACCTCGCAGAACTTCATCGTGGACGGCGGCCGGGTTTAGCGGCCATCCTGGGCCAGCCGGCGCGACCGGGGGCTGCCCCCGGCGCGCGCGAGGGGCATCATGGCCCGTCCCAGGGTCGGGCGCGGTCATGCAACCAGGGAGGCACCATCATGACCAAGACCAAGCGGTTCCTGCCGGCGCTGGTCGGCCTCGCGGCCGCCATCGCCTTTTGCCAGCCGGCCTTGGCCGCCAAGCAGCTGCGCGTCCTGGCCTGGGAAGGCTATGCCGATCCCGACTGGGTCGCCGCCTTCGAGAAGAAGTTCGATGCCGAGGTCAGCGTCGTTTTCGTCGGCACCGACGACGAGATCTGGGCCAAGATCAAGGGCAGCGAGGGCGAGGACTTCGACGTCTTCGCGATCAACACCGCACAACTGCAACGCTACATCGACGCGGGGTTGACCACACCGCACGATCTCGATCAGCTGCCCAATCAGAAAAAGACCCTGCCCCGCTTTCAGGACCTGGCCAAGGTCACCGGGGTGATGCGCGACGGCAAGGTCTACGCGATTCCCTACGCCTTCGATTCGATCGGCCTGATCTACGACGTCGACAAGGTCGATCCGGCGCCGACCTCGATGGACGTGCTCTGGGACCCGAAGTATCAAGGGCGCGTGCTCGCCTATGACAATGGCGAGCATAATTTCTCGTTCACGGCGTTGACGCTCGGTATCGCCAACCCGTTCCAGTTGAACGACCAGCAGCTCGAAGAGATCAAAGCCAAACTGATCGATCTGAAGCACAACGTGCTCTCCTTCTACACGGCGCCCGACGAGGCCTTGCAGCTCTACGAGAACAACGACGTCGCCCTGATCTGGGCGAACTATGGCCAGCAGCAGGTCAAGGCGATGCAGGATGCCGGCGCCCACATCAAATACGTCAATCCCAAGGAGGGCGCGCTCGCCTGGCTCGATACCTGGGCGCTGACCAAGGGCGTGCGCGACAAGGAGCTGGCCGAGGCCTGGGTCAACTTCACGCTGCAGCCCGAGATCAGCGGCGCCCTCTCCGAGCGGACCGGCTTCGGCAACACCGTAACGCCGTTCGCCAGCGCCGGCGCCGACGACAAGCTGGTCTGGCTCGAGGCGGTCGAGGACCCGACCCGGCGCGCCGACCTCTGGAACGAGGTCAAGGCCACGCCCTGAGCCGGGTGCAAGACATCCGCCAGGCGGATTGGCCGGACGCCGCCGGGACCGGCGCCCGATGACGTCCGGCCCCCGCCCCGCCCGTCGGGGCGAGCGCCTGCTGCACACCAGCCTGGCGCTGCTCGCCTACGGTCTGCCTCTGATCTTCATCGTGCTGCCGGTGCTCTCGTTCCTGACCTACAGTTTTTTTCGGGTCGCCGGTACCACCATCATCTATCAGCCAACGCTCGCCAACTACGTCCGCTTTTTCGCCGACGCGATCTATCTGCCGATGTTCCTGCGCACCGCAGTCCTCGCGCTGGAAGTTTCGCTACTCAGCATTCTCTTTGGCTATCCGGTCGCCTATCTGCTCGCCAGCCTGCGCGGCCGTCTCAAATACATCGCGACGCTGCTGTTCGTGGTGCCGCTGTTGATGAGCTACATCATCAAGATCTACGCGATCCGGAGCATCCTCGGCAGCCGCGGCTTTCTCAACCGCATTCTTTTGGCTCTTGGCCTGATCGATCAGCCTTTGACCGTTCTGGTCTTCAACCTCAATGCCGTCCTGATCACGCTGGCGGTGATTCTGCTGCCGTTCGCGATCTTGCCGATCTTCATCGCGCTCGAGCGGATTCCGCGCAGTCTGCTCGACGCCTCGGCCGACCTTGGCGCCACCTCCGCCCAGACGTTTCGCCGCGTCATCTGGCCGCTCAGCCTGCAGGGCACGCTGGTCGGGGCATCGTTCACCTTCGTGCTCGCAATCGGCGACTTCGTGACCCCGCAGATGGTGGGCGGCCCCCAGGGCTTCACCTTCGGTCGGATCATCTACAGCCAGTTCGGCATGGCCTTCAACTGGCCGTTCGGGGCCGCCCTTTCGGTCTTCCTTTTGCTCGCGGTGCTGGCGGCGATGGCGCTCGCCGCCCGGATCGGCCGCCTGCCGGCCGGGGCCCGATGACGCTCCGCTGGCCGGCCCGCCTCGTGCTGATCCTGGTTGCGGCGATCGTGCTGCTCGCCCTCTACGGGCCCTTGCTGGTCGCGATCCTGTTCTCGTTCATCAAGATGCAAGGCGGCCGGATCCTCTGGGACAGCTTCTCGTTCGAGGCCTACGGCCTCCTGCTCGAGAACCGGGGGATCATCGAGGCGCTCGGCAACACGTTGATCGTGGGCCTCGCCGCGGTCGCGCTGGCGCTCGCGCTCGGCACCCTGTTCGCCTTCCACTACCAGGGCACGCGCGGCCGGGCGCGCGAGCTCATGCAACTGATGATCTTCCTGCCGTTCCTGATGCCGCCGATCCTGACCGGCCTGTCGCTTTTGATCTTCTTCCGCCAGGCGCACATCGAGCGCTCGCTGATCACCGTCGTGATCGGCCACACGCTGTTCGTGCTGGCGCTGGTCTACCGCATCCTGCTCGCCCGCCTGCAGGCGCTGAGCCCGTCGCTGATCGAGGCCTCGCTCGACCTCGGCGCCAGCCGCTTGCAGACCTTCCGCTACGTCCTCCTCCCGCATCTCGCGAGTGCTGTGATCTCGGCCGCCCTGCTCGCGTTCGCCCTCTCGTTCGACGAGACCCTGATCACCCTTCTGGTGACCGGCACCCAGAACACGCTGCCGATCCGGCTCTGGGCCATGATGCGCCTGGGCTTCACCCCCGACATCAACGCGCTCGTGACCCTGATCCTCGCCGGCACGACGGCGCTCTGCCTGCTGGTCGCCGCCACGCTGACCCCGGCCCGCCCGGATTGATGCCGATCGCGTCGCCAAAGGCTGCGGCGGGCGAGCATCCAGGCCTCGCAGAGGCCGCGCCGTGCAGCCGCGGAATCGCGGGATCAGCCCTGCGGCAGGGGCCGGCGGCCGTGGGCCTCGCTGGTCGGGAGCGGCTCGGCGCTGAGCCAGCGATGGGCAAAGCCGCCGATCAGCGCGCCCGCGATCGGCGCGACCCAGAACAGCCACAGTTGGCCTAGCGCCCAACCGCCCGCGAACAGGGCGACGCCCGTGCTGCGCGCCGGATTGACCGAGGTGTTGGTGACCGGAATGCTGATCAGGTGGATGAGGGTCAGCGCGAGGCCGATCGCGAGCGGGCCGAAGCCCGCGGGCGCGCGCCTGTCGGTGGCACCGAGGATGACCAGCAGGAAAAAGCAGGTCAGCACGATCTCGATCAAGAGGCCCGATCCCAGCCCGTATTTGCCCGGCGAATGCTCGCCGTAGCCGTTGGCGGCAAAGCCGCCGTTGGGGTCGAAGCTCGGCGAGCCGGACGCGATCATGTAGAGCACGAGGGCTGCCAGCACCGCCCCCAGCAGCTGGGCCACCGCATAAGGCAGGATCTCGGTTGCCGGAAAGCGGCGGCCGGCCCAGAGGCCGATGGTCACCGCCGGGTTGAAGTGGCCGCCCGAGATGTGGCCGACCGCGTAGGCCATGGTCAGGACGGTCAGGCCGAACGCCAGGGCGACGCCGAGGAAGCCGATGCCGAGCCCGGGAAAGGCCGCCGCCAGCACGGCGCTGCCGCAGCCGCCGAAGACCAGCCAGAAGGTGCCGAGAAACTCGGCCCCGAGCCGCTGCGAGATGTGCATGGAAGCGTTTCCCCGTCTGGACCTGTTGCGACTGTGCCCGATCCTTTCCATAGATCAGCCGGGCACGCCTTGGGAAGGCGGAATGGCTGCGACGAATGCGGGCCTTTCGGGACTCCTTTGGTGGGCGCGCCAAGCCCGGCGGTCGCGGCGCGATCGGTGCGGGCGGCGGGTGGCCGGTTGCCTCGGCGGACCCGGGGAAGGCCGCCCCGCTCAGCCCTTGCCGAGCACCGCCTCGCGGTAGAAGACGAAGAGGCCGCTCGCGATGATCACGGTGCAGCCCGCGAGCATCCAGACATCGGGGCGATCGCCGAACACGAGGTAGCCCAGGATCAGGGCCCAGATGATCTGGCTGTAGGTGAAGGGCGCGATCAGGGAGGCAGGTGCTATCACCAGCGCCCGGATCAGGATCAGGTGGCCGAGCGCGCCGAGGCCCCCGACCGCGGCCATCCAGAGCCAGTCGATGGCGGCGACCGGCTGCCAGTAGGCCGGCACCACGAGGGTCATCACGGCGGCGCCGACCCAGGCGAGATAGAAGAGCATGACGAAGGGGGTCTCGCAGGGGTCGATGCTGATCATGCGCGTGAAGATCTGGTAGACGGCAAAGCAGGCGGCGGTGACCAGCGGCAGCAGGAGCTGCCAGGGAACGCTGCCGAAGCCCGGCCGGATCACGATCAGGACGCCCGCGAAGCCGACCACGACCGCGCTCCAGCGGCGCCAGCCGACGCGCTCCTTGAGCAGCGGCACCGAGAGGGCGGTGACCAGCAAGGGTGCCGTGAAGGTGATGGCGTAGGCATCCGCCAGCGGCACCACGCTGATCGCGCCGTACATGCAGCCGGTCGCGATCAGCAGCAGGAGGCCGCGGCCTATCTGGAGGCCGTGCCGGCGGGTGCGCAGGAAGCCCATGACGCCGAGCCTGGGCAGCATCACCAGCATCAGCGTGCACTGGAAGAAATAGCGCGCCCAGACCACCTGCGGCGACGGGTAGCGCTGCATCAGGCTCTTGCCGATCGTGTCCATGAACGCGAACAGGCCGATCGCGAGCAGCGTCAGGCCGATGCCGAGCAGGGTCGAGCCCCGGGGCGCGGTGCCGACCACGCGCGGGGTTGCCTCAGCCAGGCTCTTGCGCATCCCGTCGTCTTACTCCTCTTGCCTGATCGTCGGACCGGGATCCGAAGCTTGCGTGGCCGCGGCTATCGAACTGTACTAGGTCTGGTCAAGGAGTTCCCGCGATGCGCACGGTCAACGTCCACACCGCCAAGCCCCATCTATCACGCCTGCTCGAGGAGGTCGCGGCCGGCGAAGAGATCGTGATCGCCAAGGCCGGCAAGCCGGTCGCCCGGCTGCTGCCCTACTTGCTCAAGGCTTAGGCTGGCGATCGGACCGTGCGGAGCCTAAGCTCCTGGCCCATGTCCAAGCCTGAGCTCTTCCGTCTCGGCACCGGCGCCGGGTTCTCGGCCGACCGGCTCGATCCGGCGCTCGAGCTGGTGGCCAAGGGCCGGCTCGACGTCATCGTGTTCGAATGCATCGGCGAGCGCACGCTGGCCTTTGGCCACCGCGACCGCCTGGCCGATCCGGGGGCGGGCTACAATCCGCTCCTCGAGCGGCGGATGCGGGCGGTGCTGCCGCTCTGCGTGGAGCACAAGACCCGGCTGGTCACCAACATGGGGGTCGCGAACCCCAAGGGGGCGGCCGAGAGGACGGCCGAGGTCGCGCGCGCGGCGGGCCTCGGCAGGCTCAGGATCGCGGCGCTCGAGGGCGATGACGTGAGCGCGCTGATCGGCCCGGACACGCCGCTCGATTCGGGCATCACCGTTGGCGAGGTCGGGCGGCGGCTGGTCGGGGCGAACGCCTATCTCGGGGCCGATGCCATCCTGCCGGCGCTCGAGGCGGAGGCGGATGTGGTCATCACCGGCCGGGTCGCCGATCCGAGCCTGTTCCTGGCCCCGCTCCGGCACGCCTTCGGCTGGGCCGAGGACGACTGGCCGATGCTCGGCGCCGGCACGCTCGCGGGCCACCTGATGGAGTGCGCGGCTCAGATCACCGGCGGCTATTTCGCCGATCCCGGCTACAAGGAGGTGCCGGACCTCGCAAGGGTCGGCTTCCCGATCGCCGAGGTCGCGGCCGACGGTAGTGCTGTGATCACCAAGCTCGAGGACGCGGGCGGCCTGGTCAGCCTGCGCACGGTCAAGGAGCAGCTGCTCTACGAGGTCCACGATCCTGCCGCCTATGTGACCCCGGACGTGGTCGCCGACTTCAGCGGCGTCGAGATCCGCGAGCGGGGCAGGGACCGGGTCGAGGTCAAGGGCGCCGGCGGCGCCAGGCGGCCGGAGCGGCTCAAGGTCACGGTCGCGTTCGACGGCGGCCTTCTGGCCGAGGCCGGGATCTCCTACGCCGGGCCCGGCGCCAGAGAACGGGCCGTGCTCGCGGGCAGGATCGTCGAGGAGCGGATGCTCGGGCTGCACGGCTGCAATGCGGCGCTCAGGCTCGATCTGATCGGGGTCAGCGCGCTGCACGGCACGGCGGTGGGCTATCCGAGCGACGCCCAGGACGTGCGCCTGCGGGCGGCGCTGCGGGCGAGCTCGCAGGGCGACGCCGAGCTCCTGCTCTGGGAGGTCGAATCCCTGCTCTGCTGCGGCCCTGCGGGCGGCGGCGGCTACCGCGGGCAGATCACGCCCTCGGTGATCACGCAGAGCGCCTATCTGGAGCGCGACCAGGTTTTTTCCCACATCGAGATCATCGAGGCATGAGCCGGCGGGTGCGCTTGCGCGAGGTCGCCCATGCGCGCGCGGGCGACAAGGGCAACCGCTCGAACGTCGCGGTTTACGCCTACGAAGGGCGGCATTTCGCGGCGCTCAAGGCGCAGCTCACGCCTGAGCGTCTCAAGGCGGAGTTCCCGAGGTTGCTTCAAGGCCCCGTCCAGCGCTTCGCGCTCGAGCACCTGGGCGCCCTCAACTTCGTCATGGACCAGGCGCTCGAAGGCGGGGTCAACGAAAGCCTGAACCTCGACGCCCACGGCAAGTCCTGGAGCTTTCTTCTGCTCGGCCTCGAGGTCGAGATCGAGGACTGAGCGAGAGGCAGACCACCCGCGCGGTGCTCGAGCTCTTCCAC
>CAWCRU010000012.1:0-166884 GCA_963798075.1 uncultured Alphaproteobacteria bacterium | reverse complement strand
CCGGTTTCGTTCGCCTCTGGGCAGGCGGCATCCTCTGCGGCGGATTGCGCTGGCTGGAGCTGCTGGCGGTCAGCCTTTTTGTCCTGGAGCGCACCGGCTCGCCCTTGCTGGTCGCGCTGCTGACCTTGGTGCGCATGGCGCCGATGTTCCTGTTCGGCATTCCGGCCGGCGCGCTCGCCGACCGCTACGATCGCCGCCGCCTCCTGATCGCGAGTCTGGCCGTGCTCGCACTTGCCTCGACGGTCCTGGCGCTGCTGGCGCTCGCCGGCCGGATCGCGCTCTGGCAGGTGGCGCTCGGCGCTTTCCTCAACGGCATATTCTGGGCGAGCGAGTTGCCGGTGCGGCGGACCATGCTCGGCGAGCTCGCCGGGCCGGCCCTGCTCAGCCGCGCCATGGCGCTGGAGTCCGCGACCAGCAACGCGACGCGGATGGTCGGGCCGGCGCTGGGCGGCCTGCTGCTGGGAGCGGCCGGCCTGGGCGGCGTCTATCTGCTCGGCGGGCTTTTATATGCCGCCGCCGCCCTGCTGGTGCTGCGCATCGACTACGTGCAGGCCCGCCCGGCCGGCGCGGGCGCGTCGCTGGTCGCGATGCTGGTCGAAGGCTGGCGCTTTGCAAAGGCCGAGCGGCTGATCCTGGGCGCGCTCGCGGTCACGGTGATCGTCAACCTCTGGGGCTTTGCCTACATCACCATGGTGCCCGTGATCGGCGAGCGCGTGCTCCAGCTGTCGCCGGCGCTGATCGGGATCTTGATGTCGACCGAGGGCTTCGGCGCGCTGCTCGGGGCATTGCTGGTCGGGCGCACCGACCGGCCGGGCCGCTACACTCAGATCTACACGGGCTCGTCGCTCGTCTTCCTGCTCGCGGTCCTGGCCTTCGCGCTCTCGACTTCGGTGCCGCTGTCGTTCGCGTTGATCCTTTTCGCCGGCATCGGCATCGCGGGCTTCTCGGTGATGCAGAGCACGATCCTGTTCCTGGCGGCGCCGGCCAATCTGCGCTCGCGCCTGATGGGCCTGCTCACGGTCGCGATCGGGGCGGGCCCGATCGGCATGCTCCACGTGGGCCTGCTCGCCAATTGGCTGGGCGCCCCGAACGCGGTGGCGCTGATCGCGCTCGAGGGCCTGGTTGCGCTCGGGCTGGCGGCGCTGCTGTGGCCGGAGCTCCGCCGTCCCGTCACGTTGGAGATCGCTCAGTCCGCGGGTGCTGTGTCGAGCCGGACCGCGATGCCTTCGAGCTCGGGGGACGGTGCCGGGTAGCGGGCCATCACGAGCGGGTCGTGGCCCGGCACGATGTGCTGCTCGCTCGCGGCGAGGCGCCGGCATTTGCGGTGGCCTTCCAGCATCTCGCCCACGTGGAGCACGATAGGGAACGGGTTGCCGGTCTCCATGTTGGCGTAGAAGTGGGCGGCGTCCGAGGCGACCACGACCCAGCCGCGCTTCGTGTAGACGCGCACGAACTGCAGCCCGTGGCTGTGGCCGCCGACCAGGTGCAGGCTGATGCCGGAGGCAAGCTCCTCGTCGCCGTCGTGGAAGGCGACCCGGCCGCGGTAGAGCTCGCGGACCATGCCGGTCACGTTCTCGATGTCGAACGGCATCTTCAGGCGCTGATGGCACATGTAGCGGCCGGTGGCATAGGCCATCTCGCGGTCCTGGAGGTGGAAGGTCGCTCGCGGAAAGATCTCGAAGTTGCCGACGTGGTCGTAGTGCAAATGCGTGATGATCACGTCCTCGACAGCACCCGCGTCGA
Organism: uncultured Alphaproteobacteria bacterium; assembly: GCA_963798075.1. Lineage (GTDB taxonomy): Bacteria > Pseudomonadota > Alphaproteobacteria > Geminicoccales > Geminicoccaceae > DATAOG01. The sequence goes on along the minus strand of CAWCRU010000012.1, from coordinate 165,141 downwards.
TCCCGAGGCGGGCGAGGCCCGTCTTCGGGTCGCGGATGATCTGGCGGTCGCGCCGCCGGCCGGTCGCTTCGGAGAAACCGGTGTCGATCACGAACGTCCGCTCCGGCGGACTTCGCCACCCAGACGAAGTAGTCGAGCGGGCCGGGGCCGTCGTGGACGTCGTCGCGGAACACGAAGTTGTCGAACGCCGGCCGCTCGTGATGGGCGTATTTGACGGCGAACAGTTCGTACTTGGTCGGTTCCGACATGGGGCCTCCCTCAAAGGTTCGGGCGCCTGACCGGCGCGTTGTGCGGGCGCCGATTATGGCGGCCGGACGTCCGAGGGCCAAGCGGCGGACTTGAGATGCGTTGCGCATGAGCGCATGTGCTGCGCATGTCCAAGATGATCCAGATCCGCAACGTCCCGGACGAGGTCCACCAGGCGCTCAAGATCCGCGCCGCCAAGGAGGGCATGAGCCTGTCCGACTTCCTGCGCCGCGAGGTGACCAGGGTGGCCGGCACCTTGAGCGTGCGCGAGGCGATCGAGCGCACCCACAGCCGCGGCCCGGTCGAGCTCGATGAAGATCCGGTGGTCACGATCCGCAAGCTGCGCGGCCCGCTGCCTTGATCGTCGTCGACGCCGCGGTCGTCGTCGATCTCCTGCTCGAGAACGCGCCGACCTCGGGGCGGGTTGCCGCCCGCTTGGCGGCGGCGCCGGCGCCGCTGACCGCACCACATCTTCTCGATGCCGAGCTCGGGCATGTCCTGCGTCGGGCAGTCCTGCGCGGCAAACTGCGAGCGGCGCCGGCGCTCGCCGCCCTGAATGATCTGGCTGCGCTGCAGATCGAACGTTTCGACCATACCATGCTGCTGGCGCGGGCATTCGAGTTGCGCGACAACGCGTCATTCTATGATGCGCTCTATCTCGCGCTCGCCGAGAGCCTGGGCGTCGCGTTGCTCACTCGCGACAAAGCGGCTCGCGCGGGTGCCGGGCGTCACGGTTCAGGTCGAGGTGATCCCTGATCTGCTGCTGCGCTGAGCACGCCCGCATCGGTCAGGCGCCCGATCTCGTCTTCCGAGCAGCCGAGCGCGCGGAGGATCTCGGCGTTGTGCTCGCCGAGTTTGGGCGCGGGGCGGCGGAGGGCGCCCGGGGTGGCGGAAAGGCGCGGCACGATGTTGTGCATCGGCAGGCTACCGGACAGCGCATCCGGCAGCTCGATCAGCACCTCGCGCTCGGCGACGTAAGGGTCGGCCGCGAGGTCGGCCTCGTCGCAGACCGGGCCGACCGTGACCTCGGTTTCTTCGAAGAAGGCGAGCGCTTCGGCCTGCGTGCGCAGGGCGATGAAGCGCGCGACGATCGCCTCGACCTCGTCGCGGTGGCGCAGCCGCTCGGCATTGGTCCGAAAGCGCGGATCATCCAGCAGATCCGCCCGGCCGATCGCCCGGAACAGCCGTTCGGCCATCGCCTGTGTGCCGGTCGAGAGCGCGACGTATTTACCGTCCTTGGTCGGATAAACGTCGCGCGGTGCCTGGATCGTGCAGCGGCTGCCCATGCGCGGCGTGGTCTCGCCCGTCAGCCGGTGCTCGGCGGCCTTGGGGCCGAGCATGGCGAGGATCGGCTCGAGCAGGGCGAGGTCGATCACCTGGCCCGGGCCGCCCGTCTCGGCGACCCGCAAGGCCGTGAGCGCGGCGAGCGCGCCATAGAGGCCGGCGAATGCGTCCGCCATCGCAAAGGCCGGCAATACCGGCGGCCGGTCGGCAAAGCCGTTCATCGCGGCGAACCCGGAAAACGCCTCGATCAGCGAGCCGAAGCCCGGCTTGTCGCGGAAGGGTCCGGTCTGGCCCCAGCCCGAGACCCGGACGATGACGAGGCCGGGATTGCGGGCGTGCAGCACGTCGGGCCCGAGGCCCATCTTCTCGAGCGTGCCGGGCCGATAGTTCTCGACCAGGATTTTTGACGATTCGACCAGGCGCAGCAGCAGATCGCGCCCTTCGGCCTGACGCAGGTCGAGGCAGAGGCTCTTCTTGTTGCGCGCGTAGACCTGCCACCAGAGCGGCACGCCCCGGGTCGTCCAGTTGCGCAGATCATCGCCTTGGCCCGGCTTCTCGACCTTGATCACCTCGGCGCCGAGGTCGGCCAGCACGTGGGTCAGGATGTTGCCGGCGACCAGGCGCGAGAGATCCAGCACCCGCACGTCGTCGAGCGGGCATGTGGCCGCCGGATCGAAGTCCCTGGCGTTCACCGAATGAGCCGAACCTGGGCGTCGAGGCCGAGAGTGGCCCGGCGCCGGTCGGCGGTGACGGCGGCAGCGCGGCGCGCTTCGGCCAGGCAGAGACACGCCCGATCGCCGAGCGACGGTCCGGCGCTGCGGGCGACCGCCCGGAGCGCGCCCGTCGCCAGGACCTGCGGCTGGTCGAACACAATGACCGCAGGTCCGAGCGCAACGCTCCGGGCGCCGGCGCGTTCGGCCTCGAATCCTGCGTCGACCAGGACCGCGATCACCTCCGACCAGTTGACGGCACTGATGACCGGGTCGTCGAGCAGGGCATCGACCGTCTCGCCGCCCGGCTCCTCATTGACCAGAGCCAGCACCGCCGACGCGTCCAGAACGACCTCATTCATCTTGAGTCTCGGCGCGCCGCAGCTTGAACAGCCGCTCGGTCAGGAGGTCGCCCTTCGGGACGCGCTCGCGGACCATTCGCTGGGCGGCGCGCACCGCGGCCTGCCGGCTCTCAATCCGAAGGCCATCCTCGTCGAGCCGCACGACCAGCGGGTCGCCGACCTTGAGGCCGAGCTGCCTGCGAAACTCGGCCGGGATCACGATCCGCCCGTTTTCACCCAATCGGGTGCGCACTTCGTCCCCCCGCCAATCCAAGGTCCCGATGACAGCATCTTTGCACTCTGGCGGTGATCAGAATCTTTGTCCACTTGGGAACCGGCTGACCCTGCCGAGCGGCGCGCAGCATAACCTTTTGCTCGCCTGGGTCCTGACCCTGCCGGCGGCGATGGCGCTCTCGGGCTTCCTCTACTGGTTGTTCAGCCACGTGTTCTGACGCGCCGAGCCCACTCCGCTCTGTCGTCGCAGCCCATTGGCGGGTCCCGTCGCTCCGGCACCCAGACCTCGCCGGCTTGGTCGGGCTGGCCGGGGGCCGCGCCGTCGGCTAAGGTTCGCGCGGACTTCGGGGAGCCGGCTGGGGGAGTGCGGAGATGAAGATCACGGTCGTGGGTGCTGGCGCGATGGGCGGCAGCTATGGCGGCCTGCTGGCGGTCGCCGGGCATGAGGTGAGCCTGATCGATGCCTGGCGCGAGCATGTCGAGGCGATCGCGAAGGACGGGCTCCTGGTCGATGGCGTGCGCGGCGAGCATCGGGTGCAGCTGCCGGCCGCGACCGAGGCGACGGCGGGTCAATCCGCCGACGTCGTGATCCTGTTCGTCGACGCCAACAACACCGTAGCCGCGGCCGAGACCGTGCAGCGGCTGCTCGGCCGGGACGGCTTCGCGATCACCTTCCAGAACGGCGTCGGCAACGTCGAGAAGCTGCAGGCGGCGCTCGGGCCTGAGCGCGTGCTCGGCGGCTCCAGCATGTGCAGCGCGGCGAGCCGCGGTCCGGGCCACGTGTGCCTCACCCACATGGGGCTCACCTCGGTCGGCGAGACCGACGGCCAGGCGAGCCCGCGCGCCAAGGCTCTGATCGAGGCGCTGCGGGGTGCGGGCTTCGAGGCCGAGTTCGAAGCGAACGTCATGGGCCTGGTCTGGCAGAAGTTCATCGTCAACTGCGCGGTCAACGCGATCGCGGCGACCACGGGGCTGCGCGCCGGCGAGATCGTCCGCCTGAAAGAGCTCGACGCCTTCCAGGACAAGGTCCTCGAGGAGGTGATGGCGGTGACCCGGGCCAAGGGGATCCGCCTGCCCAACCCCGAGATCGCGGCCAAGATCAAGGCGCAATGCCACAAGAAATTCAACAAGCCCTCGATGATGCAGCACGTCGAAGCGGGCCGGCGGACCGAGATCGAGGCGCTCAACGGCGCTCTCGTTCGCGAGGCGCAGGCGCTCGGCGTCGGGGTTCCGAACAACGAGGCGCTGGTGGCGCTGCTCAAGGGCCGCGAGCTGCATCAGCAGCGCGTGATCCACGAGCCGGATCTCGACTACGACGCCTGGGAAGCGCGGATCGCCCGCGGCGAGGACGCCTGACCAGGGCCTTGGAGAGCGACTTGCCGCCAAAGCCCGGCGCTCTCGAGCGCGGCCGCGATTGCTTTCAGCGGCGGGCCTGGGCGGATGCCTATCAGGCGCTTTCGCTCGCCGATCAGCAGGCGCCGCTGGCCGCTGCGGATCTCGAGCTCTGGGCGCTGTCGGCCTATCTGATCGGGCGCGACGATGACTATCTGAGGGCGCTGGAGCGCGCCCATCACGCGCGACTGGAGGCTGGCCAGCGCCTGCGCGCGGTCCGGTGCGCGTTCTGGCTCGGCCTGCGTCTGCTCTTTCGGGGCGAGGTCGGGCGGGCGACCGGCTGGCTGGCCCGGGCCAGGCGGATGCTCGAGACCGAGGAGCGCGACTGCGCCGAGCACGGCTATCTGCTGCTGCCGGCGGTCGAGGAGAAGCTTGCCGGCGGCGATTGCGAGGCCGCGTACGCCGCCGCGGCCGGCGCAGCCGAGATCGGCGAGCGCTGTGGCGACGCGGATCTGGTCGCCTGCGCCCGTCACCTGCAGGGTCGGGTGCGGATGCAGCAGGGACAGGTCGACCAGGGGCTGGCCTTGCTGGACGAGGCCATGGTCGCGGTCACCGCCGGCGAGCTGTCGCCGCTGATGACGGGCCTGATCTATTGCAGCGTGATCGAGGGCTGTCAGCAGGTTTACGCGCTCGGCCGCGCCCGCGAGTGGACCTCCGCCCTGGCGCAGTGGTGCGAGGAGCAGCCCGAGATGGTCGCCTTCAGCGGCGTCTGCCGGGTGCATCGCGCCGAGATCATGCAGCTGCACGGCGCTTGGCCGGAGGCGATCGAAGAAGCGCGGCGCGCCTGCGAGCGGTGCCTCGAGGCGGCCAACCGGCAGGCCGCGGCCGCCGCGTTTTACCAGCAGGCCGAGGTGCACCGCCTCCGGGGTGAATTCGCGGCCGCGGAGGAGGCGTACCGAAGCGCGAGCTCTGGGGGCACCGAGCCGCAGCCTGGCCTCGCCCTGCTGCGGCTGGCGCAAGGACATACCGAAAGGGCGGCGGCGGCGATACGCCGCTCGCTGAGCGCGACCGCCGACCGGCTGCAGCGGCCGCGACTGCTGCCCGCCTACGTCGAGATCATGCTGGCCGTGGGCGACCTCGAGGCCGGGCGCGGCGCTTGCCGGGAGCTGGAGGGGATCGCCCGCAGCACCAATACCGGGGTGCTGCGCGCGCTGGCGGGGCACGCCCGCGGGGCGGTCGAACTGGCCGCAGGCGACGCAGGCGCAGCGCTCGGCTGGTTGCGTCCTGCCTTCGAGGTCTGGCAGCAGCACGAGGTGCCCTATGCGGCCGCCCGCGTGCGGGTCCTGATCGGGCTCGCCTGCCGCGCCCTCGGGGATCAGGACGGCGCCGGGCTTGAGCTCAGCGCCGCCGTGGCGGCTTTCGAACGGCTGGGTGCGGCGCCGGACCTCGCCGCAGTCAACTTGCTCATCGAGGGTCCATCGCAGCGGCGGCCTTACGGGTTGACCCCGCGCGAGCTGCAGGTGCTGCGCCTGGTCGCGGCCGGCAAGACCAACCGGACGATCGCGGCCGAGCTGTTCCTGAGCGGGAAGACGGTTGACCGGCACGTCAGCAACATTCTGAACAAGCTCGACGTGCCTTCGCGGGCGGCCGCCACCGCCTGCGCCTACGAGCACCAGCTCATCTGAGCGTGCCCGGGGTGAAACCACCCATATCGCCGTCCGCCAGAAATTGGGTGGTTCCCCCGAAGCGCGGCCTTGGGCCGTCGTCGTAGCGTCGAGTGGAACCGCCCAACCGCAGACGCGAGCGAGGAGGAGGCCATGCCTGAGACCCAGCTGCGAACGACCACCCGGCACCCCACCGATGCGCTGCCTCGACCGCCGATCGGCCAGAATGCGCGGCAACGGCTGCTGGCGGCGATGCCGGTCACCGAGCGACGGCTGCCGCTGGCCGGGATCTCGACCGCCGTGCTCGAGAGCGGTGACGGGCCGCCGGTCGTGCTGCTGCACGGCCCGGGGGGCTACGCCGCCCATTGGCTCGGCGTGATCCCGGGCCTCGTGGCGAGCCATCGGGTCATCGCGCCCGATCTGCCCGGCCACGGCGCCTCGGAGGTCGGGGGCGGCCCGCTCGATGCAGCGCGGGTTCTGGCGTGGCTCGGCGAGCTGATCGAGCGGACCTGCGATGCGCCGCCGGCGCTGGTCGGGCAACTGCTCGGCGGTGCGATCGCAGCCCGGTTCGCGCTCGAGCATGGCGACCGTCTGAGCCGGCTCGTGCTCGTGGACACGTTCGGACTCACTCAGTTCCAGCCGGCGCCGGCGTTCGGGCTCGCGCTGAACCAGTTCCTGGCGCAGCCGAGCGCGGGCAGCCACCAGGCCCTGTGGCGGCACTGCGCGTTCGATCTTGACAGTTTGCGCCGGCGGATGGGCGAGCTTTGGCAGGCGTTCGAGGCTTACAATCTCGAGCGCGCCAGGACCCCGAGCGTGCAGGCTGCGCTGGCTGCGCTGATGGAGCAGCTCGGGTTGCCCGCCATTTTGCCCTCGGACCTCGCGCGGATCGCGGTGCCGACGACCCTGATCTGGGGGCGGCACGACCAGGCGACGCCGCTCGCGGTCGCCGAGGCCGCGAGCGCCCGCTACCGCTGGCCGCTGCAGGTCATCGAGAATTGCAATGACGACCCGCCCGTCGAGCAGCCGGAAGCGGTTCTGCTGGCGCTGCGCGCCGCGCTCGGTTCTTCCCCAAGAGGGCAGGAGGCCACGGGGCAACCAGAAGCAACCCGGGCCGCGTGGGACAGGATCGCCGCCGGCTACGACGCGTTCGTCACGCCGACGCACCAGTGGCTGGGCGATCAGGGCCTGCGCCGCGCCGGCCTCGTCGCGGGCATGCGGTTTTTGGACGTGGCGGCCGGCAGCGGCGCGCTCAGCATCCCGGCGGCGCGCCTCGGCGCCAAGGTGCTGGCGACGGACCTGTCGCCGGTCATGCTCGAGCGGCTCGCGGAGCGGGCGCGCAGAGAGGGGCTCGAGGTGCAGACCCGGGTCATGGACGGCCACGCGCTCGAGCTCGACGACGATGCCTTCGACCTCGCCGGATCGCAGTTCGGCGTCATGCTGTTTCCCGACATGCCGAAGGGCATCAGCGAGCTGGCGCGGGTCGTCCGCCCGGGCGGCCGGGTGCTGATGAACGTCTACGGCAATCCGCGCGAGATCGAGTTCTTCGGCTTGTTCCTGACGGCAATTCGCTCCGTCCGGCCCGATTTCGCCGGTCCGTCGATGGAGCCGCCGCCGTTGCCCTTCCAGCTCCGGGATCCGGAGCGGTTGCGGCGCGAGTTCGTCAAGGTCGGACTGCGCGATGTCGAGGTCGAGACGATCACCGAGGCCATGGCGTTCGCGACCGGCAAGCACCTCTGGGACTGGGTGATCTCGAGCAATCCGATCGCGGAGATGGTGTTGGGCGGACTGGGCCTGACCGGCGGCGAACGGGACGCGATCCCGCAGGCGCTGGAAGGGCTCGTCCGCGAGCGCGCCACTGGCGGCCGGGCGGTCGTGACCGCTCCGGTCAACATCGGCGTCGGTACGAAGTGACTTTTGGCGGTCAGACGCCGGGCGTTGCGCGCGCGAGCCGCGGGTGGCGGCGCAGGCGCGCCCGGATGGCGGCGCGCAACGCGCCCGTGTGGCGCTCGAAGGCGAGGTAGAACAGCCAGGCGACCGCGACCGCGACCACGCCCTCGAGCAGCATGATCGAAAGCGCCTGCGCGTTCACCGCCCGGATCGGCAGCACGACCCCGAGCTGCCGCTCGAGCACCGTGCGCAGCAGATAGATCACCGGGGCGTGGGTGAGGTAGAGCGAGTACGAAAAACCGGCCAGCCGGCGCCCGCTCCGGACCAGGCCGGGCCTCAGCCAGCGCGCGGCAAGCCCGCCGTCCCTGATCGCGAGCAGGAACGCCAGCAAGGCGAGCCCGACCAGATAGTCCTTGATCAGGATCGGCCAGCCGGCGACCCCGCGCGACAGGACCAGTGCGAGCACCAGCAAGACGATGCCGAGGACCGGCGGCAGACGCCAGCGCCAGCCGGTAGCTACCACCGCACCCGCGAGCCAGATCGGCAGATAGGCAAGCGTGTTCTTGTCGTCCCAAGGGTCGAAGAGGAGCAGGGCCGCCACCGCCGCCAGCACGAGGGCCAGCATCGCGCCCCGAAGCCAGAGCGCCGTCGCGGTGGCGATCAGGACCGTCGCCGGCAGCAGGAGATAGTACCAGGCCTCGTTGTGAATGCTCCAGTAGGGGCCATCGCTGCACAGGGTCGGAACGAAGGCCTTGTGCAGGAAGAGCAGGTTGAGGGTCAGCGCGAGCGGCCCGGGCGCGCAGGGCTCAAGGATGGGGCTGTAGAAATCGCCGACGGTCCGCTGGGCGAGATGCGCGACGATGACCGACAGGAGCAGCGCCGGGATGGCGACCACCCAGATCCGGGTCAGTCGATCGAGCAGGTAGTCGGCGTGCTCGCCGAGCGTGAAGGGACGCCGGCCGACGAACCTGCCGGCGATCAGCACCCCGCTCAGGACGAAGAAGACGATCACCGCCTCGTGGCCGAGCCCGGTCACGAAAAAGAAGGCCCGCACCGGCAGGCTCGAAGCGGCGGTCACGTCGTCCGCGTAAGAGCCGATGGTGTGCAGGCGCAGATGTCCGAGCAGGACCAAAAAGGCCGCGAGCCAGCGGACGTGGTCGAGGACCGTGCTGAGGTCCGGATCGAGCCGCAAGCCGCCCGAGCGCCGCTCAGGCATGCGCGCTCGCGCCAAATCGCTCGGCTACAGGCATGCAATCGGATTTCCGCTCCTGGTCCGCCCAAAAGGCGGTGGTGATCTTATCAATCAATGATTGATTTTCAAGCGCAGGATAGGCTTGGCCGGCAACTCAGAGCCGGTAACGGCGGACCGCCTCCTCGTCCCAGGCGAGGCCGTTGCCCGGCACGTCCGGGATCATCAGATGCCCGTCCGCGAGCCCGAACGGCTCGGCCAGGATCGGGTGCGACCAGTCCTGCCACTCGAGCCAGTGGCCGCTCTCGGCGACCCGCAGCAGATGCGCCGAGACTTCCGGATAGAGGTGGGACGACATCTCGATGCCGGCGGCAGCCGCGAGCGCCGCCGCGCGCAGCCAGCCGGTGACGCCGCCGATCCGCATCAGATCGGGCATGACGTAGTCGCCGGCACCCGCCTGGATCGCGGCATGGAGCGAGCGCGGCCCGTAGAAATTCTCGCCCAGCATGACCGGGGTCTCGAGCTCGCGGGCAAGGCGGGCGTAGCCGGCAAGATCGTCGTAGGCGATCGGTTCCTCGAACCAATAGAGGCCCTGATCGTCGAGGCCGTGGCAGCGGTGGAGGGCATCGCCCGGCGAGAGGCCCTGGTTGAAGTCCGTCATGATCCGGCCATCTGAGCCCAGGACCTCGCGGACCGCCCGAATGGCCTCGATGTCGTCCGCGATCCGCGCCCGCCCTAGGCGCAGCTTGAGCGCGCTGAAGCCGCCGTCCGCGACCAGCGCCCGGGCTTCCTCGGCGAGCGTCTCGAGCGGCGTCAGCCAGAGCCCGCCGCTGTGGTAGGCCGGCACCGGCGCCAGCGAGCCGCCGAGATGGACCGCAAGCGGCAGCCCGGCGGCCTTGGCCTGCGCATCCCAGGCCGCCATGTCGAGCCCGGAGACCGCGATCAGGCTGATGCCCTCGAGGCCGACCAGCCCGAGCGCCTTGCGCCCGGCGGCGAAGTCGTCGAGCGGGGCCAGCGGCTTGCCCTGGCGCGCCGCGGCCAGATCCAGGATCAGCGGCACGATCGAGCGCACCGCGTGCTGGAGATAGGGCGCCAGATAGCTCCGCCCGACGACCCCTTGCACGGTGTAGAGGTCGATCAGGATCAGCGGCCATTGCTCGAAACGGCCGACCCGCGAGACCACGGGCCGGCTCAGCGGCACGAGCACCGGCCGCACCAGGACCCGCTCCAAGGTCAGGCCGGTCATCGACCCTCAGCCCCCGCCGGAAGGCGCGCCGGCACGCGCTCCGGCCTCATTCGGCGGCGATCGGCCGACCGTGGCTCGAGATCAGCTGCCAGACCTTCTGCGGGGTCGCCGGCATGTCGATCGCGCTGACGCCGAGGTCGGCCAGAGCATCGATGATCGCGTTGATCACGGCCGCGGGCGAGGCGACCGAGCCCGCCTCGCCGCAGCCCTTGACCCCCATCGGGTTGTTCTTGCACGGCACCTCGAGGGTCGAGACCGCCATCGCGGGCACGCCGTCGGCGCGCGGCATGCAGTAGTCCATGAACGAGCCGGACAAGAGCTGGCCGGCCTCGTCGTAGACCGCGTGCTCGTAGAGCGCCTGGCCGATGCCCTGGACCACGCCGCCGTGGACCTGGCCCTCGACCAGCAGCGGGTTGAGCACGACCCCGAAGTCGTCGACCGCGTTGTAGCGGACGATCCGGGTGACCCCGGTGTCGGGATCGATCTCGACCTCGGCGACATGGGCGCCGTTGGGGAAGGTCCAGGCGTCGATCTTGGCCATGGCCTCGGCATCGAGGCCGGGGAGCCCGGGCTCCTCGCCCGCGGGCGGGGTCATCGTGCGCGCCTTGGCGGCGAGCTCGAGCAGGCCGATGCTGCGGTCGGTGCCGATCACCCGGAACTCGCCCGCCTCGCGCGCGAACTCGATGTCGGCGCTCGCGGTCTCGAGCTCCTGCGAGGCGTAGTGCCGGCCGCGCTCGATCACCATGTCGGAGGCGTCCCGGATTGCCCAGCCCGCGGCGGTCAGCGAGCGCGAGCCGCCGGTGCCGCCGCCCCACTTGAGCAGGCTCGTGTCGCCCTGGACGATCCGGATCTTCTCGAACGGGATCCCCAGGCGGTCGTTCAGGACCTGAGCGTAGGCGGTCTCGTGGCCCTGGCCGTTGGACTGGGTCCCGACCACGACGTCGACCATGCCGTCGCCCGCGAACTCGATCCGGGCCGCTTCCTGCGGGTCGCCCATGGTCGATTCGATGTAGTAGGCGATGCCGATGCCGCGGCGTTGGCCGTGGCGCGCGGCCTCGGTGCGCCGCGCCTCGAAGCCGCCCCAGTCGGCCGCCTTCAGGGCAGCGTCCATGACCTTGGCAAATTCGCCCGAATCGTAGATCTCGCCGGCCGTGGTCTTGAACGGCATGGCGGCCGCGCCGATGAAGTTGCGCCGCCGGAACTCGGTCGGGTCGAGCCCGACCTCGCGCGCCGAGGCATCGACCAGCCGCTCGACCAGATAGATAGAACTCCGGCCGGCCGGCGCCGCGATAGGCGTCCACGGGCGTGGTGTTGGTGAGCACGCCCTTGACCCGGTAGACCAGGCTCTTCACGTCGTAGACGCCGGGCAAAACCTTGAGGGCCGCCATGGTCGGGATGAACGGCGCGAACAGCGAGTTGTAGGCGCCCATGTTGGCGATGGTCTCGACCTGCATGCCGATGATCTTGTGGTCGGCGTCGAGCGCGAGCGCTGCCTCGGTCACGTGGTCGCGGCCCATCACGTCGGCGAGGAACGTCTCGCTGCGCTCGCCGGTCCACTTGACCGGCCGGCCGAGCGCGCGTGCGGCGAAGGCCGCCATCCCGTACTCCGGGTAGAAGAACGCCTTCATGCCGAAGCCGCCGCCGACGTCGGGCGTCAGGATGCGGACCTTGGTGCGGTCGACCTTGAGCACGTCCGCCAGGATGTCGGTCCACAGCCAGCCGCCCTGGGTGCAGGTGTGGAGCGTGATCCCGCTCTTTGGATCCCACTCGGCGATCGCCGCGCGCGGCTCGATCGCGTTCGCGATCAGACGGTTGTTGATCACGCGCAGCCTGGTGACGTGGGCGGCCCCGGCGAGCGCCTTCTCGACCGCGGCGCGCTCGCCGAACTCCCAGTCGAAGCTGAGGTTGCCCGGCACGTCGTCGTGGACGAGCGGCTGGCCGGCGGCGGCGGCGGTCTCGGTGTCGGCGACCACGGGCAGCGAGGCGTAGTCGACCGTGATCAGCTCGGCCGCGTCCTTGGCCTCGGCCAGCGTCTTGGCGACCACGAAGGCGACGTGGTCGCCGACGTGGCGCACCCGCTCGGTGCACAGCACCGGGCGCAGCGGGCTGATGCCGTTGGAGCCGTCACGGTTCTCGATCGGGACCCCGCAGGGCAGGGCATTGCCGCCGCTCGCCTCGATGTCGGCGCCGGTGATGACCGCCAGCACGCCGGGTGCGGCCTTGGCGACTGCGACATCGATCGAGGTGATCCGGGCGTGCGCCTCGGGCGAGCGCAGGACGTAGCCGTAGGCCTGGCCGGCGATGTCGATGTCGTCGGTGTAGCGCCCCTTGCCGGTGATGAACCGCTGATCCTCGACCCGCCGCACCGGTTGGCCGACCCCGAACTTCGCCATGACCTCGCTCCCCCACCCGCTGATCCGAGACTTGGCGACAACATAGCCCAACCGCGGCGCTCTGCCAGCCCCGGCGGCGGTCCTTCAGGGCGGGCGCAAGGACAGGCTGTCGACGTCGGGATTTGTGACTTTCTTGCATGGTCCGCGAAATATTTGCGCGCGCGAGGTCGACCAGCCTCTCCGGAAATCGTTGCGCTCTCCATATCTTGGGGCGGCCCGCGGCAGCAAAGCGCCATATCTGTCATCCCGGGCCCCGGCGCGCCAACCATGGGGTGCCCCAAGGTGCCCAGCTTGAGAGCGTCTGCTCGTCCGGTGCCGGCCCACGGCCGCGCCCATCCCCGCGCCACCCGCTCCGACGGTCTGCTCGAGTTCCTCGATCCGCCGCGATAGGCCGGCCGGCCGCCGCGAGCGGCCGCCGTTAACCCGCGGCTAAAGAGGCCTGCGCCACAACTGGCGTGGTGCGCACGCGCGCCCGCCACCTGGAACTCGAGTAGTCACGCCATGGCCAGCCACCAGATCGTCGAGAGCCTGAGAAACCGCCGACAGCCTGCGATCCCGCCCTGGCAGCGGCCGGCGCTGAAGGCGACCCTGGTCTCCAAACCCCGGCTGCAGGACAACGCCCTCGCCTACGTCGACGATGTGCTGCGCTCCGGCTGGTGGGGTTATGGCCCGGTCGCCCAGCACCTGCAGGGGGCGATCGAGGAGCTCTACGATCACCGCCAGAACGCGCTCGCGACCTCGAGCTGCACCGCGGCGATGCATCTGGCGCTGCGCGCCGCCGGGGTCGGCCCGGGCGACGAGGTGATCGTGCCGGCCTTCACCTACGTCTCGACCGCGATCGTCGCGGTCTATTGCGGCGCCACGCCCGTGTTCGCCGACATCGATGCGCAGACGCTGACCCTGTCGGCCGCGACCGTCGAGCCCGTGCTCACCAAGCGGACGCGGGCGATCATGCCGATGCACTATGCCGGTCCGCCGGCCGACTTCGAGCCGATCCGCGAGCTGGTGGCCTCGCGCAACATCACCGTGATCGAGGATGCGGCGCACGCCTTCGGCTCGATCCGCGACGACCGGCGGGTCGGCGCCGGCGCCGAGTTCGCGGCCTTCAGCTTCGCGCCCACCAAGCAGATCGCGAGCAGCAACGGCGGCATCCTTTTGTACCGCGATCGCGAGCGGCGCACCGAGATCAACCAGCTGGCCTTCCTCGGCCTCGCCGCCGACACCTACAACCGGACCGTGGCCAAAGGCGTCAGTCCGACCCAGCAGGTCGCGCGCATCGGCCACAAGTACAAGATCGACGACCTCGCCGCCGCGCTCGCCTTCGCCCACATCGAGCGGCTCGAGGAGATCGTGGAGCACCGCAAGGAGCTGGTCGAGCGCTACTATGCGCAGCTCGAGGGCCTGGCTCAGGTCGAGCTCCTGCCGCGGCGGACCAACGCCCGGGTCTCCTGGTACATCCTGCCGATCCGGGTGCCGGCGGCGCGCCGCGACGGCCTGCGCGCCCATCTGGCCGAGCGCAACATCGATTCGACCGTGCACTACCCGAACCTGCTCGAGCAGCCGGCCTTCAGGGACTGCCGGGGCGACGTCCCGATCACGGCCCGCGAGACGCGCAGGGTGATCAGCCTGCCCCTGCATCAGGGCCTCGAGATGGCCGAGGTCGATCGGATCTGCGAGGCGGTGCGCGGCTTCCTCCGCTGAGCGGCCGCCCGCCGGCACCGGCCGCGGGCGGCGGCGGCGCTGCGAGCGGCGAAAGCTGGCGAGCGCCGGTGCTCACGCCCACATGAGGCCTTGAGCGACCGCGCATTGGCGCGCGGGCCGCGACCGCGACGCGGGGCCCGCGCATGATTCCGCTGCACGACGACAATCCGACCAGCCGCACGCCGGTCGTCACGATCGCCCTGATCGCGATCTGCGTCGTGGTCTACTTGTGGCAGATGTCGCTCGGCCCGCGCGCCGAGGCGGCTGCGGTCTACAGCTTCGGCTTCATCCCGGCGGTCCTGTTCAAAGGCGCCGCCCTGCCGGCGGAGCTGGTCCGCGTCCCGGCGGAGCTGACGATCCTGACCTCGATGTTCCTGCACGGCGGTTTCATGCACGTCGCCGGCAACATGCTCTATTTGTGGGTATTCGGGAACAACATCGAGGACGCCTGCGGCCATCTCCGCTTCCTGTTGTTCTACCTGCTTTGCGGCGTCGTGGCGGCGTTCGCCCAGGCGCTGCCCAATCCCGCCTCCGAGATCCCGATGATCGGCGCCAGCGGCGCGATCTCGGGCGTTCTTGGCGCCTATCTGCTGCTGTTTCCGCACGCCCGCGTGCGCGTGCTGGTCCCGCTCGTGTTCGTGTTCTTCACGACGGTCCGGGCCGGGTGGCTGCTCGGCTTTTGGTTCGTCTTCCAGCTGCTGAGCGGCCTCGGCAATCGTTCGGCGGCGGGCGGGGTCGCCTTCTGGGCGCACGTCGGCGGCTTCGTTGCCGGCCTCGCGCTGATCTGGGTCCTGCGCGACCCGCAGTTCCGTACCCGGCTCGGCGCCCGCCAGCGCGGTCGCTCGCGCCTGCCCCAGACCACCCGCCGACCCGGCCCCTGGGGCTGAGGCGGCACGGGCCGCGCGCCGGAAGCAAGGCGAACGAGCGGTCGCGATCACGCAGACCTGCGCGCGGGCACCCGCGCGAGGCAATTGATCGCCTTTTGTGCCGATCGAGCGGCGCCTTCGAGGGGTGAGCTCTGCCTGTTCGGCGCCGATTCGTCCGGCGCGCGAGCGGCGGCTCATGACGATGCGTGCGAGGCCTCGATGCCGGTCGGCGTGCGCTGGCGCACGGCGATCGCTCGCCGGTAGACGGCAAGCAGCTGCTCGAGGCCGCCCGCGTCCGTGTACTTGGCCTCGAATTCGCGGCGCGCGCCCGTCCGCAGCCTGGCGTGCTCGGCCGGGTGGTCGAGCAGCCATTCGACCTTGGCGACCAGATCGTCGACGTCGCCCGGGCGAAAATGGATGCCCGTGCGGCCGTCGGCGACCACTTCCGCGATCGGCCCGATCGCCGAGGCGACGATCGGCGTGCCGCGCGCGTAGCATTCGTTGATCACCCTGGGGAAACCCTCGTACCAGGTCGAGGTGAAGACGAAGAAGCTCGCCTGGCCGAGCAGGTCGTAGAACTCGGCGAGCGGCCGCCGGCCGAGATACTCGATCCCGGGCGTGGTGGCGGCCGCCGCCTTGACCATCTCGATCAACGGGCCGTCGCCCATGATCTTGAGCGGGATCCGGCCGCCCAGGCGGCGCCAGGCCGCGAGCAGCACCGCCACCCCTTTCTCGGGATCGAGCCGGGCGGTGAACAGAGCGAAGCCGCCCCGGCCGTCGCCGACGCCCGGATCGCGACCGACGAGGTTCGGCTTGACCACGATCCGATCGGCCGGCAGGCCGCCCTCGATCGCCTTGCGGCGCATGAACTCGTTGAGCGCGATGAAGAGGTCGACCTTGCTCCGCCAGGTGCCGAGCAGGCGGTGGACCGCGAGCATCGCCGCGACCGCCGCCGAGCCCGCCCGGCTGCCCCGGTAGCAGCCATGCAGCACGCTCGGCCACGGGACGGCCTTGGTGAGGCAGTCCTCGCACACCCGGCCGTCGCGGTAGAGGATCCCGGCCGGGCACGACAGGCGATAATTGTGCAGGGTCTGCACCACACTGCAGCCTTCGGCCCGCGCGGCGTAGTAGACCGCGGGCGAGATCAGCGGGAAGAAGTTGTGGACGTGGACGAGGTCGTAGGGCTTTTCCCGGAGCCGCGCCCGGATCCCGCGATAGGCGCCCGCCGACCAGACCGTATCGCGGGCGACGCGCAACGAGCCGAGCTGGTCGATCCGACGGTTGTCGTCCTCGTAGACGTCGACCTCGACGCCCGCCTCGCGCAGCAGGCGTTGCTCGGCCTCGTAGCATTCCTCTTCGCCGCCCCGGATCCGGTAGCGGCAATGAACCATCAATACCCGCATGGGGTTCGTGGACCTCGATGGCCGTCGTGTGCCGGTCACGTCAGGGTGCCGCCGCCAGGTTAACAAAGTCAATCAAAGTCGCGAGCCAAGCACTGCCCGCAATCCCGCCGGCGCCGGTCTCAGATCCGGCTCGGCCAGGCCCTGCCGGCGCGGGCGCGGCCAGGGCTCCGCGCGAGCGCCTGGCGATAGATCACCCTCAGCTGCTGGTAGTTGCGCTCAGGCGTGTAGTTCGCCTCGAACTCCGCGCGGGCGCTCTTGCGCATCCCCGCCAGCTCCTTGGGGTGGCCCAGCGCCCATTCGACCATCCCGGCGAGATCGCCCGCATCGCCCGGACGGAACAGGCGGCCGGTGCGGCGATCGTCGATCAGCTCGGCCATGCCGCCAGTATTCGAGGCAATCACCGGCGTGCCGCAGGCGAAAGCCTCGATCGCCACCCGCCCGAACGGTTCGTACCATTCCGATGGGAAGACCAGGAAGCGGGCGCCGCGCATGAGCTCGTAGACCTCCGCCAGCGACCGCCGACCCAGGCACTCGACCTCGAGCTTGCTTGCCGCGACCGCCTCGACGCTGTCGCCGAGCGGGCCCTCGCCGACGATCTTGAGCGGGATTGCGGGACCCAGCCGCTGCCAGGCCTCGAGCACGGTCGCAAGGCCTTTTTCCGCCGACAGCCGCCCGACGAACAGGGCGTAGCCGCCGGCGCCGCTGCCGGGCGCCGGGGCGCCCTCGACGAAGTTCGGCTTGACCACGATCCGGTCCGCCGGCAAGCCGCCCTCGACCAGCTTGTCACGGGCAAAGCGGGTGACCGCGATGTAGAGATCGATCATCCGCTGCCAGGTCTGCAGATAGCCGTGGACCGCGATCATGGCCGCGACCGCCGTCGTCGCCTTCCGGCTGCCCCGATAGCAGGCGTGCACGACGCCGGGCCAGGGGATCCGGCGGCCCAGGCAATCCTCGCAAGGCCGGCCGGACCGGAACAGCTCGGCGTTCGGGCAGAGCAGCCGGTAGTTGCGCAGGCTCTGGACGACCGGCACGCCCTCGGCGCGCGCCGCGTAATAGACCGCGGGCGAGATCAGCGGGAAGAAGTTATGGACGTGGACGAGGTCGTAGCGGCGGCGGCGCAGGCGCTGGCGCAGCCGCCGGTGGCTCTCCGGCGACCACACGGTGCGCAGCCCGGCCCGCAGCTGGCCGAGCTCGCCGACCCGCTCGTTGCGCTCCTCGTGGAGGTCGACCTCGTTACCGTGCTGGCGCAGGAGCGCCTGCTCGGCAGCGACCGATTCGTCCTCGCCACCGCGGATCAGATAGCGGTTGTGAACCACCAGGATGCGCATCGGACAAGCCTTCTCCCGCGATGGCCGACCGGACCGGGCCGCGATCCTCTGGTAGAGGTGAACGAGACCGCGGACCCCGGCGTTCCGCCGGCGGCCGCCACGGCGCCTCGAGCCACGTCCGGCCGGCCGGCGTCCGGCAGGCTCCGGATGAGCGAGAGATGGCGCTCCTGGGCAGCGCGCCCACCTCGGAGCGGGCGATTTCGCTTAATCGCTCGCGAAGCGGCCCGATCGCCGAGGGCTGGCGACCGTCACTCCTGGCGATGAGGACCGGCCTGCGGCTGCGGCCGGAGGGCGCCCGCCTCAACCGTTGTAGAGGTTATGGTCGCCGAGGAGTTCGGCCTGCTCGGGCGTGATGCCGCCGACTGCCACCGCCGCAGCCCTGGCCTGGTCGGCGCCGACGACGACCGAGAGCCCGCGCCCGCCCGCCCGGCCGGCCGCAGGCGGGCCGCTCTCGACCTGATCCCGGCGCTCGCTGCCACCCGCCCGGTCGCGGCCATGCGCGGGCCCGGTCATCGCAAGGGATCCGTTCATTCCGCGATCTCGTCGGCGGCCGCCCGCCGGTGGGCGGCGAGGGCCATCAGCCGGCGATCGCGCCAGACGCTGCGGCCGCCGAGCCGGCGGACCGGCAGGCGCTCGCGCCGCTCGCTCTCGACCTTGGCGATCAGCGCCGGATCGCTCCAGTCGAGCGGGGTCTGCTCGCGCTCGATCGCCTGATACAGCGATCCGTAGCGGCGCAGATAGTCGGCGATGCCGCCCGGGGCGTTGAGGTCGATGGTCTCGAACGGCCCCATGAACGACCAGCGCAGCCCGATGCCGTCGCGGATCGCAATGTCGATGTCCTCGGCCGAGGCGACGCCGTCCTGGACCATGCGGAGCGCCGCGCCGATCAGCGCTCCCTGCATCCGGTTGGCGACGAAGCCCTGGACCTCGCGCTTGAGCCGGATCGGCGCCTGGCCGGCCGCCTGCATCAGCGCGTGGGTGCGCTCGACCACGAGCGGATCGGTCCAGGGCGCCGGACAGAGCTCGACCAGAGGCGTCACGAACGGCGGGTTGATCGGGTGCGCCACGAGGCAGCGCTGGCGACCGGCGAGGTCCTCGGTGAAGCTCGAGGCGGGGATGCCCGAGGTCGAGCTCGCGAGGATCGCATCCGGCGCCGCCAGACGATCGAGCTCGGCGAACAGCGCCCGCTTGACCTCGACCCGCTCGGGCGTGCTCTCCTGGACGTAGTCGGCGCTCGCCAGCGCCTCGCCGAGGGTCGCGGCGTAGCCGACCCGGCCGAGTGCCGCCTCGGCATCCTCGACCAGCCCGAGGCTGGCCAGGTCGTCGAGCCTGGCCCTGATGTTGCGCCGCGCCTGCTCGAGCATCGCGGGCTCGGCGTCGAACAACAGCACCTCGTGCCCGGCCCGCCCGAACACGATCGCCCAGGCCTGGCCGATCAGGCCGGCTCCGACCAACGCAATCCGGTCCATCCCGTTTCTCCCGTTGCGCGCCCCCGGGCACCATAGTCCGATCACCAGCGCCGTGACAGGGCGGCCGCAGACGTCCCCCGGGTTGCCATCGAGGCCCCGGCTCGGCATGATCGCGCGCAGCTAAAGATGGAGAAACCGGGATGGCAGAGACGGCGGCACCGCCCCGCCAAGCGAAGGTCGACTCCGGCCCCGGCTATGACGAGGATTTCTTCCTCTGGACCGAGCACCAAGCGGCACTGATACGTCCCCGGCGCCTCGATTCAATCGACTGGGACAACGTGGCGGACGAGATCGAGAGCTTGGGCAGCGGTGATCTGCGGCAACTGGGCAACCGGCTCGATGTCCTGATCAATCACCTGCTGAAGTGGCAGTTGCAGCCCGATGCCCGCTCCGGCAGCTGGCGCGGCTCGATCCGCACCCAACGGGGTCGCATCCTCCGTCTCCTCAAGCACAGTTTGAGCTTGCGCCAACACATCGCCAGCGAGGTGCAAGACGGCTACGCGCGAGCGGCAGCCACGGCGGCCGATGAGACCCGCCTGCCTCGGGCGCAGTTCCCGCCAAGCTGCCCCTATACGGTCGAGAATCTGCTCGACGAGGACTTCTTCCCCGGTCCGATCGAGGAATGATGACCCAGGCTTCCAACCTCCGCACCGGCGGCCAGATTCTGGTCGACCAGCTCCTGATCCATGGCGTCGACCTGGCGTTCGGGGTGCCCGGCGAGAGCTATCTCGGGCTGCTCGATGCGCTCTACGACAGCGAGATCCGCTACATCACCTGCCGCCAGGAGAGCGGCGCCACGATGATGGCCGAGGCCTACGGCAAGCTCACCGGCCGGCCGGGGGTCGCCATGGTGACCCGCGGCCCCGGGGCCACCAACGGCGCCCCCGGCGTGCACATCGCGCGCCAGGACTCGACGCCCCTCATCCTCCTGATCGGCCAGGTCGCCCGCGAAATGCGCGGCCGCGAGGCGTTCCAGGAGATTGACTACCGGCAGATGTTCGGCGGCATCGCCAAGTGGGTCGCCGAGATCGACGACCCGAGGCGGATCCCGGAGCTGGTCGCGCGCGCCTTCCAGACCGCGACCTCGGGCCGCCCGGGGCCGGTCGTCCTGTCCCTGCCCGAGGACCTGCTGACGGAGCCCGCGGCCGCTGCCGATGCGGTCCGCTACCGGCCGGTCCAGGCGCAGCCGGCGCCAGCGGACATGCTGCGCCTGCGAGCCCTGCTGGCGGCCGCGAGACGGCCGTTTGCGATCCTCGGCGGCGGCGGCTGGAATGCTGAGGCCCGCGCCGACATCCAGGCGTTCGCCGAGGCCTTCGAGCTGCCGGTCGGGGTGTCGTTCCGGCGCCAGGACTATTTCGACAACACGCATCCCTGCTATGCCGGCCACGTCGGCATCGCGGTCGCGCCGCCGCTCAGCGACCGGGTCCGCGACGCCGACCTTCTGCTCTTGATCGGAACCCGGCTGGGGGAGGCCTCGAGCCGCAGCTACAGCCTGATCGACGTGCCCGAGCCCAGGCAGACCCTGGTCCACGTCCATCCGGGCGCCGAGGAGCTGGGCCTGGTCTATACGCCCGACCTTGCGATCTGTGCCGACATGCGGGCCTTCGCGGCCGCTGCCCGCGCCCTCGAGCCGGTCGACACCAGCGCCTGGCGCGAGCAGACCAGGGTCGCGCACGAGCAGTTCCTCGCTACCCAGACGCCGCGGCCGACGCCGGGCGAGCTGCAGCTCGGCGAAGTCCTGGTCTGGCTGCGCGAGCACCTGCCGGCGGATGCGATCGTCACCAACGGCGCCGGCAACTACTGCATCTGGGTCAACGGCTACTACCAGTACCGGGGCTACCGGACGCAGCTTGGCCCGACCAGCGGCTCGATGGGCTACGGCACCCCCGCCGCGATCGCCGCCAAGCTCGTGCATCCGGACCGGACCGTCGTGGCCTTCGCGGGCGACGGCTGCTTCCTGATGACCGGCCAGGAGCTCGCGACTGCGGCGCAGTACGACCTGCGGGTCATCTGGTGCGTGGTCAACAACGGCATGTACGGCACCATCCGCATGCACCAGGAGCGCGACTATCCGGGGCGTACGGTCGGCACCGAGCTCAGAAACCCGGACTTCGCGGCGCTCGCCCGCGCCTACGGCGGCCACGGCGAGGTGGTCCTGCGCACCGAGGACTTCGCGGCCGCCTTCCGGCGCGCAGAGGCCGCCCAGAGCTTCGCGCTGCTCGATCTGCGGGTCGACCCGGAGGCGCTGACGCCCCGTTTCTCGCTCAGCCAGATCCGCGCCGGCGCGATGGCTCCGGCCAGCGAGCAGCGCGCTCAGAAGTCGCCATAGCGCGACTTGTCCTCGTCGGTCGCATCGCCGCCGATGATCCGGTCGTAGCTGTCCATGGCGCCGTCCTCCCAGGCGTTCTGAGCGGCGGTGTTGAAGTCCCAGTCGTCAGAGGTGCCGGCGTCCGGCTCGCCCTCGCCCGAGCTCGACGAAGAGGAGCTCTCGGAGCCCGAGCCGACGGCCACTCCGTGGTGTCGCGCCGGCCGCGCGAACAGGCGACGCAGGCCCGCGGCGGCCTGGGTCCATTGCCGGTTATACTCCTCGACATAGCCCGAGGGGTCGCCCTCGAAGGCCGCGCCGGTGGCGCCGTCGATCTCGGCGCCCGAGGTGCCGCCGCGCGCCGAGCGCAGGGACCAGAGCAGGACCGGCTCCTGCCCCTTGGGCTGCCAGACCCGGAGCGAGGCGACACCGATCGGCGGCGGCAGGCCGTGCTGGCGGGCGAGCGCCCAGGCCTCCGGCAGGTCGAGGAAGCCGTCCGGGATCCGAACGCCGCCACCGCCGGCGCGGATCGCCTTGAGGCGGGCGCCGTCCGGGCGCGCGGTGAGCCAGAGGCCGCCGCCGGTCGCCGGCGAGAAGAAGGTGAGGTCCGCCTCGAGGCCGAGCGCGCCGGCCGGCGGCTTCACCTCGAGCATCACGAGGATCGCGTCGGCCTGCCAGCCCTGCGCGATGGCGGTCGCCGAACGTGCGAGCTCCGGCAGGTTCTTCGCGATCGTGTCGCCAGTGATCGTCGCGGTCTCGAGCGCGAGCTTCGGCGCCTGCCGGTACCAGCGCCCGACCCCGAGCGTGCTGTAGGTCACGAGCGTGGTCCAATCGGGCAGCTCGTAGCGGCCGCCGTCGGTGAACGTGTTGACGCTCGACCGCAGATGCCATTGCCCGTCCTTCGCCTCGAGCGTGCCGGCATGGCTGAAGACGCCGGCATCGACCGCGTAGGTGCCGTCGGCCCGCATGTCCCAGCTCACCCGCACGGGCCCTTGCGGGCTCGGCAGCGCCACCTCGAGCATCCAGCTGCCGACCAGCGAGGGGTCGATCGCGCTCGGCGGACCCGGGCTCTGCTCGAGCGCCTCGTCGGCCCGGCCGCCGACCGCGACCCCGTACTGGTTCTGACCCGCGAGTGTGCGGCCGTCCTCGGACAGGGTGACGGTGTCGATCAGCCCCTGCTGCCAGGTGAGCGTGTAGACGCCGGTCGCGGGCGCGCAGCTCCAGGTGACGTTCAGCGATTTCGGCGCCTCGGGGTAGGCCTTCCAGATGCCCGTCCCGTCAGCCGCGAAAGTGACGATGCCGCCCACGAACCAGGCCCAGGGGCCGGCGAGGCTCGGGCAGCTGGCGCCCTGGGCCCGGGCGTCGGACGCCGGCCAAAGGGCGGCCATCGCGATCAGGACCCGGGCGATCGATGGCAGGGTGCGGCGGATCTCGGACAAAGCGGCCTCCTCAGCGGTGCAAGGTGCTGCCAATGGACGCGTCCGCGGCCTCGGTCGGCATCGGCAGGAGCCATTCCCGGACCGGACGCCAGAGCACGAGCGACGCGCCTGCCAGCAGCACGACGGCCGCGATCATCGCGACCCACGTCCACCGGCGCCGGAGCGTCCAGGGCGACTGCGCCTTGAGGTTGGCGAGCGGGCGCAGCTCGACGACCTCGACCTTGCCGATCCCCTCAACGGCGTGCACGCCCCGATGGGCGGATCGGGCGTCGAGCTTGTGTCGCTCGAGCCGGCGCGCGACCCGGCCCGAGATCGCGACCGCGCCCGGCGCCGCGATGCGCGCGAGGTCGCGGGCGATCGCGACCGCAGGGCCGCGAAGATCGCCGCTCACCGTCAGCACCGGGGCGAGGTCGATGCCGATCTTGAGCCCGATGCCCGCTGCGGGCGCGAAATCCGCGGCGCGCTCGGCCATGCCGCGCTGGATCTCGAGGCCGCATCCGACCGCCGTCGCCGCCTCGGCGAACTCGACGAGCGTGGTCATCGGCATCAGCGCGAAGGTCCGGCCGCCGTAGCGGCTGATCGTCGGATCGACCAGCTCGTACTGGACGGTCAGGAGCTCGCCCGCTGCGGGCGCGGCGGGGTCCGGCCCGGGCGCGCCGCCGACGTCGACCGCCAGGATTGCCGCGAGCTTTTGCTGCATGGCCATTGTCTCTGCTGGCGCGAGCTTAGGCGCCGCGTCATAATCCGGCCAAGGATCTTCGTGGTTCAAGGGTGTGAATTGCAAGGAGGGCCGGGACAGGATGTCGGGACCGTCGATTGCCGAGCTGCAGAAAATGGCGCGCGAGACCTTCGGGCGGGATCTGAGTGAGGCGGACGCCAAAGCCTATCGCGGCCGGCTGCCGACCATGGTCCAGAACGTCCTGCGGTTGCAGGAGTGGGCGCCGCGCCTGGGCGATACCGCACCGGCCCAGATCCAGCAGATGCCGACGGGAGGCGAGAGTGAGTGACGCGGAGCTGGTCTATGCCAGTATCGCCGAGCTGGCACCGAGGCTCGCGGCCAGGGAGCTGTCGCCGGTCGAGGTGACTGAAGCGGCGCTCGCGCGTACCCTGGAGCTGGAGCCGAGGCTGAACGCTTTCATCGAGGTCACGGCCGAAAGCGCCCGCCACGCCGCGCGCGCCGCCGAGGCGGCGATCCTGGCCGGCAATCATCTGGGCCCGCTGCACGGCATCCCGATCGCGATCAAGGACCTGTATGCGACGCGGGGCGTCGCCACGACCTTCGGCTCGCCGCTCTATGCCGACTGGGTCCCGGACTTCGATGCCGCCGCGGTCGAGCGCCTCAAGCGCGCCGGCGCCGTGCTGACCGGCAAGACCAACCTGCACGAGCTCGCCTACGGCTCGACCAGCGCGAATGCCCACTATGGGCCGGTGCACAATCCCTGGCGGCTCGACCATCATCCGGGCGGCTCGAGCGGCGGCTCCTCGGCCGCGGTCGCCGCCGGCATGGTCTATGGCGCCATGGGCAGCGACACCGGCGCCTCGATCCGCCAGCCGGCCGCCTGCGCCGGGATCGTCGGCATCAAGCCCACCTTCGGCCGGGTCAGCAAATATGGCGCTTTGCCGCTATCCTGGTCGCAGGACCACGCCGGGCCATTGACCCGCACGGTCGCGGACGCTGCCCTCATGCTGCAGGTGCTGGCCGGCCACGACCCGCGCGATCCGACCACGGTGCAACGGCCGGTGCCGGACTTCACGGCCGGGCTCGAGGCCGGCGTCCGGGGGCTTCGGATCGGGATCGCGCGCGACTTCTTTTTCGAGGCCTTGGAGCCCGAGGTGGCGGCCGCCGTCGAGGTGGCACTCGAAGTGCTCGAGGATCGGGGTGCGCGCCTCGAGGAGATCGATCTGCCGGACATGGCGGCCGCCTATACGATCGGCACGATCACGATCGCGGTCGAGGGGGCTGCCTACCATGCCGCCAACCTGCGCGAACGCCCAGAGGCCTTCAGCGACGAGCTGCGGGCCTCGTTCGAGCTCGGCAGCTTCTACAGCGGGGTCGACTACGTGCAGGCGCAGCGCCGGCGTCGCCAGCTCATGGCTGAGACCGGGCGCGCCATGGCGGGCTTCGCCGCGCTGGTCATGCCGACCGCGCCGGTCGTAGCCACCCCGATCGCGGCCAGCCCGCCCGAGCACGCGATGCTCCGGCCGCGCAACACCATGCCGTTCAACGTGCTGGGCCTGCCCGCGATCTCGGTGCCTTGCGGCTTCACCGCGGGCGGCCTGCCGATCGGCCTGCAGATCGTCGCTCACGCCTTCGACGAGGCAGGGGTCCTGAGAGTGGCGCGGGCCTACGAGCAGGCGACCGACTGGCACAAGCGGCGGCCGCCGGTTTAGACCCGGCGTTCTGGTCGGGTCCGGGTGCGCGCCGGACAGCTTGGCGAGCTGCGGTCAGGGCAGCGACAGGAGCGCCGGCAGGATGCCGGCGGCGTGCGCGTCGGCCAGCGCATCCAACAGCGGAACGACGGCAAGCAGGCAGGCGCCGTCGAGCAGGGCGCGCGTGAGAAGGGCAGGCCTGATCGTGACCTCCTCGACGTCGCACCAGAGGCGAGGGTCGGGAAGCCAGCGCGGCGTCCTCTCGAGGTAGCGTCGATGGTCGGCGCGCAACCCCGCCCGCAGGCGGACTTCCTCGCGCCTGACGACGGCGCTGTAGTAGGCGGCGGCGCCGACCGTCAAGAGCGCGGCCCAGACCAGCGAGCCCGTCAGCAGTCCGACCCCGGCCAAGCCGATCAGGCTGAAGCCGTAGAGCGGGTTCCTCACGATCGAGTAGGGACCGCAATCGACCAGCTCGCGCTGCTTGCTGCCGGCGATATAGGCGCTGCACCAGGCCCGGCCGAGCACACAGACGACGATCGCGGCATAGCCCAGCCATTCGAGCGTCTCGTCGAACGCGCCGTCCTCGCTCCAGACCGCCCGCGTCAAGACGATCGGAGGTAACAGGACCAAGACCAAAAAGCGCGTCTGCAGGCTGAAGATTTGGGCCAGGCGCGAAGGCGCCAGCGTCCCCGATCCCGGGGCGCCGCCACTTGCAGGCTCTGGCGGGCGGGCGATCGCCGCGAGCCGGCCGGACTTTTTCTGGTAGCGGACCGCAAGCGCCAGGATGCCCATGATCAGGACCAGCGCGGCCGCCGCCAGCAGGCGCGGCGCGGCGGCGGCCAGGCCCTCATGGTACGCGCCCTCGTAGGCGAACAGCAGGGCCGCGCCCGAGACCCAGGCGAACAAGGTGCCGTAGTCGTTGGCGACCACGCGCCGCCAGTCGAAGCGCATGCCCCGGGTCGCCTCGCCGAATTTGGAAAAATCCGGCCACCAGCGCCCGACCGTCCGGCAATAGTCGAGGTAGGCAGCGCCGAACTTGCCGACCAGGAAACTTTCCTCGGACGCGACGATGCTGAGATAGGCAAATCCGAAGGCCAACAGGCCGAGCAGCCAGGCCCAGGGGTTGCCGTGCACGATCAAGAGGCCGCCGACGATCAGGCCGTTGCCCAGATAGATCGGGTTGCGGCAGACCCCGAACAGGCCGCCCGTCACCAGCGTCGCGGCATGGACCTTCTTGTTGAGGCCGCCGCGCTTGATGTAGGCAAAGCCGATCACGGCGGCGCGCAGCGCCTGCCCGGCGAGCAAGGTCGCGAGGCCCAGCAGGTCGAGCCAGCGGTCGAGCGCCAGGCGGCCGCCCGCCAGCCTTGGCGGCAAGAGGATGCACAAGCCCGCCAGCATCAGCGGGAACACGGTGTTGCGGTGGCGGAAGAAGAAGTCGCCGCAGGCCAGCAGCCACGCCGGCGACGGCGTCCTCGGCAGCGCACCCGTCATGCTACTTCAGCGCGATCAGAGCCGAGAAGTTGTACCAGCGGAAAAACTCCTCGACGTGCCGGAAGCCGTTCTCGAGCAGCAGCTCCCGATTCTCGTCCAGGCGGTAGGGGATCAGGATGTTCTCGAGCGCCTCGCGCTTTTGCGCGATCTCGATCTCGGAATAGCCGTGGCGGCGCTTCATGGCGTAGTAGTAGTTGATGAACAGCCGGTTGAGCAACGAGTTACCGAGCGCCAGCTTCTCGACCAGGATCAGGCAGCCGTTCTCATTCAGGCCCTGGGCGATCCGGCGCATGATGCGGGCGCGGTGCAGCGGCCGGATGAATTGCAGGGTCAAGATCATGAGCACGACCGAGGCGTTCTCGATGATCGGCGACTCGTGCAGGTCGGCGAGACGGAGATCGATCTGGCGCGAGTTCGAGCGGCGCGCGAGCTTGCGCCTCGCTTGCGCGAGCATCGCGTCCGCATTGTCGACGCCGACGAAATGGACGTCCGGCGGCACCAGCGGGTCGAGGGCGAGGAGCGTCGTGCCGGTCGCGCAACCGAGATCGTAGAGCGTGCTGCCGCTGGCGGCGAAGTCGGCTGCCAGCTCGCAGACCATGCGCTGGATCTCGCCGTAGAAGGGGACCGAGCGACCGACCATGTCGTCGAACACGCCGGCGGTTTCGGGGCCGAACTCGAAATCGGCGGCACGCGGCCGTTCGCGGGCGAAGATCGCGTCCTTGCGCGGGACCGGCGGGTCGGCCGGAGGTCGGTTCTCGATCGCCTTCATCCTCGTGCTCCCGGCGGCGGCGCTGCCTCGACTTCGGGTACCACAGTTGGCCCGCCTCGAAAACGGTCGGGACAGGGGCCGGTGACGGACTGGGTCCGGAGTGGCCCTCGACGGCTCCCATCCGATCGTCTTGGCAGCGGCGCAGGGCCGCCCACATAAGGGCGGATCGCTCCAAGCTCGCTCCAAGGAACCGCGCCCGCGATGCCCCGCTTCCCGCTCCTCGCCCGGCTGCTGTGCCGCCGGTTGGCGCCCTGATGACCCCGGGTCGGGATCGAGGGGTCGACTGGCCGCGCATCAAGGCCGTCATCGTGCCCTTCCTTTGGCCGCGCGAGAGCCTGGAGCTGCGCCTGCGGGTGGTCATCGCCTTCGCGCTCCTGGTGGCGGCCAAGCTGATCACCGTCCAGGTGCCGTTCTTCTTCAAGGCGGTGGTCGACCGCTTGAGCGGTCCCGAAGGAGCGCTGGTCGCCCTGCCGATCGCCGCCTTGCTCGCCTACGGCCTCGCCCGGCTGACCGCGTCCGGCTTCGGCGAGCTGCGCGACGCGATCTTCGCCAAGGTCTCCGAGCGGGCCGGACGCCGGGTCTCGCTCAAGGTGTTCCAGCACCTGTTCAGCCTCGCGCTGCGCTACCACCTGGAGCGGCGGACGGGCGAGCTTGCGCGGATCACCGAGCGCGGCGTCCAGGCGATCCGCTTCCTGCTCGGCGTCATCCTGTTCAACGTCGGCCCGACGCTGCTCGAGTTCGGGCTCGTGATCGGCATCCTGCTCTACAAATATCCCTGGCCGTTCGCGGCGGTCACCTTCGTCACGATCGGCGCCTATGCCGCCTTCACCTTCGCGGCCTCGGAGTGGCGGATCGGGATCCGGCGCGAGATGAACGCGGCCGACAACGAGGTCAGCGCCCAGACGGTCGACAGCCTGCTCAACTACGAGACGGTCAAGGCGTTCGGCAACGAGGCGTTCGAGCGCGACCGGCTGGACACGGACGCTCGCGCTGTACGAGCGGGCGGCGATCAAGTCGGACACCTCGCTCGCGACGCTCGATTTCGGCCAGGCGGCGATCATCGCGATCGGCGTCACCTTGATCATGGTGCTCGCGGCCCAGGGCGTGGTCGCCCACCGGCTCACGGTCGGCGACGTCGTGCTGGTCAACGCCTTCCTTTTGCAGCTCTACCAGCCGCTCAACTTCCTGGGCGTGGTCTATCGCCAGGTCAAGCAGTCGCTGACCGACCTCGAGAGCCTGATGCGCCTGCTCGAGCTCGAGCCCGAGATCAAGGACCGCCCGGACGCGGCGCCCTTGCTGCTCGGCGGCGGCGAGGTCCGCTTCGAGGACGTGGGCTTCGGCTACGACCCGCGCCGGCCGATTCTGCAGGATCTCAGCTTCACGATCCCGGCCGGCCAGACGCTGGCCGTGGTCGGCAGCTCCGGCGCCGGCAAATCGACGCTCGTGCGGCTTTTGTTCCGCTTCTACGAGATCGATGCCGGCGGGATCCTGATCGATGGCCAGGATCTGCGCGACGTGACCCAGGAATCCCTGCGCGCGGCGATCGGCCTCGTGCCCCAGGACACCGTGCTGTTCAACGACACGATCGGCGCCAACATCGCCTACGGCCGGCCGGGCGCGCCGCAGGCGGCGATCGAGGCGGCCGCCCGCTCGGCCCAGATCCACGACTTCATCGAAGGGCTGCCGGACGGCTATAAGACCCTGGTCGGCGAGCGCGGCCTCAAGCTCTCGGGCGGCGAGAAGCAGCGGGTCGCGATCGCCCGCATGGTCTTGAAGGATCCCTCGATCCTGATCCTGGACGAGGCGACCTCGGCGCTCGACAGCCGGACCGAGCAGCTGATCCAGGCAGCGCTCCGGCGCCTCTCGGCCGGGCGCACGACCTTGACCATCGCGCACCGGCTCTCGACCGTGGTCGACGCCGACCAGATCCTCGTGCTCGAGCAGGGCCGCGTGGTCGAGCAGGGTCGTCACCACCAGCTGCTCGCGCGGCGCGGCGCCTACGCCCAGATGTGGGCCCGCCAGCAGGAGGCGCCGGCCGCCTGAGCAGGCGGTTTTCCCGCCATCCCCACCCCGGCCGCAGGGGAACCGGCGAAGACCGGGGGCGTTAACCGAAATTTAACCTTGTTGGCGTCAACTGCAGGTAGGTGCGTTGCCCGGAACGCAACCGGCGCCGCGTCGGGTTTGGGAACCTTGGCGATCACCATCGTCCCACCCCATCTATCGGGCAGGATCGATGTCCAACCAGAGGCAGGCGAGCGGGCAATCATCGATGCGGTCGATCATCCGGGGCCCGGCGGGGAGAGGGGCATGACCAAAGTGGCGCGTTTCGAGATCAGCTACACGCAGTTCGTCGACCCTGCGGGCCGCGCGGTCGGTCCCTTGCCGGACTTTGCCCGGGAGCCGGTCGCCCTGCTGCCGCTCTACCGGGGCATGGTGCTGACCCGCCGGTTCGATGCCAAGGCGATCGCGCTGCAGCGGACCGGCCGGCTCGGCACCTATGCGTCCTCGCTCGGGCAGGAGGCCGTGACGGTCGGCCTCGCCAGCGCCATGCGCGCCGAGGACGTGCTGCTGCCCTCCTATCGCGAGACCGGGGCGCAACTCTGGCGCGGCGTCAGCCTGCTGGAGCTGCTGCTCTATTGGGGCGGCGACGAGCGCGGCAGCGATTTCGCCGGGCCGCGCGCCGACTTCCCGGTGGCCGTGCCGATCGCGAGCCAATGCCTGCATGCGGCCGGCGTGGCCTATGCCTTCAAGCTCAGGCGGGAGCCCCGGGTCGCGGTCTGCGTCTCCGGCGACGGCTCGACCTCGAGCGGCGCCTTCTACGAGGCGATCAACACCGCGGGCGCCTGGCGGGTGCCGGCGGTGTTCGTGATCAACAACAACCAGTGGGCGATCTCGCTGCCGCGCAGCGCCCAGACCGCGGCCGCGACGCTCGCCCAGAAGGCGATCGCCGCCGGCATCCCCGGCATCCAGGTCGACGGCAACGACGTGATCGCGGTCCGCCACCTGGTCGAGCGCGCGATCGAGCGCGCACGGGTCGGCGAAGGGCCGAGCGTGGTCGAAGCCGTGACCTACCGGATGTCCGATCACACCACGGCCGACGATGCCGGTCGCTATCGCGACGGCGAGGTCGTGAGCGCGCAGTGGGCGACCGATCCGATCGCGCGGCTGCGCAATTTTTTGACCGAGGCCGGCGCCTGGACCAAGACCGACGAGGAGCGTCTGACCCTCGAGTTGAACCGCGAGATCGACGCCGCGGTCGAGCGCTATCTGGCGACGCCGGGGCAGCGGCCCGAAGCGATGTTCGACTACTTGTACGCCGAGTTGCCGCGCGCCCTGGTCGGCCAGCGGATGGCGGTCGCAGCGGCCGGCGCGGGAGACAGCGCCCATGTCTGAGACGACTCTGGTCGGCGCGGTCACGATGGCGCTGGCACACGCGCTGGCCGAGGACCAAAGCGTGGTCGTGCTCGGGGAGGACATCGGGGTCAACGGCGGCGTCTTTCGCGCCACCCAAGGCCTGCTCGAGCGCTTCGGGCCGGAGCGGGTGATCGACACGCCGCTCGCCGAGCTCGCCATCGCCGGCGTCGCGGTCGGCATGGCGGCCGCCGGGCTGCGTCCGGTCGCCGAGATCCAGTTCATGGGCTTCATCTACCCGATCGTCGACCAGATCGTGAGCCACGCCGCGCGCCTGCGCTATCGCACCCGCGGCCGGCTGTCCTGTCCCATGGTGGTGCGCGCACCGTTCGGCGGCGGCATCCACGCGCCCGAGCATCACTCCGAGAGCACCGAGGCGATGTTCGCGCACATGCCGGGCCTGCGCGTGGTCATCCCCTCCTCGCCGCAGCGCGCCTACGGCCTGCTGCTGGCGGCGATCCGCGACCCGGATCCGGTGATCTTCCTGGAGCCCAAGCGGATCTACCGGGCGGTCAAGCAGGAGGTGGCCGACGATGGCGCGGCGCTGCCGCTCGATACCTGCTTCGTGCTGCGCGAGGGCCGCGACATCACGCTCGTCACCTGGGGCGCCATGGTCAAGGAAACGCTCGCCGCCGCCGAGACTCTGAGCGGCGAGGCGGTCTCGGCCGAGGTGATCGACGTTGCCACGCTCAAGCCGCTGGATGCCGACACGATCCTTGCCTCGATCGAGAAGACCGGCCGCTGCGTGATCGTGCACGAGGCGGCGCTGACCGGCGGCTTCGGCGCCGAGATTGCGGCCCGGATCGCGGAATCCGGCCTGTTGTCGCTGCAGGCGCCGATCGAGCGGGTCGCCGGCTGGGATACGATCATGCCTTTGCCGCGGCTGGAGCACCACTATCTGCCGAGCGAGGCCCGGATTCTGGCCGCCGCCCGGCGTGCGCTGGCCTTTGCCTGAAGCCGCCGGCAACCGATGGGACGGGACCTTGCCATGAAGACCTTCAATCTGCCCGACCTCGGCGAAGGCCTGCAGGAAGCCGAGATCGTCAGCTGGCACGTCAGTCCGGGCGATCATGTGGTCGCCGACCAGCCGCTCGTCTCGGTCGAGACCGACAAGGCCGTGGTCGAGGTGCCCTCGCCGCGCGCCGGTCGGGTGGCCGAGCTGTTCGCGGCCGCGGGCGACATCGTCCAGGTCGGCTCCCCGCTGGTCGCCTTCGAGGACCGAACCGGGGCCGACGCCGGCACCGTGGTCGGTGAGATCAGGGCGTCCGAGGAACGCGCCGAGGAGGCGACGGTCGCCGAGCGTGGCGGGCAGGCGGTGGCGGTCAAGGCGACGCCCGCGGTGCGGGCGCTCGCGCGCCGCCTCGGGGTCGACCTCGCGCTGGTGGCGCCGTCGTCGCCGGATGGCGTGATTAGCGCCCGGGACGTCGAGCAGGCGGGCAAAACGCTCGCCGAAGCCGGGCCTTTGGAGCCGCTGCGCGGGGTTCGCCGGGCGATGGCGCTGCGGATGGCGCACGCCCATGCGGAAGTGGTCCCGGCGACCGTGATCGACGAGGCCGACGTCGAGGCCTGGACCAACGGCCACGACGTGACGATCCGCCTGGTGCGGGCGATCGTCGCCGGCTGCGCCAACGAGCCGGCGCTGAATGCCTGGTACGATTCCCAAAGCCAGGGCCGCCGCCTGCATGCCAAGGTCGACCTCGGCATGGCGGTCGACACCCCGGACGGCCTGTTCGTGCCCGTCCTCAGGGACGTGGCAAGCCGCGCCCCGGACGATCTGCGCCGTGGTCTCGAGCGCATGAAGGCCGACATCCGCGCGCGTACGATCCCGCCGGAAGAGCTCAAAGGCGCCACCATCACGCTGTCCAACTTCGGCACGCTTGCCGGCCGCTACGCCGCGCCGGTCGTGGTGCCGCCGCAGGTGACGATCCTCAGCACCGGCAAGATCGAGCCGCGGCCGGTCGTGGTCGACGGCCGCCTGGCGGTCCACCGGATCATTCCATTGTCCCTGACCTTCGACCATCGGGTCGTGAGCGGCGGCGAGGCGGCGCGCTTCCTCGCCGCGGTCATCGCCGATCTCGAGCTGCCGCAATGAGCCGGAGCCGCGATCGCGCCCGCCGCCGACGGGGTTCTCCTGCCGAGCGCGGCAACCTCGTCCGGCCAACCTGCGGGCTTGGCCGAATGTCGACGGGCCGTAGCCTGCGCGTTGCAGAGCTGATCCCGATGCCGCGCGCCGGGCCTCCGCACAGGGCGCAACCGCGGTTGCCGGGCGACGGCGTGCGGAACGGCAGTGGGCGGCCTCGTCGCGCGTGCTGTGATAGTGGCTAGCAGTTGCATTGTTTTAATTACAAATCTATCTGTGGTTGACAATTCCTGCCAGCTTACGAAAATGGCCTCGGCCATTGGGAACCTCCTGGCCGCGGCCTGCGTTGCTCGGGTCGGGCACCGAAAGGTGCCGAGCCGAAGGGGGAGACATGAGCAAACTCAATGGGCTCGAGTTGAAGCGGGCCCGGCTGGTGCCAAGCTCGATGTTTGTCAGCCCCGACGCCGTCGTCAGGTCGGCCGATTTGGATCGCGCGCAGAAGATTCAAATCCTGCGTCGCTGGGAGTTCGACGCGCGACGAACGCTTGATGTCGGTCCGATCGTGGTTGTGGGCGCCGCCCCCCCTATGCTGACCCAGGTCCGAGGTGCCCTCGCCGCTCTCGGGGTGCTGCCAGCAATGGGGCGGTCCGGTGAGCCGATGGTGCTCATCGGGGACAGCCGTTTGCCGGGCCAGGGGCTGCCCTGATCGCCAGGCGGAAGAGTGGCTAGGGGATCGAGGACGGCCGTCTGCCGGACCCGGGCCTTCCTTGTTCGCCAAGCGGCGGGTGGCAGGGGCCGGGGGTCCGGCGAGCCGATGGCTCTCGTCGAGCGGGGCCGTCTGCCGGACCAGAGGCTGCCCTGATCGCCAAGCGGCGGGTATGAGAGGTCCGGCGGTCCGGAGGCCCTGACCGAGGTCCGCCGGTCTGCCGGACCAGGGGGTGCACTGACCGCCAGGCGGCGGGTGTCAGAGGGTCCGGAGAGCCGGAGGCTCTGATCGAGGACGGTCGTCTGCCGGACCAGGGGCTGCCCTGATCGCCAGGCGGCGGGTGTCAGGGGTCCGTCGGTCCGGCGAGCCGCTGGCTCTCATCGCGGACCGCCGTCCCCTGGACCAGGGACTGCTTTGATCAGCAGGCGGGAGGAGTGGCCAAGGTGTCCGGCCGTCCGGCGGGCCGATGGCTCTGATCGAGGACGGTCGTCTGCCGGACCAGGGGCTGCCCAGATCGCGAGGCGGCGGGTGTCAGGGGTCCGACGGTCCGGCGAGCCGCTGGCTCCCATCGCGGACCGCCGTCCCCTGGACCAGGGACTGCCTTGATCAGCAGGCGGTAGGAGTGGCCAAGGTGTCCGGCCGTCCGGCGGGCCGATGGCTCTGATCGAGGACCGCCGACTGCCGGACCGGCAGCTGCCCAGACCGCGAGGCGGCGGGTGTCAGGGGTCCGGCGAGCCGGTGGCTTTGATCGAGGCCCGGCGTCTGCCGGACCAGGGACTTCTCTGATCGGCAGCCGGACGAGTGGCCGACGGTCCGGCGAGCCGATGGCTCTGTTCGAGGACCGCCGTCTGCCGGACCACGGACCTCCTGGTTGTCCGGCGGAAGTATGGCCAGGGGTCCGGTGGCTCTGATCGAGGACCGGCGTCTGCCGGAGCAGGGGCTTCTGTGAGCGCCAGGGGTCGGGGCGGGCTAGGTCCGCGATCCTGCGCAGAGCTCAGATCCGGGCCTGGATGGCGGCGACGTCGACCGCCTCGAACTCCGGGGGCAGCGGGTAGGCCTGCGCGTCGGCAGCGACCCGGTCGACGTCAAACTGATTGGCCGGACCCACGTATTTGTTGCTGAGCACATCTTCCGGCTTGATGGGCTTGGTGACCTGACCGATCCGCAAAATGGTGTCGAAGAACAGCCGCCACTGGTCCATGTCGTGCCAGCCCCAGCCGTGCCGGTCGGCCCAGTTGCCGCGGAAGACGTTGGCGAGCTGCATCATCGATTCGGTAGCGACCTCGGGCGTCAGGCTCGAGGCGAGCGCCGGAAACTGCTGCAGCACGAGATGGGTCGTGGCCCGCGGGTTGCGATAGCCGAACTCGAGGCCCATCGCCCAGGCGCGCAGGTAGGCCTCGTAGAGGTCGTCCTTGCTCGAATCCTCGAAATCCTTGCGCCGGATCACGAAGCTGTTGGCCGGGAACTTGGAGAACTCGGTAGGCAGGATATAGTCGAAGTCCAGGCCCTGACCGGTCCATTGCGCGCGCAGCCCCTCCCAGGACAGAGCCGCGTCGCCCTGACCCTGCTTGAGCGCCTGGCCCCACAGGTTGCCGGCCTCGGCATAGTGGACGCTCTTGGGGTCGACGCCGGCCTGGGCGAGCATCGGATCGACGATCGACTGCCAGCCGGCGCTGCCCAGCAGGATGGTCTTGCCGGCGAGATCGCCGATCTTGGCCACTTTCTCGCCCTTGCGGAAGGCGAAGCTGAAGACGTCGTAGGCGCCCATGTCCCAGACCGAGACCAAAGGGATCCCCTGCTCGAGGCCGAGCGAGAACACGCCGGGCGAGGGAAAGCCCATGTCCGCCTGGCCCTGATCGACCAGCTTGATGGTCGCGGTCGCCTCCATCGGCCCCGGCTCCAGCGTGGTCTCGATGTCGCCGAAATAGCCGTACTTCTTGGCGACCCAGTAAGGATAATCGTCGAGCACCTCGATGGTGCCGCGCGGGCTCACCCAGCGCACCCGCCCGCTTACGGCGCGCGCCCGCCCGGGCCACAGGACCGCGGCCGACCCGAGAGCGAGCGCGCCGCTGCCGGTCACCCCGAGAAAGCGCCGTCGGTCGAGGCCCTGGCCGTGGCCGGCCGCAGCAAACCTACGCATGATCGTCCCCCCGTTCGATGTTCGGACCCGCCCTCAATAGGCGGCGCTCAGGCCTCCCAGCTCGCCCAGCGCCTGCCGATCCAGAAGAAGACAACGTAGATCGAGATCCCGATCGTCGCCAGGACCAGAATGCAGGCGAAGAACTGCGGCATCTGGATCAGCGACGAGTAGTAGGCGAGCCGGTTGCCGAGCCCCGACGAGCCGCCGACCATCTCGGCGCCGACCGCGGTCAGGAGGCCGAAGATCGAGCCGATCATCAGGCCGACGATGACCATTGGCAGGGCCATTGGGATCCGGATCTTGACGAAGATCTGCAGCGTGCTGGCGCCGAACGAGCGCGCGAGCGCGATCTTGGCGAGGTCGACCCGCCGGAATCCGGTCGCCGCGTTGATCATGACCATCGGTCCCGACGCCAGTGCCACCGCGATGATCCGGGGCTCGAGACCGAAGCCGAAGCGCAGGATCAGGAGCGGCACCAGCGCCAGCATCGGCGTCGTGACGAGCAGCAGGATATAGGGTGCGACGATCTTCTCGACCAACGGGAACTGGGTGATCACCGCGGCCAAAAGGAAGCCGATCGAGGCGCCGACCGCAAAGCCGACCAGAAGCTCGGTCAGCGTGACGCCGATATGGGGTGCGATCAGCGGGAAGTCGCGGACCAGCGCGGCCGCGATCTGGGATGGCAGCGGCATGATGTATTGCGGCACCTCGAGCGCCCGCAGCAGGACCTCGGTGCCGCCGATGATCACCACCGCCACCAGCGCGATCAGGCCGATCTCGGCCCAGGTCCGGATGCCGCCGAGCGCCGAGGTCAGCGCCGACAGATTGGTGATCGCGACCGACCGGTCGGCCTTGGCGGCGGGCGGGCCGAAGGTCGGGATCTGATCGCCGAGTTCGGAATCCATGCCGGCCGCCGCCCTAGACCAGCTCGACGTCGAGCCCAGCGCCGGCGCCGGCGCCATGGTCGATCGAGCCCTTGATCGCGCCGACCAGCTCGAAAAAGTGCGGCCTGGCCGTGATCTCGAGCGCGCGCGGCCGCGGCAGGTCGATCGGGAAGATGTTGGCCAGCCGGCCGGGCCGCGGCGACATGACCATGATCCGATCCGCCAGGAACACCGCCTCGGCGATGTTGTGGGTGATGAACACGATGGTCTTGCCGGTCTCGAGCCAGATCTCCTGCAGCAACAGGTTCATCTCGTCGCGGGTGAAGGCATCGAGCGCGCCGAACGGCTCGTCCATCAGGAGCAGCGACGGATCGACCGAGAGCGAGCGCACGATCGAGGCGCGCTGCTGCATGCCGCCCGACAGCTCGCGCGGGTATTTGGTCTCGAAGCCCTTGAGGCCGACGCGGCGCAGCAGGCCCTCGATCCGGTCGCGATGGGCGGCGGGCTTCAGGCCCTTGATCTCGAACGGCAGGTAGATGTTCTTGAGCAGCGTGCGCCAGGGCAAAAGATTGGCGTCCTGGAACACCATGCCGATCTCGGGATGCGGCTTGATCACCGGCTGGCCGTCGAGCAGCACCCGGCCGCGGGTCAGGCCGTGCAGCCCGGCCATCGCCCAGAGCAGGGTCGACTTGCCGCAGCCGGACGGCCCGAGCACGCAGACGAGCTCGCCCTCGGCGACGCTCATCGAATAGTCCTCGAGCGCGTGCACCGTTCCGGACCGGGTCTGATAGTGCTTGCTCGCCCGCTCGACGACCAGCTTGACCGGTCGCCCGGCCCCGTTGCCTCCCATGCGCCGCCAACCCTTCAGCCGCTGCTTCGCGCAGGCTCTACCAAGCCGGCGGCCGCCGTCAAGACCGCGTTTCCCAAGCCGCCGGCCCGGTGGTATCGTCACCGGCCGCAGGGCAGGACGGCGGCTCGATCGGGGAGGCAGACCATGGCGGATCAGGTGCGGATTCTGGTGGTCAGGCGTCGGCAACATGGGCGTCTCGCACGCCAAGGCCTACCACAAGCTCGCCGGCTTCGAGATCTGTGGCCTGATGAGCCGTGCGATCAAGAGCCGCACCGACCTGCCGCCCGAGCTCGAGGCCTATCCGCGCTTTGCGGACCTCGAACAGGCGCTGGCCGAGACCCGGCCCGACGCGGTCTCGATCAACACCTGGCCCAACACCCATGCCGACTATGCGCTCCGGGCCATGGACGCGGGCTGCCACGTTTTCATGGAGAAGCCGATCGCGACCAACGACGAGGACGCAATCCGGGTGGTCGACAAGGCGAGGGAGACGAACCGGAAGCTCGTGCTGGGCTACATCCTGCGACACCACCCGTCCTGGGCAAAGCTGGTCGAGGTCGGCCGCACGCTCGGCAAGCCCCTGGTGATGCGCATGAACCTCAACCAGCAGTCCTCGGGACCGGCCTGGAACTGGCACAAGAACCTCATGGAGAGCCTGACCCCGATCGTCGACTGCGGGGTCCACTACGTCGACATCATGTGCCAGCTGACCGGCGCAAGGCCCGTGCGCGTCCATGGCATCGGCGCGCAGCTCTCGGCCGAGACCCGGGTCCAGAACTATGGCCATCTGCACGTCACCTTCGACGACGGCTCGGTCGGCTGGTACGAGGCCGGCTGGGGGCCGATGATGAGCGAGGTCGCCTATTTCGTGAAGGACGTGGTCGGGCCCAAGGGCTGCGTCTCGATCGTGATGCCGCAGGAGGGGCAAAAGGACGCGAGCGCCGAGGGGATCTCGGATTCCGCCGACATCGACCAGCACACCAAGACCAATGCGCTCAAGGTCCATTACGCCGACATCGACGCCGACAACAATTTCAGGCGGCCGGATCAGTGGATCAACATGGCCGACGAGCCCGACCACCAGGAGCTCTGCGAGCGCGAGCAGGCGTTTTTCCTGAAGGCGATCCGCGAGGACCTCGATCTGTCCGACTGGATGAACGACGCGGTCAACTCGCTCCGGATCGTGCTCGCCGCCGACGAGAGCATCCGCACCAGGCGCGCGGTCGAGCTCTGAGTCGCACGGGCTGCACAACCAGGGGCAGGGCGGCGATGGCGTATAAGATCGATCCCCGGCGCGATCGCGAGGTCGTGGACGAGTTCCGGCAGAACCCGATCGGCCACCACAGCCCCAATCTGCAGCGGGTCCTGAACACGCTGCGCGGCGGGCCGCTCAAGGGCAAGTACCTTTTGGTCTGCACCCGCCCGTTCAAGGAGTGGGTGCTGGCGCGCCACCCGGGCGAGCGGGGGCGGCCGGTCGAGCTCCTGCCCGAGCACAGCTTCGCGAGCCGGGAAGAGGCCGAATGGGCGGTGTTCCGTCTGCGCTGGCAGGCACACACCGGCGAGGACCTGAACTGAGGCGGCAACCCCGGGACAACCGGAAAGATGCTGAAGATCCTGGGTTATGGCGACCGGCTGTCGGTGGCGCCGGGCGAGACCGTGCGCTTCATGGTCAGCTGCACCGGGGCGCAGCGCTACCGGGCCGAGATCGTCCGGATCATTCATGGCGATGCCAATCCCGCCGGACCCGGGCTCAAGCTCGAACGGATCGCGACACCGGTCAGCGGCGACTACCCGGCGCGGGTGCAGACGATCGATGCCGGCTCGTATCTCCGGGTCCCGGACCATCCACGGCTTTGCGCGCTCCAGAGCTTCACCGTCGTGGCGATGATCTGGCCGACAACTCCCGAAAAGGACCGCCAGGGGCTGGTCGCGAAGTGGGATGCGGCGCGCGCTTGCGGCTTCGTACTCGAGATCCGGGACGGCGAGCTCGCGCTGACCCTCGGCGACGGCAAGCGCCAGGCGACCGTCCGCAGCGGGCGCCGGCTCCTCAAGCGGCGATGGTATCTCGCGGCGGCGAGCTTCGATCCGGGCCAGGGGTTGGTGACGCTCGTGCAGCGGCCGCTCGAGCAGGCGGCGCTGACCCCGGATGCCGCGGAGGTCAGCGAGACGGTGGAGCTGCTGCCGGCGATGCCGGAGGGTCCGTTGCTGATGGCGGGCCTGCCGGCGGCCGACGGCAAGGTCGAAGGCCACTACAACGGCAAGCTCGATGGCCCGGCGCTGTTCGAGCGGGTGCTGGGTCCGGCCGAGCTCGAGGCGGCGCTGCTCCGGCCGCTGCCCGCGGCACTCCGCCGCGATCTGGTCGGCGCCTGGGATTTCGCCAGCGCGATCCCGACCACGGCGGTGCTCGACCGCGGCCCGTTCGGGCTGGGTGGCGAGCTCGTCAATCTGCCGGCGCGCGCGATGAAGGGCTGGAGCTGGACCGGCGAGACCGGGCGCTGGACCGACCGGCCCGAACAGTATGGCGCGATCCACTTCCACGAGGACGACCTCTACGATGCCGGCTGGGCGGCCGACTTCGAGCTGACCGTGCCGGACGAGCTGGCAAGTGGCGCTTACGCCGCGCATGTCTGGTGCGGCGAGGCCGAAGATGGCAGCGAGGAGGACTACATCACCTTCTTCGTGCGGCCGCCGCATGGGCCTTTGGGCAAGACCGGCCGGCCCAAGGCCGCGTTCCTGGTGCCGACCGCGAGCTATCTCGCCTACGCCAACGACCACAACCACCTGGATGGCGAGCGCGCCGAGGTGCTGATGGGCAGGCTTTTGGTCTATCAGCAGGCCGATCTGTATTTGCAGGAGCACCGCGAGCTCGGCTACTCGCTCTACGACACCCACGCCGACGGCAGCGGCGTCTGCTATTCCTCGGCCCTGCGGCCGATCCTGAACCTGCGCCCGAAATACGCGTCCTGGCTCGGCGCCCATGGTTCCGGCCTCTGGCAGTTCAACGCCGACAGCCACCTGATCGACTGGCTGGAGCACGAGGGCTTCGCGGTCGACTTCATCACCGATCAGGACCTCGAGGCCGAAGGCGTGGCGCTGCTCGAGCCCTACCGCGTGGTCCTGACCGGGACCCACCCGGAATACCATTCCAAGCGCATGTCGGATGCCATGCTCGCCTGGCTCGAGCGCGGCGGACGCCTGATGTATCTCGGCGCCAACGGCTGGTACTGGCGGATCGCCTGGCACCAGAGCCTGCCGGGCGTGATCGAGGTCCGGCGCGCCGAGGGCGGCATCCGCACCTGGGCGGCCGAGCCCGGCGAGTACTTCCACAGCTTCACGGGCGAGTTCGGCGGCCTCTGGCGGCGCAACGGGCGGCCGCCCAACGTCGTGGTCGGCCTCGGCTTTACCGCCCAGGGCTTCGATCTCTGCTCCTACTATCGGCGGCAGCCGGGGAGCTACGATCCGCGCGCGGCCTTCATCTTCGAGGGCGTCACCGGGGACATCATCGGCGACTTCGGCCTGGTCGGCGGCGGCGCCGCCGGGCTCGAGCTCGACCGCGCCGACTATGCGCTGGGGACCCCGCCCAACCTCCTGGTGCTGGCCTCATCGGAAAACCACACCGACCTGATCCTGGTGGTGACCGAGGAGGTCAACGTCATGACCCCGGACCTTAGCGGCTCGCAGAACGAGCTCGTGCGCGCCGACCTCGCGTTCTTCGAGACGCCGGCCGGCGGCGCGGTCTTTTCGACCGGCTCGATCGCCTGGTGCGGCTCGCTCTCGCACGACGGCTACGCCAACAACGTCGCGCGGATCACCGCGAACGTGCTCCGCCGCTTCCTCGACCCGACCCCGTTTTCGGTCTGAGCCCGGGCAGCGTCAATCGAGCCCGTCGCTGCCGGCGCCCGAGATCAGGGCGCAGACCTTCTCGCCCGGGCGGGGCCGGACCTTGCCCGTGAGCAGCGCGGCCAGCGCGGCGGCGCCGGACAAATCGACGGCCAGGCCATGCTCGAGCCAGAGCAGGCGCGCCGCGTCCTGCATCTCGTCGTCGCTCACGAGCACGATCTGCTCGACGTGGCGCTGCACGAGCTCGAGGTTGAGCGGCTCGGTCCGGCGCGCGGCCATGGTCGGGACCCGGGTCGTGATCGCCGCGAGCTCGACCACCTGGCCGGCCTGGACGCTCGCATGCAGGGTCGGCGCGCCTTCGGGCTCGACGCCGATGATCCGGATTTCCGGCCGCAGCGCCTTGGCGGCGACCGCGATGCCCGAGATCAGGCCGCCGCCGCCGATCGCCACGATCAGCGCATCGAGGTCGGGCGCATCCGTCAGGATCTCGAGTGCGAGCGTGCCTTGGCCGGCGATCACCGCGGGATCGGCGAACGGGTGGATGTAGGTGAGGCCGTCGCGCCCGGCGCGGGCGAGCGCCGCCTCGTTGCTCTCGTCCCAGACCTCGCCCACGACCTCGAGGCGGGCGCCGAAGCGCTCGATCTTGGCGGCCTTCAGGGGGGCGACGTTGGCCGGTACGAAGACGGTCGTGGGCGTGCCGGCGACCCAGCCGGCGTAGGCGACCGCCGCACCGTGATTGCCGCCGGACGCGGTCACGATGCCGCGCCCGACCTCGGCCTTTGTGAGGGTCCCGAGCTTGCTGATGGCGCCTCGCGCCTTGAACGAGCCCGTCACCTGCAGGCATTCGAGCTTCAGGACGAGGTCGAGGCGGGCGATCCCGCGCTGCATCGGGGCGGCCGCGAGCAAGGGCGTGCGCCGGACCCGGCCCTCGATCCGGGCCGCCGCCGCGCGCACGTCGTCGAGCCCGATCATTGACCGTCCGGCAGCAGGCGATGACGGATCAGATAGCGCATGCCGTGGCGCCAGCTCTCGTCGGTGTCGCCGCGGATGTCGACGCTGCCCGCGAGCACCGGCTTGCGGGTGGCGGCGTCGCGGACCATGACGTTGAGGTTGAGGATCAGGTTGCTGACCTTCTGCACCCAGCCGACCAGGGCGAGATCGGCGTCGAGCTGCCTGGCGATGCCGAGCTCGCAGCCGTTGCAGCTCCAGAGATAGCCGGCCTTCTCGATCGCGGCCGCCGCCGGCGCGGTATCGACCAGCTGGTAGCGGCCCGACTCCTGCAGCGCCGAGCGCAGCTCTTCCTGGATCATGGCAAGGCGCGCCTGGTCGGCCGGATCGATGCCCTCCTGCTGACCGGGCGGCAGGCTGCTGTCGATCAGCTCGAAGGGGAATACCGCGAGGCGAGGCGGCGAGGCGGCGCCCGCAGGGCCGGCGGCCAGGCTCGCGGCCAGCAGCAGGCCCGCAGCAGCCAACGCCCGGATGGATCCGGGTCGGCGCATGGTCGGTGCTCCCCAGAAACGAGCCGGGATCGGGTTGCCCCGGCTCCGGCCCCGAACTATCTGGTTGTCCGGGCGGACAAGCAAGAGCCTCGGGCGACGGTTGCGCATCGCCGCTGAGGACGTCGGCAGGGATGGGAGATCTCGTGGCAGCTTTGCGATGGCGCGGGCGCCAGGCCAGTGGCGCGCTGATCGCATTCCAGATCGGGATCGCGGTCGGCTGTCTGCCGGCGGTTCCGGCCGGCGCCGCCGACGCGCTCGAGGTCAAGATCGCCTACCTCACCCAGCAAGAGGACCGGGCAGAACCCCTGTCGCTGCTCGACACGCTGTTGCCGGACGAAGGCCTGATGGGCGCCCGCCAGGCGATCAAGGAGAACCAGACCACCGGCAGCTTCCTCGGCCAGACCTTCGAGCTGAGCGAGGTGCTGGTGCCCAAGGACGGTGACCTGGTGGCGGCGTTCAAGGCCGCGCTCGCCGCCGGCCAGCGCCTGTTCATCCTCGATCTGCACGCCGATCAGCTGCTGACGCTGGCCGACCTGCCGGAGGCAGCGGGCGCGGTGCTGTTCAACAGCCGGGCCGAGGACGACCGGCTGCGCCTGGACGACTGCCGGGCCAACCTGTTCCACATCATGCCGAGCCGGGCGATGAAGGCCGATGCGCTGGC
Organism: uncultured Alphaproteobacteria bacterium; assembly: GCA_963798075.1. GTDB lineage: Bacteria > Pseudomonadota > Alphaproteobacteria > Geminicoccales > Geminicoccaceae > DATAOG01. The sequence continues at coordinate 121,403 of CAWCRU010000012.1, read as the reverse complement.
CGAATATCTGATCTGGAAGAAGTGGAACCGCTGGTTCCTCCTGCACGGCACCCGCGAGCCCGACCTCGCGTTCGCGGCCGCGATCGAGCGGGCGGCCAAGAAGTTCGGCGCCAAGATCGTCGAGAGCCGGGCCTACGAGTACGTGGCGACCGCAAGGCGGACCAACTCAGGCCATGTCCAGATCCAGCGCCAGATCCCGGTCTTCACCCAGAACGCACCCGACTATGACGTGGTCATGGTCGCCGACGAGAGCGACATCTTCGGCGAGTATCTGCCGGGCCGGACCTGGGACCCGCGGCCGGTCGCCGGGACCCAGGGGCTGATCGCCAGCGCCTGGCACCGCTCGCAGGAGCAGTGGGGCGCGACCCAGGTGCAGCGCCGGTTCCAGAAGGTCGCCGGCCGCTGGATGACCGAGCGCGACTATACCGCCTGGCTCGCGGTGCGCTCGATCGGCGAGGCCGTCACCCGGACCAAGAGCGCCGATCCCAAGGCGATCCGCGACTACCTGCGCGGCGATCAGTTCGAGATCGCGGCCTTCAAGGGCGAGGGCCTGAGCTTTCGCAAGTGGGATCAGCAGATGCGCCAGCCGATCCTGATCGTCGAGCCGCGGATGCTGGTCTCGGTCTCGCCCCAGGAGGGCTTCCTGCACCAGCGCACGCCGCTCGACACGCTCGGCTACGACGAGCCCGAGACGCCCTGCCGATTGCAGTGACCTGCGGCCGCGGCCCCGCGCCAGAGCCGCCACGGAAGGACAGGATGATGCCGCGCATGTTGCTGCTGCTCGCTCTCGCCGCCGGATCGCTGACGCTCTGCGAGGCCGCCTCGGCGCGGACCATCTTCGTGTCCAACGAGAAGGACAACTCGATCAGCATCGTCGACGGCGACAAGCTCGAGCTGGTCAAGGAGATCCCGGTCGGCCAGCGGCCGCGCGGCATCGTGCTGAGCCCCGACGGCAAATTCCTCTACATCTGCGCCAGCGACGACGATACGGTCCAGATCATGGACACCGCGAGCCTGGAGATCGTCGGCGAGCTGCCCTCCGGCCCGGATCCCGAGCGGATGAGCATCTCGCCCGACGGCGCCAGGCTCTACGCCGCCAACGAAGACGACAACATGGTGACCGTGATCGACATCGCGGCGCGCACCGTCGCCTTCCAGATCCCGGTCGGCGTCGAGCCGGAGGGCATGGCGGTCAGCCACGACGGCAAGACGATCGTCAACACCTCCGAGACCACCAACATGGCGCATTTCATCGACGCCGAAGCCAAGAAGATCACCGACAACGTGCTGGTCGACCAGCGCCCGCGCTACGCCGAATTCACCAGCGACGACGCCGAGGTCTGGGTGAGCTCCGAGGTCGGCGGCACGGTCAGCGTGATCGACAACGCGACCCGCAAGGTCGCGCACAAGATCACCTTCGCGATCCCGGGGGTGCCGGACGAGGCGATCCAGCCGGTCGCCATCAAGATCACCAAGGACCGCAGCAAGGCGTTCGTGGCGCTCGGCCCCGCCAACCGGGTCGCGCTGATCGACGCCAAGACCTTTGAGGTCGAAGACTATCTGCTGGTCGGCCAGCGAGTCTGGCAGCTGGCGTTCTCGCCCGACGAGAAGTTCGTCTACTCGACCAACGGCGTCTCCAACGACATCTCGGTGATCGACGTCGACGCCGGCAAGGTGATCAAGTCGGTCAAGGTCGGCAGCTACCCTTGGGGCGTCGCCGTCAAGGACTGAGAGGGATCGATCGGGAGCCGGCTCCAATGACCCACCATGATGCGAAACCTGCCCGCGGGCAGCGGGCGACTTTCGGTTCGCCGGCGATTGCGCTGGCCGGGCTTCTGGTCCTGATGGCGGCTGCCCGGTCGGAGGCGGCCGAAGATCCGGACTGGCCGTGCCAGCAGCGCCTGGTGCCGGAGATCGCGGCGGGCATGATCTGGTCGGGCCCGCCGCTGGCATCGGCTGCGGCGGACGCGGACGCCGACGCGGCCACGATCCGTCATCTGGCCGGCGTGCTCGCGGCCCGCCGGACGCCCATCGAGCAGGCGAGCGCGCAGATCGACGACTTCGCCAAGGGGCTGCCCGCCGGGGACAAGAACGCGCGCCTGACCCGGCTGTTCGCGGCCACCCTCGAGATCATCAATCACGACCGCGGCGCGATCGTCGGCGGGATCAAGAAGTATGCGCGCGGCCAGCAGGCGCTCGCCCAGCGGATCTCGGCGAGCAACGAGCGGCTCGGCCAGCTCGCGGCCGATCAGGCCCAGGAGCGCGATGCCCTGATGGCCGAGCGCGAGTGGGACATGCGGATCTACGGCGACCGGCGCTCGTCGCTCTCCTATCTCTGCGAGCAACCGGTGCTGCTCGAGAAGCGGGCGTTCGCTCTGGCCAGGGCGATCGCCGACCATCTCGAGTGAGCGAGCATGATCTGGAGTGCTGATGCCATGCCGACCTGGACGCTGATCGCCCTCGGCGGCCTGCTCGTCGCCGGTGCCATCCCGGCCCGGGCGAACGACTACCCGACCGAGACCACGGCCGACTACGTGTTCGGCTGCATGGCGAGCAACGGCGAGACCCAGGAGACGCTCAAGAAGTGCTCCTGCAGCATCGACGTGATCGCCTCGATCCTGCCCTATGACGACTACGTCGAGGCCGAGACCGTGCTGCGCATGCGCCACATGCAGGGCGGCGGCGACAATGCGGCGCTGTTCCGCGACACCGCGGTCGCCAAGGACGCGGTCGACAAGCTGAAGCGCGCCCAGACCGAGGCCGAGGTCCGCTGCTTCTGACCGGCGCGGTCAGCGCAGCGCGTCTCGATCCGCTCGCAGATCGTCGCCAGCACCTTGAGGCGGGCGTAGCGCTTGTCCTCGGCCGCGACCAGGGTCCAGGGGGCGAGGCCCGTGCTGGTGCGGTCGACCATGTCGCCGACCGCCTGCCGGTACTGCTCCCACTTGTCGCGGTTGCGCCAGTCCTCCTCGGTGATCTTGTACTGCTTGAACGGGATCTCGGCGCGCGCCTGGAAGCGGCGCAGCTGCTCGTCCTGGCTGATCGCCAGCCAGAACTTGACCAGCACGAGGCCGGAGCCGGCGAGCTGGGCCTCGAAGTCGTTGATCTCGTTGTAGGCACGCAGCCAGGCGCCCTGGTCGCAGTAGCCTTCGACCCGCTCGACCAGCACCCGGCCGTACCAGCTGCGATCGAAGATCGCGACCGTGCCCTTGCGCGGCAGGTGCTGCCAGAAGCGCCAGAGGTAGGGCTCCGCCCGCTCCGCCTCGGAAGGTGCGGCGATCGGATGGACCTCGAAGCGGCGCGGATCGAGCGCCTGGGTGACCCGCCGGATGGCGCCGCCCTTGCCGGCGGCATCGTTGCCTTCGAAGACGAGCACCAGGCCGATGGCAGCGAACGCCTTGGCGTCGCTCTGCGCCGCGAGGCGGTCCTGGAGCCCGCGCAGACGCTTCTTGTAGCGCGCCTTGGGCACCGAGAGGCTGAGGTCGAGGGCGTCGAGGACGGTCTTGTGGTCGGGGGCGGCAATCAGCGCTGGCGCCGCCAGCGGCCGCGGCCCGCCGCCGTCGGCCAGGCGAGCTTGCAGCGCCGCGACCATGGTCTGGCCCATGGTGAGGTCGCGAAAGCGGTCGTCGGCGCTCGGGATCACGACCCACGGCGCGTGCGGCGTGCTCGTGCGCTGGGCGGTCTCCTCGCCGGCACCGGTCGCGGCCAGGTGATGCTCGATGCCCGACCATTCCTCGAGCACGTGCCGGCCGGCGCCGGGCCTGGCCTTCAACTTGCGCAGGCGTTTCCTCTGCTCGGCGCGGCCGATGTGAAACCAGAGCTTCAGGATCAGGACGCCGTCGTCGGCGAGCATCGCCTCGAAGCGGTTGATCGCGTCGAGTTCGCGCTCGAAGGCCTGCTGGTCGAGCTCGCCCAGCACGAACGCCCTGATCGGATCGTTGTACCACGAGCCGAAGACGATGCCGATCTCGCCCTTGGGCGGCAGATCGCGCCAGTAGCGCCACATCCGCGGCCGGGCGCGTTCTTCCGCGTTCGGCTCGCCGTAGGCGCGGGTCTGCAGGTGGCGCGGGTCGAGCCACTCGTAGAGCGTCTGGATCGCCTCGCCCTTGCCGGCGCAGTCGACGCCGGCGATCACGACGATCGCCTGGAAGCTCCGCCGCTCGATCAGCTCGAACTGCGCGTCGAGCAACGCCTGCCGGAGCTTGGGCTCTTCTGCCTGGTAGACGTCCTTGCCGATGACGTGCCGCAGGGCCGCGGATTCGAACATCAAGCACCTCTAAGACGAGGTCTCCGGCGCGACCGGCCAGGTGCCCCTGAAGCTGCCGCCCTCGCTGTCCTGGACCCGGACCTCGAGCACGCCCGGGCGGTCCGGCACGAAGGAGAAGTGGATCGAGGGGTTCTCGCTGAGGCCGATGTCGGCGTCGACGGTGAGGACCCGCTGGCCTTCGAAGCGCGCCTCGATGCTGCGGACGTAGTGCGGCTTGATCCAGTTGCGGGAGAGCTGATCCATCTGCATGCCGGTGTAGTTGGGGTGGCTGATCAGCAGCTGGACCTGGTTCGGCACGCCCAGACGGAAGGGCGCGTGGTTGAGCTTCATCTGGCCCAGCCGGGCCATGGCCGCTTCGCGGTCCTTGAGCGCCGGCGCCGAGCAGCCGCCCGCCGCCTTGACGAAGCGGCTGGCCATGTAGAGCTGGCCGTCGCTGGTCTCGGCGATCGCCCGGATGTTGGTGTACTCGTTGACCCGCACCCGGGTCGCGATGGTCGCGATGCCGTTCGCCGGGGTCAGATGGAACACGCCCGCGATCGGCGCCGGGTTGTGGTCGATCACGAGGTGCACGGTCTCGATGTAGCGTTGCGGCGTCTGCGGCAGCAGCGCGGTGATCGTGAGCGGCACGACCGCGGCGTCGTAGGCGCGGACCGGCGCCTCGAGCGCGATCACCCCGGCGCCGTCCTGGATCGGGCGGTCGGCGAACAGGAGCGCGCGCAGCTCCGGCCAGGGATCGTCGGCATCGGCGGCCAGGGCCGGTTGCGCGAGGGCGATCCCGAGGAGCAGGACGGCGGCCCAGCCGGGACCCGTCAGGCGATGCAGGGCGACCATCGATGCTCTCCTCCCGATCGAGCGCGCGGGCGCATCATAGCCGAGACCGGCGCGCAGGCAATTCGGGGGCGATCGTCGGTGGCCGCAGCCTCGACTTTACCGGTTCTTCAGCTCGGCCCGGTACCTGTACGAGACGCCTGCATGGGGCTCTGCCGCTTGGATACTCAATGCTTTTCGTCCTTGGCTTCCTGGTCGTCGTCGGGTCGGTCCTGGGCGGCTATCTGCCGCACGGCGACATCGGCGTCCTCTGGCAGCCGCTCGAGCTTCTGATCATCCTCGGCGCGGCGACCGGCGCCTTCATCATCGCCAACCCGGCCGCCGTGCAGCTGGCGGTGCTCAAGAACCTCAAGGTCCTCTTTCGCGGCGCGCCCTATCCGAAGGTCGCCTATCTCGAGCTGCTGACCCTTTTGTTCACGATGTTCAAGCTTGCCCGGAGCAAGGGTCTGCTGGCGCTCGAGAGCCATCTCGAGGAGCCCTACCAGAGCCAGCTGTTCCGGAGCTTTCCGCATTTCATCGGCAATCACCACGCGGTCGACTTCCTGTGCGACTACTGGCGGCTGATCTCGCTGGGTGCCGAGAACGCGCAGCAGATCGAGGAGCTGATGGCGGCCGACCTCGAGACCCATCACGCCGAGATGGAGCAGATCGCAGGCTCGGTCACGACGATGAGCGATGGCCTGCCGGCCTTTGGCATTGTCGCGGCCGTGCTCGGGATCATCGTCACCATGGGCTCGATCGCCGAGCCGCCGGAGGTGCTCGGCAACCACGTCGCGGCCGCGCTCGCGGGCACGTTTTTGGGCGTGCTGCTGGCCTACGGCATCGTAGCGCCGGCCGGCAACAAGCTGCGCGCCTATTTCGCGGCCGAGGCCAAGTACCACGAGTGCATCAAGGCCGGCCTGCTCGCCTATCTCCAGGGCTATGCGCCGGTGCTGTCGGTCGAGTTCGCGCGCAAAGCCCTCTACAGCCACGAGCGGCCGAGCTTCACGACGCTCGAGCAGGCGGTCGCCAATGCGCCGGCGATAGGCTGAGGGCGCGGGCCGGAAAGCCGCCGATGGCCCGCGCCAACGATCCGCCGATCGTCGTCAAGAAGGTCAAAAAAGGCCACGGCCACGGCCATCACGGCGGCGGCTGGAAGATCGCCTACGCCGACTTCGCGACCGCAATGATGGCCTTTTTCCTGCTCCTGTGGCTGCTCGCCGCGACCACCGAGGAGCAAAAGCTCGGGATCGCCAATTTCTTCATGCCGACGCCATTCACCAAGAACGACATGGTCGGCAGCCACGGGATCAGCGGCGGCCAGACGCCCAACGACACCGGCAGGCTCGATCAGTCGCCCATGAGCCATCCCGACGTCACGCTCAGCATGAGCATGCCCGAGGACCAGAGTTCCGAGGAGGACCTGTCCGAAGAGCAGCTCCAGGAGGAGGTCGAGCGCGCCGAGGAGGCGGAGCTCAAGCGCGTGACGGAGGCGCTGGACCAAGCCATCGAGAGCGACCCGGAGCTGGCCGGGCTTGGCGAAAATCTGCGCGTCGACCGGACACCGGAGGGCGTGCGGATCCAGATCGTCGATCAGGACCAGCGCTCCATGTTCCCGCTCGGGCGGGCGGTGCTGGAGCGCTATACCGAGGCCCTGATGACCAAGCTCGCGACCATCATCGGCCGGACCGGCCGCAAGGTGTCGCTGACCGGGCATACCGATGCGATCCCGTTCCGGACCGGCAGCGTGCAGGACAACTGGCAGCTGTCCGCCGATCGCGCCAACGCCTCGCGCCGGGCCCTGATCGCGGCCGGTCTGCCGGAGGCTCGGATCGCGCGGGTGGTCGGCAAGGCCGATACCGAGCCGCTCGATCCGGCGCACCCGGACGCGGCCCAGAACCGGCGGATCAGCATCGTGCTCCTGCGCCAGCCCACTGCGGCGGCCGCGGCGGCCGCGGGCGATGGACCCGGACGCGCGTCTACTCCCACTCCAGCTCGGTGAAGGCTGCGGTGACGTTGCGCGGGTGGTAGAAGTCGAACAGCCGCCACTGGTCGCGCTCGGCCTGGCCGACCGTCGCCGTGGCCTGCTCGAGGGTGCCGCCGGCCGCGAGCAGCGCCCGGGTCTCGTCGCGCAGGCGGGCGAGATAGTGCTCGAGCGGGCGGGCGGCGGCGGGCCAGGTCGCGCTCACCGGTCCGTGGCCGGGCACCACCCGGGCCGCGCTCTCGGCCCGCAGCGCGGCCAGCACCTCGAGCCAGCCACGCAGGCTGCCGTCAATCACCGGCACGCGCTCCATGAACAAAAGGTCGGCGAGCCACAGCGTCCCGGTCGCGGCCTCGCGTACGGCAAGGTCGTTGTCGGTATGCGCGGTCGGCTCGGCCTCGAGCACGAGCCTTCTGCCCCCGAGGTCGAGCTCGAGCCGGTCCGCGACCAGGAGCGTCGGCGGCACGACCCTGGTGCCGGCGGCGACCGGCCCGAGGTCCCGGCGCAGATCGGCCAGATAGTAGGCGCCGCGGTCGGCGAGCGCCGCCGGCAACCTCGCATGGCCGACGAACGCCGGCCGGTCCGCCATGAAGGCGGCGTGGCCGAACAGGTGATCGGGGTGGACGTGGCTCGCGATCACGTAGCGGATCGGCCGGTCGGTCACGCGGCGGATGGCCGCGCGCAGGCGCCAGCCGGCGCGCGCGCAACCGCCGCTGTCGATGACCGCGACCGCATCAGCACCGACCACGAAGCCGACGTTGGCGATCCCGCCCTCGTTCTCGGCGCTCGCGAGCTCGTGCACGCCCTGGTGGACGAAGACGCCGGCCGCGATCTCGGTCACCGCCAGGGGATCGAGGCCGGCCGCTTGGGCCCCGATCGAGCTGGCGCCGGCAAAAAGACCGCCGGTCGCGAGCGCGAGCGCCGCGCGCCGCGTCACGGGCGCCGACATGCGGCGCGCCGGCCCCTCAGTCGAGGCCGATCGCCGTCGCGCGCCCGATGGCGCCCTCGAACCGGGCGCCTCGGAGGTCGGCGCCGGTGAAATCGGCGCCGCTCACGTCGGCGCCCGCGAAATTGGCGCCCGCGAGCTCGCAGCGGGACAGATCCGCGCCCTTGAGATCGGCGCCCGTGAAGTCGGCGAACTCGGCGGTGCAGCGCGACAGCATGGCGCCGGCGAGCTTGGCGTCCTTGAGGTTGGCCTTGGTCAGATGGGCGCGCATCAGGCCCATCGACTGGTTGGTCATGTCGGCGGCGAGGTTGGCGTTCTCGAGATTGGCGCCCTCGAGGTTGCTGCGCTCGAACTTGGCGACGACGTGGGCGCCGCTGAGGTCGGCACCGGCGAGATCGGCGCCCGAGAACACGGTCTGGAAGGCGCTGACCTCGCGCAGCCTGGCGCCCTTCAGCCTAGCATCGCGCAGGATCACGAGATCGAGGTTGGCGCCGGTGAGATCAGCCCCCTCGAGATTGGCGCGGTTCAGCAGGCTGCCGTGCAGATTGGCGCCCTTGAGCTCGAGGCCGGCAAGGTCGAGCGCGCTCAGATCGAGACCGGCGAGCTCCGCCGGTTGGTCGCCGGCCGCCTGGATCCGCGCCGCCAGCTCCGCAGCCGTCAGCTCGGCGGCCGTGGCAGCGGCCGGCGCGAGCCCGAGCGAGCCGAGTCCGAGCGCGAGCAGCGCCGCCAGGGCCGCCCCGGTCCGCCGGGCGCGATCGCGACCTCGATCTACGGTTGTCCTGGCCATCGCCTGCCTCCCGCTGCGCCGCCCCCGAGCGAGCGAGCCTACGAGATCCGGGGTCGCTCAGAAAGGGGCCCTTGTGCCCCGGGCTGGTGAGCGATTGCCGCGCGTGGTAGAATTTGGCTCGCAGAAAGATCAACAACCACTGCGTCTGGGGCTTCGCCATGCCACGATCTCTCGCGCAGCCGCGCACCTCGCTCATCGTGCTCGGCCTGCTGGTGCTGCTCGCGGTCCTGGGCTGGGGCATGTATCTGAGCGTCAAGGCCGGCTACGACGCCCAGCAGGGGCGCTTCGACCAGGACCGGACCGAGCTCACCGGCCGCATCGCGGATCTGCAGAGCACGCTTGCGACCGACCATAGCACGTCTGCCGGGCGGATCGCCGAGCTCGAGGACGCGCTTGCCCGCGAGCGCGCCGCGGCCGGCGATCTGGCGGCGCTCAAGGCCAAGATCGACCAGGCCAAATCCGAGCTCAATCAGCGGATGACCGTCCTGGGCGAGCGCGAGCAGGACCGCGCCGCCGCCGAGGCCGCGCTCGCAGAGGTCCAAAGCCAGCTGAGCGGGCTGACCGCGGAGCGGGACGGGGCGGCCGACCGCCTCAATCACCGGCTCCAGGTGCTGGGCGAGCGCGAGCTCGACCTGGTCAAGGCCGAGCGGGCGCTCGGCCACGCCCGGAGCCGGCACGACGGGCTGCAGGCCGCCATTGCGGACCTCGACCGGACCGTGGCGAGCAAGAAGGCGTCGCTCGGCGCCCTCGACGTCGAGGTGGCTGCGCTCGGGCGCCAGCAATCGAAATCGGCGAGCGAGCTCGAGCGGACCCGAAGCGACCTGGCCGGGGCCCGGGCGTCGCTCACCGAGGTCGCGGCGAAGCTCGACAAGGCTCTCCTGGCGCAGGACGTCGCCGAGCTGACGGCGAGCCGGACGGCGCTCGGGCAAGAGGTCGCCAGTCTCAACGCCGAGCTGGAACAGAAGCAGCCATTGTTCCACCAGAGCGTGAACGTGAACCAGCAACTGCTGGGTCTCGACGAGCAGTTGCGCTCGCTATCGCTCGAGCGCGACAAGCTGACCGCTGAGCTGCAGGCGCTGGTGGCGCAGCTCGGGCAGGCCCAGGCAGGCCATTCGGCCGGCGCCAGTGCGGCGCCCGAGAGCATCGCGAAGCTGGTCAAAGAGTAGGTTCGGGGCCGCCCGGCCGACACGCTTTTGCGCACGCCCGGTTGTGGCAACCGGGCGCGGGCTGTGCTAGCCTGCGCCGCGAATCAAGATGCCTTGGGTCAGAACCGGGGCCGACCAACGCGGAGGCTTGGCCATGATGAACGCGATGTCGTTGCCGCGCGCCACGCAGTTCACGATTGGGGCACTGGTGGCTGCCCTGCTCGGCTGGGGCGGCCTGATCTGGTCGACCTCGGCCCACAAGGATGCGAGCGAGCGCTGGACCCAGGAGCGCCAGGGCCTCGAGGGCCAGGTGGCCGACCTGACCAAGAGCGGCGACCAGTTGCAGGCGCGCGTCAGCGAGCTCGAGGGCTCGCTCGATCAGGAGCGCACCAAGGCGGGCGACCTCGACAGCCTGATGAGCCGGATCGACGCCGCCAGCGCGAAGCTCAACGCGCGCATGGCGACCCTTGGCGAGCGCGAGCGCGAGATCGCCGACACCGAGACCAGCCTTGCCGGCCTCAAGACCCAGCTCGGCGAGGTCCAGGCGCGGATCGACCATGCGACCGGCGCTCTCAACCAGCGCATGGCGGTGCTCGGCGAGCGCGAGCACGACCTCGCCGCCAGCCTCGGTCAGAAGGACCGCCTCGAGTCCCAGATCGGGGCCGCCGAGGAGCGGCTGGCGCAGCTCAACGGCCGGCTCAACGAACGCATGGCGACGCTCGGCGAACGCGAGCGCGACCTCGCCGCCCTGCGCGCGCAAAAGCAGGCCGTGGTCGATCAGCTGGCGGCGACCGAAGCCCGCCTCGACAAGGTCACCGTCGCGCTCAACGAGCGCATGGGCGTGCTCGGCGAGCGCGAGCGCGACCTCGCGGCCAAGCGGGGCGACCTCGCGCGGCTGGTCGCCTCGCTGGCGGAGACCGAGGGCAAGGTGGGCCAGGCGGTCGCCAGGCTGAATGCGCGCATGCAGGTGCTGGGCGAGCGCGACCACGACGCCGCCGACGCCGGCGCGGCGCTCGCAGCGGTCAAGGAGCAGCTCGCAGACCAGGACGTCAGATATGTTTCGGCGACCGACCGTCTGAACCATCGCCTCGAGCTGCTCGGCCAGATCGAGCGCCAGACCGCCGACGGCGGCCGCGACTTCGAGCGGCAGACGGCTGCGGTGGACAAGACGAAGGATCAGCTGGCCGCGATCGAGTCCGACCTGATCGACCAGCAGACCGCGCGCGCTCAGGTCGAGGTCGAATTGGCCGAGGCTCAGCGCGCCCAGTCGCACCAGGCCGCCGAGCTGACGCGCACCGGCGAGCGCCTAGCCGCGACCCGGACCGAGCTCAGCGAGGTCCAGGGTCAGCTCGCGCACGCCGTGCTGGCAAAAGACGTCGTCGAGCTGACCGCCCGCCACGACGAGCTGACCAAGCAGGTGGCCGCGCTGGACGCGGACATCAAGCGCAAGGGGCCGCTCGCCGAGAGCGCGATCGCGCTCACCAGGCGGGTGTCCGAGCTCCAGGACCAGATCGTCGATCTGACCCGCGATCGCGGCCAGACGGAATTGAAGCTCCAGCAGGCGCAGACCGACCTGCGATTGGCCGAGGCCGATCGCAAGCTCGCGAGCGACGAGTACAGCAAGCTGGTCGGCCAGGTCAGCGAGCTGCGTGGCCATCGGGGCGATCTCGAGACCAAGCTGAGCGAGCTCGGGGCCGAGGTGAAGCATCAGGATTTGGTGTTCGCCACCCTGGAAGTGCTCAAGAAAGAGCAGGACTTCCTGCGCGGCCTGGTCGGCAACATGCTCGACGACGGCAAGGCGGCGCGCCAGCAGGTCGACGATCTGCGGGTCGAGGGCGCCTCCCTGCTGGCGCAACGGCTCGAGCTCCAGAAGGACCTCGCGAGCAAGCAGGCGCAGGTCGAGGTCCTGGACAAGCAGATCGTGGCCAAGGACCAGGAGGTCGACGGCGGCGGGCGCGGGGTGCGCAACGCCCGCTCGTTCTGAGCCCGCCGGGCGGGCCATCGCCTCGCATTGCCGGGGCGTTGCCCGCCCGCCTTGCGACGCGAAGTCGCAGCCGGCAGCGGACGGTCGAATTCCGGGCAAAATGATTCTACTTGTTCAACGGAGGCGGCTGGCGCTACATTTCGCCTGTTGAGCGAAATCGCGGCGCCAGGGCGAACGGCGACGTTGGCCGCGATAAATTCCGGACATTAAGCAAGACGCTACGCAATCCGTTGCGCGGGTTGTGGGCGCAGAACCCACTGGGAGAACCGACATGCGACGAGGGTGGCTGTTGACGAGCGCGGGTGCCGTTGGGTTGCTGGCGCTGTCGATGTCTGCGCAGGCCAACGAAGAACTGATGGTCATGCAGAACAATCCGGCCAATTGGGCGATGCCGCTGGGTAACTACAGCAGCACGCGCTACAGCAATCTGGCCCAGATCAACAAGGAGAATGTCAGAGATCTGCAGGTCGCCTGGACCTTCTCGACGGGCGTTCTGCGCGGTCACGAGGGCGGCCCGCTGGTGATCGGCGACGTGATGTACATCAGTCACGCCGTTCCCCAACATCGTCTATGCGCTCGACCTGAACGATCCGGGCAAGGTGATCTGGAAGTACGAGCCCAAGCAGGACCCGGACACGATCCCGGTGATGTGCTGCGACACCGTCAATCGCGGCGTCGCCTACGGTGACGGCAAGATCTTCCTGCATCAGGCCGACACGACGCTGGTCGCCCTCGACGCCAAGACCGGCGAGGTCGCCTGGACCGCGGTCAACGGCGACCCGAAGAAGGGCGAGACCGGGACCAGCGCGCCGATGATCATCAAGGACAAGGTCCTGATCGGCATCTCCGGCGGCGAATTCGGCGTCCAGGGCAGCATGACCGCCTACGACATGAAGACCGGCAAGCGGGTCTGGCGCGGCTATTCGACCGGCCCGGACGATTTGACCCTGATGGACCCCGAGAAGACCACGATGCTCGGCCAGCCGGTCGGCAAGGACTCCGGCACCGCCACCTGGGAAGGCGATCAGTGGAAGATCGGCGGCGGCACCACCTGGGGCTGGATGGCCTACGATCCGGACCTCAATCTGGTCTACTACGGCACCGGCAATCCCTCGACCTGGAACCCGACGCAGCGACCGGGTGACAATCGCTGGTCGATGACGATCTTCGCCCGCGATCCCGACACCGGGATGGCCAAGTGGGTCTATCAGATGACGCCCCACGACGAGTGGGACTTCGACGGCGTCAACGAGATGATCCTGGCCGACCTCGACGTCGACGGCCAGAAGCACAAGGCGCTCGTCCACTTCGACCGCAACGGCTTCGGCTACACGCTCGATCGCGAGACCGGGGCGCTGCTGGTCGCCAAGAAGTACGATCCGGCGGTCAACTGGGCGACCGGCGTCGACATGGAGACCGGGCGGCCGCAGGTCGTCCCGCGCTACTCGACCGACCATCAGGGCGAGGACGTCAACACCACCAACATCTGCCCGGCGGCGCTCGGCTCCAAGGACCAGCAGCCGTCCGCCTACTCGCCGCAGACCGGCCTGTTCTACGTGCCGACCAACCACATCTGCATGGACTATGAGCCGTTCGCGGTCAGCTACACCGCCGGTCAGCCCTACGTCGGCGCCACGCTCAGCATGTACCCGGCGCCGGGCGGCACCAACCTCGGCAACTTCATCGCCTGGGACGCCACCACGGGCAAGATCGTGTGGTCGAACCCGGAGCCGTTCTCGGTCTGGAGCGGTGCGCTCGCGACCGCCGGCAACATCGTGTTCTACGGCACCCTCGAGGGCTATCTGAAGGCGGTCGACGCCAAGACCGGCCAGGAGCTCTATCGCTTCAAGACGCCGTCGGGGATCATCGGCGACGTCAACACCTGGATGCACGACGGCAAGCAGTACATCGGCGTGCTCTCGGGCGTTGGCGGCTGGGCGGGTATCGGCCTCGCGGCCGGCTTGCCGAGGACACCGAAGGCCTGGGTGCGTCGGGCCTCTCAGCAGGTCGCTAAGCCAATATACCCAGCTCGGCGGCGTGCTGACCGTATTCACGCTGCCCGACTGATCGGATCCGAAACCCGCCGCGCGGCCCGGCATCGCTTTCCAGGGCTGTGCCGGGCCCGCCCGCCTTCGCGGCGCCGTCCTCCACCCGGCCGCCGGTCCGAGGCCATGGGAGCAAGAACCGACATGATTGGGGGTGTGGGTCTGGCCATGTCTGACGTGACCCGTGCTCGCGCGCAGCGCCTCTCGTCCTCGCCTTTGGCGTCGTCACCATTGGTCTTCGGCCCGGCCGTCCGGGCGCAGAAAGCCGAGGAGCCCTCCTGGGAGGACAAGCCCTACAACATGGTCGACGGCAAGGTCGATATGCCAACCTACAACGGCTATCGGCGCTACGACAACGCCTGCATGCGCTGCCATGGCCCCGATGGCGCCGGCAGCTCCTATGCGCCCTCGCTGGTCGATTCGCTGAAGCAGATCGACTACGAGAAGTTCGTGAAGACCGTCATCTACGGCAAGAAGGACGTGAGCACGAGCCAGCAGCTGGTGATGCCGGCATTCGGCGAGGTCGAGGATGTCGTCAACTATCTCGACGACATCTATACCTACCTCAAGGCGCGCTCCGATGGCGTGGTCGGCCGTGGCCGGCCCGAGCGCATGGCCAACTAGGCGCCCAATAGGGTAGCTCGGAGGCTTCGCGATGGTGAAGGTGACGGTGGCGGCCCTGATCATCCTGGCGCTCGGCGGGCTCGCGATCAACGCTCGCGCTCAGCTTGGGGAGCTGACCGATCGGACCAAGCTCAGGGTCTGCGCCGATCCGAGCGATCTGCCGTTCTCCAACCAGGCCGGCGAGGGCTTCGAGAACCGGATCGCCGAGCTTTTGGCCGCGAAGCTCGGGGTGGAGCTGACCTACACCTGGTACCCGCAGAGCATGGGCTTCGTGCGCAACACGCTCAACGCGGGTGCCTGCGACGTCGTGATCAACGTCCCGACGCCCAATGGCCTGATGCAGAACACCAACCCCTACTATCGCTCGAGCTACGTCTTGGTCCAGCGCGCCGACGCCAACCCCAAGATCACCTCGCTGCACGACCCGATGCTCGCCGACCGGCATATCGGCGCGGTCGCCGGCACCCCGCCGGTGACCCTGCTGGCGCAGCAAGGCCTGCTGCGCCAGCTCAAGCCCTATCAGCTGGTCGTCGACACCCGCTTCGACAGCCCGGGACGCCAGATGGTGGAGGACGTCGCCGCCGGGGTGGTCGACGTCGGCATCCTCTGGGGGCCGATCGGTGGTTATTGGGCCAAGCAGCAGAAGGTGCCGCTCGAGGTCACGCCCTTGACCGGCGAGGAGAAGGGCCTGCACCTGGACTTCCGGATGGCGATGGGGCTGCGGCGCAACGAGCCGAACTGGAAGCATGACCTCAACGATTTCCTGGCCGCCAACGGCGCTGCGATCCAGGCGATCCTGTTGGACTATGGCATCCCGCTGCTCGACGATCAGGGACAGCCGATCGCGGTCAAGGCCAAGCAGCAGGGCAGGCTCCTGACGGTGCCGGAACCGCCGGGCTACCGGCTGGCCGACTACCGGGCGCCGGTGCCGGCCGGGCTTGCGGGTGCCCGAGTGGTGACCACGGCCGAGCTGCAGGCGCTGACCGCCGGCGGCGCGACCCCTCTGATCGACGTCCTGCCGGCGCCGCGCGAGCCTGCCAATCGCCCGGCCGGCAGCATCTGGCGGCCGGCGCCGCGGGACGACATCCCCGGCAGCGTCTGGCTGCCGAACGTCGGCTACGGCGAGCTGTCGGCCGAGATCGAGGGCTGGTTCCGCGACAATCTGGCGCGCATCACGGAAGGCGATCGGTCGCGCGCGGTGGTCTTCTACTGCCAGGCGAATTGCTGGATGTCGTGGAATGCCGCCAAGCGAGCGCTCGCCTATGGCTACGACCAGGTCATCTGGTATCCCGACGGCACCGACGGCTGGCGGGCCGCGGGACTGCCGCTGACAGCCGCCCTGCCCGTGCCGATGCCGGACTTCCTGCCGCCCGCGACCGGCTCGACGACGGTCGGCGACCGCTCGGGCTGAGGCGATGCGGGCGCGCCTCCAGGTTGTGGCATCAGTTGGTCTGATTGGATCGACAAAGAAGATACGATTGGATCTGATCGACACCAGTGACTAGATTAAGCTTTCCGGTCAGACTGAGGTTTGTGTACCCTCTGGCCTGAAGGGATCGCGGCCGCTCATGGTCGCGCAAACGAGGAGGCAATCATGCAGTGGACGACCCCGAAGATCGTCGAGATCGCATGCGGTTGCGAGATCAACGCGTATTTCCCGGCCGACCTCTAGGCCGGTAAGCCACGCAGGGGCGGCGCGGCAAGGTGTCCGCCGCCCCGGTGGCCGCAAGCGATGTCGGACCTGTCCGAGCCGGTGACGAGCACGCCGGCGGCGCTGGAGATTGCGCCGCCGGTATCGTTATTGGCAGAGCTGACCCATCGCTGCCCGCTGCAGTGCCCCTATTGCTCGAACCCCTTGGCACTCGAGAGGGCGGCGGCTGAGCTCGACACCCCCACCTGGCGCCGGGTCATCGACGAGGCCCATGCGCTCGGCGTCCTGCAGACCCATTTCTCGGGCGGCGAGCCGACCCTGCGGCGCGATCTGCCGGAGCTGATCCGGCACGCGAGCGAGCAGGGCCAATACACGAACCTGATCACCGCCGCGGTCCTGCTCGACCAGGCCAAGGTCGATGCGCTGGCCGACGCGGGCCTCGATCACGTCCAGATCTCGATCCAGGACACCGAGCCCGCCAACGCCAACCGGATCGGGGGCTACAAGGGCGGCCACGCCAAGAAGCTCGCGGTGGCCCACATGGTCAGGGCCGCGGGCCTGCCGCTCACGATCAATGCCGTCGTGCACCGCCAGAACCTCGATCGTCTGGGTGACATCATCGAGCTCGCGGTCGGCCTCGGCGCCAGGCGCCTCGAGGTCGCGCATGTCCAGTATTATGGCTGGGCGCTGGTCAACCGCGCGGCCCTGATGCCGACCCGGGAGCAGACCGAGCGCTCGATCGAGCTGGTCGAAGCGGCGCGGGCCCGCCTCAAGGGCGTGCTGGTGATCGACTACGTCGTGCCGGACTACTACGCCCGCTATCCCAAGCCCTGCATGGGCGGTTGGGGCCGGCAGAACTTGAACGTCACGCCGTCCGGCAAGGTTCTGCCCTGTCATGCCGCCGAGGGGATCAGCGGCCTGCGCTTCGACAACGTCAAGGAGCGCCCGCTCGCCGACATCTGGTACCGGGGAGAGGCCTTCAACGCCTTTCGCGGCACCGACTGGATGGCCGAGCCCTGCAGGAGCTGCCCGCGCAAGCTCATCGACTACGGCGGCTGCCGCTGCCAGGCGTTCGCCATGACCGGCCGCGCCGAGGCGACCGATCCGGCCTGCTCGCTGTCGCCGCACCACCAGGAGCTGGTCGCGACCGCGATCCGCGAGGCGGGCGCCCGGGCGCCCGAGTTCGTCTATCGGCGCCCCGGCAATGCGGAGCGCGCGGCCGCACGGGAGCCGGCGCCGGCCGAGTGAGGCGGGACGCCGCGGGCGTCGAGTCCGGTCTTATGACTTGCCGGCGTGGTAGACGGCGAGCGCCTCCTCGAGATCCTCGCGTTCCTCGCAGTCGGGCTGCTTTCCGCCGGCGCGGTCGGCAAGGCGTCGACATTCCGCGTCGAGCCGGTCGAGCATCGCCTGGGCATCCTTGGGGCGATCCATCTCGAGATAGGCTTCGCCGAGATATTCGAGCGCGCCCCGGTTGTGCGGGTTCAGCTTCAGCGCCTGGTCGTAGGATTCGAGAGCGCGGTTGTAGTCGCCGAGCTTGCGGTAGGCGAAGCCCGAGAGGTTGTAGGCTTCGTCCTCCCATGGCCGCTCCTCGATGACGCGCGCCATGTGGTCGATCACGCCCTGCCAGTCCTGATGATCGAACGCCGCCACCCCGGCCGCATAGGGATCCGTGCCGGCTGCCGCCGGCGGCGCGTCGCCACCGCCGCCGGGAAGGGCTGCGACCGGTCCTGCGGCGATCGTCGTGGCCACGACCCCGAGCCAGACCAGACCGGACATCGCTCGCATGGCTAACCTCCCGCTCCAGGGCGGAGCATTCTATACGCGGGCGCCGGCAATCGGTAGGCTCGCGGGCTGACCGCTCGAGGTCGGCGGCCAGCGAACGGAGACCAGGCCAGATGTACGAGCTGATCGTGATCGCATGCCTGCTGAACCAGCCAGCCAAGTGCGAGGAGTTCGAGCTCCCCTTCCAGCAGGCGACGGACGCGCTTCACTGCGCCCAGGAAGCCGAGTTCCAGCTGGTCCGCTTCGCCGCGGAGCGGCCCGAATGGGAGATCCGGCGCTGGAGCTGCGGCCTGCCCAAAGCCTGAGGCGGAGGGTCTCGCAAGCGGGAGGACGGCTATGGCGCGATGGCTCAAGGAGGGGATCAGCCAGGCGGCAGCCGACGAGACGGAGGCCCGGGTGCGCGCGACCGTCACCGGCATCCTCGACGACGTCAAGGCGCGGGGCGACGATGCGGTGCGCGAGCTGTCGGCAAGGTTCGATCGCTGGTCGCCGCCGAGCTTCCGCGTGGCGCCTGAGGAGATCCTGGACTGCATCGGCTCGCTCGGCGCCGGCGTGATCCACGACATCGAGTTCGCGCAGGCGCAGATCCGCCGCTTCGCGCTGGTCCAAAAGGCGGCCCTCCAGGACGTCGAGCTCGAGACCCTGCCGGGCGTGACCCTCGGCCACAAGAGCATCCCGGTGCAGTCGGTCGGCTGCTACGTGCCGGGCGGCCAATATCCGATGGTCGCGTCTGCCCACATGAGCGTGGTCACCGCCAAGGTCGCGGGCGTGCCGCGGGTGATCGCCTGCGCGCCGCCCTACCAGGGCCGGCCGGCGGCCGCGATCGTGGCCGCCATGCATCTGGCCGGCGCCGATGAGATCTACGCGCTGGGCGGCGTCCAGGCGGTCGCCGCGATGGCGCTCGGCACGGGCTCGATCGAGCCGGTCGACATGCTGGTCGGTCCCGGCAACGCCTACGTCGCCGAGGCCAAGCGGCAGCTGTTCGGCCGGGTCGGGATCGACCTTTTGGCGGGCCCGACCGAGACGCTGATCATCGCCGACGACACCTCCGATGCCGAGATCTGCGCGACCGATCTTTTGGGCCAGGCCGAGCACGGACCGACCTCGCCCGCGATCCTGCTCACCAATTCGGAAAAGCTCGCGCGCGCGACGATGGCCGAGGTCGAGCGTCAGCTCCAGCAGCTGCCGACCGCCGGCATCGCAGGGCGGGCGTGGGCTGACTACGGCCAGGTGATCGTCTGCGAGGGCGAGGCCGAGATGGTGGCGGTGGCCGACAGGATCGCGTCGGAGCACGTCCAGGTCATGACCCGAGATCCCGACTACTTCCTCGAGCGCATGACCAACTACGGCGCCTTGTTCCTTGGGCCCATGACCAACGTCGCCTATGGCGACAAGGTGATCGGAACCAACCACACGCTGCCGACGAAGCGCGCGGCCCGCTACACGGGCGGCCTCTGGGTCGGCAAGTTCCTCAAAACGGTCACGTATCAGCGCGTGACGACGCCCGAGGCGAGTGCCTTGATCGGCGAATACTGCTCCAGGCTCTGCGCGCTCGAGGGCTTCGCCGGCCATCAGGAGCAGGCGGACCTGCGGGTGCGCCGCTACGGCGGCCGCAACGCCCCGCCGGTCGGATGAGCCAGCCCTCGTTCCGGCTCGACGGCCAGCTGGCACTGGTCAGCGGCGCCGGGCGGGGCATCGGGCGAGGCTGCGCGCTGGCGCTGGCGGCGGCCGGCGCCGAGGTGATCGCGCTGAGCCGCACCGAATCCGAGCTTTTGTCGCTGGTCGCCGAGATCGAGGCCGCCGGCGGACGCGCCCGGGCCCTGGTCTGCGACGTCACCGACACGGCCGCGGTCCGGTCCGCGATCGAAAGTTCGGAAAAGCTCGACGTGCTGGTCAACAACGCCGGCTCCAACCAGCCGCAGAGCTTCCTCGAGGTCGAGGACGCGGTCCTGGATCGCCTGCTGACGCTCAATTTTCGCGCGGCCTTCGTGGTCGCGCAGGCGGCAGCGCGCGTGATGGCGCGCACGGGCGGTGGTGCGATCGTCAACATGTCCTCGCAGATGGGCCACGTCGGCGGTGCGAGGCGCACGGTCTACTGCGCGACCAAGCACGCGCTGGAAGGCCTGACCAAGGCGATGGCGATCGATCTCGCACCGCATAAGATCCGGGTCAATTCGGTCGCACCCACCTTCGTCGAGACGCCGCTCACCCGTCCGTTCTTCGACGAACCGGCGTTCAAGGCCGCGGTCCTCGACCAGATCCTGTTCGGTCGGCTCGCCCGGATCGAGGAGGTCGCGGCCGCGGTCGTCTATCTCGCCTCTCCCGCGGCCGCGATGATCACCGGCACGAGCCTGCTGGTCGACGGCGGCTGGACCGCCCATTGAAGGCCGGGCGTTCCGCGCAGCCGACTTCAGCCCATCTTGCGGAACGTCAGGTTGATGCGCGGGCCGACCGCTTGTGCGGTCTTGGGCAGCTGGTGCAGCCAGTGGTGCTGGGTCGCGCCGGCCATGATCAGGCACGAGCCGTGCGGCAGGTCGAGGGCGACCCGGTCGGGCGAGCGCCGGTGCTTGAGCTGGAAGCGGCGGACCGCGCCGAGCGAGAGGCTCGCGATCACGGGGTCGTGGCCGAGGCCGGGCTCGTTGTCGGCGTGCCAGGAGACGCTGTCGCGGCCGTCCCGATAGAGGTTCAGCAGCACGCTGTTGAAGGGCTGGCCGGCGAGGGTCTCGGCGATGTCCTTGAGCTCGAGCAGCGCGGGCGTCCAGGGCGTCGGTTGCATGCGGATGCCGCTGTAGACGTAGCCCGCCGCGCCGTGCCAGGCGGTCAGGCGCGGGATCGGCAGCCGCCGGCCCATGACCGTCGCGACCTCCTGGCGCCACTCGATCGTGCGCTGCAGCTGCTCGAACAGGCGGTCGGCGTGCCAGCGCGTCAGCGCGTTCGGGTACAAGAACGCCTCGCCGTCGCGCGGCAGAAGGTTCCCCGGCGCGGCCTCCGGGTCAGGGTGTGCGGAACAGGCGGTCGCCCTGCTCATCGATGATCTGCTGCGCCTTGGTGATCGAGAACGCGATCGCGTCGTCCTTGCTGGCGTGGGTGTCGACCCGGATGAAGTGCTGCTCCTTGACGCCGTCATCGAAGGTCTTGGCGATCACGCCGGCCGTGTTCCAGCCCGAGCCCTGGCGCTGCGGGGCAGGCGTGATCCGGTAGCCGCGATAGTCGACCGGCTCGCCGGCCGCTACCAGGCCGGCTTCGCCGCTGCCCCCGAACAGACCGCGCAACGTGTCCAGGATGCCCATGGCGCGTCTCCCGTTTCGCTGGCTCCGGGGCCCCGACGCGTCCCCGCTTGGATGACCATGCTACCGGCAGGCGGCGGCGCTGCCTAGCGTGCGGCTGGAACTCCGCCTGCTGCAAGGGCGTTATGGTAGTCTTATTGAGGAGGGAAACCGATGGCCAGGGATCACGGTCCGCAGATCAAGGACGACGAGCAGTACGAGGCGCTGCGCCGGCAGGGGGCGAGCAAGGAGAAGGCGGCCCGGATCGCCAATACGCCGCCGCAAGACGGCGGCCCGCCGCGGCGGCAAGGCGCCGGCCTATGAGGACTGGACCAAGGAGGAGCTTGCCCGGCGCGCCAAGGAGTTCGGCGTCGAGGGCCGCTCGCGCATGACCAAGGACAAGCTCATCGCCGCGATCCGCCACCATTGAGACAGGATCGCGACGAACAACGATCGCGGCGCGCCGTCGAGCCGCCAGCGGCGGTGCTCCAGCCGCGCGACGGGCCGGTCGCAGCCGCCGACCGGCACCGCGGCGGCGTGCTGGTCTGGCTGCTCGCGCCGGTCACCCTGATCCTGTCTGCGGCCGCGCTGAAGCTGTCGGCCGAAGTCACGATGCCGCTCGCATTCGCGTATTTCCTGGCGGTTCTCGTGCAGCCGGTGAAGGTCTGGCTTCGAGGGCGCCTTGCCGCGCTGGCTGCGCTGGATCGCGGTGCCGCTCACGATGCTGAGCGTGGTCGCGGTCGTGGCGATCGCGATCAGCCTGCTGTCGATGAGCATCGAGCCGGTCATCAGCCGCGGTCCGGACTATGCCCAGCGGTTCCAGGACTGGCTGGACGGCGCGCTCGGCTGGGCGAGCGCCCACGGCATCCAGTTGCCGCAGGCCGGCGAACTCGGCGGCAGCAGCCTCAGCGCCGTGGCGAAAACCCTGCCGACCGGTCTCAACCTGCTGGGCGGGATGGCCGGCATCGCGGTCCTGATCTTCTTCTTCGCGCTGCTCATGCTGGTCGAGGCCAGCGCCTGGGAACGCAAGGCTGAGACCGCCTTCGGCCACTCCGACGAGACGCGCGAAGCCGTCGCCAACATCGGTCACAAGGTCCGCTGGTACCTCCTGGTCCGCAGCTTCTCGGGCGCGCTCTCGGGCACGCTGGTGGCTACCTGGCTGTGGCTGATCGGCGTCGATTTCGTCCTGCTCTGGGGCCTCATGTTCTATCTGCTCAACTATGTCCCGACGGTCGGCTCGATCGTCGCGGGCGTGCTCGCGGTGCTGGTCGCCTTTTTGCAGCTCGGGCCGCTTTGGGCCTTGATCGCGGCCGGCGGCATCATCGCGATCGATCAGGCGATCGGCAACGTCCTCGATCCGCGCCTGCAGGGCCGGGCGCTCGACATCTCGCCGCTCGTGGTCCTGCTGTCGGTGA
The DNA here is from genome assembly GCA_963798075.1 of uncultured Alphaproteobacteria bacterium. Taxonomy (GTDB): domain Bacteria; phylum Pseudomonadota; class Alphaproteobacteria; order Geminicoccales; family Geminicoccaceae; genus DATAOG01. The sequence continues at coordinate 98,706 of CAWCRU010000012.1, read as the reverse complement.
TCTTCTGGGGCTGGATCTGGGGCGTTGCCGGCATGATCCTGGCGGTGCCGCTGACCGCGACCGTGATCACGCTCTGCGAGCTGGTGCCGGCGCTGCAGCCGGCCGCGATCCTGATGAGCGGCGCCCCGGACCCGGCGGGCAAGGGCGACTGAGCCCAACGGGCCGGCCGCAGCTTTCGTTCGATCGGCGATCGCTGCATAGTCCGGGCCGGGACCGCGAGCGGGACGCGCGCTATGCAGGACGGGGCCGCGCTGATCGGCATCGACTGGGGCACGACCTCGTTTCGCGCCTACCGGATCGCCGCGGACGGCCGGGTGCTCGAGACCAGGACGGCGGCAGCCGGGATTCTCGCGATCGAGGGCGGCGCGTTCGAAGCGGTCCTCGAGCGCGAGGTCGGGCCCTGGCTCGCGGCCGCGCCCGATCTGCCGGTGATCGCCTCGGGCATGATCACAAGCCGGCAGGGCTGGGTCGAGGTCCCCTACTGCGGCTGCCCGGCCGGCAGCGCCGAGCTCGCGAACGCTCTTGGCCGCCATACGACCGGCGCCGGCCGGGTGCTCCATTTCGTGCCCGGACTGGCGCTGATCGGCGCCGATGGCGTGCCGGACGTGATCCGCGGCGAGGAGACCGAGATCGTGGGCGAGCTCGGAGGCAAGCCCGGCGATGCGCGCGGGCGGGCCTTCGTCCTGCCCGGAACGCACAGCAAATGGCTGCTGGCCCGGGACGGCCGGATCGTCTGGTTCGCGACCTTCATGACCGGCGAAGTGTTCGCGGTGCTCAAGGCGCATAGCATCCTCGGCCGGCTGATGGCGGGCGAGACGGCGGACGCGGAGGCCTTCGCGCGCGGTCTCGCCTATGGCCGGGGCGGCCCGGGCGGGCTTTTGAAGCGGCTGTTCAGCGCGCGCACGCTCGGCCTGTTCGACCAGCTGCCCGCCGACGGCATCGCCTCCTACCTCTCCGGCCTGCTGATCGGCAGCGAGGTCGCCGAGGCGCAAAGCTGCCTGCCCGACCTGCCGGGCGGCGGCGAGATCACCGTGATCGGCGGCTCCGATCTGGCGGCGCGCTACCGGCTCGCGATCGAGGCCGCGGGCCTGCGGGCCCGCGCCGGCCACCCCCAGGCCGGCGCCCGCGGCCAGCTGCGGATCGCCAGGGCCGCGGGGCTGGTCCGATGAACGGGCTGCAGAGGCATCTGGCCCCGCTGCCGCTGATCGCGATCCTGCGCGGCCTGCGGCCGGACGAGGCACAGGCCATCGGCGCGGCGCTGATCGAGGCGGGCCTGCTCGCCCTCGAGGTGCCGCTCAACGCGCCCGAGCCGCAGGCCAGCATCGAGCGCCTGGCCCGGGCCTTCGGGGAGCGGGCGCTGATCGGCGCCGGCACGGTGCTCGAGGCCTCTGCGGTCGAGCAGGTGGCGGCCGCCGGCGGCCGGCTCATCGTCATGCCTCACGGCGATCCGGCGATCATCCGCGCGGCCAAGGCAAAGGGCCTCTTGTGCGTCCCCGGGGTCGCGACGCCGAGCGAAGCGTTCGCTGCGCTGGCGGCCGGCGCCGATGCCCTCAAGCTGTTTCCCGCCGAGGCTCTGGCGCCCAAAGTCGTGAAAGCCTGGCGGGCGGTGCTGCCGAAGGACGTCTGGCTGCTGCCGGTCGGCGGCATCACGCCCGAGGTGATCGCAGGCTATCGCGCGGCAGGCGCCAACGGCTTCGGCCTCGGCTCGGCGCTCTATCGCGCGGGGATGAGCGCAGCCGAGCTCGCGAGCACGGCCGGAGCGTTCGTCGACGCCTGGCGCGCAGCCGACGGCGGTTGATGCGCGCTGCCTAACAGGTCAGCTGCTCGGCCCTCGGCAGCCCGCAGCTGGCGACGGCGTAGGTGCGCTGCTCGCCCGGCCGGATCGGCTTGTCGTCGAGCCGGGCGAGGCCGAGATACTGGACGTGCACCCGGGCAAGGCCCCGGTCTTCGAAGCCGAGCTCGCGGGCCGCCGCCCGGGAGAGATCGATCAGGCGATTGCCGACGAATGGGCCGCGGTCGTTGACCCGAAGCACGAGGCTGCGGCCGTTGTCGAGGTTGGTGACCCGCACCAGGCTCGGCAGCTGCAGGGTCGGATGCGCCGCGGTCAGCGCGTCGACGTCGTAGATCTCGCCGTTCGCGGTCCGATGGCCGTCGTAGGAAGTCCCGTACCAGGACGCGATGCCGGTCGCATCATAGGCGGTCACGAACTTCGGATAGTACCACCTGCCCCCGACCAGATAGGGCTCGCCGACCTTGAAATGCGGGCCGGGCCCGGGCGGGCTGCCGCTGCAGCCGGCGAGCGCCACGAGCGCCCAGAATAGAGCGCCGTAGCCGAGGCCGATCCGTCGCTTGCCCAATCGCGGCGCCCGCTGCATGGCAGAGCTCCTCATGGCGAGGGTTTCTAAAAACCATGGAAAATTGCGCAGGACAATCCGCCCGATCGGCAATCGGGTATGTTTTCGGCAGGCGGGCGCGTGCGGTTGTGGCCCGCCATGTCCAGGCGTAGCCTGCCAAAGCATGTGCGGGAGGCAGAGCAGATGAAGATCGGCATCGTCGGCAGCGGGGCCATGGGCTCGGTCTACGGCGCCCTCCTGGCCGCGGCCGGCAACGAGCTCTGGCTGTTCGATCAGTGGCGGGATCATGTCCTCGCGATGCGCGCGGGCGGGCTCCGCTGCACCGGTGCGAGCGGCGATCGCACGGTCGCGGTCAACGCGACCACGGAGGCCGCCGAGGCCGGTTTGTGCGAGCTCGCGATCGTCGCGACCAAGGTCATGGACATCGAGGCGGGCGTGCGCGCGGCGCGGCCGATGGTCGGGCCAAAGACGCTGGTCCTGACGATCCAGAACGGGCTCGGCAACGTCGATCGCATCCAGCGGGTGCTGAGCCCCGAGAACCTCCTGTTCGGAATCGCGGGCGGCTTCGGCGCCGAGATGATGGCGCCCGGCCACGTCCACCATAACGGCATGGAGGCGATCAACCTCGCCGAGCTCCAGGGCGGGATCACTCCCCGCCTCGAGCGCATCGCCGAGGTCTGGCGCCAGGCGGGCTTCAAGGTCCAGACCTTCGAGGACCTCTGGCCCGTGGTCTGGAGCAAGCTGATCGCGAACGTCGCGTTCAGCGCGACCTGTGCTGCGACCGGCATGCGGGTCGGGCAGGCGCGCGCCAACGAATGGGCCTGGGGAATCGCCAAGGCCTGCATCAACGAGGCGGCCGCGGTCGCCGCCGCCAAGGGCATCAGGCTCGCCTACGACGACCCCGTGCAATGGGTTTCCGACTTCGCCGCCAAGATCCCGAACGCGCGCCCCTCGATGTACCAGGACCTGCTCGCCGGCCGCCGCTCGGAGATCGATTCGATCCAGGGCGGCGTAGTCGCCGAAGGCGCCAGACTTGGCGTGCCGACCCCCACCTGTGCGTTCATGGTCCAGCTGGTCAAAGCCCTCGAGGCCAAGCGCCAGGCCCACGGCGACAGCTACCGCGCGTTATAGCCGCATCGCTTGCCTGCGCATAAGCGTGCGCATAACATTGCGCTTTGGATCTGCCGGAGTTCTGCCACGGCTACTCCTGTCTGCGACCCGAAAGCGCCGAAGAAAGCGGTCAATCTGTCGATCAACAGCGACCTTCTGCGCCAGGCCCGCGAACTCGGCGTCAATCTGTCCAAGATCCTGGAGCGCCAGCTCGAGCAACTGATCCGGGCTGAGCGCGCGAGGCGCTGGCAGGAAGAGAACCGCGAAGCGATCGAGGCTCACAACCGCTTCGTCGAGAAGTACGGCATCTTCAATGATATCCGAAAGCGAGGGAATTCCCCTCTGTTCTCGACGTTCAAGCCGACATACTCGAACACCTGAATCTTGCGCGTGGTGGTCCCGCTGGTGCGGGCAGACGCGGTCGACCCACCCTTCCCGGGGCTGAATCCAAAGTTCGTCGTCGAGGAGAGCACCCTCGTCATGGCGACCACTCTGATCGGCGGCCTGCCTGCCCGCAGCCTGCGTGAGCCGGTCACGAACCTTGCGAGCCGCCGCTACGACATCATTGGCGCGATCGACATGCTGATCACGGGCGTCTGAGCTGGGGCGTGGGGGTCAGGAGCGGTAGTCGGCGTTGATCGCGATGTAGCCTGCGGTCAGATCGCAGGTCCAGATGGTCGCCGCGCCCGGGCCGCCGCCGACCACCACCTCGAGCAGGATCTCCTGGCCCTTGAGGTGGGCCACGACCGGCGTCTCGTCGTAGCCGTCGAGACGGTGGCCGGCCTCGGCGATCGGGTGGCCGCCGAACCGGATCGCGACCCGCGCGGGCTCGATCGGCTCGCCCGCCTTGCCGATCGCCATCGCGAGCCGGCCCCAGTTGGCATCGCCGCCCGCGATCGCGGTCTTGACCAAGGGCGAGTTGGCGATGCTGAAGGCGATTTTTCTCGCCGACTGGTCGCCAACCGCGCCCGCGACCCGGACCTCGATCAGCTTTTTGGCGCCCTCGCCGTCGCGCACCACCTGCTGGGCGAGATCGGTCATGACCTCGGCGAGTGCGACGCGAAAGCCTGCGAGCAGCGGGTCGTCGAGGCGCGCGGGCGCCGGGTGGCGGGCCTGACCGGTCGCGAACAGCAGGACCGTGTCCGAGGTCGAGGTGTCGCCGTCGACCGTGATCGCGTTGAACGAGCCCTGGTTCGCCTCGGCGAGCATTGCCTGCAGCAGGCCGGCCGGAAGCGCCGCGTCGGTGAACAGGAAGGCGAGCATGGTCGCCATGTCGGGCTGGATCATGCCCGAGCCCTTGCAGATGCCGCAGATCGTGACCTCGGCATCGCCGATCGCCGCCCGCGCACAGCTGCCCTTGAAGAACGTGTCCGTGGTCGAGATCGCGCGCGCCACGAGCTCCCAGGCGTTCGGATCGAGGCTCGCGACCAGCTCCGGCAGGTGCGCGACCACGGTCGCGACGTCGAGGCGCTCGCCGATCACCCCGGTCGAGGCGATATAGATCTCCTCCGGCCGCGCGCCGAGCAGATCGGCGGTCGCCTCGGCCTCGGTGCGGACCACGGCGTCGCCCGCCGGGCCCACCATCACGTTCGCCTGGCCGGCGTTGACCACCAGCGCGCGCGCCCGGCCGTAGGGCAGGATCGCGCGGCACCAGCGCACCGGGTGGCCTGGCAGCAGGCTCTTGGTGAACAGGCCCGCGACCGTGCTGCCGGGCGTGAGCTCGATCAGGGTCAGATCGGGCCTGCCGCGGTAGCGAAGCCCGGCGGCGCAGGCGGCCAAGCGCACGCCCGCCACCCTCGGCAGCTCCGGAAAGCCGGCCGGTGCAAGCGGCGAGCGCGCCAGCGCCATCGATGCCCCCTCCCCGCAAGCCCGCGCGACTGCCCGCTCACTCGGCTTTCGGCTTGGCCTCCGGCTCAGGCTTGGCCTCCGGCTCAGGCGCGGCCGCCTTGGGCTGCTCCGTCATGGGCGTGCCGTCGAGATTGAAGCGCTCGATCTTGGCGCCCTCATGCAGACTGGCGACGAGCGCGGTCACGATGTCGCGGGCCAGCTCCTGGCGCAGCTGCGGCTCGCTCTCCTCGAAGGTGGGCTCGACGGTCCGCCGATCGAGCACCATGATCACATGCCAGCCGAACTGGGTCTGGACCGGCGTCTGCGTGATCTGGCCGGGTTGCAGCGCGAAGGCTGCCTCGGCGAACGCCGGCACCATCTGCTCGCGCCGGAAGAAGCCGAGATCACCGCCGCTTGGCGCCGAGGGTCCGGACGAGCGCTGCTGGGCAAGCGTGGCGAAATCGGCGCCGCCTTGCAGCTCCTTGATCACCGCCTTGGCGTCGTCCTCGCTCTTCAGGAGGATATGGCGCGCATGGACCTCGGGCTGCGCGAAATTCGCGGTCTGCTTGAGCTGATCGTAGCGCTCGTGCAGCTTGGCGTCGGTCGTGCCCTCGTCGATCTTGCGCCGGATCAGGGCATCGCGCAGCACCTCGGCCCGGGCCCGGGCGAGCGCGATCTGGACGGCGGGATCAGTTGCGAGATCCTCCTGGTGCCCGGCCGCGTTCGCGAGCAGCTGAAAATCGATCACCCGGTCGAGCAAGACGCCGAACAGCACCTGCATGGGCATCTGCCGGAACTGCTCGGGCAGGCCGCGCGCGGTTTCCTCGATCTGCGAGCGATGGACCTCGACGCCGTCGACGATCGCCACCACGGGGTCTTCGTTCGCGGCCGGCTGCTGCGCCCGGGCCGGGACGCAGAACGCCAGGAGGCCGAGGGCGGCGACGACGGCGGGCTTGGCCAACATGGAGCGGCTCCAGGGATCGGTGCGGGATCGGGCCACATAAAGGCAGGCTCGCAAAGGCGCAAGACAGAATTGTTCGCAAGTGTTCACCGGCGGCGCCGATCCCCCCGAGCGGCCGGCGGTCGCGTTGACACTTCGGGGCAGACTGCCTATCTCACGGGGCAGTCTCGCCCCCTTTCGACCCGCCCCGGGAGGACCCCGCGCCCATGATCGGCGCTCTCGCCAAGCGGCTGTTCGGCTCCGCCAACGACCGCGTCATCAAGTCCCTCAAGAAGACGGTCGATGCCATCAACGCTCTCGAGCCGGAGCTCGAGGGGCTGTCGGACGGCGAGCTCCGGGCGCGCACCGATCGCTTCCGCGAGCGGCTGGCCGCCGGCGAGACCCTGGACGACCTTTTGATCGAGGCGTTCGCGACCGTGCGCGAGGCCTCCAAGCGCACCCTCGACCAACGTCATTTCGACGTCCAGCTGATGGGCGGCATGGTGCTGCATCAAGGCAAGATCGCCGAGATGAAGACCGGCGAGGGCAAGACCCTGGTCGCCACGCTCGCGGTCTACCTCAACGCGCTCACGGGCGATGGCGTCCACGTCGTCACGGTCAACGACTATCTGGCGCGCCGCGATGCCGCCTGGATGGGCCAGATCTATCAGTTCCTCGGCCTCTCGGTCGGCTGCATCGTCCCTGGCCTGGAGGAGCCGGCGCGCAAGCAGTCCTATGCCGCCGACATCACCTACGGGACCAACAACGAATTCGGCTTCGACTATCTCCGCGACAACATGAAGTTCGCGGCCGAGTTGATGGTCCAGCGCGGCTTCAACTTCGCGATCGTCGACGAGGTCGACAGCATCCTGGTCGATGAGGCGCGCACGCCGCTCATCATCTCGGGCCCGAGCGAGGAGAGCTCGGAGCTCTACCTGACCGTCGACAGCTACATCCCGAAGCTCGAGCCGGACGACTACGAGAAGGACGAGAAGCAGCGGTCGGTCTCGCTGACCGAGGTCGGCGCCGAGAAGATGGAGGCTTGGCTCTCCGAGGCGGGGCTGCTCAAACACCCCGAGCTCTACGACATCGCCAACGTCACGCTCGTCCACCATGTCAACCAGGCGCTCAGGGCGCATCGCCTGTTCACCCGCGACGTCGACTATCTGGTCAAGGGCGGCAAGGTCGTGATCGTCGACGAATTCACCGGCCGCATGATGGAGGGCCGGCGCTATTCCGACGGCCTGCATCAGGCGCTCGAGGCCAAGGAGAAGGTGCCGATCCAGTCGGAGAACCAGACGCTGGCCTCGATCACCTTTCAGAACTACTTTCGGCTGTACCCCAAGCTCGCCGGCATGACCGGCACGGCGGTCACCGAAGCGGCCGAGTTCGGCGAGATCTACAAGCTCGAGGTGGTCGAGGTGCCGACCCACAAGGAGATGATCCGGGACGACGAGGACGACGAGGTCTACCGGACCGCGAACGAGAAGAACAAGGCGATCGTCGCCAGCATCGGCGATGCCCACGAGCGCGGCCAGCCGATCCTGGTCGGCACCGTCAGCATCGAGAAGTCGGAGCACCTGTCGGAGCTGCTCAAGAAGCAGAAGGTGCCGCATCAGGTGCTGAACGCGCGCTACCACGAGCAGGAGGCGTTCATCGTCGCCCAGGCCGGGCGGCTCGGCGGGGTGACGATCGCGACCAACATGGCCGGCCGCGGCACCGACATTCAGCTCGGCGGCAACGCCGAGATGCGGAAGCTCCAGGAACTCTCCGAGGTCGAGGACGAGGCGGAGCGGGCCGAGCGCGGCGCCCGGATCGAGCAGGAGGTCGCGGCCGAGAAGCAGGAGGTGATCGCGGCCGGCGGCCTCTACGTGCTCGGCACCGAGCGCCACGAGTTGCGCCGGATCGACAATCAGCTGCGCGGCCGCTCGGGCCGTCAGGGCGATCCCGGGCGCTCGAAGTTCTTCCTGTCGCTGGAAGACGACCTCATGCGCATCTTCGGTTCCGAGCGCATGGACAGCATGCTGGGCAAGCTCGGCCTCAAGGAGGACGAGGCGATCGTCCACCCCTGGATCAACAAGGCGCTCGAGAAGGCACAGCAGAAGGTCGAGGCGCGCAACTTCGAGATCCGCAAGAATTTGCTGAAGTTCGACGATGTGATGAACGATCAGCGCAAGGTGATCTACGAGCAGCGCCACGAGCTGATCGAGGCGCGCGAGGTCGCCGACACTGTGCGCGACATGCGCCATCAGGTGATCGACGACCTGATCGCGGCGACGATCCCGGAGAAGGCCTATCACGAGCAGTGGGACATCGAGGGGCTCGAGCGCGACACCAAGCGCCTTTTGGCACTCGAGCTGCCGATCGCCGAGTGGGCCAAGGAGGAGGGCATCGCGGACGCCGAGATCAAGGAGCGGATCGTCGGCGAGTCCGATCGCAAGATGGCGCACAAGGCCGTGACCTACGGGCCGGACATGATCCGCATGGCCGAGAAGAGCCTGTTGCTGCAGATCGTCGACCATCTCTGGAAGGAGCATCTTTTGCACCTGGACCATCTGCGCCAGGGCATCCATCTGCGCGGCTACGGCCAGCGCGACCCGTTGAACGAGTACAAGCGCGAGGCTTTCGTCCTGTTCGAGGCGATGCTGACCAACCTGCGCCAGACAGTGACCCAGGTGTTGGGCCATCTCGAGATCCGGATGCAGCCGCAGCAGGCCGAGGCCCTGGACGGCGCCGAAGAGCCGCTCGCCGCGACCGGCACCGACGACGCCCGCCCGACCCGGGTCGCGGCCCGCCCGATGCCAAGGCCGCGGGTCGCGGCGAGCGGCGGCGGCGGCGCTGCCGCGTCCGCCGGCCCGGGCCAGCCGGCGAGCTGGGGCAAGGTGCCGCGCAACGCCCCCTGCCCCTGCGGCTCGGGCAAGAAATATAAGCACTGCCACGGCCGCCTGCACTGAGCGCTCTGGCCGGGCAGCGCTAGCCGGGCAACTACACCGATAGTGGTGATGAACTGACCCGTCAAGACGCCCGCCTCGGATTGCCAACCGCGGCAAAGGGACTATAGTGGCCGGAAATCCGGGCCTACGGACCCACGCGCGCTCGAGGAGGCGGAAAATGATCGGACGCAAAGAGCAGGAATATCTCTGGCAGAAGACGTTGCGTCAGAAATTGCTGCAGGGCGGGATCGATCGGCGGGAGTTCCTGACGCGCAGCCTGGTCGCCGGCCTCGGCATGGCAGGCGTGGGCGTGGCGGCCAAATTCGGCATCGGGACGGCCTATGCGGACCGGCCGCTGACCCCGACGTTCTATCAGTGGATCGAGGACCTGCATCCCGGCATTCCCAAGGTCAATGAGAAGTTCCCGGGCATCAACTACCAGATTGCACCCGTCGAGGGCTTCGGCATCGAACGGTTCGTCGCCGAGGCCAAGAACGGCGAAAGCACCTGGGACGTCTACGTCGGCATGACCCCGTTCGTCGAAATGACGGCGATGATCGAGGCCGACGTGATCGAGCCGTGGGACAACTACATCCCGAAGGAGGTCATCGACGACATCATCCCGTCGATCCGGCAGGAATGCACGGTCGACGGCAAGCTCTATAGCTGGCCGTTCTTGCTCGACGTGATCGGCATGGGCTGGCACTCGGGCCTGTCGAAGCAGGCCGGGCTGCCGGACACGGCCCCGGCAACCTGGGACGAGTATCTGCAGAACGCCAAGAAGGTGGTCGATTCCGGCGCCGCGCCGTTCGGGGCGACCTTCGATGCCCATGGCTGGCGCTCGCTCGCCCCGATGACCCACAGTATGAGCACCGACGTCTACACGGCAGAGGGCCTGTTCGATTTCACGAGCGATCCCGCGATCGAAGCGCTGATGCTGATGAAGAAGATTATGGCGGTGTCGCATCCGGACATCCTGCTCGCGGGTACCACCGATGCCGGCGTCAACGGCACCCCGGACGAGATCGCCTTCGGCGCCCAGCGGGTCTGCTACTACACCAAGTATTTCAACTCGCCGCTGCGGTTTGCCCAGTATTGGGACGACCCGACCCTGCTGAAGCTTGCCCGCCAACCCAAGTTCGCGAACGGCGAGGGCTCGACGGTGTTCTGGACCACCGGCTCTTGTCTGCTCAAGCATGGCGAGAACAAGGAGAAGGCGGCGGAATACATCAAAGCCCTGACCTACGACCCGCAGATCTGGCAGGACTCGATCGCCGGCACCGAGACCGCGCATCCGGGGCAGCTGCCGCCGTACGGCTCGATCTACGCCGACTGGACGGCCAATCCGCCCGCCTGGATGCCCGAGTTCGTGGGCCTCGTGCGCGGCCAGCTCGACCGTGCCAAGGCGATCAACAACCATCTCTTCGGCCTGCAGCAGTTCGTGATCGGGCAGCCGGTCTGGGAGACCTATCTCAAGGGCGAGGAGCCGGATCCCCACGTCGCCATGCAAAAGGTGGTCGATGCCGTCCAAGCCGAGATGAAGCGCGGCTAGCGGCGACGACTTGCACCGACGGCGGGATCTCCCCGCGCTCCCGCCGTCGGCGCTTCCTGACCCATCCGACGCCTGGCTGACGGGCCACCCCCTCGAGGACGAGCGAAGTCGTGGCACGAGGCGTAGCCCGATCTCCCTGGTCAGCCCGCCGGAGCAATCTTGTCCAGGAAGTCAATACCTGGACGTTCCTGTTGCCGGCGGTCATCTTTTTCGTCTGGTACCAGGCCTATCCGATCATCCGCGTGGTCTGGATCAGCTTCACCGATTTCAAATTCTTGACCAAGGCGCCGGCGAATTGGGTCGGGTTGGACAATTACGTCGAAGCCCTCCATGACCCATTGATGTGGACCAGCCTGTGGCGGGCCGCTCTGTTCACCATGATGTTCCTGCCGGGCACGATCATCATTCCGCTACTGGTGGCGATCCTCGTCGACCGGGTGCAGAACCAGAGCGTGGCGACGATCTACCGCGTGATCCTGCTGATCCCGGCAGTCATCCCGAGCACGCTGATTTTCGTCCTCTGGAAGTGGATGTACAACTACCAGACCGGCCCCATCAATCACTTGCTGGTCGACGTCCTCGGGCTCTTCAGCTACCAGAATGCGCCGCAATGGTTGGGGGGCACATCGCTCACCCTGCCATCGATCGCGATCATGGAGGTCTGGTGGGGCCTGGGCTATCACAGCGTCTTTTTCCTGGCCGGGCTGGCGGCGATTCCCAAGGAGCTGCCGGAGGCGGCGCGCATCGACGGCGCCAATGAATGGCAGGTGTTCTGGCACGTCACTTTGCCGCGATTGCAGCCGATCATGATGATCTTGGTGGTGCTGCGCTTCGGCACCTCGATGGCGGTGATCGACGAATACCTGATCATGGGCGGCTTCAATCGCGACTCGCCGACCTATACCTGGACCATCTTCATGTACGACCAGGCCTTCAAGACCGGCCTGTGGCGCCAGGGCTTCGCCGCCGCGATCGGCATGATCGGCGCGGTGGTGATGATGATCTTCGTCGCGTTTCTTCTTTACATCTTCCGGCGCAAGGGCTGAGCGGATGCAGGCGAGCCAGTCGCAACGGCGCCAGCTTGCGGCCGCGGACCGCCGCGGTGCCTCCACCTGGCTGGCGCGCCGGCGCAGCGCGATCATCCGGCACGCCGTGATCAACTTCTTCCTGCTGCTGATCCTGCTGCCGCTGTTCTGGGTGCTGCTGTTGTCGATCAAGTCATTGCCGGATTCGATGACCGGCCAGTTGTGGCCGCGCCACTTCGACTTTACGCACTACGAGTATGTCTTCGACAAGATCAGCACGCTGCCGATGAATCTCTTCAACAGCATCTACGTCACGGCGGCAACCGTGGTGATCACGGCGTTCTGCGCGGTCCTGGCCGGCTACGCGCTGGTCCACCTGAAGCCGCGCGGGGCGCCGTTCATCGTCGCGCTGCTGATCGCGTCCTTGTATTTCCCGACCCGGGTGGTGTCGATCATCACGATCTACCAGATCCAGGATTTCCTGGGCTTGATCAACACCACGAGCGGCCTGATCCTGCCCTACATCACCCTCAATCTGGCGGTCAGCGTCTTGATCATGCGCTCTGTCTTCCAGCTCGTACCGCACGAGCTGATGGATGCCGCCCACATCGACGGCGCCGGCGTCTGGCGCACGCTCTGGATGGTGGGCCTGCCCCTGGTCCGCAACGGCCTCGTAGTGGTCATCATCGTCAATTTCGTCACCGCCTGGGGCGAATACCTCCTGTGCACGACCCTCACCAACGACCAGGTCGTGCGCACGATGCCGGTCGTGCTCGCCGCGGCCCAAGGCGGCATGGGCCAATGGGCCTGGCCGCGGATCGCGGCTGTCTACATGATCGTTGTCACGCCAGGGATCGTCGCCTTCGCCTTCGCCCAGCGCCTGTTCTTCAAGGGCCTCATGGAAGGGGTCCTGAAGGCATAGCCGCTGCGCGACCGGCGCCCGCGTGACCTCAACGCCGCCTCGTCTCCAAGCCGGGGGCGATCCGGGCCGGGGCATCCGGAGCGGACAGCGGCGGGCGGCTGCGGATCAGCTCGGAGGCCTTTTCGGCCAGCATGATGGTCGGGGCATTGAGGTGGCAGGGACGGAATGCTCGGCAAGATCGAGGCGTCCGCCTTGGGCGCTGTAGACTTTGGCATTCGGCGGCGACGACCGCCCACGAATGGATATGCGACTATCTTCACTCCTTCGTGGGTGTAGTAATATAGCCTAATTTCCATACTTTGGTCGCAAAACTTGAGCGGCAAAATTTGGCTTGCGATAATCGCTTAAGTTTGAGATTATTTTTCTTTAACTTGAGGGTGGGGATGTTAGCGGCGGATGCGCCGATTGCGAGATCGCCACTAGACGTGGTGAGCCTCTCCCGTCTGATGGAACGGACGGCCGGCAGACGCGAGGTCGTTGTCGGGCTGATCGACGGTCCCGTTGCCACCGACCACCCCGATCTGGCGGCCGAAAACATCCGATCCCTTCCTTCGCCTGTGGCCAGGCCGTCGGAGCTCGCGAGCGGCGCGGCGCACGCGCATGGGACGTATGTTGCCGGCATCCTGTCAGGGAGACGGGATTCGGCAGCTCCGGCAATCTGCCCCGGCTGCACGCTGCTGGTGCGACCGATCTTCCTCGAGCCGGCTCCCGGAAACGCCGATACGCCCAGCGCCAGCCCGGGCGAGTTGGCCGCCGCCATCATCGACTGCATCCAGGCGGGCGCTCGGATTCTGAACTTGAGCGTCGCCCTCGCGATGCCCTCTCCGAACCGGGAGCCCGAGCTCGAGCAGGCCCTCGACCACGCGGCGGCGCACGGCACGCTCGTCGTGGCAGCTGCGGGCAACCAGGGAACTGTCGGTGGTTCGGCAATCACCCGGCACCCTTGGGTCGTTCCCGTGGTCGCCTGCAACGGGCAACGCCGACCGATGGCGCTCTCGAATCTCGGCAGCTCGATCGCCCGGCGAGGATTGATGGCGCCAGGCGCTGCGATCACCAGCCTCGGCACCAACGGTAAGCCCGTCACCTCCGGTGGCACGAGCGCGGCCGCGCCCTTCGTCACGGGCACGATGGCGCTGCTGTTGGCGCTGCTCCCGGACGCGCGCCCGGGCGACGTGAAACTGGCAGTTACGAGAGCCGATCTGCGCAGAGCCTCCGTCGTGCCGCCCGTGCTTGACGCCTGGGCCGCCTACCAGCTGATGCAGAGCCGACGAGCATAGGGACGATCGACATGGCAGAGCGGAAGAAAGCCCCGGCAGGCGAAACCCCTCAGCAGGAGGAGCGCCAGCCCTATCGCGTCCGCCTGCCCGGGTTCGTCAAGGACGAGGAAGTCGGGCTCGGCGACGTCATCAAGCGCGCGACCTACTCGGTCGGGATCCGGCCCTGCGGTGGCTGCGGACGGCGGGCGGCGACGTTGAGCCGCTGGATGGTCTTCACCCGTTGATTTTCGGGAAAGGGAGGGTTCGTGATGCAAGAGGAGCCGGAAACGTCGGCCGCCAGCCCTGCTGATGAAAGCCGCCCGCCAATGATCACCGCTTCTGCCGACCCTGGCAGGGCAACGGGCGCACAGGCCTACGTCCCAATGCAAGTCGACGACGGCGCCGCGCCGAGCCCAGAGGCCGACGGCGGCATCGGACCGATGCCCGCCTACGTCTATGCGATCGGCCAGATCGAGGCCCGGTTCGCCAGCCTTTCTGCCGAGAAGGAATTTGCGCAGGCGACCGGACGGGCCGAGACCGCCGGGCTGTCGGACCGACAGGCGCTGCAAAAAGTCCTTTCCCAACGCCAGAACCGCTACCTCGCGCGGCAGCTGTGCTGGGTGCTGACGGTCGAGGGACTGGATACGTATATCCTCCATCCCCGCGATCCCGCCGATCTCGATCTGCTCGTGGAAGCCCTGCGTCCGACGCCGCGCTTGTCCGACGTCGACTGCGTAGTCGGCATCAGAGGCGCCATCGCTCCTCCTGAGCTTTGCAACGGGCTGCTGGTGCCCATCGTGTTCTTCGATCAGATCTACTCCTTCGATGTCGACTCGCTGATCAAATCGATCCCGCGACCGGAGAAGATCGCCGCGAAGGACTTCGAGGCCATTGCCGAGGAACTGTTCCAGCGGATCATGCAGATGGCCGACAATGCCGGTGGGACCGACGACCACCGCGCCTTGAACTATCTTGCCATGCGCTACCCTGCCATCTATGCCAAGATGGCCGACGAATTTGCGCGGGACTTTTCCCTTACGGGAACGGAAGTGCGCCTCTCGCCGTTGAGCGGCACGCGCAAGATTGTCGATGTCATCTTCTCCTACACCAACCGCAACACCGATTTCACGGAGAAGTTTTTCGTCCGCTGCGACATCACCGAGGAGTTCCCGTTCCTGGTCACCAAGTTGTCGCCGTACTATGACCGTTGATCGCAATCACTGAGGAAATGGAAAATGAACAGAGCAAGCTTTACCGCCGAGGCAACGCTCTACGAGTCCGGCACGCACTATCGGACCCGTGGACATGGGATCGATCTGTCGAGACAGAGGATCAGCGTGATCTATCCGGCGAGGATGGACGAAACGGTCGAGATCTTCGGTTGCGCGCCTGGCTTCCTCCAGCTCGGCGAGGGAGAGAACACGGTCTGCATCCCCGATCCGTCGTGGGGCGGAGGCGGAGGCCCCGGCACGCCTGGGGTGCCGTCTGATGGGGACCCATCCGGTCATGGCGCGTCCGGCGGCAGTCCACCTAAGCCACCGAAGTCGGCGGATAAGCGTCATGTGATAGCAGTGGGCAAAACATGGCGCAAGCAATGCAAAAAAACTGCAACGACCGATGCTGACATCTCCGCGTGCTGCGGGAAGAAACAATCCACCTGCGTTGCGCAGTATCCGAATCGGCAAACCCTCTGCACTGAATATATGGAGCATTGTATGATGGGCGTGTGATAGACCGGCACGCCTTCGGCCGCACCACCACCATTGGCAACGCCGTCAGCCGCGCGAAAGGGGGAGCCAGGTTAGCCATCCCCGGATTTTACGCCGAAGCGTCGCTCGGTAAGTCCGCCCGCACGATAGCTGTGAGAAATGGTGTCATGAAACTTCCTGTCGACTGTGTGGCATGAGAAATGGTGTCATGAGAAGGATCCGAAACCTTTCTGTCGGCGGAGTTAAAGAGAGGACGCTACAAATGAGTATGCTCAAGCTTTCCGCGGAGGCCTCGCTCTATATATCCAGCGGGCACTACCGCACCGGCGGACATACGCTGAGCTTGTTCGGACAAATGAACAGGCTGCGTCCGGCGATGGTCGGAGAAGAGACGATCTCGATTCACGGCTGCCCGCCCGGCTGGACTGATCTTGGCGGCACCTGCTGGCCGGATGTTTTAACGGAGCCGTCGTCGGGCGGCGATGGGGGGACCCAGGGCGCACCGTCGGGTGGTGGTGGCGGTGGCGGGGCGTCAGGTGGTCCGAAACCAAAACCGAAACCAAAACCGAAACCGAAACGACCGCTTCCCCCGACCCCACTAGATAAATCAGGTTGCACTGCCGGACAGATTCAATCCGCGAAAGCCAAGCCATGCTACGACCAAATTACCCAAGACTTAATGGGAGGCGTTAAGAACTTTCACTATTTCCTTTGCGAGGGTTCGAAAATGCAATGCTGCCAGAACTACGAAGACTACTTGACTGTTTGCGACGAACTGTAACGGGGGAGCCGCGCACGCCATCGCACACCGGTCCACAGCACCGACACCAACGTCGATGTGTACCAGGCTGCGCGGGCTCAACGGACCGACCGAAGCTACGGGCTGCAACCACTAGGGCGTGTTAACACTATTCAAGGGGGTCGGTTTGGGGTAAGCTCATCGGATGATGAGGCTGAGCGAAGACCAGTATGAAGTGATCCGCCCGCTGCTGCCGGTCCAGCGGGGCAACGTGCGGATCGGCAATCTCGAGGTCATCAACGCGGTGCTGTTCGTGGCCGAGAACGGCTGCAAATGGCGGGCGCTGCCGGCGCACTTCGGTAACTGGCACACGATCTACACACGGCTGCGCCGGTGGGCGGCGGCCGGCGTGCTGGACCGTGTGTTCCAGGCCCTGCAGGAGCATCGCCTGATCCGCATCCGCGTCGAGTGCCTCGGCCTGGACAGCACCAGCGTCAAAGTTCACCCCGACGGCACCGGCGCGCGAAAAAAAACGGCCCGCAAGCCATCGGCAAGTCGCGTGGCGGCTGGAACACCAAGATTTATCTGGTTGCCGCGGATGAGCGAACGGCCCTGACCTTCGCCCTGTCGCCCGGACAGGCCCACGACGCGCCCGAAGGACGCAAATTGCTGACCGCCTGGCAGCGCCGGCCCGCTGGCGTGCCGATGGTGATGGACCGGGCGTACGAAGGCGACGAGACCCGGCAACTGGTGCTGGAGCTCGGCTTTGAGCCGGTCGTGCCGCCCAACCCCAACCGTCTTCGCCCCTGGACCTACGACCGCAGTCTCTACCGCAGGCGCAACGAGGTCGAACGCCGGTTCCGCAGGCTCAAGGGCTTTCGCCGTATCTTCTCGCGCTTCGAAAAGCTCGATCTCATGTTCACCGCCTTCATCCACTTCGCCTTGATCACCGATATGCTTTGTGTTAACACGCCTAATTCAATTTTCGAGGTGTGAGCACGAAGATGCCGAGTTTTACCGCCGAGGCAACGCTCTACGAGTTCGGCACGCACTATCGGACCCGTGGACATGAGATCGATTTGTCCAGACGGAGGATCAGCGTGATCTATCCGGCGAGGATGGACGAAACGGTCGAGATCTTCGGCTGCGCGCCCGGCTTCCTCCAACTCGGCGACGGAGAGAACACGGTCCGCATCCCCGATCCGTCATGGGGCGGAGGCCAGAGTCCCGGGGCGCCCGGAGTGCCGTTCGAAGGTGACCCACCCGGGCCGGGTGGCGGGTCGGCCGAG
Source organism: uncultured Alphaproteobacteria bacterium (assembly GCA_963798075.1). Lineage (GTDB taxonomy): Bacteria > Pseudomonadota > Alphaproteobacteria > Geminicoccales > Geminicoccaceae > DATAOG01. The sequence goes on along the minus strand of CAWCRU010000012.1, from coordinate 81,050 downwards.
CCTCCCAAGCCGAAGCTGACACCGTACCAGCGCCACGTGCAAGCAGCGGGCAGAGCTTGGCGTAGGCAATGCAAGGGAGATCCCTACGAGGTGGGTCTTTGTTGCAATAAGAAAGAAGACTCGTGTATTATACAGTATCCGAAGAATCATAGGAAGCGCACCGACTATAGTACCGCGTGTAAACTGGAAGACTACGTAGCGTACGATGGCAACGCCTAAGCGCCGATCAACGAGATGAGCCTGATCCTCTCGCTGGCGGTGATTGAGGAGGCGAATTGGCGCCGGGTCCTTCCGAGCGGCCATCCCGGAAGGAGCGGTCGAAACGGCGTGCCTGTCTTGCGGAACACGGTATCCGTGCCTGGTAACGAAGCGATCGCCCTACTACGACCGTTAGGAATCCTGGGAGGGACGACATGAATACCCCAGCGTTTGTCGCGGAAGCCTCGCTCTACCGGACAAGTGGCGTCTACCGGTCCAGCGGTGGTAGACAGGTGTTCTATTCGTCTGCGCAGAGAGCTGGCCCCATCCTCCCGGCCGTCATCAACGTGGGTGATGAGACCATCCCCATCCATGGTTGCCCACCCGGCTTCTTCGAGGTCGGGGAGCAGCCGAATGTCACGTGCGTTCTCATCCCGCGAGGAGGGGGCGAAGATACGCCCCCTGGCGGTAGGCCGGATAATGGCGGACCGAGCGGCGGGGGAACCAAGACCCCTCCCAAAACTCCTCCTAGAGTTCCCCCGAAAGGGAGCCGTCTGTGCACCCCAAAGGACCCTTTGTTGACTGCGAAAAATAACTACGGTGCGAACGCTTGCCTAAAACAGAATGATTATCTTGAAGATTCCAATCGCTACCGCTATAACCTATGGTGTGGTCCAAAAAAGTCTGACATGTATTGCTGCCTTAACCGCGGAAACAAACCCATCCGCTGCGACAAAATCGACACTCAAGCAGTCCTCATTGAGTGAATGTCGTTGAGCGAGGCGTCGAGAGGGCGAGTTGCATTGAAGAGCCCTATCACTCAAGCGGGCGCATGAGCAGCACTCTCATTGTCGTTGCGGGACCATGGGGAGCACGTCACTCGTCTTCCTTCAGCGCTGCCGCGCCTCCCAGTCGGGGGCGGTCCAGACCGGCACCTCTAGCGGCGGCAGCGGCTCGCGACCGCGGATCAGGTCGGCGGCTTTTTCGGCGAGCATGATCGTCGGCGCGTTGAGGTTGCAAGACGGGATGCTCGGCATGACCCCGGCATCGACCACGCGCAGGGCTTCGACGTCGTAGACGCGGCACTGGGCGTCGACGACCGCCATCGGGTCGCTGGCCGGGCCCATCTTGCAGGTGCAGGAGGGGTGGTAGGCGCTCTCGGCGTGGGCGCGCACGAAGGCGTCGATGTCGGCGTCGCTCTGGACGCCCTGGCCAGGGGCGAGCTCGCGGCCGCGGTAGGGGTCGAAGGCGGGCTGGGCAAAAATCTCGCGGGTCAGGCGGACCGCGGCGCGCATCTCCGCGCGATCGCCTTCGGTTGCCATGTAGTTGAAAAGAATCGAGGGCGGCTCCCGCGGGTCGGCCGAGCGCAGCTCGATCCGGCCGGCCGAGGTCGGCCGCATCGGCCCGACATGCGCCTGAAAGCCGTGGCCCGGGTAGGGGTTGCTGCCGTCGTAGTTGATCGCAATCGGGAGGAAATGATACTGCAGGTCCGGGTGCTCGACCCCCGCCGCCGAGCGGATGAAGCCGCCCGCCTCGAACTGGTTGGAGGCGCCGATGCCGCGCCGAAGGAACAGCCAGTTGGCGCCGATCCAAAGCTTGTTCCAGGGCCTCTCGGCGCCGTAGAGCGAGACCGGCTGGGTGCAGGCGTGCTGGACGTAGATTTCCATATGGTCCTGGAGGTTGCGGCCGACGCCCGGGCGCTCGGCCGTCACCTCGATGCCGAGCGCCCGCAACCGGTCGCCATCACCGATCCCGGACAGCATGAGCAGCTGCGGCGAGTTGATCGCTCCGCCCGCGAGGATCACCTCGCGGGTCGCCCGGGCGTGCCGGATCCGGCCATCGAGCGCATAGTCGACGCCGCCTGCCCGCCGGCCCTCGAAGCGGATCCTGGTCGCAAGCGCCCGCGTCCGGAGCCTGAGGTTGGGGCGCCCGAGCGCCGGCCGCAGATAGGCCTTGGCGGCACTCCAGCGCCGGCCGCGGTAGGTGGTCATGTCCATCGCCCCGAAGCCTTCCTGCTGGTAGCCGTTCATGTCCGCGGTGACGGGATAGCCTGCCTGCCGGCCGGCCTCGATGAATGCCTGGTAGAGGGGATTGCGGCCGGCGCCGGTCGCGACGTGGAGCGGCCCCTCGCCGCCGCGGTAAGCGTCGGCGCCGCGGTCGCGGGTCTCGGCGCGCTTGAAGTAGGGGAGGACGTGGGCGTAGTCCCAGCCCCTGAGGCCGGCCTGCGCCCAGCGGTCGTAGTCGCGGGCGTGGCCGCGCACATAGGCCATGCCGTTGATCGAGGACGAGCCGCCGAGCACGCGGCCGCGCGGGCAATAGATCCGGCGGCCGTCCATGTAGGGTTCGGGCTCGCTCTCGTAGTGCCAGTTGTAGGTCCGGCCCTTGAGCGGATAGGCGAGGGCTGCCGGCATGTGCAGGCGCCAGTCCCAGGCGTGGTCGACCGGCCCGGCCTCGAGCAGGAGCACGCTCGCGCCCGGGTCCTCGCTGAGGCGATTTGCGAGCACGCAGCCCGCCGAGCCGGCCCCGACGATCACGTAGTCGAACGCTTCGGGCCGTGGCATCGGTGCGGCCCCGCGGGCGGTGCGGCGGCGCCGATCTATGCCCCGGCGAGGCGCTTTGCCTGCTCGATCCAGTCCTCGCGCTCGATCCGGCCCTTGAAGCGCAGATGCTTGTTGATCCAGGCGACGTTCGCGGGCGTCAGCGCCGCGATCTGGTGGAAATGGAAGATGCCGAGCTCATGCAGGGTGCGCTCGATGCCGGGGCCGATGCCGCTGATCTGCTGAAGATCGTCCGGCTTGCCCTCGGGGCGGGCCAAGGCGGACGGCGGCGTCCCCGCCACTTGGGCGAGCGCGGGTTCGGCGACCGCCCGGACGGTCGCGGGTTTGGCGGCGCGCGCCTCGAGCTCGGCGGTGCGCGCCTCGAGCCGCCCGACCTCGGCCTGATGCCTGGCATGGGCCTCGCGAGCCAGCGCGAGCTCGCCCTCGAGCTCGGCGATCCGCGCCGCCTGCTTGGTCTGATCGGCGGCAGCCTGCCGCCCGGCCGCCGCGCCACCGCCCCCGGCTGCGGAGAGCTCGGCTCGCAGCCGGTCGCGCTCATCCGTCAGGCGCGCGAGCCGGGTTTGCCAATCGCCCTCCAGCCCGGCACGCTCGACCTGCAGCCGGTTCCCCCGCACCAGCCAGCCGACGGCAAAGCCGAGCGCCGCGGCGATGATCAAAAACACCACGATCTGCAAGAGGAGGCTCAAGGTTCGTCTCCCCGCTTCGCCCGGCCGGGGCACTGTTGAGCCCGCCCGCGAGCGTTTGGGGCATCCTAGGCTAGGGCGCGAGCGCCGTCAAAAGCCGGCGCGGCGCGTGTGCGGGCGGCCTCTCACTCGGACGCCTTGGGCCGGTCCGGGAACAGGAACTCGCGCCCGATCTTGACCCGCGGCTCGCCGTTGTAGGCGATCACGTCGGCGGTAGCGTAAGTCTCGCTCCAGAGCTCGGGCAAAAAGGAGCCGGTGCCGATGATGTCGATCGGCGCCCGCACGCTCGCCATCAGCTTGCATTTGCGCGGGCTGAAGCCCGAGCTCGCGATGATCTTGACCTTGTCGAAGCCGGCCTGGTCGAGGGTCTCGCGCAGGTGGTAGATCGCGGCCGCGGTGACGCCGGTGCCGACCAGCCAGCGCAGCTCGGTCTCGGTGCGATAGGTGCGGATCGCATCCGGCCAGTGGCGATCGAGCACGGCGTAGGAGACGGCGGTATCGAGGCCCTCGACGAAGCGCCCGCCGTGGGTGTCGAGGCGGATGCCGAGCCGGCCGAGGGCGGCGAGCTGCGGAAAGGCCCGGCAGACCTCGAGGGTCTCGGTGATCTCGCGGCCGAAGTAGTCGACCAGCACGTAGAGCGGGTCGTCGGGGAAGGTCGCGTGGAACATCTCGGCGGCGCGCAAGGTCGAGCCGGCGTAGCCGATCAGCGCGTGCGGCATGGTGCCGAGCCCGCGCGGGTTGCCGAAGTAATGGGCGGTCGAATCGGTCGCATTGCCGATGAAGCCGCGCGCATTGGCCTCGCGCTTGGCCTTGGCCGAGCCGACGCTCGCCGCGTAGGCCATCATCTCGGCCATCTCGGCGCCGGCGCAATGGCGCGCATCCATGGCGAGGAAGCCGACGTAGGGCAGATCGGTACACATCAGGAAGGCATTGAAGGCGGCAACGCAGGGCGCGCCCAGCTTCTGCAGGAACACGGTCTCGAGGTCGACCAGATGCTCGAGCGGGCCCGTGATGTACATCAAAGGCTCGCCGGCCCCGACCCAGTCGCCCTCGGCGTAGCAGAGCTCGACCGCGAACGCCGTGCCGCGCGCCTTCGCCATCGCGTGCAGCCAGTCGATCGCGAGCTTGGGGGTGCAGATCACCGGCCGGCGCATGAAGACGGCGTAGGTCGCCTCGGCGTTGCCGAAGTGGCGCACGACCTCCTTGGTCTTCAGGAAGTATTTGTCGGTGAAGCTCGCCAGCTCGTCTGCGCCCGGACCCATCGCCGGATCTCCCTCGCCTCGCGGACCGCTCCGAATTAGGCACTCTCGATATAGCCAAGGCAAGCAGCGTCAGGCGCCGGGCGGACCCGTCGGCGCAGAAGTGTCCTCCGACAGCAGCGCGCGCAGGGCTGCATGCGGCAGTGCCGGCACGAAATGGCCGTCCCGGCCGGTCATGTCGGCGTTGGCGATCAGGCTGTTGAGGACCGCCTCGTGGGTCGCCTGCACGACCGCCTCGAAGCAGGGATCGAGGTACCGGTCGGGGATGCAGGTGAGCCCGGCGTGGCCGCCCGCGGCCCCGAGCGCCTCTGCATTCGCGGTCGAGAAGGCGAGGAAGATGTCGCCCGAGCTGTGATGGCCGAAGGTGCCGGAGCGCCCGATCCCGAGGCCGACGCGGCGCGCGAGACGCTTGAGCTGATGCGGCAGGAGCGGCGCATCGGTCGCGATCACGGCGATGATCGAGCCGTCGCCGGCTCGCTTCGGGACTGGCGCCTCGAGCATCCGCCCGATCGGCCGGCCGGCGATCACGAGCTCGGGCCGGCGCCCGAAATTGGCCTGGACGAAGGCACCGACGACATAATCGCACCCGTCGTGCGCGACCCGCCGCGAGCGCCGTGCCCGAGCCGCCCTTGAAGCCGTAGCAGATCATGCCGGTGCCGCCGCCGACGCTGCCCTCCTCGATGGCACCGCCTGCGGCCGCGTCCAGGGCCGCGAACACGTGCCGTTCCTGGACATGGAAGCCGTTGATGTCGCTGAGCCAGCCGTCGTAGGTCTCGCCCGCGACCGGCAGGCCGAACTCGTCGTCGAGACGCCCGGGCAGCCGGGCAACTGCCCATTTGAGCGTGGCGTCGCGGGCCAGGCCGCAGGAATGGGTGTTGGTGATCGTGATCGGCCAACTGAGCTGGCCGCATTCCTCGATCCAGATCGTGCCGGTCAGCTCGCCGTTGCCGTTCAGGCTGAAGCAACTGGCGAACGCCGGCACGTGGAGCTGCTCTTGCGGCCGGGGCAGGATCGCGGTCACGCCGGTGCGCACCGGACCCCGCCCGACCACAAGCGGCCCCTCGCCCTCGATCAGCGTCGCATAACCGACCCGGACGCCGGCGACGTCGGTGATTGCGTTGCCGGGCCCCGGCTCACCCTCGAACGCCAAGCCGAGCCCGCGCGCTCGCAGCTTGCCGGACGGCGTCGTTCGATGCGCCTCCAGCACTTGCGGGCTCACCCCCGCCCTCTACTGCGCCGCGACGCGGAGCGCCTGGCGTTCGTCCTTGAGGGCTTCGGCGATCAGGAAGGCGAGCTCCAGGCTCTGCGACGCGTTGAGGCGCGGGTCGCAGTGGGTGTGGTAGCGGTCGGCCAGCGCCTCGTCGGTGATCGCCTGGGCGCCGCCCGTGCACTCGGTCACCTCCTGGCCGGTCATCTCGACGTGGACGCCGCCCGCGTGCGTCCCGAGCGACTTGTGGACCGCGAAGAAGCGCCGGACCTCCGCCAGGATGCGCTCGAACGGCCGGGTCTTGTAGCCGCTGCTCGATTTGATCGTGTTGCCGTGCATCGGATCGCAGGTCCAGACCACGTGCCGGCCCTCGCGTTGGATCGCGCGCACCAGCGCCGGCAGGCGGCGCTCGACCTGGTCGTGGCCCATGCGCACGATCACGGTCAGGCGGCCCGGCTCGTTGGCCGGATTGAGCAGGTCGCAAAGCGTGAGCAGCTCGTCCGCGGTGGCGCTCGGGCCGAGCTTGACGCCGATCGGGTTGGCGATGCCGCGGGCGAACTCGACATGCGCCCCGTCCGGCTGGCGGGTGCGCTCGCCGACCCACACCAGATGGGCGGACGTGTCGTACCAGAGCCCCGAGGTCGAATTCGATCCGGGTCATCGCCTGCTCGAAGCCCAGCAGCAGCGCCTCGTGCGAGGTGTAGAGCGTGGTCCGCTTGAGCTCCGGCGTCGACGCGTCGGTCACCCCGCAGGCCTCCATGAAGGCCAGCGCCTCGGTGATCCGATCAGCCATGTCGCGGTAGCGCTGGCCCTCGGGCGAGCGGTCGACGAAGCCCAGCATCCAGCTGTGCACCCGGGTCAGCGCCGCATAGCCGCCGTCGGTGAAGGCGCGCAACAGGTTCAAGGTGGCGGCCGCCTGGGCGTAGGCCTGGATCTGGCGGGCGGGGTCGGGCAGCCGCGAAGCCGCGGCGAACTCGAGCCCGTTGACGATGTCGCCCCGGTAGCTCGGCAGCTCGACCTCGCCCTGGCGCTCGGTCGGCGCCGAGCGGGGCTTGGCGAACTGGCCGGCCATGCGCCCGACCTTGACCACCGGCATCGCGGCGCCATAGGTCAAGACGACCGCCATCTGCAGGAACACGCGCAACGTGTCGCGGATGTTGTCGGGGTGGAACTCGGCGAAGGATTCGGCGCAGTCGCCGCCCTGGAGCAGGAACGCGCGGCCGGCAGAGACCTCGGCCAGCTGCTTCTTGAGGTTGCGCGCCTCGCCCGCGAACACCAGCGGCGGATAGCGCGACAGCTGCGCCTCGACCTTGGCCAGCGCCTCGGCATCTGGGTAGTCGGGCATCTGCCGGGCGGGCTTGGCGCGCCAGCCGGCCGGCGTCCAGGTCTGCGCCATCGCAGGCGTCCCCTCTGTGGTTGGGTGCGGGCTCACGCCGTTGCCTGATACATGGTGACGAACTCTTCCGCCGCACTCGGGTGCAGGCCGACGGTCGCATCGAACTCGGCCTTGGTCGCCCCCGCAGTCAGCGCGACCGCCAGACCCTGGATGATCTCGGCGGCATCGTCGCCGACCATGTGGCAGCCGAGCACCCGGTCGCTCGCCCGGTCGACCACGAGTTTCATCATGGTCCGAACCGGCTCGCCCGTCAAAGTGTGCAGCAGGGGTCGAAAGCTGGTCTTGAAAACGGCGACTTCGTGGCCGCGCTCGCCGGCCTGGGTCTCGCTGAGCCCGACCGAGGCGACCTCGGGGATACCGAACACGGCCGTTGGCACCTGGTCGTAGTTCACGACCTGCGGGTTGGCGTTGAACAGAGTCTCGGCGATCACCCGGCCTTCGGCGATCGCGACCGGGGTCAGATCGAACTGCGCCGGATCGATGCCGCAGGCGGCATGATCGCTGCAATCGCCGACCGCGTAGATGTGGGGCACGCTGCTCCGATAGGCGGCGTCCACCGTGACGGCACCGTTCTCGCTCATCGTGACGCCCTGCTGCTCGAGGCCGAGCCCCTTGGTATTGGGGATCGGCAGCCGGCCGGTGGCATAGAGGACCGCGTCGGTCGGGATCGGTCCCGCCGCGGTCATCACGACCAGTCGCCCGCCCGCGGGCTCGACGTGGTGCACCGGCGTGCTGCCGCGGATGTCGAGGCCGTGCGAGCGCATCTGCTCGGTCAGGAACTGCCGGAGATCGACATCGAGCCAGCGCAGCGGCTGCTCGCGGCGGCACAGCAGCGAGGTCTCGACGCCGAGTGCGTGGAAGATGCAGGCGAGCTCGACCGCGACGTAGCCGCCGCCGATCACGACCAGACGCCCGGGCCGCTCGCGCAGGTTCTCGAGCGCCTCGTCGGAGGTGATCGCGTGCTCGATGCCGGGCTGATCGGGCAGGCTCGGCTTGCCGCCGACCGCGATCACGATGTGCGAGGCGCGATGGCGCTCGCCGCCGACCTCGACCTCGTGCGCGCCGGCGACCCGGCCCCTGGCCTTGAAGAGCGCGACGCCCGCCTTCTCCAGCATGTTGATGTAGACGCCGTTCAGGCGCGCGATCTCGCGATCGCGGGCATCGATCAGCGCGCTCCAGTCGAGCCGCGGCGGCTCGAACCGCCAGCCGTAGCCCGCGGCGGCCGTGAAGTGGTCCGCAAAGACCGCGCCGTAGCGCATCAGCTTCTTGGGGATGCAGCCGCGGATCACGCAGGTGCCGCCGACCCGGCCGGGCTCGCACAGGCCCACCCGCGCACCATGGGATGCGGCCCGGCGGGCGCAGGCGACCCCGCCCGAGCCGCCGCCGATCACGAACAGGTCGAAATCCGCCACCTTCGCCACTCTCGCTGCGGACGATCAAACCCAACCCGCCCGGGCTTAGCCCGGCCGCGGCCGCAGTTCAACCGCCTCGGACCGGCGCCCGGCGTCGATCAGCGGGCGGGCTTCATCCCGACCTGCTGCATGGCCTGGCGGATCTGGTCCATGCCGGCGTCGTAGTCGTGGCCGTTGCAGGCCTGATCGCCCTGTTTCGCCAGCCCGGTCGCCGCCTTCTTGGCATCGTCATCGGCCTTGGCCGCCTTGATCGAATCGCCGAACTGCTGCGCCAGCGTCTGGCAGGTCACCGCCTTTTGGATGTCGACCTCCTGCGCCATCGCCGAGGCGGACGCGCCGGCCACCAACGCAAATACCAAAGCCCCCTTCATCGCGATCGCCCCCGTCTATTGCTCTCGGTCGCCGAGTTTGCGGCACCGCCCGAGGCAGCGCAAGTGCCGCGGCGACGCCCTGCGCCGCGGGCGCCGCGCAAGATAGGCCCCCGAGCCCGGAGTGACCCCGGCGCTGTTCTACCGTTGATCTGATCAAAAAAAATTCAGACTTGCTGAGAAGTTCTCGAGAATTGGACCACAGCGGCGAGCAACGGTTCTTTTACATCGGCTCGACTAGCCTCTTGGCTCAGGTCCGGGAGCGGCGCCGCCGGCGCACAGCTCCCGCCGGGCCGCCCACCACGGCCGGTCGATGCGCCCATGACCCTGCCCCGCGCGAGCGCCCTGCTGCTGATCGCCTGCTGCTGGCTCTGCCGCGGCGAGACCGCGGCGGCCGCCGAGACCAGGGAGCAGGCGATCGGTTGCCTGGCGCTCACCATGTACTGGGAAGCCAAGGCGGAAGGCGCCGAAGGCATGCGCGCGGTCGCCGCGGTGGTGCTCAATCGGGTCGCGCATCCGAAGTTCCCGAGGACCGTCTGCGGCGTGGTCAGGCAGGGCGGCGAGCGACCGCCCTGTCAGTTCTCCTGGTGGTGCGACGGCAAGAGCGACGAGCCGACCGAGACGGAGCCCTGGGACCTCGCCCGACATCTTGCGAGGACCATGCTGGCCGATCGGCCGCGGGACCCGACGCGCGGCGCGCTGTTCTTCCACAGCGCCCGCATCTCGACGCCTTGGGTCCTGCCGCGCCAGCGCACCGTCCGGATTGGACACCATATCTTCTATCGCTGACGGCCGGAGCGCACCGCAGGCTGCGCGGGCTGGTCTGCGGGGCCGGCCACGGAATAAGCTTGCGGCCGCGCGCGTCGACTCTGCTATCAGCGACCATCGATCCTGGGGAGCTTTCGACCATGATCCCATCCGCCCGCGTCCCGTCCACCGGGCCCGCCGCCCGGGCTGCCGCCGGCGACCGGGCGCAGACCTGATCGGACGGCGCGGACGGCGGCGCCCCTGGCGATGCCGGGTTCGAGCCCGGAGCAGCACTTTGCCGCCCGCGTGATCGCGCACGTCCCGCGCCTGCGCCGCTATGCCACCGCTTGGCTGCACAACGCCGCCGACGCCGACGACCTGGTCCAGGACTGCGTCGAGCGGGCGCTCCGTCAACAGGCCAGCCTGCAGCATCCCGAGCGCCTGGGCGGCTGGCTGTTCGCGATCCTGCACAATTTGCACCTCAGCAACCTGCGCCGGGCCCGCCGCCGCGGCACCACGATCGGACTCGACAGCCTGGCCGACGATCTGGCGCTCAGCGCGCCGCCCGAGGACCGCAACCAGATCCGGGATTTCGCTCGCGCCATGGCGTCGCTCTCCGACGATCATCGGCAGATCCTGTTGCTGGTCAGCCTCGAGGGCCTCACCTACCGCGAGATCGCGGCGCTGCTGGACGTGCCGATCGGCACCGTGATGTCGCGCCTCGCGCGCGCCCGCGAGCGATTGCGGATCGCCCTTGAGGGCGGCGACGACCAGATGCTCCGGAGGGTCCGGTGACCGGCGAGGCCGACTGGATCAGCGAAGCCGAGCTGCACGCCCATCTCGACGGCGAGCTCGAGGCCGAGCGCTGCACCGCGGTCCAGGCGTTCCTCGCCGCCCATCCCGAGGAGGCGGCGCGCGCCCAGAGCTACCGACGCCAGGCCGCCCTGATCGCCCGCGTCTATGGCCCGCTCCTGGACCGGCCGGCGCCGGCGCCGCTGGTGGCCGTGACCGCCCCCCCGGCGCCGCCGCGCCGGCAACCCGGGTGGCGCTGGCTCGCGGCCGGCCTGGCGGCGGCGGTGCTCCTGCTCGCCGGCGGCGCCGGCTCGGGCTGGTGGTTGCACGACCAGCTGCGGCCGATCAGCGCGCAGGAGCAGGGCTTCGTCGCCGACGCCATGAGTGCGCACCTGGTCTATGCGGTCGAAGTGCGCCATCCGGTCGAGGTCGGCGCCGGCGACGAGGCGCATCTGGTGACCTGGCTGTCGCACCGCCTCGGCCGCTCGCTGACCGCGCCCGACCTCGCCGCCCAGGGCTTCGAGCTGATCGGCGGCCGCCTGCTGCCGGCGAGCACCGGGCCGGCAGCGCAGTTCATGTACCAAGATGCCAGCGGTCGCCGCCTGACGCTTTATTGCCGGGCCAGCGCCGAGGCCGGCGAGACCGCCTTCAGGATCGTCCATCAGGGCAAGCTCACCGCCCTCTACTGGCGCGAGGCCGGCACCGCCTGGGCGCTGCTCGGCGAGCTGCCGCAGGACGAGCTGCTCCGCCTTGGCCATCTCACCTACCAGGCGCTCAACTCCTGAACCTTGCGGCATGGGCGCCGCCCGGCTGGAAATGAGCCGGCCGACCTACCATGAATTGATAGAGGCGCTTTGGAGGACGCCGCCAGTGTCACTTCTGCGCACTGCCTTGGTCGCCTGCTGGGCCCTGCTGCTGGCCCCGGCCCCCCTGGCGGCCGGGGACATCGAGGAGCGGGGTGCGCCTCCTTTTGGCGACACCGAGCACCTCGGCGCTCCTCCTTTGCGGGGCATCGTGCCCGAGCAGCGGATCATCGAGCACCAGCTCGACACCAGTCAGAGCCGGGTGCTCCGGCACTCCCAACGGCGGCTCGAAAAGGAGCAGCTACAGCGCGACCTCGGCGCCGCCGGGCAGAATCTGAGCACGTTCAAGACCCAGCACCCGAACGCGGCCGCGACCCCGCTGCTCGAGGGCCAGCTCGACCGGTCGAACCGGCCGGCCCGAATCCGCGAGCCGGGCCCGCCGACCCTCCTCGACCAGTCGCCGACGCTTCTGGAGCGGCGCTGACCGTCGTCAGGTCTCCGGCGCGATGTCGAGCACCAGATTGCCGATCACGCCCCGCTCCATCGCCTCGTGCGCGGCAGCCGCCTCGGCGAGCGGCAGCCGTCTGGCGATGTAGTGGCGCAGCTCGCCCGCCTCGAGCCAGCGCTCAAGGTCGCCGATCGCCTGCTGCTTGGCCGCCTCGGGCATCATGAACACCAGGACGAAGCGCACGGCGACGCTCTTGTAGGCGAGCGCGTAGAACGGCACCTTCGGCTCCGGCGTCGCGTCCGAGGCGTAGCTCGCGATCACCCCGTTCGGCTTCAGGACCTCGAGGCTCTGGGGCAGATTGCCGCCGAACTCGACGTCGATGATGCGGTCGACGCCGCCGCCGTCCGGCAGATCGGCGACCCGCTGCACGATGTTCTCGGCCTTGTAGTTGAAGACGTAGTCGGCGCCGGCGTCGGCCGCGATCTCGGACTTCTGATCGCTGCTGACCGTGGTCAGGACGCGCGCCCCGCCAAGCTTGGCGAACTGGATCGCATAGGCCCCGACCGCGCCGGCGCCGCCGGTCACCAGCAGCGTCTGGCCCATCACCGGACCGTCCGCGAACACGGCGCGGTGCGCGGTCAGCGCCGGGATGCCGAGGCAGGCGCCCTCGGCGAAGCTGGTCCGATCGGGCAGGCGCACCGCGCGCTCGGCCGGCACGGTCACGAACTCCGCCGCCGTCCCCCGCGCGCGCTGCCATTGCGCCTCGAAGACCCAGACCCGCTGACCGACCCGGCCAGGCTCGACCCCGTCGCCAGTCGCCTCGATCACGCCGGCGCCATCGAAGCCCGGGATCACCAGCGGGTCCTTGATCACCTGGCCGCGCGCGCCACGCCGGCGCTTGACGTCGATCGGATTGATGCCGGCCGTCACCAGGCGGACCAGGACCTCCCCCGATCCGGGCGAGGGCGTCTCGATCTCGCCGTACTGCAGGACCTCGGCCGCCTCACCATTGCGCTCGTACCACACCGCGTGCATCGCTGCCCTCCGGCTCGAACCGGCAGATGCGCCACACCCGCCGCGATACACCCGTATAAGGCGTATCTCCTCCGACCACCAGGAGGCGAGGGATGCGACCATCGGCAAGCGCCCGGCGTCGGGTGCGGCGCGCGCCCGACGCCGATCGCGACGGTCGGACGTCCGCTCGACGCCCTTCGCTCAGACAGGGAGGACCGCGGACAGCCAGAAATCCAGGGTGTGGCCGAGGCTCAAAGCCTCGTGCATCGACCCCGACAGCATCAGGGCGATCACGATCGCCGTACCGGCGATGGAGGCGAAGACATCATCCATGGTCCGCGCTCGCGGCAAGGGTCGGGCAATGCTGGCGCAGCCGCCGGCGGCCGCCTCGGCGTCCCGCCAGTAGCGAAACCGACAATAGCGAGCAAGTCTTATCGATGAGTTAAACCCCAAGTCATCGTTGATATTCATGGAATATCTAAGTAATATTTGCCAATCTCAGCCATCTTATTTCTGCGATTATTTCTCGACGTCGACCTGGCGGGTATTGTTCACGGCGCGCGGCGACCGGCTGACCGGAATGCGGCTCAGGCGGGGCGGGGGCCGAGGTCTTCGCCGGGGTCGCCGCGGGCGGTGTAGCCGCCGTCGACCGCGATCACGGCGCCGGTGATGAACGCCGAGGCCGGACCGGCCAGAAAAGCGATCACGCGCGCGATCTCCTCGGGCCGGCCCCAGCGGCCGACCGGGGTGCGCTCGGCGTAGAGCTCGAAGTCGAGCAGGCCCTGCGCCGCCCGCTCGACGTTGGTCTCGGTCGCGATGTAGCCGGGGGCGAGCGCGTTGACGGTGATCCCGAAGCGCGCGTTCTCCATGGCGAGCGCGCGGGTGAGCCCGATGATCGCGGTCTTGGCGACGCCGTAGCCCAGGCGGTTGGGCAGGCCGACGAGACCCAAGACCGACGACAGGTTGACGATCCGGCCGAAGCCCGCCTTGCGCATGTCGGGCACCGCCAGCGCTCTGAACAGCGCGCTGGCGCGCAGATGGATCGCCAGCATGCGGTCGACATTCCCGATGGGCTGCTCGTGGACGGACGCACCTCCTGCGCCATGATGCCGGCGTTGTTGACCAGGACCGCGACCAGCCCCAGCGCCTGGGCGGCTCTCGGCATGCGCTTGTCGGGCCGCCGGCCTCGTCGGCGGTGCCGCCGGTCGACGAGGGCGACCCGGTCGTGCAGAGGTCTGATGGTCATCGACGTGGCTCCAGGGCTCAGTGGCTTTGCGCCATGGCGACGATCGCGCCGACGATCGCGCTCTCGGGATCGAGGTAGGCATCGAGGATGCTGAAGTGATGCGCGCCCGGCACCACGGTCATGCTCGGGTCGAGGCCGTGCCGCTGCAAATGCTCGCCATAGAGCTCGGTCTGCCGGCGCCAGAGGGTCGGCTCGTCGCCGCCCACGAACAGCGCGACCGGGCAGCAGGCCCGGGGTGCCAGCGCCAGGGCATCGTTGCGCATGGCGGTGGCTCGCGTGAGCCCGATCTCGGCGTTGACCGAGATGTGGCGCGCGGGCTCGGGATCGTAGATCCCGCTGATCGGCACGGCACCTTTGATGATGTCGGCCGGCAGCCCCTCGGCCGGCCAGTCGTGAGCGAGCGCCATCGCCTGCAGATGGGCGCCGGCCGAGCTGCCCGAGATGGTGAGGCGACGCGGATCGGCGCCGAACCCGGCCGCGTGCCGGAAGGTCCAGGCGAGCGCTTTGCGCGCCGAGGCGACCACGCCATCGAGCGTCACCGCCGGACAGAGATCGTAGTTCGCGATCACCGTGCAGATGCCCGCCGCAACCAACGGCTCGGCGACGAAGGTGAAGTTCGCCTTGTCCTGCGCCCGCCAGTAGCCGCCATGGAAGAACACATGCACCGGTGCCCCCGTCCGCCCCGCGGCGGCCGGGAATACGTCGACCTGCTGCAGGGCCGTGTCGCCGTAAGGCAGGTCGAGATGACCCCCAAGGCGCGCGCGCACGGAAGCGCTCTGCGCCGCCTTCTCCGCCTGAAAAGCCTCGAAATCGGGCACCGAACGGCGCGGATTGAACTGCTGCTCGAGCTCGTCCGCGCCAAGGTCGCGCCAGTCCATCGATGAACTCCCCAGCATCGGTTGGCCCGTCGTCCGCGGCCCAAGGCGCCGGTCTACGGCATCAGCCGGCGCTCGAAGCGGGCGAGCATGGCGCCGCCGGCATCGAACAGCTCGAGGTGCTCGCCCAGGATCTCGAAGGTCTCGACCCGGTTCAGCGCCTGCAAGAACGCATGCTCGGTCGCCATGCCGTCCAGGCAGGCCATCATGGTGCTGGCGACCTGGCCGAGCGTCAGGCGTGCACCCTCGAGCCGGTAGCTGCCGGTCAGCCGGTTGCAGCCGCCGGAGCCGCTGAGCCGATGATCCTCCGGCCGCAGGATAAGGTACGGCTCGCGTTGCTGCGCGGCGACGGTCACCGGCTGATCTTGAAGCCGGGTGAGCTTCCAATAGCTGTTCTCGAGCAGCGCGGTATCGAAGCGGGCGCCGCAGGTCTCGCCGGGCCAGGCCCCGGTCATCCGCTCGACCACGAGCGTCGGCATCCGGCCCTCACCATCGACCTTCGGCCGCTGCGCGATCCGCCCTTCGAGGGTGACCAGGAGCTCCTCGCCCGGCTGCCGTCTGGCTTCGCCATAGGCGCGCTCCAAAGCAGCGTTGTCGGCCTCCTGCGCGACGGGCAGACGCTGGCGCGTCAGGCACTCGGTGAACAGCCCGACGTCGGCCAGGTAGCGGTACATTCCGCGCATCGCAAGGCGTGGCTCGATCGGGCTGAAGCTCGCCTCGCGGGTGAGATCGTAGTTCAGCTCGGAGACGATCCTTTGCCCCCCGAGGTCGAGCCTGGTGAGCCGCTCGGGGCTCTCGACCGCGAACTGCAGCGGTGCCTTGCGCCCACCGTAGAGAAGCAGGGTCCGCCCGTCGGACCCGACCAGGAAGCTGCCGATGAGATCAAAGACGTGGTCCTGCCCGCGCCCGAGGTAGGTCTGGCGCAGATAGAATGCCCGCTCAGGGAAGAGGTCGAGCCGGTAGCGGATGCCGGCGCAGTCCGCACATGGCAGCTGGCCGGTGAAGGTCGCGGGCAACGCCTCGAGGCCATCCGGCGCGGGCTCTGCCTCGGATTGGCCGGCCCGCTGCAGCGTGAGCTGGACCTGGTCGCCCCGACCCCGGGTCAGCACGAGATAGGCCTCGGTCGTGGTGAACCACAGGCGGTCCCCGACCAGGATCCGGGCGCGGGCGGCATAGCTGTGCGCGGGGTCGATGCGGGCCGGGTCATAGACGATCTTGAACGCGATCGGCACCTGTCCGCCCGGCGCCACCCGCGCCTGGCCCAGAATCACCGCCGGCGCGTCGGCTCGCGAGACATCCGCGAGCGTGGCCTCGAACACCGCGCTCGGCGGCAGGGCGATGCGCTCGCGGTAGGACGCCGTCCCGGTCACCGCCTTATCGGCAGCAGCGGCGCCGCCACCGCCTATGGCCATCAGCAGCGCCGCACCCGCGAGCCGCGCGACGATGGACGTCCTCGCCATCTTTTTGCTCCTCCCATCGCCGGTCCCGACCCCTATGCTGGCGCGTCAGTATGACGACGGCCAGCGCGCGCGCCAAGACCAGCCGGCGGGCGCGGGCAGACCTGCGGCGAGGGGAGAATGCCGATGTCGATCACCGCGCGCGAGGCCGGGTTGCTCGGCTGGCTCGAGCAGCAATACCAACCGATGGTCGAGCTGCTCGGCGATCTGGTCAATATCGATTCCGGCTCCTTCGATCGCGCGGGCGTGGCCCGGGCCGGCCTGGTCATCCAGCGCCATCTCGAGGCCCGCGGCATCGCCTGCGAGAGCATCCCCCAGGCCGACGGCAGCGTCGCGCTCAAGGCGACGATCGGCCCGCAGCAGCCCGCGGCCGGCAACGCCCACATCCTCTTGCTTGGCCATCGCGACACGGTTTTTCCGACCGGCACGGTCGCCGAGCGGCCGTTTCGGATCGCGAACGGGCGCGCCTACGGTCCGGGCGTCTGCGACATGAAAGCGGGCCTGGTGATGAACGCCTTCGTGCTCGAGGCGTTCGCGCGGCACGGCGGCGCCACGCGACCGCTGGTCATGCTCGTGACCTCGGACGAGGAGATTGCATCGCCCGCCTCGCGCCCGACCATCGAGGCCACCGCGCGCGGCGCCCGCGCGGTCTTCAACGCCGAGCCCGGGCGCCCCTCCGGCAACATCGTCTCCGGTCGCAAGGGCGCTCTGTTCCTCTCCGTCGAGGTGACCGGCAAGGCCGCCCATTCGGGCTCCTCGCACGACCAGGGCGTGAGCGCGATCGAGGAGCTGTGCCGCAAGGTGGTGGCCCTGCACGGGCTCACCGACTACGCCAGCGGCACCACGGTCAACGTCGGCCTGATCAGCGGCGGCCAGTCGGTCAACACGGTCGCGCCCTTCGCGTCCGCGCGGGTCGACGTGCGCTTCAGGACCATCGCGGCGATGGCGGCGGCCGAGGCGGCGATCGCGGCGATCCTGGCCGCGACCCACCTCGCGGGCACGACCACGCGCCTGAGCGAGAGGGCGGCATTCCTGCCCTTCGAGCCGAGCCCGGCGAACCGCGCGCTGTTCGACCACTACGTCGCGGCCGCGGCCGCGCTCGGCCAGACGATCGGCGGCGAGTACACGGGCGGCTCGGCGGACTCCGGCTTCACCGCCGCGCTCGGCGCGCCCACCGTCTGCGCCGTCGGCCCGATCGGCGAGAAGGCGCACAGCCCGGACGAAGCCTGCCACCTCGACAGCCTGGTCCCGCGCGCCAAGGCCCTGGCGCTGGCGATCCTGCGCCTCGATTGAGCGTGCGCCGGGCCCTCCCGCTCGAATCCATGGCCTCGAGCGAAGGCGCGCCTTTTCAGGCGCCGCCGGACCGTCTAGCTTGCGTGGAGGGTGGGCAGGTCCGCCAGCCGTAGGTGGACCCACGAGCGCCGAAGCTGCGCGTCGGAAGACCATGTACGACATCGACCCGAACCGGATCGAGCTGGCCCAGGAGTTCAAGGCCAAGCCGTTCGGCGAGCACAGTCCCGACCTGCAGTACCTGCTCAATCTGATGCGCAAGCCGGGCCTCGAGCCGTTCCACGTTCTGGTCATGAGCGCGGGCGGCGAGCGCTGGACGCTCGCGCTCATGCAAGCCGGCGCCAAGGGCCCGCCGCAGTTGACCAACACCGTGTTCCCCAGCCTCGAGGCGGCCGAGTGGCACGTCTTCAGGCTGCGCTGGCAAGCGCTCACCGGTCGGGAGCTGCCGGTCGACTGACCCACCCGGTTGGAGGAGCCGCCGCCCATGACCTCGCTTCTTGCCTATTGCGATCCGATCAGCATCGCGCCGGGCGAGCGCCTGCGGGCCATGGTCAGCTGCATCGGGGCGCCGCGATACGACGCCGAGATCCTGCGCCTGATGAACCCGCAGGCCGGACCGCACGCCACCCCCTTCCGGACCGAGCGGGTCGAGCACCCGGCCAACCGGAGCTATCCCGGGCGCGAGCAAAAGATCCCGATCGGCTCCTTCGGCGTGGTCGACCCCCACCCGCTGATCACCGGGCTCAGGAGCTTCACGCTCCAGGCCTACGTCTGGCCGACCACGCCCGGGAGGTGCCGACAGGCCCTGCTCGGGAGCTGGTCGGAGCGCGAGCGGCGGGGCTTCGGGCTCGGCCTCGACGAGCAGGGCGCGCTCGAGCTCCGGCTCGGCAACGGGCAGCAGGTCGCGAGCCTGACCACGGCTGTGCCGCTGCTCGGGCGCCGCTGGTACCTGGTCGCGGGCAGCTTCGATGCCGCGAGCGGCCGCCTTGCGCTCTGGCAGACGCCGGTCGGCGAGCGGACGTTTGCCGACCAGGCGGCCGGGCGCGCCGAGGCGACGACCGCCGTCCGGCTCGCGGCCGGGCCCGGACCCTTCCTGTTCGCGGCCTGGCACGCGGGCGAGGCGACGGCGCCGACCGCGTATGGCCGGCTGCTCGCAGGCGGCCACTACAACGGCAAGCTCGACCGGCCGCGGCTCGCGGAGCGGGCGCTCGCGCCGGCCGCGATCGCGACGCTGGCGGGCGACGGGGCGCTGCCCGCGGGGCTCGAGCGCGCCGTGGTCGCCCGCTGGGACTTTTCCGACCAGCTCCCGACCGAGAGGCTGGTCGACCGCTCGGCCAACCGGCTGCATGGCACCGCGGTCAACCTGCCCGCGCGCGCCATGACCGGGCACAACTGGACCGGTGCGGTCATGGACTGGACGCAGGCGCCCGAGCAATACGGCGCGATTCACTTTCACGACGACGACCTCGTGGACGCCAACTGGCAGACCGACTTCGAGCTCGAGCTGCCGGACGATCTGCGCTCCGGGGTCTACGCCCTGCGGCTCGCGGCCAACGAGGCCGAGGTCTACGTGCCGTTCTTCGTCCGGCCGCCGCGCGGCGAGCACCGCGCCCCGATCGCGTTCCTGGCGGCGACCGCGACCTACCTCGCCTACATCAACAACCGCGGCCGCTTCGCCTCGCTCGCGACCGAGCTCTACCACGGCCGGCTGACCGTCATGGACGCGGTCGACGGCCTGCTGCTGGAGTATCCCGAGGTCGGCCTCTCGACCTACGATCGCCACTCGGACGGCAGCGGCGTCGCTTACGCCTCGCGCCTGCGGCCGGCGACCAACGTCAAGCCGACCGGGCGGCACTGGAACTTCAACCTCGATCTGTTCATCATCGACTGGCTGGAGCACGAGGGCGTCGGCTACGACGTGATCACCGAGGAGGACCTGCACCATGAGGGCCTGGACCTGCTGCGGCCTTACAGGGTGGTCCTGACCGGCAGCCATCCCGAGTACGATTCGCTTGCCATGCTCGACGCGCTCGACGGCTATCTGCGCCAGGGCGGCCGCCTGATGTACATGGGCGGCAACGGGTTTTATTGGCGGATCGCGCATCACCCCACCCGGCGCGGGGTGATCGAGGTGCGCCGGGCCGAGGGCGGGGTGCGCGCCTGGGACGCCCTGCCCGGCGAAGCCTACCACAGCTTTACCGGCGAGTATGGCGGCCTCTGGCGTCGTCAGGGCCGGGCACCGCAACAACTCGTGGGGGTGGGCTTCATCAGCCAGGGCTTCGACCGCTGCTCTTATTACCGGCGCACGCCCGCGAGCCACGATCCGCGGGTCGCCTTCATGTTCGAAGGCATCGAGGACGAGCTGCTCGGCGATTTCGGCCTGCTCCAGGGGGGTGCTGCCGGGCTCGAGATCGACTGCGCCGACCCGGCACTCGGCACGCCGCCGCACGCGCTGGTGGTCGCCCGCTCGGAGAACCATTCCAATACCTACGAGCTGGTCGCCGAGGAGGTGCGGATCCCGCATGGCGCCACCGACGCCGTCCTGAACCCCGCGATCCATGCCGACCTCGTGTTCTTCGAGACCCCGCAAGGGGGTGCCGTGTTCTCGACCGGCTCGATCGCCTATGCCGGCAGCCTGTCCTGGAACCGCTTTGCCAACAATATCGCCAGGCTGACCGCCAACGTGCTGCGGCGCTTCGCCGACGCCACCCCGTTTGCCTGCGGGCAGAGCGATGATCCCGACTGAGCGGCCCGATCCGCCCGCGATCCCGATCGGCCGCGCGCCCGCATGCAGACATCCGCACGCCCCAGGCCGTCGGGCGTACACCCGTCATAGGTTGCTCGGCCGGCTTCGCTCAACCAGAGGAAATGCGAAGCATCCGCAACCCGGCGCGATCGAAAGGGGCGCAAATCCTTCGGCGCTCCTAAAGGCAATATTTACTCTACGATGGCAGAACGGCCCGGGGTGTGGCGCGAGCATGCAGCCACGCCTTCATGCTAGTGAAGGTATGCGGGCGATGGATGATAAGAGCGGCAAGCTCATCCAGCAGGTCATCATCCCGATCGCGGTGCTGGTCGCGGTCGCGATGCTGGTGGTCGTTGGTTTCGTCTGGTTCAGCGCCAAACGCCAGGACCAGATCGCGCGGCAGCAGTCGATTCAGAGCGTCGACGACGCGATCAAGCGCAAGGCCAAGGAGGTCAGCCTGGTCGCGCAGGACTATGCCTGGTGGAACGATACCGCCAAGAACATGGTCCTCGACCTGAACCTGGAATGGGCAGACCTCGGGATTGGGTTCTACGTTTACGACAATCGAGGCTATGAGATGAGCTTCGTGGTCGACGCGCAGGACCACACGATCTACGCTTCGGTCGAGGACAAGCGCGCCCAGATCGATGCCTTCACGACGCTATCGCACGGCATCAGGATGCTGGTCGATCAGGCGCGTGCGTCGCCGCCGTTACCTGCGGTCGGCATCCTGCGCGCCGGCGACGACATCGTGCTGGTTGGCGCGAGCGCGATCACGCCCGAGGAGAATGCCGACTTCGCTCTGCCGCCCGGGCCGCAGTCGGTGCTGATCTACGCCAAACGCGTCGACGAGGCCCTGCTCGCCTCCTTCGCCGAAGCCATGCAGCTGGGTGAGCTCCGCCTCGTGCCCGAGCTGGATCCGGCGATGGTCGGGTCGGCCGTTTTGCCGCTGGTCGCGCCGGACGGCACCCCGCTCAGCACGCTCGTCTGGCGCCCCCTTCAGCCCGGCTGGGAGTTCCTCAGGTCGGTCACGCCGTCGCTGGCGATCGCGATCGCGGTGATCTTGATCTTCACCACCATCGTGCTGCGCCACGCGCGCCAGGCCGCCGAGACGATCCAGGCGAGCGCCGTGCGGTTTCGCGACGTCGCCGATGCCAGCTCCGACTGGATCTGGGAGACCGACCGCGATCTGCACCTCTCCTATCTCTCGGAACGCTTCGCGACGGTGACCGCGATCTCGCCCAACCTCGTGCTCGGCAAGCCGCTCGGCGATCTTTTACATTCCGCCGAAAGCGTCGAGCGCTGGGAGCGGCATCAGGTCGACCTCGCGGACCGACGCCCGTTCCGCAATCTCTTGTGCCTGTGCGAGGACGACAGCGGCCGCACCCGGACGTTGCGGGTCGCCGGCAAGCCGGTCACCGACGACAAGGGCAACCATCGGGGTTACCGCGGCACCGCGACCGACATCACGGCCGAGATCGAGGCCGAGCGGCGCGCCCAGTATCTGGCCCTGCACGATCCGCTGACCGCGCTGCCCAACCGCGAGCTGTTCGCCGAGCGGCTCGAGCAGGCGGTGGCGACCGTCAGCCGGCGCGGCGACGTGGCCGCGGTCCTGTGCGTCGATCTCGATCGCTTCAAGGACGTCAACGATACCCTTGGCCACGGCGCCGGCGACCTCTTGGTCAAGGGCTGCGCCGAGCGCCTGCAGGCCTGCGTGCGCGAGACCGACACCGTTGCACGCATCGGTGGTGACGAGTTCGCGATCGTCCAGGTCGGGATCGAGCAGCCCGACGGCGCGCAGAGGCTCTGTCGGCGGGTGATCGAGACGCTTGCGGCGCCGTTCGATCTCGACGGCCACGAGGTTCTGATCACGACCAGCGTCGGCGTCGCGCTGATCCCCTTGGACGGCTCGCTCCCCGGGCGCCTGCTGCAGAACGCCGACATCGCCCTCTATCGGGCCAAGGAGGAGGGGCGCAACACCTTCCGCTTCTTCGAGGCCGGCATGGACGCCCGGCTGCAGGCGCGCAAGGCGCTCGAGCGCGACCTCCGCCTCGCGCTCAGCCGCAGTGAGCTCGAGCTGTACTATCAGCCCAAGGTCGAGCTTGGCCACGACCGCCTCTCCGGGGTCGAGGGCCTGGTGCGCTGGCACCACCCGGAGCGTGGCCTCGTGCCGCCTGTCGAGTTCATCGGCGTGGCTGAAGAGACCGGCCTGATCGTGGCCCTCGGCGAGTGGGTCCTGCGCCGGGCCTGCGTGCAGGCGACCTCGTGGCTGGGCCTGCAGATGTCGGTCAACATCTCCCCGGTGCAGTTCAAGCAGCCCAACCTGATCGACGCCGTGCGGCGGGCTCTGGCGGATTCCGGTCTCGAGCCCGAGCGCCTCGAGCTCGAGGTCACCGAGGGCGTGCTGCTGCAGAACACCGAGGCCGCGATGACGACGCTCCGGCAGCTCAAGGATCTGGGCGTGCAGATCGCCATGGACGACTTCGGCACCGGCTACTCGAGTTTGAGCTACCTGCAGAAGTTCCCGTTCGACAAGATCAAGATCGACCGTTCGTTCGTCTCGGCGCTGGAGACCCGGACCGATGCCGATGCGATCGTGCGCGCCGTGGTCGGCCTCGGCCACAGCCTGGGCATCCAGACCTGCGCCGAGGGCGTCGAAACCATCGAGCAGCTGGCCTTCCTCAAGCGGGAGGGCTGCGACGAGGTGCAGGGCTATTACTTCGGCAAGCCGATGCCGGCGCCCGAGTTCGAGCGCAAGTTCAGCACCGGGCGTGAGGATGCCCCGGCAGAGATGGCCAGCCGCAGCGTCGCCCTGACGTGAGCGGGCGGCATGGGTTGGGCCTCGCGCCAGGCTCGTCCGCCGCGGCGACGGCGGGCGGCGGCTGCCATTTTAGTCAATTTGGCGATTTATGTGTCTTCTCGTAAGCGCTCAGGTTGACAGCGGCGTACGATCGTGCCAACCCTGCAGGCCTGGAAATCCTGGGAATCGGGAGGCGCCGGCGACGCTTGCTTGTGC
Organism: uncultured Alphaproteobacteria bacterium; assembly: GCA_963798075.1. Lineage (GTDB taxonomy): Bacteria > Pseudomonadota > Alphaproteobacteria > Geminicoccales > Geminicoccaceae > DATAOG01. The sequence continues at coordinate 57,535 of CAWCRU010000012.1, read as the reverse complement.
CGGACAAGGATGGTCGTCGGCGACGTTCGGATCGCGACCGGAAATGAAGCTCGCTGATCCATGGCCGAGCTCAATGACCTGTACCGATATGCGACCTACTACGACATCGTGTTTCGCCGGGAGGTCGGGCCCGAGATCGATTTCCTGCTCGAGCTCGCGCGTCGCCACCTCGGCCGCGCTCCCCGGCGGGTCGTCGAGCTGGGCTGCGGGCCCGGTTACCACGCCAAGGCGTTCGCCGGGCGCGGCCTGACCACCATCGGGCTCGACTGGTGCGACGAGATGATCCGCTTCGCGCGCGACGAGGCGGCGCGGGAAGGCGTCGCCGTCGACTGGCGCGTCGGCGACATGCGTGCCTTCGCGTTGCCGGAGCCGGTCGATCTCGCCGTCTGCCTGTTCGATTCGATCGACAGCTTGTGTTCGGTCGATGACTTCGTCGAGCATTTCCGGGCGGTAGCGGCGAACCTCGCAGCCGACGGGCTCTACGTGATCGGGCAAAGCCACCAGCGCGACGTCAGCATCATCGACTACGGCCCCTTCCACTACGAGGGCGAGCGCAACGGTTGCCGGGTCCGGCTGGACTGGGCGACCGACGCCAAGATCGACACCCTCAGCCAGACCGCCGATGTGGAGCTCGTGATGCGCGTTCACGAGGACGGCGAGGACCGCGTGTTCCGGCACCGCACGACCGAATCCTGCCCGACGCCGCTGTTCCTGATCACGGCCGCGCGCCTGTCGGGCGCCCTGGAGGCGTTCGACTGGTATGGCGACTACCGTCTCGATCAACCCTACGACGACTCGCCGGCGTCGCGCTCCTGCATCAGCATCTATCGCAAGCGCCCTTAGTCCATGCCATTCCGTTGCAATAACGTCAAGTATCTTTAGTCAAATGCAAGTAAAAATTCTGACGATAGCGATTTGATTTGCCGCCAACTTGGCTTACGATCCTGCCGACGTCGGCTATCCAGCGAGAATCACCCGGCTGAAGACTGCGACCCAAATGCGGCTGCCAGACGACTCGCTCCGAGAGCGCAAAAAAGACCGGGCCATGGCCAACATGGCCTACGTGCGCCGCAAGCTGATCAAGTGTCTCTACATTTACCTCGGCCGCACCGAGCGACGTGGTCTCGGCATCTTTGCGGCCAAGCCGTTCACGGCCGGGGAGATCGTGATGATCGACCAGGACGGCGACTATTATGACAAGGTGGTCAGCTATCGCGAGCTGCGCCGGCGCGGCTACGATCTCGACATCACGCTGCAGGTTGGGCGCGACGCGTTCAAGCTGCCGACCGGCAGTCTCGAGGACTTCACCAACCACTCCTGCGACCCGAACACCGGGATCCGGCTCAACGACAAGGGCACGATCATCGCGGCCTTGCGCGACATCGCCGCGCATGAAGAGCTGAGCTACGACTACTCGACCTACCTCAACAACCCCTACGAGCGCATGGGCTGTTGCTGCGGGGCGCCGGCTTGCCGGGGCGTCATCGGCAACTTCGACACTCTGCCGGTCGCCCTGCAGCAGCGTTACCGGGCCTTGGGGATCATCGGCGATTTCGTCGAGGCGGACCTCGAGCAGGGGGAGGTCGCCGACTGACCATGCGTCCCGCCCAACGCGCGTGATGGCTGTCCGGCAGCAAGCGGGTCCGGCGTTGCAGCGGTGGCTCGGCCTGCCGACCGAGCGCCTCGGCTGTCTCCTCCACTTCATGGCGCTCGCGGTCACCCTGGCGGCCGCCAAGGTCGTCTTGAACACCGTCGGCGTCGCCCTGTTCCTGGCCAAGGAAGGCCCGGGCCAGCTGCCGCTGCTCTACGTCCTGCTCGCCGCGGCGGCGATCCTCTTGTCGGCGGCATCGAGCGGGGTGATCGATCGGGTGCCCAGGATCGCGCTCGGGCAGGCGGCGTTCCTCGGCACCTTGCTCGGCGCGGCGGCTCTTCGCCTCCCGATCGCGTTCGACATGCCTGCCGCCTACTACGCCCTGCTCGCGAGCGCCCACATCTACGAGATCGTTCTCGACATCGTCTTCTGGGTCGTGGTCGCCGCCTTCCTGGATACCATCGAGCTCAAGCGCGGCACCCCGCTCATCTACATGGCCCTGGCGACCGGCGGGGTCGCAGGCGGCGTCTTCGCGAGTGCCTTGTCGCCGTTCGTGGCGGCCGAGGATCTGCTCCTGGCCTTGCCGGTGCTGGGCCTGATCGCGGCCGTCCAGCTCGAGTTCGCCAAGCGGCGGCTGCGGGAGCTCGACGATGCCGCGCGCGGCGAGCCGGACAAGCCGGGCCCGGTCGAGCACCTGCGCCTTTTGTCCCGGCTGATCGCGCGCTACCCGTTAATCCTGCTGATCGCGCTCAATGCCGCGACGCTCACCATTCTCTATGGTCTGTGCGAGTATCTGGTGCTCACGGTCTACGCCCAGCGCCTTGACAGCCAGATGGCGCTGACCCGGTTCCTGGCGATCGTCTTCGCCGGCATCCAGGCGCTCGAGTTCGCCCTGCTCTACCTCGTGAGCCGGCCGCTCCTGGCCCGCGCCGGGCCTGTGGCGCGCAACCTGATCTTCCCGGCCACCTCGCTCGCCTGCCTGATCAGCCTCGCGCTCGGCCCCAAGCTGCCGGCCGCCATCGCCACCCACATCAACGCCGAGGCGATCTCCAACGCGGTCTTCCAACCGGTCAACAATACCAACTATCTGGCCCTGCCGCTGCGCTTCCACGGCCGCATCCGGACCCTTGCCGACGGCGTCTTCTACCCCGCCGGGCTGGCGGTCGCGGGCGGCATGCTGCTCACTCTCCAGGCGCAGCTGGCCACTGCGCAGATCAATTTCGTCGCGATCACCTTCGCGCTGGTGTTCATCGTCCTGAACGTCGGGGCGGGTGTGCTCTTCCTGCCGGCGCTGGTGCGCAATCTCCGCTACGACAGCGCTCAGTTCGCCGATGCCGCGCCCGGGGTCGACATGCCGGTGACCGTGGTCGCCGACCAGATCGCGCGCCTGCTGGGCAGCGAGGACCCGGACGCGCAATCGATCGCTCTCGGTCTCGCCGGCCGCCTCGATCCGGTGCCGCTCCTGGACCGGCTGCGCGCGCTCGCGCCGGCCGCCGACCGGCCGACCCGGCGGGCGATCGCGAGCCTGCTCGCACGCGCGCCATCGGGGCAGGTGAGGCTCCTGCTCGACCAGCTGCTCGACGGCGACGACCGCTCGAGCCAGCTGATCGCGCTGCAAGCCAAGCTCGGGCGCCGCGAGCGATTGCTGCCGCGCCAGACTGAGCGCCTGACCCGGTCCCTTGATGGCAGCGTCGCCGCGGTCGCGGTGCTGGCCGCGGGGCCGTCCGGATCGCGGGCGCGCCTGTCGGGCCGGTGCCGCGACGCCGAGATCGCGGCCGACGTGCTCGACGCCTGTGCGCAGGCCGGCCGGTCCGAACTGGCCGATCTGCTGATCGAGGTGATCGAGGCCGCACCGCTCGCCCAGCAGGGCGACGGCCTCGCGGTCCTGCGCGCGATCGTCGACCCCCGGCACGTCGCGGCCGCGGCGCTCGGCCGAAGCTTCGCGCAGCACGGCGATGCCCGGCTGCGTGCCGAGGCGGTCGGCCTGCTCGGCGCCCTGGCGGGCTCGCCCACACTCTTCGGGGCCCTCGCCGACGCGCTCGGGGACCGCAGTCGGCAGGTGCGCGAGCGCGCGGCCGACGCCCTCGCGACCAAGGGCGATGCGGCGCTCGAGATCGCTCTCGCCGGCCTCGGCGCGGCCGATCCGGACCTGGTCGAGGCAGCCGTCCGGATCCTTGGCCGGATCGGCTCGCGCCGGGCGACCGAGGTGCTCAGCGCGTTGCCCCAATCGATGTGCCAAAACGTTGCCCGCAACCTCGGCTGGCTCCGCCGCCTGCCTTCGGGCTCGGAGCGCGAGCCGTGGCTCAGCCTCCAGCTCGCGATCGAGGACCACAACCAGCGGATCGTGAAACTGGTTCTGAGCGTGCTGACCGCGCTCGGGGCGGGTCGCGCGGTCGACCATCTGCGCCGCTCGCTCGCCGCCCCCGACCAGCGGACGCGGGCGAATGCGCTCGAGGCTCTGCTCACCCTGCCGCAGCGGCGGCTCGTGCAGCCGGTTCTGCCGCTGTTGGAGGCCAGATACGCGATCGACGCCGCGGTCGCCCCGGGCGCGGCCGCGAGCCCGGCCGAGCTGGCCGCGATCCTGACCGCCGCCGGCGGCGCCGAGGATCGCTGGATCCGGGTCGGGGCCGCCTGCACCAGGCGCGCGCTCGACGCCGCGATCGCCGGAGCACGCCGACGCCCGCCCGCGACGCCGCAAGGCTCGATGCCCGGCCGATCCGAAACCACCCCGACGGAGCTCGATATGGAGCGGATCCTCCTTTTGAAGCGGGTATCTCTGTTCCGCTACTTGCCGCTCGATACCCTCCTGGCGGTGAGCCGGGTGCTGGAACCCCGCCACTACCTCGACGGCGAGACGATCCTGCAAGCGGATGCGCGCTGGGATCATTTCTGCTTCGTCGAGACCGGTCAGGTCGATCTGCTGACGCCGCCTGCGGGCGTCAAGCATCTGATCGCACCCGCCCATTTCGGCGAGCTGGTCCTGGCCGACGAACATCTGCGCTCGCCAAAGGTTATGGCAGTGGGCGAGTGCACCTTGTTGTATCTGCACCGGACCGTGTTCCACGACCTGAGCCGGAACTACCCCGACATGCTGGTCGAGCTCTGCAAGCTCCTGACGCGCCGCCTGCGCCGGGCCGAGGGCCGGGCGCGGGATTAGCCCCCGCTATCTCGCCGATCGCGAAGTTGGCGCCGGCGGCCGACGGCGGCCGGCCGGATCAGAGCTTGAGCAGCGCGAGGCCGGTCTCGGGGTCGCTGCGCCGCTCGAGGTGGGCGGGCAATTCGGTGACGATCACCTCGAGCGTCGGCCGCACATGCGCCTCGAGCAAATGGCCGCCATGCGCGCTGCCGTCCGCCTTGCCGAGCACGATATGCGGATGCAGCTTGGGCTCGCCGTCCTCGAGCGCGATGTTGCCGGTCAGGTTCAAAACCTCCACCTGCTCGTCGAGCACGATCCGTCGATAGTCCTTCTTTTGCCAATCGAAATAGCCGAGCACGGCATCGCTCAGCGCGCCCAGGCCGATGAACTCCGCGCCCCCGAGCCTTTGCGCCCGGGCGAAGGTCAAAAGGTTCGCCACGACCTCGTCGCCCTTGTCGAAGACGACGGCGAAGGTGCGCTGCGGACCGTCCTGGAGCAGCTTGGTCTTCATGATGGCTTTCCTCACCTTGAGCTGGGGCGGTGGATCAATCGCTCGCGAAGGCGATCGTGCTGACCAGCGCGAGCTCGGCCTGGCGCGAGTCCAGCCGGGTGTGCTGGACCACGATCGGCACGTCGGACTCGATCACGCTCGCATAGTCGGTATCCCTCGGGATCGGCTCGGGATCGCTCAGCTCGTTAAAGCGCACGTGTCTGGTACGCCTGGCCGGCACGATGACCGGGTAGGGGCCGGCGGGCCCACGATCGCTGAAGAACACGGTGATCAGCACGTTCGCGTCACGCTCGCCCGGATTGAGGAGGCAAGCCGTCTCGTGGCTGGTCATCTGCGGCTCCGGGCCGTGGCTGGACGCCGGGATGTAGCCCTCGGCGATCGCCCAGCGCTTGCGTCCGATCGGTGCGGTCATGTCCTGATCCTCTCGCCTGGTCTCGCCATCAGCCCGGCAGCGAGGCGACCTCGAGCGCGCGCCGCTCCGGGTAGGGCTCGCTTGCGACGGCTCCGGGCGCGCGCAGCGCCAGGCGCAGCACCTGCGCCAGGTGCAGCGCCTGCCGGTCGGTCGCCTGCGCGATCTGCTCGCGGCAGCTGAAGCCGTTCGAGACGATCAGGGTCGCCTCGGCCGCATCGCGCACCGCCGGCAGCAGCACCCGCTCGCCGCATGCCATCGCGACGTCATAGTGATCCTTCTCAAAGCCGAACGAGCCGGCCATGCCGCAGCAGCCGGAATTCAGCACCTCGACCTCGAGGCCCATGTCCTCGAGCAGCTTCGCCTCGAGCTCGGGCTTCAGGATCGCATGCTGATGGCAGTGGACGTGCACCGTCGCCCGCCCCTCAAGCTCGGGCAGCGCCACCCCCTCGCGGGCCAGGAACTCGCCGAGGATGAAGGTGTTGCTCGCCAGGCGCTGCGCGCGCTCGTCATCCGGAAAGAGGTTGATCAGCTCGTCTTTGAAGGTGGCAACGCAAGCGGGCTCGAGCCCCACCACCTTGGTGCCGTCGGCGGTCGCGGGCCCGAGGGTCGCCATGATCTGCTCGAGCAGATGACGCGCCCGGTTCAGCATGCCCTCGGCATAGAGCGGCCGGCCGCAGCAGAGGAGGCGATCCGGCAGCCGGACCTCGTAGCCGAGATGCTCGAGGACCTCGACCGCCGCGGCGCCCGTGCCGGGACGGAAGAAATTGTTGAACGTGTCCGGGAACAGGATGACCCGGCCGCGACTGGCGGGCAGCGGACGGCGGCTCTTGAACCAGCCGCGCAAGGTTTGGGGAGCATAGCGGGGAAAGCTGCGCTCCGGGTGGATGCCGCCCGCGGCCTTGATCGCCGAACTCAGACCTCGGGCATGGAGTGCGAAGTTGGCGATCCCCGGCATGGTCGAGGCGAGGCGCGACCACCACCAGATCAGGCCCATCGCATAGGCGCTGCGCGGGCGCAGCCGGCCCTCGTAGTAGTGCGCGTTGAACTCGGCCTTGTAGGTCGCCATGTCGACGTTGACCGGGCAGTCGCGCTTGCAGCCCTTGCAGGCAAGGCAGAGGTCGAGCGCGGCGTGCACGGCATCGCTCCGCCAGCCGTCCTCGAGCACGCCGCCGTGCAGCATCTCGAACAGCGCGCGCGCCCGGCCGCGGGTCGAATGCTCCTCCTCGCGGGTCGCCATGTAGCTCGGGCACATCACGCCGCCCTCGTGGTGCCGGCATTTGCCGACGCCGACGCAGCGCAGCAGCGCGCGCGAGAACTGACCCTGGTCCTCGGGATATTTGAAATGGGTCGCGAGTTGCGGCGGCCGGTAGCGCGGCCCGATCCGAAGGTCGGCGTCCATCGGGTAGGGGTCGACGATCTTGCCGGGGTTCATCTTGTTGCCCGGATCGAAGATGCCTTTGAATTCCCGGAAGGCCTGGACGATCTCCGGGCCGAACATCTTCGGCAGCAATTCGGCGCGCGCCTGACCGTCGCCGTGCTCACCGGAGAGCGAGCCGCCGTAGCCCACGACCAGGTCAGCGGCGTCGTCGAGGAAGCGGCGCCAGGTCGCGATCCCCTCCTTGTCGCGCAGGTCGAAGTTGATCCGGCAATGGATGCAGCCCTGGCCGAAATGGCCGTAGAGGGCGGCCTCGTAGCCGTAGCGGTGGAACAGCTTGCGCAGATCGCGCAGATAGTCGCCGACCTTTTCGGGCGGCACCGCCGAATCCTCCCAGCCGGGCCAGTTGTCGGCGCGCCCGGGCACGTAGGCGGTGGCGCCGAGGCCGGATTCGCGCACGGTCCAGATCCGCTCCTGGTCCTCCTTGCTCGTGAACAGCTTGGCGTGCGGCGCGTCGCCCTTGGCCTTGAGCTCCGCCATGACGCGCCTTGCGGTCGCTTCCGCCTCCTCGGGGCTGCCGCCGCCGAACTCCGCGAGCAGCCAGCCGCCGCCCTCGGGCAGCATCTTGGTCTCCTCGACGTGCAGGTTCTTGCGCTTCATGTTCTCGATCAGGCGGCAGTCCAGCGCTTCGAGGCCGACCGGACGCTCGGCCATCACCTCGGCGGCATGATCGCCGCTCACGTAGACGTCGGGATAGCCGAGGACGAGCAGAACCCGCGCCGGTGGGTTCTCGATCAGCGCGACGGTCGCCTCGAGCACGGTCACGCAGGTGCCCTCGGAGCCGACCAGGGCGCGCGCCACGTGGAAGTGCTTCTCGGGCAGGAGCTGGGGCAGATTGTAGCCGGACACGCGGCGCGGGATGTCGGGATAGCGCTGGCGGATCAGATCGGCATATTTATCGCGGAACGCCTTCAGCTTGGCATAGATCTCGCCGCGCCGGCCGCCCGCGCGGATGTAGCCCTGGAGCTCGGCCTCGCTGGTCTTGCCGACTTTGAGCCGGAGGCCGTCGTAGGTCAGGATTTCCATCTCGTCGACGTTGTCGGCGGTGCGGCCGGAGCCGTGACCCTCCATCTGCGCCAGCACCGAGTGCACGCCGCAGGAGTTGTTGCCGATCATGCCGCCGATCGTGGCGCGGTCGTGGGTCGAGGTGTCGAAGGCGAGCGTCAGGCCGTGCTGCTCGGCGCGCTTGCGGACCTCGTCGAACACCACGCCCGGCTGGACCCGCGCCTCGCGCCGCTCGTAGTCCATCTCGAGGATGCGGTTCAGGTACTTCGAGCCGTCGATCACGACCGCGGTGTTGCAGGTCTGGCCGGCGAGGCCGGTGCCGCCGCCCCGGTTCACAATCGGGGCGCCGTGCTCGCGGCAGACCGCGACCGTCGCGACCAGCGCCTCGATCGTGCGCGGGATCACGACCCCGATCGGCGGATGGCGGTAATTCGAGGCGTCGGTCGAATAGATCGCACGCGAGCCGGCATCGAAGCGGACCTCGCCCTCGACCCGCTGGCGCAGATCGCGCTCCAGCCGGGCGCTCGACTCGTCGGAGAAGCTGACCGGTTCGGTGCGCAGCAACATTGGGTTTCCTTGAGAAAGGTTCGGGGGGGTTCCTTGAGACGGGTTCAGATTGCGAAGCGGGCGGCCTCGGACTCCTTGAGCTCGAGCCCGAGCCCCGGCCGCGACCGGTCGGGGTAAAGCGCGCCGTTCTCGGGCGCGGGTACGCCCTCGAACAGCATGCCTTCGATGCGGACGTGGTCGTGGAAGTACTCGAGGTGGCGCGCGCTCTGGGCGGCGCAGCACAGGTGCAGATGCAAAGCCGGCGCGGTGTGCGCCGAAAGCGGCAGGCCGTAGGCAGCGCAGAGGGCGGCTGCCTGCATGAAGCCCGTGACCCCGGCGCAGCGCGTCGCATCCGCCTGCAGGACGTCGACCGCGCCCGCCTCGAGCATGCGCCGGAAGTAGGTGAGGTCGTAGCCGTACTCGCCGGCGGCAATCTCCATGCCGGCGGGCGCCCGGTCCCGGAGCAGGCGCAGGCCTTCGAGGTCATCCGAGGAGACCGGCTCCTCGAACCAGGTGACGCGCTCTTGGGCAAAGGCTTCGGCGAAGCCGAGCGCCTGCTTGCGGTCGTAGGCGCCGTTGGCGTCGACGAACAGCTCGGCCGCGGGCCCGATCGCGCTGCGGGCGGCACGCACGCGTTCCGGGTCTCGCGCGGGCTCGCTGCCGATCTTCATCTTGACCCTGCCGATGCCCTGCTCGACCCAGCCGCCGAGCTGGGCCTGCAGACGCTCGATCGGGTAGGAGGTGAAGCCGCCGCTGCCGTAGACCGGGATCGCCTCGCGGACCGATCCGAGCAGCTCGACCAGCGGGAGATCGAGCAGCCTCGCCTTCAGATCCCAAAGCGCCCCATCGACCGCGGCGATCGCGCAGGAGGCGATCCCGGGCCGGCCAAGATTGCGGATCGCGCCGACCATCGCCCGCCAGGCGGCGGTCGGCGCGAGCGCGTCCCGGTCCTCGACCACATCGGCGAGCTTGCCCGAGATCAGCTCGGCCGCGGCCTTGTCGGTGTAGCTATAGCCGAGCCCCGAGCGGCCGCCCGCCCGGGCGCGCACGGTCACGATCGTGGTGGAATCCCACGCGAGCGTGCCGTCGGCCTCGGGGAAGTCGGTCGGGATCGTGTACGCCTCGACCTCGGGCCGGGCGAGCCGGACCGCCTCCACGGCGAGCCTCAGCGCTTGCTCGGGAGCACGCCCTGCATGCTCTGCTTGAGCGACTGCCAGATGATGCCGACCGCGTCCGGATCGCCCTTGATCAGCGCCTTGGCGTATTTCTTGCCCTGCTCGTAGGTGATGTGCGGCGGCAAGGGCGGCACGTCGGGGTCGGTCACGACGTCGAGCACGCAGGGCCGGTCGGCACGGAGCGCCTCGTCCCAGGCCGGCCCCACCTCCTCGGGATGCTCCACCCGGAGACCCTTCAGCCCGAGCATCTCGGCGAGACCCGCATAGGGGAAGTCCAGCAGGTTCTGCGAGGTCTCCCATTTCGGGTCGCCCGCCAGCACGCGCTGCTCCCAGGTCACCTGATTGAGGTCGCGGTTGTTGAGCACCATCACGATCAGGCGCGGATCCGCCCAATGCTGCCAGTATTTGGCGGCCGTGATCAGGCAGTTGTTGCCCAGCATCTGCATGGCGCCGTCGCCGACCAGCGCGATCGAGACCCGCTCGGGATGGGTGAACTTGGCGGCGAGCGCATAAGGCACGCCCGGGCACATGGTGGCGAGGTTGCCGGAAAGGGTCGCCATCATGCCGCGCCGGATCTTGATGTTGCGCGCGAACCAGTTGGCGACGCTGCCGGAATCGGCGCTGATGATGCAATTCTCCGGCAGCCGCGGCGACAGCTCCCAGAGCACGCGCTCGGGGTTGATCGGATCGGCATCCGCGAGCGAGCGCTCCTCGACCACCTGCCACCAGTCCTCGATGCCCTGCTCGATCTCCTGCCGCCAGGAGCGGTCCTGCTTGTGCTCGAGGTGCGGGATCAGCGCCCGCAGCGTCAGGGCGGCATCGCCGGCGAGGTTGACCTCCATCGGGTAGCGGATCGAGAGCATCTTGCCGTCGATGTCGATCTGGACGCCGCGCGCTTGGCCCTCGGGCGGCAGGAACTCGGAATAGGGGAAGCTCGAGCCGACCATGAGCAGCGTGTCGCAGCCCATCATCATGTCCCAGCTCGGCCGGGTCCCGAGCAGGCCGATCTGGCCGGTGACGAAGGGCAGGTTGTCCGGGACCGCGGCCCGGCCGAGCAACGCCTTGGCGATGCCGGCCCCCAGAATCTCGGCGACCTCGACAACCTCGTCGGTGGCGCCGAGCGCGCCCGCCCCGACCAGCATCGCGACCCGCTCGCCGGCGTTCAGCACTTCGGCGGCCCGCCGCAGATCGGCTTCGGCCGGCACGATCCGGGGCGGCTCGTAGCCGATGCCCGAGTGGATCGTGCCGTGCGCCCTCGCGGGCTGCTCGACCGCGTCGAGCTCCTGGATGTCGGCCGGGACGATGATGCAGGTGACGGTCCGCTCGGCCATCGCGATCCGCAGCGCGCGGTCGATCAGGTGGCGCATCTGCTCGGGCGCCATGCAGACGTGGACGTACTCGCCGGCCACGTCCTTGAAAAGCGAGACCAGGTCGACCTCCTGCTGGTAGTGACCGCCGAGGGCCGCCCGCTTCTGCTGACCGACGATCGCGACCACCGGCTGATGGTCGAGCTTGGCGTCGTAGAGGCCGTTCAGAAGATGGATCGCGCCCGGGCCCGAGGTTGCCATGCAGACCCCGGGGCGGCCGGTGAACTTGGCGTGCGCGCAGGCCATGAAGGCCGCGACCTCTTCGTGCGGCACCTGCACGAACTCGAGGTGGTCCTCGGCGCGGTTGAAGGCGCCAAGAATGCCGTTGATGCCATCGCCCGGAAAGCCGTAGATCCGCTCGATGCCCCAGGCCGAGAGGCGCTCCAGCATGAAGTCGCTGACGGTGGCGCTCATCAATCCTCCTCCTTCGACGTCGAAAGGTGCGGCTTTGGGCCCATGGCGAGCGGACCTTGGGTCGACAACGACCGCGGCGCCGGTTGGTTGCGCCAGATGGCCAAGTTTTAATGTTCGCGGCCGGAGCGCCTCGCCTTGGCGCCGGAACCAACCTGACGATGCCGTCGTTGGACAGGCGCGGATGCGGCCGGTAGACTTCGCCAGTGCGTCCGGTGACGCATGCGGGCGCGGTCCTCAATGGCGCAGATCTTCTCCCGGGCGGCCGACACCTATCTGCGACTGGTGCTGATTGCTTTGGCGCTGGGAACCGGCGGCGTGTTGCTGGCGGCCGGCGGTTGGGTGCGTTCGGACTACCTCACCCGGGAAAGCCTGCCACCCGCCCAGCCGGTCCCGTTCAGCCATCGTCATCACGTGGGCCAGCTGGGCATCGACTGCCGCTACTGCCACGGCTCGGTCGAGACCGCCGCCTCGGCCGGCTTTCCCCCGACCCACACCTGCATGACGTGTCACTCCCAGCTCTGGACCAACGCGGGCGTGCTCGACCCCGTGCGCCAGAGCCTCGCCAGCGGCACGCCGCTGCGCTGGACCCGCGTCTACGCCCTGCCGGACTACGTCTATTTCAACCACGGCATCCACGTGCAAAAGGGCGTGCCCTGCCAACACTGCCATGGGCCGGTGCCGGAGATGGTCCGGATCTACCGCGCCGTGACGCTGGAGATGAGCTGGTGCCTGGAGTGCCACCGCCATCCGGAGCCATACCTGCGGCCGCCAGACCAGGTCTTCGATTTCCATTGGCAGGCGCCCGCCGACCGGGAGCAGTTCGGGGAAAAGCTGGTCAAAGAGGCGGGCATCCATCCTGCCACGCTCGACAACTGCTACGTCTGCCACCGGTGACCCATGGCTAGCTCAGAGCTCGGGGCCCAGGGGGGCAGGCAGTTCTGGCGGAGCCTTGAGGAGCTGGCCGGGAGCGACGATTTCCGCCGCCACGTGGAAGCCGAGTTCCCGAGCCTTGCCCCGCTCATGACCACGGCAAGCCGGCGCGACGTGCTCCGCGTGATGGGTGCATCGCTGGCACTCGCCGGGCTCGCCGGCTGCGGCATCCCGGCGGAGGAAAAGGCGGTCCCCTACGTCGAGGCGCCGGAATTCCTGGTCCCCGGCCAGCCTCGCTCCTACGCGACCGCGACGCTCCTGAACGGCCATGCCGTCCCGGTGCTGGTCAAGACGGTCGACGGCCGTCCGATCAAGGTCGAGGGCAATCCGGAGCATCCGCTGAGCCGGGGGACGAGCGACATCTTCAGCCAGGCCGCGGTGCTCGACCTCTACGATCCCGACCGCTCGAGTGCGGTCACCCACTACGGGCGGATCGCGAGCTGGGATGCTTTTCAGCTGGCGCTGGTCGAGCGGGCGAGCGCGCTCGCGCCAAAGCGCGGCGAGGGCCTGGCGCTCCTGACCGGTACGGTCACCTCGCCGACGATGGTCCGGCAGATGCAGCGGCTGCAGCAGCGCCTGCCCGAGCTTCGCTGGTACGCGCACGAGCCGCTCGGCCAGGAGCGCCGCTACGCGGCGACGCAGCTGGCGTTCGGCGAGCCGCTCGAGATCCGCTACCGGCTCGAGCGCACGGACGTCGTGGTCAGTCTCGAGGACGACGTCCTGGGCCCGGGCCCGGCGCAGCCGGTCTACGCCGGCCAGTGGAGCGAGCGCCGGCAGGCAGGGATTGCGAGTGGGCGCCTGCCGAGCCTGCACGTGCTCGAGAGCACGCCCACGCTGACCGGCGCCAAGGCGACCAGCCGCAGCCCCGCCTCGACACAGGAGATCATCAACTTCATGCTGGCGCTGGCGCAGCAGTTCGGCCTGGGGCCGATCGGCGCCGTCGATCTGGCACTCGCGCAGCGCGGCCACTTGATGCAGGTTGCGGACGAGCTGCGGCGCGCCGGCCAAAGCGGTCTGGTTCTCGCGGGGCCGCATCTGCCGGCAAAGGTGCAGGCGCAGGCCTTCGCGCTCAACGACCGGCTCGGCAGCCTCGAGCGCGCGCTCGAGGCATCGGAGCCGATCGCGGCCCTGGCCGGCAGCGAGGGCCGCTCGCTCGCCGACCTCGCGGCCGCCATCGACGGTCGGACCATCGATACGCTGATCGTCCTCGATGCCAATCCGGTCTACACGGGGCCGGCCGACCTCGGCTTTGGTGAGCGCCTGCAACGGGTGCCGCTTTGCGTGCACGTCGGGACCCACGTCGACGAGACCGCGGCGCTCTGTCATTGGCACATCCCGCTCGCCCATCCGTTCGAGACCTGGAGCGATGCCCGCGCGATCGACGGCACCGCGAGCGTGCTGCAGCCACTCGTGCGCCCGCTGTTCGGCGGCCGTTCCGGCCACGAAGTGCTGGCGACGCTCGCGGGCGAGCCCGAGGCCGAGGCGTACGATCTGGTGCGCGCGACCTGGCGGGAGCTTCTGCCCGGCGCCGACTTCGAGGCGGCCTGGCGCAAAGCTCTGGAGGCGGGCTTTGCGCCGGGAACCGCGCCGCCTGCCCGCTCGCTGTCGGTCCGGCACATCGAACCGCCCGCGCCCGCGCCCGCGAGCCATGAGCTCGAGGCGGTGATCCGGGCGGACCCCTGCATCTGGGATGGCCGCTTTGCCAACAACGGCTGGCTGCAGGAGCTGCCCAAGCCGTTCACCAAGCTGACCTGGGACAACGCGCTCCTGATCAGCCCGGCGCTGGCCGCGGCGCGCGGCCTCGAGAACGGCGATCTGGTCGACGTCTCGGGCGGCGAGCGGCGCCTGCGGGCGCCGGTCTTTGTGCTGCCGGGGCAGGCGGAGCGCACGCTCACGCTGCAGCTCGGCTACGGGCGCAGCCAGGGCGGGCGGATCGGCACCGGGATCGGCTACGACGCCTACCGGCTGCGGACCGCGGCCGAGCCCTGGAGTGTCGCCGGGCTCATCCTCGAGGCGACCGGCGAGAGAGCCGAGCTCGCGACCACCCAGCGCCATCATGCGCTCGCCGGCCACGAGGATCTGATCCGCGAGCTCACGCCGGAAGCGCTGCGGGCGGGCCACGGCGTCGAGGCGCAATCCGGCCCGCGCCCCTCGCTCTACCCGGAGCCGGAGCGCGACGGCTACGCCTGGGGGATGGCGATCGACATGGATGCCTGCATCGGCTGCAATGCCTGCATGGTCGCCTGCGTCGCCGAGAACAACGTGCCCGTGGTCGGCAAGGATCAGGTCCTGATGGGTCGCGAGATGCACTGGCTGCGGGTTGACCGCTACTACAGCGGTCCGCCTGAAAACCCGGAGACCCACTGGCAGCCGGTGCCCTGCATGCACTGCGAGCAGGCGCCCTGCGAAATGGGCTGCCCGGTCAACGCGACCGTGCACGGGCCCGAAGGGCTGAACCAGATGATCTACAACCGCTGCGTCGGCACCCGCACCTGCGCGAGCTATTGCCCGTACAAGGTCCGGCGCTTCAATTTTCTCGACTACGGCGACGCCGAGGGCGACGGCCGGATCCCGCAGCGCAATCCCGACGTCACGGTCCGGGCGCGCGGCGTGATGGAAAAATGCACCTACTGCGTCCAGCGGATCAGCGCCGCGCGCATCCGGGGCGAGGAGCAGGGGCGCGAGGTCCGCGACGGCGAGGTCGTGACCGCCTGCCAGCAGGCCTGTCCGACCCGGGCGATCACCTTCGGCAATCTGAACGACCCGCAAAGCGCGATTGCCAAGGCCAAGGCGAGCCCGCGCAACTACACGCTGCTGGCCGCGCTGAACACCCGGCCGCGCACCTCCTACCTCGCGGAGATCAGGGCCGTACCCAGGCCCAAGGGGACGTGAGCGCGATGGCGGCCTCCCATCCCCCCCATCCCAACTCGCTGGTCGGGCCGGGCGTCACCTACCGGTCGGTGACCGCGGACATCACCGCCGTCCCGCTCGGCCGCCCGGGGCGCGGCTGGTGGGCGGGCTTTGCCGCGACTTTGCTTGGGCTCGCCGTCTTCATGGTCGCGGTTGGGTATCTGTTCTGGGGCGGGGTCGGCGTCTGGGGCATCCAGAGCCCGGTCTTCTGGGGCATGACCATCGCGAGCTACGTCTGGTGGATCAGCATGGCGCACGCCGGGACCATGATCTCGGCGCTGCTCTTGCTGGTCAACCGCGGCTGGCGGAACTCGCTCAACCGCTTCGCCGAAGCGATGACCGTGTTCGCGGTCGTCCAGGCCGGACTGGCACCGGTCCTCCACCTCGGCCGGCCCTGGCTGTTCTACTGGCTGATCCCCTATCCCAACACGATGACGGTCTGGCCGCAGTTCAAGAGCCCGCTCGAGTGGGACATCTTCGGCGTCCTCACTTATCTGATCGTCTCGGTGCTGTTCTGGTACATCGGCCTGATCCCGGACCTCGCCTCGGTGCGCGACCGGGCAAGCTCGCGTCTGGCCCAGGTCTTCTACGGCGTGCTCTGCCTCGGCTGGCGCAACTCCGCAATCCATTGGCAGCGCTGGCAGACCACTTACTGGATCGCGGCAGCACTCGCGGTGCCGCTGGTCGTGATGGTCGAGAGCGGCGTCGCCATGCTGTTCGCGGGCGGCATCGAGCCCGGCTGGCACTCGACGATCTATCCGCCGCTCTTCCTGATCGAGGCGATCGCGGAGGGCTTCGCGGTCGTGCTCCTGATCTCGATCGTGCTGCGCACCGCCTTCGGCCTGCAGCACATCGTGACCGAGCGGCATCTCGACCTGCTGGCGCAGCTCCTGCTCGCGTTCGCCCTGATGACCGCCTACTGCACCCTGTTCGAGACCTTCGATGCCTGGTATTCGGGCGATGGGTTCGAGCGCCAGACGCTCTATGGCCGCTGGTCCGGCACCTACGCCTGGACGTACTGGCTCGCGGTCCTTTGCACGCTCGCGGCCCCCCAGGCGCTCTGGTTCAAGGCAGTCCGTCGAAGCGTCGGGGCGCTGGCGGCCGTCGCCCTCCTGGTCACGGTCGGCGTCTGGCTCGGCCATTTCACCGAGATCGCGAACACGCTATCGCGCGACTATCTGCCCTCGGCCTTTGGCGTCTACGTGCCGTCGGTTTGGGAGTGGCTGCTGCTGGGCGGCATGATCGGCGTCTGGTTCTTCCTGTTTTTCCTGTTCGTGCGCCTGTTGCCGATGATCTCGATCTTCGAGCTCAAGGAAGCCCTGCACGCCGACCGGCAGGAGGCCTGAGGTGGCCGGCCGGGAGCAGCTCTACGGCCTGCTGGCGGAGTTCGAGACGCCGGCAGCCCTCGTCGCGGCGGCAAGGCAGGCCCGCGCCGAAGGCTATGTCCGGCTCGAGGCCTTTTCGCCGTTTCCGGTCGAGGGCCTGGCGGCGGCGATCGGCTTTCGCGAACACGCGCTGCCCTGGATTGCGCTCGCGGGCGGCATCGCGGGCGGCGGCGGCGGCTTGGTGCTGCAGTGGTACCTGAACGCCGTCGATTACCCGCTCGACGTCGGCGGCCGCCCGCTCGATGCCTGGCCGGCGTTCGCGGTGCCGGCTTACGAGCTCGCGATCCTCGGCGCCTTCCTCGCCGTCTTCTTCGGCCTCCTGACGCTCAACCGGCTGCCGCGGCTGCACCACCCGATCTTCAACGCGGCGCGCTTCCGGCGGGTGACCGTCGACCGTTTCTTTCTCACCGTCCTGAGCGAGGAGCCGCGTTTCGATCTGGCGGCGACCCGCGCCTTGCTCGAGCGCCTGGGCGCGCTTGCGGTCGAAGAGGTGCCGAAATGAGGCGCCTCGTTCCGCTGCTCGGCCTGCTCGCCCTGCTCGCGGCCTGCGACCAGTACAGCATGGCGCATCAGAAAAAGTACAAGGCCTACGCGGAGGCCGAGCTGTTGCCGGACGGCAGCGCCATGCAGGAACCGGTCCCGGGGACGGTCTGGCGCGGCGAGGCCGCCGAGCTCGCGGTGCTCGACCGACGGCCGCCGATGACCATGGCGCTCCTGCAGCGCGGTCGCGAGCGGTTCGAGATCTTCTGCGCGCCCTGTCACGGCCGCGCGGGCGATGGCCAGGGCATCATCGTAGAGCGCGGCTTCCCGAAGCCGCCGAGCTACCATATCGACCGGCTGCGCGAGGCGCCCGACCGGCACTTCCTCGACGTCATCCAGAACGGCTACGGCGTCATGTACTCCTATGCGGAGCGCGTGCCGCCGGCGGACCGCTGGGCGATCGTCGCCTACATCCGGGCCCTGCAGCTCGGGCAGCACGCCGTGGTCGCGGATCTCCCCGACGACGTCCGGCAAAGCCTCCACGAGCAGTCGCGCTGATGGCCGAAGCCGCTCTCAAGCTGTCCCGCCTTCAGTGGACCGCCATGGTCATCGCTCTGATCGGGATCGCGGCGTCGAGCGCGGGCGCGCTGCTCGACCTGCCGGCCTTCCTGCGCGCCTGGCTGGTCGCGCTGGTTACCTGGATGGCCTTTCCCCTCGGTTGCCTGGCGGTCCTCCTCGCCTGGCATCTGCTCGGCGGCCGCTGGGGCCTCGTGGTCGGCGGCGCGCTGGAGGCGGTCCTGCGGACGCTGCCGCTGTTGGCACTCCTGTTCCTGCCGGTCCTGTTCGATCTGCCGGCGATCTACCCTTGGGCGCGCCCGGATTTCCTCGCCGCGCATGCGACGGTCGCGCCCAAGGCCGCCTTTCTCAATCCGCCGTTCTTCATCCTGCGGAGCCTGATCTACCTCGCAGCCTGGTCCGGTCTCGCGCTGATCCTGACGACGGTCCGCGGCCCCTTCGACGCGCGCCGGCAGCGCCGCGGCCTCGCGACCGTGGGCGCCATGCTCTACGCGCTCGCCGCCTCGTTCGCGAGCATCGACTGGGTCCTGTCGCTGCAACCGGAGTTTCATTCCGCCGTGTTCGGCATGCTCGCCATGTCCGGGCAGGCGGTCGGCGGCTATGCCCTCGCGATCCTCGTGGCGCTCGGCACCGTCGAGGCCGCCGGCCGTGCTGAGCTGGTCCGCGAGCACCGCCTGCTCGGCCTCGGCAGCCTGTTCCTGGCGCTGGTCCTGCTCTGGGCCTACTTCGCCTTCATCCAGTACCTGGTGATCTGGTCGGGCAACCTGCCGGATGGCGCCGAATGGTACCTGAGGCGCGGCCAGGGCATCTGGTGGGCGCTGATCCTGGCGATCGCGATCCTCAACGCCGGCCTGCCGTTCGTGGTGCTGCTGTCGGCGCGGGCGCGCCAGAGCTGGCCGCTGCTGATGGCACTCGCCGCCGCGGTCGTCCTCGCGCGCGTGCTCGAGAGCCTCTGGCTGACCCTGCCCGCCTTCGGACCGCAGGCGCCGGCCGCCTGGCTGCTCGCCGGCACCCTGGCCGCGGTCGGGGGGATCTGGCTCAGCGCGGTCCTCTGGCTGGTCCTGCCGCGCGCCGCGGCGATCCTTGGCGCCCTCGAGGTGGCGAGCCGTGGCTGAGGCGCCGGACGGTCTGCGCCGCGCGGAGCAACTCGGCTACGAGCCGAGCGACGTCGACGCGAGGGCGGTGCTCTGGATCGCGCTCGCCATGGTGGTGATCATCGGCCTGTTCGCGGCCGCGCTCGGCGGGCTGGTCGGGCTGTTCCACAGCGAGGCGCAAGGGCCGGCGGTCAGCCCACTCGCGCGCGTCGAGATCCGACCGCCGACGCCGCGCCTCGACGCCAACCCGGCGCACACGCTGGCCGCGGTGCAAGAGCGCGAAGCCGCAGACCTCGAAGGCTTTGGCTGGGTCGATCGCGACGCCGGCATCGCCAGGATCCCGATCGAGCAGGCGATGCGGCTGCTGGCCGAGCGCGGCTGGACGTCCAAGGCCGAGCTCGATAAGGGGGCCCGGCCGTGACCGGCCGCGCGCTCGGGCTGGCCCTGCTCGTGCTCGGGATCGCTTCGGCCGCAAGTGCCGCCGGCTTCGATCCGTTCACCTCGGCGGCGATCGAGCCCAAGCTCGGCGTCACCGTGCCGGCAAGCCTCGCCTTCGTCGACGAGACCGGGACGAGCGTCACGCTCGCCAACTATCTCGGCCAGCGGCCGGTGATCCTCGCTCCGGTCGACTTCGATTGTAAGAACATCTGCGGGGTCACGCTTGCCGGCCTGTTCAGCGCGCTGGGCGGAATCGGCCTCGATCCGCGCTCATTCGCGGTGCTCGCGGTCTCGATCGATCCGCGCGAGACGGCGGTCGATGCCAGGCGTACCAGGACCGCGGACCTCGCGCGCTATCCCCGCACAGGCGCCGCGCAGGCCGTGCACTTCCTCGCCGGCGACGGCGCCGGCTCGTCCCGCCGGCTCGCGGACGCGATCGGCTACCACTACGCCTACGACGCGGATACCGACCAGTTCGCCCATCCGGCGGCGGTCGCCCTGATCAGCCCGAGCGGCAAGCTCGCGCGCTGGCTCTACGGCTATCCGTTCGAGGCCGCGGACCTGCGGCTTGGCCTGACCGAGGCGGGCGAGGGCAAGGCCGGCACGCTCGCCGATCATCTCTGGCTGCTCTGCTACGGCTACGACCCGAAGACCGGCACGTACACGGCGGACGTCGACCTCGCGCTCAAGGCGGGCGCCGGCCTCACGATGGTGCTGCTCGGCGGCCTCGTGGCATTGCTGTTGCGCCGCGAGCGCCGGCAGCCGGGAGAGGGGCCGTGACCCTGCCGCTCTGGCCGCCGATCGCCTCGGCGCTCGCAGGCAGGGTCGATCTCCTGCTCGCCGGCCTGCTCATCCTGGTCAGCCTGCTGACGCTGCCGGTCTTCGTCCTGTTGCTGGTGTTCGCGATCCGCTTCCGGCAGGGCTCGGCCGCGAACCGGCAGCACCGCCCCGAGCGCAACGTCAAGCTCGAGGTCGCCTGGGCGATCATCCCGTTTTCGCTCAGCCTCTTCTTCTTCGTCTGGGCGGCCAAGCTCTATTACGACGAGCGCACGCCGCCCGCGGGCGCGCTCGAGGTCGACGTGCTGGCCAAGCAGTGGATGTGGCAGTTCCAGCACCCGGGCGGCCAGCGCGAGATCGACGAACTGCACGTGCCGGCGCATCAGCCGGTCAAGCTGTCGATGATCTCCGAAGACGTGATCCACAGTCTTTATCTGCCGGCGCTGCGGCTCAAGCAGGACGTGCTGCCGGGTCGCTACACGACCTTGTGGTTCAACGCCGACAAGCCCGGCACCTATCATCTGTTCTGCGCCGAGCTGTGCGGCACCGCGCACTCGAGGATGGGCGGCCAGATCGTGATCATGACGCCGGCAGCCTATGCGGCATGGCTCGAGCGCACGCCCTCCGACCTCTCGCTCGCGGCCGAGGGCGAGAGCCTGTTCTCGAGCCTCGGCTGCAGCGGCTGCCACGTCGGAAGCCCGGTCGTCCATGCGCCGCCGCTGGCGGGCCTGTTCGGCAGCCCGGTGCCGCTCGCCTCGGGTGAGGTCGTCCTCGCCGACGAGGCCTATCTGCGGGACAGCATCCTGCTGCCCAAGAAGGCCGTGGTCGCCGGCTACGAGCCGATCATGCCGAGCTTTAAGGACCGCGTCTCGGAAGCGCAGCTCTTGCAGCTGATCGCCTACCTCAAGTCGCTCGCCGGCAAGGAGGCGTCCCAGAGGTGAGCACGACCGTGGCCGACCTCCGCTCGCAAAGCTACCTGTTCGAGGGCTACACGATCCGCTCGTGGCTCCTGACCACGGACCACAAGCGGATCGCGATCCTCTATCTGGTCTCGATCACGTTCTTCTTCGTCATCGGGGCGCTCGCGGCCGGCCTGGTCCGCCTCGAGCTGATCACGCCGGCCGGCGATCTTTTGACCGACGACGGCTACAACAAGGCCTTCACGCTGCACGGCGTCGTCATGGTCTGGTTCTTCCTGGTGCCCTCGATCCCGGCGACCTTCGGCAATTTCCTGATCCCCTTGATGATCGGCGCCCGCGATCTCGCCTTCCCGAGGATCAATCTCGCCAGCTGGTATCTTTATATGTTGGGCGGCCTGTTCACGATCTACGTGCTGCTGGCCGGCGGCGTCGACACCGGCTGGACTTTCTACACGCCGCTCAGCAGCGTCTATTCCAACAGCCACGTCACGGCCGCGATCGTCGGCGTATTCATTGTCGGCTTCTCGTCGATCTTCACCGGCCTGAATTTCATCGTCACGATCCACAAGATGCGCGCCCCCGGCATGACCTGGTTCCGCCTGCCGATCTTCGTCTGGACCAACTACGCGACCTCCCTGATCCTGGTGCTCGCGACGCCGGTGCTCGCTATCACCTTGGTGCTGATCGCGCTCGAGCGGATCCTGGGCATCGGTTTCTTCGACCCGGCGCTCGGCGGCGACCCCTTGTTGTTCCAGCACCTGTTCTGGTTCTACAGTCATCCGGCCGTCTACATCATGATTCTGCCCGGGATGGGGGTGGTCAGCGAGCTGGTCACGGCCTTTTCCCGCAAGCGGATCTTCGGCTACCGGTTCGTCGCCTATTCCAGCCTCGCGATCGCGACGCTCGGGTTCCTGGTCTGGGGCCACCACATGTTCGTCTCCGGCCAGTCGATCTACGCCTCGATGGTCTTCTCGCTCCTGAGCTTCGCCGTTGCGGTGCCGTCGGCGATCAAGGTCTACAACTGGACTGCCACTCTCTACAAAGGCCAGATCGTCATCGATACCCCGCTGCTCTACGCGCTCGCGTTCATAGCACTGTTCGTGATCGGCGGCCTGACCGGCCTCATGCTCGCTTCGCTGGCGATCGACGTGCACGTGACCGACACGTACTTTGTAGTCGCGCATTTCCACTTCATCATGGTGGGTGCCTCGGTTACCGCCTATCTCGGCGCTCTGCACTTCTGGTGGCCGAAGATGACCGGGCGCATGTACTCCGAATTCTGGGGCCGGCTCGCCGCCCTGCTGGCCTTCGCGGGCTTCGTCCTGACCTTCTTGCCGCAGTTCCTGCTGGGCTATCTCGGGATGCCGCGCCGCTACCACGTCTATCCGCCGGAGTTCCAGGTCTATCACGTGCTGTCCTCGGCCGGGGCCGGGGTCCTGGCGCTCGCCTACCTGTTGCCGCTGATCTACCTGCTCTGGTCGCTGCGCTACGGCCGGCCGGCCGGGCCCAATCCCTGGGGTGCGGCGGGCCTCGAGTGGACCACCGCCTCGCCGCCGCCCCAGCACAACTTCGAGACCATCCCGGTCGTCACCGCCGAGGCCTACGACTACCCGCTGCCGGAAGTCCGTCCATGAGCGCAAAGAGCCATGTCGCCCTGCAGTTCCAGAGCGAGGCGCAGCAGCGCGGGGCGGCAGAGCTCGGCATGTGGGTGTTCCTCGCGACCGAGATCATGCTGTTCGGCGGCATCTTCCTCAGCATCCTGATCTATCGGGTCAGTTATGGCAGCGCCTTGAAGACCGCGAGCCATCACCTCGATATGTGGCTCGGCGGCGCCAACACGGCGGTGCTGCTGACCAGCAGCCTGACCATGGTGCTGGCGGTGGTGGCGGCGCGCGAGCGGCGGCCGGGTCCGACCGTCGGCTGGCTGCTGGCGACCGCCGGTCTCGGCCTCGTCTTCCTCGGGATCAAGGGCTACGAGTACTTCAAAGAATACCACGAGGGTCTGATGCCGGGCGTCGGGCCGCCGTTTCCGCTGCCGCCCGCGCCCAGCGAGCTGTTCTTCAACCTCTACTTCGCGGCCACCGGCCTGCACGCCTTCCATCTCACCTGCGGCATCGTGGCGGTCTCGCTATTCGCCTGGCTGCTCGGCCGGCGGCGCTTGCCGCTGCCCGAGCGCGGCACCCGCGTGGAAGTGCTGGGTCTCTATTGGCATCTCGTCGATATCGTCTGGCTGTTCCTCTATCCGGCGCTGTATCTGGTCTGACGGCGGCCGACCATGAGCGAGCGCATCACCTTCGTCCTGGTCTATCTCGCCTGTCTCGTCCTGCTCGCGGCGACCATGACCGTCGCCCAGTTCCAGCTCGGCGCCTTGAACCCGATCCTCAACATGTCGATCTCGGTCGCCAAGGCAACGCTGGTCATCTGGTTCTTCATGCACGTGCGCCGGGCCGGCGCCCTCCTCCGTCTGGCCGCGATCGCCGGCCTGTTCTGGCTCATGATCATGTTCGGGCTCACGCTCAGCGACTACCTGAGCCGGAGCCCCGCGATGTCGCTGCCGGAGCCCGGGGCCGACACGCGGCCTTGAGGGCTTCGCGTCAGGTCAGACCCACCACGACCGCTGCGAGCAGGAGCGCCGCGAGCGCGGATGCGGCGAGCGCCGGCGCCGGGTGGCTCGTCAGCCAGAACTGCCAGCTGCGGCGGCGCGCGCGCGCCCCGAACCGGCCGCGGGCGCCATGGTCGCCAGGCACCGCGTCATAGAGGTTGTCGGGCCGGTCCGGGGCGGTGGGCTCGCCGCTCAGCTGGCCGCCAAAGGCGGATCTCGCCATCATCCGATCGAGCAGGCCGGGCATCACGCGGTTGCCGAGGATGGCTTTGACCGCCGGCCAGCCGACCCACAGCTCGCGCCGCCCATGGCGCGCGGCATAGACGATCGCGGCGGCCGCCAGCTCGGGCTCGAAGATCGGCGGCAGCGGCTGCGGCGCCTGGTCCATGTGGCAGCGCGCCCAGTCGAACTGAGGCGTGTTGAACGCCGAGAGCTGGACCATGGTCAGGCGCACCCGGCTCTTCTCGTGCAGGAGCTCGCAGCGGAGCGAGTCGGTAAAGCCCCGGATCGCGGCCTTGGCGCCGCAATAGGCCGCCTGCAGCGGCACCGAGCGGTAGGCGAGCGCCGAGCCGACCTGGATGATGATCCCCCGGTCGCGCGCGCGCATGCGCCTGAGCGCCGCCATCGTGCCATGCACGGTGCCGAGATAGGTGACCTCGGTCTGGCGCCGAAACTCGGCCGGGCTGATCGCGTGCACGGGCCCGAAGATGGTCACCATGGCATCGTTGACCCAGACCTCGATCGGGCCGAGCGCGGCCTCGACCCGCCCGGCCGCCGCCTCGACCTGGTCGGGATCGGCGACGTCGCAGACCAGCACCAGCGCCTGGCCGCCGGCCGCCTCGATCTCGCGCCGCGCCGCCTCCAGACCGTCGCGGCCGCGCGCGATCAGCCCGACGGCGCAGCCGCGCTCGCCGAACGCGCGCGCGGCTGCCCGCCCGACCCCGGCGGACGCCCCGGTGACCACGACGACCTCCGGTCTTGCGGCGTTCATGTCCACCTCACCTTCCCAAGGCCGCGCCGGTCAGCTGCCGAGAGCGCCGTAGGCGGCGCCGAGGATGATGCCGTAGCAGAGCTGACCGAGCAGCGTGACGAGCGGCGTCCGGCGGCCGTAGTTGAGCCCGGCGAAGCCGGGCGGCTCGAGCAGGGCGCCCGCATAGGGATCATCGAACTCCGACGCCATGCGCGGGTGCAGGTGCGGCAGCATGGGCAGCAGCACCACGAGCAGGAAGGCCCCGTGCAGCAGGCCGAGCACCGCGCCCAGCCACCAGGTCGCGAAGCCAAGGTCCTTGAACAGCAGGTAGTAGAGGCAGGCAAAGCCCCAGCCGCCGAGCAGATAGAGGACGAAGCCCAGGATCATCGCGCGATGGCGGTCGCTGGTGACGAAGGTGCCGAACAGATAGGGCAGACTGAGGCGCGAGAGCCCCACGAACTGGCTGCCTTCGAGCACGGTCGCCATCGCCGCGCTGGCGACGAAGCCCCAAAGGAGGATGCGCAGGATGCCCACGTGAGCCGGCTCAGGCGGCCGCGCGCGGCCGGGCCGAGGCTTGCGCGAGCGAGGTCGCCGCCGCCATCAGCCCGACGTGGGTGTAGGTCTGCGGGAAGTTGCCCAGCGCCTGGCCGGACGCCGGATCGATCTGCTCCCCGAACAGACCGAGATCGTTCGCGAACGACAGGAGATGCTCGAACCGGTCGTGCGCCTTTTGCAGCTCGCCAAGCCGCGCCAGATAGTCGACCGCCCAAAAACCGCAGAGCCCGAAGGCGCCCTCGGCGGGCCGCTGATCGCCGTCGGCATCGGCGTAGCGGAACAAGAGGCCCTCGCAGCCGAGCCGTTGCTCGATCCGCGCAAAGGTGCCGCGCATGCGCGGATCCGCGGGGTCCATATAGCCGTAGCGGGCCATCTGGAGCAGGCTCGCATCGAGCAGGCGGCCACCGAAGACGCCGACATAGGCGTCGAGCTCCGGATCGTAACCCTGCGTCTCGATCGCCGCCCGGATCGCCGCACGCTCCTCGCGGAACCGGTCCGCGGGCACCTCGACCAGCCCCTCGGCATGGAGCCGGAGCAGGCGGTCGAGGGCGACCCAGCACATCATCTTGGACTGGGTGTGCTGCCAGGCGCCGCCGCGCCGCTCCCAGATCCCCTGGTCGGGCTTGCGCCACTCCTGGCACACGACCTTGCCGAAACCCGCGAGCAGCTGCGCTTCGGCCCGGTCCAGGCGGCCACCGGCCTCAAGGAATACCGAGGCCGCCGCCACGACCTCGCCATAGATGTCGAGCTGCAACTGCCGGCAGGCGGCATTGCCGATCCGGACCGGCCGCGAGCCTCGGTAGCCCTCGAGATGGGAGAGTTCCGTCTCGGGCAGGTTGGCTTTGCCGTAGACGTCGTAGACGACCTGCAGGCGCGGCTGGGTCAGGCGGGTCGCGTTCAGGAGCCAGCCCAGGAAGGCCTCGGCCTCGAGGTCGTAGCCGAGGTCGAGCTGGGTTTGCAGCGCGAGCGCGGCGTCGCGCAGCCAGCAGTAGCGATAGTCCCAGTTCGAACTGCCGCCCACGACCTCGGGCAAGGACGTGGTCGGGGCCGCGACGATCGCGCCCGAGATCGCGTAGGTCATGAGCTTGGTCGTGAGCAGGCTGCGCACGACCGCCTCGCGAAAGGGGCCCTGGTAGCGACAGCGCCCGCTCCAGTCCTGCCACCAGCGCAAGGTGCTGGCGAGGCGGCGCTCGGCGCTCGCCCCGAGCGCCGGCAAAATGCCGATCGTGCCGCAGGTATAGCCCAGCGACAGATAACGGCGCTCGCCCGCGGCCAGCGTCACGCGTCCGCTCGCGCTGTCGCCGCCCTCGATCGCGAGGGCAAGGTCGGTGCGCAGCAAGAACAGCTCGTTGCCGTGCACGCAGGCCAAGCCGTGCTCGCCCCGGCGCACGACCCGGCCGGCCGCTCGCGCGTAGTCCGGCCGCGGCTCGAACCGGACCTCGAGGCTCACCTCACCCTCGAGCCCCTCGACGATCCGCAAAAGCTCCCGCTCGGGCTGGAGGCCGTCCTTAGCGATCACCATCAGGTCGGTCACGCGCACCGCGCCGCCTTCCGCCCGAAAGGTGGTCTCGAGGACATTGGTCGGCCCGACGTAGCGCCGGCTCACCGTGCGCACCCGCTCCGGGCAGACGGCAAAGCGGCCGCCCCGGCGGCGATCGAGGACCGCCCCGAACAGGGCCGGACCGGAGAAATGCGGCAGGCAGAGCCAGTCGACGGACCCCAAGCGCGAGATCAGCGCGGCGGTCCGACTGTCGCCGATCACCGCATAGTCGCCGAGAGCCGGATAGCCGGCGGGTTCGTTGTCTCGGACGGGCGTCGCCATCCTCCGCGCGATCGTCGTTGCCGCCTCGTGCCAACGGTGCGCGCAGGATCGAGTTCCCAGGGCTGCAAGGGCCGCCTCGGCGAGGGTCCGGCATTGACATGGTCTTCGGAACACCCGAACATCCGATCTCGGGGGAAGGCGCTCATGATCAGCCAGTCCTGGCCCAAGGCCGTGGCACGCACGCTCGCCGATCAGGTCGTGGAGATGCTGCTGACGCAGATCGCCGCCGGGCGCCTGCGGCCGGGCGCGAGCCTTCCTTCGCAGCGGCAACTGGCCAAGGACCTGGGGGTCGGCCTCGCCGTCCTGCGCGAGGCGATCCAACGCCTGCAGTCCCTGCGCGTGCTCAAGGCGTATCACGGCCGCGGCACGATCGTCGAAGGGCTCAAGTGGAACCGGCTGATCTTCGAGCCGTCGCTGAGCGTGATGGCGCTCGAGAGCCAGATGCTGAACCAGCTGTGGGAGGCGCGCTACGCGATCGAGAAGGAGACGGTGCGCCTGGCGGCCGGCCGCGCCGACGAGGGCGATCTCACCGCCATGCAGACCGTCCTCGAGGAGGCCGTGCCCGATCCCGCCGACTACGCCCAGAACCGGCGGCTGAACACGGCGTTCCACCTGGCCCTTGGCCCGCGCCTCCAAGAACGACGTCCTGGTCGACCTGCTGGCGCCGCTGCTCGACATCGACCTCGGCGCGATCCGCACGGTATTCGATGCCGAGACCAGCCGCGAGACCTGGGAGGTCCATCGCGCGATCTATGCCGCCGTCGCCGCCCGGGACGTGGACGCCGCCGCCGCGGCCATGGAGCAGCACGTGGCGGCCTCGGACAGGGAGATGCGCAAGCTTCAGGACCTCATGGAGCGAACCGCCGGGATCCCGCGCCCGATCGCCAGAGCCGCGGCCGAGTGATCGACGACCGAGGCCCGGCTCGCTGGAAAGGAGCGCGAAAGCATGGCCAGATATTTCGAGTGCGCCCTGCCCGAGGAGGGCATCTCGGCGCGGGCGCTGCTCCTCGAGCGCGAGGCGCCGCAGACGGTCCGCGCCCTTTGGGAGCGAGCGCCGTTCGAGGGCACGGCCGGGCACGCGATCTTCTCCGGCACCACCTGCGCCCTCTATATCGACCCCGCGATCGTGATCCCCATGGAGCACGCCACAACGCTGATCCAGACCGGCGATCTCATGTTCACCCACTACGATGCCATGACGCGGCACGGCTACCCGGACCCTCTGAGCGAGATCTACTGGGCCTACGACCGCTATTGCCGGCCGACCATGCCGGGGACGATGGTGCCGGTGCACCCGAACGTGTTCGGTCGGTTCGTCGAGCCGTTCCAGGCCTTCTTCGACGCCAGCCGCCGCATCCGCGACGAGGGCCGCAAGGCGCTCCGGATCACGGCCGTCGAGGCCTGAGAAGACGCTGTACGGAACTGGACCCGCGATGTTCGACATCCAGGCCGTGCTGCCCGACCTGCCCTTCCTCCTTTTGGGCATTCCGCTGACGCTCGCGATCACCCTGGCCGCGTTCCTGCTCGGCACGCTAAGCGCCCTGCCGATGGCGATCATCCGGATCGCGCAGCTGCCGCTCGTGAGCGGGATCGTGGTCGCCTGG
The DNA here is from genome assembly GCA_963798075.1 of uncultured Alphaproteobacteria bacterium. GTDB lineage: Bacteria > Pseudomonadota > Alphaproteobacteria > Geminicoccales > Geminicoccaceae > DATAOG01. The sequence goes on along the minus strand of CAWCRU010000012.1, from coordinate 28,880 downwards.
ATCGAGTTCTTCCGCACCACGCCGCCCTTGATCCACATCGTCTGGGCCTACTACGTGCTGCCGGTGCTGTTCGGCCTGCGGCTGTCCGCGCTCACGGTCGTGATCCTGGCGCTCGCCGCCAACGCGAGCGCGCAGATGGCCGAGATCTTCCGCGCCGGCATCCAGGCGGTGCCCAGGAGCCAGCGCGAAGCGGGCATGGTGTTGGGCCTGAGCGCCTCGCAGCGGTTGTTCGACATCGTCCTGCCGCAGGCCCTGCGCCTGATCATGGCGCCGACCGCCAACGCCACCGTCAGCCTGCTCAAGGATTCCTCGCTCGCCGCGCTGATCGCGGTGCCGGAGCTCATGAACCGCGGCCAGATCCTCTCGACCCAGAACTTCCGGCCGCTCGAGGTCCTGACCCTGGTCGCGGTCCTCTACTTCGTCCTGACCTATCCGCTGGCGCTGCTCGCCGGGGCTTTGGAGCGACGCAGCCGCGTGGCTTTCCGGGGCTTGTGAGCGGGCGTCGCCGGCGCCGTTGGAAGTGCAACGAATCCAAGGAGGGTACTGTCATGATGCGCGATTTGGGACGCCAGGGCGGGACGGATCCAGGACGCCGCTGGCTGCTCGCGGCCGCCGGCGCCATGGCGCTGGCCGCGGGCGCGTTCGCCGCGGGCCACGCGAGCCCGGCCGCCGCCGCGGGCAGCGTGCTCGACGAGATCAAGGCGCGCGGCACGCTCAGGGTCGCGGGCGTGATCTACCGCCCGCTCATCATGCGCAAGCCGAACGGCGAGTACTACGGCGCCGATGTCGAGTTCATGGGCGAGCTCGCCAAGGAGCTCGGCGTCAAGCTCGAGTTCGTCAACGCGGGCTGGGACACCGCCGTCGCCGGCATCACCACCGGCAAATGGGACATGGTGCCCGGCGATCTGCATCACGCCCAAGCGCGAGGAGGTGGTCGACTTCTCGATCCCCTACATGACCATCGGCGGCGTGGTCGCCGTGCTCAAGGACAACGACAAGGTCAACTCGGTCGAGGACGCCAACCGGCCCGAGGTGCTGTTCGCCGACGTCGCCGGCGGCTGGGGCGAGCAGATCGCCAAGGAGGCCTTCCCGAAGGCGACCCACAAGGAGTTCGGCGGCGCCACCGACGACCAGCTTGCCGTCGAGGTGCTGAGCGGGCGGGCGGACGCCACCGTCTTCGATACCCCGGTGACCATCGCCCTGATCGTCGACCAGTACGGCGACAAGTTCAAGTTCTTCCCCTCGGCCACCGAGCCGCTCAAAGTCCTGCCCTGTCCGGTCGCCTACGCCCACAAAAAGGGCGACCAGGAGTTCGGCCAGGCCCTCAATGACTTCATCCAGGCGAGAAAAAACTCCGGGGCGCTGAAGAGCATGTTCGACAAGTACATGACGGCTGATTACATCAAGGAATAGTCGGGGTACGCGGATGGAACTGGACTGGAGCGTCCTCCGGGACAACCTGCCGTTCCTGATCGAAGGTGCGGGGACGACGCTTGCGATCACCGCGGTGGCCACCGCCATCGCCACCGTGTTCGGGCTCGTCCTCGCGCTCGCGCGGATCTCGGGTCGGCGCCTGCTGTCCTGGCCGGCCTATGCCTACATCGAGTTCTTCCGCACGACGCCGCCCTTGATCCAGATCATCTGGTTCTACTTCGTCGTGCCGGTGCTGACCGGCTACGAGCTCAACTCCTTCCAGGCGGCGAGCCTGGCGCTCGGCCTCAACGTCGCGGCTTTCCTTGGCGAGATCTTTCGCGCCGGCATCCAGGGCATCGACGCGACCCAGCGCGATGCCGCTCAGGTCCTGGGCCTGTCGCGGACCGACAGCTACCGCTTCGTCATCCTGCCGCAGGCGCTCCGGATCGTCCTGCCGCCCGCGACCACCACCGTCATGCTGCTGCTCAAGGCGACAGCGCTCGCCTCGGCGATCGGCACCATGGAGCTGACCCGGGTCGGCCAGCTGGTCTCGATCGAGACCTTCCGGCCGTTCGAGGTCCTGACCGTGGTCGCGCTCATCTACTTCGTCATCAACTACCCGATCGCGCTCGCCGCGCGCTCCCTCGAGCGCCGGCTCGCGCTCGCCGACGGCTGAGAGGCTGCCTTGAAGATCGACGCCATCGAGGTCATCCCGGTCGCGGTGCCGCGCACGCCGAAGGTGCGGATCGCGTCCGCCTACGGCTCGATCCCGTCGGCCCGGTTCGTGCTGGTGATCGTGCGCACCAGCGCCGGGATCGACGGGATCGGCGAGGCCTCGCCCGAGCTCGACTGGACCGGCGAGGACCTGCACAGCTGCGCCCATTGCATCCGCAACCATCTGGCGCCGGCACTCTCGGCCCAGGATCCGCTCCGCATCGAAGCGGCGCGCACGCGGATGGACCAGGCGATCGCCGCCAACCCCTACGCCAAGGCGGCGGTCGAGATGGCGCTCTGGGACATCGTCGGCAAAGTTGCGAACCTGCCGCTCGCGGAGCTCTGGGGCGGGCGCGTGCGCGAGCGGGTCGCGGTCAAGTTCGTGGTCAGCGGCGCGCCCGAGCGCGCGGGCGAGATGGCCGAGGAGGTGCTCGCGGCGGGCTTTCGCTACCTCAAGATCAAGACCGGGCTCGAGGTCAGGAGCGACATCGCCCGCGTGCGCGCGGTGCGCGCCGCGGTCGGGCCCGACGTGCCGATCGGGGTCGATGCCAATACCGGCTGGTCGTTCGCCGAAGCCATGTGGGCGCTGCCGCGGCTGGAGGAGCAGGGCGTCGCCTTCATCGAGCAGCCGATCCCAAGGACGCCCGCGGCCGCGCTCGCCGAGTACCGCCGCCACAGCCGCATCCCGATCGTGGCGCATGAAAGCCTGTTCACGCTCGAGGACGCTCTCCAGCTCCTCGCCTCGCGGGCCGCCGACATCTGGGCGCTCACGCCCGCGACCCACGGCGGCTATCTCGCGACCCGCGAGATCCTGGGCCTCGCCCGCGCCGGCCGGATCCCGTGCCTGCTCGGCAGCACGCTCGAGCTCGGCGTCCACTCGGCCTTCATGGCGCACATCGGCCTCTCGGCGCCGGCGATCGACGGCACCGTGCCGTCCGACATCATCGGTCCCTTCTACCACGAGCGCGACGTCATCTGCGAACGGCTGACGCTCGAGGATGGCGGCGTGCGGCCGCCCGACGGCCCCGGCCTCGGCGTCAGCCTCGATCCGGACGCGCTCGCCGCCTATCGGGTCGAGGCCTGATGAACGACGTGGCGGACATGATGCTGTCCCGCGCCGGCGCCGCGGACGGACCCGCAGAGCCTTTTGTCCGGCTCGCGGGCGTCTGGAAGAGCTTCGCGCGCCTCGAGGTTCTGCGCGGCATCGACCTTGCCGTGCGCCAGGGCGAGGTCGTGGTCCTGATCGGCGCCAGCGGCTCCGGCAAGAGCACGCTGTTGCGCTGCGTCTGTCTCCTCGAGCCGATCCAGCGGGGCGAGATCCAGATCGAGGGCGTGCCGATCGCGGTCGGCAGCGGGGAGCGCGGCAAGAAGCCCGACAAGGCCACCATCCGCCGCATGCGGCAGGAGATCGGGATGGTGTTCCAGAGCTTCAATCTGTTCCCGCACCTGACCGCGAAGCAGAATATCGCGCTGGCGCCGCGCCGGGTGCGGGGGCTGAGCCGCGATGACGCCGATGCGCTGGCCCTCGAGCTTTTGGCGCGGGTCGGCCTCGGCGACAAGGCGGACGAGCACCCGGCGCGCCTGTCCGGCGGCCAGCAGCAGCGCGCCGCGATCGCCCGCGCGCTCGCCATGCGCCCGCAGGTGATGCTGTTCGACGAGGTGACCTCGGCGCTCGATCCCGAGCTCGTGGGCGAGGTGCTGCGCGTCATGCGCCAGCTCGCCGACGAGGGCATGACGATGCTGGTCGTGAGCCACGAGATGGGGTTCGCGCGCGACGTCGCCGACCGCGTGATCTTCATCGACCAGGGCGTGATCGTCGAGGAGGGGGCACCCGACGTGATCTTCACGCGCCCGAGCCAGCCGCGCACCCAGGCCTTCCTGCGCCAGCTCCTCGAGCGGAGCTGAGGATGGTCCCCCGCGAGCCGAAAGGAGACGCCATGACCGAGGTCCTTTGGGCCAACCTCAAGGCCTACGAGCTTCGCGAGCTCGCCGAGCGGGACGCGCTGGTGATCCAGCCGGTCGCATCGCTCGAGCAGCACGGGCCCCATCTGCCGGTCCAGGTCGATGTCGTCCTGGTCAGCGAGGTGGCGCTGCGCGCTGCCAGAGAAATCGCCGGCAGCGCCCCGGTCGTGGTCGCGCCGACGCTGTGGCCGGGCCTCGCCGAGCACCACATGTCGCTCGGCGGTACCGTCACCCTCGATCTTTCGACCTACCAGGCGGTGCTGCGCTGCCTCTGCCGCTCGTTCCAGCGCCAGGGCTTCCGGCGGGTCTGCCTGCTCAACGGCCACGGCGGCAACATCAGCGCGCTCGCCAACATCTCGGCCGAGCTCACCCTCGAGCTCGGCATCCCGGTCACGACCGCGACCTACTGGACGCTGCCCGAGACCGCCGCGGCGTTCGCCGGCCTCCTCGAGCGCCAGGACAACGTCGGCCATGCCTGCGAGGCCGAGACCTCGATGATGCTGGCGTTGCGCCCGGAGCTCGTCGACCGGGCGCGGGCAGCCGGGCTCGAGGCGCCGATGGAGGCCCTGCGCGGCCACGGCGGCATCTACCGCTGGCGCTCGATGGCCTGGTGGACCGAGGTGGGCGTGATGGGCGCGCCCAAGGCCGCGAGCGCCGAGAAGGGCGAGCGGCTGCTGGCGGCGGCGGCCGGCGCGCTCGCGCGGGCGCTGACCAACGAGGCGCTGTGGGCCGAGGACCGGCTGGCCTGAGCCGGCAGCGCAGACCGAACAGGCGGACTGGCACATGAGGATCACCAAGGTTCGCACCTACGTCGTCTACGGCCGCCGCCGGCGCGCCTTCGGGCAGGTGACGCGCACCGCGCTCGGGCCCGCGGACGTCTCCGAGCACGGCATCGTGCTGATCGAGACCGACGCCGGCATCACGGGCATCGGCGAGATGGCGAGCTGCTTTTCGCGCCGCGGCCGGCTCTTGTGCCGCGACGTCGAGCAGGTGCTGGCGCCTTTGCTCCTGGGGGAGGACCCGTTCCGGATCACCCATCTCGGGCGGCGCATGGAAGCTGCCCTGTCGGATTCCGAGCTCGCCCGGGCCGGCCTCGAGATGGCGCTCTTCGACATCATCGGCAAGGATCTGGGCCAACCGGTCTACAACCTGCTCGGCGGGCTCGTGCGCGAGAGCGTGCCGCTCAGCTACTCGATCCCGTTCGGCACCCCCGAGCAGATGGCGGCGTTCGGCGCCGAGCGCGCGGCCGAGGGCTTCCGCACGGTCAAGGTCAAGGTCGGCCAGGAGCCCAGGCGGGACATCGAGGCGGTGCGGCTGGTGCGCGCGGCGATCGGGCCCGATAAGCGCCTGCGGATCGATGCCAACATGGCCTGGCGCTCGGCCAAGGAGGCGGTGCCGATCATCCGCGCGATGGAGGCCTACGAGCCGGAGCTGATCGAGCAGCCGCTGCGCCCGCGCGAGCTCGACGGCATGGCCGAGATCCGCGCTCACGTCGCCGTCCCGATCATGGCCGACGAGAGCGTCTGGGGCCCGCGGGATGCGATCGAGGTGATCCGCAGGCGCGCTGCCGACGTGGTCAACGTCTACGTCTCGGAATCGGGCGGCCTGCTGCCCGCGAGCCGCACGTTCTCGATCTGCGAGCTCGCCGGGATCCCCTGCCTGATCGGCAGCATGCCGGAATTCGGGATCGGCACCGCCGCCCAGATCCATCTCGGCGTCGCCATGACCAATCTCGGCTTCGACAGCGACACCTGCGGGGTCCTCTACCACGAGGCGGACCTTCTGAAGGCGCCGCTGCGGCTCGAGAACGGCCACGCCTTTCCGCCCGAGGGCCCCGGCCTCGGCGTCGAGCTGGACATGGCCGTGGTCGAAGCCTGGCAGCAACCGCCCGCCTAGAACGATCGACCCGCAAACTCGGCTCAGAAAGAGGGGGCGCATGCCCGCACAGCACCACTACGCAGCCACCGACGAGCCGGAGGTCTGCGACATCCTCGTCCACAACGGCTACGTCGTCAGCATGGACGCCGAACGGCGGATCTTCGCGCCCGGCGCGGTCGCGGTCACGGGCAGCAAGATCACCGCGGTCGGCCCCGAGCGCGAGCTTTTGTGGCGCTATCACGGCCGGCGCTCCTTCGATGCCGGCGGCGGCGTGGTCCATCCCGGCCTGATCGACGCCCACAACCACATCGTGCACGGCACCTGCCGCGGCGTGTTCGCCGACACCGCGCAGTCCGGGCAGCTCAAGGTCTCGTTCGCCGACTGGAAGGCCGACGTCACCGCCGAGGACGAGTACGTCGCCGCCAGCCTGGCCTCCCTCGAGATGCTCAGAAACGGCTTCACGATGCTGATCGAGCCGGGATCGGTGTTCGAGCCCGACGCGGTCGCGGAGGCGGCGACGCTAGCTGGCGTGCGCACGCTGCTCGCCGGCTGCTATCTCTGGGACCAGGTCGAGGTCATGCGCCACCTGGGCGGGCTCGAGAGCAGGATGCTCTACGATCGCTCGCCGCCTGAGCTCGAGCGCTGCCTGAACGAGCTCGGCAGCCAGCTGCATCGCAACCGCGATCCCGAGGCGCTCGCCCGCGGCTACGTCGCGGTCTATGGGCTCGGCACCGCCTCCGACGCGCTGCTCAAGGCGGCCAAGGCGCAGGCCGACGACGCGGGCGTCGCCTTCCACCAGCACGAGGGCTATCACCCCGCGGCGACCGCAGCCGATCGGGAGTGGCTCGGCCGCTCGCGCATCGTCCACCTCGAGGAGCTGGGTGTGCTCGGGCCGAACGCGACGCTGGTCCACATGGCGGTGATGGCCGAGGACGAGGTGGCGCCGCTCAAGGCGAGCGGCACCTCGGTCATCTGGTGCCCCCTCGCCTTCCAGAAGACCGGGATCCTCGACCAGGCGCGCTGCCGGCATCCGGAGCTCTACCGGGACGGCATCAACGTGGCGCTCGGGACCGATGGCGCGCTTGAGTGCACGATCGGCGACGCCGCGCTTTCCGCATTCCATCTCGCGGCCGGCACGCGCACGCCGGTCACCGCCGCGATGCTGCTCGAGATGCAGACGGTGAACGCCGCGCGCACCGCCCTGCTCGCGGACGCGCTGGGCAGCCTCGAGCCCGGCAAGCGCGCCGACCTCGTGATCCGCTCGAGCACCGCCGCCGAGACCGGCCCCGCCGTCAACCCGGTGCATCAGCTGGCGCTCACCAGCCGCGCCGGGACCGTCGACACGGTGCTCGTCAACGGCGAGGTCGTCTTCCACGGCGGCCGCTCGACGCGCCTCGACGAAGCCGAGGTGCGGGCGGAGGCAAGGCGGTCGGTCGAGCGGCGCATGGCCCGGCTCGGCCTCAGCCCGAGCCTCGCCTGGCCGATCATCGGCTGACCGGCGGCAAGAGGCTGCCACTCGGAGGGTTCAACGTTTGCGCCGCTTGCGGTCCTTCAGGATCTCGCGGGCGGCGTTGTGGCCCGGGATGCCGGAGACGCCCCCGCCCGGATGGGCCGACGAGCCGCACAGATAGAGGCCCGCGGATCGGGCTCCGGTAGTCGGCAAAGCCGGGTGCCGGGCGCTGCCAGAACAGCTGGTCGAGCGAGAGTTCGCCGTGGAAGATGTGGCCGTTCGGGATGTTCAGGATCTCCTCGATGTCGGGCGGCAGCAGCACCTGCATGTCGATGATCTGCGAGGAGAAGCCTGGCGCGAACTCGTCGATCACGCCGAGCACGTTCCTGACCAGGCCGTCGCGCTCGCGCTCCCAGGTGGCGTTCTTGAGCTCATAGGGCGCGTGGCCGCCGAACAGGTGGACAACGTGCTTACCGGGTGGCGCTATCGTGTGGTCGCGGATCGTCGGCACGACCGGGGTGACGAAGGGCCTCGCCGAGTACCAGCCGTACTTGGCATCGTCATAGGCGCGCTCGAGCCAGTCGATGTCGGGTGCCAGGTGCACGTAGGTCGGATAGTCGAAGCCGGCGCTCGCCTTGTCGAAGGCGCGCCAGACGGGTGGCGCCTCGGCCGCGATGTTGATCTTGAAAGCGGTCGAGAAGGTCCGGAAGCCGTCGATCTCGGAGAGCAGGTCGGCTGGCAGATGCGCCGGCGCGACCAGCTTGCGATAGAGCACCTTGGCGTTGGCGTTGCAGGCGACGACGTTGGCCTCGTAGCTGTCGCCCGTCTCGGTCACGACGCCGACAGCACGTCCGTCCCTGACCCTGACCTCGGCGACCGCCGCGCCGGTCTTGACCTCGAGCCCGAAGCGCGCGCCGGAAGCCGCGATCGAGCGGCTGATCGTGCCCATGCCGCCGCGCACGAAACCCCAGCCGCCGGCACCTTCGTGCTCGCCCATCAGGTGGTGCATGATGACGTAGGCCGAGCCCGGCGATTTCGGCCCGGCGAAGGTGCCGATCGAGGCATAGTAGGCGAACAGCGCCTTGATGATGTCGGAGTCGAACCAGCGCGACAGGTAGTCGTAGGCGCTCATGCTGAGCAGGTCGACCATCCGGTAGAAGCCGCGGCCGATCCTGCGCTGGCGCCAGAGCAGCCCTGCCGTCTCCTTGAAGCCCCGCCAGTCGCGCCGGGTCGGATCGACCGGCGTCTCGAGCAGCAGCGCGCGCACGAGCCGCGCGGATTCCTGCAGGTGGTCGTTGAAGGCGGGATACGACCTCGGCATCGTGCCTCGAGAAGCGCGCGAAGTTCTCCTGCGTCTTCCTCACGTCGTCGGACAGGATGATGTAGTCGTCGTCGTGGAGCGGGCAGAACAGATCGTTGGCAGGCAGGACCTCGAGCCCGAACTTCTGGAGCTCGAGCTCGCGGATCACCTTCGGGTGGAGGAGGCTCATGACATAGGAGAAGACCGAGAAGGTGAAGCCCGGCACGATCTCCTCGGACACGGCGGCGCCGCCGATGACGTGGCGACGCTCGAGCACGAGCGTCTTCAGCCCGGCCTTGGCGAGATAGGCGCCGCAGACGAGGCCATTGTGGCCGCCGCCGACGATGATCGCGTCGTAGACCTGCGCCATGCGGTCAGCCCGCCTCCCAGGGATTGATCACCGCGACGCCGAGATGCTCGAAGTCGGCGACGTTGCGGGTTGCGACGGCCATGTCGTGCACCTTGGCTACCGCCGCGATCTGCGCGTCGCTGCAGTCCGGACCCTCGCCCTCGCGGATTTCGAGCGTCGGCCGGCAGAGCGTCCGCCGTAGCGTCGAAGCCTGCCTGCGGGTAGTCAGTAGGGCAGGATCCGACGCGGCGAACCGTTGCCTGATCAGCATGTCGAGCCAGGCCTCCAGCTCGATACGCGGCGCTTGCCGGCACGGCAGAACATGCGATGCCGACACAGCGAGCTCGCCCGACGACTCCTCGCGGTCAGAAAAAGGCCGCTCGGGATCCTGATCGCGAAACCAGGACGGCAACATGCTTGGGTGCGGACTGGGCTCGGCGGTGCTCGGACACGACGTTCGTATCCAGGCATGCAGCCGCCTCATTCAGACGAAATCCAGCACGCCACCACGCGGTCTGATCGACGCGAGCTCTTCAAGCGCCTTGAAGAACTCGTCGTCGTCCTCCAGCAAGGGACCGTCCTTCCGTAGCGCTTCCCAGAACTCGGCGCCGGTCATCTTGGGCTTGGGGGGAGCGCCTCCTGGAGGATCAGGCGGTGCTCGGCCTCGGCCGAGCGGCCGTGCGCCTTGGCCCGCGCTTTCAGGCGCTGCACGAGATCGTCGTCGAGCTTGCGAACAATCAGGGTCGCCATCGCATTGTCTCCTCGACTTTGAGATAGCATTTGCTATCATCAGAAGCAACCTCCGGCGGAAAGCTGTGGCCTGTCGAGGCCCGCCGCGGCTATGCTTGGCGTGGAGCTGGCGAGGTCGGCGGGAGGTCGAGGCATGAACAGGGAAGTGATCATCACCTGCGCCGTGACCGGGGCCGGCGATACCGTCGGCCGCCATCCCGCGATCCCGGTCACGCCCACCGAGATCGCCGACGCCGCGCTCGAGGCGGCCGAAGCCGGGGCCGCGATCACCCACATCCACGTCCGCGATCCCGCGACCGGCAAGGCGGCGCGCAAGCCCGCCCTCTATCGCGAGGTCGTCGAGCGCATCAGGGCCCGCAACGCCGAGGTCATCCTGAACCTCACCGCCGGCATGGGCGGCGATTTCGTGCCCGACCCGGAGCGGCCCTGGCAGGGCGGGCCCGGCACCGACATGGCGAGCGTCGCAGACCGGCTCGCCCATGTCGAGGAGCTCGGCCCGAGATCTGCACCCTCGACTGCGGCAGCATGAACTACGCGGCGAGCGCCTATCTCAGCACGCCGGACATGCTGCGCGCGATGGCGAAGCGGATCAAGGCCGCAGGCGTCAAGCCCGAGATCGAGGTGTTCGAGCTCGGCCACGTCTGGATGGCCAAGCAACTGATCGAGGAGGGCCTGGTCGAGAGCCCGCCGCTCTTCCAGCTCTGCACGGGCATCCCGTTCGGTGCCGAGTGCGATCCGCGCGCGGTCCTCGCTATGCGCGACCTGCTGCCGAAGGACGCGATTTTCTCGGCTTTTGGCATCGGCCGCATGCAGATGCCGATGGTTGCGGAGGCAGTCTTTCTCGGCGGCCACGTGCGGGTCGGCCTCGAGGACAACCTCTGGCTCGACAAGGGCATGCCGGCCAGCAACGGCGCGCTGGTGGCGCGGGCGAAGCAGATCGTCGAGCTCATGGGCGCCCGGACGCTCGGCCCCGACGAGGCCCGCGAGCGCCTGCAGCTCCGGCCCCGCTGAGCCATGGACGACATCCGCCAAGTGGCGCTGATCGGCGCCGGCGTGATCGGCGCCGGCTGGGCCGCCCGCCTGGTCCTGAACGGCATCGACGTCGCGCTTTTTGACCCCGATCCCGAGGCCGAGCGCAAGGTCGGCGAAGTGCTCGCGAACGCCGAGCGCGCCTGGCGCCAGCTGCTCCCGACGCCTCCCGGGCGGCGGGGGAGGGTCAGCTTCGGCCGCGACCTCGAAGAGGCGGTTGCGGGCGCCGACTTCATCCAGGAGAACGCGCCCGAGCGCGAGGACCTGAAGCGCAACCTGCTCGCGCGCGCGAGCCGCGCCTGCCGGCAGGACGTGGTGATCGCATCGAGCACCTCGGGGCTGCTGCCGAGCCGTCTGCAGGCCGGCATGACACGCCCCGAGCGATTCGTGGTCGGCCACCCGTTCAACCCCGTCTATCTCTTGCCGCTGATCGAGGTCTGCGGCGGCGAGCGGACCTCGGACGCGACCAAGGAGCGTGCCGCCCGCTTCTATCGCGGGCTCGGCATGCATCCCTTGATAGTGCGCCGCGAGGTCGACGGCTTCATCGCCGACCGGCTGCTCGAGGCGCTCTGGCGCGAGGCGCTCCACCTCGTCAACGACGGCATCGCGACGACCGACGAGATCGACCAGGCGATCGCCTATGGCCCGGCGCTGCGCTGGTCGTTCATGGGCACCTTCCTGATCTACCGCATGGCGGGCGGCGAGGCGGGCATGCGCCACTTCATGGCGCAGTTCGGCCCGACCCTGAAGCTGCCCTGGACCCGCCTCGAGGCGCCGGAGCTCACGGACGACCTGATCGAGCGGATCGTCGAGCAGTCGGACGAGCAGGCCGGCGGCCGCTCGATCCGCGATCTCGAGCGCCGGCGCGACGACTGCCTGGTCGCGGTGCTGCAGGCGCTGCGCTCTCAGGACTACGCCGCCGGCGCGGTGCTCAAAGCTGCCGAAGACAGACGGGGCTGAGACCGGGGATGGACTTCGGCCTCACTCAGGAACAACAGATGGTGGTCGACACCGTGCGCGGCTTCGTCGAGCGCGAGCTGTACCCGCTCGAGGCCGAGGTCGAGCGCACGGGCGAGGTGCCTGACGAAGTCGGGGGCGAGATCCGGCGCAAAGTCCGGGAGCTCGGCTTCTACGCCGCCAACATCCCGGAACAGTACGGCGGCGGCGGGCTCGACCATCTGACCTTCACGCTGCTCGAGCGCGAGCTCGGGCGCGCGGCGATGGCCCTGACCGTGCACTTCGGCCGGCCGTCCAACATCCTTTGCGCCTGCAACGAGGAGCAGCGCGAGCGCTATCTCGGACCGGCAGTGCGCGGCGACAAGATCGACTGCCTCGCGATGACCGAGCCCGAGGCGGGCTCCGACATCCGCGCGATGAAGACCTTTGCGCGCCGGGACGGCGAGAGCTACGTGATCAACGGCACCAAGCACTTCATCAGCCACGCCGACATTTCCGACTTTGCGATCGTGTTCGTCGCGACCGGCAGCGAGGCGACGCCGAAGGGGCCAAAGCAGCGCCTCACCTGCTTCCTGGTCGACCGCGGCACGCCGGGCTTCGAGATCCGCAAGGGCTACGGCTCGGTCTCGCACCGGGGCTATCACAACTGCATCCTCTCCTTCACGGACTGCCGGGTGCCGGCAGCGCAGGTCCTGGGCGAGGAGGGCCAGGGCTTCGAGCTCATGAACACCTGGCTGTACGCGACCCGGCTCACGGTCGCCGCGACCTGCGTCGGGCGCGCGCGCCGCGTCTTCGACCTCGCGGCCGACTGGAGCGCCTCGCGCAAGCAGTTCGGCCAGCCGATCGGCAGGTTCCAGGGCACCGGCTTCAAGCTCGCCGACATGGCGACCGAGATCGACGCCGCGGACTGGCTGACGCTTGCGGCCGCCTGGCGGCTCGACGAGGGCCTGGACGCCAACCGGCAGATCGCGCAGGCGAAGCTGTTCGCGAGCGAGATGCTGGCGCGGGTGACCGACCACGCGGTCCAGATCTTCGGCGGCATGGGGCTGATGGACGACCTGCCGATCGAGCGTTTCTGGCGCGATGCGCGGGTCGAGCGGATCTGGGACGGCACCAGCGAGATCCAGCGCCACATCATCGCGCGCGAGATCCTGCGCCCGCTGGGCGGCTGAGGCCGATGCCCAGCGACGCGCGCCGGTGCAATCTCGAACGCCTGTTGCGGCCCCGATCGATCGCCGCGATCGGCGGACGTTACGCCGAGGAGGTGATCCGCCAGAGCCTGAAGCTTGGCTTCGGCGGGCGGGTCTACGCCGTCAACCCGACCCGGCAGACGCTTGCGGGCGTGCCCTGCTGCGCCCGGATCGAGGACCTGCCCGAGGCGCCGGATGCGGTCTTCCTCGGGATCCGGCGCGAGGCGACGGTCGAGGCCGTGGCGAGGCTCGCGGCCATGGGGGCAGGCGGCGCCGTCTGCTATGCCGCGGGCTTCGCCGAGGTCCCGGACGGCCGCGCGCTCGAGGAGCGGCTGGTGGCGGCGGCCGGCGACATGGCGATCCTCGGACCCAACTGCTATGGCCTTTTGAACCTGCTCGACCGGGTGGCGCTCTGGCCGGACGAGCACGGCGCCAGGCCCGTGCCGCGGGGCGTGGCCCTGATCACCCAGAGCGGCAACATCGGCATCACGCTCACGATGCAGGAGCGCGGGCTGCCGATCGCAGCGGTGGTCTCGACCGGCAACCAGGCCAGGCTCGCGATCCACGACCTGATCGACCTCCTGGCCGAGGACCCGCGGATCACGGCGGTCGGGCTCTACCTCGAGACGATCAGCGAGCCGGCCCGGTTTGCGCGCGCGGCGCAAAAGTGCGCGGCGAGACGGCTGCCGCTGGTGGCGATCAAGGCCGGCCGCTCGGAGCCTGGCGCGCGTGCGACGCTCTCGCATACGAGCTCGCTCGCCGGCGCGGATGCGGTCGTGGACGCGTTCCTTCGCCGCTACGGCGTGATCCGCGTCGACAGCTTGGCCGAGCTGCTCGAGACCCTGAAGCTCGCCTCGCTGCAGGGCCCGCTCGCCGGCCGGCGGCTCGGCTCGCTCAGCTGCTCGGGCGGCGATGCGGCCATGGTCGCCGACCTCGCACTGGCGCAGGGCCTCGATCTCGCACCCTTGCCCGAGACGAGCGTGGCGGCGTTGCGCGCGGCGCTGGACGAGCGGGTGGCGATCGCCAATCCGCTCGACTATCAGACTGGCATCTGGGCCGATGCCGGACGCTTGCGCGGCTGCTTCGCCGCGATGATGGCAGCCGGTTTCGATGTGACGCTGCTCGTGCTCGACTACCCGCGCCCGGCCGAGAACGACGTCGTGGCCTGGGACGTCGGCGCTCGATGCCTTCATCGCGGCGGCGGCCCTGACCGATGCCCGGGCGATCGTGGTCGCATCGCTGCCCGAGACCCTGCCGAGCGCCTCGCGCGAGCGGCTGCTGGCGGCCGGGATCGCGCCCATGCAGGGGTTGCCGGAGTGCCTGCGTGCAATCGCTGCCGCCGCCTGGCTCGGCGCGATCTGGCGTCGGTTCGAGCAGGCGCCGCCGCCTTTGCCGATTGCGGCCGCGGGCGCCGCGAGCGCGCGCGAACCCCTGATCCTGCAGGAGAACGCGGCCAAGCGCCTGCTGGCAGCGCGTGGCGTTGCCGTGCCCGCCGGCGAGCTGGTGCCAGCCGCCGAGGCGCCGGCGGCGGCCGCGCGGATCGGCTTTCCGGTCGCGCTCAAGGCCACGGGCCTCGCGCATAAATCCGAGGCGGGCGGCGTCGCGCTCGATCTGGCGAGCGCCGAGGCGGTCGCGGCGGCTGCGGCCGCCATGGCGCGGCTCGGCGATCACGTGCTGATCGAGCGCATGCTGCCGCCGCCGGTCGCCGAGCTGATCGTCGGGATCGACACCGACCCGCAGTTCGGCCCGCACCTCCTGGTCGGCGCGGGCGGGATCAATGCCGAGCTCTGGCAGGATACGGCGGTGCTCCTTCTGCCCGTCGAGGCGCACGAGGTGCGGGACGCGCTCCGGGCGCTCCGGATCTGGCCGCTGCTCGCGGGCTGGCGCGGCGCTCCCGCGGGCGACGTCGAGGCGATCGTCCAGGTGGCCTTGCGGATCGGCGCGCTTGCGATCGAGCGACCCGCCCGCATCCTGGAGCTCGATGTCAATCCTCTGATGGTCTATGCCGTGGGCCAGGGCGTGGTCGCGGCGGACGCGCTGATCCGCCTGGCAGCAGCCTTGGACGTGCCGGCGGCCGCGAGGGAAGAGGTGGCGTGAGCGAAGTCATCCAGATCACGCGTGACGGTGCGGTCCTCGAGGTCGTGCTCGACCGGCCCAAGGCGAACGCGATCGACGCTCCGACCAGCCGCGCGCTGGGTGAGGCGTTCGCGGCCTTCCGCGATGACCCTGAGCTTCGGGTCGCGATCGTGACCGGGGCCGGCGAGCGCTTCTTCTCGGCGGGCTGGGACCTGAAGGCCGCGGCTGCGGGCGAGACGCCGGATGCCGATTTCGGGGTCGGCGGCTTCGGCGGCCTGCAGGAATTGCCCGGGCTCAATAAGCCCGTGATCGCCGCGGTGGGCGGCATGGCGGTCGGCGGCGGCTTCGAGCTCGCCCTCTCGTGCGACCTGATCATCGCGGCCGCGCACGCGCGCTTTGCGCTCCCGGAGATCAAGGCGGGCCAGCTCGCCGATGCCGCGACCATCAAACTGCCGCGCCGCATCCCGCATCACGTCGCGATGGAGCTGCTGCTGACCGGCCGCTGGCTGGAGGCCCTGGAGGCGCAGCGCTGGGGCCTCGTCAACGAGATCGTGCCCGCCCGGGACCTGCTGGCGCGCGCGCGGGAGCTCGCGGCGCTCCTCGCATCCGGGCCGCCGCTCGTGTTCGCCGCGATCAAGGAGGTGATCCGGGAGAGCGCGCACCTGCCGATCCCGGACGCGTTCGATCTGATCACGCACAAGCGCCTGCCCGCGGTCCGGGCGCAATACGAGAGCGAGGACGCCAAAGAGGGTGCCCGCGCCTTCGCCGAGAAGCGGCAGCCGGTCTGGAGAGGCCGCTAGGCCGCGTAGTCCGGCTCCTCGGCCTCCAGGATCGCCTTGAGCTCGGCAAGGTGCGCCTCGGCGAACCCGCCGTAGTCCTGCCACTCCTTGGCGACCCGCGCGGCGAGGTTGCCGGAAACGAGACGCAGCTCCTTGCCGGTCGAGTAGGCGAGCACCAGGATCTGGCAGGCTTTCTCCAGGTAATAGAGCTCGTCGAACGCTTGGGCCACGCTCGTCCCGACCACGATCACGCCGTGATTGGCCAGCATCAGCACGGACTTGTCGCCGATCGCGCGCGCAAAGCGCAGGCCCTCGTCCATCGACAGCGCGAGCCCGTCGTAGGCGTCCTCGTAGGCGACCCGTCCGAAAAACCGGAGACAGTTCTGATCGAGCGGCTTGATCTCGCCGTCCTTGAGCGTCGTCAGCGTGGTCGCATAGGGCATGTGCGTGTGCAGGATGCAGCGCGCCTGCGGCAGCTCGCGGTGCAGGGCGGCATGGATGTACCAGGCGGTCGGATCGGGCGCGTCCGGGCGCTCCAGCGCGCTCGGATCGGCGGCATCGAGCAGCAGCAGATCGCTCGCGCGAATGCGCCCGAAATGGCGCCAGCGCGGGTTCATTAGGAAACGCCGGCCGTCGTCCGAGACGGCGGCGCTGAAATGGTTGGCGACCCCCTCGTGCCAGCCCAGCCGGGCGGTCCATCGAAACGCCGCCGCGAGATCCAGCCGCGCCTGGCGCTCGGCCGGATCGGGTTGCTCGAGTTCTCGGGTCTGGCGGGCGAAGGCGGACATCGGCAGGACCTCCCGGCATTCTAGGCTTCTCGTTGGCGCCCATCCTAGCCCGACGCGCCGAGCTTGCCAGCGCGATTTGATCTGGACGCACGCCGGATGCCGGACGCATGCTCGCGACTGTCATGAACCCGGCGCGAGGCCGACGAATGCCACAGCGGCAGCCGAACATCCTGCTCGTCATGGCCGATCAGCTGACGGCCTTCGCGCTGCCCTGCTACGGCCATCCGGTGGTCAAGGCGCCGCACATCGGGCGGCTCGCCAATGAGGGCGTGCTGTTCGAGAACGCCTACTGCAACAGCCCCTTGTGCGCGCCGTCCCGCTACTCGATGCTGTCGGGCCGGCTGCCGTCCCGGATCGGCGCCTACGACAACGCGAGCGAGTTGCCGGCGAGCGCGCTCACCATCGCGCACGGGCTGCGCGCCCAGGGTTACCGCACCTGCTTGTGCGGAAAGATGCACTTCGTCGGCCCCGATCAGCTGCACGGCTTCGAGGAGCGCCTGACCACCGACATCTACCCGGTCGACTTCGGCTGGACGCCCGACTGGGACCGGCCCGAGGAGCGGATCGACTGGTGGTATCACAACATGCAAAGCGTCCGGCAGGCGGGCATCGCCGAGGCGACCAACCAGCTTGACTTCGATGACGAGGTCAATTTTCAGGCCATCCGCTTCCTCCAGGACCACGCCCGCTCCGACGACCCGCGCCCCTTCTTTCTGACGGTCTCGTTCACCCACCCGCACGACCCCTACGCGATCCGCGAGGCCTACTGGAACCGCTACCGCGACGACGAGATCGCGCCGCCCCGGATCGGCCCGCTGTCAGAGGACCGGATGGATCCGCACAGCCGAAGACTGGTCCGCGTCTCGGCCATGGACGAGGCGGCGATTACCGAAGTCGAGGTGCGCCGGGCGCGCCGCGCCTACTATGGTGCCATCTCCTACGTCGACGATGCGGTCGGCGGCCTGATCGAGACGCTTCATCGACTCGGGCTCGCGGACGACACCATCGTCATCTTCACCGCCGACCATGGCGACATGCTGGGCGAGCGCGGCCTCTGGTACAAGATGCACTTCTTCGAATGGGCCGTGCGCGTGCCGCTGATCTTCCGCGCGCCGGGCCGCTTCGCGCCGCGGCGCACAGCCTCTATCGCCTCGCTGCTCGACCTGTTGCCGACGCTCCTCGATCTCGGCCGGCCGGAAGTGGGCGGAACCGCGGCCATCGAGCACGACGGCGCGAGCCTCTTGCCCCTGCTCCAGGGCGGCGCGCTGCCGGAGCGGCCCGTGCTCGGCGAATACCTCGCCGAAGGCGCGCTGGCCCCGATCTTCATGATCCGTCGCGGCGTGCACAAATTCATCTGGAGCGAGCCCGACCCGCCGCTGCTGTTCGACCTGGCGCGCGATCCGGACGAGCTCGAGAACATAGCCCCTTTGCCTGAGCGCGCGGCGACCGTAGCGGAGTTCGAAGCCGAGGTGCATTGGCTCTGGAACCCGCGCCGCCTGCGCGCGAAGATCCTCAAGAGCCAGCGCACACGCCGCTTCGCCTGGCAGGCGCTGACGCGCGGGCGGCAGAACCGGTGGGAGTTCCAGCCGCCTCGCCGGGCGCTCCACGATGCCGGCGGCCCTCTGGACCTCAACGACCTGGAGCGCAGGCGCCGCTTCCCGCCGCCGCAGGTCTAGATCCCATTAGGCTTGATTTGAGTGCATGAAATGAGCACTATCATGACATAAGATGCACATCGGGGACGGCCATGCTGAGCTCTTTCATCGACGACGTCATCGATCGGCGAAGTGGCCTGATCTCACCGGAACGCGTCAGCGCGGCGCTGAGGGTCACGCTCGCGCAGCTGGCCCGGCTGGCGCAGCTGCATCGCAATACGCTCAGCCGGCACCCTGGCTCGCCGGCGGTCCAGGCGCGGCTCGGCGAGGTCGCAAGGATCGTCGCCACCGCCGCCGATCTTCTGGACGGCGATACGGCGCGCGCGATCGTCTGGTTCCGGCATCAGCCGCTGGCCGGGTTCGATGGCAGGACCGCCGAGGAGCTGGTCGCCGCTGGTCATGCCGATGCGGTGCTCACCCATCTCGAGATGCTGCGCGACGGCGTCTACGCCTGATGCCGCCAGCCGTTCGGCTGCGCGGTCGGTTCTGGCGGATGCTGGCTCCAAAATGGGCCCACGCGCCGCTCTCCGGCGAAGGCGCCACAAGGCAGGGCGGCCGCTTCAATCCGCCGGGCATGGAGGCCCTCTACATGTCCGGGGACTTCGTAACCGCGATCGCCGAATATGAGCAGGATCTGGGCATCCGGCCCGGCACGCTGTGCGCCTATCAGGTCGACATCGCCGAGATCGTCGATCTCTGCGACCCGGCCACCCGGCTCGCCGCCAGGGTCGAGACGACCGATCTCGCGTGTGCCTGGAAGCACATCGCGCTCGTCCTCCGCCAGCGCCCGCCGACCTGGGATCTCGCCACCCGACTGGCCGAGGACGGCGCAGCAGGAATTCGGGTGCCTTCGCTGCGCGCCGCAGACGGCATCAATCTCGTACTCTGGCGGTGGAACGACGCACCCCAGCGGCGGGTGGATGCGCTCGACCCGTTTCTCGACCTGCCGCGCGATCAGAGGTCATGGCACAAGTGAGTTGCGGGCAACTTATTGATCCGCGCTTTCCAGGACGACCTCGCCGCGCGCCTTTTTGGCCGCGCGTTCGGCGAGGGTGCGGTCGAGCCAGCCGACCTCCATCTCCGGGACCGAGGACAGCAAGAGCTCGGTGTAAGCGTCGTGCGGCGGCGCGAGCACCTCGTGCTTGGGGCCCTGCTCGACTACCCGGCCCTGGTGCATGACCACGATCGAATCGGCGATCGCCTTGACCGTGGCGAGGTCGTGGGTGATGAACAGATACCCCATCTCGGTCTCGTCCTGCAGGCGCAGCAGGAGGCGCAGCACGCCGTCGGCGACCTGGGCGTCGAGCGCGCTCGTGACCTCGTCGCAGATGATCACCTCGGGCTCGGCGGCAAGCGCGCGGGCGATGCACACCCGCTGCTTCTGGCCGCCCGAGAGTTCGGACGGGTAGCGCCGCGCGAACGCCTTGGGCAGCTCGACGCTGTCGAGCAGCTCCTCGACCCGGCGGCTGCGCTCCGAGCCCTTGCGGCCAAAGTAGAAAGAAAGCGGCCGGCCGATGATCTCCTCGATGGTCTGGCGCGGGTTGAGCGCCACGTCCGGCATCTGATAGATCAGCTGCAGGCGGCGCAGCTGGTCCTTGGTGCGGTCCTTGAGCCGGCCCGGCAGCCGCTCGCCGCGCAGATGGATCTCGCCCGCGGCCGGCGGCAGGAGGCCGGTGATCACGCGGGCGAGCGTCGATTTGCCGGAGCCGGATTCGCCGACCACGGCGAGCGTGGTCGAGGGCTCGAGGCGCACCGAGATGTCCTGCAGCGCCACGAACTCGCCATAGAGGGCGGTGACGCCGCGGACCTCGGCCGCCGCCAGGCCGGGCGCGTGGTGCTCCTTGTTGAGCTCGACCCGGCGGACGTTGACCAGCGCCCGGGTATAGTCCTCCTTGGGCTCGTAGAGGATCTGCCGGGTCGGTCCCTCCTCGACGCGCTCGCCGTAGCGCAGCACCATGATCCGATCGGCGATCTGGGCCACGACGGCGAGGTCGTGGGTGATGTAGAGGGCAGCGGCCCCCTGGTCGCGGATCGCGTCCTTGATCGCCGCCAGCACCTCGATCTGGGTCGTGACGTCGAGGGCCGTGGTCGGCTCGTCGAACACGATCAGGTGGGGCTTGGCGACCATCGCCATGGCGGTCATGGCGCGCTGCAGCTGCCCGCCCGATACCTGATGCGGGTAGCGCTCGCCGAAGATCTCGGGGTTGGGCAGGCGCAGCTTGCCATAGAGGCGCTTGGCTTCCGAGAGCGCCTGCTCGGGTGCCATGATGCCGTGCCTGACCGCGGCCTCGGTCACCTGCGCGTTCAGCCGGTGCGCGGGATTGAAGGCCGCGGCCGCGGACTGCGCGACATAGGCGACGCGCACGCCCCGGATGTCGCGCAGGCGATCGTGCGGCGCGCCAAGCAGCTCCTCGCCGTTCAGCTTGATCGAGCCGGCGGCGAGCCGGCAGCCATCACGGGCGTAGCCGAGGGCTGCGAGCCCGATGGTCGACTTGCCGGCGCCGGATTCACCGATCAGTCCCAGAACCTCACCCTTCTCGAGCTCGAACGAGACGCCCTTGACCAGCTCGACCCATTCCTGGCCCTCGCTCTGGCCCTGGATGCGCAGGCCCGAGATCTCGAGCAGCAGTGCCATCCTCAGGCCCTCCGTCGCGCGGTCGAGGAACGGCGCAGCTGCCAGTCGACCACGAGGTTGACGCCGATCGTCAGGAGCGCGATCGCGGCTGCCGGGATCAGCGGCACGATCAGGCCGAAGCTGATGGCGTTGGCGTTGTCGCGCACCATGCCGCCCCAGTCGGCCGCCGGCGGCTGGATGCCGAGGCCGAGGAAGCTCAAAGAAGAGAGGAACAGGAAGGCAAAGCAGAAGCGCAGGCCGAATTCGGCGATCAGCGGCGGCAGCGTGTTGGGCAGGACCTCGCGGGTGATGACCCAGCCCAACCTCTCGCCGCGCAGGCGCGCCACCTCGACGAAGTCCATGACCGCGACATCCATCGCGACCGCGCGCGACAGCCGGAACACGCGGGTCGAAATCGAGCACCGCGATCACCAGGATCAGGACGATCACCGAGGGCGGCAGGACCGAGAGGATCACGAGCGCGAAGATCAAGGTCGGGATCGCCATCAGCGTGTCGATCGCGCGGCTGAGCGCATGGTCGACCCAGCCGCCGACGACCGCGGCGAGGAAGCCCAGCGCCATGCCGATCGCGAATGACAGCACAGCCGCGGCGAGCGCCACCCCGATGGTGCGCGAGGCGCCCCACAGCAGACGGGTCAGGATGTCGCGCCCGAGGCTGTCGGTGCCGAGCGGGAATGCGGCCGAGAACGGCTCCCAGACGTCGCCCGCCACCTCCAATTCGCCGTAGGGGGCGAGGAACGGGCCAAAGATCGCCATCAGCGCGAAGAACAGGATGATCGCGAAGCCGACGATGGTGCTGACCGACATCCCGCGCATCGGCTTATCTCGGGTGCCGCAGGCGCGGATTGGCGACGATCGAGAGGATGTCGGCGGTGAGGTTGAGGAGCACGTAGGTGGCGGCGAAGATCAGCCCGCAGGCCTGGACCACGGGCACGTCGCGCTTGGACACGGCATCGACCATGAGCTGGCCCATGCCCGGGTAGACGAACACGACCTCGACCACCACGACGCCCACCACCAGGTAGGCAAGGTTGAGGACCACGACGTTGATGATCGGCGACAGCGCGTTCGGCAGGGCGTGGCGGAAGATGATGCGCGAGCGCGAGACGCCCTTGAGCTCGGCCATCTCGATGTAGGGGCTCGACATGACGTTGATCACCGCGGCCCGCGTCATGCGCATCATGTGCGCTATCACGACCAGCGCCAGCGTCGCGACCGGCAATGCGATCGCCGCAAGCTTCTCGCCGAGACCCATGCCCTCGTAGACGCTCGCGATCGAGGGCGCCCAGAGCAGCTTGACGGCGAAGATGAAGATCAGGATGTAGCCGATGAAGAACTCCGGCATCGAGATCGCCGAGAGCGTGACGATCGAGATCGTCTTGTCGAGCCAGGTCTCGCGGAAGCGGGCGGCGATCAGCCCGAGCAGGATCGCGATCGGCACCGCGACCAGCGCCGCCATGGAGGCCAGGAACAGCGTGTTGCCGAGGCGGCCCGAGATCATCTGGGTGATCGGCTCGCGGTTGGCGAGCGAGGTGCCGAGGTCGCCCTTGAGCGAGTTGCCGAGCCATTCGGCGTAGCGGATGTAGGCCGGGCGGTCGAGGTTGAGGTCCTTGCGGATGGCGGCCACCGCCTCGGGCGTGGCGCTCTGGCCGAGGATCGCCTGGGCGACGTCGCCCGGCAGCAGCTGGGTCCCCGCGAAGATCAGGACCGAGACCACGAACAGCGTGCCGACGCCCAGCGCCAGGCGCTGGGCGATCAGCCGCAACAGGCCCGACATGGGTGGGCCTTAAGTCGTGAAGTAGAGCTGCTCCGCGCAGCGCAACCCCGTCAATACCGGCGCCGGGACGAAGCCGGCGACATTGTCGCGGGCGCCGAACAGGAAGTTGTTGAACATCGGGATGACCTCGCCGCCATCGTCGTAGATCATCATCTGCAGGTCGTGATACATCTGCTTGCGCTTGGCGGTGTCGAGCTGGGCGCGCGCCTGCTTGAGCAGCTGATCGAAGGCCGGCCGCTTCCAGAAGGACTCGTTCCAGGCGGCATCCGACTGGTAGGCGACCGACATCATCAGATCCGCGGTCGGCCGGCCGCCCCAGTAGGAGCCGCAGAACGGCTTGACCATCCAGACGTTCGACCAGTAGCCGTCGGCCGGCTCGCGCCGCACGTCGAGCGTGATCCCGGCCTTGGCGAGGTGCTCCTTGTAGAGGGTCGCCGCGTCGACCGCGCCGGTGAAGGCGGCATCCGCGATCGACAGCGTGATCGGGCCGCTGACGCCCGACTTGCCGAAGTGGAACTTGGCCTTGTCCGGATCGTAGGGCCGCTGCGGGATGTCGGCGGCGTAGAACGGATCGAACTCCGGCACCGGGTGGTCGTTGCCGAGCTTGCCGTAGCCGCGCAGGATCTTTTTGACGACGTCCTCGCGATCGATGCCGAACTTGAGGGCAAGGCGCAGGTCGTTGTTGTCGAAGGGGGCCGTGTCGCAGCGCATGGGGAAGGTGTAGTGGCCAGCGCTCGGCACGTCGAACACCTGCATGTGGGGCATGCGCTTGAGCAGGTCGACCGTCTTGGGATCGAGGCGGTTGATGAAATGGACCGCCCCGGTCTGGAGCGCGCTGGTGCGGGCGGTCAGGTCGTTGATGGCCAGCGTCTCGACCGAATCGGCGTGGCCGCGGCCTTCCTTCCAGTAGTTCGGATTGCGCTTGGCGAGCGTGCGCACGCCCGGCTCGAACGTCTCGATGGTGAACGGGCCGGTGCCGATCGGCTTGTTGAAGTCGGTGCCCTCGGGCACGATCAAGAGGTGGTAGTCGGACATGATGTAGGGCAGGTCGGCGTTGCCGGCGTCGAGCACGACGGTGACCTCGTTGGCATCGGTCGCCTTGAGGTCCTTGATCACCTGCAGATAACCCTGCGCGCCCGATTTCGACTCGGCGCCGCGGTGGTGATCGATCGAGTAGATGACGTCCTTGGCCGTCATCTCCTTGCCGTTGGTGAACGGCACGCCCTTGCGGAGCTTGAATACCCACTGGGTGGCGTCGGCGTTGGCCTCCCAGCTCTCGGCGAGTTCGGGAATGGTCTTGTTGTTCTCGTCCAGCTCGATCAGGGGGTTGCCCCATTGGTAGCCGACGGTCTGCATGTAGTTGGCGGTGTAGGTCGCGGGGTCGAGGCTGTCGGTGGCGCCGGCGCTGTCGATGCCGAGCTTGAGGTCGCCGCCTTTCTTGGGCGTCTGCGCGAACGCCCGGCCGGCCAGCGAGGTCGCGAGCGCCGTGCTGACGCCCAGCGCCGCCGCCCGCTCCATGAACTCGCGCCGCCGCATCCCCTTATGCGCCAGAAGACGCCGCAATTCGATCTCGCCGGACATTAGAGCCTCCGCTATCGTTGAGATCCGCTTGGTCTGCTCTGAGTTTGGCGGACTGGATCGAATGTCGCAATGGGAAGCTCTGGGAAGGGGCGGCGATGAATGACGGCTCGCTCGAGACCCGCAGGCGCGGCGGGCGGATGGCGCGGCAGGCGTTGCGGGCGGCACCTCAGCCCGAGGCCGAGCGCGCGGTGCGCCCGGGGCTCGAGGGCGGACGCTACCGGCCGCTCGCCGAGACCGATCTCGTGCGGATTCACGCGGCCGCGCTCGACGTGCTGGAGCAGATCGGGCTCGGCGAGGCGATTCCCTCCACGATCGAGCTGATCACGGCGGTCGGCGGTCGGATGAACGAGCACGGCCGTCTGGCCCTGCCGCGCGCCCTGGTCGAGGATGTCATCGCCCGGGCGCCGAGGCGCTTCCCGCTCTGCGGCCAGCTCCCAAAGCACGACCTCGAGCCCTGGGGCAAGCGCGTCTACTTCGGCACCGCGGGTGCGGCCGTGCACATGGTCGATCCGACGACCGGCGACTATCGCGACTCGACGCTCGCCGACCTCTACGATGCCGCGCGGATCGTGGATGCGCTCGAGCACATCCACTTCTTCCAGCGCTCGATCGTCTGCCGCGACATGGTCGACCCCGCCGACCTCGACCTCAACACCTGCTATGCCTGCGTCGCCGGCACCGCCAAGCACGTCGGCACCAGCTTCACCCAGCCCGGCCATGTCCAGGACGCGCTGGCCATGCTGCATCTGATCGCGGGCGGCGAGGCTGCCTGGCGGGCGCGGCCCTTCGTCTCGATGTCGAGCTGCTTCGTCGTGCCGCCCTTGCGTTTCGCCGAGGACGCCTGCCGCTGCCTGGAGGCGGGCGTGCGCGGCGGCATGCCGATCCTCTTGCTGCCGGCCGGCCAGGCCGGCGCCACCAGCCCCGCAGCTCTTGCCGGCGCCGTCGTGCAGGAGATCGCCGAGGCGCTGGCAGGCCTGGTCTACGTCCACGCCATCCGGCCGGGCGCGCCCGCGATCTTGGGCCCCTGGCCCTTCGTCTCGGATCTGCGCACCGGCGCCATGTCGGGCGGCAGCGGCGAGCAGGCGCTCCTGATGGCGGCCTGCGCCCAGATGGGCCACTTCTACGACCTCACCGTGGGCGTCGCCTCCGGCATGACCGATGCCAAGGTCCCCGACGCCCAGGCGGGCTACGAGAAGGGCTACAACCACGCGCTGGTCGGCAATGCCGGTGCCAATCTGATCTACGAATCGGCCGGCATGCACGCGAGCCTGCTCGGTTTCTGCACGGAAAGCCTGGTGATCGACAACGACGCAATCGGCGCCGCCCTGCGCACGATCCGCGGCATCGAGGTCGACGACGAGACGCTTTCGGTAGACGTGATGCGCGAAGCCTGCATCGGCGGTCCGGGCCATTATCTCGGCCACCCCCAGACGCTGGCACGCATGCAGACCGACTATCTCTATCCGCTGGTAGGCGATCGCACGAGCCCGAAGGAGTGGGTCGAGCAAGGCTCGCCCTCGCTCGTCGAGCGGGCGGTGCGCAAGACCAGGGACATTCTCGAGAGCCATTTCCCGCGCCACCTGCCGGAGCCGCTGGACCGGGCGATCCGCGCCCGCCTGCCGATCAAGCTGCCGCGCGAGCGGATGGGCCCGCTCAGGCCCTGAGGCGCGTGTTGCCCGGATCGTAGGGCGGCCCGTTGCCGACCGTGGCGGGGCGAAGCTCGCCGAAGATCTCGATCAGCACGCGCGCGCCCGGCAGCGCGAGGTCGGAGCGGAGATAGGCGAGTGCTATGCTCCGCCCGATCCGGTAGCCGAAGCCGCCCGAGGTGACGAGCCCGACCACGGCGCCATCCTTCAGCACCGGCGCGCAGGCGGGCGCATCCGCCGCGCCCGGATCGTCGAGCAGCAGCGGCACCAGACGCTCCTTCGGGCCTGCCTCCTTCTGCCGCAGCAGCGCCGCGCGGCCGACGAAATCCGGCTTCCCGAAGTCGACGAACCGTTCGAGGCTGGCTGTGAGCGGCGTGTATTCGAACGTCAGATCCGTCTGCCACGCCGGATAGGCCTTCTCGAGCCGGAGGCTCTCCACTGCATAGATGCCGAAGTCGCGGATGCCATGCGCCTCGCCCGCCGCGAGCAGCGCGTCGTAGATCGGCACCAGCGTCTCGACCGGCGCGTGCAGCTCGAAGCCCAGCTCGCCAACGTAATTGACGCGCAGCACCATCACTCTGGCGCAGCCGATCTCGAGCTCGCGCGCCGACAGCCAAGGAAAAGCTTCGTTCGAAAGATCGGCCGAGGCGATCCGGGCCAGGACCTCGCGCGCCCGCGGTCCCGCCAGGACCAGCGTGCCGAGGCGTGCAGAGAGGTCCTCGATGCGCACCGAGCCGCCCTCCGGAAGACGCCTGCGAAGCAGGTCGTCGTCGTGCCATTCCGCGGCCGCAGCGCTCGCGAGGTAGAAGCGCTCCGGCGCCAGGCGCGTGATCGTGAACTCGCTGACGATCCCACCCCGCTCGTTCAGCGCGTAGGCGAGCGCGATCCGCCCGACCCGCGGCAGGCGCGAGCACACCAGGCGGTCGAGCCAGGCCCCGGCGCCCGGCCCCTCGACCATGAACTTGGTGAAGCCGCACAGATCGAGCACGCCGACGCCTGCCGCGACCGCCCGGCATTCCTCGCCCACGGCGTCGAACCAGGGCCGCTCGGCGCGCCGGAAGCTCAGACGCTCCTCCTGGGCGGCATCGGGTCCCGCGAACCAGCTCGCCCGCTCCCAGCCGCCGCGCGCGCCGAAGCGCGCACCCTTGGCCCGCAGCCGGTCGTACAACGGGCTGGTCCGCGCCGGGCGTCCCGCCGGCCGCTCCTCGAACGGAAAGGCGATCGCGTATTCCCGCTGGTACAGCTCGACCGCCCTCGCGACCACGTAGGACCTGGTCGCGTAGCCGGTGTAGCGGCGCGGGTCGAACGCCCACAGATCCCACTCGGGCTCGCCGTGCGCGACCCATTCGGCCAGCGTCTTGCCGGCGCCCGCCGCCTGCACGATGCCGAACGAGAAGCAGCAGCACTGGTAGAAGTTCCTCAGGCCGTGCGCCGGCCCGATATAGGGATTGCCGTCGGGCGAATAGGGGATCGGCCCGTTGATCACCCGCTGCACGCCGCCCCTGCCCAGGATCGGCACGCGCGCGATCGCCGCCTCGATGTAAGGCTCCAGACGATCGAGATCGTCCGCGAACAGCTGGTTTGCGAAGTCCTCGGGGATGCCGTCCAGCCAGTGCGGCCGCGCCTGCCATTCGTAGGGCCCGAGCAGAAGGCCCGCGCGCTCCTGGCGCAGGTAGTAGGAGACGTCGGGATCGCGCAGCAGCGGCAGCATCTGCGCGCGCGCCTCGAGCTCGGCGATGCTCCCGGTCACCAGATACTGGTGCGACATGGCGACGATCGGCAGGTCGCGCCCGACCATGGCCATGATCTCGCCGGCCCGATAGCCCGCGGCGTTGACCACGGCCTCGCAGTCGATCTCGCCCTTGATCGGTGAGCACCCGCCAGGCCCCGCCCGGACGCTGCTCGAGCCCGATGACGCGTGTGAAGCGGCGGATCTCGGAGCCCCGCTCGCGCGCCCGCCTTCGCGAACGCCTGGGTCAGCTGGCTCGGATCGACGTCGCCGTCATAGGGATCGAACAAGGCGCCTTCGAGGCCGCCGGCTCCAGGAAAGGATAGAGCTCCTTGGCCTCCGCAGGCGTGATCAGCGCGAGCTCGAGGCCCTGCGCGCGCGCCATGGCGCAGACGTGGCGGAACTCGTCCATGCGGTCCCGCCCGTGCGCGAGCCGGATCGAGCCGGTCGGATGCCAGGTGAGCGGCGGCTCGCCCTCGGCCGCAAGGCGCGCGTACAAGCTCGTTGCCGTAGCGCTGGACCTTGATCACGTTCCAGCTGGTCGAGAAGGTCGGGCAGTTGCCGGCGGCGTGCCAGGTCGAGCCCGAGGTCAGCTCGTCGCGCTCGAGCAGGATGCACTCGGTCCAGCCGAGCTTTGCCAGGTGATAGAGCGCGCTGCAGCCGACCGCGCCGCCGCCGATGATCACCACTCGAGCATGGTCGGCCATGTCTTCCTCCCCCTTGGCCCGCGCCCATGATTTCCACGAGCTGCCGCTCAGGTGTGAACTACTTCATAACTTGCCGTTTGCGGCCCCACCAAACTCTGACGGGAGTGCTTGCCCGGCGTGTGAGCGCGTACGGGGCGATCTAAAAGGGGGGCGCAGACGTTGAGCAAGACGGTCCTAAAGCAGCCGCTCGCTCGGGTGCATTGCGGCACCGATGGCGGCGCGGCGCGCTTGCCAACGTCGTGCTTTGGCAGCTATCTCGGTTCAAAGCCGGCGATCCGGTAAATGTCGGCTCAGCCCTAGGGAGGCTCGCGCATGGCGTCTGCTCTGATCATCCCAGGCGTCCAGGTCAAGACCGAGTTCGAGCCATCCCCGGTTCTGCCCGGCGCCACCGGCATCCTGGGCCTGGTCGGGATCACCGACGCCGGGCCCCTGGCCCCGACCCCGGTCGGCAGCTTCGGGGAGCTCATCTCGCTCTTCGGGCCGGCCAGCCGCTACACCATGCCCGAGGCGCGCAC
>CAWCRU010000011.1:87500-134132 GCA_963798075.1 uncultured Alphaproteobacteria bacterium | reverse complement strand
ATCGAGGCTTGTGCGGCTGTGTTGGGTGGGCGTGGCGGCGGCCGCGCTTGGCGGCTGCGGCGCATGGCCGGACGAGCTGCCGCGGGGGCCCGGGCCGCCACCGCCGGCGGAGGCGCCGGTCGCCCTTACGGAGCGGCCGGGAGCGCCGAGCGCGCTGCCGCAGGCGCCCCCACTATGGCGCCCGTGGTCGAGCGCGGCACCGGGGTATTCGTCCGGCCGCCGCCGGAGCGTTCGCACGCCAGCGTCGCGCGCACCGGGACCGGCGACGTGACCCTGAACGTGGTCGATGCGGACCTGCGCGAGGTCGTGCGCCTGGTCCTCGAGGACACCCTGCACGTCAACTACGTGATCGACCCGGGGATCAGCGGCACGATCACGGTTCAGACCAGCCACCCGGTGGCGAGCGCGGATCTGCCGGCGATGCTGGATGCGGTCCTCAGGGTCAACGGCGCCGCCCTGGTCAAGCTTGGCGACCTCTACAAAGTGGTGCCGATCGACCAGGCGCTGACCAGCGGCCTGGTGCCCGGCATCCACCCGGCGCCGGACTCCGGCCGGCCCGGGTTCGGGGTGGTCGTGATGCCGGTGCGGTTCGTGTCGGCGGCCGCGCTGGCGCCGCTGCTGCAGCCGTTCGCGCCGCCGGGCGGCTCGCTGCAGGTCGATCCCGAGCGCAATCTGGTGCTCCTTGCCGGCACCGGCGACGAGCTTGGCACCCTCACCGATCTGGTCTCGATGTTCGACGTCGACTGGCTGTCCGGAATGTCGTTCGGGCTTTATCCGCTCGAGTTCGCCCGGCCGACCGAGCTGGTCGCCGAGCTCGAGCAGATCTTCGCGATCGACGTCGGGCCGGCGAGCGGCGTGCTACGCTTTCTGGCGATCGAGCGGCTCAACGCGGTGCTCGTGATGTCGAGCCAGCCAGCCTATCTGGACCGGGCGGCGGCCTGGATCCAGCGGCTCGACCAGGCGGGCGAGAGCGGCGAGCCCCAGGTCTTCGTCTACCCGGTGCAGAACGGCCGGGCGGCCGATCTGGCCGAGGTCCTGGGCGAGATCTTCAACGTCCAGAGCGGCGCGGTCGGCCCCCAGGATCTGCTGGCGCCCGGGCTGCAGCCGGCCTCGATCGGCTCGAGCCTGCTCGGAGAGTCGCCGGGCACGAGCGAAGCCGAGGCCGAGACCGGCGCGCCGCGCTCAGCCACAACCTCGCTGCAGCCGCCGCGCCCGAGCGGTCTGGCGCAGCAGCCCGCCGGCCTGCCGAGACCGGCGACCGGGCCGGCGGCGAACCGGCCGCCCGGCCTGGCTGGCCAGCAGTCCCGGCTCGCGAGCGGACTGCCCCCCGGCCTGGCGGCCGCCCGCCCGGGGGGGGCGCCGGGCCAGCAGGCTGGCCCCGAGGTCCGGATCATCGGCGATTCGACCACCAATTCGCTCGTGATCTGGGCGACGCCGCGCGACTATCGCAAGATCCGGAAGGCGCTCGACCAGCTCGACATCCTGCCGCTCCAGGTGCTGATCGAGGCGACCGTCGCCGAGGTCACGCTCAACAACGAGCTGCGCTACGGCGTCGAGTGGTTCCTGCACCAGGGCGACTTCTCGACGACCCTCACCACCGCCGCCAACGGGGTCGTGGGCAACCTGTTTCAGGGCTTCTCGGCCCTGATCACCGGGAGCGACGGGACGGCGGTTTTGAAAGCCCTCGAGACCGTGACCGACGTCGACGTCGTCTCCTCGCCCCATCTGCTGGTCCTGGACAACCAGACCGCGCGCCTCCAGGTCGGTGATCAGGTGCCGATCACGGTCCAGCAGGCGACCAGCGTGACCAATCCCGACTCGCCGATCGTCAACTCGATCGAGCTGCGCGACACCGGCGTCATCCTCTCGGTCACGCCGCGGGTCAACGCCAGCGGCCTGGTCGTGATGGAGCTCCAGCAGGAGGTCAGCAACGTCGTCAAGAGCGAGACCAAGACCAGCTCCGAGCAGTCGACGCCGACCATCAGCCAACGTCAGATCAGCAGCACGGTCGCGGTCCAGAGCGGCGAGACGATCGTGCTCGGCGGGCTGATCCAGGACAACCGCGACAATTCGGTGAGCGGGCTGCCGTACCTCGCCCGGCTGCCGATCATCGGCCCCCTGTTCGGCACCCGCAGCCGCACCGAGGACCGCACCGAGCTCCTGGTGCTGCTGACACCGCGGGTGCTGCGCGGGGTCGTCGAGGCGCGCGCGATCACCGACGAGATGCGCCGCCGCCTTCAGTCCGTCGCCCCGCTGACCGCCGGGCGGCGCTAGCGCCGACGCCCTCCATGCGGTACGGGGACGGCCGCGGCTTCGCCCTGATCCTGGTGCTCTGGATCGCCGCCCTGCTGGCGGTGATCGCCGCGAGCCTGGTCTCCAGCGGCCGCACCGAGACCCGCCTCGCGCACAATCTGGTCGAGAACGCCAAGGCCGAGGCGCTCGCGGACGGCGCCGTCCAGCGTGCCGTGCTCGGCCTGCTGGCACCCGATCCCGACCAGGCCTGGCACGCCCGCAGCCGGCCCTACGGCCTGACCTATGGCGAGGGCAAGGTCCGGATGACCATCGCGGACGAGGACGGCAAGGTCGATCTCAACGCCGCGCCGCCGGAGCTCCTGGCCGGCCTGCTGGGCCAGCTCGGGCTCGACCCCAAGGACGCCGACGCCATGGCCGACCGGATCGTCGACTTTCGTGATGAGGACGACGAGCCGCGGCCACAGGGCGCCGAGAGCTCCGCATACCTTGCCGCCGGCCGGCCGCTCGGCGCGCAGAACCGGCCGTTCGCCGCCGAGAGCGAGCTGCTCGGCGTGCTCGGCATGACCCCGGAGCTGTATCGGCAGATGCGGCCATACATCACGGTGTTCTCCGGCGCGGAGGCAGTCGATCCGCTGCACGCCTCGAGACTGGTCCTGGCTGCGATCCCGGGCATGACCGATCAGCTGATCGAGGCGTTCGCGAAGACGGGCCCGGAGGACGATCCGCTCGCCGCCATCGACGATGACAGCGCCGGCGAGATCGAGCCCTATCTGATCCCCTCGCGCGAGGTCATGTACACGATTCGCGCCGAGGCGAGGACCGCGGGCGGCGGCGTGTTCGTGCGCGAAGCCGTGGTCGAGCTCACGGGTCAGGCGGACCGGCCGTTTCTGGTCCACGCCTGGCGCCGCGGCAGCAGGGACCAACCCGCCCCGGCCGGCGCGCCCGGCTGACCGCCGCCGACGGGCCGGGACCCTGCGATCGAAGATCCGGCGCAAGCGCCTCGTCGTCTGCGGCCCATGCGGCGGCCGCCACACCGCGCCCGAAGCGCCTCGCACGACCTGCTAATCCCCCTCGCTGAACACATAGTTCATCCAGCTCTTCATCCTGAGCAGGAGGCGGCGGATGATGGCGAAGTGGTGCCAGTGCTCGGTGTACACGGCGACCTGGGCCGAGGAGCCCGCCGGCAGCTGATAGGCGGACAAATCGTCGGTGACCGTGATCACCGCGAGCGCCCGACCAGGCTCTTGGCGCGTCTCGGGATCGATCAGCGTGCCACTGGGCTGGAGCTGACCCTGCACGACGGCGTCCATGATGCCCTTGACCTTGCCCTCGAACACCGGCCGGGGATCGCATCGAACGCGATCTCGGCCTCGTCGCCGGCGCGGACGCGCTGCAGGGCGTTCTGCTGGAATGCGGCTGCGAAGACGTTGTCGTCGCTGTGGATGAAGACCATGACCGGACGCAGCGGCAGCGGCACCGCGATCATGCCGGGCCGCAGGAAAAGCTGCGTCACGTAGCCATCCGTCGGCGCCGTCACGACGGTCTCCTCGAGATCGTACTCGGCGTCGCTGAGCTCGGCCTGCAGGCGCGCGACCGTGGTATTGATGCCGTCGATCTGCGACTGCTATGCAAGGCGTGCCTGCTCGACACTGGCCTGCGCGCTGACCAGGGCGGCTTCGCCCGCGAGGTAGATGCCGCGTTGGTTCTCGACCTGGATTTCCGGGAAGGGCAGCGCGCGGCCGCCTTTGCGGGCATTCGCGTTGCCCGTCTCGTAACGGTCGAAGGACTGCTTGGCGCGATCGCGCGAGGCTGTGGCCTCGTTGGCGTTGGCGAGCGCCACGTCCAGCGCTGACTTGAGCTGAAGCACGTTCTGCTCGGCCTCGGCGAGTGCTGCCCGCTTCTGGTCGACCACGTACTGGTAGTGGCGCGGATCGATGCGGAACAGGACCTCGCCCTTCTTGAGCGGCACGTTCGGCGTCACCGGCACCTCGATCACCTCGCCGCGCACCACCGGCACGATCGGCGTCGTGTAGAAATACAGTCGCGCCTGCCGTGTGTAGGGATGATTGTAGTTCATGACCAAGAGGATCAGGCCAATCAGGATGATGCCGCCGAGCACCGCGGTCGGCACGGTCCATTTGTTCAGCGGCAGCCTGAAGATCTTGAAGATCGCGCAGCAGATCGCAGCGTAAGTGAGGAGCATCAGGAGTTCCATCAGAGGGCTCCCTCGCGCCGGTCCCGCTCGAGCAGGGCCACCCGCGCCTCCAGGTCTGCGATCGCGGCATTAAGCCGCTCGCGGTCTTCGGCCGGAGGGCGGCCTCCGAAGCCCCAGCCGCGATCCGGCCGATAGGCCATCGCCCAGATCCATAGGAACGGCCAGAGCGCGTGCAGCGTGAAGAGGCTGACCCAGCCGGCCGCGTGCAGCGCATCCTGATGCGGATGGTCGCGGTGCTTGGCGATCTCGTAGGGAATGTCGTGGATCACGATGACCATGTAGAACAGCGTGATCCCGACGAAGAACAAGACGCCAAGCGCGATATAGTCGAGAACCATGTCACTCCTCATTCATCCACTTGTCACCGCTCGATCGGGTCACGCTCCGGCTCGGCGTTCCACTCGCGGATCATCTCGTAGCCGAGGGCGAGCAGGGCGGGCCCGAGGAAGAGTCCGAGGAAGCCGAGCGTCGCCATACCACCCAGCACACCCAGGATGATCAGGATCAGCGGGATCTCGATGCCGCGGCTGATCAGCCAGGGGCGCACGACATTGTCGGTGACGATGCTCGCGAGCACACTCCAGACGGCCAGGAAAATCGCCCAGCCGCTCTCGCCGCCGTGCGCCAGCCAGGCAGCCGCCGGCCCCCATATCAGGAAGGGCCCGAGCGGGATGAACGCCAGCACGAGGCTCACGAGGCCCAGCAGGACCGGTGCCGGCACACCGGCGAGCCAGAAGCCGAGCATCAGCAGAAGAGCCTGCAGCAACGACGTGCCGAGCACGCCGAAGACGACGCCGCGAAGGGTCGCATAGCCGACCAGCAGCAGGCGCGGCCCGTGGTCGCCCGCGATCCGCCGCGCGGCCGAGGTCAGTCCGCGCCCGACCGCGAGCCCGTCGCGATAGAGGAAGAATGAGATCACGAGCGCGAGCGCGAGCTGGGCCACGGCGGCGCCCAGGCTCAGGCCGGCGGCGATCAGCCATTGCCTGAACCAGACCAGGATCTGGTGGAGGCGGGCGGACGCTTCGCTGCCGCCGGCAGCAACCGCCTGCCAGCGGTCGGCCAGATCGGAGCCGAACAACCAGACGCTCCTCAGCCATGGGGGCGGCGCCGGCACGCCGTCGTCGAGCAGCTGGCGGCCCGCCTCGATCGCATGCGCGACCTGCGCCCGGGCGTCGGGCACGACCAGGAGCGGCGGCAGCACGAGGATCAGGCTGCCGAGCAGCATCATGACGAGTGCCGCCAGGGTGGTGCGACCGCCGAGCGCGCCCTCGAGACGCTGGAACAGCGGGTAGGTCGCGACCACGAGGATCAGCGCGAAGCAGATGGCCGTGAAGAACGGCCGCAGGACCAGAACGCAGCCAACCACCAGGATGCCAAGGATCACGAGGCCGATCGTCTGCTCGGTCCGGCGGTCTTCGCCGATCGGCCGGCCGTGCCCCGGTTCTTCGACGACCGCCATCGTCCGGCTCTCCTGCCCGCGCCGCTCGCATGACGCCCGCCGGCGGCAGGGGCGGCTGCCTTCGAGCAAGCCAGTTCGGGCAACTCGTAAGGGGACCCAGATTGATCGGTCGGGGGCGGTGGAGCAAGCACGTAACCTACGGTAACGTACTTCCCGCCCGGCGCTCCTGCCGCGAGCAGGGTGCGGCGCACAAGCCCGGAAAACCACCAAGGGCCGGGCGGCCGCAAGCATGCGCGATCCGCTGCTCTCCACGATTGGGCAGCCGAGGGGGCAATGGCCAGAGACTGCGACGCTGTCGAACGTTGACGCTGTCCGGAATTGACGCAAAAAGCGGTAAAAATTCGCATCGAAACGTTCCGGGCGCCCGGCGTCGCCGCAGAGACGGATGTGGAGCACAGAGGAAGGGACGGCAAGATGTCAGACAGCCTACGCATGACCCCCGGCGACTGGTTCAATCTCGAAGTGCCGCGCGACGCGTTCCCGGCCGACGGCATGGCGGCCCGGGCCGCGCTGGCAGTGGCGCAGAGCTAGTCCTGTGATGCTGGCAGGCTTGGCGTGGACGCCGCCCATGGCGGCTGGCCGCAAAGATCGGCCGAGGGGAGGACCATGAGCGACAAGTCCGAGCGGATCCCGATTGACCATTTCCTGTCGGCCGCGCAGGCCCGGCTCGATCGCTGGCGCGAGTTCGGCATCGCAGCCGAGGGATGGGCAGCGAAGGCGACCGGCGCCGATGCCCGAGGTCTGAAAGACGAGGTCGCACGTCGCCTGGGCGACCTGCGCCCACTGGAGGCCTTCCAGGCCTACCCCGGCGCCCGCCTGCTGAGCGCCCTCGACGATCGGTTGAGCGCGAATGACGCGACCGGCGTCGCCCGGCTGGCGCGACGGATCAGCGGCGCCCTGCTGTCGCGCAGCTACCGGCACGAAGCGGGCGAATGGGAGGTCGCCGAGGAGTCGGCGGACGTGGCCGACCGTCTGCCGCCGGCGCTCGGCGATCCGGACCTCTACAAGCCCTATTTCGAGGTTCTGATTGTGACGCCGGCGCCGGCCGCGCGCTGGCCCGGCATCGTTCAGGAGCTGCGCCGGCTGCGCCGCAGCCAGGACCAGTTCGTCTACGAGGTGGTGGTCGCGGGCAGCTTCGAGGATGCGATGCTCGGCGTCGTCCTCAACGGCAATCTCGAAGCGGTGGTCCTCTACGACGGCTTCACGTTCCCCTCGCATCACGACGCGCCGCTGCTGCACGGCTTCCTCGTCTCGCACCTCGACGTCGACCCGGCCGAGCTCGCGCCGCGCGGGTTCGGGGTCGAGCTCGCCCGGCTGATCAAGCGGATCCGCCCGGAGCTCGACGTCTACCTGCTCAGCGACCGCCAGGTCGAGAAGGTCGCCGGCGATCCGGCGGCCGCGGCAATCCGCCGGATCTTCTACGAGGTCGAGGAGCCGCTCGAGATCCATCTGAGCATTCTCGCCGGCGTCGCGGACCGTTTCGATACGCCCTACTTCGACAACCTGAAGCGCTATGCGCAGCGCCCGGTAGGCACGTTCCACGCGCTGCCCGTCGCGCGCGGCAAGTCGATCTTCAAATCGAACTGGATCCGCGACATGGGCCATTTTTACGGCCCGACGCTGTTCCTTGCCGAATCCTCGGCGACCACGGGCGGGCTCGACAGCCTGCTCGAGCCGACCGGGACGATCAAGGAGGCGCAGGACAAGGCCGCGCGCGCATTCGGCGCCGATCGCACCTTCTTCGTGACCAACGGCACCTCGACCTCGAACAAGATGGTCGTGCAGGCGCTGCTGCGGCCGGGCGACATCGCGCTGGTCGACCGCAACTGCCACAAGTCGCATCACTACGGGATGGTGCTTGCGGGCGCGCAGCCGCTCTACCTCGAAGCGTACCCGATGACCGCCTACTCGATGTACGGCGCGGTGCCGCTGCGGACGATCAAGAAGGCGTTGCTCGAGCTCAAGGCCGAGGGCAAGCTCGAGCGCGCGCGCATGCTGGACCTGACCAACTGCACGTTCGACGGCCACGTCTACAACACCAGGCAGGTGATGGAGGAGTGCCTGGCGATCAAGCCGGACCTGATCTTCCTCTGGGACGAGGCCTGGTTCGGCTTCGCCCGCTTCTCGCCGTTCTTTCGCCGGCGGACCGCGATGGGCGCGGTCGCAACACTGCGCGAGCAGTTCGCCGACCCGGCCCATCGCGAGCGATTCGCGGCCCAGCGCCAGAAATTGGGCGCCGACCTCGATCCGGCCGACGCGCGGCTGCTCGATACCCAGCTGCTGGCCGATCCGGATCAGGTGCGGCTGCGGGTCTACGAGACCTGCTCGACGCACAAGTCGATGTCGGCGCTCCGGCAGGGCTCGTGGGTCATGGTCGCGGACCAGGATTTTCACGAGGTCGAGGAGGCATTTCACGAGGCGGTCTTCACGCATGCGTCGACCTCGCCCAATCTGCAGATCATCGCCTCGCTCGACGTCGCAAGGCGGCAGATGGAGCTCGAGGGCTACGACCTCGTGCAGAACGCGATCACGCTCGCCCTCCAGATCCGCAGGGAAGTCAACAGCCATCCGCTGATCTCGAAGTATTTCAAGGTCCTGACGGCCGCCGACATGGTCCCGGCCGAGTTCCGAGGCTCGGGCTTCGTCGACTACCTGGAGCCGGGCGCGAACTGGGCCACGGCGCTCGAGGCACTGCGCAACGACGAGTTCGCGCTCGACCCGACCCGTCTGACGCTGGTGTGCGGCACGGCCGGCTACGACGGCACCGCGTTCAAGAACCTGCTGGCCGCCAAATACGACATCCAGCTGAACAAGACCTCGCGCAACAGCATTCTCCTGCAGACCAACATCAACAATACCCGGAGCGACGTCGCCCATCTGATCAAGGTCCTGGTCGACATCGCGCGCGCGATCGAGCAGGGGCTGGCCCAGGGCGGCGCCGAGGCCAGGGCAGCGTTGGCGGCCCGGGTCAAGTACCTGATGGAGGACGTGCCCGAGCTGCCGAACTTCAGCCGCTTTCAGGACGGCTTTCGCGAGCGGCGCGACAGCGCTACGACCGAGGGCGACATGCGCGCGGCGTTCTACGCCGCCTATGACCAGGCCGGCTGCGAGCACGTCAAGCTCGCGAGCGAGGAGATCGACGAGCGGCTCGCGAAAGGGCCCGAGCTGGTCTCGGCCAACTTCGTCATCCCCTACCCGCCCGGCTTTCCGATCATGGTGCCGGGCCAGGTGATCACCGCCGATACGATCGAGTTCATGCGCAAGCTCGATGTCAAGGAGATCCACGGCTACAACGCGGCGCTCGGGCTCAAGCTCCTGAAGCCGTCGGGCTCGAACTCGCAGGGCAAGAGCAAGTCGAAGAAAATCTAGCGGCAACAGGGCAGGCAAAGCCGGGCCTCGGTCCACGCCCGAAGGAGAGGCAGAGCGATGATCGATTGGCTGGTGTCGACGCTCCGGGATCACCCGGAGCTGGCGATCTTCCTGACGCTCGCGATCGGCTACTGGGTCGGCGGCATGAAGTTCGGCAGCTTCAGCCTTGGTGCCGTGACCGGCACGCTGATCGCAGGCGTGCTGATCGGGCAGCTGGCAATCACGATCTCGCCGCAGGTCAAGTCGATCTTCTTCATCATCTTCCTGTTCGCGGTCGGTTACGGCGTCGGGCCGCAGTTCGTGCGCGGCGTGGCCAGCGACGGCGCCCCACAGGCCATCTTCGCGGCCGTGATCTCGGTTTTGTGCCTCGCCTGCGTCTACATCGCCGCGATCGTCGCGGGCTATGGGCCCGGGTTCGCCGCCGGCCTGAACGCCGGCGCGCAGACCATCTCGGCCTCGATCGGGCTCGCGACCGATGCAATCAACCGGCTGGGTCTGACGCCCGAGCAGGCCAAGGCCGAGATCGACCACATCCCGGTCGCCTACGCCATCACCTATCTGTTCGGAACGATCGGTACGGGCTGGATCCTGGCTTTCCTCGGCCCGAAGCTGCTCGGGATCGATCTCCCCGCCGAGTGCAAGCGCTACGAGGCCGAGATGTCCAAGGGCACGCCGGCCGGCGGGATGCAGTCGGCCTGGCGCCAGTTCGAGCTGCGCGCCTATCGGATCGTCGAGAACGGCAGGGCCGTCGGCCTGAGGGTCGGCGAGGCCGAGGCGAGGATCGTGGACGCGCGCGTTTTCATCGAAGGTCTTCGCCGCGACGGTCGGATCATCGAGTTCGGGCCGGACACGGTCCTGCAGGCGGGCGATGTGATCGCCGTATCCGGCCGCCGCGACGTGCTGGTCAACCTGCTGCAGACCGCGACCGAGGTCGATGACCGCGAGCTTCTCGATGTCCCGGCCGAGGCGGTCGACGTCGTGGTCACGAGCAAGGCCGTCGACCGCAGGAAGCTGATCGACCTCGCCAAGGACGAGTTCGCGCGCGGCGTCTATTTGACCAAGATCACGCGGGGTGCCATGTCGGTCGACATCCCGGTTTTGCCCCAGACCCAGATCTATCGGGGCGACATCCTGAGGCTGGTGGGCACCCGGGTCCATCTCGACATCGTCGTCAAAGCGATCGGCTACGCCGACCGCCCGACCAGTGCGACCGACATGATCTACGTGGGCCTGGGCATCGTGCTCGGCGGCCTGTTCGGCTCCTTGGTGTTCCCGATCGCGGGCATCCCGATTACGCTCTCGACCTCGGGCGGCGCGCTGATCGCCGGCCTCATCTTCGGCTGGCTGCGTTCGGTCCGTCCGACCTTCGGGCGGGTGCCCGCGCCGGTCCTCTGGTTCATGAACTCGGTCGGCCTCAACATCTTCATCGCGGTGGTCGGGATCTCGTCCGGGCCGACCTTCGTCACCGGCCTCAAGGAGGCGGGCTTCGGCCTGTTCTTCTGGGGCCTATTCGCGACCGCGGTGCCGATGCTGCTGGCACCCTTCATCGGCAAGTACGTGTTCCGGTTCGATCCGGCGATCAACCTCGGCTGTTGCGGCGGCGCGCGCACCAGCACGGCCTCGGTCGCGATGGTCGCCGACGTCGCCAAGAGCAGCGTCCCGATGCTCGGCTACACGGTCCCCTACGCCGTCAGCAACACGCTGCTTACGCTCTGGGGTCTCGTGATCGTGCTCCTGATCGCCTGAGCCAGGCTCGCAAGGAAGGCACCGCCATGGAAGCCATCAAGTTCCGCGACTACGAGGGCATGAGCCCGTTCGAGATCAAGGACGAGCTGATCAAGCTCGCGACCGCGAGCTCGAAGAAATCGGCGTTCACGCTCCTCAACGCCGGGCGCGGCAATCCCAACTGGGTGGCGACGACGCCGCGCGAAGGCTTCTTCTGCCTCGGCCAGTTCGCGATCACCGAGTGCAAGCGGGTCATGGACCTGCCGGACCTCGGCGGGATGCCGGCCCGCGACGGCATCGCCGGCCGCCTCGAGACCTGGCTCGACAAGCACGCCGACCTGGCGGGCGCCGGGTTCCTGCAGAAGATGGTGCCGTTCGCTCTCAAGACCTTCAAGTTCGAGGCGGATGCGTTCGTCCATGAGCTGGTCGATTCGATCATCGGCGACAACTACCCCGTGCCCGACCGCATGCTGGTGCACGGCGAGCAGATCGCGCACCGCTACCTGATGTGGGCGTTGTGCGCGGATCGGCCGCCGGCCGGCAAGTTCGACCTCTACGCGGTCGAAGGCGGCACGGCTGCGATGTGCTACATCTTCAAGTCGCTGCTGGCGAACCGGATCCTCAGGAAGGGCGACACGATCGCGCTCGGCTCGCCGATCTTCACGCCCTATCTCGAGATCCCGGAGCTCGAGGACTACGCGCTGAAGACGGTCCACCTGCACGGCTCGCAGGAGACCCGATGGCAGTTCGCGCCCGGGGAGCTCAAGAAGCTCGAGGACCCAAAGGTCAAGGCGTTCTTCCTGGTCAACCCCGGCAACCCGAGCTCGGTGGCGCTGTCCGAAGAGGGAATCGCCGGGCTGATCAAGCTGGTCAAGAAGAAGCGACCTGACCTGATCCTCCTGACCGACGACGTCTACGGCACCTTCGTCAAGGACTTCCGCTCGGTGCTGGCGGATCTGCCGTACAATACGATCGGGGTCTATTCTTACTCGAAGTATTTCGGCTGTACGGGGTGGCGGCTGGGCGTCATTGCCGTGCATCAGGACAACATCATCGACGAGCTGATCGCCAAGCTGCCGGACAACGAGAAGGCGGCGCTCGACCGCCGTTACGGCTCGCTGACGCTCAAGCCGCGCAAGATGAAGTTCATCGATCGGATCGTGGCCGACAGCCGCGACGTCGCGCTCAATCACACCGCCGGCCTGTCGCTGCCACAACAGGTGATGATGTCGCTGTTCTCGTTGTTCGAGCTGATGGATACGCAGAAGAGCTACCAGCAGTCCTGCATGGCGATCGTCCACAAGCGGGCCGAGGCCTGCGTCGAGGGTCTGGGCATCGAGGTGCAGCCCAACCCGCTGCACGCGCGCTACTATGGCCTCATCGACTTCGAGTACTGGATCAAAAAGTATGGCGGCGAGGATGTCGTTGACTACATCAAGAAGAACGTGCATCCGCTCGACATCGTCTACCGCCTGGCCGAGGATCACGGCATCGTGCTCCTCAATGGCGGCGGCTTCGACGCGCCCAATTGGAGCGCCCGGGTGTCGTTCGCCAATCTGAACGACGACGTCTACGACGACATCGGGCGCGCGGTACGCGCCGTCGCCAGAGGCTATGTGCAGGCCCAGCGCGCCCTGCAGGCGGCCAAGAAAGAAAAATAAAGCCGGCTCGACAGGGCCGGACGACCGCAGACTGGCGAGGCCGTCATGGAATGGCTGGGTGGGTTTCTCGAGCGCTATCCGGAGTTGACGCTCTATCTGGCCATCGGGCTCGGCTATTTGATCGGCGGCGTCAAGGTGAAGGGCTTCGGCCTCGGGCCGGTCACGGGTTCGCTGTTCGCGGGAATCCTGCTCGGCCAGCTCGGCGAGGTTCCGGTGTCGTCGGTCGCGAAATCGGTCCTGTTTTTGTTGTTCCTGTTCGGCATCGGCTACTCGGTCGGGCCGCAGTTTCTGCGCACACTCAAAGCCGACGGTCTGCGGCCTATCGGGCTCGCCCTCTGCGTCACGATCACAGGATTGCTGGCCGCGTGGGCGGTCGCGAGCACCCTCGACCTCGACCCCGGCTTCGCCGCCGGGCTTACCTCCGGTGCGCTTACCGAGTCGCCGGCCATGGGCACGGCCACCGAGGCGATCAACTCGCTGCCGCTGCCGGCAGAGGAAAGGAGCCAGCTGGTCGGCCATATCGCGGTGGCGGACGCGCTCTGCTACGTGTTCGGCGCGTTCGGCGTGATCTGGTTCTGCAGCGCCCTCGGCCCCAAGCTGCTGGGGATCGATCCCGAGGAGGAGGCGAGGAAGCTCGAGGCCGAGCTTGGCATCGAGCGCAAGAAGGCCGGCATCTTCTCGGCCTGGCGGCCGTTCGACCTGCGCGCCTATCGGATCCCGGCGGGCGGGCCGGCAGTCGGCCAGACCGTCGCGGAGGCCGAGGCGCGGGTCCCGGACGCAAGGCTCTTCATCCAGCGGATCCGGCGTGGCGACGAGATCCTGGAGGCGCAGCCGTCGGAGGTCCTGCAGGCGGGCGACGTGGTGGCGCTCGCCGGTCGCCGCGAGGTCCTGGTCGAGGCCCTCGGCGCGACCGGTACCGAGGTCGAGGACCATGAGCTCCTGGATGTGCCGGTCGCATCGTTCGACCTGTTCCTCACCAGTAAGGAGCTGGCCGGCAAGACGCTCGGCGAGGTCGCACACAGCGATGTTGCGCGCAGCCTGTTCCTACGCCAGATCACGCGCGGCGGCGAGGTGGTCCCGATCGCTCCGGGAACCGAGCTTCAGCGCGGCGATGTCCTGCGGGTCGTGGGCCCCGAGGCCGTCGTCGAGCGGGCCGCGCCGCTGATCGGTACGCTCGTGCGTCCGACCGAGGCCACCGACTTCCTGACCCTCGGCTTCGCCATCTTCCTGGGCGGCCTGATCGGCGTGGTAGTCGCCTTTCCGATCGGAAACCTTAAGATCTCGCTCAGCACCAGCGTCGGCGTGCTGCTCGCGGGCCTGCTGGTCGGCCATCTCCGCTCGACTCACCCGCTGTTCGGCCGCATTCCCGACGGCGCCGTCTCGCTGATGACCTCGCTCGGCCTCGCCGCGTTCGTCGCGATGACCGGGCTGCACGCGGGCCCGATCTTCGTCGAGGCGGTCCGCGAGGCGGGGCTCGGCCTCCTGATCGGCGGCATCTTCGTGACCCTGACCCCGCAGGTCGTCGGCCTCTACTTCGCCCGCTACGTGCTCAAGATGAACCCGCTCCTGATCCTGGGCGGCCTCGCCGGCGCGCAGACGATGACCGCGGGCCTGGCCGCGCTGCAGGAGCGCTCCGGCAGCCCCGTCGCCGTGCTCGGCTACACCGGCACCGTCGCGATCGGGCACATCCTCTTGACCACCTGGGGCGCCGTCATCGTGGCCCTGGTCGCCTGATCCCGTCACGAGGGAGGTCTCAAGTGGATCGAAGCCGAAGGACGAGCGCCCGACCGAGCGCCGAGGAGCGCGGCTACAAGGCCGGGACCGTCACCGTGGCCTCGCTGATCCAGGCGGTTCCGGAGCTCGAGGACCTCGCGCAGATGAGCGGCGAGCGGATCGGCAATCTTTTCGAGCCAGATCATGAATGATGCGGTCCGGCTGAAGCTCGCCAACCTCCTCCCCTGTTTATGAGACATGCTGGAATGGAGGCACCAATGGCTGCTCGACTCACTTTCTCCAGGGTTCTGGTGGCCGTGGTCGTCGGCGTCGCGACGGCCGGGCCGGCGGCGCTCGGGCAGGTCGGCAAGCCGCCGCTCACGATCGCGTCCATGGGCGGCGCCCTCACCAAAAGCCAGATGCTGGCTTACGTCCAGCCCTATCGCGCGCTGAAGCAGCGCTGGGTCGATGTCGAAGACTACAGAGGCGGGCTCGACGCGATCCGCGCCCAGGTTCGCTCGGCCAACGTCAAGTGGGACCTGGTCAGCATGGAGCTGCCGGAGGCGATCGAGGCCTGCGAGGAAGGTCTGCTCGAGCCCATCGATCCCAGCATTCTGACGCCGGCGCCGAACGGCACGCCGGCCCGGGACGACTTCTATCAGGTCGCCCTGCAGCGCTGTGCGATCGGTTTCGACATTT
Source organism: uncultured Alphaproteobacteria bacterium (assembly GCA_963798075.1). Lineage (GTDB taxonomy): Bacteria > Pseudomonadota > Alphaproteobacteria > Geminicoccales > Geminicoccaceae > DATAOG01. The sequence goes on along the minus strand of CAWCRU010000011.1, from coordinate 119,038 downwards.
TCGCCACCGTGATCGCCTACGACAGCCGGCGCTATGCCGCGCCGCCGACGACGCTGGCCGCCCTGTTCGACCTCGACCGCTTTCCCGGCCGCCGCGGCCTCCAGGCACGGCCTCAGGTCAACCTGGAATGGGCACTGATCGCTGACGGGGTGGCACCGGACAAGGTGTATGAGGTCTTGTCCACCGAGGAAGGCCTCGATCGCGCCTTCAAGGTACTCGACCGGATCCGCGACCAGGTGGTCTGGTGGCGCCGGGGCGACGAGCCGCCAGCTCTGCTGGCGAGCGGTCAGGTGGCGATGTCGTCGGCCTGGAACGGCCGGATCTTCGACGAGGTCCAGGAGCGCGGCACGCCGCTCGGAATCATCTGGGACCATGCGGTCTGGAACATGGACGTCTGGGTGATTCCGAAGGGTGCCGTGAACCGCGCCGAGGCGCTGGATTTCATCGCCTTCGCCACCACCCCGGAGCGCCTGGCCGAGCAGGCCAGCTACCTCGCCTACGGCCCGGCGCGTCGGTCGGCGACCGACTTGGTCCGCAGCGATGTCAGGCCGAATCTGCCAACCGCCGAAGGCCGGCGCGCAAGCGCGCTGATCATCGACTACGCCTGGTGGGCGGAGCGGCGGGCCGCGATTGAGCCGCGCTTTGACGCCTGGCTGCAGGGCACGGGCCCGTTCGTCTACGACTTTAACCGGGAAGATTCCAACTGAGGCTCCGTCGCGTTGGCGAAGAGCCGGCCAAGCTGGGAGAACCGTGCCATGACCGATCGGCGACCATCTGCGCCCTCACTCGTCGGTGGCAACTCGTGGCGGCCCGCCTGGACGTTGCGGCGCAGCTCGAGGGGTGGCAAGATCCAATGCTGCGCGCGGACGACCCCGTCCGATCGGCCGGCGCTCGCCCCGGTCGCGCTCGCTGCGCTCATGCTCGGGGCCGGCGTGGTGGTGAGTGAACCGGCGCGCGGCCAGGACGACCCGCGCATCGAGGCCATGCAGCGTCAGATCGACGAGCTGCAGCGGCAGCTGAACGAACTCAAGGGCGAGGTGCGCGAGACCAGGGAGGTGCCGCCGCCCCCGGCCGCCGCTCCGGTTGCCGCCGCTCCGCCGGCCGCCGGCAAACCGGTGATCACGTCCGCCAACGACAAGGTCACGCTCGCGATCTCAGGCCAGATCAACCGGGCGATCAACATCGCCAATGACGGCGAAAGCACCAAATATTACAACGTCGACAACGATGCCAGCAACTCTCGCGTGCGCTTCGTCGGGACCGGCGAGGTGACCGACGACCTGACTCTCGGTACCAAGATCGAGGTGGCGATCGCGCCCAACGATTCGTCCCAGGTCAGCCAGGACCAGGAGGACACCGGCAACTTCTTCGACGAGCGCTACGTCGAGGCGTGGGTCGACAGCAAGCGTTTCGGCAAGCTCTCGCTCGGCAAGGGCAACTCGGCGTCCAACAACACCGCCGAAGTCGACCTCTCGGGCCTCGACGTCATTCAGTACGCCAGCATCGCCGACATCGCCGGCGGCCTCGAATTCCGCGACAATGACGGCGACCTGACCGACACCACGATCAGCGATGCGTTCAGCGATTTCGACGGCCTGTCACGGCAAAACCGGGTGCGCTACGACACCCCCAGGTTCTACGGCTTCGGGCTCGCCGGCTCGGCGATCAGCAACCAGCGCTACGACGGCGCGGTCACCTGGGCGGGAGAGGGCTACGGCTTCAAGATGGCCGCCGCGGGCGGGATGGCGGATCGCAATGTCAGCAATCAAAACTTTCGCCTTGATGGCTCGGCCTCGGTGCTGCACGAGGCGAGCGGCCTCAATCTTACCGTATCCAGCGGTTTCGATCAGGCCGATGACGGCGGAAATCCGAGCAATCTCTACGTCAAGGGCGGCTGGATCGCCAACTTCTTCGATATCGGATCGACCAACTTCGGCATCGACTACACCCTCTCGAACAACAACCCGTCACCGAGCGATCACGGCTTCTCGGTGGGGGGCGCGGCGGTGCAGAACCTCACCAACTTCGGCACTCAGCTGTACACCCAGGTCCGCCTCTATGACCTCAGCAGCGACCCGAGCACGCAAAGTATCTGGGTCGGCACCGTCGGCACGCGGGTCAAGTTCTGATGACGCGCGCTTTGCCGACGGCTACCCGGTCGCGAACGCTCGCGGTCATCGTTGCGTGCCTGCTCATGGCAGCGTGCAGCGGGATCGAGCCCATGGCGTTTCCCGACGCTCGCGAGAACCCCACCTTCCCTGGCCTGTTCACCGGCGAGGAAGGTGCGTGGGTCATTTATCGCAAGGAGAAGTAGCTGCGGTCGCCGATCGCCATAGAGTTGCGGCTGCGCGTCGGGCACGCGCTCGAGAGCGGCAGCTCGACGGATGACAGGCGATAGCAAACGCCCGAAATCAGCGTTCTGCCTTGCGCTGCGCGCCACGCAGTGACCGGTCATTCTCGTGGCTGGAGTTGCGAGACACGCTGAACGACCGCGAACAGAAAAGCGGTGCTCCAGCCGAAGAGCAGCATGCCGTCAACCGCCTCCATGGCGCCCAGAAGCCGCCAGGGCGGTTCCAGTATGATGTCGCCGACACCGAGTGTTGTGAAGGCTACGAACGAAAAGTAGAAGGCTGTCTCGAAATCGGGGACCACCCCGATCAGGCGATAGACCACGGCCCACACCGCAGCCTCGCCGCCATGCAATGCCGCGACAGCGACGACCGTAGCGGCCATGATGGTCGACGACGAGTAGCGCAAGCCTCCAGATTCGATCGCCTCTGCGTTCAGCCGGCGTAGCAGCGCTGCAAGTCCAGCGCTATGGATGACGACTGTTGCGCCGATGACGCTTAAGGACAGGAGCCAAGCCAGGAGCATCGAAAGAGGCTGACGTGCAGGGGCCGACCGGAAGTTCGCATCCTTCGATCACGGCATCAAGCTTTTTTGGGATTCTCACCTCCTGGCTCGGCTGCTGCAGCTGACCCTCAAAGCGGGTGGGCGCGCGAATTTCAAGTTGTCTATAGCGCTCCCAGTGATCGCTTGCGAAAATGCGCCTCCGGCGAGCGGGATTGCGGCGCGGCGCCTGGAACCGAGAGGACGCAAGGGCAATGGGTGCGGCCAACCCGCTTCGTCGGCGACCCGGTCGATGACCGCCCCTCGGGCATCACGGGGCTTGCCTCCCGTTGCCGGTTGGGTACGCGACTACCGGCGCGCTTGGCTGCGCGCCGACCTCATCGCAGGCTTGACGCTGGCCGCCTACGCCGTACCGGTCGCGCTCGCCTATGCCTCGCTCGCAGGCCTGCCCCCGGAGGCCGGCCTCTACGGCTACGTGCTGGGCGGCGTCGCCTATACCCTGTTCTGCAGCTCGCGCCACCTCGCCATCGGCCCGACCTCGGCGATCGCCATAGTCATTGCCAGCGGGCTCGGCGCGCTCGCCGCGGGCGATCCTGGCCGCTACTCCGCGCTCGCGGCGCTGACGGCCCTGCTCGTGGGCGTCATCGGTGTCGGCGGCTGGCTCGCACGCCTGGGCCAGCTCGCGAGCTTCATCTCCGACACACTCCTGAGCGGCTTCAAGATCGGCGCCGCGCTCGTGATCGCATCGACCCAGCTGCCGAAGCTGTTCGGTCTGGCCGCCGTGGGCGGCGATTTCTTCAGCCGGATCATCCACCTCGCCGTCGACCTGCCGGCCGCCCACCTGCCGTCGCTCGCCATCGGCGCATGCTGCCTGCTGCTGCTGGCGCTGGGCGAGCGCTTCCTCCCGAACCGGCCGATCGCGCTCGTCGTCGTCCTGCTGTCGATCCTTCTGATGGATCTCACCAGCCTGCCCGAGACGGGGGTCAAGACGGTGGGCGAGATCGGCGGCGGCCTTGCCGTCATCGAGATCGCGCGCCTGGTGCCGGAGGACATCCGTGCCGTCCTGCCGCTGGCGATCGCGTGCTTCCTTCTGGCCTACGTCGAGAGCATCTCGGTGGTGCGCAGCTTCGCGCTGAAGCACGGCTACGCGACGGATGCCGATCGAGAGATGCTGGCACTCGGCGCCGCCAATTTCGCCGCCGGCCTCGGTCAGGGCTTTCCAGTCGGCGGCGGCATGTCCCAGTCGGCAGTAAACGAGAAGGGTGGCGCCCAATCACCGGCCTCTTTGCTCGTGGCGGCGCTGGTGATGACTGCGGTCCTGCTGTTCTTCACCGGCTTCTTCCGCAACCTGCCCCAGCCGGTCCTGGCTGCCGTCGTGCTGATGGCGATCAAGGGCCTGGTCGACATCGGCGCGCTCGGGCACCTCTATCGCGTCAGCAGGCTCGAGTTCTACGTTGCGCTGGTTGCCGCGGCGGGCGTGCTCCTGTTCGGCGTCCTGAACGGCGTGCTGCTGGCGGCGGTCGCCGCCATCGTCCTGGTGGTGAAGCGCGCTGCCCGGCCCCACACCGCCGAGCTCGGCCGCGTGCCCGGCACTGACGTCTTCAGCGACATCGCGCGCAATCCGCGCAACGAACGCCCGCCCGGCGCCCTCGTCGCACGGGTCGAGGGCACCCTGCTCTATTTCAACGCTGAGCATGTCCGCAGTGAGCTGATGCGCCGCGTCGAGGAGCAGGACCGGCCGGTCTCGCTCGTCGTCCTCGATCTGTCCGGCTCGCCCGGCATCGACTTGGCCGGGGTGCACCTTGTCGCGGAGTTGGCGACCTATTTCGCGGCGCGCGGCATCGTCTTCCAGCTTGCTGAGCTGCGCGGCAAGGTGCGGGACATGATCCGGGCGGAGAACCTCTCCGAACAGCTGGGTGTGGGCGAGCGCGGGCTGAGCGTCGCCGAGATCATCGCAAACCTTGCCGGATCGGACGACCGCCGCGGCGCCCGCCAGCAGGCATCGCCCAGTCCACCCTGAGGTTGGGTGCAAAAAGCTGGCGGATCAAATGACCGGCTCACCGACCCTGGACCGCCCGCGCAGGTCCCATGGTCAAGGGCGCACTCGCGGGCATCCTGAGCCTGTACCAGGCGGGGCGAAGCGGTGCCCGGCCGGTCCCGGCAGGAGTTCCAGCAGATTCTGGTCGACGCCGAAGCGGGCCGTTTCGAGATCGTCGTCGCGGAGACCCTCGACTGGCTCGGCCGCAAGCTCGCGGACGTCGCCGAGCTCCATGACCGGCTGAGCTTCCTGGGCGTCAGGCTGCACACGGTATCGACCGGTGACGCCCATGCACGTCGGCATGCTCGGCACCATGGCCCAGATGCAGCTCAAGGACCTCGCCGAGAAGACCAAGCGCGGCCAGCTCGGCCGGGCGCTCAAGGGCAAGATCCCGGGCGGCAAGGCCCACGGTACGAGGTGCTGCCCGCGACCGCGGACGGCGCAGGCGAGCGGCGCATCAAACTGGCCGAAGCCGCCGTGGTCCGGCGCATCTTCGAGCTGTTCGTAGCCGGAGTGAGTCCACGGGCAATCGCCAGGCGGCTGAACGTCGAAGGCACCACGATCCGCGGGCGGGCGGACCGGGGCACCGGCATCCTGAACAACGCGCTCCATGCCGGGCGGCTGGAATGGGACCGGTGCTCCTAGGTCGAAGACCCGCGCACGGGCAAGCGGGTGGCCCGACCCAATCCGAAGGAGCGCTGGGAGATCGTGCCGGTCCCCAAGCAGCGGATCGTCAGCGACGCGCTCTGGGGCGCGGTCAAGGCACGGCAGGCGGAGGTCAGAGTCGTCATGAGGCGGGATGCTGATGGCAACGCCCTCCACCGTGTGCACCAGCGCAAGTTCCTGCTGAGCGGGCTGCTCGAGTGCGGGGTCTGCGGGGGCGGCTTCACGATCGTCGATGTCATGGCTGCGCCACCCATCGCTCCAAGGGCACCTGCAGCAACGACCGGCGGATCAAGCGGGCCGAGTTTGAACGTTTGAACGCCCGGTCCTCGACGGCCTAAAGCACCGGCTGCTGGCTCCGGACCTGATCGGGGACTTCGCCCGCGCCTACCAGGAGGAGGTCAACCGGCTGGCCGCCGAGAAGACCGAAACGCGCGCCCAGGATGAGCGCCGGTTGGAAGTCGTGTGCCGCAAGATCGCGAGCCTGATACGGGCGATCGAGGACGGGCTTTATAGCCCTCGATGAAGGCCCGGATGGCCGAACTCGAGGCGGAGAAGGCGGCGCTCGAGGAGCGTCTCGCCTCGGCGCCAGAGCCGCCCAAGATCCGGGCTCAAGCGCCGTGGCCTGGCCGGGGTCAAGCTCGTGATCTCGGACGCGCACGAAGGCATCAAGGCCGCGGTCGCGCGCGTGTTCCGCGCCAGCTGGCAGCGCTGCCGGGTGCACTTCATGCGCAATGCGCTGGCCCATGCCGGCAGGAGCGGACGGCGTGTCGTCTCGGCGTTCATCGCCACCGCCTTCGCCCAGGACGACGCCGGCGCCGCCCGGGCGCAGTGGCGCCAGGTCGCGGACCAGGTGCGCACCAAGCTGCCCAAGCTCGCCGCCCTCCTCGACGAGGCCGAGGCGGACGTCCTCGCCTATATGACCTTCCCCAAGGAGCACCGCGCCAAGATCCACTCGACGGATGAGATCGACAAGCGGAATTGTTGCCTCACCTCGGGGTCATCGAGAATGGCCTGGCACAGACTTTTGGGTGCGGCGCGGCGAGCGACCTTCGACGAGTCTGGCGAGGCGCGCCGCGAGGCCGGTCAGGATGAGCCAGGCACCGGTGGGGCTCCGGCACGCCGCGTCGCGGACTTCGGTCGCCAGCGCGCCACGAAGTGCTCATAGGCGTGCTCGGCCTGTTCGGCGATCGCCATCTCCTGGTTCCTGAGCGTCTTGACGTTGTAGGCATACGCGGGGCCGCGTCGGTTGCCCTTCTTCATGGGCCTGCCGGCCTGGAGTTCGAGCGCCCGCAGCTTGTGCGCGACAAGCGCCGGACGCGCCCAGAGATAGTAGGCCTCCTTGGCGAGCAGGTGCCAGACCAGAACCGCCATCTTGCGTGCGGTCGCGACTGCGGCGATCTGATGACCGCGGCGGCTTCGGATGCGCACGAAGAACGCGTGCAAGGGGCCAGGCGCCTTGGCCGCCGCCCAGGCCGCCTCGACCAGCATCGCCCGGGCGTGCGACCGGCCGATCTTGCTGATCCGGCCATGCTGGGCGAAGCCAAGCCCGGATTGCCGGACCCGTGGGTTGAGGCCGAAGTAGCTGACCAGCTTCTGCGGGCTCGAAAAGCGGCGGATGTCGCCGATCGCCGCGACCAGGCCAGCCGCGACCGTGAGGTTGATCCCGGCGATGGTCAGCAACCGCCGCACGGCCAGGTCGTCGACGGTGGCCTCTGCGATCTCGTGGTCCAGCACGGCGAGGTCCTCGCCGAGGCGGTCGAGCTCGCGCAGGTGCCGCTCGATCGCCGCCCGCTCGTCGTCAGGGAGGACCTGACGTGCGAGCCAGGCTCGCCCCGGCCCGTTGAACAGCTCGGCGTGCGGGCACGGCGGGACCAGATGCGCCGCCAGAATCCCGTGGGTCTCGTTCTTCACTCGGGTCCGGTGACGGACGACCTGGTTGCGCCGCGCCACCAGGCGCCGCCGGCGCTCGGTCTCGCCATCGGGCAGCCAGACCTCGGGCAGAAAGCCGGCCGCATGCAACGACGCCAGGACACCGGCATCGATCTTGTCGGTCTTGACGTGAGCGTGCGCGATCGCCTTCACCTGCAGCGGATTGGCCATGATGACGCGGGCCACATAGGGGCTGAGCACGCGCACCACCGCCATGGCGTTGCCGGTCGCCTCGAGCACGACCTCATCGTCCTTGGTCAGGCTGCGGCCGAAGCCCTCAAGCCCCGAGCGGGTCATGTCGATCCGCCCGTGCCACCGCAACCGCCCGTCCTCCCAGAACACCACCTCGGCGAACGTTCGATGGATATCCATACCGATCACGCGCCTCATCCGATTCCCTCCAGGTTCTCGGCCAAGGGAGCGGTGGGCTGCACGACAACTACGGATCCGCGCTCGCAGCGCAACCGGGCGGGTCGCAGGGGCGGCCAGCTACTAACGCGAGCTCACAGCTCATCGAACGGATCGGCCTGCCCACGCTTCATGCTCCCAGCGCCCCGCAGCCCGGATGGTCGCACCATACGCGAGGATCGAGCGATCCTCGCCGGCTGCGGCGGCACCGCGAGCATCATGCCGGTTACCAACCCGCTCGAGCGTCTCAACGGCGAGGTCAAGCGACGCACCGAGGTGGTCGGCATCTTCCCCAACGAGGCCGCGATCACCCGCCTGGTGGGCGCCATCCTCTTGGAGCAGAACGATGAATGGTCGGTGCAGCGGGCCCGCTACATGACCCTGGAAACGATCGCACCGATGCGCGATGATCTCACCCTCATGCTGCCCGCCGCGGCCGCATGAACAGAGCGGCCCGACCCCGCCCTGAGGTCCCCGGCCGCCCAGCTCCTACACCACGCCCAGGGACACGACCTCGCTGTGGCCATCTGGCCTCAAACATGTCGATAAGCTGACATCCCTCAAGCCTTCTCTCGACACTCGGTCCTCCCGAAGGAGGCGTGGTGACCGCAACGCAGTCGCTAAAGAGGACCGTGTTGTAGTCAGAGAATTCGTAGAGTGTATCAGTACAGAAGATCGCCGGCCGCTCGGTGATCCATTCCGCGGTTGCGCCGGATACCTGCAACGGAATTGGTACCTCAGGCGTCGGCGCCTGCCATGGCCCCCAGATCTCCGTGAATACCTGGCGGTCATGGTCCTGGAGGAAGCCGTCCCCGGTCTTCATGACCCGGCTGGTCGTGCCACGCCGGCCGGCCGCGTTCGATCCGCCACCGCGCATTGTGCGACGTCCGGTCGAGAAATCACTGGTTGAATCAATCATCGCTGCGTGCTAGACGCCCACAACGGATCTCCTGAACCGCAGAGATGATGGCTCGGACGTGATCACCGGCGGGCAGATCCGGGCAGCGCGGGCATTGCTCGGCATGGATCAGCTGGCGCTCGCCGAGGCCGCCGCCTTGTCGGTGCCGACCATCCAGCGCCTGGAGGCGAGCGAGGGCGTGATCCGCGGCAACGTCGATTCGCTGATGACGCTGATCGGCGCCCTGGAGGCCGCCGGCCTCGAGCTGATCGGCGAGGGCGCGGTCAGCCAGGGCGGCGGACGAGGTGTGCGGCTGAAGGCATGACGATGCGACCGGTCCGGTCGGCGGCATGGGGCGCGGCATGCCGCTGGCGCTGATCCTGGTCTGCCTCGCGCTGCTCCTCGCCACCGGCGTCGGCGCCATAGCGTGGCGGCAAGAGACCACCTGCCTGGTCTATGGCGCCAGCGCAACACTCACTGCCATCCTCCTGCTCGCGGCGCTCGGGCGGTTGCTCGCCGGCGGCAGCGCGGTCACGACCCTGGTCCTGCCGCTAGGTCTGCCCTGGATCGGCGCCCATCTCCGGCTCGACGCGCTGGCCGCGTTTTTTCTGGTCGTGGTCAACCTCGGAGGCGCCGCGGCCGCGGTCTATGGCCTGGGCTACGGCCGCCACGAGCAGGCGCCGACGCGCGTGCTGCCGTTCTTCCCAGCGTTCCTCGCGGGCATGAACCTGGTCGTCCTGGCCGACGACGCCTTCACCTTCCTGCTCGCCTGGGAGTTCATGTCGCTGACCTCCTGGGCGCTGGTCATGGCCCACCACCGGGAGCCGGGCAACGCGCACGCCGGCTACGTCTACCTGGTCATGGCGAGCTTCGGTACGCTCGCCCTGCTGCTCGCCTTCGGCCTGCTCGCGGGCCCGGGTGGCGGCTACGCCTTCGATGGCATCCGGGGCGCCTATCTGTCGCCCGGGCTGGCGGCGCTGGTGCTGGCCCTGGTCCTGCTCGGCGCCGGCTCCAAGGCCGGCCTCGTGCCGCTCCACGTCTGGCTGCCGCTCGCCCATCCCGCCGCGCCCAGCCACGTCTCGGCGCTGATGAGCGGGGTCATGACCAAGGTCGCGGTCTACGCGTTCGTGCGCATCGTGCTCGACCTTTTGGGCCCGCCCGCCTGGTGGTGGAGCCTGGTCGTGCTGGCGCTCGGCGGCAGCACCGCCGTGCTCGGTGTGCTGTACGCCTTGATGCAGCACGACCTGAAGCGCCTGCTCGCCTACCATACGGTCGAGAACATCGGCATCATCTTCATCGGGCTTGGCCTCGCCCTCGCCTTCGAGGCCAACGCGATGGGCTTCGCGGCCGCGCTGGCGTTGACCGCGGCGCTGTTCCACGTCCTCAACCACTCGCTGTTCAAGAGCCTGCTGTTCTTCGGCGCCGGCGCCGTGCTGACCGCGACCGGCGAGCGCGACATGGAGCAGCTGGGCGGCCTGATCCACCGCATGCCGCTCACCGCGTTCGCGTTCCTGGTCGGCTCGGCGGCGATCTCGGCGCTGCCGCCGCTCAACGGCTTCGTCTCCGAGTGGCTGACTTTCCAGGCGATCCTCCTCAGCCCCGACGTGCCGCAATGGAGCCTCAAGTTCCTGGTGCCCGCGGTCGGCGCCGGCCTCGCCCTCTCGGCGGCGCTCGCCGCGGCCTGCTTCGTCAAGGCGTTTGGCATCACCTTCCTCGGCCGGGCGCGCAGCTTGGCGGCCGAGCGGGCAGGGGAGGTCGACCGTTTCGCGCTCGCCGCCATGTTCGCCTTGGCCGCGCTCTGCATGCTCGCGGGCGTGTTCCCGGGCCTGATCATCGACGCGCTCGCCCCGGTCGTGATGGCGCTCGCCGACGGCGCCCGGATGCCGGTCCAGACCACGATCGCCTGGCTCACCGTCGTGCCGGTCAGCGAGAGCCGGAGTTCCTACAACGGCCTGCTGGTCCTCCTGTTCATCGGGATCTCGGCCAGCCTCGCCGCCTGGGCGATCCATCGCTTCGCCTCGAAGGCGATCCGGCGCGCCCCGGCCTGGGATTGCGGCTTCCCGGATCCGAGCCCGATCACCCAGTACACCGCCGGCAGCTTCGCCCAGCCGATCCGCCGGGTGTTCGGGACGCTCGTTTTTCGCGCTGCCGAGACAGTCAACATGCCGGTCCCCGGCGACCTCCGGCCAGCGCAATTCCACGTCCGCCTCCAGGACCTCGCCTGGGATGGCATCTACGCGCCGATCGCGGGCGCGGTCGGGCTCGCCGCCGATCGGCTGAACCACCTGCAGTTCCTGACCATCCGCCGCTATCTGACGCTCGTCTTCCTGGCCCTGATCGCGCTCTTGCTGGTGGTCGCGATATGGCGCTGATCTGGGGGCTGCTGGTCCAGGGCGCGCAGATGGCGCTGGTACTGCTGCTGGCGCCGCCGCTGGTCGGCTTCGTGCGCAAGGTCAAGGCGCGCCTGCTGCGCCGACAGGGGCCGCCGCTGCTCCAGCCCTATCGCGACCTGCTCCGCCTGCTGCGCAAGGAGGTCGTGCTCGCCGAGGGCGCGTCCTGGCTGTTCCGGATCGCTCCCTACCTGATCTTCGCTGCGATCTGGGTGGCCGCGGCGCTGGTGCCGACCTTCGCGACCGGCCTGCTCTTCAGCTGGTCCGCCGATCTGATCGCGATCGTCGCCCTGCTCGGCAGCGCCCGCTTCTTCCTGGCGCTCGCCGGGCTCGACGTCGGCACGAGCTTCGGCGGCATCGGCTCGAGCCGGGAGGTCATGATCGCTTCGCTCGCCGAGCCCGCGATGATCATGATCATCTTCACGCTTGCCCTACTCGCCGGTACGACCGAGCTGTCGCAGGTCGCGGGTTTCATGCTCGATACCAACGTCGGCCTGCGCGTCTCGCTCGGCCTCGCCCTGGTCGCGCTGATCATGGTCGCGATCGCCGAGAACGCCCGCATCCCGGTCGACAACCCCGCGACCCACCTGGAACTGACCATGGTCCACGAGGCCATGGTGCTCGAGTATTCCGGCCGTCATCTGGCGCTGATCGAGATGGCAGCCGCGCTCAAGCTTCTGCTCTACGTCTCGCTGCTCGGCTGCGTTTTCTTGCCGTGGGGCATGGCGGCCGCCGACGGTGGCATTGCCGCCTATGGCGTCGGCGTCGTCGCCTATGTGGGAAAGCTCGCGGCCGGCGGGGTCCTGCTCGCCCTGTTCGAGACCGCGGTCGCCAAGATGCGCGTCTTTCGTGTGCCCCAGTTCCTCGGCGCGGCGCTCATGCTGGGCCTGCTCGGCACGCTCCTGTTGTTCGTCTCGCGCGGCCTCTGATGCGTACGAGCCTCGAGTTCGACATAGCACACCTGCTCGCAGGCGGTCTGGTCCTCTTGAGCTTCATGCTGCTCTACCAGGACCGCATGTTCGGCCTGCTCAACGTCTTCGCGTTGCACGCCTGCGTGCTGGCATTCTCGGTCGCCTGGCAGGCGTTCATCCAGGGCGCGCCGCATCTCTACGTCACCGCCGCGATCGCGCTCCTGTTAAAGGGCATCGTGATTCCGGTCGCCCTGCACCGGATCGTGGTCCGGCTCGGGATTCACCGCACGATCGAGACCGTGGTCGGGGTCGGCCTCACGATGCTCGCCGGCATCGGCTTGGTCGCGCTCGCGATCATGGTCATGCTGCCCGCATCCGCCGATGCCGACCCGCTCGCGCGCGAAGATCTGGCGTTTGCGCTCTCGGTGGTCCTGCTCGGGCTCCTGATGATGGTCAGCCGGCGCAATGCGGTCGGCCAGGTGGTCGGCTTCATGTCGCTCGAGAACGGCCTGGTCCTGGCCGCGACCGGCGCCAAGGGCATGCCGCTCGTGGTCGAGATCAGTGTCGCCTTCTCGATCCTGATCGCGTTCATCGTGATCGGTATCTTCCTGTTTCGGATTCGCGAGCGCTTCGATACCGTCGACCTGCAGGCCCTCGAGCTGTTCCGGGGCGAGGAGCGATGAGCTGGCTCGGCACGGTCGCGGTCGCGGCGATCTTGATCGTGCCGGCGCTCGCCGCGGCGATCCTCGCATTGTTGCCGGCCTATCGGGTGAGCGCCAAGCTCAACATCGCAGCCGCGCTGCTGACCTTCCTCGCGGCGCTGACGCTATTCTGGGCGCGGCCGGCCGCGGGCCAGCTGCTGCTGGTCGACGACCTGAACGTCGTGTTCATCGCGCTCAACACCTTCGTCGCCTTCACCACCAGCGTGTTCAGCGCGAGCTACATCGGCCGCGAGCTCGAGACCGGCCGTCTGACGCCCGCCTATCTCCGCTTCTATCACGCCATGTACCAGGTGCTGATGTTCGCGATGAACTTGGCGCTGGTGTCGAACAACATCGGCCTGATGTGGGTCGCGATCGAGGTCGCGACGCTGACGACCGTGCTGATGGTCGGCATCTACCGCACCGAGGCGGCGCTCGAGGCGGCCTGGAAATACTTCATCCTGGGCTCGGTCGGGATCGCGCTTGCGCTGTTCGGCACGATCCTCGTCTATCTCGCCGCGCGCGCCGTGGTCGGCGAGGGCATGGATGCCATGGCCTGGGACGTGCTCGCGAGCCGGGCCGCTGGTTTCGATCCCGGCCTCCTTAACCTTGCCTTCGTTTTCTTGTTACTTGGCTACGGCACCAAGGTGGGGCTCGCGCCTTTGCACGCCTGGCTGCCGGATGCCCACGCCGAGGGGCCGACGCCGATCTCGGCGGTGTTGTCGGGGCTCCTGCTCAATGTCGCGCTGTTCGCGCTGCTCCGATTCAAGCTGCTGCTCGCGGCCAACGCCGGCGCGCTGGCGCCCGGGCCGCTGATGGTCACGATGGGCCTCGTCTCGCTGATCTTCGCGTCGTTCATGCTCTACCGGCGGCGCGACATCAAACGCATGTTCGCCTATTCCTCGATCGAGCACATGGGGATCATCACCTTCGCGTTCGGCATGGGCGGCCCGCTCGCCAACTTCGCGGGCCTTTTGCACATGACCATGCACAGCCTGACCAAATCCGCGATCTTCTTCGGCGTCGGGCACATCGTCCAGGCGACCGGCACCCAGCGGATCGAGGGCATCCGGGGCCTGACCGAGAGCCATCCGCGGCTCGGCTGGGGGCTCGTCATGGGCGTGGTCGCGATCGCCGGCATGCCGCCGCTCGGCATCTTCATGAGCGAGTTCCTGGTGGTCAGCTCGACGATCGCCAGGCAACCGCTGCTCGCTCTGCCGCTGGTTGCGGGCCTTCTGATCGGCTTCGGCGCGCTGATGCTGCGCCTGCAGGGCCTCGTGTTCGGCGCGCCGGTCGCGGGCGGCCAGCCGGTCAAGGCTTCCTACGTGCCGATGTTCGCCCATCTGTCCCTGGTGCTCCTGGCCGGCGTCTATCTGCCGGGGCCGCTCGTCGCCTGGTTCCAGAACGTGGCGCTCCGGCTGGGTTAGGGCAGATGGCGGAACCGAGCGCGCTTGCCGACCTGCTGGCCGAAGGCGACCCGGTCGCGGCGCATCGGCCCTGGCCACGGGTCCTGGTGTCGGCCGCGACCTGGAGCGCTGCCGCGCGCCAGCTCGCCCAAGGCCGCCTCGCGCTGCTCGGCCTGTTCGGCGAGGCGGACGCCGTGCACATGGCGCTGCTCGACGAGCCCGCGGGCGCAATCGGCGTCCTCAGCCTCGCCTGCCCGGACGGCCATTTCCCGTCGATCGCGGCCTTGCATCCGCCGGCGATCCGGCTCGAGCGGACGATCGCCGACCTGTTCGGCCTGATCGCGGACGAAGCGCCCGACCCGCGTCCCTGGCTCGATCACTGCGTCTGGGGCCACCGCCATCCGTTGGGCGCCAGCCGGTCGGAGCAGGTCAGCGCTGAGCCCTACCTCTTCCTCGCCGCGGAAGGGGAAAGCCTGCATCAGATCCCGGTCGGGCCGGTGCATGCCGGGATCATCGAGCCCGGCCATTTCCGCTTCACCGCCAATGGCGAGACCGTGGTCCGGCTGGAGCAGCGCCTGGGCTACGTGCACAAGGGGATCGAGGCGCTGATGGCCGGTGCCGATCTGGAGCGCGCGGCGAAGCTCGCCTCGCGCACCTCCGGCGACAGCACAGTCGCCTATGCGCTGGCCTTCGCGCGCGCCGCCGAGGCCGCGCTCGAGGTCGAGCCGCCGCCCCGAGCGGCCTGGCTCAGAGCGCTCATGGCCGAGCTGGAGCGCATCGCGAACCACCTCGGCGACATCGGCGCGATCTGCAACGATGCCGCCTTCGCGCTCATGCACGCCCATTGCGGCGTGCTGCGCGAACGGGTGCTGCGCGCGGCGGATGCCGGCTTCGGCCACCGCCTGATGATGGATCGCATCCGCCCGGGCGGGGTGGCCGCGGACCTCGCGCCGGACGGCGCGGCCGAGCTGCGTGCGCTGCTCGCCGAGATCCGGCGCCGCTTTCCCGAGCTGATCGAGCTCTACGACAACACCGCCTCGCTCCAGGACCGGACGGTCGCCACGGGGCGGGTCGCCCCCGAGCTGGTCCGAAGGTTCGCGGCCGGCGGCTACGTCGGGCGCGCCGCCGGGCGTGCCTTCGATGCGCGCCGGACGCCGGGATATCCGCCCTACGACCGGCTCGAGCTCGAGCTGCCGCTGCTCGAGGACAGCGATGTCAACGCAAGGGTCTGGGTCCGCATCCGCGAGGTCGACCAAAGCCTCGCGCTGATCGAGCAGATCCTCGCGCAGTTACCGGACGGCGCCATCCGCGTCGACCTGCCGGCGGCCGGCGGCGAGGGCATGGCGCTGGTCGAGGCATTCCGCGGCGACGTCCTGGTCTGGCTCCGGCTCGCAGCCGGCGGGAGCGTCCAGCGCTGCCATCTGCGCGACGCGTCCTGGTTCCAGTGGCCGTTGCTCGAGGCCGCGATCGAACACAACATCGTCGCCGACTTCCCGCTCTGCAACAAATCCTTCAACTGCTCCTACTCAGGCCACGACCTTTAGTCATGCGTCGCACGCTGCTGCTGAGCTTGTTCCGCCCGCCCTTGACCGAGCGCGCGCCGCCGCCCGGCGATCCGGCGCTGGCCGAGCTCGCGCGCCAAGTGAACGCCGCGGCGCGCCGCCGCCTCGGGCGCTCGCTCGCGATCCGCGAGGTCGACGCCGGCTCCTGCAACGGCTGCGAGCTCGAGATCCACGCGCTGAACAACGCCTTCTACGATCTCGAGCGCTTCGGGCTGCGCTTCGTCGCTTCGCCGCGCCACGCCGACGTGTTGCTGGTCACGGGCCCGGTGACCAAGAACATGCGCCAGGCGCTGGAGCGCACCTGGCGGGCCACGCCCGATCCCAAGTGGGTGGTCGCGGTCGGCGACTGCGCCGCAAACGGCGGCCTGTTCGCCGGCAGCTACGCGGTGGTCGGCGGCGTTGCCGAGGTCGTGCCGGTCGACCTGCATATCCGCGGCTGTCCGCCGCGGCCCGCAGAGCTGCTCGCGGGCCTGCTCGCCCTGATCGAGGCCGGCGCCGATGCCCGGACCGGCTAGGCTCCAGCGGCTGGTCGGGGACGCTGGTCGACCGTTTCGCCGACCGGGCGGCGCTCCGGATCTGGGCCGAGACCGGCGCCGTGAACTACGCCAGCGCGCTCGCCGGCTATCTGCTGCCGGACAGCCAGCCACCGGCACTGTTCGTGACCATGGTCTCGGACCTCGGCGCGGCGCGCGCCCCGCCTACGATGCGCTCGGCCGGCCGGACGGGGTCGCCGAGGCCGAGGCCTCGGTCTGGAATGCGCGCGCTCGCGGGCTGGTTGACGATCTGGTCGAGGGTTGGCTCGAGCCGGCGCCGGCCAGCTGACCCCGGACCTCCGATCGGGCTCCGCCGGCAGACCGGCACCCTAAAACCGACCCCGAGGACTACGTCACCGGCTCGGTCCGCAACGAGCCGTGGCTGCGCGTCGTCGAGCTCCGCGACGGGCGCGTGTTGAGCCTGCTGCACGAGCCGATGCCGGACGGCGGCTGAGTTGCGAGCCACGAGGACATCACCGAGCGGCGCCGCGCCGAGGAGCAGATCCGGCACATGGCGCGGCACGCGACATCGGGCTCTTCGTCACCGCGGCCATGGACGCCCGTCTGCCCTGGGTCGCGCGCAGACGGCCGCTTGGCGCACCCGCGGACCGCGGGCAGAATCGCAAGATCCGGCTGACCGCCCGGCGATCAGGTACCGGCCTTGGTGACAAACACCGCCTCGCCGGTGCCGGGCGGGACCGGCTCCGGGCGCTCGCAGATCGTCTCGATCCGGATCAGCTGGCCCTCGACCGAGGAGCGCTGCAGGGCCTCCAGCACCTCGAGCACGTGGAGCGCGAGATCGCCGCTCGCCCGGTGCGGCCGGCCCTCGGGGCTCGCCCGCGCCATGTCGAGGACGCCGATGATCCGGCAATCGGGAAACCATGGCGCCGGAGCGCAGCTCGCGGTTGAGCGCGCCGAACGGGTGCGCCTCGATCGGCAGGCGGGTGTGCTTCCAGATGTCCCAGCTGACCGTGAGCGCGACGTTGGCGCCATTGGCAAAGGCGAGCGCGCCGTTGATCGCCGTCGGCACCTCGACCTCGATGACCTCGCCGCGCCTGGGCTCGCTGGTCACGGTGCGGGTCGCGAAGGCGCGCGAGGCGCTCGCGAAGGCCGTGGCGCTCGACCCGACCTTCGCCAAGGACCCGCGTAGCGCCTTCCGCCTGCACCATATTCCGGAAAGCCTGATCGACCAATTCGTGGCCAGCCTGGGCAAGGCCGGCCTCAAAGATTCCTGCAGTGTAGGCGCGAGGGCGTTGATAACAAGCTCGCCGGCCGAGCCGCTGGTCCGATTCGCGTCACGTCCCAGGAGCTGTGGATAGCTGGCCTGCCTGCGCCAAACTCGTGGCGGTCGCTGCGGCAGGCCACCTACCCACAGCTCCTACACCATCACCTGGGACGTGACCCCCCCAGGCCCTTGAGCCTGATCAAGCCAGTCCCTTCGCTGGCCAGCATTGCCTCCCCAGAGCCGCTACTATGATAGCCTTCCAGGCGAACATGCCCCGATCATCGGCACATGTCGAGCTGCTGAGCGCGCAGCGGCGTGTTCGTTATCGACAATTCACGGGCAGCGCCCGGTGACGCACGGAGTCTCAGAGGGTCGCCAGAGCGAGCGCGAGGCCGAGGCCAACCAGTCGCCTCCTACCTGTTGATGCCGATGGGACGGCTTCCGCCGGGAGGTGAACGGATGCGCCGCCAACCTCGACCTGCTCGGCTTTCCGAAGAGGTACGTTCTTTCGGAACAAAATTGTCGGCCGATGTCAGCTCCAGTGGGCTACCGTTCCAGCCCGACTGGCCGGGTTCTGAACCCGGGCCTGCGGCATGTGTTTGCTGGGCCTCGCCGCTACCGAGTTCGCTATCACCTCCGAGCGTTACGACATGACATTCTCGTCGGTCGTCAGGCGATCAAGAGGACGAACACGAGCAGCAGCACCGCCAGGACCACCAGCGGGTAGCGCAGCAGCAACAGCAGATCGGGCACGTCCGCCGGCGCGATGCTGATTTTCGCCGGCCAGGCGCCCATCTCACCTTCGATTACCACGCAGCCCTTGCGCCAGCGCAGGTGGCGGGCCTTGAAGGGTAGATCGCCCACCGGCGAGCTCACGCGCATTCCGTCGTCTCCCTCAGCTCCTTCAGCAGTTGCTCAGCCGCAGCGCGGCCAGCCGCCGCGCGATCTTCCGCCGTTCCGGTCTCGATCACGCACTGCGCGAAGACGACGCCCTCGCTCACCGCCTCGTCGAAGATCGCACCTTCTACATTGCGCATCGGACGGATACCGCCGGCGAGGATCAGGCCATCGCAGACGATGATCTCGCTCAAGGCATCGCACGTGACGACGAGCCCGCTCACGCGGCCTTGGCCCTGGATCAGGGAGGGGCGCCAACCGGGCCACCAGGCATCGCTGAACGGCGCATGCGAAGCCGCTACGTCGGGAACCACCACGGTCGTGCGCCGGGCCTTGGCCCTTAGATCGGCGTGCAGCCACCGGCCCCAGTTGCCGCCGCCGACGATCAGCGGAAAATTGCCGAGCTTAACGCCGGCCTCGATGAGGTGATGCGCCACGGTCGCCGGAAAGACGCCGGCGACGCGATGGCCGAGCAGCTTCAGTTCGGCGGCGGTGCTCGGGCGCGTACCGCCGGCGTAAACCATCCGCTGGCCCTCGAGCCAGGCATAGCCGCATTGCGGTCCGGCAACGAGCAGTCGGTGGTCGCGCCACCGCAGCGCCGTCGTCCCCAGCATGAAGCGTACGCCGGCCTCTCTGCACGCGTCGGTCAGTTGCTGCACCGCCTCGTCCACGCGACTGGCGGTGATGCCGCCCGGCACCGGCAGGCGGTCGATCAGTGTAACCCGGACCTGCGCCGCCAGTCGCGCGGCGGCCGCCAGGCCGCACAGCCCAGCCCCGACGACGAGCAGTTCAGGTGTCATCCGTCATCCGTCCGATACCGATCGGTCCGTTGTCCTTGGCCAGGAGCGCATCGGGCGGGCAGCTGCCATGGACGGAGCACAGGAAAATTATGCCGGAAAGGCACAGCGTCCCCTGGCAGCGACCGCCGGCCGCGCCCGTGCGCTTCCAGACGCCATCAATGGAGCGCGCCGGCAGCCGCGCGGTCAGCGCCGCCTCGATCTCGGCGGCGGTGACCTGCTCGCAGACGCAGATGACCTGGGTGAAGTTCGCCGGCGCCCCTGTGACCTCCTCCGGATGCTCCGTATGGCGCAGCAGCGGAATCTGCGGCAGCGCCGTCAGTGGCTCAGCCCGGTCCGTAGCCTGCAAGCCGCCGGCGCGGAGGAGTTCGAGGACCAGATCGGCGACTGCGAGCGAGGTCGACACACCGATGGAGCGGCTGACGGCATGCACGAGGTTGGGAACGATCCGGTCGACGCGCACGAAGAACGGCTCCTCGCACGCCGGCCGCAGTCCGGAATAGGCCTTGATGACATGGTCGAGCGACACCGCAGGCACCAGCCGCTGCGCCGCGGCGACCGCTTCGGCGAGGACGTCATGTGTCGTGGCCTTGTCGTCACGATCGGAAAGCTCCTCCACCGTCGGGCCCAGCAGCACGGAGCCGCGCGATGTCGGCACGACGTGGATGCCCTTAGTATCGCCGGCCGGTGTTGCGAACACTATGTGATTGAGGCGGGCACCGAACTCGCGGTCGAGTATCCAATATTGCCCGCGACGGGGCCACATGCGGAACCGCTCGCCTCCGGCCAGCGTGCTGATCAGATCAGCGTGGAGGCCGGCAGCGTTCACCACGTAGTCCGCACCGATGGTCTCCTGCGGCGTACGAACCATGTCGATGCGGCCATCGCTCTTGTCGATGCCGATGACCGGAGAGTCGAACCTGACCTCAACGCCATTGCGCGCCGCCAGCTCCGCCAAGCCCCAAGTCAGGCGCATCGGGTCGATGACGCCCTCGTCGGGCAGATGCAGGCCGCTCACGCATTCGGGCGAGATCATCGGCTCCAGGGCGAGCGTCTCGTCACGCGATAGGATGTCCGCCCGCGCTCCGCACGCCCGCGCCTCGTCCAGTTGCCCGACCAGCGAGCGCGCCTCGGTCTCGTTGAGGGCCGGCATCACCGCGCCGATCCGGCGATACGGTACATTAAGGCGCCGGCACAGCTCGTCCCAGCGCGGGTTGGCCGCGGAGGTCAGCCGCGCCTCGAGCGTTCCGGGCGAGGCGTAGTACGAGCTGGCGATCCCGGCATTGCCCTTGCTCGCGCCCTCGGCCACGTCGCCGGTTTTCTCGACCAGGCACACCCGCGCCGAGGTGGCGGCAAGGCGTGCCGCGACCGCCGCGCCAAAGACGCCGGCGCCGATGACCACCACCTCGAAGCGTCTGCGCACTCCTGCTCCCGTCCTGCTATCCGGCGCGACCGGTCAACGTCGGTTGACAATCGGCCGGTGTTACCATGCAATGGCATGCGTGAGGTGAACCATCCAGTAGCGACGAAGGTGGGGGGAGACAATGAGCGCAACGCTAAAATACGGCACGAGTGGCTTCAATCGTCGTCGCTTTCTCGGGACGACGGCCGCCGCGACGGCGACCGGGGCCGCCTATGCCGCCATGCCGGTCCGGCGGGCGCGGGCGCAGACGGAGCTGCGCATCCTGTCCATGAACCTGCCGTTCGGGGAGGCGCTGCGCGACGAAATCGCGGCCGAGTATGCGGCCGAGACGGGCGTGACGATCATCACCGATGTAACGCCTTACGATACGCTCCAGGAAAAAGTGTTTCTTGAGCTGGGCGCCGGGTCCTCATCCTACGACATCTTCACGACCGACTGCATCTGGGTCGGGGCCGCCATCAACAACGGTTGGGCGCTCTCGGTCGAAAACATCAAGGCGGACAACCCGGCTCTGCCCGCCATCAACTGGAACAACGTGATTCCGGCGGCTCTGCCATACATCGCCGATCTCGACGGCAAGCGCTACGGCATCCCGGCGACCCTGACTACCCCGTCGCTGATCTATCGCAAGGACCTGTTCGACAAGTACGGGCTGAAGGCGCCGCTGACCTGGGACGAGTACTACGATGTCCTGGAGAAGGGCAAGCAGGCACTGCAGGAGGACGGTCGGGCCGACACCTTCCCGACCACCCTGATCCAGGCTTCGCAGGACCCCGGCTATTCGGACTGGACCTTCCATCTGTTCGGGCACGGCCCGATCAAGGACGGCCGCTACATCCTCGATACCGACGGGAACCCTATCTTCAACGAGCAGGGCCGCGGCGCCCAGGCGCTGGATGAGCTTCACCGAATCGCGCCCTATTGTCCGAAAGGTTACCTCGGCTTCGACTATGGTGAGGCGGCCAACCTTTACGGCTCAGGCAAGGCGCTGATGCTGCTGACCTGGAACGACTTTTACGCCGACATGGAGAAGCCGGGCTCGCCGGTCGCCGGGCTCAACGGCTACGTCGCGGTGCCGCGTCATGAGCAGCAAGTGAACCCGGTCGGCGGCTTCCAGCTTTTCATCAACGCCAATACCCAGCATCCCGTCGAGGCCTACAAGTTCTTCGCCTGGATGATGGACGGGCGCGGCTTCGAGCTGATCAAGAAAAAGGGGGAGAAAGGCATTCTGGTCGAGACCGACCTGAGCGACCCCGCAGTGCTGGCGGAAAACCCGTTCCTCGACACCTGGAACCATATCGAGAACTCCGCCTACATTCCGGTCTGGTTCGAGCAGTTCACCGAGGTCCAGCGCATTATCTGGGAAGAGGTCGCGGCGTCTCTCGCCGGCCAGGCCTCGAGCGAGCAGGCGATGCAGCAGGCCGAAGACCGCGTCCGCGAGGCGATGGGCCGATAGGCACGCCGGCGATCGAGGGCCATCGCGAGACAGGGCGGGGGCCATGCGCCGCGTCGTCTCGCCTTACCGCGCCCCGAACACGGCACCACCCGGGAACAGCGCGTGAGCAGCCGGTGGACGCCCTGGCTCTTCATGACGCCGGCGCTCGTCCTTGTGGCGACCGTCACGGCCTACCCTCTGGTATACTCCTTGATCATCAGCTTCCAGGATGTGCGGCTTACGCGGATCAGCCGAGCCGAGTTCGTGGGCCTCGCAAACTACGAGCGCCTGCTTGAAGATAGCGCCTTCCATCATTCGCTGCTGCTGTCTCTAATTTACGTCGTGTGCAGCGTGGTCGGGTCGCTGCTCCTGGGCTTCGCGCTCGCCCTGCTGATGGATCGCGAGTTGCGCGGCATGGTGCTGTGGCGATCGCTGCTGATCGTGCCGATGGTGGTCACCCCGGTGTCGATCGGCCTCACCTGGCGCATGATGTTCAACGACCAGATCGGCATCGTGAACTATGTGCTGGGCTGGCTTGGCCTGCCGCGACCGTTGTGGATCGAATTGCCGGATTCGGCCCTCCTCTCGGTCATTTTGGTGGATATATGGGAGTGGACGCCGTTCATGTTTCTGATCCTGCTGGCCGGTCTGCGATCGCTGCCGCAGTCGCCGTTCGAATCGGCCAGGGTCGATGGCGCCTCGGCGTGGCAGCGGTTGTTCTATATCACGATTCCGATGATGCGGCCGGTGATCACCGTCGCCGTGCTGCTGCGCGCGGTCGATGCGGTCCGCATCTTCGACCAGGTGTTCATCATGACCCGCGGCGGTCCGGCACAGGCGACAGACCTATTCAGCCTCTTTCTCTACCGTACCGGCTTCAAGCACGCCTATATCAGCTACGCTTCGGCGCTGTCCTGGGTGCTGCTCATCATCCTCACGATCCTCCTCGTCCTGTTGGTCCGCTATGCTGGGGTTTTTACCGGCAAGGACCGGCAGGTCGCGGAGGAGAATGTCTAGCCGCGCGCCACGACATGTGTGAGGCAGCAAACCTGCTGATCGGCGTCGATGTCGGCACCAGCGCCGCCAAGGGCGTAATAGCCGATCCGCAAGGCCGTGTGCTGTTTGAAGCCCGATGCGAATACCCGATGCACCGCCCGCATCCCGGATGGGCGGAGAACGATCCCGACGACTGGGTCCGAGCCGTCCTGATGATCGTCCGCAATCTGGTCGCAGGTTCCGGCTGCGGCGGTGAGCGCGTGCGCGCGCTGGCGATCGTCGCGCAGCGCGACCCCCTCGTGCTACTCGACGCGCAGGACCGCGTCCTGCGCCGCAGCATCAGCTGGATCGACCTGCGGGACCCGGAAGGCACGGACCGGCTCTACCGGCGCTTCGGCCATCGGCGCCTGCGCGAGACCACCGGCCTCGTGCCGGTGCCCGGCCTGCCGCTGCCGGTGATCGACTGGATCCGCAGACACGAGCCGCAGGTATGGGCGAGAACGCGGCGGATCCTCACCACCAAGGACTACATCCTCTATCGTCTCACCGGGCAGGCGGCGACCGACATCTCGTCGCCATCGCGGAGCATGCTCTACGACCTTCGCCGGCGCGAGTGGTCGGACTGGATCTGCGCCAAGGCGGAGCTCGACCGGAGCTTGCTTCCGCCCATCTCATACGCGCCGTGGGAAATGTTTTGCGAACTGGAGGGCGCGGTCGCCAGACGTCTCGGACTTCGTCCCGGGACGGTGCTGGCCGCCGGCGGCGGCGACGATCCGTGTGCAGCCCTGGGCGCCGGCGCGCACGAGCCGGGCGAGGTCGCCGTCGGCACCGGTACGGCATCGTGCTGGCGCATCGTCGCCAGCTCACCGGATCCCGACCCGAACGGCTACGCCGACATCTCTCCACATCTCGTGCCGAGCCGGTGGGTTCACGAGCTCATCATCACCGGGACCGGCACCTCGCTGCGCTGGTTCCGGGAGAGCTTCGGTGCCGCTGACGGTAGCGCACCGCCGCCCTACGAGCGACTGCTGGAGGAGGCCGCCCAGGCGGCGCCCGGCGCCGCTGGGCTGCTGTTTTACCCTTACCTCGAGGGCGCTCGCTCGCCGCGCTTCGTCGACTCCGCCTCCGGAACCTTCTTCGGGTTGCGTTCCGGCCACCGCCGGCCGGAGATTATCCGCGCCATCATCGAGGGCGTGGCTTTTCAGTACCCGCCGACCTTGGATCTGATCCGGCACTGCTGGGGCGCGCAGCCGGTCAAGCTGCGCCTGGTCGACGACGAAGCGCGCAGCGTGCTGTGGAACCAGATCAAGGCCGACGTCACCGGCGTCACCATCGAGACGTTGCGCACGCCCTATGCCGCCGCGCTCGGCGCTGCGATTCTGGCGGCGCTGGCCAGCGACGTCTATCCGAGCGCCAGGGAAGCGGTCGTCGCGATGGTGGCCGCGGAGCGCCAGTTTGAACCGAACCAGGCGTCCTTCGACCGCTACGCGGCGATCCGCGCGCGGTATGAGCGCGTCTATGCGCACCTCGACCCGGCCTTCCGCGCCGATGGCAGCGCGGGCGGCCTTTCCAGCGCACCGCCCGAAGTAGAAAGTCGCGCGCCGGCATGATCAGGATTCTGAAACACCTGTCGATCTACGGGCTCGTCGTGCTCATCACGGTGCTGTTCGTCTTTCCCTATCTTTGGATGGTCCTCACCGCCTTCAAGACGGGGCCGGACCTGATCGCCGTCCCGCCGAAAATCGTGTTCGAGCCCTCGTTGCAGAACTTTCGCGACCTGATCGACAAGTTCCACGTCCTGCCGGCGATCTGGAACAGCGTCATCGTGGTCCTGATGGCGACCACGCTCGCCGTCGCCTTCGGAACCCTGGCCGCCTACGCCCTGGCGCGCTTCCGGTTCCGCGGTCGTGATGCCATCGCGCTGGACATCCTCACGATCCGCATGGTGCCGCCAATCGCGACCGCGATCCCGATCTACGTCATCGCGCTCCAGGCCGGACTCTTCAACACTTACTGGGTGCTGGCCCTGGTCAACGCGGTGTTCAACCTGCCGCTGGTCATCTGGGTGCTGCGCGTGTTCATCGAGGAGATGCCGGTTTCGATCGAGGAGGCGGCGCTGGTCGATGGCTGCAGCCGCTGGCGGGTGCTGTGGACGATCACCTTCCCGCTGGTCCTGCCCGGTCTGATGGCGGTGACCGTCCTGACCGCGATCTTCGTGTGGAACGAATTCCTGTTCGCCAACATCCTGACGGGCGCGGAGACCAAGACACTGCCGGTCGTCGTGGCGCTCAGCATTCAGCCCCGCGGAGTCGCATGGGGGGTCGCGGCCGCCGGTGGCACATTGGTGTCGCTGCCGATCGTCGTGCTGCTTATTCTGATCCAGCGCTACCTCGTGCGCGGGCTGACCTTCGGCGTGGTCAAAGCCTGATGCCGATTACGCGGCGGCCGGGATCGCGAGAAGCGGCATGACCATCGAACTGCGCAACGTCGTCAAATCCTACGGGCAGCGGATGATCGTTCCCAACCTCGACCTCATCGTCGAGAATGGCGCCTTCACCGTGCTCCTGGGGCCTTCCGGCTGCGGCAAGACGACCACTCTGCGGATGATCGCCGGGCTAGAGCAGGTGCGATCCGGCGACATCTTCCTGGATAGCCGGCGCGTGACGGATCTGTCGCCCAAACAGCGCGGGGTGGCGATGGTCTTCCAGGACTACGGGCTCTACCCGCACATGAGCGTGCTGGAGAACGTCGCCTTTCCGCTGAAGATCTCCCACGTGCCGCCCAACGAGCGCCGTAGCCGTGCCCATGAGATGCTGGCACGGCTGCACATCGACCATCTCGCGCAGCAGCGGCCCGGCCGCATTAGCGGCGGCGAGAAGCAGCGCGTCTCGCTGGCCCGAGCGCTGGTGCGCAAGCCGAACGTGCTGCTCATGGACGAGCCTTTGAGCAACCTCGACGCTCTGCTGCGGGTGCGCATGCGCGCCGAGATCAAGTCGATCCATCAGGAAATGGGCACCACGACTCTGTATGTGACTCACGATCAGGTGGAAGCGCTCTCCCTGGGAACGGCGATTGCGGTGATGCGCAGTGGCGAGGTGGAGCAGTACGCGGCCCCGCACGAGATTTATCACGACCCCGCGACCCTGTTCGTGGCCCGCTTCGTCGGCGCACCATCGATGAATTTTCTGACGGTTCGCGCCGAGCGCCGCGGCGAGGAGATGGTGCTGCGGACGCCGGACGTAGCCTTTGCGGTGCCGGCGTCGGCGGCGCCGCAGGCCCTGCATTGTGGCGGTGAGGTGATCGTCGGCGTGCGACCGGAGCATCTGGCAATTGTGCCGCGGGACACGCCCGGCGCCCTCCCGGCCCAAGTCAAGCTTGTGGAGCCGCTGGGTCACGACCAGTATATCCACGTCACTGCCGGCGTCGAGCCGCTGATCCTGCGCACCGACCCGGAAGCCACGTTCCGCGTCGGCCAAGAGTTGGCGCTGGCCCCAATGCCGCACCATCTGCGCTTCTTCGATCAGCAGAGCGAGCGGCGCATTCGCTGAGCGCAGCGGAAACTTTGCACCACCTACGCCTTGGATCAGGGAGGGATGGAACTGACATGCATACCGGGAAGAGGCTGCGCCTGAACAGGCTGCTCGACGCACACTCCGGGAATACCGTTGTGATCCCGATGGACCACGGCGTCGAAGCCTATTTCGAGGAACTACGGGACCCACGCAGCCTGGTGAAGAACCTCGCAGATGCCGGCGTGGATGGCTTCCTGACGCGCCGCGGCTTGGCGCGCGCGGCCGGCGATTTATTTGGCCGTGCCGGTTGGGTCCAGCGCATCACCGGACGCAGCGGGATCGGGGTAGCGCGGGACGCCAAGCTGGATTTGGAGCAGCTGTTCATCGGCTCGGTCGAGCAGGCGCTGCGCAACGGCGCCGACTGCGTGGTGCCGACCGTGTT
The DNA here is from genome assembly GCA_963798075.1 of uncultured Alphaproteobacteria bacterium. Classification (GTDB taxonomy): domain Bacteria; phylum Pseudomonadota; class Alphaproteobacteria; order Geminicoccales; family Geminicoccaceae; genus DATAOG01. The sequence goes on along the minus strand of CAWCRU010000011.1, from coordinate 92,019 downwards.
TCTCGGCGGCCCTACGGAGGCTCGCGATCTTCCGCTGTTGGGCGCAGTCAGCGACAAATGCAGCGAGCTCGGGCTTCCGCTGATGGCAGAGGTCTTCCCTGTCGGCGAGGAACACGCCGAGCCCTACAACGGGCCATATTCGCTGGACGACATGCGGGTGGCGGTCAGGGTAGCCGGAGAGATGGGCGCAGATCTGATCAAGACCTGGTATAGCGGCGATTCCAAGTCCTTCCGGCAGGTCGTCGACTACAGCCTGGTCCCCGTCCTCATCGCCGGCGGACCGAAGGCGGATAACGAGCGGCAGGTCCTTGAGATCGTGAAGGGCGCCATGGATGCCGGGGCGCGCGGCACCACGGTCGGCCGCAAGATCTGGCAATCCCGAAACCCCGGCGGGATGGCGCGCGCGGTACGTATGATCGTGCACGGCGGTGCCGACGTGGATGAGGCGCTTAAGGCCCTGAATTGAGCTCGCTGCCTTGAGGAGGGATCGAGTAATCGCGCCGTGAGTTCTGTTCTTGGGCTCTTCGAATTTCGAACTTCTTCGCTCGAACTCTCAGGCTCTTGATTCCACAGTGATTCCATGGGGACGGGTGGGTGCCGGGAAGCGGAGACGTGAACGCCGCTAAGTAATTGACTTGGCGCGGGAATTTGGTTGCGGGGGCAGGATTTGAACCTGCGACCTTCAGGTTATGAGCCTGACGAGCTACCGGGCTGCTCCACCCCGCGTTCGGAAGTCAGAGAGCGACGTTGGAAGGTCAGATCCGGGGCCCGGGTCTGGCGTTGGGATCGGAAGCGAGGCGTGCGTGGTTCGCAGCGGCGACCGGCGCGGCCGGGGCCCGGGGCTTTCTGTCATCTGTCATCTGTCATCTGGTTTTGGACTTCTGGCCAGACCTGGCGACGACCCGCTCTCCCACCCTTAAGAGGGCAGTACCCTGGGCGCGGTGCGGTTTCACGGCCGAGTTCGGAATGGGGTCGGGTGGGGCCCGCACGCTGTGGTCACCAGGTCGGGCCAGCAGTCCCTGCGGCCCTCAGATGTCAGAGGTCGAAGGACAGATGTCAGAAGGCGCCGGTGGCAACCGCGCCTTCTGGCCTGGGTCCCGAGTTGTGAAGCTTGGGGGCATGGGGTTCAAAGGTCGAAGATTGGAGGTCAAAGATCAGAAGGGCGAGCAGGCCCGGGCCGGGCCTGACGTCTTGTGACATCTGACATCTGTTCATCCGACCTCTGGCGCGCCCCGGCGCGCGGGGCTCAGGCAGGCCGAAGGCCGATGGCCTGGACCCGAAGAGCGCGCTTGGGGCTGAGCGGGAGGAGCTTCATTTCGAGCGATTAGGACCGCTCGGCTGCACGCGTTACCGCGCTTGCACCTGCGGCCTATCGACGTGGTGGTCGACCACGGCTCTAGACGAGACCTGGTTTGGAGGGGGGTTTCCCGCTTAGATGCGGTCAGCGGTTATCCCGGCCGAACGTAGCTACCCGGCGATGCGGCTGGCGCCACAACCGGTCCACCAGAGGTTCGTCCACCCCGGTCCTCTCGTACTAGGGGCAGACCCTCGCAAGTCTCATACACCCACGGCAGATAGGGACCGAACTGTCTCACGACGTTCTAAACCCAGCTCACGTACCACTTTAATCGGCGAACAGCCGAACCCTTGGGACCGGCTACAGCCCCAGGATGTGATGAGCCGACATCGAGGTGCCAAACCGCCCCGTCGATCTGGACTCTTGGGGGCGATCAGCCTGTTATCCCCGGCGTACCTTTTATCCGTTGAGCGATGGCCCGTCCACGTGGGACCACCGGATCACTAGGGCCGACTTTCGTCTCTGCGCGGCCCGTCGGCCTTGCAGTCAAGCGGGCTTGTGCCCTTGCACGCAACGGCTGGTTTCCGACCAGCCTGAGCCCACCATCGCGCGCCTCCGTTACTCTTTGGGAGGCGACCGCCCCAGTCAAACTACCCGCCATGCAGGGTCCCGGACCCGGATCACGGGCCGCGGTGAGACAGCAAGCACGCCAAGGGTGGTATTTCAAGGCTGCCTCCACCCAAGCTGGCGCCTGGGCTTCATTGGCTCCCACCTATCCTACACATGGCCCGCCTGCTGCCAGTGCAAAGCTGTAGTAAAGGTGCACGGGGTCTTTCCGTCTGACCGCGGGACGCCCGCATCTTCACGGGCACTTCAATTTCGCTGAGTCGGTGTTGGAGACAGCGGGGCAAGCGTTACGCCATTCGTGCAGGTCGGAACTTACCCGACAAGGAATTTCGCTACCTTAGGACCGTTATAGTTACGGCCGCCGTTTACCGGGGCTTCGGTTCGAAGCTTGCACCTCTCCCCTTAACCTTCCGGCACCGGGCAGGCGTCAGACCCTATACGTCGTCTTGCGACTTCGCAGAGCCCTGTGTTTTTAGTAAACAGTCGTCACCCCCTGGTCTGTGCCACCTGCCCCTGGTTGCCCAGGAACAGGTCCCCCTTCTCCCGAAGTTACGGGGGCAAGTTGCCGAGTTCCTTCAACACCGTTCTCTCACGCGCCTGGGTATGCTCAACCAGTCCACCTGTGTCGGTTTCGGGTACGGTCCATGTTGCTGGGGCTGTTTCCTGGACCCCCGCGACTGCCAAGGCAATCCACTAAGCCTCGACAATGGTTGGGGGCCGTCACCACCAGCGGGCCCAGGACTATTAACCTGGTTGCCATCGGCTACGGCTGTCGCCCTCGCCTTAGGGGCCGGCTCACCCTGCGCGGATTAGCCTTGCGCAGGAACCCTTGGACTTCCGGCGACCGAGTTTCTCACTCGGTTGATCGCTACTCATGTCAGCATGCGCACTTCCGATACCTCCAGCGGCCCTCACGGACCGCCTTCACCGGCCTACGGAACGCTCCGCTACCGGGCCAGAAGGCAGACGGCAGAAGGCAGCACGCAGTGATCAGCGCGACGTCTCCAGAGCCTTGCGCAGGCCCTGCAGCATCCGCGAGATCTCCGTGTACTCGTCGCACCACAGGCGCCAGGTCGCTTCGTCGATGTAGCCCAGATCGAGACAATAGCGGGCCCAGACCCGCATCTCGTCGGCCGATCCTGTGGCCATCGTCACGAAGCGGCGGAAGTCGGCCGGCGCAAAGCCGCGTCGGCCCCAGCCTTCCGCCAGATTGGCGCAGATCGACTTGCTCGCCCGCCGCACCTGGTCGGCGAGCGCCCGCTGTTCGACAGCCGGGAAGTCGAGACTGGTACGATGGACAGCCAAAGAGAGCGCGTAGGCGCGCCGGAAGACCGCGAGGTCCTCGAACGCGCTCGCCCGCTCCTGCTGCCCTCTGCCTTCTGTCATCTGCCTTCTGACCCCCGCAGCTTCGGTGCATGGCTTGAGCCCCGTTACATCTTCGGCGCAGGACCGCTGTTAGACCAGTGAGCTGTTACGCTTTCTTTCAAGGATGGCTGCTTCTAAGCCAACCTCCTGGTTGTTTTGGCCGTCCCACATCCTTTCCCACTTAGCCATGACTTCGGGACCTTAGCTGGCGGTCTGGGCTGTTTCCCTCTCGACGACGGATCTTCGCACCCGCCGTCTGCCTGCCACGCTGCAACGCCGCGGTATTCGGAGTTTGGTTAGGTTTGGTAAGGCTCGCGCCCCCCTAGCCCAGCCAGTGCTCTACCCCCGCGGGTGATCACGTGACGCGCTACCTAAATAGCTTTCGCGGAGAACCAGCTATCTCCAGGTTTGCTTGGCCTTTCACCCCTAGCCACAGGTCATCCCCCTCTTTTTCAACAGAGGTGGGTGCGGCCCTCCAGTGCGTGTCACCGCACCTTCAGCCTGCCCATGGCTAGCTCACCTGGTTTCGGGTCTGCTCCTTCTAACTCCTTCGCCCTGTTCAAACTCGCTTTCGCTCCGCCTTCGCCTCGCGGCTTAAGCTCGCCAGAAAGACCAACTCGCTGACCCATTATACAAAAGGTACGCCGTCACCCACCCCCACTCCGAAGAGCAGGTCGGGCTCCGACTGTCGGTAGGCATCCGGTTGCAGGGTCTGTTTCACTCCCCTCGACGGGGTGCTTTTCACCTTTCCCTCACGGTACTGGTTCACTATCGGTCACCGAGGAGTACTTAGGCTTGGAGGGTGGTCCCCCCATCTTCAGACAGGATTTCGCGTGTCCCGCCCTACTCGCGGACTTCTTCGGACCCTTACCCGTACCGGGCTGTCACCGTCTCTGGCGCGTCTTTCCAGACGCTTCCGGTTCGTCCAAAAAAGCCACTGGCCTGGTCCGCGTTCGCTCGCCACTACTTGCGGAGTCTCATCCCCCGCCCCGAAGGCCGGAAGACTGATGTTGATGTCCTTTCCTCCGGCTACTGAGATGGTTCAGTTCGCCGGGTTCGCCTCCTCCAGCTATGGATTCACTGAAGGATACCCCCTAAAGGGTGGGTTGCCCCATTCGGAGATCCGAGGATCCGCGAGTGCTCGCCTCTCCCCTCGGCTTTTCGCAGCGTGCCACGTCCTTCATCGCCTCTCGGTACCAAGGCATTCACCAGATGCCCTTCTCATAAAGC
>CAWCRU010000011.1:0-85000 GCA_963798075.1 uncultured Alphaproteobacteria bacterium | reverse complement strand
GATGCATAAGCCACAGCCTTCACCGCCGCCGCCCACGCATCCCTTCCCTATACTACTTGTCCAAAGAGCGGACGCAGCCCCGAGAGCCGAGCTCTCGCCAACGAAACCGACCCTGGTGGGGCGCCGAGCTCACGCTCGCAGATTTCGTCGCGTCACCCCGCGGGGGGCCGCGCAGAACCGCCTATGTAGTCCTGCCGGCGGGCGGGATCAAGCCCCTTTTCGAGCAGCTCGCGGATCGCGGCGATGATCCGGTCCTGGTCGGCCGGCGCCAGGTCGGGGTGGATCGGCAGGCTGAGCACGCGTCCTGCGAGCGTCTCGGCGACCCGCAGGCCGCCTGGCGCGGTCGGCAGATGCGCGAACGCCGGCTGCAGGTGGAGCGGCCGCGGATAGTGGACCGCGGTCGGGATGCCGCGTCGGGCGAGCGCCGCCGCCACCCGGTCGCGCCCGCTCACCCGGATCGTATATTGGGCCCAGGCCGAGCGACCGCCGGCGAGCGGCGCCGGCACCTCGACCAGATCGCCGAGTCCCGCGTCGTAGCGCGCGGCGAGCGCGCTCCGGCGTCCGATCTCCTCGTCGAGTGCTGCGAGCTTGACCAGAAGGATCGCCGCCTGCAGCGTATCCAGCCGGCTGTTGAGGCCGATCCGGACGTGCTCGTAGCGCGCGCGCTCGCCGTGGCTCCGCAACAGTCGGACCTCCTCGGCCAGCCGGTCGTCCTCGGTCAGCACCGCCCCGCCATCGCCATAGGCGCCGAGCGGCTTGGCCGGATAGAAGCTGGTCGCAGCCGCATTCCCCTGGCGGCCGACCGGCTGGTCGCCCCAGCGGGCGCCGAAGCTCTGGGCGGCGTCCTGGAGGACGAACAGGCCGTGCGTCCGGGCGAGCGGCGCGAGCGCCGCGTAGTCCGCCGGCCGGCCGAACAGGTCGACCGCCAGCAGCGCCCGCGGGGTCAGCCGGCCGGCCTGCCGGACCGCCGCGATCGCCTCGCCAAGGCTGGCCGGATCGAGATTGCCGCTCACCCGCTCGACGTCGACCAGCACCGGCGTCGCGCCGGTCCGCACGACTGCCGCGGCGCAGGCGGCGAAGGTGAAGCCCGGCACGAAGACCGCATCGCGCGGGCCGATCCCTTGCGCCACCAGAATCAAGGACGAGAGCATCGGTGCCGCTCGCGCAGGTGATCGCGTGGCGGACACCGACGTAGTCCGCAAGCGCCTGCTCGAACTGATCGACCTCGGGGCCCAAGATGAATTGGCCATGCGCGAGCACGCCCGCGATCGCTGCCTCGATCCGGCCGTCGAGCCGCCGCCGCTGCGCCTGGAGATCGACGAATCGAAGGCCTGACGGCGCGGTCGCGCTCAAAGACCAGCTCCCCGGGCCGTCGGTTGTAGAACTCGGCACAGAAAATCGTATCCAAGTCCTCTCGATCTTGGTAACCTTATCCACAACTGGCCCGGAGGCGGCCGCACTGATCTGCTCCCGCTTCCTGCCGCGATTTGGGCCGCGACGACCGCGACGGTTGGAGTTACGGCATGCGCAAGGACGCGACGGCACGCCGCAGTGGGCTCTTCGAGGACTTGTTCGCCGAGCGCCAGGTCTATCTTCGCAGTGGTCTGACCAGCCGCTACGTCGTGCTGTCGCGACCGCTGCAGGTCGGGGTGGCGATCGCCATGGGGCTGATCATCGCGTGGTTGGCCTATGCGTCCTACAGCGCGATCGCCAGGCAGATCGAGCTGGCCGGGCAAAGCCGCGAGCTTGCGCGCCTCGAAGGGGTCAACAAGAGCCTGCAGGTCGCCGCCGAGGCCTCGCAGTCGAGCGAGGAGCTGCGCACCCAGGCAGCCCAGGTGCCGCAACTCAGCTCGCAGCTCCAAGCCGCCCAAGCCGCGCGCGAGCGGGCCCAGAGCCTGACCAAAGCCGCGACCGACGAGGCGGACGAGTTGCGGCGGGAACTGGCGTTGGCGCAGGATCGGATCCACGAGCTCAGCGGCGCCGCTCAGCCCTCTGGCCAAGGCGCCGGCGCCGACGGCGCGACTGCCGCATCCGATGCCGGCAACCGGCTCGTCAAAGCGCAGGCGCAGATCGACGAGCTGAGCAAGGCCCTCGCGAAGGCGCGCGCCGACGGCGAGCAGCGGTCTGCGGCCGCGGACGCCGAGGTCAAACGCCTGCAGGGCAATCTCGACGCGGCGCTCAAGGATGCCGCCGCCCTCCGGCAGTCGGCCCAGGCCGCGGAGACCAGTCTTGCCGATCTGCGCACCGAGATGGCGAGCCTGCGGGGGCAGGCGCCAGCCGGTGCTGCCGCCCGCGATCTGGCCGAGGTCAAGCAGCCGGCAGCCGACGAGATGGCCAGGCTCAAGGCGACGCTTGCCAGCGCCGAGACCCGGATCGCCGAGCTGACCTCCGACCTCGAGGCGGCCAAGCGCGCCAGCGCCGCCCAGCCGCCCGAGCCAGCGCCGGGTGCAGCGTCCGGCGGGGCGGCGACCGGCGCCGACGGGCAGACCATAGCCAACCTGCAGGAGCAGCTGGACGCCGCCAATCAGCGGCTGGGCGAGCTCCAGGCGGCGATCCAGTCGTCGGTCGCCAACCTCGCGCCGCTGCCGCCGCCCCCGGCCCCCCGCTGAACCGCAGCGCGCGCTGTCCTCCGGCCGGAGCGCCGCCCGCCTCACTCGATCATGACCTGATGGGCGAAGCCGTCGCCATCGCTGATGGTCAGCTGCGTGAAGCCCAGGATCTTCAAAAGATCGAAGAAGGTGAGGGTCTCCTCGCCGCCCAGCTTGGCGAACAGCGGCGTGCCGCGCGCGACCGCGGTCAGCATCGCGAGCAGGGCCCGGGCCCGGTAAAGCGTGTCGATCACGCCCGCCCTGAGCGCCACGATCAACAGCTTCTCGGCGTCGTCGCCCTTGGCGAACACCGCGTAGTCGGGCGCATAGGGTTTGTTCAGCATCTGCCGGGTCAGCTGCACGACGAAGCCGATCCGCCGGGTCTTGTCGCTGTCGGCGAGCGTCTCGGTGCGCGCCTGATAGGTCTCGATGGCCTGCGGCGGCGGATAGTAGTAGCCGGCGTGACGATCCTCGGCGGCCACCGCACCGGCGACGCCCAGGGTCGCGAGCCCTCCGATCATCAGCCCCAAAGCGGCGCCGGACCACCACCGGATCACAACCGAGCCCTCAGGCGTAGCCATGGCGGTCCTCAATTCCTCGCAGGCGGCTGGCCACAAGGCAGGCGCCCCGGCTCAGGCCTGCCCGCTCATGGTCGAGCGCTCACGCCTGCCGCTCCGGGCCGGGCAGCGCGGCCAAGCTTAGCCGCCGCGCGCGGCGACGTCAGCCCCCGTCCGGAGATTTTCACGACCAGCACGGCCTCTTTGGCCGGGTCAGACGCGGCGCGCGACCTGACGGCGGCGGACCAGGCCGTTCGCCCAGGCGGGCGGCGCCGCCGCCGCCAGGCCCAGGACCAGCTCCTCGACCAGGGCGGCCGCCGCCTCGGCGCCGTTGCCCGGCGCCAGCGCCCGACAGCGCTCTTTGATCGCCGCGCGCTCGGCCGGGTCCATCAGCCGGTCGATGGCGTCCCGAACCCGGTAAGGCTCGGCGGTGCGCACGCACAGCCCGAGCCCCCGGCGCGCCGCGAACAGCGCCCGCATCAGCTGGTCGTCCATCGACGGATGCTCGTTGGGCACGAAGATGGTCGGCAGGCCGTAGTGGATCAGCTCGTGGTAGGAATTGTAGCCGACCGCGCTGATCGCGCCATCGAACGCGGCAAAATAGCGGCACAGCGGATAGGTCTGGAGCGCGATCGCGCCCGGCGGCAGGTCCGGGGCGGTCTCGGCGATCAGCCACTCGGCGACCGCGAGCTGGACGTCGTAGCGCCGCCTGAGGTGCGCATGCGCAATCTCGAACAGCTCGCCGTAGTCGTAATTGTTGCGCGAACCGAGCTGGATCAGGAGCGCCGGCCGCTCGGGATCGAGGCCGAGCTCGGCGCAGGCCGCCCCGCGGTCGAGCAGCTCGCTGCGATCGAGCAGCAGGATCGGCTCGACCGGCCGCCGGTGGTCGCCATGGTAGGCAGTGGCACCGCGCTCGTAGCTCTCGGCGAGATCGCGCGGCTCGAGCACGGCGTCGAAGTGGCGGGCACGCTCGAGCCCCGTCCGGCCGGCGGCCGGCAGCCACATGCCTCGCCGGCACCACAAGAACGGCAGGCCCGGATGGTCGCTCCGGGCATCGACCAGGCCGCGATAGGGGACGTTGCCGTCGAACAGCAGGGCGCGCGCGTCATAGAACCCGATCATCTCGCCGAGCTGCGCCCGGAGCGCCTGGTTCCACCGCTCGACGTCGAGGTCCAGATAGAGGTGGTGGGCGGTGAACTCGACCAGATAGCCGAACTCCTCGACCACGCGCGCCGCCTGGGACATGGCGAGGAAGACCGGCTCGATTGCCCGCGGACAGCGCCTCGCCACCGCGAGCAGGCGGGTCAGATGGCCCATGCCGATGCCGTTCGAGGACACGAACAACACGCGCTGGCGCGGCCGTTTCTCGCGCCGCAGCACCAGGCTGCGGGTCGAGGCCGGTGGCCCGATCAGCGCCCGCAGCCGCTCGACGTGGGCGTTCGGGCTGAACCGACGGGCGACGAGATCGCCGGCGCGCTGGGCCAGCACGGCCCGGGTCGACGGGCGCTCGAGGCCGCGGATCGCGGCGCGCAGGCCATCCGTCTCGACATAGGCCGCAGCATCGCCGAACTCGACGGCCAGCGCCGCCGACAGCACCACCGGCAGGCCGCTCGCCAGCGCCTCGACGACCTCGATCCGCACCGGCTGGACCGCGTCGGCGCCGAGGTGGACGTAGCAGTCGAGTCCGGCCAGGAAAGTGCCGACCGGGGTGATCGCGGGATCGATCACGGTCCAGTTGACCGGCAGCTCCCCGAGCAGAGCCGCCAGGCGCCGCCGGTCGGCCAGCACGCGCAGCTCGAGCTCGGCATCGTCTGGATAAGCCGCCAGCAGCAGTGGCAGCGGCTGCGGCCAGGCGAGAGGGTCGAGCTCGCCATGGCGGCCGATCACGATCGGGCTGGGCCAGGCGCGCCGCGCCGGCGTCGTCACCCTGCCCCCTTCGAGCACCGGCGGCCAATCCCGCTCGAGGAGCGGCAAGGGCCAGCCGGCAGCGGCGAGCTCGGCCCGGATCTGCGCCCCCGCCGGCGCCAGATGGACCCCGCCGCCGAGCAGATCCTCGAGGCTCAAAAGATGGCTTGGACGGTCGAAATACGGCCGCCCCAGGGGGTCGAATAGCGGGTGATTGACGACCAGGAGCTTCTGCTCGGCGACCAGGCGCGGCACCCGCGCCGGCGGCTCTGCGAACACGCCCGGGTGATGGGCGACGGCAAGGCGCGCCGTGCCGGCGGCATCGGGGTCGAGCCAGTCGGCCAAGCCCTCGTCGATCGTCTGGCGGATCAGGGGGTTGATCGGGTGCGGCCGGCCGAGCAGGGGGCTCCTGACGTGCAGCAGCGCGGTCCGGTAGCCGGCGCCGGCCTGCGCCCGGATCTCGGCCGCGATCGCCCGCCCGGTCGGCCCGGGCAGGCGCAGATCGCTGATCAGGACCACATCATAGGTCAAAGGCGGCATCGGCGGGCTCAGAGCTCCTCCCGGTCCGGACCCGCGGCCGCGAAGCCGACCTCGCGGCCGAGCGCTACCAAAAGGTCGATCGAGACGGCGCCGTCGGCGCGCAGGCCCGCCGCCCGCTGGAACCCCTGGATCGCCGCCCGGGCGGTCGGATCGAGGCGGCCCTTTGCCGGGCCCGGAAAGCGGCCCGCCAGGATCAACAGCCGCTCGACGGCAGCCACGCGCGCGGCCTCGGGGAAACCCCCCAGCCGCTGCAGCGACAGCTCGCGCGCCTTGGCATCGTCCTGGCCGGCGGCGCGGGCGTACCAGATCGCGGCCTCCGCGAGATCGCGCTCGACCCCGCGGCCGGCCTCGTACATCCGGCCCAGGTCACGCTCCGCCCAGGCATTGCCCTGCCCGGCCGCGAGCCGATACCAGCGCACCGCCTGGCGATCGTCCCGGGGCACCCCCAGGCCCGCCTCGTAGAGCCGGCCGAGATAGCGGTGCGACCAGACCTCGCCCTGCGCGGCGGCGCGCCGGTACCATTTGAGCGCTTCGGCGTAGTCCTGGGGCACGCCCAGGCCGGCTTCGTACAGCTTGCCGAGCCGGGCCTCGGCGTGGGCAAAGCCCTGCCCCGCCGCCGCCCGGTACCAGCGCACCGCCCGGCCGTAGTCCTGGGCCACCCCCTCGCCGTCGCGATAGATGCGCCCAAGCGTGATCTCGGCGAGCAGGTCGCCCATGTCGGCGGCGCGCTTGAACCAGGCGACCGCCTGCTCGATGTCGCGGGGCACGCCGAGACCGTCCATGTACATCCGGCCGATGTTGGTGAAGGCCCAGTCGTCGCCGGCTGCGGCCGCGCGCTGGAACCGGCGCATCGCTTCGGCGTAGTCCTGCGGCCCGCCGCGGCCGTCGCGCGCCATGATGCCGAGGCTGACCCAGGCCCAGCTGTCGTCCTGCGCAGCCGCCAGGCGGTACCAGCGCAGCGCCTCGGCATCGTCGACGGCCACCCCGAGACCGTCGCGATACATTTTGCCGAGGCTGACCTCGGCGGCCGAATAGCCGGCATCGGCTGCGCGCCGGTGCCAGAGCATCGCCTGACCGTAGTCGCCGGCGCTGCGATAGGAGCGGCCCAGCTCCTCGGCGAAGCGCGGTACGTCCGGAAACTGCGCGACCGCGCGCCGGCAGGCGGCGATCGCCGCGGGCGCGTCGACCAGCTCGATGCGGACCCCGTTCGAGACCCGGTGCGGGTCGTGCGGATGGCCGCCCAGCGTATCGCAGGGATGCAGGCCGGCGGTGATCGCGAGCTCGCCGCGGGCGACCTCGGACGCGCCGGCGAGCACCGTGTAGCGCAAGCGGTCCTGGGTGCCGCGGCTGCCGAGATGCGGCTGAAAGCGCAGCTGGCCGAGCATGCCCGTGGTCAGCCGGTCGCCGCTGACCAGAAGCTCGCCGCCCGCCAGCGTAAGCTCGCCATTGCCCGGCAGCTGGTCGAGGCGAACCCGCAGCCGGCTGGCATCGACGCCCGTCGGCAGGGCGAGCGCGACCGGCACCGGACCGACCCCGACGAAGCTCTCGATCGTGTCCGAGGCGGCGGCCGGCGTGGGCGGCGGGCCCGCGCTGCCGCCGGCCGTGCGCAGCTCGACCAGCCGGCGCCTTGCGAGGTCCGCGAAGTTGCCGTCCGGAAAACGTTCAAGGAACGCTCCGAGCGCGGTGGAATCGCGGCTGTCCCTGATCGACTGCCAATAGGCCAGCTCGACCACCGCCGAGGGCGGCAGCATGCCGAGCGTGTCGGTCGGCGAATCGCCGAGCGCCGCCAGCTGGATCGCGGGCTGGCCCGCCGGGTGGAAGTAGAACTCGCTCTCGAGCGAGCTCGACACCCAGGGGATCTGCTGGCCTTCGGTCGTCAGCCGGACCTCGGCCCGCACCCGCCGGAACAAGGTCCCGACCTCGAGGCCCGGCTGCTCGAGATACTTGAGCAGGGCGGCCGTGTAGGGACTGTGTTGGCCCTCGCCGTCGCTCGCGACCGTGCCGGGCGCGGTGGCATAGCCGATCAGCATCTCGGCACCCTGGCCGCGCGTCTCGGCGAGGCCCGCGGAACCCTCGGCGATGCCGCCCGGGAATGGGTTGTTGCGGCAGGAGTCCAGGATCACGATGTTCAGGCGGGCGCCCGCCTTGTCCATGATCCGGACCACGGCGCCGGCGTCGATCGCCTGGTTGAAAAGGTCGGCGTTGCTTGCGACCCGGGCCGCGACCGGCAGCAGGAAATTGGCGCCGTTCCACTGCACGGCGTGGCCGGCATAGTAGAACAGCGCCTCCGTGCCGGGCCGCAGCCGGCCGGCGAAGGTGGTCATCGCCGCCAGCATCTGGCCGAGGTCGGCGTCGATCACCTCGATGACTTCGAAGCCGAGATCCCAGAGCGTCGCCGCGACCGCGCGGGCATCGTTGGCCGGGTTGGCGAGCTGATCGAGATACTGATAGCGGCCGTTGCCGATCACCAGGGCGACGCGCTGGACAGCCCCCGGCGGGTCCTGCGGGTCCTGTCTGGGAACCGCGGCGGTCGCCGGCAGGGGCGCGGCCAGGACCAGGACCAGCAGGAGCTGGATCAGCCTGCGCATGTCAGCCGCCGCGGTCCGCGATCGTGGCCTGCCCGCCTCAGGACGAGGGCACGGGCTGGGTCGTGATGAACAGGTGGCTGGTCGCGACCGAGCCGGCCGGACCGCTCGCCTGGAGCAGGCCCAGCCGCTGCTGGAGGGTTTTGATGTAGTCGGCCGCGGGCTCGTAGGCCGGCCGCGGCTCGTCGAACAGCGGCTTGGTCGAGGCCACCGCCACGATCATCTCGCGGCCGAACGGCGCCGAGATCTGGAAGCCGGTATCGTAGCGGATCGCGCCGGTGTCTTCGGCCCACTTTTGCACTGGCATGGTCGTGATGTAGCCGACCCGGCCATCGTGCTGCACGTAGCCGAGATAGAGATAGCGGGCCGAGGGCGGCAGGAAGATGTCGAGCGTCAGAGCGTCGCCCTCGCGCAGGACCGTGTTGCGGTCGGCGGTCGTGATCTCGAGACCGGGAGCGGCGCTCGAGCCGGCGCCGCTATAGGGTGCCAGCACCTGCAAGAGCTCGCAGGTCGGCCGCGGCGCGACCTCGAGCTCGGTCGCGTCGACCGCGCCGAGGCCGGCGATCCGAGCCAGCGACTGGCGCAGCCGGTCACGGTCCTGCTCGCTGCTGACATAGCCGGTCAGGCGGACGCTGCGGTCGGAGCCGAAGCTGGCATCGACCGCGGCACACTCGAGCGCTGCGGTCGCCGCGGCGACCTGGGTCTCCACGGGCGCGCTCGACTGCAGCCGGATCGGCGGCGCCGCGAGCGGCGGGGTGGAGCCGGGCTCCGGCAGGCCGGGCGGCGGCGCGAGGGACTCGCTGGCGATCACCGGACCCGCCGCGGGCGCCGGCGACCGGACCATCGAGGTCGCCGGCAGGCTGTCGAGCACCACCCGCTCGAGCCGGCCGTTCGGCTGGCAGACCGTGCCTTTGCTGAACTTGCCGATCTCGCCTGTTGCGAAGCTGATCGTCTCGCGCGTTTGGCCGCGCTGGGTGCCGTTGGGCCAGGTCTCGTCGATCGTCTTGGTCAGCACATAGGTCGTGGCCGGGGTCACCAGGGTATCCGGACCTTCGCGATCGAACCGGATCACCATGCGGCCGTCGAGCCGCAAATCACGCGTCAGCTTGACCCGGCGCTTCTGGACCACGCGATCGAAGGTCGCGCTCGCGCTCGCCGCCGGGATCCGGTTGAGCGCCCCGGTCCGATAGGTGACCAGCCAGCCGCAATCGACGTAGGGCTCGGGGTCGCCGCCGTATTCGACGACGACGTCACCCGCCTGCTCGTCGAGATGGGTGACCTTGAAGTCCGACTGCTGCAGCCGGTCGACCAGATTGCCCAGCACCAGCTCGGGCTCCTGCGCGATCGCGGCGCTGCGGGCGGTCGGCGGCACCCCGGTCGGTGCCAGATAGCCCAGCTCCGGCGGCGGCGACGTCGCGCAGCCGCCGAGTGCCAGCATCATCAGGCCGAGGCCAGAGGCGTAGTGGCGCATCACCTGCCCTCTCCACAACCGAGGTCGCGAGCCGGCCCCCATCTTAGCATGACTCTTCACCTCGTCGGCGCAGCCGTCACCGGCCGGCAGAGCGCTCATGGGGGACAGCCTCGCAATCATCATCAATAGAGATCGACCACGACGCCGCGGCTCGTCCGGCTGGCGCCGCCCGGACCGGCGCCGGGAGCGATCGCCGCGTCGGGGTCGATCGTCAGCTCGACGATGTGGCGAAAGGCCTCGCCCGCATGGCGGCCCAGGGGATACTGCTCGAGATAGCGCTGGTAGGCGGTGACGGTGCCAATGCCTTGGGCCGAATTCCATTGCGCGGCCTCGCGCTCGGCGCTGCTCTGGGCATAGGCGGTGGTGGCGGTGCCGGCCGGACCGCCGGCGAGCGCCGCGATCATCAGCGCCCGCAGGCTCGAGCAGAGCGTCGCGAGGTACTTCACGACCGGATCCCGTGGCTCGGATCGCGGCGGGCCCGATCGGGCTTGGCGGTCTTGCGGATCACGAGACGATCCCCTTCAGTGATGCCGATCGCCCAGTATGCTCCAGAATGACGCGGCTTGGCACGCCGTAGAAACGGCAATATTCTCCTCTGCCGCTGCCACCGTCAGGTGAAACACGGTTAATCTATTCGGGATAGACGGAGCACAGGGTGGTAAGAGCGGGGTCCTTGTGGACGCTTGGTCAGCGAGGCCGGCGGCGGCAGGCCGCGACGATTATCGCTGCCGGGCACATGAGCTTGCTGGCATTGACGATTGTCGCGGCGGCCATGATCGCGGCCGCCTGCGCCTCGCCGGCAGCGCAGGCGGCCGCCCGGCACGCCCTCGTGATCGGCAACGGCGCCTATGGCTTCGCTCCTCTCGACAATCCGCGCAACGACGCCCGCGCGATCGCCGGCGTGCTCAGCGAGCTCGGCTTCCAGGTCGTCCTGCTCGAGGACGCCAGCCTGGCGCAGTTCGAGGCCGGCGTCCAGCGCCTGCACGCCGAGCTCGCCGACGGCGACACCGCGCTCTTCTACTACGCCGGACACGGCGTCCAATATCGCGGCATCAACTACCTGCTGCCGACCGACATCAAGCTGCGATCGCCCGACCAGCTGCCGGGCCAGGCGCCGTCGCTCAACCAGATCATGGCCCTGATCCAGCGCACCAGGGTCGGGATCACGATCGTGATCCTGGATGCCTGCCGCAACAATCCCTTCGGCGCGTTCGCGGACGCCTTCGGCAACGGTCTTGCGAGCGTCGAGCGCGGCTCGAGCGAGAGCCTGATCGCCTATGCGACCGCCGCCGGCGAGTTGGCGCTCGACGGGGTCGGCGGCAACAGCCCGTTCACCGCCGCCCTGGTGACCGCGCTCGGCCGGCCCGACGTCGAGATCTTCGATCTGTTCCGGCAGGTCCGCGGCCGCGTCCGCGAGGCAACCGACGGCCTCCAGCTGCCCTGGATCTCGGGCTCGCTCGAGCATGAGTTCTATTTCCATCGGGCCCCCGACCAGGCGGCCGTCACGCCCCCGGCGGCACCGGCCGAGAACGGCCAGATCACGGTCGCGAGCGTGCTCTGGAACGAGATCCGCAGCAGCAACGATCCGGCCGACTTCGACGCCTTCCTGCACAGCTTCCCGGGCTCGCCGATGGCCCCGGCGGCCGCGGACCGGCGCCAGCTCCTGGTCCGCCGCGGCGCCGAGCCGCACCCGCTGAGCCTGCCGGCGCCCGCGGCGGCCCCGATCGAAGGCTCGCTCGAGAGCTACATCCGGCCGTGCGATCTGGTCGCCGCCGACGATCAGGACCCGCTGCGGGTCGCGCCGGCGGTCCGCACCGGCCTCGTCAACACGCGCCTTGCGATCCGGACCTGCGCCCAGGATCTCGCGCGCGAGCCCGACAGCCCGCGCCTCTCGTTCCAGCTCGGCCGGGCGCTCGACGTCGCCGAGCGGTTCGACGAGGCGCGCCATTTCTACGACCAGGCGGCGGCAGCGGGCTATGGCGCGGCGTTCAGCAATCGGGCCTACATGTACCTGACCGGCCGCGGCGTGGCGCGCGACGAGCGGCGCTCGGCCGACGACTACCGGCAGGCGGCGCTGCGCGGCAACGACCGCGGCCGGGTCGGGATCGCGCGCGCCTACCGCGAAGGCTGGGGAGTGCCCCAGTCGTTCGTCCATGCCCGCAGCTGGCTCGAGCTGTCGGTCGCGAACTATTGGCCGAACGCGATGGACAATCTCGCGCTCTACTACCGCGAGGGCCTGGGCGTCGAGCGCGACCTCGCCAAAGCCTTCGATCTCTACCAGCGCGCGGCCGACCTCGGCCAGACCGCGGCCATGGACAATCTCGGGATGATGTACGCGCGGGGCGAGTACGTCGCCAAGGACCCGCTCGAGGCCAATCGCTGGTTCAGGAAAGCCTCGGATCTCGGCAATCAGCACGGCGCCTTCCACCTCGGGCTCGCCTATCTCAACGGCGCCGGCGTACCCCAGGACCAGGCCGAGGCGTTGCGCCTGCTCGAGCTCGCCTCCGCGCGCGGCTACCCGCGGGCCGAGACCGAGATCGGGACCATCTACCGGGCCGGGCTCGGGGTCGCGGCCGACCCTGCGGAGGCGCTCTTCCGCTACGAGATCGCGGGCGCCATGGGCGACGCCAAGGGCAAGCGCCTGCTGGCCGAGCTTTTGCCCGCGCTGCCGCCCGCGACCGCCGCCGCAACCCGGGCCCGGGCCGAGCAGTGGCTGCGGCTCAACGGCGGCTGAGCGGCCGCCCTCAGGTCAGCGACTTGATCGCAGCGGCGCAGTCCGCAGGCGGCGGCGTGCCGAACGAGATCAAAGATTGCGGCCGCCACTTCGCGACCAGCAGACGGTAGCGGCGGCGCTCGTAGGCCCGCCAGTCGAGATCGGGCGCGAAGCGCTGCTGACGGCCGCCATCGGGCAGGTACTCGAAGCGCAGCCGGCGCGCGCGAAACGGCTTGAACTCGAGCGAATCGGTGAGGAACACCGGACTGACCGGCGCGTCCTGGCCCTCCCGCATCACGACCTCGAGCACCTCCTCGAGCGCCTGGATCGAGAGGCCGAAGACGGTGACGAAGATCACCGCGCGCGGTGCGTTCGCGGCCGGCGCGCGGATGGCGGCCGCGGGCGCGGCGGGCGGCTGTTCGCCGGTGGTGACGACCCGCTGCGGGCGGACCACCGCGAGCGCGCCGCGCAACCGGTCGAGCAGGCCGGGCGGCAGGATCGGGGCGTCGGGCTGGACCGCCATCGGCCGCCGCCCCCTAGCCCTCGGCCACCCGTGCGCCCGCGGCGCGGCGTACCCGCGGCGTCGCGATCAGACGGTAGAGCAGGCCCGACAAAAGGCGACCGATCAGCCGCCAGTCGTAGCGGTTGGCGGTCGCGAAGGCCCGCGCGGCCATCTGCCGCCAGGCATCGGCGTCAAGCCGGCTGGCGCGCCCGAGCGCGGCGCCGAGGGCTGCGGGATCATCGGGCGCGAACAAAAGGCCATTGTCGCCGTCGATCACGAGTTCAGCCAGCGTCGGCAGGCGGGGCACGATCACCGGCCGCGCGAGCGACAGCGCGAGCAGCACCGTGCCCGAGGTCAGGCTGGCGCGATAGGGCGGACCACGAAGTGGGCGTCGGCAAATGTCTGCAGGAGCTCGGCATCGCTGAGGTAGCGATCCTGCACCGCGATCCGCTCGCAGACCGCCGCCGGCAGCCCGGACAGATCGATCGGGTCGATCTGCTTGCCGGCGAGGGTCAGCAGGGACTCCGGATCGTCGAGCCCGGCGAAGCTTCGCACCAGCTCCTGACCGCCCTTGTAGCGGCCGAGCCGGCCGAACAGCAAAAAGCGCCGGCCGCCCTCGGCCGCGCCCGGCGTGAGCGGGCCGGGATTGGGGAATACGGGCCGGTAGTTGCCGTGGGGCACGACCGTGATCTTGTCGCGACCGAGGACGCGCTCCCGCTCCAGCTCCTCGAGCGCGGCGTAGGAGTGCAGGTGGATCTGATCGGCGAGGCTCGCGAGCTTGGCGAAGAGCTCGCGGTGGACCTCGAGATAGCGGCCGTCGTGGGGTGCAAGATTGTGCAGCGTCCAGAGAAAGAGCCCGCCCTCGTCCTGGAAGCTCTCGAGCTGGTCGAGGAAGCGCTGGCATTCGGCGAGCGCCTCGCCCTCGCCTGGCAGATGCCGGTAGATCGCGTCCTCCCAATGTAGGTGGAAGATCACCCGGCTGTCCCACGCCTGGCGCTGCAGCTTGAGACGGGCATCCTCGATGGTGCCGCTCTGGCTGTGGAAGACGGCGTCGATGCCGGAATACAACAGCGATTGATAGGGATTGGCATGCGCATAGTCGGGAAAGTAGAAGAGGGTGTGCTGCATGCGCGGAGGATCAGATCACCGGGGTGGGATCGGCGCGGCGGCGGCAAAGGTCACGCTTGCGGCGCCAGGCTTTCGTTGACCGCCTGGCAGCAGCGCCGGCTGAGCGAGCTCGCGTCTTCCAGGGATAGCCCGGCCCGGATCGTCCAGGGGGCCGCGTCGATCAGCTCGATGACCACGGCATAGCGTTCCACCTCCTGCTCGAGCAGCGGCGTCGCCGGCTTCGATCCGGATGCGTTTGACGTCGACCGGGCGCACCGCCTCGCCGGTCGGCAACAGCGCGAGCTTCATGGGCGTCCTTTGGCGTCGCGTCCGCCACTGGGGTTGCGTCCGCTGCTGATCTACGAGCCTGCTCGCCCGCTTGGCAAGCGCGAGCGCTCAGGACTGGATCGAGACGCTCTGGTCGGGGTGGACCACGAGATCGTTGACCGAGACCCCGCTCACCCCCTGGAGCAGAGCCACCGCGACGAAGTCGTTGCCGGCGCCATCGCCGTTGACCCGCAGGAGCGCGCCATTGCTCTGCTGATCGACGTCGAAGAACGCCGCCAGGTTCGAGGTCGCGGGATCGAACCCCTCGAGCACGCCTGCCGCGAACGCCAGGCGGTCGCCGTCGGCGCCGGTCGTGAAATCGGTGATCCTGTCGACGCCTGTGCCCGGGTCCGAGATCACGAAGGTGTCCTGGCCGGCCCCGCCCTTCAGCTGGTCGGCCCCCGGGCCGCCCGTGAGCCGATCGTCGCCGGCGCCGCCGAACAGCCGGTCGGCGCCCGGACCGCCCGCGAGCCGATCGTCGCCCGCACCCCCGACCAGCGCGTCATCGCCGGCGCCGCCCGCGAGGGTGTCGTTGCCGCCCTGACCGAACAGCTGATCCTGACCGGCCCCGCCCGCGAGCCGATCGTCGCCGGCGCCGCCGACCAGCTGGTCGTTGCCGGCATCGCCTGCCAGCTGGTCATCGCCCGCCTGGCCGAACAGCTGATCGGCGCCGGCCCCGCCGGCCAGCACGTCGTTGCCCTCATTGCCGGACAGCTGGTCGTCGCCGCCGCCGCCCTGCAAAAAATCCGCGCCGAGATTGCCGAACAGCCGGTCGTCGTCGGCGCCGCCTTGCAGATGATCGTCGCCGATGCCGCCATCGAGCGTGTCGGCGCCGATGCCGCCCACCAGGAGATCGTTGCCCGCCTGACCGAACAGCTGATCGGCACCGGCACCGCCATCGAGGCCGTCGTTGCCATCGCCGCCGACCAGCTGGTCGGCGCCATCGCCGCCCAGCAGCTGGTCGTCACCGCCCTGGCCGAACAGCTGGTCGCCGCCCGCGCCGCCCGCGAGCAGATCGTTGCCCTCACCCCCGATGAGCACATCCGCCCCGCCCTGCCCGAGCAAATGATCGTTGCCGGCATCGCCGCGCAGCACGTCGGCGCCCGCGCCGCCCTCGAGGACATCGTTGCCGCCGCCGCCATCGAGCGCATCGTTACCGCCGAGGCCGAACAGCTGATCGTCGCCCAGGAGGCCGAAGATGCTGTCCGCAGCGCCGGTCCCTTCCAGCCGATCGTTGCCGGCGGTGCCGAAGATCTCCATGCAGTCTGCCTCCCTGGTAGCCGGCCGGTGCGGGCGCCCGGGCCCGGTCCGCGCTGCCACTCGCACCCGGCGACGGAAGCGCGCGCCATGCCGCAAGCATATCGCCCGTCCCGGTGGAAGACGAGGACTTCGTAGACAGTCTGGTCGGCAGCCGGCGAAACCGCCCGTGTCGGCCAAGCTCCCTGAAATTCCGCAGATCGGATTGGGCTGGACATGACGAGCGGCAAGTGTTTTTTTTTAGCGTGAAAACCAGCACCCGGCACGGCGGGCGCAAAGGAGGCGGTGCGGAATGGCCTCCGGAATCAATCCGACATTCACGTCAGGAGGGACACATGGACAGACGGACGTTTCTGGCCGCCTCGGCGGCCACGGCCACGGCGGCAGTCGTCAAGACGGCGGCCGCTGACGAGCTCCCCTTGGGTCCCCTCCCGGGGATCCGCTACCCCGAGGCTCGCATCGAGAGCTTCGATAAGAAATACTTCGGCACCACCTTTCCGGCTTTTGCAGGCACCGCGGGCGTGGAGCGGGTTGCCACCGGGTTCCGCTGGGCCGAGGGACCGGCGTACTTTCGTGAAGGCAACTACCTGATTTTCAGCGACATCCCCAACAACCGGCAGATGCGCCTGTTGTGGGAGGATAACCATCTCAGCGTCTTCCGCGAACCGTCGAACAACTCGAATGGCAACACGGTCGATCCGCAGGGTCGCCTCCTGAGCTGCGAGCACCGCGCCCGGCGCGTGACCCGCACCGAGCTCGACGGCAGCATTACCGTCATCGCCGACAAGTACAACGGCAAGCGGCTGAATTCGCCGAACGATGCGGTGGTGGCGCGTAACGGCTCGATCTGGTTCACCGATCCGACCTACGGCATCGGTGGCAACTATGAAGGCCTCAAGCAGGATCAAGAGCAGGACAAGCACTACGTTTTCCACGTCGATGGCCAGACGGGGGCGATCAAGCCGGTGGTCGATGACTTCGTTCAACCCAACGGCATCTGTTTCTCGCCCGACGAGAAGAAACTTTACATCATCGACACGGGAATCACGAACGGGGGCCCGGCGCATATCCGCGTATTCGACTGCGACGTCGAGGCCGGCAAGCTGACCAACGGCAAGGTCTTCGCTGACGGCTTCGCGCCTGGCTTCACCGACGGCCTGCGCGCCGACATCGCCGGGAATATCTGGTGCAGCATGGGTTGGGCTGACCCGAAGGAGGATGGCGTGCGTTGCTACGCCCCCTCGGGCGACATGCTGGGCAAGATCCATCTGCCGGAGACATGCGCCAACCTGGTCTTCGGCGGGCCGCTCAGGAACCGCCTGTTCATGTGCGCGAGCACGTCGGTCTATGCGCTCTACACAGGCACGCAGGGCGCGTTGCTGCCCTGATCCGCTCGGCCGAACCGTAGGAGAACGACCCGCTGCTTTCCCGGACAGGAGGGGCGCGCGCCCTGCGCCCCTCCGCCCGCGATGTCAGAGGCGCCGCGTCATCAACCGGGCGCCGCCCCCTGGGTCGCGGTGTAGACGGCGTAGAGTGACTGGCTGCCCGCCATGAACAGCCGGTTGCGCTTGGGGCCGCCGAAGGTCACGTTGCCGCAGACCTCGGGGATCCGGATCCGGCCGAGCAGCTTCGCGTCCGGGCTCCACACCGTGACCCCGTTGTAGCCGACATTGCGGCCCGCGTTGCTCGCGATCCAGAGGTTGCCATAGACGTCCGCGCGGATGCCGTCCGGCCCGCACTTGACCCCGTCGACCACGCAGTCCGAGAACAGCTTGAGGCCGGAGGGCTTGTTGTCCGCGCCGACATCGAACACATAGACGTTGCCCTTGCCGCCCGGGCCCTGGTCGCCCGGCCCCTTGCCGGTGCTGACGACGTAGAGCTTCTTATAGTCGGGCGAGAAGCAGAGGCCGTTCGGGTCGGGGCACTGATCCTCGGTGACCACCACGTCGAGCTTGCCGCTCGGATCCCAGCGGTAGCACTGGGTCGGCAGCTCGCGCTTCCACTCGCCAATCCCGACGGGCTGCCCGAGCTTCGAATTGATCTTGCCGGAGGCGTTGCTGGGCCCGCCCGGCGCGTCCGTCGTGCCCTCGTACAGCTGACCGCCATAGGGCGGATCGGTGAACCAGACGCTGCCGTCTGGATGTGGCACCGCGTCATTGGGCGAGTTGAGGCGCTTGCCGTTGTACATGTCGGCGAGCACGATCTCCGAGCCGTCGAGCTCATAGCGGACCACGCGCCGCCCCAGATGCTCACAAGAGATCTGCCGGCCCTGGAAGTCGAAGGTGTTGCCGTTGCTGTTGTTGGACGGGATGCGGAACACGGTCACCCGGCCGTCGTCCTCGATCCAGCGCATCTGCCGGTTGTTGGGGATGTCGCTGAACACCAGGTAGCGGCCCTGGGAGTTCCAGGCCGGGCCTTCCATCCATCCCGCCCCGGTCCACAGGCGCTGGATCGCGGCGTTCGCCTGCCGGAGCCCGTTGAACGCAGGATCGATCGTGAGGACGTCCGGATCGGTGAAATAGGTCGTGGGCGCGCCATTCGGCCCGAAATCGCGCGGCGGGCTGCTGACCGTGCTGGGCGGCGCCACCGGCCCCATCGCCTCGTCGGCGGCGCGCGCCATGCCGGCGCCGACCGCGAGCGCCCCGGCCCCGAGACCGGCGGCGCCGACCCTGCCGAGAAAACGGCGCCGATCGAGGCTGCTTTCCTGCTCCTCAGCGCCGTTGACAAGCTCCTGTTCCTGCTCCCTACGCATAGGACTCCCTCCTGGTTGAACACCGGTCACCTTGACTGCGGTGGCGCTCGCGCACTGATGCGACCGCGCGCGGTGGCCGGCCCTTCCCAGGCCGGCGCCAGCGGCGGCGCATCAGAAACGTCTTATCGGTGGATCATGAAGGCCCGACTTGTCACGGTCGGGGCTGATTTGAACGGGATGGTAGTATGGCAGTGGCGCGGCAGCAAGGCTTTGTCGCGCATCGCGGCGGCTTTTGCGCTAGGGTCCGATCCGACAACTCCGGCAGTCCGATCGAGGAGGTGCGGCATGGTGGTCGACGAGGCGGTGATCGAGGCGGCGCGCGCCAAGCTGTACACGGCGGTGCTCTCGGACGTGCTGGATGGGCTCGGCTACCGCCACCAGGTGCTGGGGCCGCACATCCGGCCGCTCGACGAGGAGCTGGTCCTGGTCGGGCGCGCGCGCACCGGCCTCTATCGCGACGTCTATCATGTGCCGCCGGGCCACAATCCCTACGCCCTCGAGATCGCCCTGGTCGACGACCTGCAGCCGGGCGACGCCCTCGTGCTCGGCTGCGGCACGTCGGGCCGGATCGCGCCCTGGGGCGAGCTCCTGACCACCGCGAGCCGGGCGCGCGGCGCCACCGGCTGCGTCACCGACGGCCTCGTGCGCGACATCAAGATGACCCGCGCCCTCAAGTTCCCGGTCTTCCACGGCGGCATCGGGCCGCTCGATTCCAAGGGCCGCGGCGAGGTCTGCGCAATCGACGTGCCGATCGAGTGCGCAGGCGTCACGGTCAACCCCGGCGATCTCGTGTTCGGCGACGCCGACGGCGTCCTCGTGGTGCCGCAGCCGATCGTCAAGCAGGCGCTCAAGCAGGCCCTGGACAAGGTCGAGGGCGAGGACCGGACGCGCCTCGAGCTCGAAAAGGGCGCGCGCCTCGCCGAAGTCTTCGCCAAGTACGGCGTCCTTTGATCCTCCGCAGAACGGGCACGGAAGGAAGCGCTCATGAGCGAGCTTGCGACCAGGCTGGGCTACCCGGGCGAGCGCCTGTTGATCCCGCACGTCGACGATGTCGCAGTCTGCCACGGCGCCAACCTCGCGTTCGTCGAGCTGGCCGGCAAGGGCTTCGTCACCACGGGCTCGGTCATGGTGCCCTGCGCCTGGTTCCCGGAGATCGTGGCGTTGGCGAAGGAGCAGCCGGAGCTCGACCTCGGCGTTCACCTGACCCTCACCAGCGAATCGCGCGCCTGCCGCTGGCGCCCGATCTCGACCCCCGCCAAGGTCTCCGGCTTGATCGACGGCGACGGCTATATGTGGCCCGACGTGCCAGCGCTGCGCCGCCATGCCCATAAAGGCGCGATGGAGGCCGAGTGCCGGGCCCAGATCGAGGCGGCCCTCGCGGCCGGGCTCGACATAACCCACCTCGACACCCACATGGGCGCGGCGGCCGCGCCCGAATTCGTCGACCGCTACTTGGCGCTCGGCCGCGAGTACCGGCTGCCCGTGCTGCTGCCGCGCGACAGCTGGACCTACGGCTCGGTGCTCGACATGGGCCCGCTCGATCCGGACTTCGATCGCGGCCTGATCTCGGATCTGACCGCGCAGGGCGCGCCGCTGATCGACCGCTTCGCCATGGGCCTCGCCCACCCTGATGAACCTTGCGAGCAGGTCTGGCAGCGGCTGGTCGCGGGGGCGGAGCCGGGCGTCACCTATCTGTCCCTGCACTGCAACGCGCCCGGCGAGGTCGAGCGCGTGCACCCGGACGATGCGGCGTTCCGGATCGCCGAATACCGCCTCGGCGACGACAGCGCGTTCCTCGACTGGGTCGCCCAGCAGCAGGTCAGGGTGATCGGCTTTCGCGCGATCCGCGAGGTCTGGCGCGACTGGCTGGCCGAGGCCTGAGCGCCGCCGGCGCGCCAAAGGCGCAGGGCAGCCATGCGAATCCCGCGCTGGCGGCCGACCCCTTCGCGACCCTTTATTCAGAACCGGGTGCTAGCTTGCGCCCGAACCGTCTGGGATCGCCCGCATGTCCGCTGTGTCGATGAGCCAACTCAGGGTCGCTGCCCCCGCGCTGGCGACGCCGCTGGTCGGCGCCGGCCTCGCCTTCGGGGCGCTCGCGTTCGCCCTGTTCACGGTCATGGACACCACGATCAAGTGGCTGAGCGCCGGCTATCCGGTCCACGAGCTGCTGTTCACCAACGCGTTGTTCGCGCTGGTGCCGGTCGCGCTCACCACCTTGCGCCGGGGCGGCTTGGCCCGGCTGCGCACGCAGCGCCTGCACCTGCACGTGCTGCGCGGCCTGCTCGGCATGGGCGGCGGTTTTCTCGGCTTTTACGCCTACAGCCAGCTGCCGCTCGCCGATGCCTATTCGTTCATCTTCGCGACGCCCTTGCTGATCACCGCGCTCTCGGTGCCGATCCTGGGCGAGAGCGTCGGCTGGCGGCGCTGGTCGGCGGTCGCGGTTGGCTTCGTGGGCGTTTTGATCATGCTCCGGCCGGGGGTCGCGGCGATCGGCCCGGGCGCGCTCGCAGCCCTCGGCGCCGCCTGCTTCTCGGCCTGCGCGATCCTGCTCGTGCGCAAGCTCAGCGCGACCGAGAGCACGGCCAGCATCGCGCTCTACAGCAACCTCACCGTGGTCTTGATCATGGCAGCGCTGCTGCCGTTCGATGCCGTCCTGCCAGACGCCGGCGACGGCCTGATGATGGCCGTGGCAGGGCTGATCGGCGGCACCGCGCTCCTGATCCTGATCGCCGCCTACCGGCGCGCGCCCGCGGCCCTGGTGGCGCCGTTCCAGTACAGCCAGATGCTCTGGGCGATCCTGCTCGGCTTTTTGATCTGGGGCGATCTGCCCGACCCGGCCAAGCTGCTGGGCGGCCTGATCGTCGCCACCAGCGGCCTGTTTGTGGTCTACCGCGAGACCGCGCTGGGCCGCCGCCCGACCGCGTCGCTCCACCCCAACGCCCGGGCGCCGCGGCCGCAGCCAGAACTGGCCGTCGAAAGCTGAGCACGTCGGCAGGGACCGCGGAGCCGTGCGCGCCTGCGGTCATGCTCTCTTAGGGATGATCGATATACCTCCACTTCTTTCCAGCACCGCATACTTGATCTGATCCATACGTTCGAGCCCCTGCAGCCGGCGCGCCGCCTCGAGAACATCTTCTTCTTCGACCCGGGCGCGGCCCATCAGGTCACGGATTGGGCGACCATTCTCGACAATCACCATCGGCACGCCGTTGAAGATTTTGCCCATCGACGGCCAACGCCGCTGGAACAGGGCGAGCGCGATGTTGATCGCAATCAGCGTCAGCACCACGAGCAGGCAGTTGGTCATCGAGAAATCATCGCGAAGCAATGCCTGCTGCGTGGCTTCCGCAATAATCAACAGAAGGACGAAGTCGAACGTAGTCAGCTCCGCCAAGGTGCGCCGGCCGCTGAACCGGATCAGTACCCAGACGGCAACGTAGATGACCAAGCCGCGAAACACGAAATCCATCCTGTCCTCCGATCGTGGGGAGCGGCGAGCGAGCGTCAGGGATAGACGAACTGATCGAACTGGACGGCCGGCCCATCGATCAGGCCGAGCCGCCCCGAGAGGCTGCCGGCGCGGCTGGGCCTCATGTTGAACGTAATCGCCGTCGACCGATCGCCATCGACCCGTCGGAAGGTCAGGATCAGCCGATCCGCTCCCGCTTCCGTGCCCACGGGCTGCGGCGTCACCTGCTTGAGCTCGGCGCTCTCCATGTAACGACGATCGATCCACACCCGGACCGTCGGCTGCGCCGCTGCGCCCGGTCCCAGGTGCACCTTGA
The DNA here is from genome assembly GCA_963798075.1 of uncultured Alphaproteobacteria bacterium. GTDB lineage: Bacteria > Pseudomonadota > Alphaproteobacteria > Geminicoccales > Geminicoccaceae > DATAOG01. The sequence goes on along the minus strand of CAWCRU010000011.1, from coordinate 62,911 downwards.
GATCGGCGGGTGCGAGCAGGCGCACAAATCGCTCGTACTCGAGCCACAACGGTCCGGCCTTGTCGCCGGCGATCGATCTGCTGAGCGGACCGCTGCCGAAAAGGCCCAAGAGCGCGGCTCCGATCACGAGCGCCATGACCGACCAGGCGACCCGCTCCGCGCGCCACTCGCGCCGCTGGAATGGCAGATCCTCCGGGAGCTCCAGATCACCGTGCCGCTGCAGGTCACTCCGGCTCATCCGGCCGCCCTCGCTCACCGCCCGATCTCCGCCCGACAAAGACATCGCTCCTGTGGCATGGTCGCGTCTCGCGCTGGGCGGAGATCGGGGATCGATCTACGGCGCCTTGAGCCCCAGGATCGCGCGCGCCTCGGCGGGCGTCGCGACGCTCCGGCCGAGCAGCTCGACCAGCTGCACCGCGCGCTCGACCAAAGCGGCGTTCGAGGGTGCCAGCACGCCCTTGCTGAGGTAGAGGTTGTCCTCGAGCCCCACCCGCACGTGACCGCCCAAGAGGCAGGCCTGGGCCACGATCGGGAACTCCATGCGCCCGATCCCCATCGACGCCCACATGGCATCGGGCGGCAGCAGCGACTTCGCGTAGAGCAGGGTTTCCGGCGTTGCCGGGAAGCCGTTGCGGATGCCCAGCACCATCTGGAACAAGGGCGGGCGCGCCAGCACGCCACCCTCCAGCAGCTGATGGGCGAGCTGGAGATCGCCGGAATCGAACACCTCGAGCTCGGGCATGACGCCGGCTGCCCGGATCGCCTCGGCCATGATCCTGGCGTTCCTGGGCGTGTTGATCACGACCGCGCTGCCGAACCACATCGTGTTGAGGTCGAGCGAGCAGATCTCGGGCCTGAGCGCCAGCACGTGCTCGACCCGCCGCTCCGGCCGCACGAGCGTCGAGCCGGGGGCCGCGATCCTCGGGTCGTCCTCGCTCGGCACGAAACGCCCGCCCGGACCCGTGGTCAGATTGATGATCAGATCCGTCTCGCTCTCCCGGATCCGCTCGACCACCTCCCGATAGTGCTCGAGCGTCATCGAGGGCGCCCCGGTGCTTGGATCGCGCACGTGAATATGGGCGATCGCAGCGCCTGCCTTGGCGGCATCGAGCGCCGCGGTCGCGATCTGCTCGGGCGTGATCGGCAGATCCGGATGCTGCTCGGGCCTGGTGAGATTGCCCGTGACCGCACAAGTGAGTATCACCTTGTCCGCCATGCCCCGCCCCCTTTCCCTCGACGCCGCTGAGACCTGCCCATGCTCGCCCGAGCCCAGGCCTTAGTCCAGCACGACGAGACGCGCCGCCGTCGCGCCGTGCTCGGGACCGCGGGTGCCGTCCACTTCCTGCACGACGGCTTCTCCGACATGATCTTCGTGCTGCTGCCGGTCTGGCAGGCTGAGCTCGGCCTCTCGCTCGCCGCGACCGGCGTCCTCAAGTCCTGCTATTCCGGCGCGCTCGCCGCCGCCCAGGTGCCGGCCGGGCTGCTCGCCGAACGCTTCGGCGAACGCTCGCTGCTGGCGCTCGGCACCGTCGTGACCGCGCTCGGTTTTGCCGCCCTCGGCACCGCCGGCGGCTTCTTGACCCTGGCCCTCCTGCTGCTGATCGCCGGCGCCGGCTCGGGGACCCAGCACCCGCTGAATGCGACCGTGGTCGCCGCCGCCTACTCCGATCGGGGCCGCCGCGCCGCGCTCGGCATCTACAACTTCACCGGCGATCTCGGCAAGGTTGCGGTGCCGGTGGCCGCCGCACTGGTGATCTCGGCCCAGGGCTGGCGCGTCGCAACCACCGGCTACGGCCTGATCGGGCTGGTCGTGGCCGCGCTCGCGCTCGCCGCGATGCGCCTGGTCGGGGTGGGCGAGCGGCCGCGCGCCACGCCCCGCGCCGCCTCTGACCCGCCGCCGCCGACCACGCCCGGCTGGGGGATCAGCGACTGGCAGGGCTTCCGGGCGCTGTCGGCGATCGGCATCATCGACAGCGCCGGGCGCACCGGCTTTTTGACCTTCCTGCCCTTCCTTCTGACCGCCAAGGGCGCCAACGTCGAGACCATCGGCCTGGCACTGGGCCTCACCTTCGCGGGCGGCGCCTCGGGCAAGTTCCTGTGCGGCGTGCTCGCCGAGCGGGCGGGCCTGCTGCGCACCGTGATCCTGACCGAGCTGGTGACCACGGGCGGCATTCTGTTGCTCCTGCCGCTGCCGCTCACCGCCGCGCTCGCCTGCCTGCCGGTCCTCGGCGCCGCGCTGAACGGCACCAGCTCGGTGCTCTACGCCACGGTCGCCGAGTTCGTGATCGCGAACCGGCGCTCGCGCGCCTTCGGGCTGTTCTACACGCTCGGCATCGGGACGGGCGCGACCTCGCCCTTCGTTCTCGGCCTGGTCAGCGATCGACTGGGCGTGCCGAGCGCGCTCGCGCTGCTCGCGGCCCTGGTCCTGATCACGATCCCCTTGACCCTGCCGCTCCGCCGGGCCCTCGCCCGCCCCGCCTGAGTGCCGCACACCCTACCTCAGCTGCCGGCGCCGTACGGCCGCAGCCCGCGAGCCGTCGCCCGCTGCAAGGCGAAGAACCGCCCGACCAGCAAGGTCGCCGCGACCGCGAGGGCCGCCAGGAGCCCGATCCAGACCCCGACGGCGCCGAGACCGGCGCCAAAGCCGAGGCCGACCGCGAGCGCGATCCCGACCACCCAGTAAGCGAAGGCGGCGATCGCCATTGGCCGGCGGGTGTCCTTGAGGCCGCGCAAGGCACCCATCCCGATCACCTGACCGCCATCGAAGACCTGGAACAGCGCCGCGATCGCGAGGAAGCTGACCCCGAACTCGAGGACCCGCGCGTTGGCCGGATCGGCGGCATCGATGAACAGCCCGATGATCGCCCTCGGCGCGGTCCACATCAAGGTCGCCGTCGCGGCCATGAAGAGGGCGCCGATGGCGAGCGCGGCGAGCCCGGCCCGCGCCACCCCGGCCGGATCGCTGCGGCCGGCAGCGAGCCCGACCCGGACCGTCGCCGCCTGAGCGAGGCCGAGCGGCACCATGAAAGCGACGCTCGCGCATTGCAGCGCGATCTGATGGGCGGCGAGCTCGACCGTCCCGATCAGCCCGATCAGGAAGCCGGCGCTCGCGAACAGCCCGACCTCCATGACGAGCGTCATGCCGATCGGCAGGCCGAGGCGGAAGATCTCGCCAAAGCGCACCCAGTCCGGCCGCCAGAAGCGCCCGAGGACGTGATAGCGCCGGAACCGGCGATCGCGCAGCACGAAGCCGAGCAGGCCAAGGAACAGGCCGAGGTTGGTCAGCGCGGTCGCGATCCCGGCGCCGCGCAGGCCCATCGCCGGCAGGCCGAAGGCGCCGAAGATCAGGGCATAGTCGCCAAGGGCGTTGAAGGCGACGCCCGCCAGCATCACCACCATGCCGGCGCGCGGCCGCTCGAGGGCCGAGATGAAGTTGCGCAGCACGACGAACCAGAGCGCCGGCACGAAGCCCCACATGGCGGCGTGGACGTAGGGCTCCGCCGCCCGGATCAAGGCCGCGTCCTGATGCAGCAGGCGCAAGATCGGGACGATGTTCCAGAGCAGCAGCCAGGCGGGCAGGCCCAGGGCCAGCGCGACCCAGAACCCCTGGCGCACGGTCCGCCTCGGCTCGCGCACGGCGTAGCGCTTGCGGCCGAGGTCCTGCGCGATCAGCGGCGCGGTCGCGATGACGACGCCGATCGAGAACAGCAGGAGCACGAAGCTGACGTTGACGCCGAGCACGCTCGCCGCCAGCTGCTGCGGCCCGAGCCGGCCGATCATGACCACGTCCGTGGTCTGGATCGCGACCTGACCGAGGTTGGTGAGGACGATCGGCAGCGCGAGTGCCACGAGCGCCCCCGCCTCCCGCCGCCACGCGCCCGCGCCGCGGCCGGTCCGATCCCCGACGATGGTAGCCATGGCGTCGTCCTAGCGCAAAATCGCCCCGCCCGGAACCCGGGGTGAGCCCTGGGTGACGGAACGTCGCCCGCACGGGCGGCCGTGCATCGCCGGCGCGAAGGATGTTAAGGTCGAAACGCCAGACTGGGGGCCTCGAGCCAATGGATCACCAACGCTTCCTGCCGCTGATCGCATGGATCGCGGACGCCGGGCTGTCGGGCCGGCGCGAGATCGACCTGCTGCAGGGGTTCTGCGAGCGGGCGTGCGCCGCCGGCCTGCCGCTCAGGCGCGCCTTGATCGGCGTCGACACGCTGCATCCGGTCCTCGAGGGCCGGATCTTCCAATGGCAGGCCGACGGCGGCAGCCCGACCGAGGCCGAGTACGGGCGCGCCGACCCCGGCGCCTCCGACGCCAACTGGCGGCAGAGCCCGTTCTTCCACCTCTACGAGAGCGGCGTGACGGCCATGCGCCGGCGGCTGCCGGCCGCGGCCGGCGAGTTTCCGATCCTGGACGAGCTCGGCCGGCGGGGCATGACCGACTACGTCGCGATCGTCAACCGCTTCGGCGCCGAGGGGGCGATCGGCATGATGGACTGCACCTTCTCGTCCTGGACGACCGACCGCGAGGGCGGCTTCGCGGGTACCGACCTCAAGGCGCTCGAATTCCTGGTCCCGAGCCTTTCGCTCGCGATCAAGAGCGCCTCGATCGCCCGGATCGCGCTGACCCTGGTCGAGACCTACCTCGGGCGCGACGCCGGCCACCGGGTGCTGCGCGGCCACATCGAGCGCGGCGTCGCCGACAAGATCAGCGCGGTGCTCTGGTTCAGCGACCTGCAGGGCTTCACCCGGATCACCGACAGCGCGCCGCCCGAGCAGATCATCCCGCTGCTCAACGACTATGCCGATGCGATCGTCTCGGCGATCCAGGGCCAGGGCGGCGAGGTCCTGAAGCTGATCGGCGACGGCATTCTCGCGATCTTCGATGCGGCCGCGGCCGAGGATGCCTGCGGCTGCGCGCTCGATGCCGCTCTCGATGCGCGCCGCGGCGTCGCCGAGCTGAACGGGCGCCGCAAGGAAGCCCTCCTGCCCGTGACCCGCTTCTATCTCGGCCTCCACGTCGGCGAGGTGTTCTACGGCAACATCGGCAGCGTCGACCGGCTCGACTTCACGGTGGTCGGCCCCGCGGTCAACGAGGCGAGCCGGATCGCCGCCATGTGCCGCGCGCTCGACCAGGACGTCCTGTTGTCCTCGGGATTCGCCGAAGCGGCCGGCGCCGGCCGCGGGCGGCTGGTCTCGGTCGGGCGCTACGCGCTGCGCGGCGTCCAGCGCCCGCAGGAGCTGTACACGCTCGATCCGGAGAAAGCGGGCTGAGGCGCTGAGGAGCTGATCTTACAAAGAAAGGCACGCATGCAACCGACTGGAAAGACACATCTCTACGCCATCCTCGCCCACCCGGTGGCCCACGTCCGGGCGGCCGAGTTCTATAATCCCGTGTTCGAGGCCCACGGCGTCGACGCCTTCCTCTTTCCCCTGCACGTCCTGCCGGAGGATCTGGCCGCGGTGGTGCCGCAGCTGCAAAAGCTGCAGAACCTTCGCGGCCTGCTGCTGACCATCCCGCACAAAGAGGCGATGGCGGGACTCTGCTCCGAGCTCGGGGCCGACGGCCGGCTGGTCGGTGCGGTCAATACGGTCCGCTTCGCGCCGGGCGGGCACGCGACCGGCGACATGTTCGATGGCATCGGCCTGGTCCGGGGCGCGCTCGCGAACGACATCGCCCTCAAGGGCCGGCGGGTGCTCCTGATCGGCACCGGCGGCGCCGGCCGGGCGATCGCCTTCGCGCTCGCCGGCGCCGGCGTCCGCTCGCTGACCCTCGCCAACCGCACGGCCGGCCGGGCGCAGGCGCTGGCCGCCGATCTCGCGAAGGGGCGTCCCTGGCACGGCGGTCAAGGTCGGGCCGCCCGACCCGCGCGGCCATGACGTGATCATCAACGCGACCTCGCTCGGTCTGCACGAGGCCGACCCCTTGCCGCTCGATCCCAACCTCTTGACCCCGGCCATGGACGTGATCGAGATCATCGCCGCGGTCGAGGTGACGCCCCTCAGGCGCGCCGCGACCGACATCGGCTGCCGGACGATGGGCGGCCGGGCGATGGTCGACCACCAGATCGAGGCCCAGCTCCGGTTCCTTGGCGAGATCGAATAGCGGCTCGCGACGGAATGGCGCCCTGATGGTCAAAGGGTTCAGCCGAGGATCACGAGGTCGAGCGGGGCGTCGACGCCGGCGATCTTGCGCCCGGACCGCGGCTCGTGATGGGCGGCGCGACGATAGTCCTGCGCCAGCGCCAGTTCGTAGGTCGCGCTCGGGCAGAGCGCCCTGACCCGCTCCTCCTTGGTGTGCTTCTCGAGCTTGGCGGCGAGGTTCACCGGGTCGCCGATCACCGTGTACTCGAGCCGGGTGCGATCGCCGATCGTGCCGCACATGACCGGGCCGGTCGCGACCGCGGCCCCGACCCGGGGTGCCGGCAGGCCGGCGGCCCGACGCTCCTCGGCCCAGGCCGCGGTCGCCTCGAGCAGGTCCTCGACCGCGCCCAGCGCATCGGCCGCAAAGCTCGCGCTCGCACGCGTGGCGCCGAAGCTCGCGAGGATGCCATCGCCCATGAACTTGTCGATGCTGCCGCCGCGGGCGGTGATCGCCGCGACCACCCGCGATTGATATTCGGAGAGCAGCAGCATCACCTCGCCCGGCGCCAGCCCTTGGCTGAGCGGCGTGAAGCCGCGCAGATCGACCATCAGGATCGCGGCGTCGCGCAGCTCCGCCTGCCCGGGCTCGAGCGCCATGTCGCTGTCCCGGATGCGGCCCGCGACCTCGGGCGCGAAGAACCGCGACAGCTCGGCTGCCGCGAGCTGGTCGGCGACCGCCCGGAACAAAAGCTTGCGCGCCCGCAGGAGGCCGATCGCCAGGATCAGCGTCACCATCAGCAGCGAGACGACCTTGTCGAACTCGGCGCCGAGCAGGATCTGGTAGGAGGTCGCATAGGTCGCAAAGCTGTGGGTGATCTCGGCGCCGCCCTCGGCGATCACCGCGTAGGCGACCAGGCACAGCCAGCCGGCAGCGGCGCTGACGCCCGCCAGCATCACGAGCCACGGCTCGAGGCGAAGCGTCCTGAGCGCGATCAGGATGAAGGCGTACATGAGCGTCGGCGCCTTCAGATAGATCGCAGGCGGCTTCTCGTACTGCAGATAGAAGCTCCAGATCGTGACCATCAGCATCGTGATGTCGACGATCACCGACAGCGCCAGGAACCAGGGCTTGAGGCGGCGCCGCCAGGCGAGCCAGAGGCGGATCAGGGTGAACCCGGCGTAGACGGTCAAGGTCACCGGCACCGGCTCGAACGGCACGCTCGGCGGAAAGGCCTTGGGGGTCAGCGTATAGAGGATGGCAAAGGTCACGATCGCCAGCAGCTGCAGCAGCGTCACGAGGATCTCGCTGCTCTGCTGCTCCTCCAGGATCGCGCCCTGCACGCGCTCCGGCAGGCGCGCCGGCAGCGGCGGCCCGAACAGGAAGCTGCGGGCGCGGCTCGCCAGCGGGCGGCCGGCGGGCCCGGCGGGCACGATCTCGGTGCTGGTGCCCGCCCTCATGTCGCTCCTCATGTCGGCACCCATGGCAATGCTCTGCGGCCGCAGGGTTGGATATGGGCTCTGGGGTTTGACGCCGCGCGCGGCGTCAGCCATCGATCGGCGCGATCAAGCGAATGTGCACGCGTTTGCTCGCGCGCGCGAAGCGCCTGACGGGCGGTCCAGCCGCCATCGACCGGCAGCGGCGCGCCGGCGATCGAGCGGCCGCCCCGGTGCGGAGAGGGTCAGGCGCCGGCGCGGCCGACGCGGCCCGGCGCGGGCTTTGCTTTCGCGGATCGATGGATTATCTAGCCATGCATCGGAAACTCGTGGCGGCACCACGACTGAGCGAGGCGAGGAAACCATGGCTTTCGAACTCCCCGACCTGCCCTATCCGTACGATGCCCTGGAGCCCTACATGTCGTCCAGGACCTTGCATCTCCACCACGACAAGCATCATCAGACCTACGTCACCAACCTCAACAATCTGATCGAGGACACCGATCTGAAGAACGCCTCGCTGGAGGAGATCGTCGCGGTCTCGGCGAAGGATCCGGCCAAGGCGGGCGTCTTCAACAATGCCGGCCAGCACTGGAACCACCGGCTGTTCTGGCGGGTCATGAAGAAAGGCGGGGGCGGTGCGCCCGGGGGCGAGCTCGCGCGTCGGATCAACGATGCCTTCGGCAGCTTCGAGAGCTTCAAGGATCAGTTCAAGACCGCGTCCGTGACCCAGTTCGGCAGCGGCTGGGGCTGGCTCGCGCTCGATGGCGACACGCTCAAGGTGGTGAAGACGGCGAACGGCTCGAACCCGCTGGTCGACGGCCTGACGCCGCTGCTCGGGATCGACGTCTGGGAGCACGCCTACTATCTCGACTACGAGAACCGGCGGCCGGAATACGTCGCGGCGTTCCTCAATCATCTGGTCGACTGGGAGGTGGTCGAGGGCGAGCTCAAGAAGGCGCTCTGAGGTCCCAAAGCCCGGCCGCGGGCTGCAGCCTCTGCGCGACGAGCATCCATCGTCGTCGACCGGCGAAGGAGGGCCAAGGCCATGACGGCGCCCATGACGGCGGCCATGACTGCCAGGCGGTGCTCCCTGCGGGCGCTCGGGGTCGGGCTTGCGCTGGTGCTCGCAGGCTGCGCGGCGACCACGACCGCGATCAGCAAGCGCAATCTCGACGTTCAGACCAAGATGACCGAGACGGTCTTCCTCGACCCGGTGGCGCCGGCCGAGCGCACGGTGTTCGTCCAGGTCCGCAACACCTCCGACAAGCCGGACTTCGACATCGAGCCCGCGGTCAAGGCCTCGATCGAGAGCCGCGGCTACAAGGTGGTCGACGACCCGACCCAGGCCCACTATCTCTTGCAGGCGAACGTCCTCCAGGCCGGCCGCAACTCGGACAACGCGGCCGAGCACAGCTTCGCCGGCGGCTTCGGCAGCATGATCCTGGGCGGCGCCGCGGGCGCCGGCGCCGGGCGGGTGGCGAGCGACAACCCGGCCGTGATCATCGGCGGCGCGCTCGCCGGCGCCGCGATCTCGGGGATCGCGGATGCCTTCGTCCAGGACGTGACCTACAGCATCATCTCCGACGTCCAGGTGTCGGAACGGGCGCGGGACGGCGTGGTCGTGACCGAGAGCGCGCATCAGGACCTGAGCGAGGGCACGTCGGGCAACCGGGTCCTGAGCTCGAGCGAGACCAGCGACTGGAAGCGCTACCGCACCCGCGTGATGAGCAAGGCCGACAAGGTCAACCTCAGCTTCGAGGAGGCCTCGCCCGACCTGGTCGCCGGCCTGACCCGCTCGATCGCCAATATTTTCTGACCGCCCCAGGGTCGCGGCCGCCCTAGAGCCTGGTCATCAGGTCGCCGATCGCGATCCGGCCGGGTTCGACGATGCGGGCGTAGATGCCGCGCAGGTGCAGGCGCTTGCCCTCCTTCGAGTTGACGAAGCGGACCGCCTCGACGCCGAAGCGGGCGGCGAACTTCTTGCAGCCGTTGTGCGCGACCGCCGTGATCTCGAGGACCGCCGAACCGAGGGTGAGGCGGGTCCCGGGCGGCAGGTTGCTCTCGCTCAGGTCGAGGTCGACGTAGAGGTTGTCGCCGGCGAGCGGCCAGCGCGCCTTCTCCTGGGCGATCAGCGCGATCGTGCGGGCATTCATGATCGCCACCTGGACGTCCGGGTGCGGGCGGCCGTCGGGCAGCGACATCCAGCAGCCCTGGGCCCAGTTGTCGCCGTGGACGCCCTGCTCGGCGCTGAGCTCGCACTCGCGCAGCGATTCGCGGGCATCGGTCGCCGGCCGGATGACCACGGCCTCGAGCCTGCCGCGGTCGCGGGGCGATCTTTGGATCTCGCCCAGCCCGGCTTCGAGCTCTTCCCGGCTCAGGTGCCTTGCCATCGCTCTCTCCAACGCTCGTCTCTCCAATGCTCGTCCGGGCTCAGAGCACCTTGGCCAGGACATGGCGGCGCGCGGTCGTGAACGGCCGCACCAGGGAAGGCCAGCGCCCCGCCTCGACCGCCCGCGCCCAGGCCTCGCCCGCCAGCACCTCGGGGCTTGCGAGCTCGTAGATCGCGGTATAGCGGGGGCTCGCCGCCGGCATCGTTTTCTGCTCGCCGCCGATCGCGACCGTGAAGGGCTCGCTCCTGACCCGGGTCACGGCGAGCACGCCCGGCACCGCCAACAGATTGGGGATGTGCTCCCGGTCATAGACCTCGTTGAAGAGCGCCTCCTTCTCGGGCGCCACGTCCATGCTCGCCATGAAGACCCATTTCGCGCCGATCGCCATGCCCCCTCCCCGCCCCGACGTCTTTTGCGCCCGAGCCCACGAGCCTACACGCCACCCAGGCCCGGCGACAGCCGGAAATCGTCGAGCCCGCCGGGCGCGCCACGGCAGCGGCCCGCGCCGGCGCGAGCGCGATTTCCTCCCAAGTCAGCTCTGATGCCGCACACCAAGCCTTTGTTCAGGCGTCTCTTCTCGGGTTCGTCCGGGTTTCCTTGGCGGGCGCTGCGAGCGGGGCACGGACGGGTTCCGGCAGGTCCGGCGCCCCGGCCTGGAGCATCTTGAGCGCCGCGAGCGAGCGGAAGAGCTCGGCCAGCACCGAGCCGCGGTAGCGGACCAGGGTCGCGAAGGCGCGCGGGCCATAGTTGTCCCGGATCAGGCCGGTCCCGAAGGTGGCACGCGGGTCGGGATCGGCGCGGCCGGGGGCGGCGAGATAGGTCCCGAGCAGGCCCGCCTCGAGCTTGTCGGCGCGGCGCGCGCGCCAGCTCGCCATGACGATGCGCGCCACCAGATCGGCCTGGAGCACGCCTTCGGGTGCGAGCTCCGCCTGCAGCGCCGAGGCGAAGGCCCGGAACTCGGCCGCGTTCTCGTCGTCGAGCAGGACGAGCTTGCGGGCGCGAAGGCCATGGGTCACCGCATTGCGCGCCGAGCGCGCCTTGCCGGCAGCGCTCCGCGGCCCGCGCGAGCGGGCGCCGTTCTTCCTGCTCGCCAGCGTGCGGGCGCTCGGCTGCGGAAGCTCGGCCTTGGCTTTGCCCTCAGACGTCGGGGCTTTGCCCTCAGACGTCGGGGTTTTGCGCTCAACAGGCATGGGTTTTGCCCTCAAAAAGTTGTGATGGAGCGAGTGGACGCGGCGTCGCCAGCGGCCGCCTTGCAGGCCGCCATGCTGCCAGTTCATAGGAACAAATGCAAGGTCAGATGCGCCGCAAGCGACGCATGCCCCGCCGCAGCGACGCACGATCGGTCGCAAACCCGCGCCGCGGAAAAGGCTTGCGGATAGGAATTAATACGGATTATATTCCGACGCGGTTCACGCAAAGGGGAAATAGGCCGATGGCTTTCCGACGCTCCGATCTCCAAGAAGCCTTCTTCGTGCCCGGGACGCACGCTTTTCGCGTCTTCGGCTATGGCACCGCCGACGCGCTCGAGGACGTGCTGGCACCCGCCTATTTCGGGGCGGCGGGAGCGCTGCTGAAGCCGGGCGATCTCGTCTACATCCGCGCGGGCGCCGGCGCCGAGCGCCCGGCGCCTGCGGTGCACATGGCCCTTTTGCTGGTCCGCGCCGGCCCGCCGGGCTCGCCCGCCGTCCGCCTGGTCCAGGACTTCGGCCGGACCAACGACCCGGACCCGGCGGAAGAAGCGACGCCCGCGACCCTGCCGATAGCCGCGCCGCCGCCGGCGCTGCCAGCCCGACGCGGCCGCCCGCCGGGCAGCCGCAACAAAAATCAGCGCGACGCCGGCAAGGAGCTCCTGAACTGAGGCGAATTTCCCGCCCCGCGACGGCTGCCAAGGACGATCCCGGCGCTCGCGCCGGAGCCCCCGCGCCGCCTTTTCCCGACTTTCCGGAATTTCCGGCAATTATTCCCGGCGCCAAGGCGAATTTCCGAAAGGCGCAAATGCGTCACGATGCGTCGTTTCTGCAGCATCGTGCGGCGAGCTGTGCGGTGTTCGTAAGCCTTTGGGAAACACTGGTTTTTCGCCCAACAAGCGACTTAGCCGCCGATTCGGGCCCCAAAAACCGCTGATTTCGGCCGCAAAACCGCTGATTTCGGGGGCAAAACTGCTGCTTAAGTGACGCATGGATGCGTCATGCGGCGCATCAGTGGATTTTCGTCAATTCTCAACGGTTTTCGGATTTTCCTGCGAATTTCCGGGGCCGCTATGCGTCTGATTTCGGCCTCAAAACCGCTGATTTCGGGGGCAAAACTGCTGCTTAAGTGACGCATGAATGCGTCATGTGGCGCATCCGCGGTCGGCCGGCCCCTGCGGCACCGCCCCGTTCGCTCCGGAAATTCCCCCGAATTTATCGCGCGCACCCCAGCGAGCCCCCGCGGCTCGCTGTTTCGTCCAGCGATCTGACGGGGTCCATCCCCGCACGAGCGGGGGGCGGCGGAAAAGGGTTCCTCGCTGACACCTTTTGCCTCTCGCACGGGGAACGCGTCCATTACGGCGATCAGACCGCCACCGAGAGCGGTTCATCCCCGCGAGCGCGGGGAACGCATGGCAGCGCTTTCCAAGGCTGATCTTGTTGGCGGTTCATCCCCGCGAGCGCGGGGAACGCAGCTCCGCGGCCTTCTGAAACGCATCAGGCCACGGTTCATCCCCGCGAGCGCGGGGAACGCTATGCGGTCGGCGATCACATCCGTGCACACGGCGGTTCATCCCCGCGAGCGCGGGGAACGCGATGCGTAGTAATCGCCATCGCGCCGCATTTCCGGTTCATCCCCGCGAGCGCGGGGAACGCGGTGGTTTGCAACGGCGCGCTTCGCTTCGAGGCGGTTCATCCCCGCGAGCGCGGGGAACGCGAGATTGCCGAAAATGTCCCGCGTGGTTGGGGCGGTTCATCCCCGCGAGCGCGGGGAACGCCGCCGCGCACCAACCACCGCGCTAGTATTTTCTCGGTTCATCCCCGCGAGCGCGGGGAACGCTGGCCGGCACGACCTTGGCGGGGTGCGCGAACGGTTCATCCCCGCGAGCGCGGGGAACGCGACGACGTCTACCAGTGGCCGGTGGCGATCGACGGTTCATCCCCGCGAGCGCGGGGAACGCGTCACCGACGGCCTCACCGTCGCGCCCTACAGCGGTTCATCCCCGCGAGCGCGGGGAACGCGATGCCGTCAACGTCGTCTCGCGCGGGCACACCGGTTCATCCCCGCGAGCGCGGGGAACGCTCGTGCCCGGTGCCGGCCAGCTGCATCTCGTGCGGTTCATCCCCGCGAGCGCGGGGAACGCGCCTGTCGCTGGCCGCCGCTTGGCGCTCTGAGCGGTTCATCCCGCGAGCGCGGGGAACGCGGCTGCGGCGGGTTCCTGTGGCCGCGTTACGCGGTTCATCCCCGCGAGCGCGGGGAACGCTGCGCATGGATGCGCAGACCTCCGCCCCTCCTGCGGTTCATCCCCGCGAGCGCGGGGAACGCGCCGCAGCCAGGAACGGATCGACCCGCACCAGCGGTTCATCCCCGCGAGCGCGGGGAACGCCAGCATCACGCCGCCTCCATCTTTTTCGCCAGCGGTTCATCCCCGCGAGCGCGGGGAACGCATCGAGACTAAGACGCCCGGCCCGACCATCATCGGTTCATCCCCGCGAGCGCGGGGAACGCGACGACCGGAGCGACATCGAGTGGAAGCTGGGCGGTTCATCCCCGCGAGCGCGGGGAACGCCTCACCGACTTCCGCGCCGACCTCGCCCGGCACGGTTCATCCCCGCGAGCGCGGGGAACGCCAGGCGATCACAGTCAAGCCCGGCAAGTTCCGCGGTTCATCCCCGCGAGCGCGGGGAACGCCGAGGGCTGGCAGCTCGCCGATGGCGCGCACGCGGTTCATCCCCGCGAGCGCGGGGAACGCATGGCGGAGCGCAGCCTACGGTAGACGAGCGCCGGTTCATCCCCGCGAGCGCGGGGAACGCTGCCTGGAGGATGCACATGACCCCTCTCCAAGCGGTTCATCCCCGCGAGCGCGGGGAACGCTCAATTCCGCCATGACGGCTTGCAGGCGTGGGCGGTTCATCCCCGCGAGCGCGGGGAACGCCGCGTGATGGGAGGCGATGTCGGCACCGACACGGTTCATCCCCGCGAGCGCGGGGAACGCCCGATCGTGGCATTGGTGATCCCCAGGAAGAACGGTTCATCCCCGCGAGCGCGGGGAACGCCGCACTCTGCACGAGCAGGGCCGGTTTCCAGGCGGTTCATCCCCGCGAGCGCGGGGAACGCGAGGGCATCTACAGCCGGGTCTACTGCGGCGACGGTTCATCCCCGCGAGCGCGGGGAACGCATCGCCATTCCGCTGAATGGCTGCGGCGTCGTCGGTTCATCCCCGCGAGCGCGGGGAACGCATGATGAGGAAGCGGCGGAGCTTTGGTCTGAGCGGTTCATCCCCGCGAGCGCGGGGAACGCTCGGTCGATCGTCTCGGGCGCAGCCTGCAGGACGGTTCATCCCCGCGAGCGCGGGGAACGCCTTTGGCCGCGATGGCGAGCCGTGGGGCGATCCGGTTCATCCCCGCGAGCGCGGGGAACGCCATAGGCGGAGATCACCTACGGCACGCATATCCCGGTTCATCCCCGCGAGCGCGGGGAACGCCTCTTGTTCCTTATGATCCAGAACACTCTCAGCGGTTCATCCCCGCGAGCGCGGGGAACGCACCAGCAGCTTGCCTCCAGCTTCCACCGCCGCCGGTTCATCCCCGCGAGCGCGGGGAACGCTATTCGTCTGTGAACAGGCGGTATGGCGTGATCGGTTCATCCCCGCGAGCGCGGGGAACGCACCGAATACCCTCCGGACCGTTGATCAGCGCACGGTTCATCCCCGCGAGCGCGGGGAACGCGTCGAGCTGGTCGGTGTAGTCCGAAACCGAGTCGGTTCATCCCCGCGAGCGCGGGGAACGCGCGCCGACGTGGAATGCCGGGCCGTTTCTGGGCGGTTCATCCCCGCGAGCGCGGGGAACGCCCTGGCCGGATCGGACTGCAGGACGCGTAGCCGGTTCATCCCCGCGAGCGCGGGGAACGCCCGGGCGCGGTCGAGTGGTTCCGCTACGGCGACGGTTCATCCCCGCGAGCGCGGGGAACGCAGCAAGTGGGCGCCCTCGACGCTGAGCGTCCCCGGTTCATCCCCGCGAGCGCGGGGAACGCGTTGTACGAACTTTATCAGAAAGAGATGCTGCCGGTTCATCCCCGCGAGCGCGGGGAACGCTCTGGAGACGAGCCGGACATCAGGCCGCCCTCCGGTTCATCCCCGCGAGCGCGGGGAACGCCTCACCGTCAATATCGGTGACGCCAAGCTGGACGGTTCATCCCCGCGAGCGCGGGGAACGCGCCAACCGCCCCGTACGCCTCCGGCGTGAGCGCGGTTCATCCCCGCGAGCGCGGGGAACGCGAGCCTCGAGCACGCGCGCGCCGTCTGCCTAGCGGTTCATCCCCGCGAGCGCGGGGAACGCAATTTCTCGATTCCGAGCGCCCGCATCGTCGACGGTTCATCCCCGCGAGCGCGGGGAACGCTACAGCCTGATCGACACCGCACCGAGCAATAGCGGTTCATCCCCGCGAGCGCGGGGAACGCGCGCAGCCGCCGGTCGCTGTTGAACGACGACGACGGTTCATCCCCGCGAGCGCGGGGAACGCTTGTAGGCGCGGTAGGCGGTCTCCTGCACCTCCGGTTCATCCCCGCGAGCGCGGGGAACGCGGGCAATTTATCAAGCTTCGGGGCACCGCAACCGGTTCATCCCCGCGAGCGCGGGGAACGCCTATTCAAGATGGCGCCACCCGGCAGATTGAGCGGTTCATCCCCGCGAGCGCGGGGAACGCGCCGCTCCGCCCGCCCAGAAGATCAGCTCAGCCGGTTCATCCCCGCGAGCGCGGGGAACGCGCGGTCGAGGCAGCGGAGATGTCGCTCGTCGGCGGTTCATCCCCGCGAGCGCGGGGAACGCAAGACCGTCTGCCAGCCGAACTCTGTCCCGGTCGGTTCATCCCCGCGAGCGCGGGGAACGCGCGGAGTCCTGACATGGCGTTCAGCTTCGGCGGCGGTTCATCCCCGCGAGCGCGGGGAACGCTGAAGCACGGGCATGCCGCTTGCGGTCTGTTTCGGTTCATCCCCGCGAGCGCGGGGAACGCCGTAGTAGCGGAACTGGAAGTCGGCCCGCCAGCGGTTCATCCCCGCGAGCGCGGGGAACGCATCACCCCTCTGGCGACAGCATTGCTAACCGCCGGTTCATCCCCGCGAGCGCGGGGAACGCGATGAGTCGATCTGGTCGTATTGCGCGAGAAGCGGTTCATCCCCGCGAGCGCGGGGAACGCGCGCCCATAGAACGGCGCCCATGTAGTTCTGCCGGTTCATCCCCGCGAGCGCGGGGAACGCCGCACCATCGTCGATTGCACCCGGTTCTGAACCGGTTCATCCCCGCGAGCGCGGGGAACGCGAGCCCGTGGGCAGGATCACGTGCGTGGTCAGCGGTTCATCCCCGCGAGCGCGGGGAACGCGGAGTGAAGCCGGTGGTCGGCGATGCCCACGCCGGTTCATCCCCGCGAGCGCGGGGAACGCGAGGCGCCGCCGGTGGCCGGGATCAGGGCTGGCGGTTCATCCCCGCGAGCGCGGGGAACGCATCCGGCGGCGCTTGACCGCGAGCCGCAGCACCGGTTCATCCCCGCGAGCGCGGGGAACGCGTGCGCGTCCTAGACGTGTCTTCGTGCATCGGCGGTTCATCCCCGCGAGCGCGGGGAACGCCTGCCGGACGAGATCGGGAGCCTGGACGGCACCGGTTCATCCCCGCGAGCGCGGGGAACGCGCGACCGCGGCCTCGATCCGCTCGACGTGCTCCGGTTCATCCCCGCGAGCGCGGGGAACGCGAGCTGGCCGCCATAGAGCGCGCAATTGACGCCGGTTCATCCCCGCGAGCGCGGGGAACGCGCCGGCGGGACAGTTCACGGTCGAGACCGGGCCGGTTCATCCCCGCGAGCGCGGGGAACGCTCTTCCTGGAAGCGCTTGTAATCTCTGCCGTCTCACGATGTCAAAGAGCGCACCGGCGTTCCGGCTTCGTTCCCTCGCGGCCGCTCAGGGCGACGGCGGCAGGAAGGAGACGAGCTTGAAGCCGTCGAAATCAACGGGCACCCGCCGGTTGGTGCCGCAGGTATCGAACTCGAAGCCGGCGTCGTTGGGCACAGCCCAGGCGATCACGCCGTTGCCATCGCCGATCGCGCCCAACACCTCGTTCCAGATCCGCTCGCGCGTACGCTTGGAGTAGTTGCCGACGTAGACCCCGGCACGCACCTCGAGCAGCCAGACGGCGAGGCGACCGCGCAGGCGCGGCGGCGCGTTCTCAACCACGATGACCAGCATCGCCGCTCGGCTCCGGATCCTCGAACGCGACCGGCTGGGCATCGGCGGGCGCCTCAGGCCGGGGCAGCTCGCCCGCCAGCAGCACCTCCTCGATGGTAGGGATGACCCGCTCGAGCAGACTGGTGCGTCGGAACAGGTCGCGGCATTCGCGCCGCACCGCGCTCTCGAGCGGCAGCTCGAGCCGACCCTTGGCGGCATGCGCCGCGACCTTGAACGCGGCCGGTACGACGGTCTCGAACTTGAAGATGTCGCCGATGTCGTAGACGAAGGATTGCGGCTTGCCGCTGTGCAGGAATCCGATCGCAGGCGCATAGCCCGCTGCCAGCACCGCTGCCTCGGTGATGCCGTAGAGGCAGGAGGTGGCCGCGCTCAGGCAGCGGTTGGGGACGTCCGAGGCCGTCCAATCCTGCCGGTCGTAGGCGCGGCGGTTCCAGGTGACGCCGTGCTGGCGGGCGAGATGCTCGTACATCTTCCGCACCCGCACGCCCTCGATGCCACGCAGCTGGTCGATCGAGCGGCGCTCGGGCGCCGGCTCGCCGAACCGCAGCTCGAACATCTTGCGGACCACCTTGAGCCGCGCGGTCTCGTCGAGGGCGAGCCGCGCCTGCCAGAGCAGGCGGTCGGCCCTGGCGCCACCAGGCTGGCCCGATGCGTAGAGACGCACTCCGGCCTCGCCGACCCAGACCAGCAGGGTGCCGGCGCGGGCAGCCAGGGTCACGGCGGCGTGGCTCACCCGGGTGCCCGGCTCCAGCATCAGGCAAGCGAAGCCGCCGACCGGGATGTGGGTGCGAACGCCTCTCACGTCGATCACCACGAAGGCACCGTCGAGGACGTCGATCTGACCTTTCTCGACGAACACGATCGAGGACCGATCCTTGATCGGGATCGGCCGCGGCGGCGCCAGGCCGGGGAGCGCGCCGGCCATGGTCAGGCGCGCCGGATCAGCATGAGCCCGCAGCCGAACGCCTTGGCCTTGCCGAAGCCGCGGACGAGGGCCTCGAGGAAGACGTCCGGGGAGACGACCTCGAGGACACCCTCGAGGTCGAGCACCGAGAACGTGATCGCTTTCTGGCCGCGGCCCCGGAGGATGCGCGTCTGCTCGTAGCCGTCGACCCGAAGATGGGCGCCGGTCGCGCCGCTGGCCAGGCCGAAACCGGCGCGCTCGCCCTGGGCGGAGAGCCAGGCCGCGCCGGCCTCCAGGGTGGCGGTGAAGCGGCTCTCCGCGCGCGCGTCCTTGGGCAGGCCGTGGAGCCGGTCCATCACCACGTCGTGGCGCCTGGGACGGCCTGTTTCCGGGTCGGCGCGGGTGACCACCGGATTCGCGCGGAGCGTGAAGGCGAGCCGGTCGCCCGCGGCGAGCGCCGTCTCGAACGGCTTGCTCTCGAGGTCGAACAGGTCGTGGCGATCGGTTGGCGGGCGCGTCGAGAGGACGAGGAACGATGCCTGCCCGAGGCGGAGGCCGGCTCGGGTCTCCTCGCGCCAGAGGAAATCGCGTCGGCGGTTGGGCGCGTCGGCGAACAGGGTCCAGATCAGACGGTGCGTGGCGCCGGCGCGGGCGTCGGGCTCGGCGGGAAGAAGGATTGGGGCGAGCGCTGCAGCGGACGCCTCACGCTTCAGCCGGACGCGGCTCAGCCAGCATCCGGTCATGACGGCGTGCCCGCGGTCGGGTGGACAGGCAGCGCGATCAGCTCATCGCGCAGGCCGAACTGCCAACGGCGGCGGCTGACGATCGCGTCGCGCCGGCGCTCGATGCGGCGGAGCTTCAGGCCTTCGCCGAGCCACTCGCGGGCGTCGGCGTCGGCGTGAACCGGGCCGGCGTGCGGCAGTAGCATGCGCCGCCGCCGCAGATCCCGCTCCGCCTCCGGCATCTCGGCGTCGAAGCTGGCGAAAGCCTCGGACAGCGTGTCAGTGGCGACGATCCGCGGCGCAGGGGGCAGGCCGAGCGGGCAGGCCTTGCGACCGAAATAGAGCGTGAAGCGCGGACGGCGCAAGGCGCGTGCGAGATCGGCGAGCGGATGAGGCGCCCTCAGGGCGAGTCCAGAGCGCTGCGGTATGGCGGGCGTCGGCGCGGTACTCGCGGAGCGAGAGGATGGTCTCAAGCCCGGCCTCGGCGAGCTCGGCGCGCCGCGTCGGCCAGCGCTTACCCCTCTTCGCCGCCGGCACCTGGGTGGTGTGGTAGTCCTGGAGCAGGGCGCCCTCGGCCTCGACCCGCAAAGCCAGGCCGTAGCCCTGCTCGAGCGCGGCGTGCGCCGCCTCGTCCCGCCGCTCGATGCCGAGGGCGGCGGCGACCAGGCCGAGGAGCGCCGACCTTCCGGGCCGGCCGAGACCGACCCGGCGTTCGCCAACCGCGACCTCGCCCATGGCGGCGAGCGGCGCCCAGAGGGTGAACAAGAGGATCTCGCGCATGGCTTACGCCTTGGCGAAGGCGATGATGTCGGCAAGCGTGCCGCGGCCGGCAGGGACGTTCATTATCGCGGTTGGCGCCCCCTCCTCGTCGTAGGCCCGGGCGAAGTCGGCGCGAAGTCTTGTCCAGGTCTGCGATCGAGGCCAGCATCAGGTCCTCGCCTGAGACAGGCTTGAGAAAAGCAGCGGCGAGCGTGCGGGGCGCGGTATCGCTGGTTTCGGCGAGGACATAGCCGGCGCGCGCCCGGCTCGCGAAGCTCGCCTGCTTGCCGCGCGGCGCCACCGTGGCCGCGGCCTCGACCAGCGCCGCGATGCCGGCCTTTGCAAGGTCTTGATCGCCGCCGAGATTGGCGATGAGGAGGTCACGGTTGATGCAAGCATAGAGGTAGAAGACACCGGCGCCGAAGCCCGCCTCGCCGACGAAGCCGGCTCCGGCATCCTCAGCCGGCCGCTTCAGGTCATCGACCGCGGTATAGTAGTCGTCCTCGACCACCACCCGGTGGGTCGTGATCGCGTGCGCGACCTGCACCGCCGCCTCGCGGTTGAATTCAGGGTCGTCGGCGAGCATGCGGCCGAACATGGCGATGTCGACCGCGCCGTCGACCGCGCGCAGTACCGTCTTTGGCTCTGGCGCCGCCTCATCACCAGCGGCAAGCCGCTCGGCGAGGGCGATCGCTGCCTGGCGCTCGGCCGGCGAGACGAAGGCGAGCTGCTCGAGGTAGGTTGGGTTCTTATCCTTCTCGGACTTGATCTTGCCGAACAGATCGGCGACCTCGCGAGCAATCCGCCGGCTTTCTTCTGGGGTCGCGCCGTGCGCCACGAGGTGCGCTTCGATCTCCTGGCCGAGGCGCTGGGTGCGCTTCCCGAGATGGCCTTCGAGCTTGCTCTCGAACACCTCGGAAGTGCGCCAGCAGCGCTTGAGCGACTGCGATGAGACGCGCAGCCGCGGGGCGCCGCCGAAAATCGCGGTTTTGGGGCGGCCGGTGTCGTCGCGGTTGAGATTGGCGGGCGGGTAAACGGTCAGCAGGTGGAGCTGCAGAAAGCGAGTCATGATGTTCTGGCCTCGTACGAAAAAGGGCTAATCAGACGGGAAGTGGCTGCGCCGTTGACGGCTCGGCCAAGGACTCGTCGGGGCGAGGTGCGGCGGCGCCGGCCGCGTAGTATTCGAAGGCCCAACGCTGGCGCACCTTCTCGCCCCAGAAAAACAGCGAGGCCGCGAGGTCGCCAACGTTGATCCTGCCATCGGCGAGCGCGACCAGGCGGCGCGTCTCGCGCGCGAGTTCCTCGTCTTCGCGGCAGGCCAGCAGGCGGCGAAAGCGGAGCGGGCTCATCTTGGCCGAGTCGGCATCCTCCGCCGAGATGCGCCCGACCGCACGGGCGGCAGGCGCCCGGAAGCCATCGGCCCCGGGCTCGGTGTCGGCGCGAACGTGCGCCAGCACCGCGGCTATCAATGCCACCCGTGGCAGGCGAAAGTAGTCTTCGCTGCTCAGGCCCAGCCGGCGGAAGAGTGCCAAAGTGGCCTCCTCGGCCAACGCCTCCGCCGGGCCCGCCGCGCGGCGCAGCCGGGCAAGGGCGGCACGGTCGCCGCTTGGGTTGGGCTCCCCGTTCGTCTTCGTCGGCTGGAGATCCTGCCACCAGCCGCGCGCCCGCTCGGCGATGCGGGTCGATGAAGGCATCTCGCTCATGCCGCCTTGCTCCCCTTGTGCTTGCTTTCGGGCGGCGGCAGCCCCAGCGTAGCGTAGAGGGCGCTGCCAGCCTTGCCGTAGCCGTAAAGCCCGAACCCCAGGTTGCGGCGGGCGGCGACCAGCCGCTCGGCGTCACGCTCCTCGATCTGGTCGAGTGGCACGAGCCCATCGAAGATCGCGCGTACGCCCTGCCGCAGGCGCTCGAGCCAAGCATCGCGCGCTCGAGCGAGGACCCGCCGTATTGCTTGCTCCATGGCGTCAGAACCGGTCCAAGTCTCGGTCGCGATCCCCTCCAACCTGTCGGCGAGGTCGGTGACGGCGTCGTGGAATGGGCGCTCGGTCTCGTCCCAGAAGCGCTCGCGGGCGAGACCGCGGACCCCGGCGCTCGCCTCCGGCGCCTCGCGGTCCCAGAGCGCGTGACGCACGGCGCTGGACAGAATGCCCTGGGCCTCGCGCGCGCCAAGGACGAGCCGGCGGACGACCACCTCGAAGTCGCCGCGGGCCGCTTCGGCCACGAGCCGCACCGGCATCTCGCTCTCGACGAAGCCGCGCGGCTTCATGTTGTCCATGTCGTAGCCGGCGGCATGCAGCCGGGCGCTGCGGCGAACCTCCGGGGCCATCCCGCCGAGCCGCTTCTCCGCCGCGACTACCGCCGCAGCGGGCGCCCGGGTGGCGTTCTGCCCCGCCGTGTCAGCGAGCACCAGACCGACCCAGTCGCGGTAGCCAAGCCGTCCGGGTTGGGGGTGGACCGGCAACCACGCGGGATCGGCGGGCTTGCTGCGGTAGTACGGAGTGAGCGGGTGGCCGCGGCTCCAGGCGGCATAGTTGGTGCCGTGCGGGCGAGTTCGGTAAGCCCTGACCACGACCTGATCGACCGCGCCCGTGAGGTCGCAGGGCGCGCCTTCCTCGTTAGCCTCGAAGTCGAGCCGGATGCGCCGCGGCATGCCCCAGAATGCCTGCGCCGGATGGATGTCCTCGGGGGTGATCTGGCCCTTGTCCGAGACGCGCGTCGGCGCGAGCCAGGGGAAGACCCGCTCCGGCCGGCCGGTCGGATCGTCCCAGCCATCGTCCCAGAACACGTTCGCCCAGAGCTGGTGCCAGAGCGGGACGGGCTCGTCTGCAGCGCGGGGGCCGGGCAGCAGGAGCGTGGTCAGCGGCCCGCCGCCCCGCAGCGAGGTGCGGTGCCCGGCACCACCCGATGGCGCGTAGGCGCTCAGCGTGAACAGCGCCATCGCCGCGGCCGCGCGCGACAGCACCTCGATGCGGCCGCGCTTGACAAACAGATCGGTGTTCTTCTTGAGCGCGTTGGCGCCCGGGGAGTTGATCAGCAGCGCTGCCACCGGCACTGGCTCGCCGTCCAGCTCCGCCTGAGCTTGCAGGAAGCGGGGACCGGGGCCGTTCAGCAGGAATGCGTGTCGGAGACGGCGGGAAGCAGGCGTCGAGCGCGGCGGCGTCAGGCGGTTCCTCCCACCAGTCCGCCCAGTCGCCGACGATCTGCTGCCAACACGTAGTCGAGAGCAGGCCGATCATGAACTCGCGCGCGCCGGCATCGAGATCCGCCCGCGGCCAGTCGAAGGCCACGATCGGATCGTCCTTGATGCCGGAGGCCAGGTCGGCCGGGCGGATTTTCGCCCGCGCGCCCGACGCGCGCCGTATCGGCAACCATGCGGCGTCGAGAAGAGAAAACGCAGACGCTGACATACGCAACTCCAATGATACCAGAAGTTGAACATAGCTTCGGCCAACATTTCTTACCAGCGGCCTTTGCTGGCTCACGCGAACTTGGACATCAAGACAGATACCGTGTAACAAGGGGGCCGTACGGGGCGAATTCACCCCGTACGGCAAGGGCGCGGTCTCGCGACCGATTAGCGTAATCTACGGGCGGTGTGCCACACTGCTCATCTCCTTCTGAGTCGGGGTAGGCGAGGCTTCCGTTTTCGCGGCGGTGCCTCGCCTTTACCCGTGTCTTGTCGCAGCTTTCGATGGGGCTGTCAAAGTTTGTTTGGCGCTGCGCTAACCACCTTTTCCAAACATTCTCATCCCCACACATTGTGGGGAACACATTCCCCTGATCATGGGCGCTGCCCTGACCACCGGCTCATCCCAGATGGGAACCAGACATAGGTAGCCGCCAGTTAGCCGAACCGCAAGCCCTCGCGCGGGGTGTAGGTGACGGTCAGCTCCTCCTGCTTTCGGCTAAGCACAGTCCCGTGCCACAAGCCTGACGCCTGCTCGTGCAGCGGCAGGAGCAGTTTAGCCGCGTCGTGACGGGTCCAGCACGCTTTCGCCTCCGACACGAGCCGGCGCAGCCCGTCAGGTGGGGCTGGGACCTCCGTGATGCGGTGTTTCCGCACCGCCACCTCGGAGAGCGCCCAGGCGCGGTGCGGATCATCGTCGGAGCACCAGGGCGTGAATTGGTCTCCTTCGACGCGCGCGAGCCGGAGGGTGGTCATCTCTTCACCCAGGCGGGTCGGCGTGCGCGTGTCCTCGTCCCAGCCGGGATGGTCGTCGCCGTAGCCCTTCGCGACTGAGAGAAGGTTGCTGCTGGCTACTGATCGGGCCGCCTGGGCCTCGCCGAGCGCTCTGATGACGTTGCCCTTGAGCGCCGCCGGCGCCCAGTCATCGGGATCACCGCCGTAGACCGCCTCGACCAAGCTGCGCACGTCCTCCGGCACGCGTACGGGGCCGTGGGCGAAGAGCGCGCTCGCCGACAGCCAGAGCAGGGCGTGGTTCTTGTAGACCCAGGCGGCGCGGGGGAAGGCGGCGGCGTACCAATCCTTGCCGATCTCTGCCGCCGGATCAGGCGCGACCACGAGCAACCGCGGGCCGGCCATTGACCGTGGCCGCTGGGGGTGGCGCCAAGGATGGCGCCAGAGACGCCCTGCGCGCTGCAGGAGGAGATCGATGGGCGCGAGGTCCGAGACCAGGAGGTCGAAGTCGAGATCGAGCGACTGCTCGATCACCTGGGTCGCGACCAGGACGCCCGGGCGGCCTACCCTATCTCCCTTGCCGAACCGACGCACGATCTCGCGCTCGAGCGCGAGCCGGTCGCCCATCGCGAAGCGGGCGTGGAACAGGCTCGCCTCGATTCCCGCCGCTCGCAGCTGCGCGACGCCATCGAAGGCGTCGTCGACCGTGTTGCGTATCCAGGCGATCGCGGCGCCGGCTCCCGCGGCTTCGGCGATCCGCGCAAGAGCCGCGGCTTCGTCCGGCAGCCGCTCGATCTCGAGAGTCCGTCGCAGCTCACCGCGTGGTTCCTTCGCTTCTTCGTGCACTTCGTCCGCGGCCACGATCGAGACCAGCGGATAGTCGTGCGCGCGCAGCACCGGCGGCTCGCGGCCAAGGCCTTTCGCGAACGCCGTTGCCAGCGGCTGCCGCACCATTTGCGGCAGGGTCGCGGAGAGGACGATCGCGCTGCCGCCGAGCGCGGCCTGGAACTCCAGCAGCCGCTCCAGCTCGCGCCCCATATAGGCGTCGTAGGCGTGCGCCTCGTCGACGATCAGCACGCGCTCGGCAAGGCCAAGCAGGCGCAGGGACTGATATTTGGCTGGCAATACGGCGAGAAACGCTTGGTCGATGGTACCAACCCCGACATCGGCAAGAAACGCCTTGCGCCGGTCGTCCGCGAGCCAGGCGGCGCAGGCCGCGCCCGACGCGTCTTTCTCGGTCTGAACGGCCCCTTCGCGCTCGGGCGCACGTTTCGGATCTGCAGCATCTTCGAGGCTCGCGCGAAAGCCCTCATGCAAGCGCGCGCTGCCATGGGCCAGGGCGAGTGACGGCGTCTCGTCATCTGCGAACATCCGCCGGTAGCAAGCGCCAAGGCGGTCGTACATCGCGTTGGCGGTGGCCATGGTCGGCAGCGCCAGGTACACACCGCGGGCGCGGCCGGCGGCCAGCAGACGATGGGCCAGGATCAGCGCCGCCTCGGTCTTGCCGCCGCCGGTCACGTCCTCGATGAAGGCGACGAACGGTCCATCGGGTAGCGCGATCGCCTCTGCCCAGCTCTGGATAGGGCTTGGTTGGTGGGTCTGACTGGTGAGCGCGCGGTAGCCGGTCGCGCTCGACGCTCGCGCCGGAGCGACGCCGGCCAGCCGCAGAGCTGCGACCGCGCGAGGCCGCGCCATCTCGACCAGATAGGCCTCAGGATCACGGTCGGGGGCAGCGTAGGGAAACCAGCTCTGGCGCGAGCCGATCCAGTCCGCCAACACCGTGAGTCCGGCGTGTGACCAGCTTGACGCCTTCACTACCAGACGCCCGGGTTTCGGCACCGATTGCGGCTTGAACAACTCCCGCATCATTACAACGAACGAAGACGCAGCATCGAGGCAGCGTTGGCCGAAAAGCTCTCTCGTTGAGATTCTGTTCTCAGCAAGGTCTGCATCCGGCACCGGCCTGCCGTGGTGACCGACGAAAGGCGCCAGGAAGTGGGCGATCTCGTCGCCTGACCATCGCGGAAACAACTCGGCGAGCTCGTTTGTCAGGACGCGGCGCAGAAGCCATCCGCCAGTCACTGTGTGACCCGGGTCGCGCGGCGGTGGCCCATCGGGCTCGCCGAGCAGGCTGGTCGGCCAGAGCTCCGGGACCTTGCCCTGAAACGGTCGTGACAGCTTGCCGATGTCGTGCAGCGCAAGCAGAAAGACAAAGAGCCCCGTCATTCGCTCGGCGTCCACGCCGAGGGGCTCAGCCAAGCGCGCCGTCGTGTCCGGACGTTCGCGCAAGAGCGCTTCACCAACAGCGGCAACGTCGAGGCAATGATATACGAGAGGGTGCCAAGGTTGCGCCGCGTCCGGTGCGGGACGCGCCTTTCCCCAAGCATGCAGCTGCAGATCGTCGAAATCTCGTACCATTCGCCGTCGATGATAGATAGTACGCGGCCAATTGGCCAACGCGTCGGGTCAAAGTGCGGGTATGCGAGACGCTGCGATGCGGTCGGCCGCCGCCGAAGTCGAGGCCCGGCAAGGAGGCGATCGAGCTCTCGCCCTGGCCGACGGCTGCCGATGCCGCTGTCCTTCGCTATAAGGTTGCGACAAAGAGGGGCGGCCGATCAACTGGCTGCCTGTTCCTCCGTCACTCTGCGCAGCTGCTCAAGGCGGCGCTCCAACCGATGCACGACGCGGTCTCGCAGCAGCAGGACCAACGCGGCGCCGGTCAGCGCGCCGTAAACGCTCCACCCCGCGATATAGGCCAGGAGCGAGCTGCCGATGGGCATGGCCGTATCGATCACCAAAGCCACCGTTCCCGAGGCCGCTGCGGCCAGGGCGCTCGCGGGAATCCAGAAGCCCGCCCAATCGGTATGGCGCCGAAGCACCAGCCACTGAGCGGCTCCTACCACGCCGCCAAGGACAAACAGGCACACCGCCCTGGCCCAGAACACCTCCGCGTCAACAAGCACTCCGAGCGCCTGCAGATCTTGATGAGGCACGATCGCCGCAGTTCGGAGCCCGACCGCAGCAATGCTCTGCAGATGCCAGCCGACGAGCACGCCCACCATACTCGCGACGACCCACCCGCATTTATGCTTGAGGGCGGCGAGCGCCGACCGACCCACAGCCCGTAAATAGCGCCGCAGCACGAGCCATTGCACGACGTATAGCGGAAGAAACCCAAATAGTAAGCCGGGCTCGCCGACGACTTCGGCGGGTATCTGCGAGAGCAAGAGACTCAATGTGCCGCCCACCATATTGGCTAGGGTCCACCACGACCACAAAGCCAGGCATTGGCGCGCGACGAGGATCGGGAGCCGATCGCCAAGGGGGGTGGGATGGCTGTTTACCGCCCGCATCGGCGCCGTTCGTGCACGAGTGCCTCCTCCCTTGCTGAGCGATCAGCGATCGGTGAACACCGCCGGCAGGTCGCGGAACCAGGGCAGGTTCCGGTCCTTGTCCGACAGCACCAGCTGGTCGCTGGGGATCGGCCAGGCGATCGCGCGATCGGGGTCGTCGAAGCGCACGCCGAGGTCGCGGTTGGGGGGGCGTAATACGCGTCGACCTCGTAGGTGATCTCGGTGTCCGGCGCCATGGTCAAGGTGGCGTGGGCGAAGCCCTTGGGGCAGAGGATCTGGTTGCCGGCGGCCGCCGACAGCTCGACCATCACGTGCTCGCCGAAGGTCGGGGAGCCCTGCCGGCAGTCGACCGCGACGTCGACCACGGCACCGCGCCGCACGCGCAACAGCTTGGTCCGGGCCGCCGGCGGACGCTGGAAGTGCAGCCCGCGCAGCGTGCCGCGCTGGGCCGAATAGGAGTGGTTGTCCTGGACGAACTCGATGTCGATGGCGGCTTCCGCGAGCGCCCGCCGGTCGTAGACCTCGCAGAAGAAGCCGCGGTGGTCGCCGTAGCGGGCCGGCGTGATCACCTTCACGTCCGGGAGCGCGGTCGCCTTGATGTCCATGGGTCCTCGTGGACTGGGGCCAGGGGCACGGGGCCTAGCAGGCCACCCGTGCGTTCGGGCTCGAGGACGCGGCGCTCGATCGCCTGCCAGGCGAGCAGCGCCTCGGTCTCGGGCAGTTCGACGTCGGCCATGGCGAGGAGCTGGCCGGGCTCGGGTCGACCGCCACGGCCTGAGGCCGATCGCGCCCGGGCTGCCGTGGGCACGCCTGAATGTGGACCGGCGCCGAGCGGCACTCGACTGAGCCCGCGCAGCACGGACGATCAGCCGCGACGTCGCCGCAGCGTGCCGGCAACGAAGGCGTCGAGGAGGCGCGCCAGCGCCGCCGGGTCGCGCGCGCGGTGATGGGCGGCGAGCGCGTCGCCGAGCGTCGGCCGCAGCGCCAGCGCCCGCGTCGTCGCCGCTGCCAGCTCGTCGAGGCTGCCGAACACCGCCCCGACCGCCGCGGGCGCGCTCAGTTGCAGACGCATCAGCGGGAAATCCGGGCAGACCACCGCCGCGCCGCGCGACAGCGCGTCCGCCGCGACCCCGCTCGGCCGGTACAGATAGCGCTCGCGCTGGTAGTTCAGGGTCACGACGTCGCACAGGTCCAGGGCCGCCAGATAGGCCGCGGGGCTGCTGGTGTCGATCACCTCGAAGCCGCGGCGCTGCCAGGCAGCGCGCACTTCCGCCTCCGGGCAGCCGAGCACCAGGCGGGCCGGCAGCCGGCCTTCGCGGCGCAGCTGCAGGAGCGCTTCGAGCATCGCCTCGGAGCCTTTCTCCGCGCGCACCGCGCCGATCACCCCGACCACGGGCTCGTGCGCCGCGCGCGCGGGCGGCCGAGGCACGATCGCGGCGGCGAGCGGATGCGGCAGAACCAGGAAGCGCTCGGCATCCGGGACGATGCCGATCTCGGCGCAGCCGGCGGTCGTCTCGAAGCAGGCGAAACGGCAACCGGTCCGATACAGCAGGCGCAGCACAGAGCGCTCCGCGACCCGTCGGTGCGCTTCCTGCAGGTTATGATTGATCAGGAAGTAGACCCGGCGGCGCAGTGGCCAGATCAGCGGCCAGACCACCATCAGCAGGACCGTCAGGAACTCGCGGACCACGAGCAGATCGTGGTCGCGCTGGCGCCAGATCCGCGCGACCATCCGAGCATGGGGCACGAGAAACAGCAGCACCTTGGCCACCAGCTGAAACGGGCCCGGCAGCCAGGGCCAGGCGTCCCAGTGCATCGGGACCGGCAGCACCGCCACTTTGGCGGCGGTCTGCGACGCCGCCTCGATCAGTGGCTGCAGCGCGCGATGGGAATCGGTGGCCGCCGCGCTCAGCGGCATGTCGATCGGCCGGGCTACGCCGGCCGGCGTGGCCGGGCGCAGCTCGCTCACGTCCAGGCTCATGACGCCTGCCCGACGCGGAGATGCGATGACAGCCCTGCCCAGCGGCATCGCTTCAGAGCGCCAGCCGCTCAATCCGCCACCCGCCATCGGCGCGCCCGATGTAGCGCAGCCGATCGTGCAACCGATCGCTCTGATCCGGCCACAACTTGATGCGGCCCGGTGCCAGCCGAAATCCACCCCAGAACGCGGGCCGCGGCACCGAACCGGCGGCGAAACGTTCGCTGTAATGTCGCACGGCGGCTTCGAGCACCTCACGTCTCCGTGTAGCGCCCGGGCAGGAACTGCTTGATCCAGGTCTGCGGAGCGACGAGGCGGTAAACGATCGCGCTATAGCACATGACCTTCTCGGCCAGCGCGATGGGCGCGTCATGGACCACCTCGACGTAGCCAGGAATCACCTTGCGCAGCCGTAGCGTCAGCCAGCCGCCGGCCTTGCCGCCACCGATCCAGCTGCTCTTCTGCGTCAGTGCGAGATTGCTCGACTGGTTTTGGTGGCAGCGCCGGTAGAGCAGCACCTCGGGCAGCAGATGGAACCGCCCGAGCAGGCTCAGCTCGGCCAGCAGCACCTTGTCGGAGCCATAGTAGCCGCCGTGCAGGTGCGTCTGGCGCAGCACCTCGGTCCGGATCACCCCGAAGATCTCGAAGGTGCGCTGGTCCGGACCAGGACGTCCCAGAACCGGCCGGCCGGGCGCCCGCCCTCGGCCCGATGGGCCGGATCGATCTGCCCGACGCGCTCGCCATGGTTGGTCACGTAGCACTTCTGCTCCGAGTTGTAAGCGACGGGCGAACCATCGTCATTGATCAGCCGGGTCTGGCCGCAGCAGAGCACGACGGCGGGGTCGCGATCGAGGGCCCCGACGCACCGCACGAGGAAATCGGGCGCGCAGACGTCGTCATGCGCCGCCCACTTGAAGTAGTGGCCGCGGGCCCGCTCGAAGACCAGGTTGTAGTTGGCGGCCGCACCGACGTTCCGCAGGTTGCGGACGTAGCTGACCCTGGGGTCTCTGGCCGCATAGGCGCGACAGATGTTCTCGGTCGCGTCGGTCGACGCATTGTCCTGGATCAGCAGCTCGAAATCTTGATAGGTCTGGCCGAGGATCGATTTGATCGCCTCGGCGACGTAGTCGGCACCATTGTACACCGGCAACCCGACAGACACCCTAGGCGGCCGAAATCCGTTGAATTCGCTCACGAACACCCCCGACCGCTTCTGCGGCTGTACCCCATCGCCCCAAGCCTTCGGATGGAGGCACGTGGACCCTGGCGCAAAGTTCACCTGAACCGACGTTCCCCACGTGGGGTTTCTCGACCCCCATGTGGGGTTTCTCGACGGAGGCAATCTAACGGCGTCAAAGGCGATTGTCTAGCGATTTCCTAGCGCCAAGCTATGGCCAATGCCGGCAGAGAATCTCGGCGGCCCCTCGGCGCTGTCGTCTTCTTCTCGGCGCTCATCCGGCGCCGGCTCAGGCGGGACCTTCTCCTGGGTGGTGGACCTCCAGGCCGCGATCCATCGCGGCATCGCCGAGCACAACGCCGACCCCCAAGTCTTCACCTGGGCACCAAGACCAAGGTCTCGACCGCGTTCAGCCACGAGTACGAGGTCGGCGTGAGGTGGAAGACGAAGCGCGGAGCGCAGCAGCTTGGGATGCTCGTGGCTGCCGTAGTCGTTGAGGATCACGTGGATCACCGTGCCGGCACAACGCCCTCGATGGTGTTGAGGAAGCGCAGGAACTCCCGGTGCGGGTGGCCCTTGCATGCAGCGGCCGGCACCCGTGCCATCGAGAACGTTGAGGGGCGGCGAACAGGGTGCGCTAGCATGTGGCTAGGAGCCTGTTTGCCTAAACGGAGAACTCCGCGATCTTGGCCAACATGTGGCAGCTCGCTGGCATCGATAGTACGATATGTCGCTTGGATGGCCTAGCAGAGCGGCTCTAGAGCCCAAGCGAGTAGAGCATGACCGACACCCGGCAGGTCAACTTGAGACTTTCGCCCGAGCAGGCCGAGCTGGTGCGGCTGTTCGTGCAGCGGCTCCGCGAAGGAGGTCCTAGCTTCGAGCGGGAAGTCCGCCTCTTCCTGCTCCACCCGTACACGCCCGATTACATGACCATTAGTGAGCTCGACCGTCGATTCGGCGAGATTCTGCGTCGGCTTGAGGCACTGGAAGCCGAAGTCGGTGGCGCTTCGAGCCGGGAGAGGCCGTAGGATTAGAGTGTGATGTAAGCGAGAGTGCTTTGGGGGGGCGCGGGGCCTGGGTGGCCCCCGATCCCGCGCCCTCGCGTCTGAGCCCTCCCGGTTAGAGGATTGCAGCGGGCTGGAAGAACCCCAGGCGTGCCGCTGCTCCTCCCACGCAACTCGTCCACTCCCGAGCATTCCCGCCAGCCTCAGCCCCTTCGGCTGCCGCCCGTCGAGGATCGCCTCGACAATGTCCGGCCCAAGACAGGTCAGCGGCAGGAGGCGACAGACGTAGGCCACGGTCACATCCTCCTGCTCGGCCAAGTCGGTGATCGACTTCGCCTTCCCGGTCTCAATCCTGTGCCGCCACCGGTGCGCCCAGGCGCAGGTCGAGCACCCGGTCGAGACGATGGTGGCGTAGCGGGTGTTCGGCATCGCGCTTCGGCAGCGAGATGCGCCCCTGGCTTGCGCGCGTGGATCGAGGACGATCGGATCGCGCGGCCGGCACCCGCTTGCGCTTTGGCGGTCAACTGGCGGCGCGAACCGCGGGCGGGCGCGGCTCGACCTCGGGCCCGCGCCCGCAGGCCGATCGGCGATCGCGAGCCAAAGTCGGGACTTGCCCAAAGTCCTGCGGGCGTTAGTGTCGCGCGGAAGCGCTTGGTAACCCAAGGCACCAAAGGCCGGCGAGCTGCGGTTGCTCCGGGTCCGGCGCGCGGGGAGGCAGGCCATGGATCTGGCGGGTGGGCTCATCGTGCTGGTCGTCTTCTTGCTCTGCTATGCCGTTGACGCCAAGAGGCGGCTCAAGGCGGCGCAGACGACCGTAGCAGGACTGGCGACGACGCGCGTGCGACTTGCGGAGCTCGAGGGCGAGCGGGCGCAGTTGAGCGCTCAGGTCGCGCGATTGGGAACGCTGCGCGGCCAGCTCGACGAGCATGCCATGGCGTATCAAGGCGAGGACGATGGGCGCGAAGGCGGGGCCGAGGAGACGTCTGCCTTCGCCCACTGGCTGGGCGCGGCGCCGCTCGCGGCCTACGAGATCGCCCGCGAGCTCGAGGCGGCCGAGCAGGCGCGCGACGAGCTCGGGGTCGAGCGCGACCAGCTGAGCGACCGGGTGGCGGCGCTGCAGGCCCAAACCGGGCTGCTCGAAGCCCGGCTCCAGGAGACTTCCGAGGCGCTCGAAGCCCGGCTCGAGGAGACGTCGGAGGCGCTCGCGGCGGCAGAGCGCGGCCGTGACGTGCTGACGATCGAGCGCGACCGGGCGAACGATCAGGCAGCAGCGCTGCGGGCGGACGGCGAAGCGCTCGCGGGCCGTCTCGAGGCGGCGGCGGGCGCGCTCGCGGCGGCGGAGCGCGCCCGCGCGACGCTCGAGCAGGAGCTGGCGGGCGCCAAGGGGGAAATCCTGGCCCTCGAGGGGCGCAACGGCGAGCTCCGGCAGGAGCTGGCGGCGAGCCGGGAGGCGAGCGAGCAGCGGCAGGCCAGGGTGGACGCGCTGAGCGCGGAGCAGGAAGCGCTGGCCAGCCGGCTCGCGGGCCTGCAGAGCGGCCATGCGGCGCTGGAGACCGAAGCGGCCGCGACCAGGGACCGGCTTGCGGCGGCAGAGACCGCCGTTTTGGATCTGGAGACGGAGCGGGCCCGCTCCAGCGCCGAGATCGTGGGACTGGGGAGCGAGCGCGACCAGCTGAAGGGTCGGGTCGCGGCGCTCCAGGCCAGCGCCGGGGCGCTCGAGGCCCGGCTCGAGGAGGCCGCCCGCGCGCTCGCTGCCGCCGAGAGCGCGCGTGCCGAGCTCGAGCAAAAGTTGGCCGGCGCCGAGAGCGGGATCCTGACCCTCGAGGGCCGCAATGGCGATCTCCAGCAGGCGCTGGCGGCGAGCGAGCGGGCGAGCGCAGAGCGGCAGGCGAGCCTCGAGGCGCTGAGCGCGGAGAAGGAGGGGCTCGCGGGCCAGCTCGCGGCCTTGCAGAGCAGCCATGGCGCGCTCGAGACGGAGGCGGCCGCGACCAGGGATCGGCTCGAGGCGGCAGAGACCACCGTCGGGCGAGCTGGAGAGGGAGGGCCAGCGGCTGCGCGGGTCGCTTGCCGGGCTCGCGAGCGAGCGCGCAGAGTTGAGCGCCGAGATCGCCCTCCTGAAGAGCGGGCGTGACGAATTGGACCATCGGGTGGCGGCGCTGCAGGCCAACGCCGCCGCGCTCGAAGCCCGGCTCGAGGAGACCGCGGGCGTGCTCGCGGGCGCCGAGCGGGCGCGCGAGATGCTGGACCAGGAGCTGGCCGGCGCCGAGCTGGTCATCGAGACCCTCGAGGGCCGCGCCGCCGAGCTCCAGCGGGAGCTGGCGGCGAGCCGGCAGGCGGGCGCGCAGCGGCAGGCAAGCGGCGAGGCGCTGCGCGCGGAGAAGGACGCGCTCGCCGGCCAGCTCGCGGATTTGCAGAGCAGCCATGCGGCGCTCCAGACCGAAGCGAGCGCGACCGGGGAACGGCTCGAGGCGGCAGAGACGACGGTTGTGAGCCTGGAGACGGAACGCGCGCAGTTGCGCGCGCAGCTCGCCGAGCTGGGCACCGAGCGTGACCGGCTGAACGATCGGGTGGCGGCGCTGCAAGCCGACGGCGATGCGCTGCAGGCGCGGGTCGAGGAGACTGCCGGCGCGCTCGCGGCCGCGGAGCGCGCGCGTGCGGCGCTGGCGCAGCAGCTGGCCGGCGCCGAGCGCGGGATCGAGACGCTCGAGGCGCCGCAGCGGCGAGCTCGAGAGGGAGCTGGCGGCGAGCCGGGAGGCGAGCGCAGGGCGGCAGGCGAGCATCGAGGCGCTGAGCGCGGAGCGGGACGCGCTGGCCGGCGAGCTCGCGGCTTTGCGGAGCAGCCATGCCACGCTCCAGACCGAAGCGAGCGCGACCAGGGAACGGCTCGAGGCGGCAGAGGCAGCCGTTGCTGGACCTCGAGACGGAGCGCGCCGGGCTGAACGACCGGGTGGCGGCGCTGCAGGCGCGGGTCGAGGAGACTGCCGGCGCGCTCGCGGCCGCGGAGCGCGCGCGTGCGGCGCTGGCGCAGCAGCTGGCCGGCGCCGAGACGCGGGATCGAGACGCTCGAGGCGCGCAGCCGCCGAGCTCCAGCGGGAGCTGGCGGCGAGCCGGGAGGCGAGCGCGCAGCGGCAGGCGAGCATCGAGGCGCTGAGCGCGGAGCAGGACGCGCTCGCCGGCGAGCTCGCGGCTTTGCAGAGCAGCCATGCCGCGCTCCAGACCGAAGCGAGCGCGACCAGCGATCGGCTCGAGGCGGCAGAGGCAGCCGTTCTGGACCTGGAGACGGAGCGCGCCGGGCTGAACGATCGGCTGGCGGCGCTGCAAGCCGAGGGCGACGGGCTGCAAGCGCGGGTCGAGGAGACTGCCGGCGCGCTCGCGGCCGCGGAGCGCGCGCGTGCGGCGCTGGCGCAGCAGCTGGCCCGCGCCGAGCGCGCGATCGAGACGCTCGAGGGCCGAAGCGGCGAGCTCGAGCGGGAGCTGGCGGCGAGCCGGGAGGCGAGCGCAGGGCGGCAGGCGAGCATCGAGGCGCTGAGTGCTGAGCGGGACGCGCTCGCGGGCGAGCTCGCGGCTTTGCGGAGCAGCCATGAGGCGCTCCAGACCGAAGCGAGCGCGACCAGGGAACGGCTCGAGGCGGCAGAGGCAGCCGTTGCGGGCCTCGAGACGCGCGCGCGAGCGGCTGCAAGGGTCGGTTGCCGGGCTGGAGGGCGAGCGGGCGGAGCTGAACGCTCAGATCGCCGGACTGGGGAGCGAGCGTGACCGGTTGGCCGATCGGGTGGCGGCGCTGCAGGCCGACGGCGACAGGCTCCAGGCGCGGCTCGGGGAGACGGCAGGCGCGCTTGCCGGCGCCGAGCGGGCGCGCGAGGCGCTGGAGCAGCAGCTGGCCGACGCCGAGCGCGGGATCGAGACGCTGGCCTACCGCCACGAGGAGCTCCAGCGGGAGCTGGCGGCGAGCCGGCAGGCGAGCGCGCCGCGGCAGGCAAGGCTCGAAGCGCTGAGCGCGGAGCTCGCGGCGTTGCAGAGCGGCCATGCCGCGCTCCAGACCGAAGCGAGCGCGACCAGGGACCGGCTCGGGGCGGCAGAGACCACGGTCGCGAGCCTGGAGACCGAGCGCCTCCGCCTGCGCCGGTCGGTTGCCGAACTCGGCAGCGAGCGCGCCCAGTTGAACGCTCAGATCGCGGGGCTCGGGAGCGAGCGCGACGAATTGAACGATCGGGTGGCGGTGCTGCAGGCCAAGAGCGATGCGCTCGAAGGGCAACTCGAGGCGAGCGCCGGCGCGCTTGCGGCTGCGGATCGCGCGGGCGCCGCGCTCGAGCAGCAGCTGGCGGGCGCCAGGAGCGGCATCGACACGCTCGAGGGCCGCAACGCCGAGCTCCAGCGGGCGTTGAGCGCGAGCGAGGTCCGGGTGGAGGCGCTGAGCGCCGAGCAGGACGCGCTCACGGGCCAGCTCGCGGTTCTGCAGGGGAGCCAGGCCTCGCTGGAGACCGAAGCGGCAACGACGAGGGAGCGGCTCAAGGCGGCGGAGACGGCGGTAGCTGGCCTGGAGACCGAGCGCGACCGCCTGCGGCGGTCGGTTGCCGGGCTCGGCAGCGAGCGCGCGCAGCTGAACGCGAAGGTCGCGGGGCTCGGCGCCGAGCGTGACCAGCTGCACGCCCGGGCGGCGGCGCTGCAGGCCAACAGCGATGCGCTGCAGGCGCGGGTCGAGGCGCTGACCGCCGAGCAGGACGCGCTCGCGGGCCGGCTCGCGGCCTTGCAGAGCGGCCATGCCGCGCTCCAGACTGAAGCGGCGACGACCAGGGAGCGGCTCGAGGCGGCAGAGGCCGCCGTCGCACAAGCCGAGACCACGCGCGCGCAGTTGAGCGCCGAGCTCGCCGGAGTGGCGAGGGAGCGTGACCGGCTGAGCGATCAGCTGGCGGCACTCCAGGACACGACCGATGCGCTCGAACGTCGGCTCGAGGCGAGCGCCGGCGAGCTCGCGGCCGCCGAGCGCGCGCGCGCCGCCCTCGAGCAACGGCTGACCCGCGCCGGCAGCCAGGTCGAGACCCTCGAGGACCGCAACGCCGACCTCCAGGAGGCGCTCGAGGCGAGCGAGGAGATGCGGGGGCTGTGGCAGGCCAAGGGCGAGGCGCTGACCGCCGAGCAGCAGGCGCTCGCGGGCGAGCTCGAGGCCCTGCAGAGCCGCCATGCGGCGCTCGAGAGCGAAGCGGCGACGGCCAGGGAGCGGCTCGAGGCGGCAGAGACGGCCGTCGCGCAGCTGGAGACGACGCGCGAGCGGCTGCGCGGGTCGGTCGTCGGGCTCGAGACCGAGCGCGCCCGGCTGAGCGCCCAGCTCGCCACGCTGGGCGCCGAGCGTGGCCGGCTGGACGATCAGGTGGCCGCCCTGCAGGCCGCGACCGAGGCGCTCGAGGCCCGGCTCAAGGAGACCGCGGGCGTGCTCGCCGGCGCCGAGCGCGCGCGCGACCTTTTGGAACAGGAGCTGGCCGGCGCCGAGAGCGAGATCGAGACCCTCGAGGTCCGCACCGCCGATCTCCGGCAGGCGCTGGCGACCAGCCAGCAGACGAGCGCGCGGCGCCAGGCCCGGGTGGAGGCGCTGACCGCCGAGCAGGAAGCCCTCGCGGGCCAGCATGCGGCTTTGCAGAGCAGCCACGCCGCGCTCCAGACCCAGGCGGCGAGGACCCGGGATCAGCTCGAGGCGGCGGAGACCACGGTCGCCGAGCTCGCCGCCGGCCTGAGCCGGGTCGGGAGCCGGCTGCTGGAGGCGAGCGAGCAGGCGAGCGCGCGCTTCCAGAACCGGGTGAGCGCGCTCGCCGCCGAGCCTGAGGTGCCCGCGGCCGAGCAGGACGCGCTCGCCGACGGCTGAGCGCTGCGCACGCCCGCTTCAGGCCGAGGGCGGCCGCGCCCGGCGCCGCCTGTGCTACTCCGCCGGCTGCGGGGCCGGCAGCTCGTGGCCGGCCGCGGGCGCCTCGCGGGCGGCGGCCGGGTGGCGGCTGCGCGCGAGCAGCGTATAGGCGGTCGGCACCACGAACAGCGTGAAGACCGTGCCGAACGAGATGCCGCCGACGATCACCCAGCCGATCTGCGAGCGGCTCTCGGCACCCGCCCCGCTCGCGAGCGCGAGCGGCACGGCGCCCAGCACCATGGCGCCGGTGGTCATCAGGATCGGGCGCAGGCGCAGGCCCGCGGCCTCGATCACCGCCTCGAGCTTGGAGCGCCCCTGCTCCTGCAGCTGGTTCGAGAACTCGACCAGAAGGATGCCGTGCTTGGTGATCAGGCCGACCAGCGTGATCAGGCCGATCTGGCTGTAGACGTTCAGCGTGTTGCCGGTCAGATGCAGCGCGATCAGGGCGCCCGTGATCGAGAGCGGCACGGTCAGCATGATGATGAGCGGGTCGATGAAGCTCTCGAACTGGGCCGACAGCACGAGATAGATGAAGGCGAGCGCCAGCACGAAGGTGAAGTAGAGGCTGCTCGAGCTTTCCTTGAACTCGCGCGACTGGCCGGCATAGTCGACCTGGGCGGAGGCCGGCAGCACGCGTTTGGCGGCGTCGTTCATGAAGGCCAGCGCATCGCCCAGCGTGTAGCCCGGGGCGAGCGTCGCCGACAGGGTCGCCGAGCGCAGCTTGTTGAAGTGGTTGAGCTCCTTCGGGGCCACCTCCTCGGTCACCTTGATGATGTTGTTCATCGGCACCATCACGCCATGCGCGTTGCGGACGTAGATGGAGGCCAGATCGTCCGGGTTGCGCCGGTCGAGGTCGGCCACCTGCACGATGACGTCGTACTGCTTGCCGTTGCGCTTGAAGCGGGTGACCTGGCGGCCGCCGAGCAGGGTCTCCAGCGTCCGCCCGACCGTGTCGACCTCGAGCCCCATGCTGGCGACCTTGTCGCGGTCGAGGTCGATCTTGAGCTGGGGCTTGTTGAGCTTGAGGTCGCTGTCGAGGTTGACCATGCCGGGGTACTTGCGGGCCTCGGCGAGCAGCTGGTCGACCATCGACTGGAGCTGCTCGTAGGGCTGCGAGGTCTGGATCACGACCTCGACCGGCTTCTCGACGAAGCTCTGGCCGAGCGAGGGCGGGTTGACCGGGAAGGCGAGCATGCCCGGCACCCCGAAGAACCTGGGCGCCACCGTGGCCGCGATCGCCTGCTGCGAGCGGTCCCGCTTCTCCCAGTCGAACAGGCGGGCAAACGAGATCATCTGACTGACCACGGGGTAGCCCGTCACCACGAAGTACTGCCGGATCTCGGGCACGCTCTTGTAGATCTGCTCGATCTGCTTGGCGTAGTGGTCGGTGAACTCGAGCGTCGAGCCCTCGGGCGCGATGCCGATGCCCATGAAGACGCCCCGGTCCTCGGTCGGCGCGAGCTCGGACTTGAGCGTCGTGAACAGGAAATAGGCCGAGCCCGCGACCAGGAGGCCGGCCAGCACCACGAGCCAGCGCGCGCCCAAGGTCACCCTCAGCGCCCGCCGGTAGCCGCGGGTCAGGCCGACGATGCCGCGCTCGATCACCCGGTAGAAGAGGTTGTGGCGCTCGACGTGGCGCAGCATCTTGCTCGACATCATCGGCGACAGCGACAAGGCGACGAAGCCCGAGACCAGGACGGCACCGGCGAGCGTCCAGGCGAACTCGGTGAACAGCTTGCCCGTGCGCCCGGTCATGAAGCCGATCGGGGCGTAGACCGAGGCCAGCGTGATGGTCATCGCGAGCACGGCGAAGCCGATCTCCTTGGAGCCGACCAGCGCCGCCTGGTAGGGCCGCATGCCTTCCTCGACGTGGCGATGGATGTTCTCGAGCATCACGATCGCGTCGTCGACCACGAGACCGATCGCGAGCACGAGGGCCAGAAGGGTCAGCGTGTTGATGCTGAAGTCGAAGGCGTACATGAGCGCGAACGCGCCGACCAGGCTCACCGGAATGGTGACCAGCGGGATCACGGTCGCGCGCAGCGAGCGCAGGAAGAAGAAGATCACCAGCACGACCAGCACGATCGACTCGCCGATCGTCTCGAACACCGCGTCGATCGAGTGCTGGATGAAGATCGCGCTGTTGTAGGCCATGTCGGTGCGCATGCCCTCGGGCAGGTCCTGCTGGATGATCGGCAGCTCCTTTTCGACCTCCTTGCCGACGTCGAGCGGGTTGGCGGTCGCCTGCTTGATGACGCCGAGCGCCACCGCGCTGCGGCCCATGAAGCGGACGTTGACGCGGTGGTCGACGGGCCCGAGCTCGGCATGGGCGACGTCGCCCAGGCGGACCGGATAGCCGCTCTCCTCGCGCAGGATGATGTCCTCGAACTGCTCGGGCGTCTTGAGATCGGTCTGGCTCACGACCGTGAACTCGCGCGCCGAGCTCTCGATCCGGCCGGCCGGGATCTCGATGTTCTGGCGCTCGAGCGCGCTCTCGACGTCGGCCGGCGTCAGGTGGTAGGCGGCCAGGCGCGCGGCATCGAGCCAGATGCGCATGGCATAGCGGCGCTCGCCGAAGATGCGCACGTCCGCGACCCCCGGCAGGTTCTGCAGCCGGTCCTTGACGAAGCGGTCGGCGAAGTCGGTGACCTCGAGCGGCGAGGCGCGATCGGACGAGAACGCGAGATAGAGGACCGGCTGGGCGTCGGCCTCGACCTTGGCGATCACGGGCTCGTCGATGTCGTCGGGCAGGCTGCGAGCGCACCCGGCTGACCCGGTCGCGGACGTCGTTGGCGGCGG
Organism: uncultured Alphaproteobacteria bacterium; assembly: GCA_963798075.1. GTDB lineage: Bacteria > Pseudomonadota > Alphaproteobacteria > Geminicoccales > Geminicoccaceae > DATAOG01. Next base: position 22,862 of record CAWCRU010000011.1, on the reverse strand, counting down.
CGTCGGGGTCGCGGTCGAGCCGGAAGCGGATCGTGATCTGGCTCTTCTCCTGGCGGCTGATCGAGCTCATGTAGTCGATGCCCTCGATCCCGGAGAGCGACTCCTCGAGGATCTGGGTGACCTGGCTCTCGATGATGTCGGCCGACGCGCCCTTGAAGCTGGTCTCGACCGTGACCACGGGCTCGTCGATCTTGGGGTATTCGCGCACCGTCAGGCGGCCATAGGCGATCAGGCCGACGAGCCCCACCACCAGCGACATCACGGTCGCGAGCACCGGCCGCCGGATCGAGAGATCGGAGAGGACCAAGGCCTCAGACCTCCGCCCGCGGCACCGGCTTGACCGGAACCCCGTCCCGGATCTTGAGCTGGCCTGCGGTCACCACCAGGTCGTCGGGGCCGAGGCCTTCGGTGATCTCGGCCATGCCGTCGCGCCGGATCCCGACCTCGACCTTGGTGAGCGCGGCCTTGCCGTCGACCACCTTGAACACGAACTGATCCTGGCCTTGCGGGATCAGCGCCTGCTCGGGCACCTGCATGGCGTCGTCGCGCTCGTTCAGGACCAGGCTGATCCGGACGAACAGCCCCGGCCGCAGCCGCCCGTCCGGATTGGGCAGGCGGGCGCGCAACAGGATGCTGCGGCCGGCCTCGTCGATCAGGGGATCGATCGCGTAGACCTCGCCCGCGAACTTCTCGCCCGGGAAGGCATCCGCGCCGAGCTCCAGATGCTGGCCCCGCTTGACCGCGCCGACGTAGACCTCGGCGACCCGGAAATCGGCCTTGAGCGGATCGATCTGCTCGAGGTTGACGATGTCCTTGCCGACGTCGAGGAAGTCGCCGACCGAGACCTTGCGCAGGCCGACCACGCCCTCGAACGGCGCCTTGATCACGGTCTTGTCGAGGCGGGCCTTGGCGAGCTCGAGCGAGGCCTCGTCGGCGCGCAGCTCGGCCTGGGCCTCGTCGCGCGCCTTGGTGGTCCCGGCCTTGCGCTTGAGCAGGTCGACCGCCCGATCGTAATTGGCATGGGCCAGCTCGAGGGCCGCCTGCGCCTGCTCGACCTGGGCGCGCCAGACCGAATCGTCGAGCACCACGAGCGGCTGGCCCTGCTTGACCCGCTGGCCCTCGTCGAACTTGAACTCGGCGATCCGGCCCGCGATCTCCGGCCGGATGATCACCGATTCGTTGGAGCGCAGCGAGCCGACCGCGGTCAGGCGGCGCTGGATCGGCCCGACCTTGACCGGCGCGGTCTCGACCGGGATCTCCATGCCGGCGCGCGCGGCCTGCTGGGCGGCGCCGCCGGCCGCCGGCGCCTCGGCATAGAAGTACCACCAGGCGCCGCCGGCGACGGCGAGCATGCAGATGGCAACAAGGATCTGGGCGAAGGCCTTCACGGGTCCTGGCGCTCTCTCCTCAGACGGGCCTGCGGCACGCCCGGCAGCCCCGGCCTCGAGGCGGTTCTCGTGGCAGGCCCGGGCGCGCTCCAGTGCCGCCGGCACCAGGCCCGGGACGCCCTGCAAATTTAGGTCCTGAGGGCAGGCGCCACAATAGGCCAGAGGTGCGCTCGCACGCCGCGGTCCGGGCCTAGAGCGTCACCGACAGGCCGCCGTCGACCACCAGGACGTGGCCGTTGACGTAGGCGCCGGCCTTGGACGCGAGGAAGACCACGGCGCCGCCGATCTCCTCGGGCTTCGCCCAGCGGCCGAGCGGCGTCCGCTGCTCGACCCAGGCGGTGAACGCCTGGTCGGCGAGCAGGGCCGTGTTCATCTCGGTCGCGAAATAGCCGGGCGCGATCGCGTTGACCGTGATCCCCTTGGGGCCGAGCTCGGCCGCCATCGACCGGGTCAGGCCCTGGAGGCCGGCCTTGGCGGCGACGTAGGCGTGCACGGTCGGGCGCGCGAGGATCGCGACCACCGAGCCCGTGCTGATGATCCGGCCCGAGCCCTGGCGCAGCATCACCCGCGCGGCCTCGCGGGCGCTGCGGAAGCAGGCCGAGAGGTTGGCCGCGATCACGCGCTCCCAGTCGGCGTCCGCCCATTCGGTGAGCGCCACCCGATGCTGGATGCCGGCGTTGTTGACCAGGACGTCGAGGCGGCCGTGGCGGTCGGCGAGATCCTGGATCGCGGCCGCAGTCGCGGGCCCGTCGGTCACGTCGAAGGCCATCGCCTCGGCCCGGTAGCCGCGGCGCCGCAGCCCGTCCGCCCGGCTCTCGAGGATCCGCCGGGTCGCGCCCGTTCAGGACCACCAGGGCGCCGTGCTCGGCGAGCGCCTCGGCCATCGCGAAGCCGAGGCCGCGCGAGCTGCCGGTGACCAGAGCGATCTGGCCGTCGAGGGCGAACAGCTCCGACATCGCATTCTCCCGTCCGGCGGCCGCGGTCGTCGCGGCGCTTTACAAGCGTGCGTCCTTCGGAAACAACCATGGCCCATGCCGATCGAACGCGACAGCGTCCATTTCCGCATCCTCGAGCGCCTGTGCGCGATGCCGAAGCCGGTGCGCGGCATCTCGGGCGCCATGCTCGAGCGCCACTTCGAGGCGGCCTGGGCGGTCGAGGAGCTGGCGGCGGCCGGCCTGATCGCGGCGCGCGGCTGGGCCAACGGACCGGGCGCGGTCTGGATTCCGACCGCCGCGGGCGAGGCTCTCTGCCGCGAGCTCGGCGAGGGCGCGCGCGAGCCGCCGCCGTTCCAGCCGGTCAGAGCACCGGCAGGTCCAGTCCTCCATCGACGTACACCACCTGACCAACGCTGAACGGCAGGCGGCCGCAGGCGAGCGTCGCGACCGCGCGGCCGACGTCCTCGGGCTCGCCCCAGCGCGCGATCGGGCTGAGGCCATCTCGGATCCGGCGCTCGTAGCGGTCGGCCACGGGTGCCGTCATCGGCGTCCGGATCACGCCCGGGCGGACCTCGTAGACGCCGATGCCGTGGGCCGCCAGCCGCAGCGCGAACAAGCGGGTCAGCATCGAGGCGCCCGCCTTGGAGATGCAGTACTCGCCGCGGTCGATCGAGATCATCTCCGCATTGACCGAGGTGATCGTGACGATCGAGCGCGGCGGCGCCCCGGCCGCGGCCGGCACCCGCAGCATCCGCCGCGCGACCTCCTGAGTGAGGAAGAACGGGCCGCGCAGGTTGGTGTTGAGGCAGCGGTCGTAGCTCTCGAGCGAGACGTCGAGCAGGTCGCCGCGACGCAAGGCGCCGACGCCCGCATTGTTGAGCAGGCAGTCGATGCGGCCGAAGGCCTCGAACGCGTCGTCGACCAGGCGCGGCTGGCGGCCGAGATCGGCGATGTCGGCGACCAGGAAAGCGCCGTGACCGCCGCGCGCCTCGATGCCGGCCAGCGCCTGCTCGGCATCGAGGTCGCGCTCGAGGTCGACCAGCACCAGATCGAAGCCGGCTTCGGCGAGGGTCCAGGCGCAGGCCCGGCCGATGCCGCGCCGGCCGCCGGTCACCAGGGCTACGGGTCGGGTCTCGATCGCGCTCATCGCAAGCTCCAGCGAGGCGGGCTCAGGAACGCAGGCGGGGCAGCACCAGCTGCTCGATCCAATTGCGGACCTCGGCCAGCCGGATGTCCTCGTTCATCACGTCCTCGTCGATGCCGAGCAGCCAGCCGAGGTCCTTGCGGCCGGGGTCCTGGTGCAGCGCCTCGAGCTGGCCGACGAAGCGGTCGGCGGCGTCGAGGTCCTGGAAGAAGCCGAGGCCAGTCAACTTCTGGCGGCGGCAGTGGCAGAGCCGGGCGAGCTCGTGCAGGTCGTACTCGGGGTGGTATTGGAGGCCCCAGAAGCTGCCGCCCTGGTGGGTGACCGCGACCGCCTGGACGTGGGTGTAGCGGTTGGTCGCGAGCAGGACGCCCGACGGCGGCAGGTGGGTCACCTCGTCGTCGTGGCTGATGAAGCCGTCGAACACCGACTTCTTGCCGATGTAGAGCGGGTGCGCGCGGCCCTCCGGCGTCAGCGTGATCTTGCGCGCGAGGCCCATCTCGCGGCCCTTCGGATTGGCGGCGCACCGGCCGCCGGCCGCGACCACGGCGATCTGGGCGGCCCAGCAGCTGCCGAAGCTCGGCACGCGCGCGGCGTAGGCGGCGCGCGCGAGCTCGATCTGCGGCCTGACGCGCGGGTCGTCCTTGAAGATCGTGAGGCTCGAGCCGGTCCAGGCGATGCCGTCGTACTGCGCGATCGCCGCGCCGGCAGGCATCCGCGCCTCCGGGTCGGCGGGGTAGAGGATCTCGACCGTGGCGCCGGGCGCGCATTTTTGCAGCATCCGCTGGTAGAGCTCGCCCGCCGTGCTGGCGCCGCCGGCGCGCAGGTCCTCGCGGCCTTCGCGGGCATAGCCGTCGACCACCAGGAAGCGCGGCCGGCCCGACATCTCTGGTGCCTCCCCTACCCCGCCGCCGCCAGGCGGTCGATCACCGCCGGCAGGTCGGCGTGGCGCATGCAGACCGCATCCGCCGTGGTGCCGGCCAGATCGTCGGCGCGGGCAGCCGTGAACAGCACCGCCTTGGCCCCGAGCGCATGCGGGCCCTTGACGTCGTTATGCTCGCGATCGCCCACGTGCACGATCTCGTGCAGGCCGACGCCGAGCTGCGCTGCCGCCGCGTCGAACATGGCGCGGTGCGGCTTGGCGTGCCCGACCTCGTCCGAGAAGGCAAAGCCGCTGAAGTATCTGGCAAGCCCGTAGTGCTCGAGCAGGACGCGCAGATTGGCGCCGGGCGTGACGATCGCATCCGAGACCACGGCCAGGCGATAGCGGGTCGCGAGCTCGGCGAGTGCTGCCGCGATGCCCTCGATCGGCTCGGGCGGGATCTCGACCTCCATCCGCCCGGTCGCCGCGACCACCGCCGCGAAGGCCGGCGCCGGCAGGCTGCGGCCGAGGCCGTTCAGGACCACGCGCAGGCGCTGCTCGACGGTCCAGTTGATGTGCAGCTCCCGCCAGACCAGGTTGAAGCCGGCATCGGCGGTGTCGTAGGCGAGCGTGACCCGCTCGAGCGCGCTCGGGGCCTGGGCGTCGAGCGCCGCCCAGAGCAGGTGGCGGCGCTCGTCGCGCTTGCTGCGCAGGCCGCGGGCGGCGCGCTTGGGCTCGTCCGAATCGTCGTCGACGATCGTGTCCCAGAGATCGAAGGTCACCGCCCTGATCGTCATCCCGCCGCCATCGCCATCGGCCCGCCGCCATCGCCATCGGCCCGCCGCCATCGCCATCGGCCACGCGCGCCCATATCACCGCCGGGTGCGTCTTGTCGAGCCCGCCCCGGCAGGGCATGGTGGCGGCCGATCGGCCTTGTGCCCTCGCCTGCGCTTCATAAAAGTCCATGACTGCGGGAGGTTGCGCCTTGTCAGCGGTCGGCCGCCGGCACGCGCCCGGCAGCGTCGAGCAACCCCACGGTTGGGTGGTCGCCCTGGTCTCCATGACCATGATGGCGGTGGCGCTCGGCGCGCCCTATCTCGTGATCGTGGCGCTCAAGCCGATCGCGGCCGATTTCGGCTGGCCGCGGGCGGTGCCGTCGCTCTGCTATGCGCTGGTCCTGCTCGGCGGCGGCGTCGGCGGGCTGATCATGGGCCATTGGGCGGACCGGGTCGGGATCATGCCGCCGACGTTCGTGGGCGCGCTCGGGATCGCGCTCGGCGCCTGGTGGGCGAGCGCGGCCTCCGGCATGCTCGGGCTCTATCTGAGCCACGGCCTGCTGCTCGGCCTGCTCGGCAATGGCGCCTTCATCGCGCCGCTCCTGGCCAATGCCACCCGCTGGTTCGATCGCCGGCGCGGGATCGCGATCGCGCTCGTCGCGAGCGGCCAGAACCTGGCCGGCGCGATCTGGCCGCCGGTGCTCCGCTACCTGACCGACGGCTATGGCTGGCGCCGGGCCTTTTGGATCTACGGCCTGATCGCGCTTGCGACCCTGGTGCCCTTGAGCCTGGCCATGCGCCGGCCGCCGCCTGCCGCCGCGCTCGCGGCCGAGGATCGCCCGGCGCCCTGGCGGCAGCGGACCCTCGGCTGGCCGGCGCGCCGGGTCCAGGCCATGCTGTGCCTGGCGATCGTCGGCTGCTGCGTCGCCATGGCGATGCCGATGGTGCATGTGATCGCGCATGCGACCGACCTCGGCCATCCGCGGGCGCGCGCCGCCGAGATGCTCTCGCTGCTGCTCGGCTGCGCGATGGTGAGCCGTCTTCTGTTCGGCCTGGTCGCCGACCGCATCGGCGGTCTTTGGACGCTGTTCATCGGCTCGGCCGGGCAGGCGGTCATGCTGGCGAGCTTCACCGTCGTCCATTCGCTGGTCGGGCTCTACGCCGTCTCGGCGCTGTTCGGCCTCGCCTTCGGCGGCATCGTGCCCAGCTACGCGCTGATCGTGCGCGAGCTGTTCCCGCCCGAGCAGGCGGGCTGGCGGATCGGCGCCGTGATCCTGTTCGGCTCGATCGGCATGGCGCTCGGCGGCTGGCTCGGCGGCCAGATCTTCGACCTCACCGGCAGCTATCAGAATGCCTTTCTGGTCGGCGTCGCGTTCAACCTTTGCAACCTCACCCTGGTCGGAACCCTCCTCCATCGCCAGGGCCATGCCCTCCGGCTCCGCTACGCAGAGCCCTGAGAGTGTCCATGATCGAATGCCCGCAACCCTGCGACCCTACCGGCAGCCCGCCATGACCACCCGGCGCTACGGCGCGGTCGCCCAGGGCCTGCACTGGCTGATCGCGGCGCTCGTCCTTGGCATGTTCGGGCTCGGCTGGTACATGGTCCGGCTGCCGCTCAGCCAGCAGAAGTTCGACCTCTATCAGCTGCACAAGTGGTTCGGGGTCACGATCTTCGGCCTCGCGGCCTTGCGCCTGCTGTGGCGCCTGTTCCACCCGGCGCCGCCGCTGCCGGCCGGCATGCCCGCCTGGGAGCGGAGCGCGGCCAGGCTGTCGCACGGCCTGTTGTATGCCCTGCTGTTCGCGCAGCCGGCGATCGGCTTTTTGCAATCCAACGCCGCCAACTTTCCGGTCGTGCTCTGGGGCGTGCTGCCGCTGCCGGCGCTGATCGGCCCGGACGAGCCCCTGAGCGACCGCCTGCTGCATCTGCACCACTTGGGCGCCTTCCTGTTCATGCTCCTGGTGCTGGTGCACGCGCTGGCGGCGCTCCGCCATCATTTTCTGCTCAAGGACGACGTGCTCCGCCGGATGCTGCCCGCGGCGCGCGGCCGCCCCTGATCCCTCTCATCCGCGGACCATTGGGGACAACGCCCATGCGCGCGCTTCGAAGATCCCTGCCGCTCGCTCTGGCCGGCCTCCTGCTGAGCCTCCAGAGTGCTTTGGCCCAGGTCTGGACCGTCGAGGACGGCAGCCGGATCCGCTTCACCGCGCTGCAGCAGGGCAGCCCGGTCGAGGGCCGGTTCGAGCGCTTCACGGCCGCCATCACCTTCGACCCGAAGGAGCTGGCAAAGAGCCTCGTCGAGGTCGAGATCGATACCGCCAGCATCACGACCGGCCACAAGGACCGCGACACGGCGCTGCGCTCGTCCGCCTTCTTCGACGTCCAGCGCTGGCCCACGGCCCGCTTCCGGAGCCTCAAGCTGAGCCACGGCAAGGGCGACGCCTATGAGGCCAAGGGCGAGCTCACGATCCGCGACGTGACCAGGGACGTGGTGCTGCCGTTCACGCTCACGATCGGCGCCGACCCGGGCCAACCCGACCGCCTGCAGGCCGCAGCCAAGGGCGAGCTCACGATCTCGCGGCTCGACTATGGCGTCGGTCAGGGCGACTGGGCGTCGACCAAGACGGTCGGCGAGCCCGTGGTGATCGCGATCGAGATCCGGGCGTCGCGGCCGCGCTGAGGTTTCGGGTAACGGATCGTTAACGAGTCCTGGCTTAAGGGAAACTTCGGTGGGTCCATGGGACCGTGGGACTCCGTGCCCGGGCCAAAGCCGGAGGGTGGCGGTGCCGCCGGACCGATTGATGCCGGGCGAGGGAAGCGGGGCGGCGGGGGCGAAGCGACGGGGCGGGGCGACGGGGAGCGGGGCGGCGGGGGCGAAGCGACGGGGCGCGGCGGCGAGGGCGAAGCGACGGGGTGGGACGGTCAGGGGAGACGCAGCGGGCCGGAGCTCAGCCGGGCGAGCGCGAGGGCGAGGCCGAGCGGGATCAGGCAGCCGGCCGCGAACAGCAGGCTCTCGAGCCAGAGATGGCGGCGCGAGGCGAGGCGCCGGGCGAGCCGGTCGGCGGCGCAGACCAGCGCCAGCAGCAGCAGCGCCGGCCGGCTGGCGGCGCTGACGAACGCAAGGCTGGCGGCCAGCGCCAAGCGCGGTCCCGGTCGGGCCGACCAGAGCGGCGTTCGCGAGCCCGAGCGTGCGCGCGGCGACCAGCACGCCCGCGAGCGAGGCGGCGAGCGCCAGGGCCAGCTCGGCCAGCGGCGGCGCGTGCGCGCAGGCGGCGAGCGCGGCGAGGCCGATGACGGCACTCAGCAACATCAAAACCCGCCTCGGGTTCTTCTGGCGCGCGCCGGCCAGCGGCCCGACCATGGCGGCGCCGAAGACCGCGAGCGCGGCTGCGGTCAGCAGGGCCGGCGCCGCGAGCGGCAGGCCCGCCGCCAGCCAGATCACGATCGCGAGCGGCCAGGCCAGGACCAGGGTCTGCAAGGCGTCCGCCCAGCGCGGCAGCAGCGGCAGCAGGATCCCGAGCAGGAGGCCGATGGCCGCGACGAAGGCGACCTTCTCGGGCGCGCCCGGCGGTGGCCAGGCCGGCAGGCCGAGCAGCGCCCCATAGCCCGCAAGGAAGCCTGCGGTCTGCGCCAGCCCCAGCAGCGGCGCGCTCCGGCGGCTGCCGAACCAGAGCCCGCCCGCGACCGCAACCGCCGCCGCGAGCGCGAACGGCAGGAGCAGCGGCAGGACCAGCAGCTGGCGTAGGGCGTCCGGCATCAGCAATGGGCGCTCGTTAGCGTTTCGTTGTCCCGGATTGCCGATACTCGGGTCGGGCCGCGACCGAGAATGAGGCTGGTCGATCGCCATGCTCGCCTGGGCATTGCGCTATCTCGCGGTCGCCGCGTTGGTCGGCGCCGGTTTCGCTGCGCTCCGCAACAGCGACCGCTGGCAGCAGATGAGCGCGACGCCGACCCCATCTGCGAGCATAGCAAGGAACCCCGCCGCTGCCACACCCGCCAGCGACGCCTGGCAATACGTGGTCGCGGCCGGGCCGCAGGGGCACTTCGTGCTCGAGGCGGTGGTCAATGGCGTGCCGGTAAGCTTCCTGATCGATACCGGCGCCTCGGAGATCGTGCTGACCCTGGCCGATGCCCGGCGGCTCGGCTTCGACCCGCGCCGTCTCGAGTTCAACGAGCGCTTCGAGACCGCCAACGGCGAGGTCGAGGGCGCCACGGTGCGGCTGCGCGAGCTGAGGGTCGGCCAGTTCAGCCTCTACGACCTCGACGCCTCGATCAACGCCGCGCCGCTGCCCATCTCGCTCCTCGGCATGAGCTTTCTCGCCCGGCTGCACGCCTACCGGGTCGAAGACGGACGCCTCGTTCTCGAGTGGTAGGGGGCGCTGGTCTCAGCGCGTCGTCGGGCCGGCCGCCGGCTCCGTGTCCGGCGCAGGCCCCTGCCCCGCCCGTTCCGCCTGGTCCTTGACCTTGCCGGCCGCCTGGTCGACCGAGCGCGCCGCCTTCTCCGTGCCGCGGGCGACCAGCGTCGTCACGTTGGCGAGCGCCACCCGCAGATCCGCGGGCAGGGTCGGCTGGTAGGCAGCGGCGAGCGCGCCGAGGAAGATGCCGAGGATCAGGCCGATGAGGAACCTAGCCATGGCTGCTGCTCCCTCGGATCGGCGCCCGCAGGCCGGGTTGGGGGACCCGCTCCTGCGACGGTGGGTGGTGCTGCGCGTGCGGCATGGCGTAGCTCCTGCTCCTGGCGTTTCTGCCGGCCGGCGGGCCGGCCGGCCGGCCGGTCGCGCGATCATCAACGGCCGGCGGGCAGAAGAGTTTCAAGGGCGGGCCGCGTCGGTTCGCGCGGGCGTTGGCAGCAATCCGCCTCCCGGTCGCTGTGGTTGCCGGAACCACGGGACGCATGTAGCTTCGGCGCCAGCAGACGCGAGCTTGAGGGAACATGACGATGGACATGACGGGCGAGTACCGCATCCCGGCGCCGCGCGCCAAGGTCTGGGCGGCGCTCAACGATCCCTTGATGCTCAAGGCGGCGCTGCCCGGCTGCGAGTCCCTGGAGAAGGTGTCGGACACCGAGTTCGCCGCGGTCGTGATCGCCAAGGTCGGCCCGGTCAAAGCCAAGTTCAACGGCAACGTCGCTCTGTCCAACCTCGACCCGCCGCAGAGCTATACCATCGCGGGCGAAGGCAAGGGCGGCGCCGCCGGCTTCGCCAAGGGCGGCGCCGAGGTCCATCTGACCGAGGACGGCGAGGCCACGATCCTGCGCTACACCGCCAAGGCGGACGTCGGCGGCAAGCTCGCCCAGCTCGGCTCGCGCCTGATCGACGGCACCGCCAAGAAGCTGGCCGACGAGTTCTTCGACAACTTCCGCCGGCAGCTCACGCCGGTGGCCGAGCCCGAGCCCGAGGTCCCGGCCGCGCTGGAGCCTCTGCCCGAGCCGGAACCCGAGGTGGGCGGCGGCCTCGCCGAGCTCGTGCAGAACCGGTTCGTCTGGGCCGCCGGCGCGATCGTGGTGCTGATGATCCTGGTGCTCCTGTTCCGCTGAGCCTGCGATCCCGAGCCAGCTTCCCGGCGCGGTGCCGCTCGCGTGCGGCTCAGCGGGCGGCGATCGTGAGCGCGGCGGCGGCCATCGCGGCGCCGCTGCCGCGGCTCAACAGGCGCAGCGCGCGGGGCGAGGCGAACAGGCGGCGGGCATGGGCCGCGGCGAGCGCATAGGCGGCGAGCACGCCGGATGCGATCACGGCGATGGTCGCGGCCAGTTCGGCGAAGGCGAGCGGGGTCAGGCTGCCGAGATCGACCACGGTCGGGACCAGGGCAAGGAAGAAGACGATTGCCTTCGGGTTGCCGAGGTTGATCGCGAGGCCGGTGAGGAACAGGCTCGCGCGGCCGTCCGCTGCCGCGGCGCGGGCCTGCGGCGGGCGGGCCGGCGTGGTCCAGAGCTTCCAGGCGAGGTAGAGCAGGTAGGCGGCGCCGGCGTAGCGGATCGCGGTGAACAGGGCGGCGAAGGTTGCAGCGAGCAACGCCAGGCCGGCCACCGCCATCGTGAACCACGACAGCGCGCCGGCGACGATGCCGGCGATGAACGCCGGCGCACCGTCGGCGCCGCGCGCCAGCGTGCGCGCGACCAGCGCAGTGACGCCCGGGCCCGGTAGCATCAGGACCCCGAGGTAGGCGGCGGCGAACAGCAGCAGATGCGAGAGATCCATTGGCGGGCGCCCCGGCTCAGCTGCGCTCGACCGCGACGGCGGCGGCGTCGAGCGCGGCGGCGATCGCGCGCACCTGATCTGCGCTCAGAGGCCCGCGGCCCTGGCGCAGGCGAAGCGCGAGCCTCAGGTTCTCGGTGGCGCGCAGGATCTCCGGCGCCGGACCGCCGTCGTTGGCGTTGCGCACGGCGTCCATCCGCGCGAGCGCGGCCTCGAGGGCGGTCTGGTTCCCGGCGAGCCAGGCGCTGCCCTCGGGGGTGATGGCGTAGAGCTTCTTGCCGTCGCTCCCGGCGACGCTCGCATGGCCGATTTCCTCGAGCATCATCAAGGTCGGGTAGATCACGCCCGGGCTCGGGCTGTAGGTGCCGGCGACGCGATCCTCGATCTCCTTGATGATCTCGTAGCCGTGGCGCGGGCGCTCGGCGATCAGCGCGAGCACGACGAGGCGCAGCTGGCCATGATCGAACGGGCGACCGGAACGCCTCCCGCCGCGCTCGTGCCGGTAGCGGCCGCCCTCGTGACGATGTCCCGGCGCGTTCGGGTGCCGGCCGTGCTCGTGGTCTGGGTGTCGGTGACGCATGGATGTCCTCCGATAGGGTTTCGATATGTCGAAATATATATCGAAGCGAGTGGCCGATGCAAGAGCTGCGATGCCGCCGCCGTCAACCGGCGGGTGGCGCCGGCCTACCTCCCGGTCCGACCGTCCGTCCGCGCTAGGCCGTTGACGGCCTGGGGCGGCTCCCCTAGCTTCGCTGCCAATTCGACCCATTCAAAACTTGCCGGCGGCCGGCTCCGCCGTCGCTCTGGGCACCCAAAGGGGGAGAAGTTCGCGATGGCCAGCGTTTCCATGACCGTGAATGGCCAGGCCGTGACGCGCACGGTCGAGCCGCGCACGCTGCTGGTCGAGTTCCTGCGCCAGGACCTCGATCTGACCGGGACCCACGTCGGCTGCGACACGAGCCAATGCGGCGCTTGCGTCGTCCACATGAACGGCCAGTCGGTCAAGAGCTGCACGGTGCTGGCGCTGCAGGCCGAGGGCGCTCAGATCACGACCATCGAGGGGCTGGCCAAGAACGGCGAGCTGCACCCGATGCAGGCGGCCTTCCGCGAGCACCACGCGCTCCAGTGCGGCTTTTGCACGCCCGGCATGATCATGAGCGCCATCGATCTCGTGAAGCGCAATCCGACCGCCTCGGAGGAGGAGATCCGCGGCTGGCTCGAGGGCAACATCTGCCGCTGCACGGGCTACCACAACATCGTCAAGGCGATCCAGGCGGCGGCCGTCGAGATGAGGAGCTGAGCCATGGCGAGCGAAGGCATCGGCGCCTCGGTCAGGCGCAAGGAGGACTTCCGGTTCATCACCGGGGCCGGGTCCTATACCGACGACATCGACCGGCCGGGCCAGGTTTACGCCTATTTCGTGCGCTCGCCGCACGCCCACGCCAAGATCAACGGCATCGACAAGAGCAAGGCCGCGGCAGCGCCCGGCGTGCTCGCGGTGCTGACCGGCGAGGACGTGGCGGCGACCAAGTGGGGCGGGCTGATCTGCGGCTGGATGATCCACTCGCGCGACGGCAGCCCGATGAAGGCAGGACCGCATCCGATCCTGGCCCAGGGCAAGGTCCGCTACGTCGGCGATCACGTCGCGATGGTGGTGGCCGAGACCTACCACCAGGCCAAGGACGCGGCCGAGCTGGTCGCGGTCGACTACGGGGTCCTGCCGGCCTGCGCCTCGACCGCGCACACGCGCGATGCCGGCCAGCCGCTGGTCCACGACGAGATCGCGCGCAACACGGTCTACGAGTGGGAGCTCGGCGACAAGGCCGCGGTCGATCAGGCGATCGCCAGCGCCGCCCACGTCACCAAGATCGACCTTGTCAACAACCGGCTGGTGCCGAACGCGATCGAGCCGCGCGCCGCGATCGCCGAGTACGAGCGCGGCTCCGAGGGCTTCACGCTCTACACCACGAGCCAGAACCCGCACGTCGCCCGCCTCGTGATCGCGGCCTTCGTGGGCGTGGCGCCTGAGCACAAGCTGCGGGTGATCGCGCCCGACGTCGGCGGCGGCTTCGGCTCCAAGATCTTCATCTACGCCGAGGAGTGCGCCTGCCTGCTCGCGGCCAAGCTTTTGCACCGGCCGGTCAAGTGGACCGGCGAGCGCTCGGAGAGTTTTCTCTCGGATGCTCACGGCCGCGACCACGTGACCCACGCCGAGCTCGCGATGGACGCCGAGGGCAACTTCACCGCGCTGAAGGTCCACACGACCGCCAACATGGGCGCCTATCTCTCGACCTTCGCGTCCTGCGTGCCGACCTATCTCTACGCGACCCTGCTCGCCGGCCAGTACAAGACGCCGGCGATCTACTGCGCGGTCGATGCGGTCTATACCAACACCGCCCCGGTCGATGCCTATCGCGGCGCCGGCCGGCCGGAGGCGACCTATCTGCTCGAGACGATCGTCGAGACCGCGGCGCGCGAGACCGGGCGCGATCCGGCCGAGCTCCGGCGCAGGAACTTCGTCCCCAAGGACGCCTTCCCGTATCAGACGCCGGTTGCCCTGCAGTACGACACCGGCGACTACCAGGCATCGCTCGACAAGGCGCTGCAGCTCGCCGACTACGCGGGCTTCGCGGGCAGGCGGGCGGCCTCCGAGGCCAAGGGCAAGCTGCGGCGGCGTCGGTTTCTCCTGCTACATCGAGGCCTGCGGCATCGCACCCTCGGCCGTGGTCGGCTCGCTGGGCTGCGGCGTCGGCCTGTGGGAGAGCGCCAAGGTCCGCTTTGCCACGACCGGCGTCGTCCAGGTGTTCACCGGCACCCACAGCCACGGCCAGGGCCACGAGACGACCTTCGCCCAGCTGATCGCCGAGAAGCTGGGCGTGCCGATCGCCAACGTCGAGGTGATCCACGGCGACACCGACAAGACGCCGGTCGGCATGGGCACCTACGGCTCGCGCTCGATCGCGGTCGGCGGCCAGGCGATCGTCAACGCCGCCGAGAAGATCATCGCGAAGGGGAAAAAGATCGCCGCGCATCTGCTCGAGGCCAGTCCGAGGCCGACATCGACTTCAAGGACGGCAGCTTCACGGTCAAGGGCACCGACCGGGCGAAGAGCATCGGCGAGGTCGTGTTCGCGGCCTATGTGCCGCACAACTATCCGCAAGGGCTCGAGCCGGGCATGGAGGAGACGGCGTTCTACGACCCCGCCAACTTCACCTATCCGGCCGGCTGCTACATCTGCGAGGTCGAGGTCGACCCGGAGACCGGCGTGGTCCGTGATCGACCGCTTCGTTGCGGTCGATGACTTCGGCAAGGTGATCAACCCGATGATCGTCGAGGGCCAGGTCCACGGCGGCCTGGTCCAGGGGATCGGCCAGGCGTTGACCGAGAACTGCGTCTACGACGAGGGCGGCCAGCTGATCTCGGCGTCCTTCATGGACTACTGCATGCCCAAGGCGGACGGCGTGCCGAGCTTCCAGGTGGCGCTGACCGAGACGCCGTGCACCCACAACACGCTGGGCGTCAAGGGCTGCGGCGAGGCGGGCGCGATCGGGGCGCCGCCCGCGGTGATGAACGCGGTGACCGACGCGATCGGGGTCCGCATCTCGATGCCGGCGACACCCGAGAAGGTCTGGCGCGCGCTCCAGGACAAGCAGATGCCGCAGGCGGCGGAATAGGGAGGCAAGAGACCATGTACGCGTTCGAGTACCATCGTCCGAAGACCGTGGCCGAGGCCGTCTCGCTGCTCCAGGGCGCCTCCGACGGCAAGCTGCTGGCGGGCGGCCACACCTTGATCCCGACGCTCAAGCAGCGCCTTGCCTCGCCCTCCGACATCATCGACCTTGGTGCTGTGGCCGAGCTCAAGGGGATCCGCGAGGAGGGTGATCGCCTGGTCATCGGCGCGCTCACGACCTACTCCGAGGTGGTCGAATCCGAGACCGCGCGCCGCGCGATCCCGGCGCTGGCGCAGCTCGCCTCGCACATCGGCGACTCCCAGGTCCGCAACCGCGGCACGATCGGCGGCTCGATCGCCAACAACGATCCGGCCTCCGACTATCCGGCCGCGGTGCTCGGCCTGAACGCCACGGTCAAGACCAACAAGCGCGAGATCAAGGCCGACGACTTCTTCCTCGGCATGTTCGAGACCGCGCTCGCCGAGGACGAGGTGATCACCCAGGTGAGCTTCCCCAAGCCCGCCAAGGCCGGCTACATGAAGTTTCCGAACCCGGCCAGCCGCTATGCGATCGTGGGCGTGATGGTGGCGCAGACCGGCGGCCAGACCCGGGTCGCGGTGACGGGTGCGGGACCTTGCGTGTTCCGGCTCAAGGACGCCGAGCAGGCGCTCGCCGCCAACTTCTCCCCGAGCGCGCTCGATGGCCTGAACGTCAGCGCCGCCGACCTCAACAGCGACATCCACGCCAGCGCCCAATACCGCGCCCACCTGGTCAAGGTCATGGCCAAACGCGCGGTCGAGGCGGCGCACTGACGCCTGGCCACTACGCAGCATGGGATCGAGGGGAGCCGCCGGCTCCCCTTTCCTTTGGCGGCTGTACGAGAACCGCTTGCTCTCGAATTTGGGACTAGATAAACTAGTGGCAGGCTAGTTGGATCTTCCGATGGCTGAAGTTGGCGCCTTCGAGGCTAAGACGCACCTCGCTCAGCTGCTCGATCAGGTGGAGCGCGGCGAGACCGTAACGATCACCCGGCACGGCCGGCCGGTGGCGCGCCTGGTCCCGGTCGGTGGTTGCAGCCGGGACGAGCGGCGGCGCGCCATTGCACAGTTGAAAGAGCTGCGCTCGGGCCAGACCCTCGGCGGCGTATCGGTTCGGGAGCTCATCGACGAAGGACGCCGGTGACGGCATTCGTCCTCGATGCCTCGGTGGCACTCGCGTGGTGTTTCGCAGACGAGGCCTCGCCGGCCACGGATGCGCTGCTCGATCGGCTGGCGGACGAAGAGGCTGTAGCGCCCGCGCTGTGGCCGCTCGAGGTCGCAAACGCTCTGGTCATGGCAGAACGGCGGGCTCGACTGAGCGTCGCTGGCCTGAGCCGATCGGTCAAATTGCTGCAACAGCTCGCCGTGGAGATCGATGAGGAGGGGCACCGCCGCGCCTTTCAGGATCTCCTGAACCTGGCACGGAGCGAACGGCTGACTCCATACGACGCCGCCTATCTCGAGCTGGCACTGCGGCTCGGCGTTCCGCTTGCGAGCAAGGATGCCAGGCTGCGCAATGCCGCAGCGAGGCTCGGGCTCCCGCTGCTTGGCGCTTAGGCGTCGAGCCCGTCGCGAATCGGACAGGGCACGGTTCGCAACGCCTGATCCCGGCTATCCCGGGACAGGCTTGACGGCTAAGCTTGGCGTACCGGGCGGGAGGCTTGGCCGATGTCCGAAAAGCGATGGAAGTTCTGGGGTTGGGGGTACGAGGGCAGCGGCCTGGAGCCGGCCGAGCAGCAGCGGCTTTTCGAGTTCTATCGGCAGCGGATCGGGCTTTTGGACGGCGCTCGCCGGCCGCCTCCGAAGGTCGATGAGATCGAGCTGCGCGCCCCGCGCCTGCGGCCGCCGGCCAGGCTCGAAAGCGTCTGCACCGCCGATCCTTATGAACGTTTGCTGCATACTTATGGCAAGTCGTTCCCGGAGGCGGTGCGGATCTTCGCGCGTGACTTCAGGAACGCGCCGGATGTGGTTGCCAGGCCAGGCTCCGAAGAGGATGTAGTTGCGTTGCTCGAGTGGGCGAGCGGGGCCCGGGCCGCGGTCATTCCGTTCGGCGGCGGCTCGAGCGTCGTGGGTGGCGTCGAGCCCGACGTGGGCGAGCATTTCGCCGGCACGGTCAGCCTCGATCTCAAGGGGCTCGACCGGCTGCTCGAGGTCGACCGCACGAGCCGGGCCGCCCGCGTCCAGGGCGGCATGCTCGGACCGGCGCTCGAGACGGCGCTCAAGCCGCAGGCGCTGACCCTTCGCCATTTCCCGCAGAGCTTCGAGTTTTCCACGGTCGGCGGCTGGATCGCGACCCGCTCGGGCGGCCATTTCGCAACCCTCTACACGCACATCGACGACTTCGTCGAAAGCCTGCGCACGGTCACGCCCGCGGGCGTCCTCGAGAGCCGCCGCCTGCCCGGCTCCGGCGCCGGCCCTAGCCCCGATCGCCTGCTGATCGGCTCCGAAGGCGCGCTCGGCGTGATCACCGAGGCCTGGCTTCGCCTCCAGGACCGCCCGACCTTCCGGGCCGGCGCGGCGCTCGCGTTCGACGACTTTTTCGCGGGTGCCCGGGCGGTGCGCGCGGTCGCCCAGGCCGGCCTCTACCCGTCCAACCTGCGCCTGGTCGACGCCGGCGAGTGCCTCGTCAACGGCGTCAACGACGGCAGCTTCGCCCTGCTCGTGCTGGCCTTCGAATCGGCCGATCACCCGGTCGATGCCTGGCAGGCACGCGCGCTGGAACTGGTCCGGGACCACGGCGGCCGCCTCTTGCAGGGCGACCGCGCGGCGCAGGCCTGGCGCACTGCCTTCATCCGCATGCCCTATGCCCGCGAGCTCCAGGTGCCGGCCGGGATCATCGGCGATACCTTCGAGACCGCGATCACCTGGGACCGCTTCGAGGCCTTCCATCGCGAGGTCATGAGCGCGACCGCGCAGGCGATCCGCGAGGCGACCGGCCGGGAGGGGCTCGTCACCTGCCGCTTCACCCACGTCTATCCGGATGGCCCGGCACCCTATTTCACCTTCCATGCGCTCGGGCGCCCGGAGGCGCTGATCGAGCCCTGGCGGCACATCAAGCAGCGGGCGTCGGATGCCCTGATCGCGGGCGGCGGCACGATCACCCACCACCACGCGGTCGGCCGCGACCACATGCCCTGGTACGAGCGCCAGCGGCCGGCGCTGTTCAAAGCCGCCCTGGGCGCGGCCAGGCAGGCGCTCGACCCGGCCGGGATCATGAACCCGGGCGTCCTTCTCGCCGCCCGCGCGTCGTGAGCCAGCTCGCGGATGCCGCGGCGCCGGCAACCAGCGTCGCCCGCGCCGACCCCGGCTATCGCCAGGGCGTTCTCCTGGTGGCGCTGGCCGGCGTCGCCTGGAGCACGGGCGGCATCCTGGTGCGCTGGATCGACGCGGCCGACCCCTGGCAGATCATCTTCTACCGCTCGCTGTCGCTGGCGCTGAGCCTGTTGCTGATCGTGGCGCTCCGCCATCGCGGCCGCGTGCCGGCTGCCTTCGCGGGCGCCGGCTGGAACGGCGCGCTTGCGGGGATCTGTCTCTCGGGCGGCTTCATCGGCTACGTGCTGGCCCTTTATCATACGAGCGTCGCGAGTGCCGTCTTCATGCTCGGCACCGCCCCGTTCTTCGCCGCGGTCCTCGGGCGCGCCTTCCTCGGCGAAAAGGTCCGGCCGGCGACCTGGCTCGCCATGGCGATAGCCCTCTTTGGCATCGGCGTGATGGTCGCCGGCAGCCTTGTCCTCGGCACGGTCACGGGCAATCTTCTGGCGCTGGGCGCCAGCCTGTCGTTCGCGGGCTACAACGTGCTGCTGCGCCGCGGCCGCGCCAACGACATGATGCCCTGCGTCGTGATCGCCGGCCTGAGCGCGGCCGCAATCGCCGCCCCGGTGGTCGCTGCCACCTCGGCCGCCGGCGGCGCTTTCGGCGGCTTCGGCCTCGGCCGGCAGGACCTCCTTCTCTGCCTCCTGATGGGCGGCGTCCAGGTCGGCCTCGGGCTCACCCTCTTCACGCTCGGCGCGCGCCACGTGCCCGCGGTCGAGCTGTCGCTGCTCGCGATGACCGAGCTGGTCCTGGCGCCGCTCTGGGTCTGGCTCGGGGTCGGCGAGGTCCCGAGCGCCTTCACGCTCGCGGGCGGCCTGATCATCATGGCCGCGATCGGCTACCAGGCGCTCTCCGGCGTCCGCCGCCGGCGCCTCCTGCCGATGGTCTAGCGACGACCCGGGCGCCGGGCCCGCCATCGACCGCTTTCGCGGCTCGTCTGCGAGAAGACTTTGTGCTACCGCTTTGGCGCACGGGCGAGCGCAAAACCTTGGGACAGAGTGGGCGATGCTGCAGCATTTCGATACCGGCCAGAACCTGTTCGCGCAGGGCGATCCGAGCGACTTCGCGGTGCTCATCCTGGCGGGCAGCGCCGACGTGCTGCGCGATGCGGGCGACGATGCCATCGTGCTCGGCCAGGTTCACGCCGGCGAGGTCGTCGGCGAGATGGGCGTGCTCGAGCGCCAGCCGCGGAGCGCTACGGTGCGCGCGGCTTCGCCGGTCGAGGCCGAACTGATCGAGCGCCAGGCGTTCCTCGACCGGGTGAGCGGCGACCCGCAGCTCGCCCGCAAGCTGCTCGTGCTGATGAGCGCCCGCCTGCGCGATGCGGATGCTGTGCTTGCCGGTCTCTACGCCGCCAAGGGCGGCGAAGAGGGCACGCGCGGCGAGCTCGTCCCGGTGCCGGCCGCGCTCGATGTGTCGCCCTGGGTCACGCTGACGGCCGCGACCGCCGCGGCCCGCTCTTTGATCGGAGCGGAACCGCTTGCGATCACCCAATTGCCGTTCACGGTCGGCCGCGAGCCGAGCGGGCACGAGACGCCCGCCGCCATCAAGCCCGACCTCGCGATTCGCGAACCGGCGCCGCATCGTCTGTCGCGCGCGCACTTCAGCCTGATCGTGCGCGACGGCGAGGTGCTGGCGCGCGACCTCAACAGCTGGCTCGGCACGATCGTCAACGACCGCCCGCTCGGGCGCCATTTCCCGGCCGGCAGCGCGGCGCTCCACAAGGGTGAGAACACGCTGATCGCGGGCGGCAAGGGGTCGCCTTTCGCGTTCACCGTGACCCTGGCGTGATCAACGGGCAGGGGGTCGCTCGGCTTCGCGCGCGGTGATGCCGGCCGCGCCGATTCCTTGGCGATGCGGTCCCGGAGCTGCATCCACCCTCACTTCGGTTGCGATTGACGCTGGTCGGCAGCGGCCGTCAAGGCGGCGGGCGGCCTTTGCCAACCGATGGTCGCGATCAGCGCCGCGTGGTTCGAGAGATCGCCCAGCGGCTGGCCGTCGACCCGCAGCGCGCTCGGCAAAAAGTCGCGGCGCATCGCGAGCGGGCGCGCCCGGTCGGCGCCGGCGAGCAGGAGAAAATCGATCCGCTTCTCGCGCGGCCGGAGGGACCCGTCCTCGAGCAGGCTCGGCTTGGTGCCGCTTGCGGTTTCCGGATCGCGCGCGTGGGTCGCGAGCCAGAGGTCGGCAAAGCGCCGGGGCGCCACGGCCGCGTTCAGGGCCTGGAGCAGAAAATTATACTCCGATCCGGCGTCGGCCCGATCCGGATCGCCGCCCCAGAGATTGAAGTCCCCCATCACCAGCACCGGCGCCGACGCGCCCGACCGGCCGTGGACGAAGGCCGCGAGCTCCTCGATCTGATGCCTGCGCACCAGGGCGTGGTCCGCGTCCGCCTGCAGATGGGTCGTGAACACGTCCAGCCGGTCGGCGGGGTCCGGGCCGAGCGCGAGGCGCGCGTGCAGGACGCCTTTGGCGGCGAGCGCATCGGCCCCGGCCGCGGCCGCGAACGCCTGCATGTCGACGGCGACGACCGGCAGACGCGAGGCGAGGGCCAGCTCGTCGTCCAGCAGCGGCAGCCACGCCCTGCCGGCCGGCAGGCCCGGGCCGGCGACGGTCTCGAACAGCCGTCCCGAGGGCAGCCGCGAGGGCTTGCCGCAGGCGCTGCCGGCCGCCTCCAGCTGATCGAGCAGCTCCGCCCGGCGGCGATCGTTGATAGTCTCCTGGAGGGCCACGACATCGGCGCAGGCGAGGGCTGCCCCGATCGCCCGCGCGCGGACCTCGACGTTCGGCTTCTGGCCCGGAAGGTCGCGCAGCAGATGGCGGAGCAGCGGCACCTCCGGCATCACGAACTGGACGTTGTAGCTCGCGACGTCGAGGTGCTGGCCGGGCTCGCCGGCCGCCGCCGGGAGCGCCGCCAGCATCCCCGCAAGCAGCGCGGCGGCGAGGCCCTTGTCGAAAATCCGCGGCTTCACGGCAGCCATGCCATGGTGCGCCGGCGACGAACTCGGCTATGCTCGCCCCAGGGAAGCCCGAGCAGTGGGGAACAGTCATGGCCGCAACAGCGCACGAGGGCCGCCGCGGCGGGCGCGAGGCAAGGCGTCAGGCGCGGACCGCGATCACCATCCGGGCGCTTCCGGTGCTGGAGCGGAGGATCCCGGTCTACGAGGTCCTGGACGAGGAGGGCCTCGAGAGGATCCACGAGGCCTCGCTGCAGATCCTCGAGCAGATCGGGATCGACTTTCGCGACGCCGAGGCGGCCGGGATGTGGCGGGACGCCGGCGCCGAGGTCGAGCGCTTCCGGGTGCGGATCCCGCGCGAGCTGCTGATGGGCCTGGTCGCCAAGAACCCGAGCCACTTCACGGTGCACGCGCGCAACCCCGAACGCTCGACCGAGATCGGCGGCAACAAGGTTGCGTTCGCACCGACTTACGGCTCGCCCTTCGTCTACGACTTCGACAACCAGCGGCGCTACGGCACGCTTGCCGACCTCAACCAGTTCCACAAGCTCGCCTACATGGCGCCGGCCATGCACAATACCGGGGCGGTGGTCTGCGAGCCGGTCGACATCGCGATCCCCAAGCGCCATCTGCACATCACTTACAGCGCGATCAAGTACTCCGACAAGCCGTTCATGGGGCCGGTGACCGCGCCCGAGCGCGCCGAGGACGCGGTCCGGATGGCGCGCATCCTGTTCGGCGACGCCTATGTCGACCAGCACACGGTGATCATGGCGCTGGTCAACTGCAACTCGCCCTTGGTCTGGGACGAGACCATGCTGGGCGCGCTCAAGGTCTACGCCCGCGCGGGCCAGTCGGTGATCATTTCGCCCTTCGTGCTGGCGGGCGCCAACACGCCCGCGTCCGCGGTGGGCTCGGTCGCGCAATTGAACGCCGAGGCGCTGGCCGGGATCGCGTTCGCGCAGCTCTGCCGGCCGGGGTGCCCGATGGTCTACGGCCATTTCCTGGCCGCGGTCTCGATGCGTTCGGGGGCGCCGATGGCGGGCACGCCCGAGATCGCGTTCATGAACCTGATGATCGGCCAGCTCGCGCGCAAATACCGCCTGCCGCTGCGCTCCTCGGGCATGATCGCCGGCTCCAAGCGGGTCGACGCCCAGGCGGCCTACGAATTGATCCAGACCATGTGGGCGGTGTTCCTCTCGGGCGCCAACTTCATCATGCATTGCGCGGGCTGGAACGAGGCGGGGCTCGGGGCGTCGTTCGCCAAGTTCGTGCTCGACTGCGAGCAGATCGAGATGTTCTACCAGCTGGGCCAGGGCCCCCAGTTCGGCGACTTCGAGGCAGCACTCGCGGCGGTCCGCGAGATCGGCCCGGGCGGCCACTACCTCGGCACGGCGCACACGCGCGAGCATTTCCAGACCGCGTTCTTCATGCCCGAGCTGCTCGACAACAACAGCTTCGAGCAATGGGAGCTCGACGGCGCCAAGGACGCCAACACCCGCGGCCTCGAAGCCGCCCGCCACCTGCTCGACAACTACGAGCCCCCTGCCCTCGACCCGGCGATCGACGAAGCCCTTCTGGCCTTCATCCGCG
>CAWCRU010000010.1:0-33408 GCA_963798075.1 uncultured Alphaproteobacteria bacterium | reverse complement strand
AACCGCGACCTCCGCTACCATCGCGGGTAGCCGGGCAGCCGCTGGTGGCGCTTGACAGGCGCCGTCCGCCCGCCAATGTTGGGCGCCGTCATGGACACTAGGCGATCCGGTCCCGGCCGGTTCCGGTACGCGCTGCTCTCGCTGGCTCTGATCGCGCTGGCGGGCACCGGCTGTGCCGGCAAGGGCGAGGAGGAGTACGTCGAGCGGCCGGTCGACGAGCTCTACAATCAGGCCCTCGACCTGTTGAAGGACGATGACCCGCACAAGGCCGCGCAGGCCTTCGAGGAGGTCGATCGCCAGCACCCCTATTCAGAGTGGGCGACCCGCGCCCAGCTGATGTCCGCCTATGCCTACTACAAGGCGAACGACTACGACGCCGCGGTCGACGCGGCTCGCCGCTTCATCGACCTGCATCCGGGCAACAAGGATGTCGCCTACGCCTACTATCTGATCGGCGTTTGCCGCTACGAGCAGATCTCGGACGTGGGCCGCGATCAGAAGATGACCGAGGATGCGCTCAACGCCTTCGAGGAGCTTATCCGCCGCTTCCCCGACAGCGAATACGCCCGCGATGCCGAGCTCAAGGTCCAGCTGGCGCGCGATCACCTGGCCGGCAAGGAGATGGCGATCGGCCGCTATTATCTGCGGCGAGGCATCTATGTCGCGGCGATCAACCGCTTTCGCAACGTGATCGAAAACTACCAGACCACGACCCACGTGCCCGAGGCCCTGCTCCGGCTGACCGAGGCCTATATGGCGCTCGGCGTGACCGACGAGGCGCGCCGCACCGCGGCGGTGCTCGGCTACAACTTCCCGGGCAGCACCTGGTACCAGGACAGCTACGCCCTGATCAACGGCGGGCCGGAACCATGACGGGCGCCTGCGGGAGGGCCGCCCTGCAACGGGCCGGCTGGAGGCGGCCTTGCCGGGGCGGCTCGGAGCGCGCGGGCGCCCGCCTCTGACCCGGCGGCCGGCGCCATGCTGACCAGCCTCGCGATCCGCGACATTGTCCTGATCGAGCGCCTCGAGCTGGAGCTCGCGAGCGGGCTTTGCGTCCTGACCGGCGAGACCGGCGCCGGCAAGTCGATCCTGCTCGACGCGCTCGGCCTCGCGCTCGGCGGTCGCGCCGACCGGCTGCTGGTCCGGCCGGGTGCGACGCAGGCGTCGGTCAGCGCGGTCTTTTCCCACTCGGCCGAGGCGCCCGTGGTGGACTTGCTCGGCGAGCACGGCATCGACCTCGAGGACGAGCTGGTGCTGCGTCGGGTGCTCGCCGCCGATGGCCGCTCGCGGGCGTTCGTCAACGATCAGCCGGTGAGCGGCGGTCTGCTCCGCCGGCTCGGCGAGCTGCTGGTCGAGGTCCACGGGCAGCACGAGCAACAGGCGCTGCTCGACCCGGCGACCCAGCGCCGCCTGCTCGATGCCTATGGCCGGCTCGATGACCTGGTCATGGCCACGCGCGCGGGCTGCGAGTGCTGGCGCGAGGCGGAGCGGGAGCAGCTCGCGATCGCCGCCGAGGTCGAGCGGGCGGCACGCGAGGAGGACTATTGGCGGCACATGCTGGCCGAGCTCGACGACCTGGCGCCGGCGCCCGGCGAGGAAGCGAGCTTGGCCGAGACGCGGGCGCGGCTGATGAATCGCGAGAAGCTCGGCCAGGCGATCGGCGAGGCGATCGCGGCGCTCGGCGGCGAGGGCGGCGGCATTGCGGCGCGCCTGGCCGGCGCCCAGCGACTGATCGAGCGGGTCGCGCCCAGCGCCGGCGCCGCGCTCGAGCCGGCGGCCGCGGCGCTCGAGCGCACCCGGGTCGAGCTCGAGGAGGCGGGCCTGCTGCTCGAACAGGCTGGCCGGGCGCTGGAGGAGGGCGGCGATCGTCTGGATGCCGTCGAGGAGCGGCTGTTCGCGTTGCGGGCGGCGGCCCGCAAGCACCGGGTGCCGGTCGACGAGCTGGCGGGGCTCACGGGCCAGATTGCGAGCCGGGTCCTGGGCATCGAGGCGAGCGGGCAGCGCCTGACCCTGGCGACCCAGGCGGCTGCCGAGGCGCGCGCAGCGTTCGAAGCCAGCGCTCGGCGGCTGTCAGAGGGCCGGCAGGCGAGCGCCGGCCGCCTCGCGCGCGCGGTCCTGGCCGAGCTCGCTCCGCTCAAGCTCGACAAGGCGCGCTTTCGCGCCCGGCTCAGCCCGCTGCCCGAAGCGGAGTGGTCGGCCGAGGGTGCCGAGCGGGTCGGCTTCGAGATCGCGACCAACCCCGGTCAGGAGCCGGGCCCCCTCGCCCGGATCGCGTCCGGCGGCGAGCTCGCCCGCCTGATGCTGGCGCTCAAGGTCGTGCTTGCCAAGGTCGACTCGACGCCTTGCCTCGTGTTCGACGAGGTCGACACCGGGATCGGCGGCGCCACCGCGGACGCGGTCGGCGAGCGCCTCGCGCGCCTCGGCCAGGCGGTCCAGGTGCTGGTGGTGACCCATGCGCCGCAGGTCGCGGCGCGCGCCGAGCATCACTTTCGGGTCGAGAAGACCGTCCGGGGCGGGCAGGCGACGGTCTCGGCGCAGCGCCTGGGGGTCAGCGAGCGACGCGAGGAGATCGCGCGCATGCTGGCGGGCGCCACCGTCACCGAGGCGGCGCGCGCCGCCGCCGCCAGCCTGATCGCCCGGTCGGCCTGAGCCAGTGGCCCCGGTGAAGCCCGTTCCGGTCGAGAAGCTCACGCGCCCGCAGGCAGAGCGCGAGCTCGCGACGCTCGCGGCCGAGATCAGCCGCCACGACCGCCTCTACTACCAGAGCGATGCGCCCGAGCTCTCGGATGCCGGCTACGACCTCCTGCGCCGGCGCAACCAGGCGATCGAGACGCGCTTTCCCGATCTGGTCCGGCCCGACAGCCCGTCCCATCGGGTCGGAGCACCCCCGGTCGCGGACTTCGGCAAGGTCCGGCACCCGGTGCCGATGCTGTCCCTCGACAACGCCATGGACGGCGCCGAGGTGGTCGAGTTCCTGCACCGGGTGCGGCGATTTCTGAAGCTCGCCGACGACGCGCCGCTGACCCTGGTCGCCGAGCCCAAGATCGATGGCCTCTCGAGCACGCTGCGCTACGAGCGTGGCGAGTTGCGCCTGGGCGCCACCCGCGGCGACGGCGCCGTCGGCGAGGACGTGACGGCCAATCTGCGCACCATCCGCGACATTCCCTTGCAGCTGCACGCGGGTGATCCGCCGCCGGTGCTCGAGGTGCGTGGCGAGGTCTATATGGAGCGGGCCGATTTCGCGAGGCTCAACGAGGCCCGCGCCGCGGCCGGCGAACCCGTGTTCGCCAATCCGCGCAACTCGGCTGCGGGTTCGCTCCGCCAGCTCGACTCGGCGATCACCGCAAGGCGCAGGCTGCGCTTCTTCGCCTACGCCTGGGGCGAGGCCGAGCCGCGGATCGAGGGCACTCACGGCGGCTTTCTCGAGCAGCTCGAAGCCTACGGCTTCAGGGTCAACCCGTTGGTCGAAAAGGTCGACGACGAGGTGGGACTGCTCGACTATCACGCCCGGATCGCGGCCCGCCGGTTCGAGCTGCCCTACGACATCGACGGCGTCGTGATCAAGGTCGACCGGCTCGACTACCAGCGCCGGCTCGGCTTCGTCGGCCGCGCGCCGCGCTGGGCGATCGCCTACAAGTTCGCGGCTGAGCAGGCGGAGACGGTGGTCCAGGACATCGGCGTCCAGGTCGGCCGGACCGGCGCCCTCACGCCGGTGGCCAGGCTCGAGCCGGTGACCGTCGGCGGCGTCGTCGTCACCCGCGCGACGCTGCACAATGAGGACTACATCAAGGTCAAGGACATCCGGGTCGGCGACAGGGTGGTGGTGCAGCGGGCCGGCGACGTCATCCCGCAGGTCGTCGAGGTCCGCCTCGACCGCCGGCCCGAGGGCACCCTGCCCTACCGGTTCCCCGACCATTGCCCGGTCTGCAACAGCCTCGCGCCGCGCCCGGAGGGCGAGGCGGTGCGCCGCTGCACCGGCGGCCTGATCTGCGCCGCCCAGATCACCGAGCGCCTGCGCCACTTCGTCGGCCGCGACGCGTTCGACATCGAGGGCCTGGGACGCAAGCAGGTGCCCCAGCTGCTCGAGGCCGGACTGATCAAGAAGCCCGCCGACGTCTTCCGCCTGGTCAAGGAGCCGGAGCGCCTCGCCCGGCTCGCGGGACTGCCCGGCTGGGGCGAGAAGAAGGTCGAGAATCTGAAGAAGGCGATCGCAGCGCGCCGGCAGATCCCGCTCGACCGCTTCATCAACGCGCTCGGCATCCGCTTCATCGGCGAGACCAACGCCCGCCTGCTCGCCCGGCACTACCACGGCCTCGAAGCCTGGCGCGCCGCCATGACCGGGGCGGCGGAGGGCGACGCCGAGGCCCGCGCCGAGCTCGACAACATCGACGGCATCGGCCCCAAGGTCGCCGAGGCGATCTACGAGTTCTTCGCCGAGGCGCACAATCTCGTCGTGCTGGGGGACCTCGCCAAAGAGGTCGATGTCGAGGAATCGGCGTCCCCGGCCGGTCCCGCCTCGCCGCTCGCCGGCAGGACCGTGGTGTTCACCGGGTCGCTCGAGACCATGACCCGGGCCGAGGCCAAGGCGACCGCCGAGGCGCGCGGCGCCAAGGTCGCAGGCTCGGTCTCGGCCAAGACCGACTACGTCGTGGTCGGCGCCGACGCCGGGTCCAAGGCCCGCAAGGCTCTGGAGCTCGGGGTCACCGTCGTCAGCGAGGCCGAATGGCAAGCGTTGATTGGCGCTACGTGAAGCCGATCCTGATGCAGATCCTGGGCTATGCCTTCCTGGCGCTCGGCGTGCTCGGGCTGGTCCTGCCGTTTCTGCAGGGCATCCTGTTCCTTCTGATCGGTCTGATCATCCTGGCGCGCTACGCGACCTGGGCGCGGCGTCTCCTGGAGCGGCTGCGCGCGCGCTATCCCAAGGCCGGCGCGCTGATCGACGGCGCGGAAGCCAAGGCCCTGGGCTGGTGGCGCTGGCTGGTCGCGCAATTCCGCGGCTGAGCGCGACGCACGCCGTCATCGCGGCGTCAGGGTCGCCTCGGGCTCGAGCGGCGCCGTCGCAGCGATCAGCCAGGCGCGGGTCGCACCCTCGACCAGATCGATCAGATCGGCGCGCACGCCGGCGTGGTAGTTGTCGAGCCAGGTGCGCTCCTCGGCGTCGAGCAGCTGGGCCAAAACCAGCCGGCGATCGATCGGGGCCCGCGTGATCGTCTCGAAGCCCAGCAGATCGCGCTCGCCCCCAGGCGGCAGGCCGCGGGCGACCACCACCACCAAGTTCTCGATCCGGATGCCGTAGGCGCCGCTTCGGTAGTAGCCGGGCTCGTTCGAGACGATCATGCCCGGCATGAGAACGGCCGTGCCGGTCTTGGAGATCCGTTGCGGGCCCTCGTGGACGCAGAGATAGGCGCCGATGCCGTGGCCGGTGCCGTGGTCGAAGTCGAGGCCGGCCCGCCAGAGCGCGGTCCGGGCGAGGCTGTCGAGCTGCGCACCGCTGGTGCCGGCCGGGAACGCCGCGCGGGCGATCGCGACGTGGCCTTTGAGCACCAGCGTGAAGTGCCGGCGCATCAGGGCGCAGGGCGTCCCGACCGCGACCGTGCGCGTGATGTCGGTGGTCGCGTCCAGGTACTGGCCGCCGGAGTCGACCAGATAGAGCGAGCCCGGCTCGATGACGCGGTTGCTGGCCTCGCTCACCCGGTAATGGGGCAAGGCGGCGTTCGGCCCGGCGGCCGAGATGGTCTCGAAGCTCGGGCCGCGGAACAGCGGGTCCCGCCGGCGCTCGGCCTCGAGCCGGGTCGCGGCCGCGCGCTCGGTGACCTCGCACCCGCGCTCGATCTCGCCCTCCAGCCAGCAGAGGAAGCGGCAGATCGCGGCCCCGTCGCGCCGCTGGGCGTTCTTGGCGCCGGCGATCTCGACAGGGTTCTTGCAGGCCTTGGCCAGGATGGCGGGCTCGTCCGCCTCGAGCACGCGGGCACCGGCGGTCTCG
Organism: uncultured Alphaproteobacteria bacterium; assembly: GCA_963798075.1. Lineage (GTDB taxonomy): Bacteria > Pseudomonadota > Alphaproteobacteria > Geminicoccales > Geminicoccaceae > DATAOG01. The sequence continues at coordinate 27,425 of CAWCRU010000010.1, read as the reverse complement.
AGCCGCTCGAGCACGTACTGGCTCGTCACGCCCGGGTCGACCAGCACCGCGCGACGCTCGGCGCCCAGGCGCTCGAGAGCTGGCTCGAAGCCCGCGATCGGCTGGACCGACACGCCGTTGCCGAGACTTTGACCGGACTTGAGCTTGCGCAGGTCGAGGAACAGCTCGACCGCGCCATCGGCATGCAGCAGGGCAAAGCTCAGAACCAGGGGGTTGAAGGGCACATCGCCGCCGCGCAGGTTGAGCAGCCAGGCGATCGAATCGGTCGCGGTCACGACCCCGACCTCCGCCCCGGCCTTGGCCAGCTCCGCGCCCATACGCGCCCGCTTGGCAGCGCTCGGCTCGCCGGCATAGGCGTCGTCCAGCACCGCGACCGGGGCGATCGGCGCCGGCGGGCGGGTCGCCCAGATCGCATCGACCGGATTCACGACGCAGGCGATGAGCTCCGCCCCGGTCCTGGCGCACGCCCGGCGGTAGCGCTCGACCTCGGCCTTGCTGTGGAGCTTGGGGTCGAAGCCGAGCCGCTGGCCGCTCGCCAGATGCTCGGCCAGCCATTTCGAGGGCGGCTCGTCGGTGACGTGGCGGCGCTCGAACAGCGCCGGATCGAGCTCGGCCGCAGCCTGCAGCGTATAGCGGCCATCGACGAACAGGGCAGCGCGATCGGCAAGCACGATCACCAGGCCCGCCGAGCCCGTGAAGCCGGTCAGCCAGGCGAGGCGCTGAGACGCAGCCGGCAGATACTCGCTCCGATGCTCGTCGGTGAGCGGCAGGATCAGCCCGTCGAGCCGCTGCTCGGCCAGGACCGCGCGCAGCCGGCCGAGGCGCTCGGCGACCGGCGGCTGCGGCGGCCTGGCGGCGGCGAACCCTGCCTCCAGCCGGCGCAGATGGTCGCGAAGCTCGTTGGCATCCGGGGGTGCGACCAGATCGAGCCAGGCATCGGGCCGGAAGCCCGCAGGCGCCGCCGCCACGCCCTCGACGAGGGCCAGAACCTCGGCCGCCGGCCGCTCGATGCCGCTCGCGCCAAGGAGCCGCCCGAGCTCGGCGGCCCCATCCGTGCGATCGCTCATGTCCAGCCCCGCCGGTCCGGCGGGCAGCGGCGTTGCATAAGGGTCGCGGCTAGCGGGTCGGCGCCATGACCATGACCATCTGGCGCCCTTCCATGCGCGGGAACTGCTCGACCTTGGCGAGTTCGCCCACCTCGTCGCGCAGCCGTTCCAAAAGGCTCATCGCCAGGTCCTGATGCGCCAGCTCCCGCCCGCGGAACCGCAGCGTCACCTTGACCTTGTCGCCCTCCTCCAGGAACTGGTGGATCTTACGCATCTTGATGTTGTAGTCGTTCGCATCGATATTCGGTCGCATCTTGATCTCTTTGACTTCGATCACGCGCTGCTTTTTGCGTGCCGCGTTGGCCTTCTTCTGGGCCTCGTATTTGAACTTGCCGTAATCGAGGATCTTGCAGACCGGCGGGTCGGCCGAGGGCGACACCTCGACCAGGTCGAGACCGAGCTCCTCGGCCCGACGCATCGCTTCGGCCGTCGACACCACGCCGACCATCTGGCCTGCATCGTCGATCAGACGGACTTCCGGTACCTCAATACGATCGTTGATTCGATAGTCTTCGCGGGCCGGGCCTGCCATTCGAGCCGTTTTACCCTCCTCTTCTTGCGAATCCAAAAACGCCCGCCCTGACCTCAGGCGAGATCCGGCGGTCGTGCTTCCTTGACAAATATCGCCACCGCTTCGTCAAGAGCAAGGGATTCTTGCTTTTCCCCGCCGAGCCGGCGCACCGAGACCGTATCGAGCTCGGCCTCGCGCTTGCCGACAGCGACGATGAGCGGGACCTTGGCGAGGGAGTGCTCGCGCACCTTGTAGCCGATCTTGTCGCTGCCGAGGTCGAGCTCGTAGCGGATGCCCGCCTCGCCCAACGCCAATCCGACCTTGCGCGCGTAGTCGTCGGAATCGTTGGTGATGGTCGCGACCACCACCTGCACCGGAGCGAGCCACAGCGGCAGGCGGCCGGCATACTCCTCGATCAGGATGCCGATGAAGCGCTCCATGGAGCCCAGGATCGCCCGGTGCAGCATGACCGGCCGGTGCTTGTGGCCGTCCTCGGCGATGTAGCTGGCGTTCAGCCGCTCCGGCAAGACGAAGTCGACCTGCAGCGTGCCGCACTGCCAGTCGCGCCCGAGCGCATCGCGCAGGATGAACTCGAGCTTGGGACCATAGAAGGCGCCCTCGCCCGGGTTCAGCTTGGTCTCGAGCCCGGCCGCCTCGACCCCGTCCCAAAGCGCCCGCTCGGCCCGGTCCCAGACCGCATCGGCGCCAGCCCGGACCGGCGGCCGGTCTGCGAAGTTGACCCGCACGTCCTCGAAGCCGAAATCGCGATAGACGGTCTGCAGCAGCCCGCAGAAGCGCTCGGATTCGGCGGTGATCTGGTCCTCGGTGCAAAAGATGTGGGCATCGTCCTGGGTGAACGCGCGCACCCGCATCAGACCGTGGAGCGCGCCCGAGGGTTCGTTGCGGTGGCAAGAGCCGAACTCGGCCATGCGCAACGGCAGATCCCGATAGCTGTGCAGGCGCTGGTTGAAGATCTGGACGTGGCAGGGGCAGCTCATCGGCTTCAGTGCCAGGGTCTTGTTTTCGGCCTCGAGCACGAACATGTGCTCGCCGAATTTTTCCCAGTGCCCCGACAGCTCCCAGAGCGTGCGGTCCACCAGCTGCGGGCTTTTGACCTCGAGGTAGCCCGCGGTCTCGAGCCGGCGGCGGAGATAGGCTTCGATCTCGCGATAGAGGGTCCAGCCGTGGGGGTGCCAGAAGACCGAGCCCGCGGCTTCTTCCTGGAAGTGGAACAGATTTTGCTCCTTGCCGAGCCGGCGATGATCGCGGCGCTCCGCCTCCTCGAGCCGGTGCAGATGCTCGGCGAGCTCCTTCCTGCTCGCAAACGCGGTGCCGTAGATCCGCTGCAGCATGGGGTTGCGGCTGTCGCCCCGCCAGTAGGCGCCCGCCAGCTTGGTCAGCTTGAAGGCGCCGATCCGGCCGGTCGAGGGCCCGTGCGGGCCGCGGCAGAGATCGAACCACTCGCCCTGGTGGTAGAGCGTGATCGGCTCGCCTTCGGGGATGTCGTCGAGCAGCTCCAGCTTATAGCTCTCGCCCAGCGCCTCAAAACGCCGGCGCGCGTCCGCCCGGCTCACCTCCTCGCGGCGAAACGGCCGGTCGGCCGCCACGATCTCGGCCATGCGCGCCTCGATCCGCGCCAGATCGTCGGGCGTGAAGGGTTGGTCGCGCGCGAAGTCGTAGTAGAAGCCGTCCGCGATCGGCGGCCCGATCGTCACCTGGGTCCCGGGGTAGAGGTCTTGCACCGCTTCGGCCATGACGTGGGCGCAGTCGTGGCGGATCACCGGCAGGGCCGCCTCGTCCTGATAGCGGATGAAGCGCACCTTGGCGCCGTCAGGCAGCGCGCGCGAGAGGTCCTGAAGCTCGCCGTCGACTTCCCCGACCCTCACCTCCCCGACCCGCACCTCCATGACCGCCGCCGCCCTGGCCAGCCCGGGCCCGATGGCTGCCGCGAGCTCGGCGCCGGTCACCGGCCGCGCGAAGGTCCGCTCGCTGCCGTCCGGCAGGCTGATGCGGATCGCGCAGGGCGGCTCGTCGACCGCATGCTCGGGCATGGCGGGGTTCATCTCGGCCTCGTTTCGGCTGGCGGCACGGATCCGTGGAGATAAGCTGTTGCGGCACCGCCCGCAAGCTGTCAAGGCGCGCCGCCGCGCGCAAGCTCGACAGTCCGCTGAAAAAAGGTCGGACGTCCGCGGTGGGATTCGTCGAGTGATTGAGGGGTGGGGCGGTGGCAGACCGCCCGCGGCGCGCGGACGCGGCGGTCAGCTGCCGTTCGACTTCGGCGGCGCCGGCCTCGCGGCGGGCTCGTAGAGGTCCTCGAACAGCTCGTGGTGGGTGCGGTAGATGACTTGCCGCTTGAGCTTGAGGGTCGGGGTCATCATGCCGTTCTCAATGCTGAAGGGCTCCGGCATGAGCTTGAAGTAGCGCACCCGCTCGAGCACCGAGAGGCTCTGATTGGCGCGCTTGACCGCCTCGCCGACGCGCCGCCGGAAGCCCTCGTCCTCGGCGAGGCTCGCAAGGTCGGAGGGCAGCCGGTGGCCGCGCGCGTAGCTCCTGGCGAAGTCCAGGTCGGCGACCAGGAGCGCCACCAGATGCGGCCGGCGGTCGCCGTAGACGATCGCCTGTCCGATCTCCGGCTCGAGCAAGAGGACGCCCTCGACCCGCTGCGGCGAGAGGTTGTCGCCGCCCGAGTTGACGATGATGTCCTTCTTGCGGTCGGTGATCTGGATGAAACCGTCGGCGTCGATCAGACCGACGTCGCCGGTGTGCAGCCAGCCGTCCTTGAGCGTCTCCGCGGTCGCCGCCTCATCGCGCCAGTAGCCCTGCATGACCGAGGCGCCGCGCACCAGGATCTCGCCGTCGGCGGCGATCTCGACCTCGATCCCCGGCAGCGGCGGGCCGACCGTGTGCAGCTTGATCTGGCGCGGGGTGTTGACGCTCACCACCGGCGAGCATTCGGTCTGGCCGTAACCCTGGAACACGGGCAGGCCGAGGGCTGTGAAGAACAGGCCGACCTCGAAGTTGAGCGGCGCGCCGCCCGAGACCAGGGCCTTGATCCGGCCGCCGAAGCGCGCCCGCACCTGCCGGCGCACCAGCGGGTCGAGCAGGCCATCGAGCAGCCGCTCGCCGAGCCCGAGCGCCGCCGGCGACTGGTACGCCTTGCAGCCGAGCTCGACGGTCTTGTGGAACAGCTTCGGCTTCAGCCCCTTCTGACGGGCAATCGCGTTCAGGATGCGCTGGCGCATGATCTCATAGAGCCGCGGCACGCAGGTCATGATGGTCGGGCGCGCCTCGAGCAGATTGGTCGTGAGCGTCTCGAGGCCATCGGCGTAGTAGATCTGGGCCCCGACCGCGATCGGCAGGAACTGGCCGGCGGTGTGCTCATAGGCGTGCGACAGCGGCAGAAAGGACAGGAAGACCTCGTGCTCGTCGAGGCCGAGCAGGGCCAGCGCCGCCGACGCCCCGGCGACGTTGGCGAGCACGTTGCCGTGGCTGAGCATGACGCCTTTGGGCTTGCCGCCGGTGCCCGAGGTGTAGATGAAGCAGGCGGTGTCGGAGGCAGCCAGGCACTTGGCCGGATCGGCGCCCGGGTCGGGCAGCTGCTCGCCCGCGGCCAGCGCCTCCTGCCAGGCGAGCACCGGCAGGTTCAGCTGGCCGGCGGCCGCGAGCGGCTCGATGCTGATCACGAGGCGGGCGGCCGGCGCCGCGGCGACCGCCGGCAGCAGCTGCGAGGCCAGACGGTCGTTCGAGACCACGACCGCGGCGGCACCGCTGTGCTCGAGCAGATAGGCGTGGTCGCGGGCGGTGTTGGTGGTGTAGGCCGGGACCGTGATGGCGCCCGCGGTCATGATCGCGAGGTCGGCGATCAGCCATTCCGGGCGGTTCTCGGCGACCAGCAGCACCCGGTCGCCGGGCACCACGCCTCGCGCGCGCAGCACGCGGGCGAGCAGACGCGCCTCGCGCGCCGCCTGCCGCCAGGACCAGGGTCGATAGGCGCCCTCGCACTTGCGCCAGAGAAAGGGCTGCCCGCCGCGCCCTGTGGCCGTCCGCTCGAACAGCTCGACCAGGTTCGATCCCAGATCCGGGGCCGTCATGCCATCTCCCGGCCAGCGCCCGCGCCGGCGCGGACGGTCGTCTTGCCCGCCCTCGCCCGGACGAACCCGGCCCAGGCCAATTCCAGGGTCGCGAACAGATAACGGGATTTGCCTGGATTGACCAGGGGCGGTGCTTATATCTCCAGGGGTCCGCAACGGGAGCATGGGATGATCCAGCCTTGTCATCAAGCCGCGCCGGCCGCGGCGGCGGCGGCGGTCGCCATGTTGCCGGAATGGGACTTAAGCGATCTCTACCCGGCACCCGATGCGCTCGAGGTGGAGACCGACCTGGGCGCGGCGCTGGCGGCCGCGAGCGCGCTCGAGACCGAGTACAAGGGCAGGCTCGGGGATCTCGATGGCCCGGCGCTGGCCGCACTGATCGAGCGCTACGAGGAGCTCGAGGAGCGGCTCGGCCGGCTCGCGAGCTATGCCCAGCTGCTGCATGCCGCCAAGACCGACGACCCGGAGATCGGGCGCTTCTTCCAGACCGTCCAGGAACGGGTCAACGAGGCCGCGACGAAGCTCCTGTTCGTCACCCTCGAGCTCAACCGGGTCGAGGACGACGCGCTCGCGGCCAAGGTCGAGCAGTCCCTTGAGCTCGCCCGCTACCGGCCCTGGCTGCGCGATGTGCGCAGCTTTCGCCCGCATCAGCTCGACGACGAGATCGAGCGCGTCCTGCACGAGAAGTCGATCACCGGCCGCAGCGCCTGGGTCCGCCTGTTCGACGAGACCATGGCCGGGCTGCGTTTCCCGCTCGACGGCCGCGAGCTGACCAGCGCCCAGATCTTCGACCGGCTCTCGGACAAGGACCGCAGCCAACGCGAGGCGGCCGCCCGCTCGATCGCGGGCGTGCTCGAGGGCCGCACGCGCCTGTTCGCCCTGATCACCAACACGCTCGCCAAGGACAAGCAGATCGAGGACGGCTGGCGCCACTTCGCGCGGCCGATCTCGAGCCGCAATCTCGCCAACCAGGTCGAGGACGAGGTCGTGGACGCGCTGATCGCCGCGGTCAAGGACGCCTGGCCGCGGCTTTCGCATCGCTACTACAGGATTAAGGCGCGCTGGATGGGCCTGGAAAAGCTCGAGTACTGGGATCGCAACGCGCCCTTGCCCGAGGACAGCGACCGGCGGATCGCCTGGGCGGACGCCCGGGTCATCGTGCTCGACGCCTACCGCGGTTTCGCGCCGCCGCTGGCCCGCATCCTCGAGCGCTTCTTTGCCGGCCGCTGGATCGACGCCGCGTTGCGGTCGGGCAAGGACGCGGGCGCGTTCTGCCATCCGACCGTGCCGAGCGTGCACCCTTATGTGCTCATGAACTACCAGGGCCGCGCCCGGGACGTGATGACGCTCGCCCACGAGCTCGGCCACGGCGTCCATCAGGTGCTGGCGGCGAAGCAGGGCCCGCTGATGGCCGGCACGCCCTTGACGCTCGCCGAGACCGCCTCGGTGTTCGGCGAGCAGCTGACCTTTCGCGCCCTGCTCGAGGCCGAGACGGACCCCGTCCAGCGCCGGGTCCTGCTTGCCGGCAAGATCGAGGATGCGCTCAACACCGTGGTCCGCCAGATCGCGTTCGTCGAGTTCGAGCGCCGGGTCCACGACGCCCGCAAGACCGCCGAGCTCACCGCCGACGAGCTCGGCCGGATCTGGCTCGGGATCCAGGCCGAAAGTCTTGGGCCGGCGTTCCGGTTCGAGGATGCCTACCGGGTCTTTTGGAGCTACATCCCGCACTTCATCCACGTGCCGTTCTACGTCTACGCCTACGCCTTCGGGGACTGCCTGGTGAACTCGCTGTACGCCGTCTACCAGGCGGAGCCGGACGGCTTTCAGGAGCGCTATCTCGAGCTGTTGCGGGCCGGCGGCACCTTGCGCCACCAGGAGCTGCTGGCGCCCTTCGGCCTCGATGCCTCGGACCCCGGCTTCTGGGCGCGAGGGCTCAGCGTGATCTCGGGCCTGATCGATCAGCTCGAGCGCGCGATGGCGACCTGAGGCATGGCTGACGGCCGCAGCAGTCCGACCGAGAACACGCTCTCGGGCCGGGTTCGACGCTACGCCCGGGTGTCAGGCGCCATGGGCGGGCTCGCGGCCCGCATCGCGGGCGCCCGCTTCCTCGGCATCCGGATCGACCGCGCGGCGCATGCCGAGGAGCTCAAGGAGGCGCTCGGCGGCCTCAAGGGGCCATTGATGAAGGTGGCCCAGCTGCTCGCGACCATCCCCGAAGCCCTGCCCAAGGAATACGCGGCCGAGCTCGCCCAGCTGCAGAGCCAGGCGCCGGCGATGGGCCGGCCGTTCGTGCGCCGGCGGATGACCGCCGAGCTCGGCCCCGGCTGGCAGGGCCGGTTCCAGGATTTCGAGCTCGACGCCGCGGCCGCCGCCTCGCTGGGCCAGGTCCACCGCGCCCACGCCAAGGACGGCCGCGCGCTCGCCTGCAAGCTGCAGTATCCGGGCATCGCGAGCGCGGTCGAGGCCGACCTCACCCAGCTGCGCCTGGTGTTCGGCATCTACCGTCGCTACGACGGCTCGATCAACCCCGAGCAGATCTACGAGGAATTGGCCGAGCGCCTGCGCGAGGAGCTCGATTACCGCCGCGAGGCCAAGCACATCGGGCTCTACCGGCAGATGCTCGACGACGAGCCGGGCGTGCACGTGCCCGAGGTGCTGCCCGAGCTCTCGACCGGCCGCCTGCTGTCGATGACCTGGCTCGAGGGCCGGCCGCTGCTCGAGCTCGTCGACGCCCCCCAGGAGCAGCGCAACCGGCTCGCCCACAACATGTTCCGCGCCTGGTACGTGCCCTTCTACGACTACGCCGTGATCCACGGCGACCCGCACCTGGGCAACTACGGCGCCAGGGCCGACATGAGCATCAACCTCATCGACTTCGGCTGCATCCGGGTCTTCAAGCCCGCCCTGGTCCAGGGCGTGATCGACCTCTACTGGGCGCTGGTCAAGGGCGATCGCGATCTCGCCGTCCACGCCTACCGGACCTGGGGTTTTGCGGACCTCAGGAAGGAGGTGATCGACACCTTGAACCTGTGGGCTGCCTTCGTCTACGCGCCCTTGATGGAAGACCGGCCGCGGCTGATCGAGGAGACCAACTCCGGCGCCTTCGGCCGCGAGGTCGCCTTCAACGTGCAAAAGCGCCTGCGCGAGATCGGCGGCGTCACCCCGCCGCGCGAGTTCGTGCTGATGGACCGGGCCGCGATCGGCCTGGGCTCGGTCTTCATGCACCTCAAGGCCGAGGTCAACTGGCACCAGCTGTTCATGGGCCTGATCCAGGACTTCGACGTCACCGCCCTCGAGCGCCGCCAGACCGCAGCCCTCCAGGCTCAGGACCTGCCGCTGCCGGGCTGAAGCACACTCCTCTGCGGGCCACCACATCGTCGAATCCTCGCCCAATACTCGCGTCCGAACCCAAGTACAGTCGAAAGATTTCATGCCCTCGATGCGCCATCATCAACTCCCAAGCGACGCATGTAACATTAGGACGCGGCGCATGTGCGGCGCATCGAGGACTTAGGATGCGGCAGATCTGCGCCCTGGCGCCGAAGTCGTCGCGGCAAGGCGGCCGTCGATCAATCAAGTTGATCCGAAATCAATGGAGCATCATTGATACCACGAACTCCACGACGGGCCGATTTCCGCGGTTTTCGGAGGGGAGGAGGATTGATTTTCGATCAATCGAATCTGGAGGCTCCATTGACAGGTGGTTTTGCGGCGGACGACGGCATGCGCCAGATTCGCGCCTGACGACCCGTCCGGCAAGTGAGTGTCGGCCGCGCGTCCTGATGGAAACGTCTAGCATCGGAATGCGCGTTGTGATGAGATCGCTGCGGTTTCGATGAAGCGATTGCAGCGATGCAGCACCCTGCCCCAAGCCGGCAACGCGTCGACGTACGACGGCCACGGCAACATCACCGTTCAGATCGTCGGCGACGACAGCCAGGTCACGATCGCCGGCGCGGCCGCGCTGCGGCTCACCATGTTCCCCCGGCGGCGTAAGGAAGGCGGCGACATCGGCCTGCTCAGCGCTTACACGCAGTCGATCGCACGGGTCGGGCGCGACCGGGAGATGGCGGAGCTGCGGGCCTGGCTCGCGAGCGGGCGCGACATCGCGATCCAGGTGCGGACCGGCAAGGCCGGCACCGGCAAGACCCGGCTCGCGTTCGATCTCTGCGACGAGCTCCTGAAAGAAGGCGAGTGGCAGGCGGGCTTCGTCAACGGCGATCAGCTCGCCAACCTGACTGAAGACGCCGGCGCCCGCTGGGGCTGGGAGCAGCCGACGCTGTCGTGGTGGACTACGCCGCCGAACGCGCGGAGACGTTGCATCGCTGGTTCGGCCAGCTCGAGGGTTTTGCGCCCCCGGACGTGCCGCCGCTCCGCATCCTGCTGCTCGAGCGCCAAGCCGACACTGGAAGCGGCTGGCTGCAGACGGCGCTTGGGATCGGCGGCGGCGCGGCGCGTGCGATCCGCACGATGCTCGACCCGGAGGCGCCCCTCGAGCTTTCCGGCCTAATGGACGTCGGCCATCGGCGCGCCGTGCTGGACGCCGTGTTCGCGGAGCTCGCAGAGCCCGATCCGCACGCCGGCCGCGGGCGCCGACCCCGACTTCGACCGGCGCCTTGACCTGATCAGCTGGGGCGGCGACCCACTGTTCCTGATGATGGCCGCACTGCTGGCGGCCGAGACCTCGCTGCCGCAGGTGCTCGCCCTGCCACGAACGAAGATCGCCCACAAGGTGGCCGAGCGCGAGATCGGGCGCCTGCGCGGGCTCGCCGAAGCGACGCGGGCTCGATGCCGACTTGCTCGGGCACGTGGCGGCTTACGTCACGCTGTGCCAGGGTTTGGCCCGCAGTCCGCTGCTCGATTGGATCGAAACCGCGGCGGCAGAGTTCCACTGGGGCCCTACCAAGGGCGCCGCGGCCGTGGCCAATGCTCTCTCTGACGCGCTGCCGGGCACGCGCGGCGCGCCCGAGCCGATCCGGCCGGATGCGCTCGGCGAAGCGGTCGTTCTGCAGGCGCTGGGCGATCCGGACATCGACAGCACGGCGGTCGTATTGCGCGCCTTCGGGCAGAAGGGCGGGCCGGTCGCCGCGTTCGTCATTCGCGCCGCACAGGACTTCGCCGGAACGGCGGACACTGACGAACATGAAGAGCTTCAGCGCCGCTGTAACGCGCCGCTCGCTTGGCTCGACGCGCTCGGAAGCTCGCTCGACGTCGACCAGCTGATGCCGATCGCCGACCAGCTGCCGGAGGAGTCGCTGGCGCTCCTTGTCAATGGTGCGAAGATCACCATGACCATTGTCGATGGCCTGCGCGAGAAGGTGGAAGCCGGCGAGCGGGAGCGTCTGTCCGATCTGGCGGCGTATAGCAGCAATCTGGCGGTTCGGTTGGGCGCGCTCGGCGACAAGGACGCCGCCGTCGGCCATGCGCAGACGAGCTCAGAGCTGTTTCGCGAAATGGTCGAAGGCGACGCCGAGACCTATACACCGTATCTGGCTTCGGCCCTCAACAACCTGGCCAATCGCTTGAGCGAGGTCGGCCAGCGCGAGGCGGCGCTCGCGCCGGCCAAGGAGGCAGCAGACCTCTACCGCGAGCTGGCGGCCAAGGCGCCCGATGCCTATCGGCAGGGTCTGGCTTCGGCCCTCAACAACCTGGCCACTCGCTTGAGCGCGGTCGGCCAGCGCGAGGCGGCGCTCGCGCCGGCCAAGGAGGCAGCAGACCTCTACCGCGAGCTGGCGGCCAAGGCGCCCGATGCCTATCGGCCCGATCTGGCTTCGGCCCTCAACAACCTGGCCAATCGCTTGAGCGAGGTCGGCCAGCGCGAGGCGGCGCTCGCGCCGGCCAAGGAGGCAGCAGACCTCCGTACCGCGAGCTGGCGGCCAAGGCGCCCGATGCCTATCGGCCCGATCTGGCTTCGGCCCTCAACAACCTGGCCATTGCTTGAGCGAGGTCGGCCAGCGCGAGGCGGCGCTCGCGCCGGCCAAGGAGGCAGCAGACCTCTACCGCGAGCTGGCGGCCAAGGCGCCCGATGCCTATCGGCCCGATCTCGCGATGGCCCTCAACAACCTGGCCATTTGCTTGAGCGAGGTCGGCCAGCGCGAGGCGGCGCTCGCGCCGGCGCAGGAGGCGGTTGCCATCCGCCGCGAGCTGGCGGCCAAGGCGCCCGATGCCTATCGGCCCGATCTCGCGTTGTCGCTTTCGGTGCTGGCGGACCGGCTGGAGGAATTGGAGCGCATCGAGGACGCCGTCGCGAGCGACGAGGAGGCCGTCGGGGCCATCACGGCGCCATTGTTGGCGCTGCCACGAGGTTGGGCCGACCGGGCGCTGACGATCGTCCGGGACTACATCCGGCGCTGCGAGAAGCTCGGGCGCGAGCCGGACATGGAGCTGCTCGGGCCGATCGCGGAGGTGCTGCAAGGGATGCAGCAGGGGGCCGCGGGGGAGGACTTCAGCTCGGGACGTAGGTCGCGGAAATACGCGAAATCAGGGAGGGAAGCGGATGGAGCTCGCGACTTTGGCAGTCACGACGGTCGGGCTTCTGGGCGCGAAGGCGGTCGAGGCCATAGGCGGCGAAGCTGGCAAGCGGGTCGTCGGTGATCTGTGGGATGCGGTGAAGGCCAGGCTCACGCGGCCGGCGGCGCAGGAGGCGATCGAAGATTTCGCGGCCAAGCCCGAGGACGAAAACCGGCAACGGGCGCTCGTGCGGCAGGTCGAGAAGGCGCTGGAGGCAGACCCCGACTTTCGCGCCGTGATCGCAAGGCTGGTCGATGCGATCCCGGCGGAGCAGCGCGCGGCGATCCAGCAGACCGCGAAGGTCACCGGCAATGAGAACATCACCGTGCAGACTGCCGGCGCCGGTAATCGATTCACCGTCGGCCGGGCATAGGGCGCGCATCTGGGGACAGGCGGCGGCCAGCTGCAATCGCGGGCGGCGCCGCGCGCTGCCGGGCGCTCAGCAGGCGAGCGCCCGAAGATGGCCCGGCGGCGGCGTAGCTCAGGGTCCCGGCATGACGCGTGGGTCCGATCCCCGGCCGTCGGCGCAGGCGGAGCGCGCCGCGCGGCCGGCGCGGGTGCCTACTGCGCCACGGTCGGCTGTGGGGCGGTCTGCGCGGCTTCCTTGACCGGCGGCAGCTCCAGCTTGAGCAGGCCGTCGGCGCAGGCCGAGGCGTCCTGGCGAGTGGCGCTGCTGGCGCCCGGCATGGTCGCCCAGCCGCCGTCCTCGACGAACTTGTCGCGTTGGTAGGAGCTGGTGATGTCCTTGAAAGCCGCGAGCTGCGCGTGGGCGTCCGGCGCGCCTGCGAAGTGCTCGGCGCAGACCGCCGCGGCGAGCTCCTGGTGCCCCTGCTGGGCCGCCTTCTCGGTCATCGCCTGGGCGCTGCCGCCCGTGACCCAGCCGCCCCAGGAAAATCCGACGATCATGGTCGCCACCGCCCCGGCGACAAAGCTCCAGAAAACCATGCCCTTGCTCGGCTGAAGTCGATCCCAGCGTTGCGCCAAATTCGGTTTGTCTGCCATGAGAACCTCCCTGGTTGCGCAGCCTCGGGTCGAGGCGGCTTTTTTTGGCAAGGTTCATTAATAAAGGTGGCACCTGCGGGGATTTTGGCAAGCACAATTAAAAATATAAAACAGTTGACTTTCCCATTTGTTCCCTAATAGTTGGAAATGACGGTGAGATTCCGGCCCGCCGGGATCCGGTAGCCACAAAAATCCTTGCATCTCGCGGTCCCTGCGGTCAGCCGCCCGCGAGCGATCTGGCTGGTCCAGAGGACCGGCGCCGGTCGTCTTCCGGAAAGAGGTCTGCCGGCACCGCCCTCGGGCCGCTGCGGTGGGCACGCCGTCTTCGGTCGCCGCGGCGATCGAAGACCCGCTCGAACCGCCAGGCGTCAGGATCGACGTCGCCCGGTCTCCGATCGACGCCGCCCTCGGCGCTCCGCATCGCATAGGCGGTATGCAACCTCGCTTCGGCGCGATGCAGCGCCGCCTCGGCATCCAGAATTCGTTCGACGATGGCCGGGCGCCAACGCTCGCCGCAGCGGTCATAAAGGAGTCGGAGCCGGGAAAGGTACATCTCGCGGCTGGCAATCCCTTCCTCCAAGACGGCCATATATCGATCGTCGGTCATGACGGTTTCCCGGGCGTATGCAATGCCCGGCGGAATCATAGCATATCCGGCGATCGGGTGGCACCCGTCATGTTCCGGCGGAGGCTCCCGGCGATCCGCCAGCCGTCCGACCTGCAGGGCGCGAGCGCTGCGAACAGTCTGATGGAATTGGTCAGGACGATGCCGGCGCGCAGCTCGCGAGAAAGCACCGGAAGCGGTCGTCCATCAGGCCGCGGCGGTGGGCGAGCTGGGGCAGGTTGAAGTCGCCGCCGATGTTGACCTCGACCAGCACCGGCCCGCGGTCGGTGGCCGCGATGTCCCAGGCCTGCATGCGCAGTCCCGGCAATGCGGTGGCGGCCTCGAGGGCGAGCGCGCTCAGCGCCGGCCAGTCGGGGATCGTCAGGCCCTGGAGCCGGCCGCCGGTGTCGGGGTGGGTGTCCGGCTCGCGCTGCTCCGGGCCGGTCCCCTGGACGACCCGGGTGATCCGGCCCTCGCCATCGAGCGCGGCCAGAAGGTTGCCCGGGCGCCAGAAGTTGTCGGCGGGGTTGTCGCCGACCGGGATCTTGCAGAGCGCGTGCAGGATCGCGGGGCCGCCGTCCTCGAGCAGGACGATCAGGCGGACGGTCGCAAGGCGCGGGCCTAGGACCTTCTCGAGCTCGAGATGCGGCCGCAGCAGCTCCTGGAACAGATAGCCGCCCTCCCGGTAGCGCTCGAGCTGGCCCACCAGCGCGTCCACCGCGAGCGTCCGGCCGCCCTTGAGGACGATCCGGTCGGTGGCCGCGTCGTAAGCCTCGAGGGCAGCGACGCCGATGCTCCGGATGCCGCTCGAGGGCTTGGCGAAACACGGATAGATCATGCCGGCCCGCAGATGGTCCGCGAGCGCCGCCGGCGCCGCCAGCGCCACGGCCGCCCCGAGCCGCCGGCTCGCGTGATAGACCGCCCGGGTCGCCGGCACCGGCAGCCCGTGGCCCGCGAGCAGCGCATAGAAGACCAGCTTGTCGTGGGCCAAGAGCCACCATGGCAGCGCGTTGCAGCGGCGGATGGTGCGCTCCTGGAGCGCGCGGCCGACGAACCTCAGCTTGTCGGCGAAGCTGAAGCGGCGGTCGTCGTAGAGGCCGTAGGCGTAGTACTCGTCGGGCCTGAGCTTGCCGGGGCCGAAGCGCAGCCGCCAGATCTCCATGACCTGCGCGCCGGGGCTCTTGCCGTGCGCGCTGGCCGCGAGCCGCAGGCTCTCGGGCAGATTGAACGGGGCGTCACGCTTGACGTGCTCAATGATCTCGACCGCCGCCGCCATGACCTCTGCGCTCCGAGTTGGGGGGCCCGGGGGGTCGATATCGCGCAGCGCCCTTAAGCGATCGTGAATCGGGTGCCTCGGACGAGGGGGCGGGACGGCTTGCGCGGGCGGATCAGGCCGAGACGACGCTGCGGATCTGCGGCCAGCCCTGGCGGCGGACCAGCTGCGGCACCTCGGAGGGCACCACGGGCCGGCCGAGGAAGTAGCCCTGGCCCTCG
Source organism: uncultured Alphaproteobacteria bacterium (assembly GCA_963798075.1). Classification (GTDB taxonomy): domain Bacteria; phylum Pseudomonadota; class Alphaproteobacteria; order Geminicoccales; family Geminicoccaceae; genus DATAOG01. The sequence continues at coordinate 12,107 of CAWCRU010000010.1, read as the reverse complement.
TCGCAGCCGTAGCGGCGCAGGATCGCCAGCTGCTCCAGGGTTTCGATCCCCTCGGCCACGACCTCGACGCCGAGCCCGTGCCCCATCCCGATCATCGCCCGGGCCAGCGCCGCCGCGCTCTCGCTGGTGTTGATGTCGCTGACGAACGAGCGATCGATCTTGACCCGCTTGATCGGGAAGCGCTTGAGGTAGCTGAGCGAGGAGTAGCCGGTGCCGAAATCATCCAACGCCAGGCTGATCCCGAGCTCGCCCAGATGGGCGAGCAGACTGGCGGTGCTGTCGCCTTCCTGCATGAGCACGCTTTCGGTCAGCTCGAGCTCGAGCCAGCGGGCGTCCATGTCGGTATCGGCCAGGATCTCGCGGATCCGGTTCTCCAGCCCGAGGCGCTGGAACTGGCGCGCCGACATGTTGACCGCGAGCCGCAGACCCGGCAGCCGGCCCTGGCGCCACGCCTTGTGCTGCCGGCAGGCGGTGCGCAGCACCCAGAGCCCGAGCGGTTCGATCAGTCCGTTCTCCTCAGCCAGCGGCACGAACTCGTCCGGCGGCACCAGGCCGAGCTCGGGATGTCGCCAGCGGATCAGCGCCTCGACGCCCACCACCTGGCCGCTGTCGAGCGCGATCTGGGGCTGGTAGACCAGCTGGAACTGATCCTGCTCGAGGGCATGGCGCAGGTGCTTCTCGAGGACCATCTGGCCGAACACCCGCAGGTTCAGGGACGGGTTGTACAGCTGCAGCCGGTTGCGCCCGCGCTCCTTGGCGCGATAGAGCGCGATGTCGGCGCATTTGAGCAGCTGGTCCGGCTCGGCGCCATCGGTCGGGTAGAGGCCGATGCCGATGCTGCCCGTGACGTAGAGCTCGTGGCCGTGGACGTGGAAGGTCGGGCGCATCGCATCCAGGATCTTCTGCGCCGGCTTGACCGCGTCCTCGGGGTTGCGCAGGCCGCGCAGGATGAAGATGAACTCGTCGCCGCCCATGCGCGCGACCGTATCCTCATCGCGGACGCTGGCGCGCAGGCGCCGGCTGAGCGCGACCAGCAGCGCATCGCCGATCGAATGGCCAAGGGTGTCGTTGATGATCTTGAAGCGGTCGAGATCGAGGAACAGCACCGCCACCATCTCGTCGCGACGGGCGCCGTGCTTGAGCGCGGTCGCCAGCCGATCGTCGAACAGCGCCCGGTTGGGCAGGCCGGTGAGGGCGTCGTGGGTCGCACGGAAGCGGATCAGCTCCTCGGCCGCCTTGCGCGCGGTGATGTCACGCACGGTCAGGATGAAGGTGCGGCGACCATGCAGATCGAGCTCGGTGACCGACAGCTCGATCGAGAAGCTGGTGCCGTCCTTGCGCCGGCCGACCATCTCGAGCAGGCTGTGCCGGGCCAGCGTCGTGACGTCGACCGGCGCCGGCCGGTGCAGACGCTCGATGTCGCGCTCGGTCGCGTTGATCAGCAGGTCGCCGAGCCCACGCCCGACCAGCTCGCCGGGCGCGAAGCCGAAGATCTGGGCGGCGGCGGCATTGGCGGATTCGATCACGCCATCGTCGGTCACGGTGACGATACCGTCGATCACCGAATCCATGATCGCCTGCAGGCGCTGCTCGCCCTGCTCGAGGGCCCGCTGCCGCCGCTTGGTCTCGGTGATGTCGGTATAGATGCCGACCGTGCCGCCGTCCTGGGTGCGGAATTCGTTGACCGAGAGCCACCGGCCATCCCGGAAATGCATCTCCCACGGCCCGCGGGACGCCCGGCGATGATCCAGATACTGCGCCAGCCAGGGGTCGAACTTCGGCGGCGCATCCTCGAGCGCCAGCAGACGCCGGTGGACGATCCGGCTGAGATCCCGGAAGCGCGCGCCAAGCACGACCCGCCCGCCCTCGGCCCCGAAGAGCTGGCGCAGGCGGCTGTTGTACAGGACCAGCTGGTCGTCGGCGTCCCAGAGCGCGAAGCCCTCGGACATCGCCTCGGTCGGCTGCACCAGACGATCGCGCGCCGCGCGCAGCGCATCGAGATTGGCAGCGAGCCTCGCGACCATGCTGTTGACCGCGCGGCCGACCCGCGCCACCTCGTCGCTGCCGGCGACTTCGACCCGGGCGGTGCGATCGCCCTCGGCGACCCGATCCGCGACCGCAGCCAGGCCGGTCAGCCGGCGGGTCAGGACGAAGCCCATGGCAAGGCCCACCACGGCGATCGCGACCATGCCGATGAGCGCGATGCTGATGCCGAGATTGCGGGTGTCGCGATAGGCGAGCACGAGCGGATAGTCCGAAAACTCGATCGCGAGCGTCCCCAGCGAGCTCGCACGGCCGCGGATCTCGGTCTGGCGCCAATAGTGGTGCGGGCCGGCGGTCACCTCGGGAAACGGCCCGCCGATCAGGCCGAGATCGGTCGCGGCGACCACCCGGTCCTGGATGTCCCCCAGCACCACCCCCTCGACGCGCGGGTCGCGCCGGGTCGCCTCGATGAAGGTCTGCAGGTCGGCGAACTCGTCGGTCAGCAGCGCCGAGCGGCTGAGATCGCCGACCAGCTGCAGGGTCACCGCATCGGTGCTCCCGACCTGCTCCCGGATGGTGCGCATCGAATGGCCGAGCGTGGTCCAGAGCATGGCCCCGGTCAGGACGATCTCGAGGGCAAAGATGGTCGCTGCGATGCGGTAGCGGAGAGACATGCCGCGAACTCTCAAGGCGGATCTTACTGCCGGGCGACCGACTTGAGCCGCATGCTGAAGCGGCGGACCTGATCGTAGTCCTGGTCCGTGGCCGGCACGAAGCCCGCCCAGGCGCCGGCCGCGAGCACCGCCCGGCCGGCCTCGCCGTGCGACCAGGCGAGAATGCAACTCAAGAGCTTGGCGCGGTCCGCTGCCGGCACGCGTTCATGGACGGCGAACACGAAATGGTTGATCGGCGCCGTCTCGATCATGACGTGGAGCCGCATGTCCGCGATCGATTCGATCTGCGCCAGAACGAAGCGCGGGATGGCGCAGGCGTCCGCCGAGCCGATCGCGACCGCCTGCAGACAGGAGGTCTTGGTCCGGTAGTGTTGCAGGATCACGTCGACCCCGGGCCTGAGGCCGGCATCGACCAGCGCGGCCTTGACCATCTCGCTGACCGCCGCCAGCTCGGGCGGCAGGGCCAGCGTCTTGCCCGTCAGGTCGCGCCAGTCGTGCCAGCTGTGGTCCTCCCCGATCATGACCACCCCGGTCAGCGGCTGATCGAGCCGCGCCAAGATCTGATAGTGATACTTGTCGGCGGCCTCGACGTAGAAGAACGGATGCACGAAGATGATGTCATAGGTCTCCTGGGCGAGCTCGTCCGCGAACTTCTCGAAGTTCGACTTGGTTTTCAAATAGATCGGCCGGCCGAGATCTTTGCTGAAGCTGGCGGCGATCGGGCCGAAGACGCGATCGATGGCCAGCACCGGCAGGTAGGGAAAAACGCCGAAGCGATAGCCCGAATCCGGCTCGGCGGCCGCGGGCGAGCGTGGCGTGACCAGGACCAACACGAGGGCGACCAGCAGCAACCGAGCCAGGCACCGGCCGGCGCCGGTCGGGCTCGCGCCGCGTTCGGTGACCAGCGGCCGGCGCGACCTGGCCGCGATCAGGGCGACCCGCTGCGGCCGCCCGCTGCTCAACTCCGGCATGACGCACACCCTCGCACCGGCAGGTCGGGGCCCGGAGGCCCGGTCTGAGACGGCACGGATGGGATGATACCAGGGGTTTATAAATGTCCGACGGCGGTTCGCTGTCTACGCGACCGAGCGCGTCCGGTCAAGCCGGGAGAGCCGCCGCCGGGCCGGCGCCGTCCGCCGGGTGCGATCCGCCCCTAGGCGAAGCCCGGACAAACGGTTAGGTTTGGCCCGCCGGTGGCCGATGGCGTCGCCGGAGCGCGCAGCAGGACAGGGCGCCGAAGCGATGATGATAGGGGTTCCCAAGGAACGCCGGCCCGGCGAGCGGCGCGTTGCGGCCTCGCCCGATACCGTGAAGCGGCTCAAGGGCCAGGGCGTCGAGGTGCTCGTCGAGGCCGGCGCCGGCAAGGGCGCCCGGTTCGCCGATCAGGCCTTCGCCGACGCCGGCGCGGGCCTCGCCCAGGACCCGCAGGCGCTCTATCGGGACGCGGATGTCGTCCTTAAGGTGCGCCGCCCGCTGATGAGTGGCGAGGGCGAGCCCGATGAGATGGCGCTGCTGCGCGACGGCCAGGTGCTGATCGGGATGCTCGATCCCTACCAGAATCGCGATCAGGTCCTGGCCTATGCCAAGGCCGGCGTAATCGCCTTCGCGCTCGAGCTCTTGCCGCGCACGACCCGCGGCCAGGCCATGGACGTGCTCTCCAGCCAGGCCAATCTCGCGGGCTATCGGGCGGTGATCGACGGCCTCGCCGAGTTCGACCGGGTGATGCCGATGATGATGACCGCCGCCGGCACCGTGCCGCCGGCCAAGGTGTTCGTGATCGGCGCCGGCGTCGCCGGGCTGCAGGCGATCGCGACCGCGCGCCGGCTCGGCGCCGTGGTCTCGGCGACCGACGTCCGCCCCGCCGCCAAGGGCGAGATCGAGAGCCTGGGCGCCAAGTTCGTGGGCGTGGTCAAGGAGGACGCGGCGACCGCTGGCGGCTACGCCAGGGAGCTCTCAGACGATGACCGCAAGGAGCAGGCGGAGCTGGTCGCCAGGCACATCGCGGGCCAGGATCTGGTGATCACCACCGCGCTGATCCCGGGCCGGCCGGCGCCGCAGCTGGTCAGCCGGGCGATGGTCGAGAGCATGCGGCCGGGCGCGGTCCTGGTCGATCTCGCGGTCGAGAGCGGCGGCAACGTCGAGGGCAGCAAGACCGGCAAGGTGGTCGAGCGGGGCGGCGTCAAGATCGTCGGCCACGCCAACGTCGCCTCGCGGCTGGCGCCCGCGACGAGCTCGCTTTACGCCCGCAACCTGCTCAATTTCGCGAGCCTGCTGATCGACCCCGAAAGCAGGCAGCTCAAGATCGACGTGGCCGACGACCTGGTCAAGGGGACCCTGATCACCAGGGACGGCCAGGTCGTGCATCCGGCCCTGACCCGCGACCAGGCCGCCTGACCCGTCTCGGCGCGACCGCATCCCGGACGACCAGCATGGCAGAGATCGACCCGACGGTCCTCAATCTGATCGTGTTCGTGCTCGCGATCTTCGTCGGCTACTACGTGGTCTGGAGCGTGACGCCGGCCCTGCACACGCCCTTGATGTCGGTGACCAACGCGATCTCGAGCGTGATCGTGGTCGGCGCCCTGATCGCGACCGGCGCGGGCGGGCTCAGCTTCTCGACCGTGGTCGGCTTCCTTGCGGTCGTGCTCGCCGCGGTCAACATCTTCGGCGGCTTCACGGTCACCCAGCGCATGCTGCAGATGTTCAAGCGGCGCGGCTGAGGAGGCGGGCATGAGCGCCAACGTCGTCGCGCTGGGCTATCTGGTTGCCGCGGTCTGCTTCATCCTGGCCCTGCGCGGCCTGTCGTCGCCGGTGACCGCACGCCAGGGCAATCTGATCGGCATCGCCGGCATGGCGATCGCGATCCTGTTCACGCTGTTCCATCTGCCGAACGCCGGCGTCGGCAGCTACATCATGCTGCTCGTGGCCCTCGCGATCGGCGGCGGCACCGGCGTGGTGATCGCGCGCCAGATCAAGATGACCGCGATGCCCCAGCTGGTCGCCGCCTTCCACAGCCTGGTCGGCATGGCGGCCGTGTTCGTGGCGCTTGCCGCACTCACCAACCCGGCCGAGTTCGGGATCACCGATGCGGCCGGCAGCATCAGGGGCGAGAGCCGGCTCGAGATGGGGCTTGGCGTGATCATCGGCGCGATCACCTTCTCGGGCTCGGTGATCGCCTTTGCCAAGCTGCAGGCGCTGATGCGCAGCGCGCCGTTTCTGCTGCCGTCCCGGCATCTGATCAACGGCGGCATCGGCGCTTTGATCCTCCTGCTCCTGATCATCTTCGTCGCCGGCGAGAGCCATGCCGCCTTCTGGCTGATGACGCTGCTCGCCTTCGCGATCGGCTTGCTTTTGATCATCCCGATCGGCGGCGCCGACATGCCGGTCGTGATCTCGATGCTGAATTCCTACTCCGGCTGGGCGGCGGCCGGCATCGGCTTCACCCTCAACAACCCGATGCTGATCGTGACCGGCGCTCTGGTCGGCTCTTCGGGTGCGATCCTTTCCTACATCATGTGCCACGCGATGAACCGCTCGTTCGTCAGCGTCATCCTCGGCGGCTTCGGCGAGACGGGTGCTGCGGCCGCGGATACCGGCGACAAGGTGGTGCGGCCCGGCTCGGCCGAGGATGCCGCCTTCATCATGAAGAACGCGCGCTCGGTGATCATCGTGCCGGGCTACGGCATGGCGGTGGCGCAGGCCCAGCACGCGGTGCGCGAGCTCATGAACACGCTGACCCACGAAGGCGTCGACGTGAAGTTCGCGATCCACCCGGTCGCCGGCCGCATGCCCGGCCACATGAACGTCCTGCTCGCCGAGGCCAACGTGCCCTACGACGTCGTGTTCGAGATGGATGAGGTCAACAACGACTTCCAGAGCGCGGACGTCGCCTATGTGATCGGCGCCAACGACATCACCAACCCGTCCGCCAAGGACGACCCGTCCTCGCCGATCTACGGCATGCCGGTGCTCGACGTCGACAAGGCCAAGGCGGTCTTCTTCGTCAAGCGCTCGATGGCCCCCGGCTACGCCGGCATCGACAACACCCTCTTCTACAAGAACAACACCATGATGTTGTTCGGCGACGCCAAGAAAATGACCGAGGAAATCGTCCGCTCCATGGAGTGACGCCGGCCCGGCCAGCCGTCGCCATCGATCGGCTATCGAACCCCTCGCCCGCTCCCGGATCGCCGCCGGCCGAGCGGCCGTTCGGCTCCCGCACCCCCGCCCCTGACCAGCAGCGGATGTCATCGGGCGCAGGAGGGAGAGTGGGGTGCGAGCCTGGCTGCTCCGGCGGCCCCTCGAGGAAGGCGATCCGGGCCCGGGTCTGACCGCGCACGCGCGACAGCTCGTCGATCTTGCTCTGCAGCGCATTGATCTGGGCGGTGTCGATGAAGGTCGTGAAACCGAGTGTTGGCGACTTACGAAGCTCGTCGATCCGCCCCTGGAGCTTCGCGATCGTGCTCTCGGTCAGGTCCAGCTCGTAGCGCAGCGTCCGCAGACTCTTGTCCTCTGGGGCATCGAACAGCCGCTCCCAGGCGATGCCGGCGTTTCCGGCGACATCGGCGAGCCAGCTCGAGAGGTCGGCGAGGACCGGCGCCGCCTCGAGCGCCGCCCGGGTCAGGTTGGCGGAGACCACCTGGGCAAGGGTGTCGAGCTCGGTCCGGGCTCGCTCGGCATCCCGCACCAGGTGCTCGTCCAGCACGATCCCAAGGTCGCGGGCGCGCTCGCGCATCTGGTCCAGGGCACCGCTACCATCGCTCAGCAGATTGACGAGCGCCACGCCCTCGGAATTGAACAGCTTGAAGGCGAGCCGCACCCGCTCCGCCGGGTCTTCGATCCGGGCGAAGGCGTCGGCGACGTCCGCGAGCATGTCCTCGCTGCGACGCAGGTGGCCATCCTGGTCACGGAGCGTGATGCCCAGCTGAGCCAGGGCATCCTTGGCCTCGCCTGTCCCCTGGGCAGCCTCGGCAGTACGACGGACGAAGCGCTGCAGTGCCATGTCGAGAGTTTGCTGCTCGACGCCGGAGGCCTTGGCAGCGAAGCGCAGCTCCTGCAGCGCCTCGACTCCGACCCCGATCTTGTCAGCGGTCTTGCCGATCGCGTCGGCCGCCGAGATCGAGCGGTTCACCAGCGCAGCAAGTCCACCGACAGTCGCCACGCCGGCGAGCGCGCCACCGAGGGTGCGGATCCCGGTGCGCAGCAGCTCCGCCTGGCGGCCCAGGTCCTTGAGCCCGCCGGAGGCGCGCTCGCCCGCGCTCTCGCTGCGCTTAAGGCTCTGCTCGCCGCTCTGGCCGACCGAGACCAGCTCGGCCTTGACCTGACCACCGCCCTCGACCGCCAGGCGGATGGCGTAGGTGTTGGTGCGTCGGGCCATTTTCTTCAGTCCACCCGTGCGATCAGACGCGAAAGCCAGCTGGTAGGGACGACCTCAAACTCAGCCTGCGACAACCGGTCTTAGGCTCGTGGCGGACCCGTAGGTGGCTAGGTCCTGCTGGCAAAAGCCAGGCCATCTCTGCCATTGTCGATAACTGACCGGCATTGGCTTCATCGCGAGCAGGCGGGCGTTCGCTTGAAGACCAAGGTCGACCGGCGGAGCAGTTCAGCTACTTTTGACCGCTACCGTTGCGAAACGCATATTGTTCGTTCCATCGGGACCGGGGGTCCTAGCTGGTTGGAGCCATTGTTTGATGCGTCGACCGAAGCTGGACACCTCCATCTACCGAATTTTTTGGCGAGGACGGGGTCGCAGGGTGGTGCGCGCGCGAGGAGGTCGTCGATTGCGCTTGGCTTGATGGGCGGTGGCCGGCGCTTGGGGTGGGCCGCTGGATCGTCAGGCGAGGGCCGGCTGGCGTTCCAGCCAGAGCAGGCGGCGCATGTTGTGGACCAGGTTGGCGAGGCCGATCTTGGTCGTGGCCCGGGCGAGGCCAATGGTCCGGACGAAGAGGCCCATCCTGGCCTTCTGCTCGGCGAAGACGTGCTCGATCGGGGCGCGGACCGCCGACTTCTTCGCATTGGCCCGGGCGGTGCGCGCCGCCATCGGCCGGCCCGCCGGCTTCTTGCGGTGGATGTGGCTTTTCAGCATCCGCTGGCGCAGGAGCTCCTCGTTCTTCTTCGAACGGTAGCCGGTGTCGGCCCAGACCGCGCTCGCGGTGTTGCCGGGATCGAGCAGATCGGCCAGCCGGGCTCCGGCATGGGCGGCGGCGTCGGTGACCAGCCAGCGGCGGATCAGCCGGTGGCGGCGATCGGCGCTGATGTGGTTCTGGTAGCCGAACTCGGGAATCGCGAGATCAACCAGCGGTGTTTCGCCGGCGCGGGGCTTCGCCTTGGTCGTCTTGACGGTCCAGCGCGCATCGCGATCCTTCTGGCTGAGCTTGGCCGGCTTGGCCTGCCAAGCCTCTGGCACGCGGCCTTCCTTGAGCGCCTGCTTCTCGGCCCTGGTGTTGCGCTGCCTGGGCGCGGCGACGATGCTCGCGTCGACCAGTTGCCCGGACATCGCGAGGTAGCCTTGGGCGCGGAGCTGCTGGTCGAACCGGGTGAACAGGGCTTCGATCGCGCCAGCCTTGGTCAGCGCCTCACGGAAGGTCCAGATGGTGTTCGCATCCGGCACCGGATCGCTGAGCCCGAGGCCGAGGAAGCGCATCCAGGTCAGCCGGTCGCGCAAGTAGAACTCGGTGCGCTCGTCGGACAGGTTGTTCTGGGTCTGCAGGATCAGGACCTTGAACATCAGGACGTGGTCGAACGGCGGCCGCCCGCCCTTCGACCGGTCGGCGCGGGGCACGGCGCGCTCGAGCTCGGGCCGGAACAGCTCGAAGTCGATCACCGCCGCTAGCCGTTCGAGATCGTCACCCTTCTTTGACAGACCCGCCAGCCGGTCCTCCACGTCGAACATCCCAACCTGCGGCGCCATCCGATCCTCCCTGCGACCCACGCCGCAGTAGATCACATCACGCCCCTCTCGCCCAGGTTTTTGGGGGTGTCCAGCGGTCTAGCAGCACAACGGGCCAAAGATGGCTCACGCAGTTCTCGGAAGAGGATCGCCCCACCGCGGCTGCGATGCTCGACACATTGGTTTTGTTGAACGAAGAGCAGGTCAGCGTCGCCATTCGCGGCCTGCTCCACGGTCTCGCTGCCGAACGGAAAGGCCGCCGGAGATGCGTCGCGCTCTACGCGGAACGGGAATTCCCAGAGCGATGCGTTTTTGAAGTTCGGCACGTGCCTGACGCGGCCGGAGTGGTCCGACGTCGTGCTGTCGGTCGGTCGGGACCGGCGGCGGTAAAGCCGGTGCGCGGATCGACCCGTGTCGGCAGCGAGGGGTTGATCGCCTTCATAATTTCACAAGCCGTGGAGGTCTGGCCGCGTGTCTATGTGAACCAGCCCGGCCCCGACCGCATTCGAAGTGTCCGATCACCGATCAGCACCCTTGCCATAGTTACCGATTTTATCGGCTCCGGTGCGCGAATCCGCACAATGTTGGATAAGTTTTGGAACGTACCCAGCGTGCGTGCCTGGGTATCTCGTGGACGGGTTGAGTTCATGGTCGTAGCGGCTGCGAGCACCTCCAAGGGAATAGATCACGTGCGGGCGCACCGGCTGAAGGGTCACGTCCGTCAAGATGGTGGAAATTCGAATGGGGTTTGAGGTGGCCATCGGTCATGCGGCCTTGGGTGGAAGTTGTCGTCTGGGGTCGGGCTCCGCGACCGGCATGAGGAGCTCGGCCATGGCCTCGACCTGCATGTAGCGGTGCATCAGCTGCCACTCGTCGTTCTGCTCCAGCAGCACGGCACCGATCAGGCGGACGATCGAGGCTTCGTTCGGGAAGATGCCGACCACGTCGGCCCGGCGTTTGACCTCCTTGTTGAGGCGCTCGAGCGGATTGGTGCTGTGCAGCTTGGTGCGGTGCTGGGCCGGGAAGGTCAGGTAGGCGAGCACGTCATGCTCGCTGTCGTCCATCAGCGCCGCGAGCTTGGGCCAGCGGACGCGCAGCTGATCGGCGACCTGGCGCCAGGTCTGGCGGGCGGCCTCGGCATCGGGTTGCAGGAACGCTTGGCGTAGGGCGGCCGCGACCACGGTGTGCTGGCCCTTGGGTACGTGGGCGAGCGCGTTGCGCATCCAGTGGACGCGGCATCTCTGCCAGGTGCTGCCGAGAACCCGACCGATCGCGTGCTTCAGACCCTCGTGAGCATCCGAGACCACCAGCTTGACGCCTGTCAGGCCCCGCTTGACGAGCCGTTTGAGGAAGGTCGACCAGAAGGTCTCGGCCTCCGACGGGCCGACGTGCAGGCCGACGATCTCGCGCCGCCCGTCGGCGTCGACCGCCACAGCGACTATCACCGCGACGGTCACGATCCGACCGCCTTCGCGCTGTCGGAGATAAGTCGCATCGAGCCACAGATAGGGCCACTCGCCCTCCAACGGACGGTCGAGGAAGGCGCCGACCCGCTCGTCGATGTCCTTGCACAGCTTCGAGACCTGGGACTTGGAGATGCCTGTGAGGCCCATCGCCTGGACCAGATCGTCGACACGGCGGGTCGAGACACCGCCGATCCAAGCTTCCTGGATGACCGCGACCAGCGCCTTCTCGCTGGTCTTGCGCGGCTCCAGGAAGGGCGGGAAGTACGAGCCCTGGCGCAGCTTCGGAATCCGCAGCTGGAGCGAGCCGAGCCGCGTGTCCAGCGTGCGGGCGCGATGGCCGTTGCGGTAGTTGAGCCGCTCGGGTGACCGTTCGTGTCGGCCGGCGCCGATCACGCTCTCCACGTCGGCCTCCATCAGCAGCTGCAGCACCGCTTCGGCCACCGCCCGCAGGAAGTCGCCATCGTCGGCCTTCTCCAGCAGGTCGACCAGTGCCATCCTCTCCTCGGTCATCGGATCCTCCGTCGGTCTGAGGTGAAGCTCTCCAACTCCACCCTAGCCGATGGCACCGATGACCACCTCGCCCGGCCACCCGGCGGCGCACCTGCGCCAGACTCGTGGCGGTCGCTCCGGCGCGCCGCCTCGCTCAGCGAATTTCCACCACCTCCGTGGACGCTAACTAAATCAGACGCATCGCGGCTCCCGGAAATTCGCAGGAAAATCCGAAAACCGTTGGAATTGACGAAAATCCACTGATGCGCCACATCAGACGCATTCATGCGTCACTTAAGCAGCAGTTTTGCACCCGAAAGCAGGGGGCTTTTGCGGCCGAAATCAAGCCGTTTTGGGGGCCGGAATTGCGCGGCTAAGTCGCTGGTTGGGCGAAAAGCCATTGCTCCCCAGAGGCTTACCCGCACCGCATACCTGTCGCACGATGCTACAGAAGTGACGCATGGTGGCGCATCTTTGGCCCTCCCGGAAATTCGCGCGGGCGGCCCGGAAAATCCCGGAAATTCCTCTGCCAGTCGGAAATTCATGCGTTTTCCGTCCAGGCTCCGGGATTGTCGAGCCAGCCCCGATCTTGCCCCCGTCCCATCT
>CAWCRU010000009.1:0-257713 GCA_963798075.1 uncultured Alphaproteobacteria bacterium | reverse complement strand
AAATAGACCCGCGCGTAGCCGTCCTCGATGCGTCTGCCGGTCTCGTGGTAGCCGAGCGCCGGATAGAGGGCGAGCGCGCCGGTCATGACCGCATGGGTGTAGAGCCGGACCTCGGCGCAGCGAAGGCGGCGCGCCTCGGCGGAAGCGAACGCCATCAGCCGGCGCCCGATCCCCTGGCGCTGCCGTTCGGGACGCACCGCGACCACCTCGACGAACAGATGGCCCCGCCTGGCCTCGAGCACGAGCACCCCCAGGACCTCGCCGTCCGCCTCGAGAACGTGAACCCGGCCGTCCGCGATCAGCGCCTCGTAGTCGGCGAGCAGAGGTGCGGGCGGCTTGCCGATCTGGGCGACGAAGCCCCGGAAGGCAGCATCGACGCAGGCAACGACGGCACCTCGATCCGCAGCCGCCGCGCGCCGGACCCGCATCCCCATGGCGCGGCTGGTGCCGGGCTCAGATGTGGATCGGGGCGCCGTGGGCCGCGAGGGCTGCTTCCTTGATCGCCTCCTCGAGGGTCGGATGGGCGTGGCTGGTCCGGGCCAGGTCCTCCGAGGAGGCGCCGAACTCCATCGCCAGCGCCGCCTCGCCGATCATCGTGCCGGCCTCGGCGCCGATGATGTGGACGCCGAGCAGGCGGTCGCTCGTCGGCATCCGCCAGGACCTTGACGAAGCCGTCGGTCTGGCCGGTGGCGCGCGCCCGGGCGTTGGCCGAGAACGGGAACTTTCCGGTCTTGTACGCGATGCCCGCATCCTTGAGCTGCTCCTCGGACCTGCCGACCGAGGCGACCTCGGGAGCGGTGTAGATCACGGCCGGGATCGCATCGTAGTCGATGTGCGGCCGCTGGCCGGCCAGATGCTCGGCGACGCACACGCCCTCGTCCTCGGCCTTGTGCGCCAGCATCGGCCCGCGGATCACGTCGCCGATCGCGTAGATGCCCTGGGCGCCGGTCGCGAATTGGCCGTCGACCTCGATCCGGCCGTGGTTGTCGGTGGTCAGGTTCACGGTCTCGAGGCCGAGGCCGTCGGTGTAGGGCCGCCTGCCGACCGCGACCAGCACCACGTCCGCCTTCATCCGCTCGGGCTCGCCGCCTTCGACCGCCTCGGTCGTGACCAGCAGGCGATCGCCGCCGCCGTCGACCTCGGTGACCTTGGTCGCGAGCTTGAAGCCCAGGCCCTGGCGCGACAGCAGGCGCTGGAACTGGCGCGACACCTCGAGGTCCATGCCGGGCGTGATCCGGTCCAGGAACTCGACCACGGTGACCTTGGCGCCGAGCCGGCGCCAGACCGTGCCGAGCTCGAGGCCGATGTAGCCGCCGCCGACCACCACCAGATGCGCCGGCACCGTCCTCGAGCTCGAGCGCGCCGGTCGAGGACACGATCCGCTGCTCGTCGATCTCGACGCCCGCGAGCGGCGCCGACCTCGGAGCCGGTCGCGAGCACCACGTGGCGGGCGGCCAGCTCCTGGCTGCCGCCGCCATTGAGCTCGACCTGGACCCGGCCGCGGGCCGTTCAGCCGGCCGCTGCCCTTGAGCGCGGTCACCTTGTTCTTGCGGAACAGGAACTCGATGCCCTGGGTCAGCTCCTTGACCACCTTGGCCTTCTGGTCCTGCATGGCGCCGAGGTCGAGCTCGACGGTCGGGCACCCTGATGCCGATAGGCGTTGAGGCCGTCGCGCGCCTCGGCGAACAGCTCGGACGAGTGCAGCAGCGCCTTGGACGGGATGCAGCCGATGTTCAGGCAGGTGCCGCCGAAGCTGCCGCGCTTGTCGACGCAGGCCACCTTCATGCCGAGCTGGGCCGCGCGGATCGCGCAGACATAGCCGCCGGGCCCGGCGCCGATCACCACCAGATCGAAGCTGTCGTCGGTCATCCACCGTCTCGTCGCAAAGGTTCGCTGATCGGCCCTCGCACCGCCTCCGTCCTCAGACCTCGAGCATCAGCCGCTCCGGCGCCTCGATGCATTCCTTGACCCGGACCAGGAAGCCCACCGCCTCGCGGCCGTCGACGATCCGGTGATCGTAGGACAGCGCCAGATACATCATCGGCCGGATCGCGATCTCGCCCTCCACGACCACCGGCCGCTCCTGGATCTTGTGCATGCCGAGGATGCCGACCTGGGGCGGGTTGAGGATCGGCGAGCTCATCAGGGAGCCGTAGACGCCGCCGTTGGAGATCGTGAAGGTGCCGCCCATCAGGTCTTCCATCGCGAGCTTGCCGTCGCGCGCCCGCAGCGCCGAGCTCGGCGATCGTCTTCTCGAGCTCGGCGAAGCCCAGCCGTCGGCGTCGCGCACCACCGGCACGACCAGCCCGGACGGCGTGCCGACCGCGACGCCGATGTCGTAGTGATGCTTGTAGACGATCTCGTCGCCGTCGATCTCGGCGTTGACCGCGGGATAGGCGTGCAGCGCGTTGATCGAGGCCTTGACGAAGAACGACATGAAGCCGAGCCGGATGCCGTGGCGCTGCTCGAACGCTGTCCCGATAGCGCTGGCGCAGCGCCATCACCGCGCTCATGTCGGCCTCGTTGTAGGTGGTCAGCATCGCCGCGCTGTTCTGCGCCTCCTTGAGGCGCTCGGCGATCCGCCGCCGCAGCCGGGTCATCTTGACCCGCTCCTCGCGGCCGCTCGGCCGGACGCGGCTGCGGCCGGCGGGCACGCGCGCGGCTCGGGGCGGGCGGTGGCGGGGGCGGCTCGGGCGCGCGCGCTACCGGCGCCGGCGCCGGCTGCGCGGCGGCGCGGCGGTGATCTCGGGTTCCGGCTCCACTTCCGGCTCGGGCTCGCACTGCCGGCTCGGGCGCCGCCGCCGGCTCGGAGCGCGCCGGCCGGCTCGTTCGAGACCGCGCGGCGCCGCCGCCGCCGGCGTCTGCTTGCTGCGCAGCCGGGCCTCGACCGCGGCCAGCACGTCGCCCTTGGTGAGGTTGCCCTTGGGGCCGGTCGAGGGGATCGTCGCCGGGTCGAGGCCGTGCTCCTCGAGCAGCTTGCGGACCGCCGGCGACAGGGCGCCGCCGCCGCGGCCATCGCCGCCGTCCGCCGCGGGCGCGGGCGGGGGGGCGCTTCGGCCGCGGCCGCTGCGCGCGCGTGGCGCGCCGGGCTCGCGTTCGCGCCGTCCTGGGCGATCGAGCCGAGCAGCGCGCCGACCTCGACCTCGCCGCCCTCCTCGACCACGATCTCGGCCAGCGTGCCGCTCGCCGGCGCATTGAACTCGAGGGTCACCTTGTCGGTTTCCAGCTCGACGATCGGCTCGTCGGCGTTGACCTGCTCGCCGACCTGCTTGAACCATTTGGCGACGGTCGCCTCGGTGACCGATTCGCCGAGGCTTGGCACGCGAATTTCGACGCTCATCGCCCGCTCCGTCCCCGCTCTCGCCTAGGCGGTGCCGGCAACCTCGGCAGGACCGCCGGTGAGCGCGGTCTCCACGAGGTTGCTCTGCTCGCGCACGTGCTGCTGGTACAGACGCCGGTCGCCGTCGAGGCGGCCGGCGGCCGGCCGGCGTAGACCGGCCGCGTGTGGCGCATCCCGATCCGCTCCAGAACCGCCTCGATGCGCGGCGCGACGAAGCTCCAGGCGCCCATGTTGCGGCGGCTCCTCCTGGCACCAGACGACCGGCGCCGCCTTCGGGGAAGCGGACCAGCTCCTCGGCCAGGATCTCGATCGGGGAACGGCGCCAGCTGCTCGAGCCGGAGCAGCGCCACGACCTGGTCGAGACCGAGCTCCTGCCGGCGCTGCACGAGGTCGTAGTAGACCTTGCCGCTGCACAGGACCACGCGGATCACGTCGCGGTCGGCCTGGGAGGGCGGCTGCTCGTACATCACCCGGTGGAAGCTGCTGCCCGGACCCATCTCCTCGAGGCTCGAGGTGCAAAGCTTGTGCCGCAGCAGCGACTTGGGCGTCATCACGATCAGCGGCTTGCGGAACGGCCGGTGCAGCTGGCGCCGCAGCGCGTGGAAGTAGGACGCCGGCGTCGAGGGGTAGAGCACCTGGAGGTTGTCCTTGGCGTAAAGCTGCAGGAAGCGCTCGAGCCTTGCCGAGCTGTGCTCGGGCCCCTGGCCCTCGAAGCCGTGCGGCAACAGGCAGACCAGGCCCGACATGCGCAGCCATTTGGCCTCGCCCGCGGCGATGAACTGGTCGAAATAGACCTGGGCGCCGTTGGCGAAGTCGCCGAACTGCGCCTCCCACAGCACGAGCGAGTTCGGGTCGGCGAGCGAGTAGCCGTACTCGAAGCCGAGCACGCCCTCCTCCGAGAGGAAGCTGTCGACGACCTCGAACGGCGCCTGCTCGGGGTCGAGGTGGTTGAGCGGGATGTAGCGCTCCTCGGTCTCCTGATCGTAGAGGATCGCGTGGCGCTGGGAGAAGGTGCCGCGGCCGACGTCCTGGCCGCTGAGCCGCACCGGGAAGCCCTCCTGGACCAGCGAGCCGAACGCCAGATGCTCGGCGGTCGCCCAGTCGAGGTTGTCGCCGGCCTCGATCGCCTGGCGGCGCTGGCCGATGATCCGCTCGAGCTTGCGGTGGATGTGCAGCCCGCTCGGGATCTCGGTCATCGCGCGGCCGATCGCGCGCAGCCGCTCGATCGGCACCGCGGTGGCGCCGCGCTCGTATTCCTCCGGCGCCTTGATCAGGCCGGTCCAGGCGCCCTCCAGCCAGTCGACCTTGTTCATCTTGTAGCCGGCCGAGGCCTCGTGGGCGGCCGCCAGCTGCTCCTGGAAATCGTCGTACAGACCCTGCGCCTGGTCCTCGCTCAGCACCTGCTCGGCGACCAGCCGGCGGGCGTAGATCTGGCGCGTGGTCGGATGCTGGGCGATCCGGCGGTACATCAGGGGCTGGGTGAAGCTCGGCTCGTCGGCCTCGTTGTGGCCGTGGCGACGGTAGCACCAGAGGTCGATCACCACGTCCTTCTTGAAACGCTGCCGGAACTCGGCGGCGAGCTGGGCGACGTGCACGACCGCTTCCGGATCGTCGGCGTTGACGTGGAAGATCGGCGCCTGGACGCTGCGCGCGATGTCCGAGGGATAGGGCGAGGAGCGGGCGTAGGCCGGGCTGGTCGTGAAGCCGATCTGGTTGTTGACGATCAGGTGGATCGTGCCGCCGGTGCGAAAGCCCCGCAGCTCGGACATCTCGAGGCCCTCGTGGACCACGCCCTGGCCGGCGAAGGCGGCATCGCCGTGGAGCAGGAGCCCCATCACGCGCGAGCGCTCGGTGTCGCCCTTGAGCGTCTGCTTGGCGCGCACCTTGCCGAACACCACCGGATTGACCGCCTCGAGGTGGGACGGGTTGGCGGTCAGGCTCAGATGGACGCGGCGGCCGTCCGGCAGCTCGCGGTCGGTCGAGGTCCCGAGATGGTATTTGACGTCGCCGGAGCCCAGCACGTCGTCGGTCGGGGCGGCGCCCTGGAACTCGGAGAAGATCGCGGTGTAGGGCTTGCCCATGACGTTGGCCGAGCACGTTGAGGCGGCCGCGATGGGGCATGCCGATCACGATCTCGTCGACCCCGAGCTCGGCCGAGCGCCGGATGATCGCCTCGAGCGCCGGCAAGGCGCTCTCGCCGCCGTCGAGGCCGAAGCGCTTGGTGCCGGGGAACTTGGTGTGCAGGAAGCGCTCGAAGCCCTCGGCGATCACGAGCTGCTCGAGGATCTCCCGCTTCTCCTCGGCGGCTCGGGCGCAGCAAATTGTACGAACCCTCCATGCGCGCCTGGATCCAGGCCTTCTGCTCCGGATACTGGATGTGCATGAACTCGACGCCGACCTTGGCGCTGTAGGTCTGGCGCAGGATCTCGACGATCCGGCCGAGCTTCGCCTTCTCGAGGCCGAGCACGTTGTCGAGGAAGAACTCGCGCTCGAGATCGGCGTCGGTGAAGCCGTAGGACTTGGGGTCGAGCTCCGGATGCTGCTTGTCGCCGGCGAGGCCCGAGAGGATCGAGATCGGCCAGCAGATGGCCGCGCACCCGATAGGCCCGGATCAGCATCACCACGCGCAGATGATCGATGATCAGGCGCCGCGTGCGCTCGCTGCCGAGATCGACGATCTCGCCGCCCTCGGGCGCGCCCGGGGCGGGCCGCAGGGCCTCGAGCGGATGCGGCTGGAGCGCGCTCCGGCTGCGCTCGAACAGCGCCCGGGTCTCCGGCCCCAGCTCGTCGAAATAACCCCGCCAGCTCGGGTCGATCGCGCCGGGGTCGCTCAGATAGCGGGCGTAGAGGTCCTCGATGAACGCCCCGTTGCCGCCGTACAGGAAGGCGGTCTGCTCGAGCTCGAGTTGCTTGGCCATGGCTCCAGATCTACCGTTTCGGCTGCCCCACCCCGATCGCCCGCAAAGGACAGCTCGCCGGGCGCAAAAATGCGGGCGGGCGGATTAACAGATGGCCTCAGCCGCCCATCGTCTCAAGCATCGTCTGGCCGATCGCCGCCGGGCTGTCGGCAACGTGAATGCCGGCATCCCGCATCGCGGCGATCTTCTCTTCGGCGCCGCCCTTGCCGCCCGCGATGATCGCACCTGCGTGCCCCATCCGCCGGCCCGGGGGTGCGGTCCGCCCGGCGATGAAGCCGACCACCGGCTTCCTGGTCCCCGACGCCTTGATCAGCGCCGCCGCGTCTTCCTCGGCGCTGCCGCCGATCTCGCCGATCATCACGATGCCCTGCGTCTCCGGGTCGGCCAGCAACAGCTCGAGGCAGTCGGTGAAGCTGGTGCCGTTGACCGGGTCGCCGCCGATCCCGATGCAGGTGCTCTGGCCGAGGCCGGCGGCCGTGGTCTGGGCGACCGCCTCATAGGTCAGCGTGCCCGAGCGCGACACGATCCCGATCTTGCCCGGCCGGTGGATGTGGCCCGGCATGATGCCGATCTTGCAGGCGTCCGGCGTGATGATGCCCGGGCAGTTGGGGCCGATCAGGCGCGAGCCGGAGCCGAGCAGGGCGCGCTTGACCCGGACCATGTCGAGCACCGGGATGCCTTCGGTGATGCAGACGATCAGCCCGACCTCGGCATCGACCGCCTCCAGGATCGCATCGGCCGCGAAGGCCGCCGGCACGTAGATCACGGAGGCATCGGCGCCGGTCGCCTCGATGGCGCCGGCGACCGTGTCGAACACCGGCAGGCCGAGGTGCCTGGAGCCGCCCTTGCCGGGGGTCACGCCGCCGACCATGGCCGTGCCGTAGGCGATCGCCTGCTCGGAGTGGAAGGTGCCCTGGGCGCCCGTGAAGCCCTGGCAGATGACCTTGGTGGCGCGATCGACGAGGACCGACATCAGGCGACCTTTCGGACGGCGGCCACGATCTTGTCGGCGGCATCCGCAAGGTCGCCGGCGGCCGTGATCGCAAGCCCGGAATCGCTCAGGATCTGCTTGCCGAGATCGACGTTGGTGCCCTCGAGGCGGACCACCAGCGGCACCCCCAGGTTGACCTCGCGCGCGGCCGCCACGACGCCTTCCGCGATCACGTCGCAGCGCATGATGCCGCCGAAGATGTTGACCAGCACGCCCTCCACCTTGGGGTCCGACAGCAGCAGCTTGAAGGCGGCGGTCACCCGCTCCTTGGTGGCGCCGCCGCCGACGTCGAGGAAGTTGGCAGGCGCGCCGCCGTACAGCTTGATGATGTCCATCGTCGCCATCGCGAGGCCGGCGCCGTTGACCATGCAGCCGATGTTGCCGTCGAGCTTGACGTAGTTGAGCTCGTGCCGGCTGGCCTCGATCTCGTGCGGGTCCTCCTCGTCGAGATCGCGCAGCTCGACCAGGCGCGATTGTCGATAGAGGGCATTGCTGTCGAAGTTCATCTTGGCATCGAGGGCGACCAGGGCGCCGGCCGCGGTCACGACCAGCGGATTGATCTCGAGCAGGCTGGCGTCGAGCTCGGTGAACGCGCGCCAGACGCCGCGCACGAAGCCGACAGCGCTCGTCACCTGCTTGCCCTCGAGGCCGAGGCCGAAGGCGATCTGGCGGCCGTGGAACGGCTGGAAGCCGGTCGCCGGGTCGATCGCGACCTTGATGATCTTCTCAGGGCTGTGGGCCGCGACCTCCTCGATCTCGACCCCGCCCTCGGTCGAGGCCATGAAGGTCACCCGCGAGGCCGTCCGGTCGATCACGGCGCCGAGGTAGAGCTCGCGGGCGATCTCGCAGCCGTCCTCGACGTAGACCCGGCGGACCTGGCGGCCCTCGGGCCCGGTCTGGTGGGTGACGAGGTTCATGCCGAGCATCTGCTGGGCGAGCTGGCGGACCTCCTCGACCGAGCGCGCGAGCTTGACGCCGCCGCCCTTGCCGCGGCCGCCGGCGTGGATCTGCGCCTTGACCACCCAGACCGGGCCGCCGAGCTCACGCGCCGCCGCCTCGGCGTCCTCGGGCGTGTAGGCGACCTGGCCGCGCAGGACGGCGACGCCGTAGTCCTTCAGGAGCGCCTTGGCCTGATACTCGTGGATGTTCATGCCGGGCTCGCTTCCCCTGGCTGCTCGGGTTCGCCTCCCCGGAAGCGCCGCATCCTCAGAGCTCGACCGCCGCGCAGAGGCTCTTGACCGCGGCGACCGAGGCCTCGAACGCCGCCCGCTCGTCGGCCTCGAGCTCGATCTCGACGATCCGCTCGACGCCGCCCGCCCCGATCACCACCGGCACGCCGACGTAGTAGCCGCGCACGCCATAGGCGCCCTCGAGATAGGCGGCGCAGGGCAGCACGCGCTTTTGGTCGAGCAGATAAGCCTCGGCCATCTGGATCGCGGCCGCGGCGGGCGCGTAGAAGGCGGAGCCCGTCTTCAGCAGCCCGACGATCTCGCCGCCGCCGTCGCGGGTGCGCTGGACGATCGCAGCGATCCGCTCCGCGGTCGTCCAGCCCATCCTGATCAGGTCGGGGAGCGGGATGCCGGCGACCGTCGAGTAGCGCGCGAGCGGCACCATGCTGTCGCCGTGGCCGCCGAGCACGAAAGCCGTGACGTCCTCGACCGAGACCCCGAGCTCGGCCGCGAGAAAATAGCGAAAGCGGGCGGAATCCAGGACGCCCGCCATGCCGACCACCTGCCTGGCGGGCAGGCCGCTGACCTTCTGCATCACCCAGACCATGGCATCGAGCGGGTTGGTGATGACGATCACGAAGGCGCCGGGACAATGCTCGCGGACGTTGGCTGCAACCGTCTTGATGACGCCGGCATTGATCGCGATCAGGTCGTCCCGGCTCATGCCGGGCTTGCGCGGGATGCCGGCGGTGACGATCACCACGTCGGCGCCCTCGAGCGCGCTCGGGTAGTCGTTGGCGCCGGTGATCGCGGCGTTGGCGCCGAGCACCGGGGTCGCCTCGACCAGATCGAGCGCCTTGCCCGCGGGCAGGCCCTCGACGACGTCGAACAGGACGACGTCGCCGAGCTCCCTCTGGGCGGCGAGCAGGGCGAGCGTGCCGCCGATCTGGCCGGCACCGATGAGCGCGAGCTTCTTGCGAGACATGATCAACCCGGCGGCTGTTGGTGGACCCACGTCCAGGTCGAGCCCGGGCCGCCCTTGTAGCGGAGCGGCGCCCCGACGGCAAGCTTTGGCCGGCTCAGGCGACGACGACCGCGCCGTGGTCGACCGCGGCCTGGGCGGTCGTGATGCCGGTCGGGTCGACCAGCGTCGCCATGGGGACGAAGCCGAAGCCGTGGCCGCCGCCGTCCTTGTCGACGTTGACCACGACGTTGCTGCCGGAGCTGTCGAAGCGCACGAAGGGGTCGACCGCGTGCGGGTCGGCGTGGCCCTGGAAGATGCCGCTGAGGTCGAGGCGGTCGCCCTCGTTGGCGTTGAAGCCCTGGATCGTGTCGCCGCGCTCGGTCAGCGTGAAGAACACGTGCCGGTCGGCCCCGGCGCCGCCGATCAGGGTGTCCTGGCCGGGGCCGCCGATCAGGACATCGTCGCCGGCGCCGCCGTTCAAAAGGTCGTTGCCGAGGCCGCCGTCGAGCACGTCGTCGCCCGAGAGGCCGAACAGCTCGTCGTTGCCGCCGCGGCCGGCGATCGCATCGTTGACCCCGGGATCGCCGACCAGGATGTTGTCGCCGTCGTCGCCGAACTGCGCGCCGGCGGTTGTCAGGTTGGCGTGGACCACCGCCGGGTCGCTCTGATTGCCATGGTCGTCAGTGACCGTGAAGGTGATGTCGCGCGCGCCCTCGGTGTCGGCGTGGAGCTGGATATGGCGCAGCACGTCGGCGTAGGTCGCGATCGGGGCGGAGCCCGCCAGCACCAGATCGCCGTGCGAGCCATCCTCGACCAGGGTGATTCCGGTGCCGGCCAGCGACCGGTCGATCAGCAGCGCATCGCCCGGCTGCTCGCCGCCGGTGACGTTGGCGGTCAGTCCGCCGAGATTGGGGTCATCGTCGCTGATCGCGGCGGTGAGCGCCAGGTTCAGATGGACCAGGGGCGCGCCGCTGCCGGTCGAGGGCTGCAGCAGCACGTCGTAGGTCACGTCGTTGAGGTCGTTGTCGCTCGGGGTGTCGCCGAAGCTCAGGGGCTTGTCCTCGAACGAGATGGTGAGGCCGGCGGCGTCCGGCACCAGCCCTGAGATCACCTGGCCGCGACCGCCGTCGTTGAGGCCGTCGCTGAGCGGCGTCTCGAAGGATGGCGTGGCGCTGTGGAAGACGTTGCCCGCGACCGGGGTCAGGTCGCCGTCGGCCCCGACCACGAACAGATCGGGCGTCGTATCGGTCAGGTGAGCGGCGTGGCCGTCGGTCTGGAACAGCAGCGGGGCATGGTCGAGGTCGCCGTTCAGGCGATAGCCGTCGGCGATCGTGAAGAACGCGAACTGCTGGCCCTCGTGCAGCTGGCCGGGGTCGAAGAGGTCGCTGAGCCGGACCTCGTCGCCGGGGTGGAGCGGCCCGCCGCCCGGCCGGGCGAGCGGGAAATGCGGATCGGCGTCGGCGTGCTCGACCTGCGGGAACACGATGTGCGCCGGCCCGAGCGTGCCGTCATCGCCGATCAGGACGACGCCGAGCGTGTTCTTGAACTGGGCGACCTCATCGCGGAAGGTGATCGTGGCATCCGCGTTCGGGCCGAGCACGAGGTTCTGCGGATCGACGCCGTTAACCAGCCCGAGGTCGATCGCGTGCTGCTCGGTGATCGTCGCAAAGGGCGGCGCCGAGTGGAAATTGATCGGCATCGTGACTTCGCCGACCTGGGCGGTGACGTTGCCGGCAATGGTCAGCTGCGGGCTCGCGTTGCTGCCGGGCGGCGGCTCCGGCGGCACCCCCGGACCTTCGGGCGGCCCCGGCGGCTGCGGCGGACCGAGCGGCCCCTCGCCCGCCTCGCCGTTGCGGCCGGTCCCGGTCCCGAAGGCGCCCGTGTCGCGCAGCAGGAACTCGCCGCCGCGGCCGAATTCGTTCGGCTGCAGCGGCCCGATCGGCTCGAGCCCGGGGCCGAGGTCGCCGGGATGGTAGGGGTCGAAGCCGGCGCCGCCGCCGTGCAGCGGGCCCGCCTCGGGCGGCGGCAGGCGGCCGACCACGGGCCCCTGCGCGGGCTCGCTGATCAGCTGCAGGTTGGCCAGCAGCTGATCGGTCCCGACCGCGGGCCCGCCAGCCACCGAAAGGGTCGGCGGCGCGTCGCTCTCGGCGGTGTCGACGAAGTGCGAGAGGAAGACCTGGCGGCCGTCCTCGGTGAGCACGAGCAGGCCGCCCTCGACCACCAGATAGGACGCGTTGACGAAGTCGACGGCCGCGAGCTTGATGGTCTGGCCCGGCTCGGTCGCGACCTCGATCCGGGTGCCGGGCTGGGGTGCCCGGATCAGGATCTCCGACCCGGTCAGCGGCACCACATGCAGCGCCACCCCGGCGGCGCAGGCGCGCGCGATCTCGGCCAGCTGCTGGTTGCCGATCCCGGTCAGGACCGGCTGCTCGAGCTCGCCGGCGCGGGGATTGACGAACACCGAGACATTGGCGCCGGCGTGGCCGCCCTGGCCGTCGCCGATCTCGTAGCGAAAGCTCTGCAGGCCGGGCGCGGCCGGCGTGAAGGTCACCGTGCCATCGGGATTGAGGGCGACGCCGCCGCTCGCCGGCTGGCTGGCCGCGAGCAGGTGGAGCGGGTCGCCGTCCGGATCGTGATCGTGCTCGAGGACCGGGATGCCGAGCGCGGCGCCCTCGACGGTGGTCGCGCAGACGTCCGCCGCCTGCGGCGGCTGGTTGGCCGCCTCGTCGGTGCCTGGGCCCGCGGCCGGCGCGCCGCCGTCGGCCGGCGTCGCGGTCTCGGCCTGCGCCGGATCGCCCAACTGCGGATCAGCCATCAACCTCTCCGTTGCACGCCCGAGCTGTTCGAGCCTTACGGCAATTCCGCCGCGATCTTTACCGGAAGCTAACCGAGATGCGTATCATTATGTGGAATAGTCCCTTTGACCCGACAAGGGTAGTGGCAGGGTGCGAGTCGGGCAAGCTCAAGGCCGTCAGGGCAGGCGATGATCCGCAAGACCATGCGCATCGGTGCGGTCCGCACCTCGATCAAGCTGGAGCCCGAGTTCTGGGGCTACCTGAAGGAGGTCGCCGACGGCCGCTCGATCCGGCTGTCGCGCCTGGTCAACGACGTCGCGAGTGCCACCCCCGATCGGACCAATCTCGCCTCGACGCTGCGGACCTTCTGCCTGATCCACGCCCGGCTGCGCTGGCAGGGGCTCGAGCGCGAGCTCGAGAAGCTGACGCTGGCCGGCAACACCCAGGACCTGCCGCGGGTGCTCGATGCCTGTCCGCTTGCCCTGCCTGCTGCTCAACGAGGACCGCACGGTCAAGCGCCAGAACCAGGCGTTCCTCGGCTGGCTGCACGTCGACGCCCGCGGCATCGTCGGCCAGCGGCTCGACAATCTGATGATCCTGCGCGGCCCCGGCATGGCGCAGCTCTGGCAGCGGGTGTTCGGCGACGCCGGCGCCAAGGGCGAGTTCAACGCGACCTACGTCTCGCCAGGCAAGGTCAGGACCGCGCAGGCGCTCGCGGTCGGCCTGTCGGCGGCCAGCGGCGCCAACCCCGGCCGCGCCTGCCTGATCATGTTCGAAACCCTGGCCGGCCGCGGCTGACCGACCCGAGCCCCAGCGGGCTACTCGCGGGGCGCGCGCTTGTTCAGGATCCGCTGCAGGGTGCGGCGGTGCATGTTGAGACGGCGCGCGGTCTCCGAGACGTTCCGGTTGCACTGCTCGAACACCCGCTGGATGTGCTCCCAGCGCACCCGGTCGGCCGACATCGGGTTGTCGCGCGGCGGCGGCAGGCCCTGGCCGCTGCGCAGCAGCGCGTCGACCACGTCGTCGGCATCGACGGGCTTGGCCAGATAGTCGACCGCACCGGCCTTGATCGCCGCGACCGCGGTCGCGATGTTGCCGTAGCCGGTGACGATCACGATCCGGACCTCGGGGCGCAGCTCGCGCAGCGTGCGCACCAGGTCGAGCCCGCTGCCCTCGGTCAGGCGCATGTCGAGGACGGCGAACTCCGGCCGGTGGGCATGGGCGTGATCGCGCGCCTCGGCCAGGCCCTCGGCCGGCAGCACCTGGAAGCCGCGCCGCTCGAGGGCGCGCATCATCGAGCGCCGGAGCGGCGCATCGTCGTCGACGAGCAGCAGGGTGCGGCCGGCGCCCGGACTGGCAATCGCTTCGGGACCGGACAGCGGCGCGGCAGCGCCACCGTCCGCAGACTGGCTCATCTCAAATCTCCGGCGCACTCCCCTCGAGCCTGGCGCGCTCCCAGGTGATCGTCACGCGCGCGCCCTGCTCACAATTGCCAAATTGCAGCGTCGCGCCGGTTCGCGCAAGCAGCGTCTGCGCGATGAAGATGCCAAGCCCGAGGCCGCCGGCCTCGTTGCGGGTCGAGAGATAGGGCTCGCCCACCAGCTCCAGGACCTCGGCCGGGAAGCCGGCGCCGTCGTCCTCGATCCGGACCGCGACCCGCTCCGTCCCCAGGCTGAGCACGATCTTGACCTCGCGCTCGGCGAACTGGATCGCGTTGTCGATCAGATTGACGAGCGCGTGCCGGAACTCGGGCGTCGGCACCAGCTGCGGTTCCAGGCTCCCGGGCGTCGCCCGCTCGATCGTGCCGGCGACCGTGATCCCGG
This sequence comes from uncultured Alphaproteobacteria bacterium, assembly GCA_963798075.1. Lineage (GTDB taxonomy): Bacteria > Pseudomonadota > Alphaproteobacteria > Geminicoccales > Geminicoccaceae > DATAOG01. Next base: position 243,713 of record CAWCRU010000009.1, on the reverse strand, counting down.
GCCGCCGGCGGCAGGTGTCGGCGATCGTCTCGAGCAGGTTCGAAAGCGGCATGCGGGTGAACGGCGCGTGCTCCTCGCTTTCGCCCTTCTGGCTCAGCGAGCGCAGGATCTCGCGGCAGCGCTGGCCCTCGCTGACCAGCTCGGCGATGTCCTCGGCGAGCGGGCTGTCGGGCGGGACGCTGTTGGCGAGCTCGCGCGCGGTCACCGCGATGGTCGCGAGCGGAGAGCCGAGCTCGTGCGCGGCGGCCGCCGCGAGCCCGCCCAGCGCCGACAGCTGCTGCTCGCGCGCGAGCGCCATCTGGGTCGCAGCGAGCGCGTCGGACAGGCGTCGCGCCTCGTCGGCGACCCGCCAGGCGTAGCCGGCGATCAAGGTGCTGCCCAGCACGAGGGCCAGCCACGAGCCGCCGATGTAGAGTGCCGGCAGCCGGAACGTGCCTTCGTACCAGGGCAGATCGCTCGGATAGAGGCCGAGCACGGTCGCAGCCACGCTCACGAACAGGCACAGAACGACCGTCGTGCGCAGCGACAGCGTGGTCGCCGACAGCGTGACCGGCACGATCAGCAGCACCGAGAACGGGTTCTGGAGGCCGCCGGTCAGGCCCAACAGGAAGGCCAGCTGGAGGATGTCGTAGCCGAGCAGGATGGCCACGCTACGCTCGGTCAGACGGGTGGTCGCGGGGAAGCCCGCGGTCAGCGCCAGGTTGATCAGCGCCGACAGCCCGACCGCCCCGAGCAGCGGCCAGAGTGGCAGGTGAAACTCCAGGGAGAAGTGGACCAGCGCGATCGTGAATGCCTGGCCGGTGATCGCGATCCAGCGGATCAGGGTCAGGGTGCGCAGGCGCACCCGGCGCTCGCCGTTGCCGGTCAAAAGCCGGCTCAGCGGCGCGGCCCAAGTCCCCAGCCGGCGGCGCGCCTGGCCGGCCGGCAGAACCCGGGCGATCGCCTCGTGGCGGGACTGAAAGGACAACACCGGCTGACGTCTCCCGCTCGGGCCACGGCTGGACCGGCGGCGACCTTACACCGGCCGGCCGGCGGGCAGGATGCGACCGAACGGCGCCTTGGCCCCCCTCTTCGCAGCGAGCCGCGGCTTGCGGACGCAAGCGATCCGAGGGCGCCCGCGCACCCGCCCGCGGCAGGCAGGCCTTGGCCGCCTTGACCGGCCGGCCGTCTGGGTGTTGGTTGTAAATAATGCAGCCATGCGGGCGGCAGGCCGCACCGGCGGTGGTCGCCCCAAATCAGGGAGCACGACCATGCGAGCATGGATCACCACCGCCGCGGCCCTCGGGCTTACGGCCGGCCTGAGCCTCGCCAGCGCGCCCGCGGGCGCCGAGATCCTGATCAAGTTCAGCCACGTGGTCGCCGAGAAGGGCCAGCCGAAGGGCGAGGCGGCCGCCGAGTTCGCGGCCCGGGTCAACAAGGAGCTGGCAGGCGAGGTCAAGGTCGAGGTCTATCCGAACTCCCAGCTCTACGACGACGACAAGGTGCTGCAGGCGATGCTGCTCGGCGACGTCCAGATGGCGGCGCCGTCGCTCTCCAAGTTCGAGCAGTACACGCTGAAATACCGGATCTTCGATCTGCCGTTCCTGTTCAACGACATCGAGGCGGTCGACCGCTTCCAGCACAGCGACGCCGGCCAGAAGCTGCTCGGCGCGATGACCGACAAGGGCCTGACCGGGCTCGCCTATTGGCACAACGGCATGAAGCAGCTCTCGGCCGACCGGCCGCTGCTGGTGCCCGCCGACGCCAAGGGGCTGAAGTTCCGGATCCAGGAGTCCGACGTCTTGCAGGCGCAGTTCCAGGCGCTCGGCGCCAATCCGCAGAAGATGGCGTTCTCCGAGGTCTACGGCGCCCTCCAGCAGGGCGTGGTCGACGGCCAGGAGAATACCTGGTCGAACATCTTCACCAAGAAGTTCCACGAGGTTCAGGACGGCATTACCGAGACCAACCACGGCGTGATCGACTACCTGGTGGTCACCAATGCGGAGTTCTGGGAAGGCCTGCCGGACGACGTCCGCGCCAAGCTCGAGCAGATCCTGGCCGAAGTCACCGAGAAGTATAATGCGCAGGCCAACGACATCAACGCGCAGTCGCGCCAGAAGATTCTCGATGCCGGCGTCAAGATCCGCGAGCTCACGCCCGATCAGCGCGAGCAGTGGGTCGAGGCCATGAAGCCGGTCTGGGCCAAGTTCCAGGGCGACATCGGTCAGGATCTGATCGACGCCGCGGTCGCCGCCAATACCGCGAGCTGACGCCGCCGGAGCATCGATGCCGAACGGGACCCGGCGGCTCGGCCGGGTCGTGAACGCGCTGGAGGAGGGCATCATCGCCCTCCTCTTCGCCGCCATGACGCTCGTGACCTTCTCCCAGGTCGTGGCGCGCTATGTCTTCAACAGCGGCATGGTCTGGGCGCTCGAGCTGACGCAGTATCTGTTCGCCTGGCTGGTCCTGTTCGGCATGTCCTACGGCGTCAAGGTGCACGCCCATCTCGGCGTCGACGCCTTCGTCCGCCTGTTTTCCGAGAGAGCGCGGCGGATCCTGGGCCTGGCCGCGGTCGCCGCCGGGCTGATCTACGCGGTGATCCTGTTCATCGGCTCCTGGCGGTACGTCGCCAAGCTCTACAAGATCGGCATCGCGTCCGAGGACCTGCCGATCCCGCAGTGGGTCCCGATGGTGATCCTGCCGGTCGGCCTCGCACTCCTGTTCCTGCGCCTGGCCCAGGTCGGCTGGCAGATCTGGACCCGGCAGCAGAGCGGGCTTCTGCTCGGCGACGAAGCCGCCGACAGCATGCGCCAGCACCTCGACGGCCTGGCGGAGGTGCCGCCGCCGGACCCTCCCGGGCGCCCGCGATGACGATCGCCTTCCTGTTCGTCCTGCGATGACGATCGCCTTCCTGTTCGTGATGCTGTTCGGCCTGCTCCTGATCGGGGCGCCGATCGCGATCGCGCTCGGCCTCTCGAGCGTCACCTCGATCCTCTTGTTCTCGCACGATTCGCTGGCGTCGCTCTCGCTCAAGCTGTTCGAGACGATGCAGCACTATACGCTGCTCGCGATCCCGTTCTTCATCCTGTCGTCCACCTTCCTCTCGACCGGCGGGGTCGCGAGGCGGCTCATCCGCTTTGCCCTCGCCTGCGTCGGCCATCTGCGCGGCGGCCTCGCGATGGCGAGCGTGCTCGCCTGCATGCTGTTCGCCGCGGTCTCGGGCAGTTCGCCCGCCACCGTCGTCGCGATCGGCTCGATCGTGATCGCAGGCATGGTCGGCGCCGGCTACTCCAAGGCGTTCGCCGCCGGCGTGATCTGCAACGCCGGCACGCTCGGCATCCTGATCCCGCCCTCGATCGTCATGGTGGTCTACGCCGCCGCGACCGACTCCTCGGTCGGCCGCCTGTTCCTCGCCGGCGTGATCCCGGGCATCGTCGCCGGGCTCATGCTGATGGTCGGCATCTACATCGCGGCCAGGGTCACCGACCTGCCCCGGCAGCCGCGCTCGACCTGGCGCGAGATCCTGGCGGCCGGGCGCGAGGCGATCTGGGGGCTGCTCCTGATCGTCCTGATCATGGGCGGGATCTACGGCGGCGTGTTCACGCCGACCGAGGCGGCCGCGGTCGCCGCGATCTACGCCTTCCTGATCGCGGTGTTCGTCTATCGCGACATGGGGCCGCTCAAGGGCAAGACGGGCGACAGCCTGATCCAGGGCCTGGTCCGGGGGGGCATCTACCTGCCCTATGCGCTCGTCCACCCCGATACCCGCCACGTCATGGTCGAGGCCGGGCGGACCACGATCATGCTGATGTTCATCATCGCGAATGCGATGCTGTTCGCCCATGTGCTGACCACCGAGCGCATCCCGCACGCGATCACCGAGGCGATCGTGAGCGCCGGCATGCCGTCCTGGGCCTTCCTGATCGTCGTCAACATCCTGCTGCTGATCGCCGGCAACTTCATGGAGCCGTCGGCGATCCTTCTGATCATGGCGCCGATCCTGTTCCCGATCGCCCTTCAACTGCACATCGACCCGATCCACCTCGGCATCATCATGGTCGTGAACATGGAGATCGGCATGATCACGCCGCCGGTCGGGCTCAACCTGTTCGTGACCTCGGGCATCACCGGGATGTCGATCCTCGAAGTGGTCAAGGCGGCGCTGCCCTGGCTCGGGATCCTGCTGCTGTTCCTGATCCTCGTGACCTACGTCCCGTTTATCTCCACCTTGCTCCCCGACCTCCTCTACGGCCCGCAGATCCTCTGATCGATCAGCAGCCGTCGGTCTTGAGCGGGTTGGCGGCGGACCGCCGGCCAGGCCGGCGGTCTGCGCGGGCGGGCAATGGCCGGTCGCGCTCGGCGCGTCCCCGCTCGCCGGCTTGCGGGCGTCGGCCGGAGCTTTCAGGCGCAGGCGGGCCTCCCGGCAGCCGGCGACGAGCGCGCGCCAGAGCGCCCACAATGGCCTGTGCTCGGCTGCCAGTCGCCCGAGCGCCCCGAGGCCGCCGGGGCCGCGAAGCACCGTCGCCACGGGCGGGCTCGCCGCCAGCGCGTCCGCGTGGCGCTCCCGCCACCGGCTGCCGCCGGGAAGCTCGGCCACTTCCTCGGGGCTGAGCCTTTGCACGCTGCACGCCTGCTGCGCGCCAGGCTCCGCCGGGCGCGCGTCCTGACCGCCGGGCCGCTCGGCGGTGATGGCCTGCGCGAGCTTAGCCTCGCGCACCGCCTGGTCGAGGACCGCGACCGGCCGGGGCAGGGCAGGCTCGTTCTCGAGGGCTGAGACGCCGGGCATATCCGGACCCGAAGCGGCGCTCATCTGAGGGATGGGGCGGGCAGGCTCGCCGACCCGGGTGGCGAGCCTCGGGATCCGATCTTCGAGCTTGCCCGCCTGCCCCGATCGCAGCCATGCGAGCGGCCGGGCGCGGCCCTGGTCCCGGCCGGATTCTCAAGATTCCGGAGGACGATCGCTGCGGCGGTCATGACCTTGCTCCAGCTACTGCGAGTGCAGGCTGGCATATCTCGGTCCGCCCGGATATGAATTAGTTCACACTCCGCGCTGCCGGTCGACCTCTTGCAAGGCCGCTCGGCGCACCAGCTGACCGTATGGTCAGTCACTAACAGCGCAGTGGTCATGGACGAGAAGCTGCCGACCCCTCGGCGTCGCCGCAAGGAGGCCCGGCCCGAGGAGATCCTGAGTGCGGCGCTCGAAAGCTTCGCCGCGCGCGGCTTCGCCGCCACCCGGATCGAGGACGTCGCCGCCCGCGCCGGCATCAGCAAGGGCACGCTCTACCTCTACTTCGACGGCAAGGAGGAGCTGTTCAAGGCAGTCGTCCGCCAGGCGCTGCTGCCCAACCTCGCCCGGATCGAGGCGCTCGCCGCCACCTTCGAAGGCCCCAGCGCCTTGCTGCTCGAGCGGCTGCTGGCGACCATCGCGGGCGTCATCAATTCCCGGGTCGGCGCGATCCCGAAGCTCGTGATCGCCGAGGCCGGCAATTTCCCGGACCTCGCACGCTTCTACCTCGCCGAGGTCGTGCAGCGCGGCCTCGGGCTGATCGGCGACGATCCTGCGCCGCGGGATCGCCCGCGGCGAGTTCCGTAAGGTCGACGTCGACCACGCGGTCTTCTGCGTGATCGCGCCGATGCTGATCGCGGCGCTCTGGAAGAGCTCGCTCGAGCCGCACGACGACGCCGGACCGCTGGACGTGCAGGCCCTGGTCCGCGCTCATCTCGACCTGCTCCTGCGCGGTCTCGAGGTGCGGCGATGAGCTGGCTGCAAAATCTGTTCGACTGGCTCGGCGGCGCCCTGGTTGCGCTGGCCGCTGCCATGGGGCTTGGCGGCGGCGGGCCGCTCCAGGTCCAGGGCTACGTCGAGGGCGAGTACGTCTACGTCGCCTCGCCGGTCGCCGGCCGGCTCCAGACCCTGGAGGTCGCGCGCGGTGCGAAGGTCGCCGGCCGGCGCGCCGCTGTTCCAGCTCGATCCCGCCAGCGAGCAGCCGGCCCGCAACGATGCCGCCGCTCGCCTCGCGCAGGCCGAGGCCAACCTCGCCAACCTCGGAAAGGCAAGCGCCCGTCCGAGATCGACGCGGTCCAGGCGCAGCTCGCGCCAGGCGAACGCCATGCTCCAGCTCTCCGCGGCCGAGCTCAGGCGCCAGGAGCACCTGGTCGCGACCCACGTCGCGAGCCGCGAGGCGCTCGACGAGGCGCAGCGCCGCGCATGAGCGCGACACGGCCCGGGTCGCCGAGCTGGAGGCCGAGCTGCGAGACCGCGCAACTCGGCGCGCGCGCCGACGAGATCGAGGCCGCCGAGGCGGCCGTGGCCGCCGCCAAGGCGCAGCTCGCTCAGGCCGACTGGCGCCTCGATGCAGCTGCGCGCAGGCGGCGCCGCAGGCCGCCCTCGTGGTCGACACGCTCTATCGGCCGGGCGAGTGGGTGACGCGCGGGCGCGCCCGTGGTCCAGCTCCTGCCGCCCGCGAACGTCAAGATCCGCTTCTTCGTGCCCGAGCCGCGGCTCGGCGCGATCGCCAGTCGGCGACGAAGTGCAGGTGCGCTGCGACGCCTGCGCGCCCAACCTTCGCGGCCGTGATCAGCTTCATCTCGCCGGACGCCGAGTACACGCCGCCCGTGATCTACAGCCGCGAGATGCGGGCCAAGCTCGTCTATCTGGTCGAGGCGAAGCCCCGCGCGCCGGACGCGCTCCGGCCGGGCCAGCCGGTCGACGTGACCCTCCCGCCCGCGCCCACGAGCTGAGGCCCTGCCGCCATGGACCCGGCCGAGCTCGCGATCAGCGTCGAGGGCCTCTCCAAGTCGCTGGGCGGCCGGCAGGTGATCGACGACTTCTCGATCGACGTGCCCGCGCGGCCACATCTTCGGCTTCCTCGGGCCGAACGGCAGCGGCAAGACCACGACCATCCGCATGCTCTGCGGCCTTCTGACGCCCGATGCCGGCACGCGGCCGGTGCCTCGGCTACGACATCATCGCCGAGAGTGCGCAGATCAAGCGCGAGGTCGGCTACATGCCCCAGCGCTTCGGCCTCTACGAGGACCTCAGCATCCGCGAGAACCTCGACTTCGTCGCCCGCCTCTACGGCGTCCCGGAGGCCGAGGCGGACGGTCGCCACGACGCCTCGAGCGGCTCGGCCTCGCCGAGCGCGCCGCGCCAGCTCGCGGGCCAGCTCTCGGGCGGCTGGAAGCAGCGCCTGGCGCTCGCCGCCTGCCTGCTGCACAGCCCCCGTCTGCTGCTGCTCGACGAGCCGACTGCCGGCGTCGATCCCAAGGCCCGACGCGAGTTCTGGGACCAGATCCACGAGCTTGCCCGCGACGGCATGACCGTGCTGGTCAGCACCCACTACATGGACGAGGCCGAGCGCTGCCACGAGGTAGGCTATCTGGCCGGCGGCCAGCTTCTGGTGCACGGCGCGGTCGACCAGGTGCTCGAGCGCTCCGGTCTCACCACCTTCGAGGTCGCGGGCCCGGATCTGGAGGCGCTCGCGGCCGAGCTGCGCGCTCGGCCGGGGGTCGAGATGACCGCGGCTTTCGGTGCCTCCGCTGCACGTCAGCGGCACCGATCGGGGCGCTGCTCGAGCGCAGCCTCGCGCCCTTCCGCGCCGATCCGCGGTTCCGTTGGACCGAGACCAGGCCCAGCCTCGAAGACGTGTTCATCCATACCCTGCAGCAAGCCGGGGTGACCGTGTCATGAGCCCGTCAGCGCTTGTCCTGGCGCCGCTTTACGGGCGGTCCTGATCAAAGAATTCATCCAGATGCGGCGCGATCGCCTGACCTTCGCGATGCTGATCGGCGTGCCGCTGATCCAGCTCACCCTGTTCGGCTACGCGATCAACACCGACCCCAAGCATCTGCCGACCGCGCTGTTGCTCGCCGATCGCAGCGTGTTCGCCCGCAGCCTGGTGCAGGCGCTCGAGAACTCGGGCTATTTCGAGGTCACACGCCAGGTCGGCGAGCGAGGCCGAGGCGGCCGAGCTCCTGGCGCGGGGCGAGGTCCAGTTCGTGCTCAGCATTCCTGCGGACTTCGCGCGCGAGCTGTTGCGCGGCCACCGTCCGGCGGTCCTGGTCGAGGCCGATGCCACCGATCCGGTCGCGACCGGCAATGCGCTGGCAGCGCTTGCCGCGCTCAATCGCACCGCGCTCGCCCACGACCTCAAGGGGCCGCTCGCCTCGCTCGCGACCGGCGCGCCCGCTTTCGATCTGCGCGTCCACCGCCGCTACAACCCCGAAGGGGCGACCGAGTACAACATCGTCCCGGGCCTGATCGGCACCATCCTGACCATGACCATGGTCATGATGACCGCGATCGCGGTCACCCGCGAGCGCGAGCGCGGCACGATGGAGAACCTGCTCTCGATGCCGGTCCGGCCGTTCGAGGTCATGCTCGGCAAGATCGTGCCCTTCGTCGTCGTCGGCTACTTCCAGGTCGCGGTCATCCTGCTCGCCGGCCGGCTGCTGTTCGGCGTGCCGGTGTCAGGGCAGCCTGGGCTTGCTGTCGCTCGCGATCATCCTGTTCATCGCCGCCAATCTCGCCGTCGGCTTCACCTTCTCGACGCTGGCCGAGAACCAGCTGCAGGCGATGCAGATGACCTTCTTCTTCTTCCTGCCCTCGCTCCTGTTGTCCGGCTTCCTGTTCCCGTTCCGCGGCATGCCGCGAGTGGGCGCAGCTCCTGGGCTCGGTCTTCCCGCTGACCCATTTCCTGCGGATCGTGCGCGGCATCCTGCTCAAGGGCAACGGCTGGGCGGAGATCACGCCCGAGCTCTGGCCGATCGCGCTGTTCATGCTCGCCGCGCGGCGCGATCGCCCTCAACCGCTACCGCGAAACCCTCGACTGAGCGCCTCTCAGTCCGGGTCGAGCGCGATCACGCGGGCGGGCGCGCCGTCGGCATCGGGCAGCTTGAGCGGCAGGCAGCAAAGGAAAGTCCGAGGCGAGGTCAAGGCCACGGTGTTCGAGAGATACTCGATCAGGATCACGCCGTTCCGGAGCAGGACGTCGTGGGTCACGTGCTCGGCGACCGGCCGGATTTCGCCCTTGAGCAGGAGCCGGATCGTGTAGTCCTGCGGGAAGTCGAAGGCAACCGCCCGGGGCTTTCGCGCCAGCAGCCACTCGGCCGCGGCGCGCTCGAGGTAAGGCGCCTCGGTCCAGAACTCCGGCGTCGCGGGCGATCTCTGCTGCTCCCAGCAGCTCTTGATCACGACGATGTCGCCCGCCTCGACATGGCCGGCGGCGGCCAGGCGCTCGGCGGTGATCGCCTCGTTGGGCCGGACCGGCGCGAGGTCGACGACCGCCGCCTCGCCGACCGTGGTCTCGAGCGGGATCTCGCTCGTGGTCAGGCCATCTTGGAAGAAGTGGCGCGGGCTGTCCATGTGGGTGAAGCCGTGGACCGCGAAGCCCTGCCAGGTCACCTGGAACAGATCGCCCCTGGCGAAATCGCTGGTCAGGCGGCGCTCGACCGGCCAGCGGAAATGGTCCGCAACCGGCATCGAGAGGTCGATGATCCGGGGCATCTGGCGGACCGCCTCAGGCAGGCGCCTCGATGAACTCGATCAGGAGGCCGTAGGCGCTCGCGAGGTAGACCACCTTGCGCCCGCGGTTCGGCCCGGCGTCGATCGCGATGATCTCGCCGACCGGCAGGACGCCATGGGCGGCCGCGGCCTGAACCGCCGCCTCGGCGTCGTCGACGTCGAGCGCGATGTGGGCGCTGCCGTCGTCGTAGACCTTCGGCTGATCGAAGCCGCGGATGCCGTCGGTCGCATAGCGGATCAGCTCGACCCGGTGCCCGGGCCCCTGCAGGTAGGCGATCTCGACCTCGCGGCCGCGGCAGTCCGGTCATGCGCCCGATCAGCGCCGGATCGCGCGGGCCGCGCGCCAGGACCTCGAACCCCAGCAGATCGCGAAAGAAGCCGATCGCCCGCTCGAGGTCGGTTACGATCACGCCGGTATGGTTGAAGCCCCGCACCTCGAATGTCGCCACGCTCGCCTCCCGGCATGAGTCTCCAGGCCCGGGCCCGGCCGCCATCGCGTCTGGTAGGAAATGAGGCGGGCGGCTACGCTACCGGCGGTTTCGGAGCCCAAGGACCTTGATCATGGATAGCATCGCCGATCAACCGCCTCCAGCGATTGCCGCCGAATTGGCGGCGGCGCGGGCCGGTCTCGACCAGCAGATCCCGGCCAAGGGCGCCGCCAACCTCTTGATCGCGACCTGGAACCTGCGGGCGTTCGGCTCGCTGACCCGCAAATGGGCCGCCGCTGCCGCCGACAGCCCGAAGCGGGAGCTGCACGGGCTGCGCGCGATCATCGAGATCGTGCAGCGGTTCGACGTGATCGCCCTGCAGGAGGTCAAGGGCGATCTGCGGGCGCTGCGCGACATGATCAACTTCCTGGGCGACGACTGGGGGTTCCTGATGACCGACGTCACCCGCGGCAGCGCCGGCAACGACGAGCGCCTGGCCTTCCTGTTCGATCGCCGCCGGCTCAAACCCTCGGGGCTCGCGTGCGAGGTGGTCGTGCCGCCGGAATGGATCGCGGGCGAGCAGGCCGATGCGGCGCTGCGCCGGCAGTTCGTTCGCACGCCCTATGCGGCCAGCTTCGTCACCGCCTCGGGTGCGACCTTCATCCTGCTCACCGCCCACATCGATTTCGGCACGTCCGCCGCCGGCCGGGTGCCGGAGCTCGCCGGCATCGCGCAATGGATGGCGTCCTGGGCGGCGCAGACCTACCGCTGGCATCACAATCTGCTGGTGCTCGGCGATTTCAACATCGATCGCAGCGGCAGCCCGCTCTGGCAGGCCTTCACGTCGACCGGCCTCGTCGTCCCCGAGGGGCTGCACATGGTGCCGCGCACCCTGTTCTCCGACCCCGCGGCCGGCGACACCGACAAGTTCTACGATCAGATCGCCTGGTTCGAGAGCGCCCGCGACGAGCTCATCGATCTCACCTTCGTGAACGCCGGCGGCTTCGACTTTCTGCCCTTCTTCTATCGAGGCAGCGGTCTCTCGAAGACCTCGATCTCCTGGAGGATCTCCGATCACTACCCGCTCTGGGTGGAATTCGGCATCTGAGCCCTGATCCGATGCCGCCACCCATAGGTTTCGTTGACGCGATGTAACGATCCCGTAATGCGCTTGTCATCCCGGCGAGCTAAGGTATCTGTTGCATGCCGCCGTCCGGTGTCTGCGCGCCGCCGTCGGCCCGCGCGAGCCCTCCAGCGATGAGCCGTCGAGCCCAGCCATGAGCCGTCAAGCCGCCCTGGCCCGCGCTGCCCGCCACTACGACGGCGGCGCCTTCCTGGCCGAGCTCGCACGCCTGGTCGGGGTGCCGAGCGAGAGCCAGACGGCGCAGGGCGCCCCCTATCTCGCGGCCTATCTGACCGACCACCTGCGGCCGGCGCTCGAGCACATGGGCTTCGTCTGCCAGGTGCTGGTCAATCCGGCGCCCGGCGGCCCATTGCTGCTGGCCGAGCGGATCGAGGATCCCGATCTGCCGACCGTGCTGGTCTATGGCCATGGCGACGTGGTCCGCGGCCTTGAGAACGCCTGGGACGACGGCCTCTCTGCCTTGGGAGCTCTGCGAGCGGGCAGGCCGGATCTATGGCCGCGGGGTCGCCGACAACAAGGGCCAGCACGCGATCAATCTGGCCGCTTTGAGCCTCGTCATCGCCGAGCGCGAGCGTCTCGGCTTCAATGCCAAGGTGCTGATCGAGACCAGCGAGGAGATCGGCTCGCCGGGGCTGCGCGAGATCTGTGAGAACCATCAGGCGCAGCTCGCCGCCGATCTGCTGCTGGCCTCCGACGGCCCCCGGCTCGAGCCCGACCAGCCGACCATCTTCCTCGGCAGCCGCGGCGCCCTCAACTTCGATCTGGTGGTCGATCTGCGGGCGTCGGGGCAGCATTCGGGCAATTGGGGCGGCCTTTTGGCCAACCCCGCGATCATCCTCGCGCATGCGGTCGCGACCATCGTCACCGAGACGGGCGCGATCCGGATCCCGGAGCTGAAGCCGCGGGCGCTGCCGGCCGCGATCAAGCGGTCGCTCGCCGATCTGCCCATGACCGCAGCACCAGGGGAGCCCGCGATCGATCCCGAATGGGGCGAGCCCGGGCTGACGCCGGCCGAGAAGGTGTTCGGCTGGAACAGCTTCGAGGTCCTGGCCTGGACCGCCGGCAACCCCGACAATCCGGTCAACGCCATCCCGCCTCGCGCATCGGCCCACTGCCAGATCCGCTTCACGGTCGACAGCAATCCCGAGGAGTTCCTGCCGGCGATCCGCGCGGCGCTCGATGGCGCCGGTCTGGCGGCGGTCGAAGTCCGGCCGGGCGCGGCCCCGATCATGCGCGCGACCCGCACCGATCCGGAGCACAGCTGGGTTGCCTTCGCGAGGCGCTCGATCGAGCGCACCACGGGCCAGCCGCCGGTCGTGCTGCCGAACCTCGGCGGCTCGCTGCCCAACGACTGCTTCGCCGAGGTCCTGGGCCTGCCGACCATCTGGGTCCCGCATTCCTACCGCGGCTGCGGCCAGCACGCGCCGAACGAGCACGCGCTGCCGGCGATCCTGCGCGAGGGCCTCCTGATCATGACGGGCCTGTTCTGGGATCTGGGCGAGCCCCGGCGCAACCACTGACGCGGCCCTGCGGCCGAAGCGGGCCGAGCGTCCAGACGGTCTCGAGGCGACAGGCGTTCCTGACCCGGATCGGACCGGCCGGCAGCCCTGCGCACAGCCCCGGATGGGCCATGATTTCGGCCTCGACCGCTTGCAGCCTCGCCCGCTCGAAGCCGAAGTCGAAGCGCGCATAGCGCCAGCGATCACCGCGGCCGCCGCTGATCAGGGGCTGCTCGCACAGCTCGCGGACCGGTTCGAGGCTCACCTCTTCGGCGAGCGGCCGGGTGCGCGCCGTGAAGAGCGGCGTGCCATCCGACCGGCGGGCGACCGCGAAGCCGCCCGCCGCCCGCCGGATCGTCGCGCGGCGCTTGGCAAAGCCGTAGAGCCAGCGGCCGAGCAGCGTCGGCAGCCGCCGGTCGAGCCAGAGGCCCGGCAGATGGCAAAAGGGCCCGGGCGGCCCGTTCCGCGGCCGCACGAACGGCAGGGCGATCGCCAGCTCGAGATAGCAAAGGCCGAACGGCAAGTGCCCGAGACCGACGCCACGGTGCTCGCCGAACAGCAAAATCAGTGGGTGGCGTCCTGTCGGCATCGGGTTCCGGGGCAGCAGCTCGAGGCCGGGCGGCAGCAGGCCCGAGGCCACCTCGGCTGGCAGATCGGCGATCGCGAGGATCGCCTCGAGCCGGCCCCTGGCATGCCAGCGGCAGGTCTGATGCCCGGGCATTCGCCTCACCCCGGCCTAGGGTGGCGCCCGCCGGGACCGGCACCGGCGTTCAGCGCGATTGATCCTGGCGCCAGCTCGGGCATACTCGGTCAGAGCCAATGAACAGGGCAGCGCACCCGCGCCAGCGCCCGATCGAACCCACGAGGGAGCCCGCATGCCGACCATCCGATCGACCACCGTCCTGCTCGCCGCGGTCCTCCTGACGACCCCGGCCGCGGCGCTCGAAGTCAGCCAGTCGGTCGAGGTCGCAGCGCCGCCCGAGAAGGTCTGGGAGATGATCGGCGGCTTCTGCTCGATCGCCGACTGGCATCCGGTGGTCGGGAAATGCGCCGAGAGCAAGCAGAACGGCGCCGAGATGCGCAAGCTGACGACGGTCGACGGCGGCGTCCTGGTCGAAAAGCGCGTCCAGTATTCCGACGAGGGCATGTCCTACACCTATGTCATCGTCGACAGCCCGCTGCCGGTCAGCGACTACACCTCGACGCTCGCGGTCATGGGCATGGGCGGCGGCTCGATGATCACCTGGAGCGGCGAGTTCGCGGCCAAGGGCGCGCCCGACGACAAGGCGGTCGAGGTGATCACGGGCATCTATCAGGCCGGCCTCGATGCGCTCAAGGACCGGTTGAAGTAGCGCGCTCAGACGCTCCGATGCGCCCGCAGCGCGACCTTGAGCGCCCTCGCGACCTCGAGCCGCTCGGCCACGGTCAAAAAGGCGCCGAGCACCAGATGGGCGCCGTGCGAGCTCAGCACCAGCTGGCTGTCGTAGCGCGGCGGATCGTCGAAGCCGACCCGCACCCAGTAGGGCTCGAAGCGCCATTCGCGCTGGCGGCCGTCGGGCTCGATCCGGCGCACGCTGAGGCCCTCCCGGTCGAGCCGGATCAGCTCGGCGCGCCGGCCCTGCCGGTAGTTCCAGCGGAACGCGAGGAACAAGAGCAGCACGTCGAGGCCGAAGAAGCCGGTCACGGGCCAGGCGCCGATCAAGACGAAACCCGCGCCGATCGCGGCGCTGAGCGCGACCACAGCACTCATCAGGAGCGCGAAGCCGAGCGGCGGCAGCGAGCGATGCGGGTAGAGGATCGCATCGAAGGCGGGCGCCGCCGGCAACTCCGGTGGCGGGACGGCGGCCAGGCTGGCGTGGGTCATGGGCCCAGATATAGAGCGCCCTGCGAAGGCGCGCCAGCGAGCAGATGGCGCCTTTGGCCCGGGCACCACCGATGACGCCGCGCCAGGTGAGCCAGTTCTTCGGAAGGCTCGCAGCGCTCGATCCGGCGCCTGCGACCGAGCTCACCTACGCCGATCCCTATACGCTCCTGGTCGCGGTGATCCTCTCGGCGCAGGCGACCGATGCCGGCGTCAACAAGGCGACCCGGGAGCTGTTCAAGGTCGCCGACAGCCCGGCAAAAATGCTGGCCCTCGGCGAGGACGGGCTGCGCCCTTACATCAAGACCATCGGGCTCTTCAACAACAAGACCAAGGCGATCATCGCCATGAGCGGGGCGCTGATCGCGGAGCACGGCGGCCGGGTGCCGGGCGATCGCCTGGCGCTGGAAAAGCTGCCCGGTGTCGGCCGCAAGACCGCGAACGTGGTCCTCAACTCCGCTTTCGGCCAGCCCACCATCGCGGTCGACACCCACGTCTTCCGGGTCGCCAACCGGACCGGCCTTGCCCCCGGCAAGACGCCGATCGAGGTCGAGCGCGGGCTCGAGGCGAGGGTGCCGAAGAGATACGCGCGCCACGCCCACCATTGGTTGATCCTGCACGGCCGCTACGTGTGCGTCGCGCGCAGGCCCAAATGCCCGCAATGCGTGGTCCGCGACCTCTGCGACTATCCGGCCAAGACCCCTTAGCCCCGACGCAGCAATGGCCCGGCCGCCAGCCGCCGATCGGCGGGCGCCGGCGGCGCCTTTCTACTGGACCGGGTAGCGCAGCGGGGCGCAGTCGCCGAGCAGCTCGTGCATCTCGAGCGCCGCCGTGTCCAGGGCGGGCTTGGCCTCCTTGTCGCCGGCCAGATAGGAGCTGAGCTCGCGCACCAGGATGTCGGTGATCTGCGGCGACGCCGGGATCGTCGGCTTCGGAATCGCGACCTCGTTGGTCTGCATCGAGGCCTTGGCATAGGGGAGCTTTTGGACCTCGGGATCGGCGTAGACGTCGGGCCGCGCCGAGGCGCCGCCGTTCAGGTGCTGCTGCAGCTGCTGCGGGAACTCCATCATCCACTGGATGAACAGGAACGCCGCCTCCTGGTTCTTGGCATAGGCCGGGATCAGATAGGTCCAGCCCTCGACCTGGCCGACCTTGCCGCCTTTGCCCTGGGGCACGAGGTCGAAGCCCATCTTGCCGACCACCTGGCTCACCGCGGTGTCCTGCGCGACCGCATAGGTCGCATCGTTCCACATGATCAGCTCGAACACCTTGCTCTGCTGCATCAGCGCCATGACGTCGTCCCAGAAGTAATTGAGCGTGTCGGGCGGCGAATACTTCATCAGGCTCTTGTAATACTCGAGGGACGCGACCGCCTCCGGGCTGTTGACGATGATCGGGCCGCACTCGCTGCCGGTGCGCACGTCCATCATGTCGCCGCCGAAGCTGTAGAGGAAGTTCAGCCACTCGTACCACAGCGCCTCGTGCCGTTTGCCCTGAAGGGCCGTGCCGTAGAACCCGGCCTCGGGGCGGGTGAACCACTCGGCGAGGTCGCGGTACTGGTCCCAGGTCTTCGCCGGCTGGAGCTCGTAGCCGTATTTGGCCTTGAAGCCTTCCTTCTCCTTGGGATCCTCAGCCAGGTCTTTGCGATACCACATGTACATGGTCAGCGCGGTGAACGGAAAGCCGTACATCTGGCCGTCGTACCACGAGATCTCGTGCCACAGGCGGTCGTAGAGCACCTGCTCGGGCTTGAAGTCCGGGTTGCGCAGCTTCGGATCGTCCATGAACTTGGCAAGCGGCACCAGATGGCCGTTCTCGACGAAGCGGCCGAGCTCGCGGTGCGGCTGCAGGATGAAATCGTAGCGGCCGCGCTTGGAATTGAGGTCGAGCATCACCTTGTTGACCGCTTCGGAGTGCTCGTACATCTCGATCACGACGTTGATGCCGGTCTTCTCCTCGAACTCGTGCTTCATAGCGTCCATCGCCTCGAGCGGCGGCAGCGCCTCGCCGATCGCGCGGATCGTGACGCCCTTGTAGGGGGCTGCGGCCTCCTCGAGAACTCCAGGCCGCTGCCGGAGCGGCCGCGCCGAGCCCGATCAGAGCGCTCCCGACCCAGACGCCGACGCCGAGCGCCAGCCCGAGCCCGCGTGCCCCCGTTGCATTCCTCGACATCGCTGCCTCCCGTTCCGGCCGCCGATCCTGAACGCCACTGCTAGCATGCGGACTTGGGGAATGCCAAGATTCTTGTGGTACTTGCCACAATCTTGTTGGCATACTCCAACCGCAACCGCCGGGGAGCGTGGCCCCTTTGCCGATCGACTTCATCTTCATGCTGACCCGCGACGACCAGACGGTCGAGGATGCGCTCGAGGTGCTCGACGCCATCCGACCGCTCGGCCTCCGTCACATAGGGTTCAAGGACCTGGGGGTCGAGCCCGGCCTGTTGCGCGAGCTGAACCGGCGGATCAAGGCAGAGGGGCGCACCAGCTATCTCGAGGTGGTCAGCACCACGCCCGAGGCCTGCCTCGCCTCGGCCCGGACCGCGGCCGACATCGGCGTCGACCGGCTGCTCGGCGGCACCGACCCCGACGCCGTGCTGGCGATGCTCGAAGGCACGGACGTCCGCTACTACCCCTTCCCCGGAGCGCCGCGCGGCCATCCGACCGTGCTCGGCGGCCGGCCCGAGGCGATCGCGGCGGATTGCGCGGCCTTCATGCGCAAGGGGTGCGCGGGCGTCGACCTGCTCGCCTACCGGGCCACCGAAGCGGAGCCGCTCGAGCTCGTGCGCGCCGCGCGGCAAGCCGTCGGCCAGGGCGTCCTGATCGTGGCCGGCAGCGTCGACCGGCCGGCACGCATCCGGGCGCTGGCCGAGGCCGGTGCCGACGCCTTCACGATCGGTTCGGCGGTCTTCAACGGCGCCTTCTCGCCGCGCAAGGGCGCGCTGGTATCGCAGCTGCGCGACGTCCTCGCGGCCTGCGACGGCTCGGCATGATCGTCGGGGTCGACATCGGGACCCAGAGCCTGAAGGCCGTCGTGACCGACGCCGAGCTGCGGCCGCGGGGCCAGGCGGCGATCGCCTACCGGCCATCCTTCCCGCGCCCGGGCTGGGCCGAGCAGGACCCGCAGCTCTGGGAGCGGGCGCTGGGGCCGGCGATCGCGCGCGCCCTCGGGGCGGCCGGTTGCGCGCCCGATGCGGTCCAGGCCCTCGGCATCTGTGGCCAGCTCGACGGCTGCATCGCGCTCGATCGCGACGGCCGGGCGCTCGGCCCCTGCATCATCTGGATGGACCGCCGCGCCGAGGCCGAGATCTCGGGCATCCCGGCCGAGCGGATT
The DNA here is from genome assembly GCA_963798075.1 of uncultured Alphaproteobacteria bacterium. Classification (GTDB taxonomy): domain Bacteria; phylum Pseudomonadota; class Alphaproteobacteria; order Geminicoccales; family Geminicoccaceae; genus DATAOG01. Next base: position 225,946 of record CAWCRU010000009.1, on the reverse strand, counting down.
CGAGCAACGACCGGGGTCGTGCTCGATGCCACCCACATGGCGGCCAAGGCCCGCTGGCTGAAGCGCCATCTGCCCGCGCGGGCCCGCATCCGCCGCTTCCATCAGCCGGTCTCTTACCTCGTCGCACAGCTGACGGGCGAGCCCGTCTTCGACCATGGCCTCGCCTCGACCACGATGGTCTACGACCTCGCGGGGCGCAGCTTCGATGCCGGCCTGCTCGAGCTGTTCGAGCTGCGGGCCGACGAGCTGCCGGCCATCGCCGAGGCCTTCGATGGCGCGGGCAAGCTGCATGCGCGGGGAGCGGCGCTCGCCGGCCTGGCGGCAGGGCTGCCGGTCGCGGTCGGCACCGGCGACGATTTTTCGAACCCGCTCGGCGCCGGCCTGGTCGAACCCGGCAAGCTCGCCTGCGCGCTCGGCACCGCCGAGGTCGTGGGCGCGCTCCATGACCTGCCGGCGATCGACCCTTTGAGCCTGGTCGAGACCCACGGCTATCCGGGCGGCCGCTTCTTCATCGAGAACCCGGGCTGGCTCTCGGGGGGCGCGCTCGCCTGGTTCATCGAGACATTTCGCCTGCGCGACGTCCACGAGCTCGATGCTCTGGCCGCGAGCGTGCCGGCCGGCAGCGCGGGGGTGACGTTCCTGCCCGCGCTCTCGGGCGCCATGGCACCCGAATGGATCGCCTCGGCGCGCGGCTGCTTCTACGGCCTGAGTGCCGCCCACGGCACGGCGCATCTGGCGCGCGCGGTCCTGGAAGGCTGCGCCTTCGCCATGCGCGACGTGCTCGAGCGGCTCCTCGCGATGGGCGTCGCGATCGAGGCGATCCTGCTGCTCGGGGGCGGCGCCAGGAGCGCGCTCTGGGCGCAGAGCCGCGCCGACCTGACCGCTCTTCCGGTCGCCCTGCCGCAGATCGTCGACACCTCGCCGATCGGCGCCGCGATGCTCGCGGCGGTGGCCGCGGGCGTGCAGCCGTCGCTCAGGGCGGCGGCCCGGCTGGTCGCGGGCAAGGCGAGGACAATCGAGCCGGACCCGGCACGAAAGCCTGCCTATGACGCCGCCTACGGCGCCTACCGCAAGCTCTTCTCGAGCCTGCGACCGATGTTCAAGGAGGCGTGATGGCTCTGGACACCCTGGGCCGGCTTCTGGCCGGCGAGTTCCGCGATCCGGACGACGGCCAGCCGCTCAGCGCGCCGATCGGGACCGTCGCGATCGAGGCCAGCCTTGGCGGCCGCGAGGCCGATCTGGTCGGCGCCCTGGACCTCGGCCAGCGGCTCGCGGTCGTGAGCGACCCGACCACGCGGGCGGTGCTGGGGCGGCGGGTCGAGCAGGCGCTGGGCCGGATCGCGGCGGTCCAGAGCGTCGTCCTGCCCGAGCGTGCCGAGCCCGACCTCGAGACCGTCGACCGGCTGCGCAAGGCCACCGCCGAGGCGAGCGCCTTGATCGCGGTCGGCTCGGGCACGATCAACGACTTGTGCAAATACGCGTCCGCGCAGGCGGGCGTGCCGTTTGCCGTGTTCGCGACCGCCCCCTCGATGAATGGCTACACCTCGGTCAATGCCGCGATCACCATCGAAGGCCACAAGCGCTCGCTCGCCGCCCAGGCGGCGGCGGGCGTGTTCCTCGACCTCGAGGTCCTGGCCGCAGCCCCGGTCCGCATGATCCGGGCCGGGACTCGGCGACTGCCTCTGTCGCTGCACCGCGCAGGCGGACTGGCTGCTCGCCCATCTTGTGCTCGGCAGGCCCTATCGGCAAGCACCCTTCGCGCTCCTTGCCGAGGACGAGGGGCCGCTGCTGGCGGCGGCGCCCGCTCTCGGGACGGGCGATCTGGACGCGATCTCACGCCTGGTGAAGACCCTCGTGCTGTCGGGCTTCGGCATGACCCTTTGCGGCGGCAGCGAGCCCGCGAGCCAGGGCGAGCACCTGATCAGCCACTACGCCGACATGCTGGGCGATCCGGGCTGGCCGAAGGCCTTCCACGGCGAGCAGATCGGGGTCACGACGCTCACCATGGCGCGCCTGCAGGCGCAAATCCTGGACGCGCCGGTGCCCCGCATCGAACCCTCGCGGATCGACGCGGCCGCTCTGCTTGACCACTTCGGCCCCGAGCTCGGGAGCTCCTGCTGGCAGGAGTTCCGCAAAAAGCGCGTCGATCACGGCGCTGCGCTCCAGCTCAATCAGCGCCTCAAGGAAGGTTGGGACGAAATCCGCGCGCGGATCGGAGCGATCCAAAGATCCCCGGAAGAGCTGCGCCTGGTCCTCGAGCAGGCGGGCGCGCCGACCACGCCGCAAGCGCTCGGCTGGCCGGAAGACTTTTACCGGGAAGCGGTCCACCACGCCCGCCTGATCCGCAACCGGTACACCTTCCTCGATCTCGCCGCCGATAGTTGTTTTCTGTAACATTATCGTGGCGTTAGATCGAAATTCTGATGCAACGCCTCTGCGAGTTTCCGGCCGCCGCGCTACGCCGGGTCAGGGTCGTGCTCTGCGACATCGACGATACGCTCACCGATGACGGCCGTCTTAGCGCGCACGCCTATGGCGCGCTCGAGCGCCTGCAGGCGGCCGGGCTCGAGGTCATCCCGGTGACCGGTCGGCCGGCCGGCTGGTGCGACCTGATCGCGCGCTGGTGGCCGGTGGGTGCCGTGGTCGGCGAGAACGGCGCCTTTTATTTCGCGTATGATCATGCCCTGCGGCGGATGCTGCGCCGCTACTGCAAGGCGCCCCGCGAGCGGGCCCTGGACCGGGAGCGTCTGGGCGCGCTTGGTGCCAGAATCCTGGCTGCGGTCCCGGGCGCCGCGATCGCCGCCGATCAGGCCTATCGGGAGGCGGACCTCGCGATCGACTGGCGCGAGGACGTGCCGCCCCTGCCGGAGGAGGCCGTCCAGCGCATCGTCGCCCTGTTCGAGGCCGCGGGTGCTACGGCCAAGGTCAGCTCGATCCACGTCAACGGCTGGTTCGGCGACTACGACAAGCTCGGCATGAGCCTGCGCGTGCTGCGCGAACGCCTGGGCCTCGATCCGGACGCCGCTGCCGCGCTGGCCCTGTTCGTCGGCGATTCCCCGAACGATGCGCCGATGTTCGGGTATTTCCCGAACTCGGTCGGCGTCGCCAACGTGCGCGACTTCGAAGGCCGCCTGGCGGCCGCGCCGGCCTGGGTCACCGAGGCGCGCGGCGGGGCGGGCTTCGCCGAGCTGGCGGCCCGCCTGCTGGCGGTCCGGTGAGCGTCGCCGTGCGCCTGGGCAAGCTCGCGCGCCGCGAGCGGATCATCGCCGAGCTGCGCGCCAATCCGGCCGTCCGGGTCGCAGCGCTCGCCCGCGCCTTCGGCGTCTCGACCGAGACCGTGCGCCGCGACCTCGATGCGCTGAGCGAGGGGGGCCTCGTCAGCCGCACCTACGGCGGCGCCGCCCTGCCGGCGATCGGGGTCGAGCCGGCGCTCGCCCAGCGCCAGCGCGAGCTGACGGCGGAGCGCGAGCTGATCGCCCGCCATGCCGTCGGGCTGGTCGCCGCGCGCGAGGTCTTGATGATCGACTGCGGCTCGACGACCTGGCATTTCGCACGCCGGCTCGCGACCCTGCCCGTGCCGCTTACGGTGGTCACCAACAGCCTCGGCATCGCCGGCACGCTCGCCGCCAACCCTGCGATCCGGGTCGTGCTCTGCCCGGGCGACTACGCCGCCGGCGAGGGCGGCACCTTCGGGCCGGAGACGCTCGCCTTCCTGCGCCGCTTCCACGCCGACAAGGCGGTGATCGGCGCCGGCGGCCTCACCGCCGAGGGCCCGACCGATGTCCAGCCAGGCGCCGCCTGGGTCAAGCAGGTGATGCTCGAGCGGGCCCGCCGGCGGATCCTTCTGCTCGACCGCAGCAAGTTCGAGCAGGCCCGCTACGAGCTCGTCTGCCCGCTCGCCGACCTCGACGATCTGGTCACCGACGCGCCGCCGCCCGCGGCGCTGGCCGATGCGATCCGGGCTGCCGGCATCACGTTGCATCTGGCCCCGGACGCCCCGCGGGCCCACCCGGCGCTGGTCGGCGCCGGCCAGCGTCGCAGCTGAAGGCCGCTCGACCCTTGTCGGGCCCGCTTCATGGGGTATCCTTGCGCCCCCTCGATGCGTGGACGGCGGACATGAACCGGATCCTTTGGCAGCCGACGGCCGAAGCGGCCGCCCTGACCCAGATCGCCAGGCTGGCGCGCGCCCGGGGCTTCGAGGGCAGGGATGCGATCGAGCGGCTCCATCGATGGTCGGTCGAGCACCCGGCGGAATTCTGGCAGGCGGTCTGGGACCTGGGCGCGGTCAAGGCAAGCCGCGCGGCCGAGGCCGTGCTGGTCGACGGCGACCGGATGCCGGGCGCCCGCTGGTTCGAGGGCGCCAGGCTCAACTTCGCCGAGAACCTGCTCAGGCGCGACGATGCCAGCCCGGCCCTGATCTTCACCGGCGAGGACGGGCGCCGGCGCGAGCTGTCCTGGGCCGCCCTGCAGGCCGAGGTCAGGAGCCTTGCGGCCGCGCTCGCCGCCGATCGCGTCGGCGTCGGCGACCGGGTCGCGGGCTACCTGCCGAACATTCCGGAAACCATCATCGCGATGCTGGCGACGACCGCGCTCGGCGCGATCTGGTCTTCCGCCTCGCCCGACTTCGGGGTCGAAGGCGTGCTCGACCGCTTCGGCCAGATCGAGCCCAAGGTGCTGATCGCGGTCGACGGCTATCCCTACGCCGGCAAGCGGCTCGACATCCGGAGCAAGGTGGCGGCGGTCGCAGCCGGCATCCCGGGCCTGCAGCGCACGGTGCTGGTGCCGTTCCTCGACCCGGCCAGCGAGGCCGGTCCGGTCGCGGGCGCCGCGCTCTACGCCGACTATACATCGAACAATGCGCCGCCGCTCGCGTTCGCGCAGCTACCCTTCGACCACCCGGTCTATGTCCTCTACTCCTCCGGCACGACCGGCAGGCCCAAAGCGATCGTGCACGGCGCCGGCGGCACGCTGTTGCAGCACATCAAGGAGCACCGGCTGCATTGCGATGCGCGCCCGGGCGACCGGGTCTTCTACTCCACGACCTGCGGCTGGATGATGTGGAACTGGCTGGTCGGCGGGCTTGCGGTCGAGGAGACCCTGGTGCTGTTCGACGGCTCGCCCTTCCACCCCGACGGCAATGTGCTCTGGGACCTGGCCGCGCGCGAGCGGGTCAACCTGTTCGGGACCAGCGCCAAATACATCGATGCCTGCAAGAAGGCGAGGGTCCTGCCCGCGAAAACGCACGATCTGGGGCCGCTGCGGGCGATCCTCTCGACCGGCTCGCCGCTGGTTTCGGAGAGCTTCGACTACGTCTACCAGAGGGTCAAGGCGGACGTGCAGCTGGCCTCGATCTCGGGCGGCACCGACATCGTCTCCTGCTTCGTGCTCGGCAACCCGGCCGGGCCCGTGCGGCGCGGCGAGATCCAGATGCGCGGCCTCGGCCTTGCGGTCGACGTCTTCGACGACACCGGCAAACCCGTCCGGGGCGAAAAGGGTGAGCTGGTCTGCACCCGGCCGTTTCCCTGCATGCCGGTCCGGTTCTGGAACGACCCGGGCGGCCAGCGTTACCACGACAGCTATTTCGCGCGTTTTCCGGGGGTCTGGTGCCACGGCGACTTCGCCGAGCTCACCGACAGCGGCGGCGTCATCATCTACGGCCGCTCGGACGCGGTCCTCAATCCGGGCGGCGTCAGGATCGGCACCGCCGAGATCTACCGCCAGGTCGAGCAGATCCCGGACGTGCTGGAGGCGATCTGCGTCGGCCAGGAATGGCAGGACGACGTCCGGGTCGTGCTGTTCGTGCGCCTGGCCGAGGGTCGCACCCTGAACGAGGCGCTCGAGCGGCAGATCAGGAAGCAGATCCGCGAGCACTGCACGCCCCGGCACGTGCCGGCCCGGATCGTCGAGGTCGCCGACATCCCGCGCACCCGTTCGGGCAAGATCACCGAGCTCGCGGTCCGCGACGTGATCCACGGCCGGCCGGTCAAGAACACCGAGGCGCTCGCCAACCCGGAGGCGCTCGAGCTGTACAAGGACCTGGCCCAGCTCCAGGCCTGAGGCTTCGGCCCGGACGCCGATGAGTGCTGGCCTCCGAGGTCCCTCAGCTCATCTCACGAGGCGCGACGATGCGGTGAGCGGGCCGCGCGTGCGGCGCCATCCTTGCGGGGACGCCATCTTGCGGAGGTCGATACCACCAGCCAGCCCGCGTCGGCGAGACCCAGCTCCCAGTAGACGGAGCGAATGATGGCCGCGCAGTCGCGATGGTCACCTTTGAGAAGTCCGAACGTTCGCATGACCGTGACGACCGCATGGGTGATGTCGTCGAGACCGGGCGCCGCGATACCGCTCACGAGCAGGACCGCCTTGGCGGCGGCCCTCGCCTGGTCGAGCGTATAGGTTCTGGTCGTCCAGGGACGCACGACGACCGGCGGCGCCTCGCTGAGCGAGCCGAGACGGCCGGGGATCTGGAAATGGCTGCTGTCCAGGGTGTAGTAGAACATGGCCTGATAACCGTGCGCGCGCGCCCGATCCCGCAAAGACACGACCTCTTCGTCCAACAGCACCCAGTGAGGATGATCATGGTTGTCACAGACGAACAACCGACCATGTTCCTTCGTGCGGACGTACGACCGAATCTCGGTTGATCCGCAGATTGGACAGCGCCCCCTCAGGATGGTGATTTCAGACACGTCGCGCTCCCGCCTATCTGACCAGTCCGCAAAAAGCCAGTATAGAGGATCGGGTGCGAGCGGGTCCGAGGTCGGGTCGCATTATGATATGTTTTAATAAAATTTTAAAGTTCGCGGTCGCGCTCCGGCCGGCGCTGCATCTCAGCGGGCGGCCGCGAGCCGGATGACGTTCCAGGACAGCGGAGCCAGGCTCGCGCGCAGGCGGTTGCCCTCGAGCATCACGCCTGCCAGCGGCCGGGGCTTGATCCGCTCCGGGTCCGATCGGGTGTTGGTCGCCTGGAGATCGTCGTCACGCAGCTCGAGCGCCTCCTCGAGCTCGAAGCCCGGCGAAGCCCTTGGCGGTGACCGCGAGCGGCAGGGTCTCGTCCAGGCTCCGGTTGAGCGCGAACAGGGTCAGCCCGCCCGCCGCCTCGTCGTGCACCGCCGCAAGCTTCAAAAACGGCACGGCGGGCAGGGGATAGGAGTGGTCCTCGGCGCCGCGCGGATCGTAGTAGCTGGCGGCGTAGGTCGGGCACTCGATCTGGGCGCGCAGGACCCGGCCGCGCCCGAGGTTGCTCATCTGCGCGAAGGGAAAAAAGATCGTCTGGCGCCAGGCCGGGCCGCCGGTCTCGGTCATGATCGGCGCGATCGCGTTGACCAGCTGGGCAAGGCAGGCGGCCTTGACCCGGTCGGCGTGGTTGAGGAGCGCTATGCAGGCGCCGCCGAAGACGAGCGCGTCCTGCATGCTGTAGACCTCTTCCAGGATCTTGGGCGCGATCGGCCAGCCGCTCTCGACCCGTTCGGCGCGGTTGCGCCGCGTGCGGTACCAGACGTTCCACTCATCGAAGCTCAGCATGATGCGCTTGGCCGAGCGCCGGCGCGCTGCGACCGCGTCCGCGATCGCGACGACCTCGTCGATGAAGGCGTCCATGAGGTCGGGGCTGGCGAGGAACGCCGGCGCGTCGCCCGCATAGTCGTTGAGATAGGTGTGCAGCGAAATGTACTCGACCTGCTCGAAGCAATGCTCGAGCACGACGTCCTCCCAGACCCCGAAGGTCGGCATCGTGCGCCCGGACGAGCCGCAGGCCGCGAGCTCGATCCGGGCATCGATCAGGCGCATCATCTTGGCGGCCTCGACGGCGATCCGGCCATATTCGAGGGGCGTCTTGGCGCCCATCTGCCAGGGCCCGTCCATCTCGTTGCCGAGGCACCAGAACCTGACCTCGTGCGGCGCTTCCCAACCATGCGCGCGGCGCAGATCCGAGAGCGTCGTGCCGCCCGGGATGGTTGCAGTACTCGACCAGATTGCGCGCCGCGTCCGGACCGCGGGTGCCGAGGTTGACCGCGAGCATCGGCTCGACCGCCGCGGCCTTGCACCAGTCGATGAACTCGTTGGTCCCGAACGTGTTCGGCTCGGTCGACATCCAGGCGAGATCAAGCCGCCGCGGCCGCTGCGCCGGCGGACCGACGCCGTCCTCCCAATTGTAGCCGGAGACGAAGTTGCCGCCGGGATAGCGCACGATCGTCGGCGCCAGCTCGCGCACCAGGGCCAGCACGTCCTTGCGGAAGCCCTGCGCGTCGGCCTGCGGATGGCCGGGCTCGAAGATGCCGCCATAGACGCAGCGTCCGAGATGCTCGACGAAGGCGCCGAACAGCCGGCGATCGGTCGTCCCGATGGCGAAGTCGCGGTCCAGCAGCACGGTCACGGTACGCATCGGCAGCAGGTCTCCGTCTAAGCGGTTGCGAGGGCCCCGGGCTCATCTGGCGGGACGCTGGCACTCGTCAGCGCGCTCCGGCCGGCGGGATCCGGCTGGAGCACCGAGCTCTTGAGCAGGATCGAATAGGGGTGCTTGGGGGCGGTGAGCACGGCGCGGGCATCGCCGCTCTCCACGACCTTGCCCTTCTGCATGATGATGATGCGGTCGCTGATGTAGTAGGCGGTCGCGAGATCGTGGGTGATGTAGACGATCGAAACCTTAAGTTCGTCCCGCAAACTCTTGAAAAGGTTGACTATCGCCATCCTGAGCGAGGCGTCGACCATCGAGACCGGCTCGTCGGCTACGATCAGCGAGGGCCCGGGGATCAGCGCCCGGGCGACCGCGACCCGCTGCAGCTGGCCGCCCGAGAGCTCGTGCGGGAAGCGGCGCCTGATCTCGGCGAGCGACAGCCCGACCTGGCCCAGCGCCCGGTCGGCGCGGGCCTCGATCTCGGCGGTGGTCCGGGCGCCCGTGAACCGGCGCGCGGTCATGAACAGGTAGCGGTCGATGCGCTTCAAGGGGTTGAAGGCCTCGAACGGGTTCTGGAAGATCGGCTGCACCTTCTGCATGAAGGCAAGGCGCTCGCGGCGCCGGCGGATGGCCCTGAGGTCGCCGCCCTCGAACCGGATCGCGCCCTCGCTCGGGGCCACCATGTTGAGCATCATGCGGGCGAGCGTCGTCTTGCCGCTGCCCAACTCGCCGATGATCGTGAAGATTTCCGGCCGGCCCGCCGCGAGCGCGAAGCTCACGCCCTCGACCGCGTTGAACCGCCGGCGGGCGAGGATGCCGCCCATCGCATAGGCCTTGGTGACGTCTTCGACCTCGAGCAGGCGGGCGCTCACGCCGCGGCCTCCGGGGTCACCGCGAAGCAGGCGACCCGGCGCCCGGCGCCGACCGGCACGAGCGGCGGGCTTTGCTGCCGGCAGACCGCCATCGCGAGCGGGCAGCGCGGATGGAAGCGGCAGCCCGGCGGCGGCGAGGCGAGGTTGGGCGGCGCGCCCTCGAGCCCCTGCTTGGGAGCGACATCGCCGATCCGCGGCAGGCTCGCGATCAGATGCCGGGTGTAGGGGTGGAGCGGCTCGCGGAACACCTCCGCCGTCGGCCCCTCCTCGACCAGGCGGCCGGCGTACATGATGCCGAGCCGGTCGCTGAGGTTGGCGTGCACGGCGAGGTCGTGGGTCACGAACAGGAGCGATGAGCCGAGCTCCTGCTGGACCTCGCGGATCAGCGCCAGCACGCCCTTCTGGACGACCACGTCGAGCGCGGTCGTCGGCTCGTCGGCGATGATGAACTCGGGCCGGCAGACGGTCGCGAGCGCGATCGTGACCCGCTGGCGCATGCCGCCCGAGAGCTCGTGCGGATAGGCCTCGAGGACGGCGGGCTGGAGGTGCAGGCGGGCAAGATGCGTGCCTCGACGATCTCCCAGAACGCCGGCAGCGGCTGGCCGATGTGGCGGAAGGCAAAGTCGACGAACGAATGCTTGATCCGCCGCACCGGGTTCAAAACGCTCATCGAGCCCTGCATGATGTAGGAGAGATGGCGCCAGCGGATCTCAGCGAGCTCGGCGGGCCTCGCCTCGTAGACGCTGAGCTCCCGGCCCTTGAAGTGGAAGCGGACGGCGCCTGCCAGCACGTTGAGCGGCGGCCGGATCGCGCCCGCGATCGTCTTGATCAAGGTGGTCTTGCCGCAGCTCGAATTCGCCGGCCAGGCCATAGATCTCGTTCGCCCGGATCTCGAGCGAGATGTCGTCGACGGCGCGGACCTCGCGCACGATGCCGAAGTAGCGCATCTGGTACCAGGCGCGCAGGTCCTGGACCTCGAGCACCGGCCGGGCGCGGCCCGGCGCCGGTCTTGCGCTGGTCGCGAGGCGGGTCGCGGCCATCAGATGCCGCCGCCCATGCGCGCGAGCCGGCTCCTCGGGTCGATGTACTCGTTCATCGATACCGCCAGCAGGAACAGCGCGATGAAGGTGATCACGACCAGCGCCACCGGGAAGAATATCCACCACCAGATGCCCGCGACCATGGCGGTGTGCTGGTTCGCCCAATAGATCATGACGCCGATGGTCGGCGTGTCGATGTTGGTGAAGCCGAGCACCGACAGGGTGACCTCGAGGCCGATCGACCAGTTGATGTTGTTCATGGTGGTCGAGAACACGATCGGCAGGACGTAGGGCAGATGCTCCTGCATGACGATCTGGCGGGTGGTCATGCCGGAGAAGATGCTGTTCTCGGTGAACTCGCGGGTCCGCAGGCTCATCGTGATCGAGCGGATCAGGCGGGCATCGTAGGCCCAGCCCAGGCCGGCCATGACGAGCGCCAAAAGGCCCCAGCTCATGTCGTCGCGCATCACGAAATAGAACAGCACGAGGATCGGGAACAACGGGATCACGATGAAGGTGTCGTTGATCGACATCAGCACCCGGTCGACCATGCCGCCCAGATAGCCTGACAAGAGGCCGATGGTCAGCGACAGGATGCGGCTGAGGATCGCCACCGTGAAGCCGAAGGCGAGGCTGTTGCGGATCGCGAAGGTCAGTTGCCAGAAGGTGTCCTGGCCGCGCGAGGTGGTCCCGAGCGGATAGGCCCAGGACGGCGGCACGTCCGGCGGCACCAGATAGACGTCCTGGGGCGGATAGGGCGAGACGAACGACATCAGGGCGATCACGAGGACGAACGCCAGCATGGCGGCGCCGCAGGCGAACTCGCGGTTGTAGCGGAGCAGGTCGCGCAGGACCCCGAGCATCGCTCAGCCGAGCTTGACCCTGGGATCGATCAGCGGGTGGAGCAGGTCGATCAGCAAAACCGCGCTCGAGACCGCGACGATCGAGACCGTGGTGACGCCCAATACCAGGCTGTAGTCGCCGGCATGGACGGCATCGACCAGGAGCGTCCCGATGCCGGGATAGCCGAACACCTGCTCGGTGATGATGGCGCCATTGAAGATCGCGCCGAGCGAGAGGGCGAGGCCGGTGACCTGGGGGGCCAGCGCATTGCGCATCACGTAGGAGGCGAGGATGCGGTGGCGGTCGACGCCGCCGTACTCGGCATAGACCACATAGTCCTCGGTCACGATGTTCGAGACCAGGGCGCGCATGCCCATGAACCAGCCGCCGACGCCGACCAGGACCAGGGACAGCGCCGGCAGCAGCGAGTGCTCGAGGATGCTGAGGATGAACTCGAGGCTGAAGCCGCGGGTCATGTTCATCTGGTAGCCGCCGCTGATCGGCAGCACGGGCCAGAGATAGCCGAAGACGATCAGCAGGACGAAGGCCACGATGTAGTAGGGGATCGGATGGAAGCCCATCGCGAGCACGCCGAGCGCGCGCAGGATGCGGCTGTCGCGATAGTAGCCCGCGAGCCCGCCCAACAGGTTGCCGAGCCCCCAGGCGATCAGCGTCGCGACCAGCAGCAGGCCCACGGTCCAGGGCAGCGCGTTCCAGATCAAAAACGAGACCGGGGTCGGGAAGGCGGAGAGCGACGGCCCGAAGTCGGCCCGCAGCACGCGCCCCCAGAAGGTCAGATACTGCTCGAACAGGTTGCCCTCGAGGCCGTAGAGCGCGCGCAGCGACTGGCGCAGCATGTTGACCGCCTCGGGGCTCGTGCTGCCGAACGAGGTCGCGGCCGCGACCGACTGCTCGACCGGGTCGATGGGCGTCAGGTGGGTCACGAAGAAGGCGATGTTGATGCCGATGAAGACCACCAGGACGAACTGGAGCAGCCGCTTGCCGACGTAGGCGAGGTAGCTCTGCATGCGATCTTCGATCCGCAGGGCGGGAGGCGACCGATCGGCGCGGCCGCCTCCCGCCTCGGACCGGAACCCGGTGCCGCGCTTAGTTCTGAGCCATCTTGTGCGGCTTGAGCTTGACGAACATGTACCTGGTGTTGGCCCAGTTCGGCACCGGATCGGTGTAGGGATCGGTCGCGGCCGACGGGTAGCCGGTCCAGTAGGTGTCGTCCATGACCGTGAACACATTGTAGGAGAACAAGGGGATGGTCGGCATCTCGCGGACCGCCAGCTTGACGTAGTCCTGGCCGAGCTCGACGCCCTTCGGGTCGTCGAAGTCGATCGTGCGGATCTCCTCGATGATCTTGTCGAGCTCGGGGTTCGACCAGCGCTGCCAGTTGCGCGGCGTCTGAACCTCGCCGGGCTTGGCCAGGAACTGGGAGTGCCAGCTGTCGAGGAAGAACGACAGGTCGGGATGGCCGCCCCAGGTCTCGACGCTCCAGGTCATGATGGCATCGAAGTCGCCCGCCGCCCGGCGCTGCACGAGCGTGCCCTCGGCGACGCTGGTGCCGGCATCGATCCCGAACTGGCGCCACTGCTGGGCGATCATCGAGCCCGCCCGGGTCATGACCGGGCGCGCGTCGCCCTCGACCGCGATCTTGACCGTGAACCGCGTGCCGTCCGGCTTGTACCAGGCATCACCCCGCTTGCTGAAGCCCGCCTTCTCGAGCAGCTCGGCCGCGGCCTCGGGGTTCGGCTTCCACCAGCCGCGCCCGAACGCGGTCGCGATCGCCTTGGGGTCGGAGGGGATGGCATCGCCCATCGAGGGCCTGAGCATGTCGGCGATCTGTTGGCCCACGGTCGGATCGTAGGGCTTGATCTTGCGCTTGCCGGTGTCGATCTCGAAGTTCTGCAGCCAGTCCTCGAGCGGCTCGTGATAGTATTTGGGATGCGTGCCGGTCGGCGGAATCCCGATTGCCGAGATCGTGGCCGCGCCGCGATAAGACGCCATCGACACGGCCTTGATGTCGATCAGCAAGGCCAGGGCCCAGCGGACGTCTTTGCTCTTGAACATCTCGAGCTGGTCGTTGAAGACCACTGCCGGCAAGGTCGGATCGGGGTGGGCATAGGGAAAGCCGGGGAACCAGCCGTGCGACGACTTCGATTGCTTGGCAAGCGTGAGCATGCCCTCGGGCGAGGTGTCGTGGATGATGTCGAGCTGGTGGTTGAGCTGGAGGATCACGCGCTTGTCGGGCGGGCCGGGGTCGATGTAGGCCGCGTATGTCGGGCCCGGCTCGCCGAACCTCGCGACCGTGGTCCGCTGCCAGTCGTCGCGCTTTTGCCAGATGAACCACTTGCCGTTCGGATCGTAGCTGTGGAGCACGTAGGCGCCGAGCGAGACCGGCGGATTGAAGTCGAACTTGCGCGGATCGCCCGCGGTCTCGAACACGTGCTTGGGCATCATCCACATGGCGTTCCAGCGCACGGTGAACAGGGCGTGGAAGCGCGAGTTCGGCTTCTTGAGCTTGAAGACCACGGTATAGGGATCGGGGGCGGTGACCGAGGCGACGTTGATCTGGACCGGCGCGCTCCAGTAGAGGCCGTCGGTCTTGAGGTGGGTCTCGATCGTGTAGAGCACGTCGGCGGCGGTGAACTCGACGCCGTCGCTCCAATAGATGCCCTTGCGCAGCTTGACCGTCATCTCGGTGAAGTCGGCATTGTAGATCGGCTTCTCGGCCGCCAGCGAGTTGTCCCAGACGCCGTCGATGCCGTAGTCGGGGTCGATATACCAGAAGGTGTCCATGGCCAGCTGCTGCAGGCCGGTCGAGCGGCCGCCGGCATTGACCGCCCAGTAGTTGAACCAGCCGGGGTTCTTGATCGTCCCCTCGGGGTTCTCGATGATGATCGTCTGGTCGCGCGGCAGGTTCGAGATCGTCCCCTGCCCGTGAGCGGTGATGCTGACCAGCAACGCGCCCGTCGCGAGCGCGAGACTTCTCAGGATGCGCATGGTCGCCTCCCCTGGCGGCTATTGGCCCAGAGCGCACTTGGATTTGGCAAGGACGACGCTAACCCGGCGGCCACCGCAGGTCAATTTTATTCCTGATACATATCAACTATACTGATATGGTCGGCAGCGGCGGCCGGCAGCGGCCCGCTAACGGTCAGCCTCGCGCAGATAGATGCGCATCAGGATGTCCTGATCGTAGTCGCCGAAGCCGCGGCCGAAGATGTTGCCGCCGCCGGGATGCCTCGCCGCCTCGGCGATCCTGATCTTGAGCGCGGCCGCACCGGCGACGACAGCCCCTTCATGACCAGGACGTTGTCGGCCGGGCTGATCGTCAGGAACTTGCGCCGCCGCGGGCCGCTCGGAGTCGCCAAAGCATCTGCTCCACTCGAAGGAGATCCCGGCATTTGTATCGGATTTAGCGGTCTTGTCCAATCGGCCCCGCCGCCTGATCTTTGCGCATTTTTGCAGAGCTGCATGACGAAAGGCGCAGCCAGTCAGCTCGTAAGCTGGTCCGCGCCTCGGGTCGCTTCGATCGCAGTCTCGGCAGTCTCGTGAGGCCGCCGGAATTTCATCGGCATATAGTTGTAGACAAACTTCTTCCCGATGTGTGACAAGGTGAGTACCCCTGGTCTAAGAGGTGTCAAGATGACCGAGCATTCCGATCACGCTGCGTTGGCGGAGATGACCGCCGAGATAGTGTCGGCCTTCGTATCCCACAATCAAGTCCGGCCGGTCGATGTCGGCCATCTGGTTGGTCTGGTGGGTGGCCGCTTGGCAAGCCTGGCTGCCGAAGACGCCCAGGCGGTGCCGGCGGCGCCGGAGCCGGCGGTCTCGATCCGCAAATCGATCGGCAAGGATCAGATGACCTGCCTGATCTGCGGCCAAAAGCAGAAGCTGCTCAAACGACATCTGGCGACTGCGCATGAACTGACGCCAAACCAGTACCGGGAGCGCTTCGGACTCAAGAGCGACTACCCCATGGTGGCGCCCAGCTATGCCAAGGCGCGCTCCGAGATGGCGCTCCGGATCGGCCTCGGCCGGCCCAAGAAGGCGGCCCCGGCCAAGCGCGGCCGGCCGCGCAAGGACGCCACTGCCACGCCCAAGCGCGCGACCGGCAGGGCCGCCGCCGCGACGCCCAAGCGCGCCGCCGGCAGGGCCGCCGCCGCCAAAGTCGCCACGGCCTAGCGGGCCCGCCCGCAGGCGGTCTGGCGGCCGGTCCGCCGTTCGTCGGACCGGCCGGCGACCGCCCCGACCCGAAGTCGGTCAGCCGGCGCGTCGCCAGCGGGTGCGCTCGGGGCCATCCTCGAGGATGATGCCTGCAGCCACCAGCAGATCGCGGAGGCGATCCGCTTCGGCGAAGTCTCGAACCTTGCGTGCGGCCGTGCGGCGCTCGATCAGTTCCTCGACCGTGGCTTCATCTAGTGCGCCTGCCTGGAGAGCTGGGAGCGTGAGTTTTGCTACGCCCCCGACATGCTCCCCCTGTCCAGTCGCGCTGATAGCTGAGAGTGTCACTTCTCCTTTGCCCCCGAACTCCTCCCCCCGGGCCGTCGCGCTGATAGCTGGGAGCGTCGCTTCGCGTCTGGTCACCCGCTGCAGCCAGGCGTTCGGCTCATGCTGGAACAGCCCGAGGAGCTGGCCCGCCGCCAGCAGCTGCGCCCGCAGCTGCCGCCGCCGGTCGGGATCGTCGCTGGCGTTGGCCTGGCGGGCGAGCGCCCGCAGCTTGGCGAACGCCTGCGGCGTGTTGAGGTCGTCCTCGAGCGCCGCCAGCACGCCTTGCGGCAGCGCTTCCCGCTCCGGCTCGCCGGGCCCGGGGAGATCGCGCAGCGTCAGGTACAGCCGGTCGAGCGACTGCTTGGCGCGCGCGAGCCCCGTCGCCGACCAGTCGAGCGGCTTGCGGTAGTGCGCGCTCAGCAGCGCAAAGCGGATCGCCTCGCCGGGCACCTCGGCCAGCAGATCGCGCACCAGCAGAACGTTGCCGAGCGACTTCGACATCTTGGTCCGCTCGATATCGAGGAAGCCGTTGTGCAGCCAGAAGCGCGCGAGCGGCGCGCCGTCGTGGGCGCAGACGCTCTGGGCGAGCTCGTTCTCGTGATGCGGGAACTTGAGGTCCTGGCCGCCGCCGTGGATGTCGATCGTGACCCCGAGATGCGCCTCGACCATGGCCGAGCATTCGATGTGCCATCCCGGCCGGCCGCGCCCGAACGGGCTGTCCCAGCCGGGCTGCTCGGGCGCCGACGGCTTCCAGAGCACGAAGTCGGCGGGATCGCGCTTATAGGGTGCGACCTCGACCCTGGCACCGTCGATCATCTCGTCCCGCGAGCGCCGCGACAGGCGGCCGTAGCCCGCAAACGAGGGCACGTGGAACAGCACATGGCCTTCGGCGGCATAGGCGTGGCCCTTGGCGATCAGGCTCGCGATCATCGCCAGCATGCCCGGGATGTGCCGGGTCGCGAACGGCTCGACCGACGGCCTGAGCACGTTCAGCGCGTCCATGTCCTCGTGATAGGCGCGGGTGAACTCGGCCGCGACCGCCTCGGTCGAGAGGCCCCGCTCGGCAGCGGCCTTGATGATCTTGTCCTCGACGTCGGTGACGTTGCGGGCATAGAGCGCGTCGCCGAAGCGCTGCTTCAGGAGCCGGAACAGGACGTCGAACACGACCGCCGCGCGGGCGTTGCCGATATGGGCGTAGTTGTAGACCGTCGGGCCGCAGACATAGATCGTCGGCCGCTTCGGATCCGCCGGGACGAAGGTCTCCTTGCGGCCGGTGAGCGAGTTGTGGAGCTGCATGGCTCGAGCCTCGGGGCTGGCGGCGCGGGGCTGCAAGGCGAAGACGGCGCCGCCATCGACGAGGGTTTAACCACGCGGGTGTCCAGGCACGCATGCAGCCGGCGCGCCGCCACTATAGCACGTCGGGCGGGCGGCTCCAGGCCTCGGAGCGGAGCGGGCGGGGAGCGGCCGGCCGGCTGCCCGCAAGCTGCGGCGCTAGCGCTGCGCCAGATGCGGTCCGTGGTCGGGGCAGGGGAAGGCCGCGCGCAGGCCGAGCAGAAGCACAGCACTCGCCGGCTTTTCGTTGTAGCGCTCGAGGGAGCCGTCGATCTCCCCGGTGAGCGCGAGCAGCTCGGAGGTCACATGGTCGGCCAGCCGGGCGATGTCGCCGTCCTTGCGGAAATGGAAGACCGCCGCCGGAGCGCAGAACAACGGCTGCTTGATCAAGGCCGCCGCTTCATTGGCGGCCTCCAGCGTCTCGAATACCGTGTAGGCATAGAGCTCGAAGTTCTGGTAGAGGATCACCTCCTCCTCGCTGAGCGTGCGCTTGGCCGATTCCAGCGGCAGGCCCTGCAGGTGCTGCATCTCGCCGAAGGTGAACAGGACATCGTCGGCCTGCGCCGGCGCCGCGCCGATCAGCACGCCCAACGCGATCGCGGGCAGCAGGCGGAGACGGTGGATGAGCGCAGTTGCCATTAGATTGCCGGTGACCGACATCAACCCTTGCGGGAGAAGCTATTTTCTATCTGGCGTTGATTGTCAAACAAAATCTTATCGGAACGGGCTGATCGCGCCGACCCCGCCGCCCACGGCGTGTCTCCGGGTCT
Source organism: uncultured Alphaproteobacteria bacterium (assembly GCA_963798075.1). GTDB lineage: Bacteria > Pseudomonadota > Alphaproteobacteria > Geminicoccales > Geminicoccaceae > DATAOG01. Next base: position 208,194 of record CAWCRU010000009.1, on the reverse strand, counting down.
TCGGCCACGGCGCTTGCGGGGGCGCCGGCGATCGACGACTTTGAGCGGCGCGAACCGTCGATGGGGCCGCGGGGCATGGTGGACGAACCCCGGTACGAGAGCGTCGAGCTGCGCCTTGCCGACTCCGGCCAGGAGCTGGCTGCGGCCATCGAGGCGGCGCAGTTCGCGCGCCTGGTCGATCACGACCCGCCCGAGACCGCGGCCGAGGCAGCGGCGATCGAGGACTTCATCGAGCGCTTCGCGGGCGCGGCGGAGGGTTGGGACGGGCTCGGGGCGGTGGCGCGGGCGGGCGTGCTGGCCCGGCTCGGCGACGATCTGGAAGCGCTCGAGCGGTGCGGCCGGTTCGTCCATTGGGGCACCCTCGGCTTCGGGGTCGGGCGCCAGGGTGGCGGCGCCGTGTCGCTGCCGCTCGCGATCCTCTCGATCAGCCGCTCCGCCCAGCCGACCCGTCGCGCCCGCCTCCCGAGCGCCCTGACCATCGACCCGGGCCCGGGCGCGCTCCACTGACGATGATAGCGGATGACGGGCGCGACCTCGGATGACGGGGCGACCTTGGGTGGGCCGCCGGCGGACCGGCGGGCTCAGATCGCGTCGGGTCCCCAGGTGTCGGCCAGCGTGAAGCCCAAAGGGTAGGGGTCGCTCGGGTCGAGGCCCAGCTGATGGATGCCGTAGATCCAGGCCCGCCCGGAAATCCGCGGCACGATCGCTGCCCGCTCGCCGACCGTGGCGGTCCTGACGATCTCGGCCCGGAAGCTGCTGTCGATCACCGAACGCAGCTCGATGGTCTGGCCCGGGCCAAGCTCGCCTTTTGCGTGCATGACCGCGAGCCGGGCCGCGGTGCCGGTGCCGCAGGGCGAGCGGTCGAGGCGCCCGGGAGGGATCACGGTCCCGTTGCGCGCCGGCGCATCGCCCGCCGCCGCGGCGCAGAACATCACGAAGCTGATCTCGCGCAGATCCGGGATCTCGGGGTGGCGGACCGGCAGCTGCCGGCGGGCGGCGCGCCGGATCTGGCGGGCGAGCGCCACCATCTCGCGGGCCTCGTCGGGGATCACCCGCAAGCCGCAGGCGGCGGCGTCGACCAGACAGAAGTAGTCGCCGCCGTAGGCGACATCGACCCGCACCGTCCCCAGACCCTCGATCTCGAGCGGCTGGCCCAGATGCTCGACGAAGCTCGGCACGAACTCGAGCGTGATCCGCTCGCAACGGCCGCCCTGGCAGGCGGCTTCGGCGGTCACCAGCCCGGCCGGGGTGTCGAGCACGACCCGGGTCACCGGCTCGATCATCGGCAGCATGCCGGTCTCGAGCAGGACCGTGGTCACGCACATCGCGTTCGAGCCCGACATGGCGTGGCAGCCGTCCGCCTGCATCACCAGGAACCCGGCATCGGCGCCGGCACGGGTCGGCGGCAGCAAAAGGTTGACCGACATCTGGGCGCTGCCGCGCGGCTCGAACAAGGCAAACCGGCGGATCCGGTCGTCGGTCACATTCAGATGCCGCATCTTGTCCAGCATCGTCTTGCCCGGCACGTCGACCACGCCGCCGGTGATCACCCTGCCGACCTCGCCCTCGGCATGGGCCCCCACGACCGTGATCAGTCTCGACCAGCGCATGGCGCCCTCCGGGCACGGCGATCGCTGTGGTGTACGCCTCGAACGCGGTCGCAGGTAGCAGGAATTTGCGAACGACGCTCCAGGAAGCGTCGCCGCCCGGCTCCAAGGCGCGCCTGGGTCGGCAAGCGGCTGGCCCTGCCGATGGGAACCGAACCCCAGGCCCAGTCGTTGTCCAAGCAGCCGGTGGTCCGTGGGGACCAAACGGGCCGTCCTTTCGCTCTGCAACCCCGCAAGGCCAAATCTCGGCTAGGCGCAATTGCCCAAGCGCGTTCAACCATTTGGTAAGAAGACTCGTTTGATCTCAATCTGGGCGCGATCGCGGCCGGTCCCGATTGCCGGTTTGACGCGGCCGACTGGGTTCGGTTAATTTTGCATTTAAGGAGCCACAAACATCCTGATCTTGTCGTCTCTTAGCCAGGGTGCGCGGAGGACACGCCATGCTGTTTGGGGAAATGGCCCAGAGGTTCGTGCGCTGGGGCCGGCTGGCGATCATCGATGCCGACGGCCGCCGCCACGAGGCGGGACAAGGTGGCCCGAACGTCACCATCCGTCTGCATGCCAAGGGGCTGGATCGACGTCTCGCGCTCAATCCGTTCCTCCATCTCGGCGAAGCCTACATGGCGGGCACGCTGACGATCGAGGAAGGCTCGCTCTACGAGTTCATGGACATCTGCGCCGCCTGCAGTCTGCAGGTCTATCAAAGCCCCCTCGGGCGCGCGCTGACCCTCGGGCAGAGCCTTCTGCGCCACCTGCACCAGTATAATCCGGTCGGCCGCGCGCAGGCCAACGTCGCCCACCACTACGACCTGTCGGACCGCCTGTACGACCTGTTCCTCGATCGCGACCGGCAATACAGCTGCGCCTACTTCACCCATCCGCACACCGACCTCGAGCAAGCGCAGGCGGACAAGAAACGGCACCTCGCGGCCAAGCTGCTCCTGCGGCCGGGCATGCGGGTTCTGGACATCGGCTCGGGCTGGGGCGGCCTCGCGCTCTCGCTCGCAGAGGCCGGGGCCGGTCAGGTGGTCGGCATCACGCTCTCGGAGCACCAGCTCGAGGTCAGCCGCGACCGCGCGCGGCGCCAGGGCGTGGCCGACCGGGTCCGGTTCGAGCTCTGCGACTACCGCGAGCTGACCGGGACCTTCGACCGGATCGTCTCGGTCGGCATGTTCGAGCACGTCGGCGTCCGCCACTACCGGCAGTTCTTCCAAGCGGTCGAGCGCCTCCTGGCCGAGGACGGGGTTGCGGTGCTGCATTCGATCGGCCGCAGGGACGGCCCGGGCGCCACCAACCCCTGGATCCGCAAGTACATCTTCCCGGGCGGCTACGCGCCGGCGCTCTCGGAGGTCTTGCCGGTCGTCGAGCGCCAGGGCCTGTGGGTCACCGACATCGAGATCCTGCGCCTGCACTACGCCGAGACGCTGCGGGCGTGGCGCCAGCGCTTCACGGCCCACCGGGCCCAGATCGCCGCCCTCTACGACGAGCGCTTCTGCCGGATGTGGGAGTTCTACCTGATCGGCTCCGAACTCGCTTTCCGGCGCCTGGGCCACATGGTGTTCCAGATGCAGCTGGCCAAGCGCCAGGACGCGGTGCCGCTCACCCGCGACTACATCACCGACTGGGAGCAAGGCCGGGTCGACGCCGCGATCGCCGCCGAGTGAGACAGCCTGCCGAGGGGACTGGACGCCGGTTCAGTCGGGGTTTACTGGGTCGGGCGTAGGCTTCCAGACGACGCGGCCGCGGGTCCGGCTTTCGGACCCGCGCCCGCCGCACGAGCAACGCCGATGGCCGATCCCGTTTGTCCTGGCGAGCTGCTGATCGACCTCGTAGCGGCCGTCAGCGGGGCGGGTCTGCTCGTCCGCGCTGCGGCAGCTGCCGAGGGGCTGCGTCCATCTGACGCGGACGCCCCGCCGGCGCCCGAAAGGCCGTGGGGATCGCAACCGTGAGCGCGCAGATCACCGCGGTGCCGGCGTTCGATCTGGTCGTCTTCGGCGGCACCGGCGACCTCGCGCGGCGCAAGCTGATGCCGGCGCTCTTCTACCGTGACCGCGACGAGCAGATCCCGCCCGAGAGCCGGATCATCGGGGTCTCGCGCGGCGAGCTCGGCCGCGACGCCTACGCAAGGGAGATCGAGGCAGCCCTGCGCGAGCACCTGCCCGAGGACGAGATCGATCCCGGCTGTCTCACCCGCTTTTTGGGCCGGCTCGACCACATTGCCCTGGATGCCACCGGCGAGCGCGGCTGGCCCGAGCTCGCGGACCGGCTGGCCGGCGAGAGCGATCGGGTGCGGGTGTTCTATCTCGCGACCGCGCCCGACCTGTTCGGCCGGATCTCGCGCAACATCGGCGCGGCCGCCCTCAACAGCAGCCAGGCGCGCGTCGTCCTCGAGAAGCCGATCGGCCACGACCTCGCCTCGGCGCGGGCGATCAACGACCAGGTCGGCGCGGTCTTCGCCGAGGAGGCGGTCTTCCGCATCGACCACTATCTCGGCAAGGAGACCGTCCAGAACCTGATGGCGCTGCGCTTTGCCAACTCGCTGTTCGAGCCGCTTTGGAACAGCAGCGCCATCGATCACGTCCAGATCACGGTCGCCGAGACGATCGGCGTCGAGGGCCGCGGCGCCTACTACGACCAGGCGGGCGCGCTGCGCGACATGGTCCAGAACCATATCCTGCAGCTGCTGTGCCTCGTGGCCCTCGAGCCCCCGACCTGCCTCGAGGCCGACGCCGTGCGCGACGAGAAGCTGAAGGTGCTGCGCGCGCTGCGCCGCATCGAGGGCGCCGACATCGCGCTCAAGTCGGTGCGCGGCCAGTACCGGGCGGGCGCCAGCGACGGCGGCGCGGTGCCGGGCTACGCCGAGGAGATCGGTGCCGCTGGCGGCAGCAACACCGAGACTTTCGTCGTCGTCAAAGCCGAGATCGCGAACTGGCGCTGGGCCGGGGTGCCGTTCTACCTGCGCACCGGCAAGCGCCTGCCGGTGCGCACGTCCGAGATCGTGATCCAGTTCCACGACATCCCGCACTCGATCTTCGGCGCCGGGAGCAGCGCCATCCGGCCCAACCAGCTCGTGGTCCGCCTGCAGCCGGACGAAGGCGTGCAGCTGATCCTGATGAGCAAGGACCCCGGACCCGGCGGCATGCGGCTGCGCGCGACGCCCTTGAACCTGAGCTTCGCCGAGACCTTCCGGGTCCGCTACCCGGACGCCTACGAGCGTCTCTTGATGGACGTCGTGCGCGGCAACCCGACGCTCTTCATGCGCCGCGACGAGGTCGAGGCGGCCTGGTCCTGGATCGAGCCGATCCTCGAGACCTGGCAGGAGAGCCGGGATCCGCCCAAGCCCTACACCGCCGGCGGCTGGGGTCCATCCGCGGCGATCGCCCTGATCGAGCGCGACGGCCGCACCTGGCACGAGGACACGGGATGACGCGGGCGGTCGTCCGCGCTCGTCCCGTCAGCGCCTTCCGGAAGCAAGCGCCATGGCCGATCGACAAGCGGGCCTGCATGAGCTCCTGATCCTGGCGCCGGTGGTGCCGGTGCTCGTGATCGAGACGGTCGCGGTCGCCCTGCCGCTCGCGCGCGCCTTGCTCGCAGGCGGCCTGCCGGTGCTCGAGATCACGCTGCGCACGCCGGCAGCACTCGACGTGATCCGGGCGCTCGCGGGCGAGCTCGAGGACGCGGTCGTCGGCGCCGGCACCGTGCTGACGCCCGCCCAATACCGGGACGCCGAGCGCGCCGGCGCGCGCTTCGTGGTCAGCCCCGGCGCGACCCCGGCGCTGCTCGAGGCGGCGGCCGCGAGCCCGGTGCCGTTCCTGCCGGGCGCCGCCAGCGCCAGCGAGGTCATGCGCCTGCTCGAGCACGACTATCGCTGCCTCAAGTTCTTCCCGGCCGAGCCCGCGGGCGGCGTTCCCGCCCTCAAGGCGCTGGCCTCGCCTTTGCCGCAGGCGCGCTTTTGCCCGACGGGCGGGATCGACGGCGGGCGCGCGCCGAGCTATCTCGGTCTGCCCAACGTGCTCTGCGTCGGCGGCTCCTGGATCGCGCCAGGCGATGCCGTGGCTCGAGGCGACTGGCCGAGAATCACCGGCCTCGCGCGCGCCGCCGCGGCGCTGAAGGGTTCCGATACGTAAGGGGAATGCCCATGTCGGCCCTGACCAGCTCCGCCGCCTGGCGGGCGCTCGAGCGCCACGCCGGAGCGATGGCGCAGACCCAGCTTCGCGATCTGTTCGCAGCTAACCCTGGCCGCTTCGAGAGCTTCTCTCTGCGCCTCGACGACCTGCTGCTCGACTATTCCAAGAACCGGATCAGCGGGCAGACGATGGCGCTGCTTCTCGATCTCGCTCGCGAGGCCGGGCTCGAGGCCTGGCGAGCACGGATGTTCGCGGGCGAGAAGATCAATATCACCGAGGACCGCGCCGTCCTCCACATAGCCCTGCGCAACCGCTCCAACCGGCCGATCCTGGTCGATGGCGAGGACGTCATGCCGGCCGTAAACGGCGTCCTCGAGCGCATGCGCGCCTTCACTGAGAAGGTCCGCAGCGGCGCCTGGCGCGGCCACACCGGCCGGACCATCACCGATCTCGTCAACATCGGCATCGGCGGCTCCGACCTCGGCCCGCTGATGGTCTGCGAGGCGCTCAAGCCCTATCAGCGCCCTGACCTCAGACCCCACTTCGTCTCCAACGTCGACGGCGCCCATCTGGCCGACACGCTGGCCGGGCTCGACCCGGCGCAGACGCTGTTCATCGTCGCCTCCAAGACCTTCACGACCCAGGAGACCATGACCAACGGGGCCTCGGCGCGCGCCTGGCTGCTCGCAAAGTTGGGCCCAAAGGCCAATGTCGCCAGGCACTTCGTCGCGGTCTCGACCAACGCCAAGGCGGTCGCGGCCTTCGGCATCGATACTGCCAACATGTTCGAGTTCTGGGACTGGGTCGGCGGCCGCTACTCCTTGTGGTCGGCGATCGGCCTGCCGATCGCGCTCGCGGTCGGCTTCGAGCGGTTCGAGGAGCTGCTGGCCGGCGGCCATGCCATGGACGAGCATTTCCGGACCGCACCCTTGGAGCGCAATCTGCCGGTCGCCCTCGGCCTGCTCGGGGTCTGGTACCGCAACTTCATGGACGCCTGCAGCCACGCCGTGCTGCCCTACGACCAGCACCTCCACCGCCTGCCGGCCTATCTGCAGCAGGCCGACATGGAGAGCAACGGCAAGTCCGTCGACCGCGCCGGCCGGCCGGTCGACTACGCCACCGGGCCGATCCTTTGGGGCGAGGCCGGCACCAACGGGCAGCACGCCTTCTACCAGCTGATCCATCAGGGCACGGAGCTGATCCCGGCCGATTTTCTGGCCGCCGCCTTGAGCCAGACCCCGCTCGGCGACCATCAGGAGAAGCTGCTCGCGAACTTCTTCGCCCAGCCCGAGGCGCTCGCCTTCGGCAAGACCGCGGACGAGGCGCGCGCCGAGCTCGAGCGGGCGGGAACTCGCGGGTGCCGCCCTCGAGGCGCTGGTGCCGCACAAACGGTTCGCGGGCAACCGGCCAAGCAACGCGATCCTCTACCGGCGTCTCGATCCGGCCACACTCGGCAAGCTGATCGCGCTCTATGAGCACAAAATCTTCACCCAGGGTGTGCTCTGGAATGTCAACTCGTTCGATCAATGGGGGGTCGAGCTGGGTAAGCAGCTGGCGAGCGCGATCCTGCCCGAGCTGGCAGGTGGTGCTGCGGTCGCGAGCCACGACCCTTCGACGAACGGGCTGATCAATCACATGAAGGCGCTGCGCACCGGCGCCTGAGGCGACGGCTTAACGCATGACCACCACCACCCCGGAAGCCCTGCGCGCCGCGATCCTGGCCAAGCTCACCTACGCGGTCGCCAAGGATACCGCGCATGCTAAGGATCACGACTGGTACGTCGCGACCGCGCTCGCGATCCGCGACCATGCGGTCGACCGCTGGATCGAGACCACCCGCCAGGTTCAAGCGAACGGCCAGAAACGGGTCTACTACCTGTCGCTCGAGTTCCTGATCGGCCGCCTGCTCAGCGAATATCTGTGCAATCTCCAGCTCCAGGACACCTGCCGGGTGGCGCTCGCCGGGCTTGGCGTCGACCTCGAGCGGATCCGCGAGCTCGAGCCCGACGCGGCGCTCGGCAACGGCGGCCTCGGCCGGCTCGCCGCCTGCTTCATGGAGAGCATGGCGACCGTTGGCGTCGCCGGCTTCGGCTACGGCATCCGCTATCAGCACGGACTGTTCCGCCAGCTGTTCCATGACGGCTGGCAGGTCGAGCAGCCGGAGGACTGGCTGGCCTTCGGCAATCCCTGGGAGTTCGAGCGGCCCGAGGTCGCCTACGAGGTCGGCTTCGGCGGCACGGTCGAGCACAGGACCGGCGAGGACGGCCGCGAGCAGCAGGTGTGGCATCCCGCCGAGCGGGTCCTGGCGGTCGCCTACGACACGCCGATCGTCGGCTGGCCCGGCCGACAGGTCAACACGCTGCGGCTGTGGTCGGCGCAGTCGGCCAATCCGATGCGCCTCGATCAGTTCAACCGCGGCGACTATCTGGGCGCCGTCGCCGAGCAGGTCAGCTCGGAGAGCATCGTCCGGGTGCTGTACCCGAACGACGACACGGCCGCCGGCCAGGAGCTGCGCCTCAAGCAGGAGTACTTCTTCACCTCGGCCTCGCTCCACGATCTGCTGCGCCGCCATCTCCACCAGCACGGCGAGGTCGGCACGCTGCCCGATCAGGTCGCGATCCAGCTCAACGACACCCATCCCGCGATCGCGGTCGCGGAGCTCATGCGCCTTCTGGTCGACGACCACCGCGTCGAGTGGCCGGCGGCATGGAAGCTCACCCAGGGCTGCATCGCCTACACCAATCACACGCTCCTGCCCGAAGCCCTCGAGAGCTGGCCGGTCGCCCTCCTGGAGCGTCTGCTGCCGCGCCACATGCAGATCATCCATCGCTTGAACGCGGATCTGTTCCACAGCCTCGACGGCCAGGGCGTCGACCCGGCCGCGGTCGCGCTGATCGACCATGGCCACGGCCACCGGGTGCGCATGGGCCATCTGGCGTTCTTCGGCGCTCATAAGGTGAATGGCGTCTCGGCGCTCCATACCGAGCTGATGAAGGCGACCGTCTTCCGCGACCTCAACCGGGTCTTTCCGGGGCGGATCACCAACAAGACCAACGGGATCACCGCCCGGCGCTGGCTCCGCCAGTGCAACCCTTCGCTCTCCGAGCTGGTCACGGCGGCGATCGGCCCGGGCTGGGTGGGCGATCTCGAGCAGCTCGAGGCGCTGGTGCCGCTCGCCGATGATGCGGCCTTCCGTGAGCGCTTCGCAGCCGCCAAGCGGCGCAACAAGGAGCGCCTCGCGGCGCTGATCGCCGAGCGCACCGGCATCCTGGTCGACCCGAGCGCGATGTTTGATGTCCACATCAAGCGGATCCACGAGTACAAGCGCCAGCTGCTCAACATTCTCGAGACCATCGCCGCCTGGCAGGCCCTGCGGGCCGACCCGGGCCGCGAGCGGGTGGCCAGGGTCAAGATCTTCGGCGGCAAGGCCGCCGCCTCCTACCGGCAGGCAAAGCTGATCATCAAGCTGATCAACGACGTCGCCCGCGTGATCAACCGCGACCCCCTGGTCGGCGGCCGGCTCAAGGTCGTGTTCCTGCCCAACTACAACGTCAGCCTGACCGAGCGGATCATCCCGGCCGCCGATCTGTCGGAGCAGATCTCGACCGCCGGTATGGAGGCGTCCGGCACCGGCAACATGAAGCTGGCACTCAACGGCGCGCTCACCATCGGGACCCTCGATGGCGCCAACATCGAGATCCGCGAGCTCGTCGGCCACGACAACATGTTCATCTTCGGCCTGACGGCCGAGCAGGTGCGCGCCGAGCGCGCCAACGGCTACGACCCGCGCGCCATCGCCGCCGCGACCCCGATCCTCGCGGGCGTGCTCGACGCGATCACCGCCGGCCTGTTCTCGCCCGACGAGCCGGGGCGCTTCCGGCCGCTGGTCGACGGCCTGCTCGGCGAGGACTACTTCATGGTGCTGGCCGACTTCGCGGCCTATGCTGAGGCCCAGCAGCGGGTCGAGCAGGCCTATCTCGAGCCGGAGGCCTGGTGGCGTCGGGCGCTCCTCAACACCGCCAAGGTCGGCTGGTTCTCGTCCGATCGGACGATCCGCGACTACGCCAGCGAGATCTGGGGCGCTCTGCCGGGGCCGAACTGACCGCGAGGCGCCCAAGGCGCCGGCCGGCCGGGCCGCGGCGGCGCCGGGCGGGGTGAGTCGCCCGCAGGGGCGCCATCGGGAGACCACCAGGGCAGGGAGGCGAGATGATGAGGACCAGAGAGGGCGATATCCACGGTCTCGCGCGCAGCGCCATGGCCTACGTGCTGGCGGGCGGCCGCGGCTCGCGGCTCCTGGAGCTGACCGACAAGCGGGCCAAGCCCGCGGTGTTCTTCGGCGGCAAGTCCCGGATCATCGACTTCGCGCTCTCGAACGCGATCAACTCGGGCATCCGGCGGATCGGGGTCGCGACCCAGTACAAGGCGCACAGCCTGATCCGGCACCTGCAGCGCGGCTGGGGCTTCTTCCGGCCCGAGCGCAACGAGAGCTTCGACATCCTGCCGGCATCGCAGATGGTGTCCGAGAGCCAGTGGTATCTCGGCACCGCCGACGCGGTGACCCAGAACATCGACATCATCCGCAGCTACGGCCCCGAGTACATGGTGATCCTGGCGGGCGACCACGTCTACAAGATGGACTACGCGCTGATGCTGGGCCAGCACGTGGCCGAGGGCGCCGAGGTGACGGTCGGCTGTCTCGAGGTGCCGCGCACCGAGGCGAGCGGCTTTGGCGTCATGCACGTCGACGCCAACGACCGGATCGTCGCGTTCCTCGAGAAGCCGGCCGACCCGCCGGGCATGCCGGACAAGCCCGACATGGCGCTCGCCAGCATGGGCATTTACGTGTTTGAGACCGGGTTCCTGTTCGAGCAGCTGCAGCGCGACGCGGCGGATGCCAACTCGAGCCACGACTTCGGCCGCGACATCATTCCGTACCTGGTCGCGCACGGCAAAGCGGTGGCGCACCGCTTCCCGCGCTCCTGCGTGCGCAGCGAATCGGAGAAGGAGGCCTACTGGCGCGACGTCGGCACGGTCGACGCCTATTGGGAGGCCAACATCGATCTCACCGACTTCGTGCCGGCGCTCGACCTCTACGACCAGAGCTGGCCGATCTGGACCTACGCCGAGATCACGCCGCCGGCCAAGTTCGTGCATGACGAGGACGGCAGGCGGGGCATGGCGACGAGCTCGATGGTCTCGGGCGCCTGCGTGATCTCGGGCTCAAGGATCGACAAATCGCTGCTGTTCACGGGCGTCCACGCCCATTCCTACAGCGAGCTCGTCCACGTCGTGGCGTTGCCCTACGTCCAGATCCAGCGCGGCGCCCGGCTGCGCAAGGTCGTGATCGACCGCGGGGTCGAGATCCCGCCGAACCTCGTGGTCGGCGAGGACCCCGAGCTCGACGCCAGACGCTTCCGCCGCACCGACAAGGGCGTCTGCCTGATCACCCAGCCGATGATTGACCAGCTGCAAAGCTAGGCACGGCATCGCAGGCGCCGCGCCAGGCGACCCGGTCGATGTCGCCCGGCCCGATCCCGAGATCGTAGAGTTCCCGGTGATTGTGCTGCAGGAGCTCGGCGCGCAGTCGGCGAAACAGGCGCCAGCGGTCGAGAAAGCTGCGGACATAGTCGAACATAGCACACCTCCATCTTGTAGGAGTGGCAACCATCTTGTCCGTCCACTGTCCCATGTGAGGCGGCCGCAGGGCGGCACCAGGGGCGATGTTGCATTGCAGCATTGCGCGAACGCGGCGTGAGCGCTCAGCCCGTTGCCGGGCCGCGAGCGGGCGCCGCCGCCTTGAGGACGCGTTCCGTCAGGCGATCAGCTGCGGGCGGTCGCTCCGCCTGCGCCCGCAGCCGCTCCCAGTCGATCGGCAGATCGGTCCGCTCGCGCACCACTTCGAGCAGGTGCCGGCCGCTGGCGAGCGCCGCCGACACCGCCTCCTTGACCAGCGCCTGTGCCCGGGCGCGCGGCATGTGTTCGCTCAACGCGAAGCTCACGGCCTCGGCCAGCAGGAGGCCGTGGGTCGCCGCCAGGGTCGCCGCCATGCGCTCGACGTCGACGATCATGGTCTCGGCCAGGCACGAAGCGTGCTCGAGCGCGGCCGCAGCAGCGCTCGCCAGCTCGGGCAGGATCGTCCACTCGAGCGCCCAGGCGGCCCCGTCCCGCTCGTGGGCGTGCAGCATCGCCTGGTGCAGGCCGCCGACCAGGACGGCAGCCCGGCGGCCGAGCGTGACCAGCGCCTCGGAGCGGATCGGGTTCGACTTCTGCGGCATTGTCGAGGAGCCGCCGCCGGCCGCCTCGCGGACCTCGCCGATTTCGTTCTGCGCCAGCAGCAGGACGTCCTGGCCGAGCTTGCCGAGCGTGCCGCAGAGCAGCGCCAGCCAATCGCCGAGCTCGACCATCGTGTCCCGCTGGCTGTGCCAGGGCATGAGGGGGCAGCCGAGGTCGAGCTCGGCCGCCAGCCCCCCCATCACCTCGATGCCGCGCTCGCCGAGGGCTGCAAGGTTGCCGGCGGCACCGCCGAACTGGACCACGAGCAGGCGCGGCTCGAGCTCGCGCAGCCGCACCCGCTGGCGCAACAGCGGCGCGAGCCAGCCCGCGGCCTTGAGCCCGAACGTCGTGGGCAGCGCCTGCTGAAAGCGGGTGCGGGCCACCAGCACCGTGCCGCGATGGCTCTCGATCAGGCGCACCAGGGCGGCCTCCAGCCGGCCCTGCCGCACCTCCAGCAGCCGCAGCAGCTCGCGCAGCTGCAGCACGAGTGCCGTATCGACGATGTCCTGCGAGGTGGCACCCCAGTGGACGCAGCTCGCGGCCGGCTCGCGGAGCGCGCGGCGCAGCTGCGCCACCAAGGCCGGCACCGGCACGCCAGCACTCGCGGTCCCGGCCGCGAGATCCTCGAGGTCGGGGACGAAGCCCTCGAGCGCCTGCGAGATCGCGGCCCCGGCATCGCAGGGGATGACCCCGAGCCCGGCCTCGACCCTCGCCAGCGCGCGCTCGACCCCGACCATCGCCCGCGCCAGCCCGGCATCGCTCAGGAGGGCCGCCGCCTCGGCGTCCTGCAGGAGAGCCGTGAGGATGCCGCTCGCCATGGCTCGCCTCAGGCGGCGGGCAGGTGCAGGAGCGCGCGCGCCTCGGCGACGGTCGCCGGCCGCCTGCCGTATTGCGGGCACAGCTCGACCACGCGCGCGACCAGGGCCGCGTTCGAGGGCGCCAGCGTCTCGCGGTCCAGGCGGACGTTGTCCTCCAGCCCCGTCCGGCAGTGGCCGCCGAGCTCGAGCGACCAGCGATTGAGGGTGATCTGGTCCTTGCCGATCCCGGCCCCGGTCCAGGTCGCATCCGGCGCCAGGCGGGCGAGCGTTCGGATGCAGAACTCGAACGTCTCGCGGTCGACCGGCATCGCGTTCTTGACCCCCATGACGAACTGGACGTGCAAGGGGCCTCTGATCTGGCCCTTGCCTTCCATCTCGACCGCCTTGAAGATCATCGAGAGATCGAACGCCTCGATCTCGGGCTTGACGCCCTGGCTCAGCATCTCGGCCGCCAGCCAGTCGACGAGGTCGGGGGCGTTCTCGTAGACCCGGGTCGGGAAGTTGCACGAGCCGGTCGCGAGCGAGGCCATCTCGGGCCTGAGCCCGATCATGCCGCCGCGCTCGCGCCCGGTTCCCGAGCGGCCGCCGGTCGAGAACTGCACGATCATGCCCGGGCAGTGCCGGCGCAGGCCCTCGAGCAGGCGCGCGAACCGGTCCGGGTCCGAGGTCGGCGTCTGATCGTCGTTGCGGACATGGCAGTGGACCAGGGTCGCCCCCGCCGCGAACGCCTCGTGGCTCGACTCGACCTGCTCCGCGACCGTGATCGGGACCGCCGGATTGTTCGCCTTGGTGGGCAGCGACCCGGTGATCGCGACCGTGATGATGCAAGGCGTGGGCTCGGCCATGGGCTGCCTCGTCGTCACTTCGGGAGGGGCACCTGGACGAGTCTAGCGGAGTCGGACCGCGATGGGCAAACGGGATGTCCCTTGGGGCGCCGGCCCGCGACGGCTCTGGCCATCGCCGGCCGCGCGCGCTACCTGATCGGAGAGCGAGGCCGCCGGCGCCTGTGGGATCGACCCCTGGAGACGTGATCATGAAGCGAGCGATCGCCACGGTCTGCATGCCGGGAACCCTTGCCGACAAGCTCGGCGCCGCTTCGGAAGCGGGTTTCGACGGCGTCGAGATCTTCGAGAACGATCTGACCTATTTCGACGGCCGGCCGGAGGACGTGCGGGCGCTCGCGGGCTCGCTCGGGCTCGAGATCGTGGCGTTGCAGCCGTTTCGCGACTTCGAGGGCCTGCCCGAACCGCTGCGCCGACGCGCCTTCGAGCGGGCGCGGCGCAAGTTCGAGCTGATGCAGCGACTGGGCACGCCTTTGCTCCTGGTCTGCAGCAGCGTGTCCGCGGAAACGATCGACGACCCGGCCCGCGTCGCGGCCGATCTGCACGAGCTGGGCGAGCTCGCGCGCGAGTTCGGCGTCGAGGTCGGCTTCGAGGCGCTGGCCTGGGGCCGCCACATCAACGACTACCGGCAGGCCTGGGCCGCGGTGCGCGCGGCCGACCATCCGCAGGTGGGCCTGATCCTCGACAGCTTCCACCTGCTCGCCCGGCGCCTGCCGGTCGACGCCGTCGGCGCCATCCCGCCCGAGCGCATCGTCCTCGTCCAGACCGCGGACGCGCCCGGCATCGAGATGGACCTTCTGTTCCTGAGCCGGCACTACCGGAGCTTTCCCGGCCAGGGCGACCTGCCGGTGCCGGCGATGCTGCAAAAGCTGGCCGAGATCGGCTACCGCGGCTGGCTCAGCCACGAGGTCTTCAGCGACGACTTCCGCGCCGCGTCGACCCGCCGGATCGCCCAGGACGGCATGCGCTCCTTCCTCTGGCTCGAGGAGCAGGTCGGCGCGGTGCCGCCGGCGGCAGCGCTGCCGCGCATCGAAGGCATCGAGTTCGTCGAGTTCGTGGATCAGGGCAGCGAGGCCGCGCCCTGTCGCGCGATGCTGCATGGCCTGGGCTTTCGCCGCAGCCACCGCCACCGCTCCAAGCAGGTCGAGCTCTACCGCCAGGGCGAGGTCAACCTCGTGCTCAACCTCGAGGACGAGGGCTTCGCCCATTCCTTCTACCTGCTGCACGGGTTTTCGGTCTGCGCGCTGGCGCTGCGCGTCGACGATGCCGCTGCGCGCCCAGGCCCGCGCGGGCGCCATGCTGGCAAGGCCCTTCGCGGGGCCGATCGGCGAGGGCGAGCTCGAGATCCCGGCCGTCCGCGGCGTCGCCGGCAGCCTCGTCTACTTCATCGGTCCCGACCCGCGCGGCCGCTTCCTCGACGTCGACTTCGTGCCCGACCCCGAGAGCGAGGCGGCCCCGGATCTCGGGCTGGTGCGGATCGATCACGTGGCGCAGGTGGTGCCCCAGGCCGAGCTCGCCGGGTGGATCCTCTACTACAAGGCGATCTTCGGGCTCGAGGCCGCCGAGCGCACCGACCTGCCCGATCCGCGCGGCCTGATCGTGAGCCGGGCCCTGACCAATCTTGAGCGCACCTTGCGCATCCCGATCAACACCTCGCAGGCGGACCAGTCGGCCGCCGGCCGCTTCATGCAGCAGACCGCGAGCGCCGGCGCCCAGCACATCGCCTTCGCCTGCGCCGACATCTTCGCCGCCGCCGCGGGCCTGGCCCCCGAGCTGAAGCTGCGCATGCCCGACAACTACTACGACGACCTCGCCGCCCGCTTCGATCTCGACGACGGCCGGCTCGAGCGGATGCGCGAGCTCGGGGTCCTCTACGATCGCATCGGCGCGGGCGAGTTCTTCCAGGTCTACACGCGCTCGATCAACGGCCTGTTCTTCGAGATCGTCGAGCGCCGCGGCGACTACGATCGCTACGGCGAGGCCAATGCCGCGGTCCGCCTCGCCGCGCAGGCAGGCATGGAGCGCAGCAGCGCCCAGATCCTGACCGAATGGCGGGGCTGAGCCCGCCAGGGCGACGACCTCGCGGCGGTCCGGCCGCCGCAGCTGCCCCTCCCTTGGACCGGGCCGCCAGGCATGCGGGAACCCTGCCGAACGGTTATCGATCAGGCCGGAAAAAGTCATTTTCCATCCCAAGCGTTCGCATCTAGAGTGATGCCGGGTCAGGGAAGGCGCAAAAGCGCCATAGGCTTGGGGAGCGTGGCCGGTACCCACGGTTCAGATGAGCACTCTCCGGCAGAGCGGCGACGTTCGGGAGGCCGCGCGGTCCGCGCCGTTCGGGCGCGCGGCTGCGCCTTTCGCGCTGCCGTCCCGCAGGCGTGGATGCCGGGGCTGAGGGAGCGCGGATGTCCGCAACGCCGCTCTCGACCCCCTTGCCTCGCGCCGTCCTCGCCGGCCTGATCGGCGCCGGGATCCAGCGTTCGCGCACGCCGCCGATGCACGAGCGCGAGGGCGCCGAGCAGGGCCTGCGCTACATCTACAAGACGATCGACCTCCAGGCCTTGAACCTCGACGCCGAAGCCCTGCCGGACCTCCTGCTGGCGGCCGAGCGGACAGGCTTTGCCGGCCTCAACATCACCCATCCGTGCAAGCAGGCGGTGATCCCGCTGCTCGACGGCCTGTCCGAGGATGCGCGGGCACTCGGCGCGGTCAATACGGTCGTGCTCAAGGACGGCCGCCGGGTCGGCCACAACACCGACTGGTCGGGATTTGCCGAAGGTTTCCGGCGCAACCTGCCCGATGCGGCGCTCGAGCGCGTGGTCCAGCTCGGCGCGGGCGGCGCGGGCTCGGCGGTGGCGCACGCGGCTCTCACGCTTGGCGTCGAGCGGCTGACCCTGTTCGACACCGACCAGGACCGGGCGGCGCGGGTCGCGGCCGGGCTCGCGGACCGTTTCGGGGCCGGACGCGCGCGCGCCGGAAGCGATCTCCGCGACTCCCTGGCCGAGGCCCAGGGGCTCATCAACACGACCCCGGTCGGCATGCTCGATCATCCCGGCCTGCCGCTTCCGGGCGAGCTGCTGCGGCCCGACCTCTGGGTCGCCGAGATCGTCTATTTTCCGCTTGAAACCGAGCTCCTGGCGCGCGCCCGGGCATCGGCTGCCGCACCGCGGACGGCGGCGGCATGGCCGTATTCCAGGCGGTGGGCGCCTTCGAGCTGTTCACGGGCATCCGCCCCGATGCCGAGCGGATGCTCCGGCACTTCAGGTCGATGGGCAGCTGAGGCCGCACCAAAAGTCCGGTCCGGCCCGCCCGCCGGATGCAGGAGTAGGCGACAGGGAGGATCGCATGGCGCGTCTGGTCGAGGGCTACTTTCACCTGTTGAAGATCGCGATCGCGGCCTGCCTGGTCGTGATGGTCGTGATGGTCTTCGGCAACGTCGTCCTTCGCTACGCCTTCAACATGGGGCTCACGACGTCTGAGGAGCTGTCGCGCTTCTTCTTCGTCTGGATGACCTTCCTCGGCGCGATCGTCGCCATGCGCGAGCACGGCCATCTGGGGGTCGACCTCGTGGTCAAGGCGCTGCCGGCGGCCGGCAAGAAGGCCTGTTTCGTGCTCGCCCACGTCCTCATGCTCTACGTCACCTGGCTGTTCCTCAAGGGCAGCTGGGAGCAGACCATGATCAACCTCGACGTCAAGTCGCCGGCCGCCGGCGTGTCGATGGGCCTGATCTATGGCGTCGGCATCGTCTTCAGCGTCTCGGTGGGCCTGATCCTGATCTACGAGCTCTATCAGGTGCTCACGGGCAGGCTCGACGAGGCCGAGCTGATCGCGGTCAAGGAGGCCGAGGAGCCCGAGGCCGAGCTGCATCCGGAGATCGTCTCATCCGGCTCTCCTCGGGTCGACCGGGCGCGCGGCGGTAGGACGCGGCCATGCCCATCGCGGTCTTCCTCGGCACGCTGCTCGCCTCGATGGCGATCGGCATGCCGATCGCCTTCGCGCTGATCCTGTGCGGCGTCGCGCTGATGGTGCAGCAGGATCTGTTCGATGCCCAGATCGTCGCCCAGAACATCATCAACGGCGCCAACAGCTTCCCCCTGATGGCGGTGCCGTTCTTCATGCTCGCCGGCGAGATCATGAACGAGGGCGGGCTGTCCAAGCGGATCGTCAATCTCGCCATGGCGATGGTCGGCCACCTGAAGGGCGGCCTCGGCTTCGTCGGCATCTTCGCCGCCTGCGTGATGGCCAGCCTGTCGGGCTCGGCGGTCGCCGACGCCGCGGCGCTGGCGGCGCTGCTGATGCCGATGATGGTCCGCTCCGGCCATGGCGCCGGGCGCTCGGGCGGCCTTATCGCCTCGGCCGCGATCATCGGCCCGATCATCCCGCCCAGCATCGGCTTCATCATCTTCGGCGTCGCGGGCGGCCTGTCGATCACCAAGCTGTTCCTCGCCGGCATCTTCCCGGGCCTCCTGATCGGCCTCGCACTCTGCGTCACCTGGTGGCTGGTCGTGCGCAGCGAGGGGGTCGAGCTGCCTCCCAGGCAGACCTCGCGAGGAGCGCAGGCGCGCTCTGGTCCAGAGCCTGTGGGCGATCGTCCTGCCCTTCATCATCATCTTCGGGCTCAAGTTCGGCATCTTCACGCCGACCGAGGCCGGCGTCGTCGCCGCGGTCTATTCGCTGTTCGTCGCCACGGTCGTCTACCGGGAGCTGCACGTCACGCAGCTCTATGGCGTCCTGGTGGCGGCCGCCAAGGTGACCAGCGTCGTGATGTTCCTGGTCGCCTGCTCGATGGTCGCCGCCTGGATGATCACGGTCGCCGACCTGCCCGGCCAGATGACCGATCTGCTCGAGCCGCTGATGGACACCCCGACGCTGCTCGTGATCGCGATCATGGTCCTGGTCGTCGCGATCGGCATGTGCATGGACATGACGCCGACCATCCTGATCCTGACGCCCGTGCTGGTCCCGGTGATCAAGTCGGCCGGCATCGACCCGATCTATTTCGGCGTCGTGTTCATGATCAACCTCTCGATCGGTCTGATCACGCCGCCGGTGGGCACCGTCCTCAACGTCATCTGCGGCGTCGCGCGGCTCCGGATGGACCAGATCGTCAAGGGCGTGTGGCCGTTCCTTTTGGCCGAGCTGATCGTCCTTCTGCTGCTCGTGCTGTTCCCAGCACTCGTGAGCGCACCGGCGAAATGGATCTCCTGATATCCGGAACCAAAGGCGCTGCCGGGGTTCCCAGGACCATCGACCCAATCAGCGATTTACCCAGGGAAAGGACAAGAGCATGTCCAGCCGTCTGACCACGTTCCTCGCCGGCGCAGCACTGCCGGCGATGCTGCTGCTGGCGGGCACGGCCAGCGCCGAGATCGGCGAGCACAAGATCAAGTTCGCGGCCCAGAACCAGAAGGGCCATCCCCAGGTCACGGGCATGGAGAAGTTCAAGGAGCTGGTCGAGGCGAAGAGCGACGGCAACATCACCGTCCGCCTCTTCCCGGGCGGCACGCTCGGCGGCGACATCGAGACCATCTCGGCGCTGCAGGGCGGCACGATCGAGATGTCGGTCATGAACGCGGGCCTGCTCGCCGGCAACGTGCCGGAGTTCGCCGTGGTCGATCTGCCGTTCCTGTTCGACACGCCGCAGGAGGCCGACGCCGTCATGGACGGGCCGGTCGGCGATGAGCTCGCCTCGAAGCTGCCCGAGAAGGGGCTGGTCGGCCTCGGCTACTGGGAGCTCGGCTTTCGCAACCTCACCAACAGCCGCCACGCGGTCAAGACCGCCGAGGACATCGCGGGCCTGAAGATCCGGACCCTGCAGTCGCCGATCTTCATCG
Organism: uncultured Alphaproteobacteria bacterium; assembly: GCA_963798075.1. Classification (GTDB taxonomy): domain Bacteria; phylum Pseudomonadota; class Alphaproteobacteria; order Geminicoccales; family Geminicoccaceae; genus DATAOG01. Next base: position 188,696 of record CAWCRU010000009.1, on the reverse strand, counting down.
ACATGTTCAACGCGCTCGGCGCCAACGCCGTGCCGATGCCGTTCCCCGAGGTCTATACCGCGCTCGAGACGGGGACGGTCGATGGCCAGGAGAACCCCTACAGCGTGATCCTGAGCTCGGGCTTTCAGGAGGTGCAGGCCTACCTGACCGAGACCAAGCACGTCTACAACCCGCAGATCGTCATGATCAGCAAGAAGTTCTGGGACGGGCTGAACCCCGATGAGCAGGCGCTGATCCAGGCGGCGGCGACCGAAGCGCGCGACTACCAGCGCCAGGTGTCCCGCGAGCAGGCGGGCGAGGCCCTGGAGAAGCTCAAGGAGGACATGGAGTTCAATCAGCTGCCGCCGGACGAGGTCGCCAAGATCCGCGAGAAGGTCAAGCCCGTCGTCGACAAGTACAAGAGCCAGATCGGCGAGGACATCGTCAACCAGACCTACCAGGAGCTCGAGAAGATCCGCGGCAAGAGCTGATCCCGCCGGCCAGGGCGGCGCGGGTCTCGACCTCGCGGCGGATCTCTACGTCCTCGCGATCGAGGCGCTGGCGCGCTGGCTGGCGCCCGATGCTGGCTCCGCGCCGCGCGCGCGAGGACGCAGCTGAGGAGATCGATCATGTCTGACCGCTACGAGCTCGGCACCGCGACCCGCCGCAGGGTCCTGGGCGACGCCCACGTCGATCGTGCCGAGGCCGCCAAGACCGCCTTCGACGACGACTTCCAGCGCTTCATCACCGAGGGCGCCTGGGGCTCGGTCTGGTCGCGCTCGCACTGGACGCTGCGCGAGCGGAGCATGGTGACCCTGGCGCTGCTGGCAGCGCTCGGCCATTGGGACGAGGTCGCGCTGCACGCGCGCGCGACCGCGAACACCGGCGCCAGCCCCGAGGACATCAAGGAGGCGTTCCTGCATGTCGCGGTCTACGCCGGCGTGCCGGCGGCCAATCACGCCTTCAAGGTCGTCAAGCAGGCGCTGGCCGAAGGCGCAAACGCCGATCCCGCCCGGCCGCCGCGCTGAACCCGCAGGAGCCCGACAGCGATGCCCCGCCTTGGCGAGTACTACCAGCGAGACCGGTCGGTCCACCCGCCGGCGCTGACCCCGGGCTACAAGACCTCGGTCACCCGCTCGCCGCAGCGGCCGCTGCTGGCCTTGCAGAACTCCTTGAGCGAGATCACCGGGCCGCTGTTCGGCCAGGGCGAGCTCGGCGAGCAGGACAACGACCTGATCCTCAACTTCGCCAAGGACGGCCTGCCGATCGGCCAGCGCATCATCGTCCACGGCTACGTGCTCGACGAGAACGGCCGCGGCGTGCCGAACACGCTGGTCGAGGTCTGGCAGGCCAACGCCGGCGGCCGCTACCGCCACAAGAAGGACACCTACCTCGCGCCGATCGACCCCAACTTCGGCGGCTGCGGCCGCACGCTCTCCGAGCCCGACGGCTACTACTATTTCCGGACGATCAAGCCCGGGCCCTACCCCTGGCGCAATCACGTCGCCGACTGGCGGCCGGCGCACATCCATTTTTCGGTGTTCGGCACGGCCTTCATCCAGCGCCTGATCACCCAGATGTATTTCGAGGGCGATCCGCACATCAGGCTGTGCCCGATCGTGGCCACGATCCCGGACGCGGCCGCGGTCGACCGCCTGACTGCGCGCCTCGACATGAACGCCTCGGTGCCGCTCGACAGCCGGGCCTACCGGTTCGACATCGTGCTGCGCGGCCGCCGCTCGACCCTGTTCGAGAACCGGCTGGAGGGCAACTGATGGCGCAGGGGACCGAGGGGCCGCGCACGCCGCACCGGCCGGGCTACCTCAAGGAGTCCACCTCGCAGACCGCCGGGCCCTACGTCCACATCGGCCTCGCCCCGGGCGCGGCCGGCTTCGAGATCTTCGAGCACGAGCTCGGCCGGGACATCGCGGGCCCGAACGCCGCCGGCGAGCGGATCCGCGTCGAGGGCCTCGTGATCGACGGCACCGGCACGGCGCTCAAGGACGTCATGCTCGAGGTCTGGCAGGCCAATGCGCACGGCCGCTATGACCATCCCGAGGACCGCCAGGACAAGCCGCTCGAGGACGGTTTCCGCGGCTGGGGCCGCATCATCTCGGACTTCGAGACCGGCCTATGGAGCTTCGAGACCGTGAAGCCCGGCGTGGTGCCCGGCCGCAACCGGCGCCCGATGGCGCCGCACATCAGCTTTTGGATCGTCGCCCGCGGCATCAATATCGGCCTCCATACCCGCATGTACTTCGCCGACGAGGACGCGGCCAACGCCGCCGATCCGGTCCTCAACCTGATCGAGCAGACCCGAGCGCCGCTCGACCCTGATCGCGCGCCGCGAGGAGGCCGGCCGGGTTCCGGTCTACCGGTTCGACATCCGCCTTCAGGGCGACGGCGAGACCGTCTTCTTCGACGTCTGATCTATGACTGGATCTCCGCCGGGAGTGCCAGGAGAGCCGGATCCGAAAACCGCGCCCTAAGGAGGTGCCCGGTCCGCTCAGAGGTCACGGCATCGACCCTGATCGCGGATTGGGCACGCGACCGTTTCTGACCCGGCCCGCGGCCGAAACCTGCCATCCCACGCCCCTGCAGGAACAGAAAATCCTGACTTTCGCACGCGCTTTCGAGCCCCCGAGCGGCATCCGTGGCGGACGCCACGCGGAGCGAGCCTTTGCGGCCAGCGTCAAGGTTTCGTTAACCATCTGCGCCCATGCTTTCTGCTCGATGGTCCATGCGACCGTGGGAATCTGTGCGCCGCCGATCAGACTGAAGTCTCGGAGTCCCACGGTCACATGGACCCATGAAGTCGTTACGACGAACGTGGTAAACGTCCGGTTAATGCGGCTCCGCAGCGTCTTCAGCAGCCTTGGGACACGACCTTGGGGGACACGCGCCTGGCGCCGATCTCGGTCGAGTTTGGCGGGTCCTCGAGCGCAAGCGCCACCAACCGAGGGGCGCCGCTCGAGTGCGAAAGTCGAGCCTTTGGGCTCCGGGGCTACATCTCCTTGGCCTGCTGGCGCAGGACGAACTTTTGGATCTTGCCGGTCGAGGTCCGGGGCAGGGGGCCGAAGACCACCGTCTTTGGGACCTTGTAGCGCGCCATGTGCTGGCGGCAGAAGGCGATGATGTCGGCGGCGGCGACCTCGCCGGCTGTGGACTTGAGGGCCACGAAGGCGCAGGGCGTCTCGCCCCACTTCTCGTCGGGGCGCGCGACCACGGCCGCCTCCAGCACGGCCGGATGCCGGTACAGCACCTCCTCGACCTCGAGCGAGGAGATGTTCTCGCCGCCCGAGATGATGATGTCCTTGGAGCGGTCCTTGATCTCGGCGTAGCCGTCCGGATGGCTGACCGCGAGATCGCCCGACCGGTACCAGCCGCCCTCGAGCGTCCTGGCCGTGGCCTGCGGGTTCTTGAGGTAGCCCTTCATCACCGTGTTGCCGCGCAGCATGATCTCGCCCATCGTGATGCCGTCGGCGGGCACCGGCTCGGCGGTCGCGGGATCGGCCACGATCATGTCGTCCATGATCGGCGAGGCCACGCCCTGGCGCGCCATCTTCTCGGCGCGGCGCTCGACGTCGAGCTCGCTCCACTCGGGCCGCCAGGCGCAGATGGTCGAGGGGCCGTAGGTCTCGGTCGCCCCATAGAGATGGGTGACGCGGAAGTTCATCGCCTCCATGCCGGCGATCACGGTCGACGGCGGCGAGGCGCCGCCGGTCGCGATCTCGACCACGTGGTCGAAGCGCTGCCTGACCGCGTCCGGGGCGTTGACCAGCATGTTGAGGACGATCGGCGCGCCCACCATGTGGGTCACCCGGTGGCGGGCGATGGTCGGGAAGATCTCGGCGGGCTCCACCCGGCGAAGGAACACGTGGGTGGCGCCCAGCGCCGTCACCCCCCAGGTGTGCGACCAGCCGCTGCAGTGGAACATCGGCAGGGTCCACAAATAGACCGAATCCGGCCGGAAACCGAACATCAGCGCGTTGCCCAGGGCGTTCAGGTAGGCGCCGCGGTGGTGGTAGACGACGCCCTTCGGGTCGCCCGTGGTGCCCGAGGTGTAGAGCAGGCAGATCGCGTCCCACTCGTCCGCGGGCGGGCGCCACGCGAACTCGGGATCGCCCTCGGCGAGGAACGCCTCGTAGTCCTGCTCGCCGAGCAGATCGCCGCCGCCGGTATGGTTCGGGTCGTCGATGTCGATGACCTCGATCCTGCGCCCGAGCTGCTCGAGCGCCGGGGCGACCGCGGCCGAGAACTCGCGGTCGGTGATCAGCAGCCTTGCCTCGCCGTGGTCGAGGCAGAAGGCCAGCGCCGCCGGGTCGAGGCGGTAGTTGAGCGCGTTCAGCACCGCCCCCGCCATCGGCACCGCGAAATGCGCCTCCAGCATCGCCGGCACGTTCGGCGCCATCACCGCGACCGTGTCGCCGCGGCCGATCCCCCGCTCGGCCAGCGCCGAGGCGAAGCGGCGGCAGCGCGCGTAGAACTCCCGGTAGCTGTGGACGACCCTGCCGTGGATCAGGGCCGGCTTGTCCGGATAGACCGCCGCACTCCGCTTGAGGAACTGGAGCGGGGTCAAGGGACGGTAGTTGGCGGGGCCGCGCTCGAGGTCGAGATCGTACTTGCCCGGCCCGGTCTCGCTGTTCTTCGGTGATCCGACCATCGTTTGCTTCCCTGTCCGGGCGCGTCTGCTCGACCTACCGGCTGGCCAGCCAGTCGACGATGCTGTCGCCGAGCTGCACGTGCGAGCGCGTGCTGACGAAGATGCCGATGTGGCCGCCCTTGATCACGAGCTCCGTGTAGTCGCTCGCGCCGACCGCCCCCTGCAGCGCCCGCGACATGTCCGGCGGGATGATGTGGTCGGTCTCGGTATAGATGTTCAAAACCGGGCAGCTGATGTTGCGCAGGTCGACGGTCCGGCCATCGAGGACGAACTGGTTCTTGATCAGCTTGTTCTCCTGATAGAGCTCCTTCAGCCACTGGCGGGCGGCCTCGCCCGGCTGATCCGGGCGGTCCGCCAGCCACTTCTCCATGCGCAGGAAGTTGAGCAGCTTGGCGTCGTCGCCGGCGGCATCGAGCAGGTCGAGATTGTACTTGGTGAGGCTGCGCCCGGGCGTCATCAGCGAGAACAGGTAGCCCATGAACTCGCCCGGCACGGTGCCGAGCGTGTCGACCAGCCGGTCGATGTCCTGGCCGCTCAGGCTGCGCGTCCAGACGTTCATGAAGCCGCGCTCGACCCGCTCGTCCTTCAGATCGGCGTGGAAGTCGACCGGGGTCACCGTCGTGATCAGGTTGCGCACCGTCGGCTGGTGCAGCGCGGTGTAGCACAAGGTGAGCACGCCGCCCTGGCAGATCCCGAGCAGATTGATGCCGTCGACCTCGTGCCGCCTGCACATCTCGTCGATGCAGGCCGTCAGGTAGTCGTTGACGTAGTCGTTGAGACCCGCGTAGCGGTCGACCCGGGTCGGATGCCCCCAGTCGACGACGTAGACGTCCATGCCCGACTTCAACAGATGGCGGACGAAGGAGCGGTCGTCCTGCAGGTCCAGCATCGTGTAGCGCCCGACCAGCGCGTAGACGAGCAGGATCGGGACCGGCGCCGGCTTCTCGACCAGCGGCGCGTAGCGATAGAGCACCGTCTTGTCGATCCGGAACACCTCGTCCTTGGGGGTGCTCGCGATCTCGACGTCGTCGTCGGCGATCTGGCTGAGGCGGGCCGACGCCTGGGCGAACTTCTGCTGCAGCTGCAGCAGCTCGACCGCAGCGCCATAAGCGGTGATGCCGGGGGCAGCGGTCATGAGCTCGTCTCCTGCGCCGGGCTCGCCGGCGCGCGGCCGGCGCGCCGCGCGGCGGCTCGAGGTGCGGCCTTGGTCGCCGCCGGCCCGGCCTTCGCCGCCCGCGGCACGGGCTTGGCCGCCGCGGGCCGGTCGCCGCGCTTGAGCGCGCGCAGCTCGCGCTTGAGCGCGTGGACCGTCTTGTGGAGGTCGTCGAGCTCGGTCCGGGTCGGCAGATCGAGCATGCGCGAGATCGCCTCGACCACCTCCCGCTCCCGCGTCCGGCTCGAGAGCAGCGCATCGAGGAGCCCGCGCTGGGCGCCGAGGAAGTCCTCGGAGCGCTGCGCCTTCATGAGCGCGAGGTTGGCGGCCGCCGCCCACTGATCGAGCACCTCGCGCAGGCTCGCAGGCGGCCTGTCCCCGGAGACCGACGCCTGCAGGGCCTGGAGGAACTCCATGTTGGCCTGCCCCCAGGCGCGCAGCACCTGCGCGTTGACCTCGCCGTTGCGCTGCACGACCAGCAGCCAGCCGCCCATCAGCGCCAGCATCTGGCGATCGAGTGCCGGCATGTCGGCGAGCCGCGGCAGGCCCAGGATCGTCTCGAACGGCTTCTCGTCGGCGCCCGGCAGGAGCCAGCGGCGCGGGTCGAGCGCGCGCGCGGCGAGCCCCTGCTGCTCGCCGCCGGGGGCCAGCGCGCCCAGCGCCCGCATCCAGGTCGACATCAGGCCCTCGAACGCCGGGGGCGCCCGCCTTGGCCTTCTCGTCCTCGGTCATGCGCGCGCCCCCGTTGGCGGATTGGCTGATCGGACGCCCGGTCCGGAGCGACCCATCACAAGCTCGACTGCAGGTGGCCGCCGTCGACCACGAGCGTGCTGCCGGTCATGTAGGCGGATGCGTCGGATGCGAGCAGCAGCAGGGCGCCATCCAGGTCCTCGCGCCGGCCCAGGCGGCGCTGCGGGATGCGGCCGATCAGCGCCTTGCCGGGGTCGGAATCGAAGAATTCGCGGTTGAGGTCGGTCTCGATGTAGCCGGGTGCCAGCGCGTTGACGCGGATGCCGTAGCGCGCCCACTCGAGGGCAAGCGAATGACTGAGATGGATCAGCGCCGACTTGGAGGCGGCATAGGGGGCGACCCGGCCGGCGACCCTGAGGCCGAGGATCGAGGCGATGTTGATGACCGAGCCGCCGACGCCCGCTTCGATCATCCGCCGGGCCGCGGCGGCGGCGACCAGCCAGGCACCCTTGACGTTGGTGTCCATCACCTGGTCCCAGCCCTCGGGCTTGAGCTCGAGCGCGGTATCGTGGGTGACGACGCCGGAGTTGTTGACGATGATCGTCGCGACCCCGAACGCGTCTGCGACCGCAGCGAGCCCGCGCTCGACGCTCGTCGCATCGGTCACGTCCATCTCGACCGCGAGCGCCTTGCCGCCCGCTGCCTCGATCTCGGCGACGTTGGCGGCGAGCCGGTCCCTGCTGCGCGCCGCCAGCGCCAGCCTGGCGCCGGCGGCGGCGAGCGTGCGCGCGAAGTGGTGGCCGAGACCGCCGGAGGCGCCGGTTACCAGGGCGACCTTGCCGTCGATCTCGAACTGCGGGGACACGCGGCTCTCCCGACCCGTCCGTCTCAGGCGACGCGGGTCGGCTGATCGGCGGGCTCGCCCTCGGCGGTCACGGCGATCGCGTCGAGGACGCGCGGCACCATCACATAGAAGCTGGCCGTCAGGATCAGCTCGATCAGCACTCGCCGGGATCGAAGACCTTGGCGCAGGCGGCGAAGGTCTGGTCGTCGACCCGGCCGCGCACGACCGCTTCGGTCAGCGCCAGCGCCTGACGCTCGCGCTCGTCGAACAGTCTCGAGGTCGGCCAGCTCTCGAGCGCCGCGACCTGCTCCTCGGGCACGCCGGCATCGCGCGCCATGATCCGGTGCTGGTGCCACTCGTACTCCGACTTCTCCAGCTGCGCGGTCCTGAGGATCATCAGCTCGCGCAGGGTCCGGGACGTCGTGCACGCGCGTCGCAAAGTATAGGCGAAGTCGATCCAGGCCTCCAGGAGCCGCGGCTGGTTGCCCAGGACCCGGTAGAGATTGAGGAGCCGGCCGCCCAAGGTCACGATGTGCTCCTCGAGCGCGGGCTCCAGGTTGGCGAAAGCGAAGCGGCTCATGGACAGGACGCCCCCACGACTCTCTCCCCGACCGGCTCGATCATGCTACGCCCAAGGTCGACGTCAAGCGCGATTCGGCAGCGGCCCATCACGATCGTGCCGGTTCAGAGCCGGCCCCGACCCGCGGCTTCGAGCCGGGCGGGGTTGCTGATCCCAGATCAAGCAGGCCAACGAGGCGGCGTGGAAGGACCTCCAGGCGGCCAACCTGAAGGCCTTCGAGCAGCTGCAGAAAGGCTGGGCCGACGCGCTCAAGCGGTTCGTCTGACCGGTCTTTGCCGGCCAGGTCCGGGCCGCTCCCGGCCTCAGTCCTTCACGGCGCGCCGGATCTTGAGCGCGGCCGCGGCGCGGATCGCCTCGGTCAGGGCGAGCGCGATCGGCGAGGGCGGCACGTTGACCCGGGTCGTGATGCCGACCGGCCCCCGGGTCGCCTCGTAGTTCAGCGGCAGCTCGACGAGGCTTCCCATCTCGAGGTCGAGCGCCACGACCCCGAAGGAGATGATCCAGACGGCGTCCTGCGTCCGCAGGAAGCTCCGGCAGAACTCGCTCGAGACGGTCTCGAGGCGGTGACGGACCGTGCCGATGCCGTGCGCCACCAGGAACCGGTCGACGAGCGGCCGGATGATGTCCTCGACGGTCGGCATGACCAGCCGGAAATCGAGTATCTGCCTCGGATCGAGGGGTCGTTCGGCGAGCAGGGGATGGCCCGGGCGGACCACCATGGTCACGTGCTCCGAATAGATCTGCTCGAAGGCGAGGCCGGTCATGAGATCGCCATCGGCCGGCCGCCCGACCACGAGGTCGATCTCGCCGGCCCGCAGCTGCTCGTAGAGGAAACGGTTCTGGCCATGGAGCAGCTCGATGCTGGCGTCGGGCCGCGCCTCCAGCAGCATCCCTACGGCGTGCGGGATCAGCCGGGCCGCCACGGTCGGCAGGGCGCCGATCCGGACCAGGATCTCGCCCGGGACGCGCCCGAGCAGCACGCTGTCGACCGCCTGGCCGAGCGCGGTCATCCCCGCCTGGGCGTAGTGCTGGAACAGCCGGCCGACCGCGGTCAGAACGAGGCTGCGACCGCGCCGCTCGAACAGCTGGACGCCGAGGATCACCTCGAGCTCGCGGATCGCCTTCGAGACCGCCGGCTGGGTGACATGCAGGCGCCTGGCAGCGCCCCCGACGTGCCCGAGGCGCGAGGCCTCGAGAAAGGCCTGGACGTGGCGGACCTTGATCCGGGGATCGAGCATCGACGCCCCGCCCGATGATCCGAGACTTAAAGGACGGATCCGAGCCGTCCCTTGCCCCAACCGATGGCCTCACTGATGCATCAGGGATCCGACCGGCGCAAGCGTCGCGGGGCAGGGGCCCCGACCATGAAGGCGACAATCCTCGCGACCGCGACCGGCGCGCCCGGCCCGGCTGATCGTGCTAGGCTTGCCGCCCGGGGCCGGCGAGGGGGGCATGACCGTGAAGATCGACGTGGGCCTGCGCAAGGGTGATCTGCACGCGCTCGGCGGCGAGGCCGCCGCCTACGAGCGCCTGGGGGTCGACGGCCTGTGGAGCTACGAGACCGTCCACGACCCCTTCCTGCCGCTGCTCGCAGCCGCCCTCGCGACCGAGCGCGTGAGCCTCGGCACCGCAATCGCGGTCGCCTTCGGGCGCACGCCCTTCGCCATGGCGCAGACCGCCTGGGACCTGCAGCGCGTGAGCGGCGGGCGCCTGCTGCTCGGGCTCGGCACGCAGGTCCGGGCCCACGTCGAGCGCCGGTTCTCCGCCGAGTTCGACCACCCGGCGGCCCGGATCGTCGACTACGTCCGCTGCCTGAGGGCGATCTGGGATACCTTCCAGAACGGCGTCCGCCCGGCCTACGAGGGCCGTTTCTATCGCTTCACGCTGATCAGCGACTTCTTCAACCCCGGCCCGATCGCGCATCCGGCCATCAAGGTCTCGCTCGCCGGCGTCGGCGAAGCGATGGCGCGCGCCGCCGGCGAGGTCGCCGATGGCTTTCACGTCCACCCGCTGCACAGCCCGGGCTACCTGCGCGACGTGGTGCGGCCAGCGGTCGCCGAGGCTGGCCGCGCCGCGGGGCGCGAGCCGGCGGCGGTGGAGCTCATCGCCTCGGTGTTCATCGTCACGGGCGAAAGCGAGGGCGAGCGCGCGGCGGCCGAGAGCGACGCCCGCCGCCAGATCGCCTTCTATGCCTCGACCCCGAGCTACCGGCCGTTCCTCGCCTATCATGGCTTCGAAGCGCTGGGCAAGGAGCTGAGCGCGCTCGCCCGCGCCGGCCGCTTTGCCGACATGCCGGCGCGCGTCCCGGACGCCCTGCTCGAGGCGGTCGCCGTCTGCGCCCCGCCCGCGCGGGTGGGCGAGGCGATCCGCGCCCGCTACGGCTCCGATCTGGTCCAGCGCGTCTACCCCTACGGGCCGGTCCCGGCGGACGACCCGGGCGGGCGCTTCGCGGCCCTGGTCGCCGGCATCAGATCTGCCTAACCGGTCGGTCCGGCCGGCCGCCTGCCGGCCTGGCCCGCGCCATGCCATCGGAGACGGACATGAAGCTCGGCCTCTACTTGCGCAACATGGGCCCGCAGTCGACCCGGCCGCTGCTCGCGGATGCGGCCCGCGCCGCCGAGGCGGCCGGCATCGACGACCTCTGGGTTGCCGATCATCTGGCGCTCGCACCCGAGGAGTCGCAAGGATCGGACGGGCGCTACCTCGAGCCGCTGGCGACGCTCGCCTTTCTCGCCGGGATCACCGAGCGGGTGGCGCTCGCCGTGGGCGTCCTGATCGTCCCCTACCGCCCCGCGCTGCTGACGGCGAAGTGGATCGCGACGATCCAGGAGCTGTCCGCAGGCCGACTGGTCCTTGGCGTCGGGGTCGGCTGGATGGAGAAGGAGTTCCGGGCGCTGGGCGTCGACCGGCGGCGCCGGGGCGCCCTGACCGATGCGACGCTTGCCTTCCTGCACGCGTGCTTTGCCGCCGACGAGGTCGAGGCGAACGGCCAGACGTTCCTGTTCCGCCCGCGGCCGCCGCGCCCGCCGATCATCGTCGGTGGCGCGCCGGCCCACGCCATCCCCCGCGCGGCCCGTTTCGGCGAGGGCTGGTTGCCGACGGCTGCGCACGGAGACGTGCTGGAGGACGGCATCGCGAGCCTCCGCGAGGCCATGGCAGCGGCCGGCAAGCCGGCTCCCGAGGTCGTGCTGCTGCAGCCGCTGCCGGTCGAGGACGACGACAGGCTGGCGAACCGGCTGCGCGAGCTCGCAGCCCTGGGCGTGACCTGCGTCATCCACGCCTGGCCCTACCGCGATGCCGAGGAGGTCGCCCGCGTCGCCGCGCGCCTGGTCGCCGCCCGCGATACCCACGCGCCGGCCTGACGCCGGCGCGACGCGGCCAAGGGGACCTCTCACTCGAGCAGCCGGACGCGGCGCCGCACCGGAAACAGCTGGAGATCGAAGCGCAGCGCGAGCCAGCCCCAAAGGCCCTTGGGCGCCGCCAGCATGATCAGGATGGCGAGGCCGCCGAGCAGCATCAGGTACCAGCTGCCGAGATCGGCGAACAGCTGGCGGACCACGAAGAACAGGAGCGTGCCGAGGATCGGGCCCTCGATCGTGCCGATGCCGCCGATCACCACGATGAAGATCACGAATGCGGTCCAGTCGTTGACGCTGAACGCGGCATCGGGGCTGATCCAGAGCTTCTGCAAGAAGATCAGCGCCCCGACCATGCCGGTTGCCGCCGCCGCCATGACATAGATCAAAAAGCGCGTCCGGTAGCTGTCGACGCCCTGGCTCTGCGCCGCGGGCTCGCTGTCGCGAATGGCGGTCAGGGCCAGGCCCCATGACGAGCGCAACAGGCCGTAGACCACGCCGATGGCGGCCAGCACGATGAGCAGCGCGGTCCAGTAGACGAGGCTGTCGCGGGTCGTCCGGCTGATCGCGATCGCCTTCACGATCGCGGCCGGCAGGCTCATGCCGGAGCCGCCGCCGAGCAGGCTCAGCTGCGCGAATGCCAGGCGGTAGACCTCGGCCACCACCCAGGTGCCGATCGCGAAATAGGCGCCCTGGAGACGGAAGACGACGAGCGCGGTCGGCACCGCGAGCGCGGCCGCGATCAGGCCCGCGAGCGGGATCGCGATGAGCGGCGGCACGCCCCCGAAAATCGCGAACGCGAACAGCGTATAGCCGCCGAGCCCGACGAAGGCCTGCTGGCCGATCGAGACGAGGCCGCCATAGCCCGCCAACAGGTTCCAGAGACTGGCGAGCGCCAGATAGCAGAAGATCTCGATCAAAAGGTGGAGGCTCGCGGGCCCCGCCCACCAGGGCGCAAGCGCGAGGCCGATCACGAGCAGGGCGGCGAGCGCCATCCCGATCCGGCTCGCAGCCGTGCCGCGCTCGATCCGGAAGGCCGGTGCCGCCATCTCAGCGGATCCGCGGGAACAGGCCGCGCGGGCGGACGATCAGGAGCACGAGGAACGCGATGTGGCCGGCCAGCAGCTGCCAGCCCGGGTCGATCCTGGCGCCGATCGCCTGGGCGACGCCGAGGATGACGCCGCCGGCGAGCGTGCCCCAGAGGCTGCCGAGGCCGCCGATGATCACCGCCTCGAAGGCGAACAGCAGCCGGGACGGCCCGCTCGCCGGATCGAAGTTGGTCCGGATCGCCAGGAACACGCCGGCGACCGCCACGACCGCCATCGCGAGCGCCATCGCGAGCGCGAAGACGTGGCGCTGGTCGATCGCCATGAGGCCGGCGGTCTCGGGGTCGTCGGAGGTGGCGCGCAGCGCCCGGCCGAGCGCGGTCCGGTAGAGCACGACCTGGAGGCCGCCGATCACGACCACGGCGGCAACAAACACCGCAAGCGGCATGATCCCGATCGCGAGCCCGGGCGCCAGATCGAGGCTCATGGTCTCGAGCGCGCCGGCCTGCAGCCGCCGGCTGTCGGCGCTGAAGACCTCGAGCAGCAGGTTCTGCAGGATGACCGAGAGGCCGAAGGTGACCAGCAGCGGCGGCAGGATGTCGCCGCCCCGCATGGGACCCAGGAGCGCGCGGTTCAGGAGCCCCCGCTGCAACCCGTAGCCCAGCGCCGCCATCAGCGGGACGACCATTGGCAGCGCCATGAGGGGTTCGATGCCGGTTGCCCGGGTCACCACCAGGGCCGCGTAGGCCGCCAGCACGATCAGGTCGCCGTGGGCGATGTTGACCAGGCGCATGACGCCGAAGATCAGGGCGAGGCCGGTCGCGAACAGGGCATAGAGGCCGCCCAAGAGGATGCCCTGGACGATGCTGTTCAGCCAGTCCATCAGGCTCAGAGCCCGAAATAGGCCTGGGCGACCCGGGCCCGGGTCAGCTCCTCCGGGCGCCCCTCCAGCGCGACCCGGCCTTCCTGCAGGCAATAGGCGCGATCGGCGACCGCGAGCGCCCGGTTGATGTCCTGCTCGACCAGGATGACGCTCGTGCCGGCGTGCCTGATACCCCGCAGCGCGGCATAGATGTCCTTGATCACGATCGGGCCGAGACCGAGGCTGAGCTCGTCGCAGAGCAGGAGCCTGGGGTTGGCCATCAGGGCGCGGCCGATCGCGACCATTTGCTGCTCACCGCCCGAAAGGGCGGCCGGCAGGCTATGCCGGCGTGCGGCCAGGATCGGGAACAGCTCTCGCACCCGGTCGAGCTGCCAGGGGCCGCCGCGGCCGCCATGGCCGCCGACCAGGAGGTTCTCCTCGACGCTGAGCGAGGGGAACAGCCGGCGCCCTTCGGGCACCATCGCGACGCCTGAGCGGACGATCGCGTGGGAGGCGATGCCGCCGATCGGCCTGCCGTCCAGGAGGATCGCCGCGCGGCCGGCCGGCAGCAGGCCCGTGATGGCGCGCAAAAGGGTCGACTTGCCGGCGCCGTTGGCGCCGATCAAGGCCACCGTCTCGCCCGCACCGACCCGGACGTCGACCCCGAACAGCGCCTGGAAGTCGCCGTAGAAGGCATCCAGCCGCCTGGTCTCGAGCAAGGGTACGTCAGACGGCGTCGAGGGCGATGCCAAGGTAGATCTCGTGGACGGCCTGGCTCTGCATGACGGCCTTGGGCTCGCCGTCTGCGATCTTCCTGCCGGAATGGATGACGATCAAGCGATCGACGACCGCCAGCAGGGCATGCACGATGTGCTCGATCCAGATGATCGAGACGCCGCCTTCGCGGACGCTTTGGATGGTGCCGATCAGCTGCCGGCATTCATGTTCGCTGAGGCCGCCCGCGATCTCGTCGAGCAGCAGCAGCCGCGGACCGGTCGCAAGCGCCCGCGCCAGCTCCAGCCGCTTGCGCTCGAGCAGGGTGAGGCTGCCGGCCGGCCGGTTCGCCTTGGCAAGGAGGCCGGTCTGCTCGAGGATGCCGATGCAGCGGCGCTCGATATGGCGCGCGTGCCGGCCGGCGCCGAAGGTCGCGCCGACCAGCAGGTTCTCGAACACGGTCATGCCGGCGAAGGGGTGCGGGATCTGATAGGAGCGCGCGATCCCGAGCTGGCAGCGTCGGAACGGCGGCAGGGCCGTGATCTCCCGGCCCTCGAACAGGACCCGCCCGCGATCGGCGCGCAATTCGCCCGCGATGATGTTGAAGATGCTGGTCTTGCCGGCGCCGTTCGGGCCGATCACGCCCAGCGCCTCGCCCGCCTCGAGGTCCAGACCCAGCTGATCGGCGACCAGCACGGCGCCGAACCGCTTGCTGACCGCCGCGAGCTCGAGGAGCGGCGCCATGCGGCGGCACCGGTCAGCCGGGCACCCGGCCGCACCGCTTCAGGCGAGCGCGAGCCTGCAGGTCATGCCGCACGCGCCTGATCTCCCGCCGGTACCGGCACGAGATCGGCCCCGACCGTCCGGAGCGGATTGCCGAGACCCACCCCGGCGCGCGCGATCATCCCGCAGATCGGCGAAGCCATGAGTGTCCCTTTGGCGTTCGCCGGGGGTCCGCTCAGGCGATCTGCTGCATCTCGCCCGCCGCCGGCACTTCGGGCGCGATCGAGTTGGAGGTGATCACGAGATCGTACTTGAAGTCGCCGCCCAGGCGCCACTGTCCCCCGACCAAAGGCGTCTTGGCGACGTTCTTGAACGGCCCCTTGCCGCCCCATTTGATCGGACCGACGATCGTCGCCTTGTCGGTCGCGGCGACCGCGGCCGTGACCGCCTGCGGGTCGCTCGGATCGGCGGCGCGCTGCAGGGCGTCGAGCGCCACCTCGAACAAGGCGTGGGCAAAGCCGATCGGCTGGGTCCACTGCCGGCCGGTCGCCTCGATATAAGCCTTGGCGAGCTCGGCCGCCGAGACGCCGGTCAGCGAGCTCTTGAACGGGTGGCTCGGGCTCCACCAGATCTCCGAGGACAGGTTCTGGCCGGCATCGCCCAGCGCTTCGACCGCGACCGGGAACAGCAGGGCCTTGCCGATGCTCGCGGCCTTGGGCGTGTAGCCCTGCTGCTTGGCCTGGTGCCAGAAGGTCGTGAAGTCCGGCGGGATGACGACGCCCGTGATGATCTCGCAGCCGGCCTGCTTGAAGGCCGAGATCTGCGCCGTGAAGTCGTCCGAAAGGTTCTGGTAGCGGCCGGGGTCGATCAGCGAATAGCCCTGGCTCGCGAGCACCGGCGGGAAGCCGAGCTTGGGATCGCCCCAGGCATTGCCGTCACCGTCGTTGGGAAAGAGGCCGCCCACGACCTTGTTGGTCTCGAGCCTGCCCCACATGTCGGTGAACACGGCGATCACGTCCTCGAGGCCCCAGAAGAAGTGATAGGTGTACTCGAAACCGGTCGCGGGATCGCCGCCGCGCGTGAAGAACCAGGGCTGCCAGGGCGCCACGGTCGAGATGCAGGGCACCTCGTTGAGCTCGCACTGGTCCGAGACGGGGTTGGTGGTCTCGGGCGTCGACGAGACCACCATGAGGTTGACGCGCTCGCGAAGGATCAGCTCGGAGGCGACTTCGGCCGCCCGGTTCGGGTTGCTCTGGCTGTCCTTGCGGATGATCTCGACGGCATGCGCGGTGCCGCCGATCTCGAGCCCGTCCTTGAGCACCGCCCGGATGCCGCCCAGGATGAACTCGTCGGCCTCGGCGAACGGCGCGAGCGGTCCGGTCGCCGGGCTGACATAGCCGATCCGGATCGGCGGCGCCGCGCGCGCGGGCCGGATCCGACCGATCTGGCTCGCGGCCGCGAGCCCGGTGGCGGCGATCGCCGCGCGCTGCAGGAAACGCCGTCGACTGCAACGGGGCCTTGCCAGCTCGACAAGTTGGGACGTTCCGGCCTCGGTCATCTGCCTGCCCTGAGCTGGTTGTCGTTTCGAGTTCACATGCCGAACTTTTTTTCGTATGCTGAATTGTGAACATGGTCGCCGGCTGCTTGTCAAGCTCGCCGCCCGCACAACGGCCATTGGTTGCGCTCGATCGCGCGCCAGCGGCTGCGGTGCCGGCTCCAGTCGTCACGGCCCGCCAGCCGGCCGCCGGCGTTGCATCGAAGCAGCACGAGCCTCCAGGACCGTCCGTCCGCTGGCCGCTGGTGTTTTCGTCGAAGCAGCCCCGAGACGCCTCCGGGGCGGTCCGTCCGCTGGCCGCTGGCATTTCGTCGAAGCAGCCCCGAGATGCCTCCGGGACGGTCCGTCCGCTGGCGGTGGCGTTTTCGTCGAAGCCGCCCCGAGACGCCTCCGGGACGGGCCGTCCGCTGGCCGCTGGCGTTTTCGTCGAAGCAGCCCCGAGCCGCCTCCGGGACGGGCCGTCCGCTGGCCGCTGGCGTTTTCATCGAAGCAGCCCCGAGACGGCTGCGGGACCGTTCGTCCGCTGGCCGCTGGCGTTTTCGTCGAAGCAGCCCCGAGCCGCCTGCGGGACGGGCCGTCCGCTGGCCGCTGGCGTTTTCGTCGAAGCAGCCCCGAGCCGCCTGCGGGACGGGCCGTCCGCTGGCCGCTGGCGTTTTCATCGAAGCAGCCCCGAGACGGCTGCGGGACCGGCCGTCCGCTGGCCGCTGGCGTTTTCGTCGAAGCAGCCCCGAGCCGCCTGCGGGACGGGCCGTCCGCTGGCCGCTGGCGTTTTCGTCGAAGAAGCTCCGAGACGCCCCCCGGGACCGACCGCCCGCTGGCCGGCGGCGTTTTCGTCGAAGAAGCCCCGAGATGCCTCCGGGACGGGCCGCCCGCTGGCCAGTGGCGTTGCATCGAAGCAGCCCCGAGACGCCTCCGGGAGCGGCCGTCCGGTGGCCGGAGTCGTTGCGTCGAAGCAGTCCGGGACCGGCATCGGCGTCCATGGCAACGCGCTGACGGGCCCGCGGCCGGAGCCCAGTCGCCAGAGGGCCGGTGGCGTTTGCGGCGGGGCGCCGCCTCTTCATCAAAGGTTAACCCTTGATCGTTAGTGCTTTTTTCGGATGGTCCATGCGACCCTGGGACTCGGCGCCGCCGGTTTTTTGGCGGCCGGACGGATTCCCAGAGTCGCATGGACCATCGAGCGGACCGAAACTAGAGCCCAATAGTTATCAAAGGGTGAACGGGCCGGCCTCGATCCGGCGCCCTCGGGGTCTCGGCGCGAGCGCCCTTTTGCGCAGCCCGGGTTCTGCCGTGGCGCCGATTGCCGGGAGCCCCCCCACCCGCGCCGCGGCCGCAGGATCATGAAAGGCGCGCGGCGAGGGGGCCCATCCGGCGCGGCCAGCGGCGCCCGCGACTTCGTCGGGTCGCTCGCCAAGGGCCTGCGCGTGCTGCGCGCCTTCGACGGCCGGACCCGGCAGGCGACGCTCACCGAGATCGCGGCCCGGACCGGCCTCGACCGGGCGGCGGCGCGGCGTTTTCTGCTGACGCTTGCCGAGCTCGGCTATGTCGCCCGCGAGCAGCGCCATTTCTTCCTCACGGCGCGCGTGCTCGAGCTGTCGCTGCCGTTCCTCGAAGGCCAGTCCTGGATCGAGCGCGCGCTGCCGGCGATGGAGCGGGTCGCGGAGGCGACCGGCGAATCCTGCTCGGCCTCGGTCCTCCAGGACCACGAGATCGTCTTCGTCGCCCGCATCCCGACCCGGCGGATCCTGTCGGTCCGTCTCAACGTCGGCTCGCGCCTGCCCGCCTTCCATACCGCCATGGGCCGCGTCCAGCTCGGCTTTCTGAGCCAGGAGGAGCTCTGGCGGCGGCTGCAGCGGGTCGAGCTCCACCCCTTCACCCCCTACACCACCGTCGACCGCCGGGCGCTGATCGAGCGCATCCGGGAAGATCGCGCCCAAGGCTATGCGCTCGTCGACGAGGAGCTGGAGGCGGGCCTGCTGGCGATCGCCGTGCCGCTTCTCGATCGCGCGGGCGAAGCGATCGCCGCGATCAACGTCTCCTGCCAGGCGAGCCGGGTCTCGCGCATGACCGCCAAGGAGCGCTACCTGCCGCGCCTGCAGGAGGCCGCCGCCGAGATCCGCCGCTCGCTGGTCTGACCGGGATTTCGCTTGCCCGGAGGCGGCGAGCTTCCGTATCCTGGTAAAGTGTTCGCAATACGAACAATAGTTTGGTATCCGCATCGACCCCCGCAGGGAGGGTGGCAAATGGCGACCAATCCAAGCACCAGCCCCGATCCGGAGGCGATCGGCGCCGTCCGTTGCGATCGGCCGCAGACCGGGCAGCAGTACCTGGAATTGCTCCGTGATGGCCGCGCGGTCTACATCTATGGCGAGCGGGTCGCCGACGTGACCAGCCACCCGGCCTTTCGCAACACCGTCCGCATGACCGCCCGTCTGTTCGATGCCCTGCACGACCCGGGGCGCGCGGACCGGCTCCTGCTGCCGACCGACACCGGCAGCGGCGGCCGCACGCACGCCTTCTTCAAGGCGCCGACCTCACTCGAAGAATCGATCGCAGGCCGCGATGCGATCGCCGAATGGGCGCGCATCACCTACGGCTGGATGGGCCGCGCGCCCGACTACAAGGCGGCCTTCCTCGCGACCCTCGGCGCCAACGCCGGCTTCTACGACCCCTGGCAGGAGAACGCTAAGCGCTGGTACCGCTTCTGCCAGGAGCGCGTGCCCTTCATCAACCACGCGATCATCCATCCCCCGGTCGACCGCGACCGGCCGCCGAACGAGGTGGCCGACGTCTGCTGCCACGTCGAGCGCGAGACGGATGCGGGCCTGATCGTCTCCGGCGCCAAGGTGGTCGCGACCGGCTCGGCGCTGACCAACTACACCTTCGTCGCCCACCACGGCCTGATCCCCCTCCAGGACAAGAACTTCGCCCTGGTCTTCATGCTGCCGACCAACGCGCCCGGCGCCAAGCTGTTCTGCCGGACCTCCTACGAGATGACCGCAGCCGTGATGGCGAGCCCGTTCGACCAGCCGCTCTCCTCCCGCCTGGACGAGAACGATGCGATCTTCGTCATGGACCGGGTGCTGGTGCCCTGGGAGAACGTGTTCGTGTTCGCAGACGTCGAGAAGGCCAACAACTTCTTCCCGCGCACAGGCTTCCTGCCGCGCTTCGTGGTCCATGGCTGCACCCGGCTCGCGGTCAAGCTCGACTTCATCGCGGGCCTGCTGCTCAAGGCGACCGAGGCCGCCGGCACCAAGGACTTTCGCGGCGTGCAGGCGAACGTCGGCGAGGTGATCGCCTGGCGCAACCTGTTCTGGGCGCTGACCGATGCCATGGTCCGCGACCCGCGCCCCTGGATCGAGCCCTACCTCCTCCCCAACATGGACCCGGGCAACGCCTACCAGATCATCGCGACCATCGCCTACAGCAAGGTCAAATACATCATCGAGCAGACCGTCGCCTCCGGCCTGATCTACCTCAACTCGCACGCCCGCGACTTCAAGAGCCCCGAGATTGCGCCGTATCTCGAACGTTACTTACGGGGCTCGAACGGCTACACCGCGCAAGAGCGGGTCAAGCTCATGAAGCTGCTCTGGGACTGCCTCGGCACCGAGTTCGGCGGCCGCCACGAGCTCTACGAGATCAACTACGGCGGCAGCACCGAGGAGATCCGCCGCTACTGCCTGTTCGGCGCCCAGGCCAACGGCAACGCCGACCGGTTCCGGGGCTTCGCCGAGCAGTGCATGGAAGAGTACGACCTCGACGGCTGGCGCGTCCCCGACCTCACCGATCCGGGCGAGCTTTCGTATCACATTCGCACCGAGGGATGATGGACCCGGCCCGCGCGTTCAAGCCGGCGCAATCACGCCTTTCTTGAAGACGAAGCAGCCGTAGAACCGGGGCTCCCCGGTCGCCACGACGCAATAAGCCTGCTTTGCCCGCTCGTAGAAGGCAAAGCGCTCGATCGAGCCCATCGGCCATGATTTGCCCTCGGCCTGCTCGATCTCGCGCTGAACCTCGGCCTGGACGGGGGGAACCTCGTCGGGTTCGTCCACGACCTCCATCCTGAGCGCCGCATGGTCGACGAAGCTGTCGAGCGGAAAGACCGAGAGAATGGCGCGCGCGGCCCGGGCGGCGCTGACGCCATCGATGCGCAGCAGCCTGCCGAGCCCCGTCTGGCGTGCCACCGCATCGGCCGGAAAGTTGGCATCGCACAGGATCAGCTCGTCGCCATGGCCCATCGCGCGCAGGGCGTAGAGCACATCCGCATTGAGCAGCGGATCGATGTTCTTGAGCATCTGTCCCCCCTCACCGCCGACGGCTCGCCGCCCTCTGCCGGCCTTGCGGCCGATACAATCGGTGCCGGCAGCCGAAGTCAAGCAGGCCCGGGCCGGCCAGGATCGCGGCCCGGCCGCCCGGCTATTTCACGGCGCCCGCGGTCATGCCCTTGATGATGAAGCGCTCGAGGAAGATGCCGACCAGGACCAGGGGCGCGATCGCCGCGGTCGACAGGGCCGCCATCGACCACCAGTTGATCCCCTGGGAGCCGGTCTGGCTCGCCACCATGACCGGCAGGGTCTTGGCGTCGGCGCTCGTGAGCAGGGCCGCGAAGAAGTACTCGTTCCAGCACAGCACGAGCGAGAGGATGAAGGCCGCGACCATCCCCGGCAGGGCGAGCGGGACCACGATGCGCATGAACGCGCCCCACACCGACAGGCCGTCGACCAGGGCTGCCTCCTCGAGCTCGATCGGAATCGCGCCGAACTGGTCGCGCATGATCCAGATCACGATCGGCAGCACCATCAGCGTATAGAGCAGGATCAGCCCTATTCGCGTGTCGAGCAGCGCCAGCTCCTTGTAGAGAACCAGCAACGGCAGGGCCAGCACGACCGGCGGCAGGATCAGCTGCGAGAGGAAGAAGAACGAGATGTCCTTGTTGCGCATGGGTCCGAACCGGTAGGAGAAGCGGGTCAGCCCATAGGCGGCGAGCGAGCCGATCACGACCGCGAGCAACGAGGCGCCGACCGAGGCGACGATGCTGTTGGTGAACCGCTTCAGGAACTCGTCGCGGACGGTCGAGATCTCGCCGATCGTGTCC
Source organism: uncultured Alphaproteobacteria bacterium (assembly GCA_963798075.1). Lineage (GTDB taxonomy): Bacteria > Pseudomonadota > Alphaproteobacteria > Geminicoccales > Geminicoccaceae > DATAOG01. Next base: position 167,436 of record CAWCRU010000009.1, on the reverse strand, counting down.
GGCGACAGGCCGAGCGAGCGCCATCCCTTCCAGTCGGGCTGAAAGTCCCACCACGGCAAGAGCTGCCCCTGCATCACGTTGGCTGCGGTCTTGAACGAGGTCGACACGGTCCAGTAGATCGGAAACAGGCAGACGAACGCCCACAAGATCAGCGCGGCGTAGATCAGCATGCGGCTGCCGTAGTGCGGGCGACGGAGCCTGATCGCGCGCGGGCCGGCGGTTCCGAGGGGCAGCGCAGCGGTTTTCAAGCGAGCAACTCCGGGCAACGGCGAGCAGTGCCATGGTTCGATCAGGTGGTCTTGCGCATCCAGCGATTGGCCAGTCTGAGCAACGCCGTCACGAAGACGATGATCAGGACCAGGTAGACCATCGCCAGCAGCGTACCGTAGCCGACGTTCGAGCGGTCGCGATACTCGCGGAAGATGAAGCTGGTCACCGAATCGGTGGCGCCGCCCGGTCCCCCGGCGGTGACGTTGATGATGATGTCGGCGAGCTTGAGCTTGAAGATGATCCGGATCACGATCGCCGTGATGCTGACCGGCAGCATCAGCGGAAACACGACCTTCCAGAAGGCCTGCCACTGGTTGGCGCCGTCGACCTCGGCGGCCTCCATGACCTCCTTGGGCAGCGCCTGCAGGCCCGCCAGCAGCATGACCATCATGAACGGGATGAACGTCCAGGCGTCCATGACCATGATGGAAAGGCGCGCGATCGCGGGCGTGGCGAAGAAGGCCGGGCTGTCCCAGCCGAGATGGCGCGCGAGCGTCGCCGCCGGGCCGAAGCGGAACTCCATCAGCGACTTGCCGATCATCCAGCTGACCGCCACCGGGCTGAGCATGAGCGGCAGCAAGAAGACCACCCGGAAGAACTTGCGCGCCCGGATCTGGGCGTTGAGGAGCAGGGCCAGCCCGAATGCCAGCGCGTATTCGACCAGCACGGCCAGCACGTAATAGATCATGTTGCGCAGCGCGTTCCAATAGAACGGGTCCTGGATCATCTGGCGGAAGTTGTCGAAGCCGTTGAACCGCCGGCCGGCAAAGGCGCTGAGGTTCCAGTCGGTGAAGGAAATGTAGAGACCGAACAGCATCGGGAAGATCACCATCGCGACCGTGAACAGGACCGCCGGCAGCACGAACAGCGCGCGCCGGCCCATCTCCCCGCGCCCCAGCACCTGGCCGACGCCAAGCGCTACGGCCCAGACCACGAACGCGTAGAGCAGAGGCCGCCAGGTCGCGAGGCCCAGCGCGATCGTCCCGGTCTTGTCCAGCACCTGGACGACCAGCACGGCCACCAGCGCCAGCGAGGCGAGGACCACGATCGCCCGGCCGGCAGCCCGCCGACCGGGCGACAGATGACCGGCCTCGACCACGTGCAGGCGGTCGCCGTCCAGCGGTGACGCGGCCGTCTTCGGGTTCATGAACCTTGCCGCTCCGGTCCTCACGACGGGGGGCCCCTCGCGGGCCGATCGGCCGGCGGCGCAATGCCGCCGGCCGTCCTTTGTGTGAAGTCGATCCCTTGCGCTCGCCGTCGATGGCGTCAGACGCCGAGCGATGCCTTATAGAGCTGGATCTGCCGTTCGCGGCCGATCTGGTCGGTGAGCTTCTCCCAGGCGGCTGCGATGTTGTCGGCGCCGGTCTGGGCGTCGAACTGACCGGCATAGATCTTGGCGAGCTCGTCCTCGGCGATGCTGTAGTACTGGAAGATGCCCGGGATCCGCGGCTCGATCGCGGCATTGGGGTGGTTGTAGGAGTTGGACTCGGACGCGAGATAGGACGTGATGAAAGCCTCGTCGTAGCCGGCGGCCACCCATTCCGGGATGTTGAAGTGGCTGTTGCGATAGGGCTGGAAACCGGACGGATAGGCGGCGCACCAGAGCGAGAGGTCGCGGCCGCCGAGGTGAGCGGCAGCGCTCCAGGCCGCCTTCTGCTTGACGGGGTCGCTGTCGACGCGCGCCATGACGTAGACGCCCCAGCCGAGATAGGCCATGTTCGGCGCATGATTGGGGCCGCTGGGAAGCGTGTCCCACTGGCCGCTCGCCTGGTTGTAGACGTCGTCCGAGCCCGGCAGGATGTCGAAGCCGACCACGTCGCCGATGACCGAGCTGTCGCTGGTCTTGGCGTTCGAGCCGATGTCGCCCCACCAGGCCAGCATCGAGCCGGTGCCGGCGAGAAACTGCTGGAAGCCGGTGGTGCCGGGATCGGCATTGAGCTGGTCGGGCGGCTGCGAAGGGATCACGTCGAGCACGTCCTGGATCGCGCGCACCCAGGCCGGGTTGTTGACCCGCGGCTTCATGGTGTCGATGTCGAACAGCCAGGCCCGGTCGTCCGGGTGCTTGGCGTAGGCGGTCGCCCGGCTGCCGAGGAAATAGAAGCCGAAACCGCCCCAGCCCTTGAGCGGGTCGAGGTAGCCGTAGGCATCGAAGCCGCCGACCTTCTTGCCCTTGAGGAATTTGGTTGCGGCCTGCACCTGCTGCCAGGTGGTCGGCACGCCCCAGTCGCCCTCATGGCCCTCGTCCTTCCAGGCCTTGGCGAGGTCCGGATCGGCGAAGTAGTCGGTGCGGTAGTTGAAGTTGTGGCAGTCGCCGTCGATCGAGATCCGGTAGGTCTTGCCGTCCCAGGTGCCGACCGGCGCCTTGAGGTAGCCGACGTAGTCCTCCATGTCGATCTGGGCCGCGACCCAGTCGGGCATGACCGAGGCGAGGCCCTTGCCGCAGACGTCGCCCTCGAAGGGTGCGCCCATCTCGATCACGTCGAAATCGACCGTGCCGGTCGCGATCGACTGTTGCAGGCGGGCGTTGTAGTCGGCCTGCGCGAGGTCGATCCAGCTGATGCTGGCGCCGGTGTACGCTTCCCAGGGCTTGAGAAAGCCGCGGAACAAGAGATTGTGCAGGTTCTGGTTGTTGAGCCCCATGAAGGTCAGCTGGACGCCTTTGAACTCGCCCTCCTTGACGTTCGCCTTGGTCGGCTCGAGGCAGAGCGCGCCGACCTTTTGCCAGTCGGCATCGGTGGGCGAGCCCATGTTGACGCCCGGGATCTTCAGGATCTGGGTGCGCAGATCGCTCTGCGCCAGCGCCCGCCCCGGCCACGCGCCGAGCGCGCCGAGCGCGGCCGCGGCGCCGATGCCGGCGCTGCCCTTGAGCAGGCTGCGCCGCGCCGTCTGCAGCTTGAGCAGCCGATCATAAACGTCCGTCTTCATTGCATGGCCTCCCGATGATGTTCGTCCGCGTCGCCTGAGCGCGGTCGCCGCTGCGACTGGTGTAGCTCAATCTCGACAGGTAACCCAGGCGGATTCGGATATCCGGCGGGTCCGGCCGGTGTCAACAAGCCCGCAACCGATCGTCGATACCCGGGCTTTCAGAAGGGCCGCGGTCAGCCCGGCAGCGCCTGAAGGCTCGCGTAGAGCGGCTGCAGGCGCTGGTAGGTCTCCCGGAAGACGCCGAAGGCATGGGCGTAGGCGGCAGCCGTCGAAGGCTCGGGCTCGATGGTTGCCGCGGCGCGCGTGAACCGCGTGATCTGATCCCAGTCCGCCAGCGCGCCGACGCCCACCGCCGCGACATAGGCGGCGCCGAGGCAGGAGCCGGGGTGGCCCTCGAGCAGCTCGATCGGGTGGCCCAGCGCATCCGCGCCGATCTGCATCCAGATCCGGCTCTTGGCGCCGCCGTCGGAGGCGATCATGCGGCGGGCGGGCGTGCCGAGCTCCTCGAAGACCTCCAAATGGTGCCTGAAGCCGAACACTACCGCCTCGAGCGCCGCCCGCCAGATGTGGCCAAGCGTGTGATGCAGGCCGAGGCCGATCAGCGTGCCGCGGGCATAGGGATCGTGGATCGGGGTCTTTTCCCCCAGAAAGTAAGGCAGAAGGATCAGGCCGCCGGCGCCGGGCGGCAGTCCTTCGGCCAGGCGGTCGAGGCGCTGGTGCGGCGTCTCGCCGGCCAAAGTCGCGGCCGCGGCCTCGCTGCCGGCAAGCGTGCGCACGATCCAGTTCAACATTGCCCCCGAAGAGGCCATGCAGCCGTTCGGCATGAACAGCCCGGGCACGATGTGATAGTCGAGGAACAGGCGCGGATCGGGTCTGGGCTTGGCGGTCGCGAGCAGGATGTCGCCGGCGCCGCCGAACTTGAGCAGGACGTCGCCCTCCTCGCGGATGCCGGCGACATAGGCCGAGACCACGTGATCGGCGCAGCCGGCGACGACCGGCGTGCCGGCGGCAAGCCCGGTCGCGGCCGCGGCCCCGGGCGTGAGCGCCCCGATCACCGCGTGCGAGCGCCGGACCGGCGGCAAAAGGTGCTGCCCGATGTGCCCGAGCGCCACCAGCTCCGGATCGATCGCGCCGCTGGCAAGTCCGAAAAAACCGGCTTCGAGCGCCCAGTTGGGCTCGAGCGCGCGCACCCCGGTGAGCCGCCAGTTGATGTAGTCATAGGAGCCGAAGACCGTGGCGATGCGCCCGAACACCTCGGGCTCGTGGCGCTCGAGCCAGCGCAGCTTGGCCGCGACCAGCTGCTGGTTGATGCCGTTGCCGGTGCGCTGCACGAACGTGGCCGGGTCGATCTCGGCGGCGAGCTCCGCGACCTCGCGGCCGGTGCGGCCATCGCTCTGCTGGATGCTGCGCCGCAGCAGGCGGCCCTCCCGGTCGAGCAGGACCACCGCGGGCAGCATGCCCGTGACGCCGACCGCCGCGATCTCGTTTGCCCGCACGCCCGAGCGCGCCAGGAGCTCGGCCGTGACCGCGCAGGCGTTGGCCCACCACTGCTCCGGGTCCTCCTCGGCCCAGCCCGGGTGCTCCGAGAACAGCTCGGTCGGCCGCTCGGCCAGCGCGAGAGTGCGACCCCCGGTATCGATCAGGATGCCGACCGTCGAGGTCGTGCCGATGTCGATGCCGATCGTCAGCGCCATCCTGTCAGCGCAGCTTTGCGACCCGGTCCATGAAGCGCTTGACCCGATCGCCGTCGACCGGCTTCCAGGTATCGCCGCCCTCCTTGAAGTGAGTGCCGATGACGCAGCCGTCGGCGACCTTGAGGATGCCCGCGACGTTGTCGATGGTGACCCCGGTGTTCGCGAGCACCGGGCGGTCGGGGACCGCAGCCTTGACCCTCTCGAGGTCCGAGCTCACGACCGGCTGACCGGTGAGCGGGCCGGAGACGCAGATCGCGTCCGCCTCGGACGAGAACACGGCGCTTTGCGCGCGCAGCTCGATCGGCCGCGTGTCGAGGCAGGCGGCGAACTCGGCATTGACGTTGAACAAGAGCTTGAGGTCGGGCCGGCCAAGGCTCGCCCGCAGGCGCAGCGCACCGGCGCAGTCCGGCTGCCAGAGCCCCATGTCGGAGGCGTAGACGCCGGTGAAGACCTCGCGCGCGAAGGCCGCGCCGGTCGCGACCGCGAGCGCCACCGTGGCGTACGGGTCCCAGAGGTAGTTGACGCCGAACGGCACTCTTGAGCGCGGGCTTGAGCGTGGCGACGATCGCGCTCATCGCGGCCAGGCCTTCGGCCGGCGCCTGCAGCACGTAGGGCCGGTCGCCCTCGTTGCCGAACATGATCGCGTCGACCCCGCCTGCCTGCAGGCGCTCGATGTCGGCTGCGACGGCCTCGATCAGACCCTCGATGCCGCGGCCGGCGTCGTAGCCCGGCGCGCCGGGCAGGGGCCCCAGGTGAGCCATGGCGATGACGGGCTTAGGCCTGCTGAAAAGGTCGGGCGACATGGCGCGCGCCGTGCTCCTCGGGCGAGGCCTTGGGACGGGCGATCGCCTTGGTGGTTTCGGGGTCGAACAGGTGAATGGCGTCGGGATCGATCAGCACGCGCTGGGCGCTGCCGATCCGGGCGCTGAAATCGCGGCCCATGCGGGCGGCGATCTCGGGCGCGCCCTCGCCCGGCAGACTGCCGATGAGGATCACCTCGGGCCCGAGCGCCTCGACCGCGACGACCTGGAGATCGACGGCCGTGCCCGCGGCGCCGCTGCCGGCCAGACCGATGTCCTCCGGCCGGATGCCGAGGATCACCTCGCGACCGCGCCAGCCGTCGGGGGCCTGCGCAAGCGGCAGGCGCAGGCCGCCGCAGACGATGGCAAGGCCGCCCGCGGACGCTGCCGCCTCGATCCGCGCGTCGAGCAGGTTCATGGGCGGGCTCGCGAGGAAACCCGCGACGAAGGTGTCGGCCGGGTTGCGATAGACCTCCATCGGCGGGCCCACCTGGACGATCCGGCCGGCGTTCATGATGCAGATCCGCTCGCCCATGGTCATGGCCTCGACCTGATCGTGGGTGACGTGGATCACCGTGCGGCCGAGCTGGCGGTGGAGCTTGATCAGCTCGGTGCGCATGCTGGCGCGCAGCTTGGCATCGAGGTTGGAGAGCGGCTCGTCGAGCAGGAAGGCGACCGGGTCGCGGATCAGCGCCCGGCCGAGCGCCACGCGCTGGCGCTGGCCGCCGGACAGCTCGCCCGGCTTGCGCGCGAGCAGCTCGCCGATCCCGAGCAGGCCCGCGACCTCGCGCACCCGGGCCTCGATCTCGGCCCTGGGATGGCCGCGGATGCGCATGCCGAACGAGAGGTTGCCTGCGACCGTCATGTGCGGGAACAAGGCGTAGTTCTGGAAGACGAAGGCGAGGTTGCGGTCGCGCGGATCGACCTCGTTGACCCGCAGGGCGCCAATATAGATGTCGCCCGCGGTGATCGTCTCGAGGCCGGCGATCATGCGCAGGGTGGTCGACTTGCCGCAGCCGGACGGGCCCAAAAGGATCATGAACCCGCCGGCCTCGATCTCGAGGTCGATGGCGTCGACCGCGACGATGCCGCCCGGATAGACCTTGGTGACGCCCGCGAGCCGGATGTCGCTCAACCGCCCGGCTCCGCTCACACCAAGGAGCGCATGTAGCGATGCAGGTAGGCGGTCAACGTCAGGACGATCAGGAGGAGAATCACCGCCATCGCCGCCGCCTGGGCGATGTTGAGCGTCACGAACGCCTGCCGGAAGATGAAGTAGCTGATCAGATCGGTCGCCTCGCCCGGGCCGCCGCGGGTCATGATGTAGATCAGATCGTAGGTGCGGACCGCGAAGATCAGGCGGATCAGCAGCGTCACCATGATCACCGGCCGCATCAGCGGCAAGGTGACGTGGACGAAGGTCTGGAGCGTCGAGGCGCCCTCCATGCGGGCCGCCTCGTAGGGCTCGCGCGGCAGGGCCGAGAGGCCGGCGAGCAGGAGCACGATCATGAACGACACCTGGTGCCAGATGTCGACCAGCACGATCGTCCAAAAGGCGGTGCGCGGGTCGCCCAGCCAGTTGACGGCGCCGATCCCGATCGTGCTCAGCAAATAGTTCACGATGCCCAGCACCGGGTGCAGGAACATGCGCCAGATCAGCCCGACGACCACGGGGTTCATGAGCAGCGGGAACAACAGGATCAGGTAGTAGAGGTTCTTGCCGCGCTCGACGGTATTCAGCATCAGCGCGACCGTGAAGCCGATCAGGAACTCGAGGACCACGACCGCGGCGACGAACCGCAGCGTGGTCGCCAGGGACAGCCGGAACTGCTGGTCGCCGAGCGCGCTCCTGTAGTGATCGATGCCGACGAAGTCGTCGAAGACCGGGTGGATCAAGGTAAAGTCGAAGACGCTGGTGTAGAGCGCGAACAGGATCGGGAACAGGATGACCAGGATCAGCGCGAACAGCGCCGGCGCGGCCATGACATAGCCGAACTGCCGGTCGCGGCGAGCGATCACGCCGGTCGCGGCGAGCGCGCTGGCCATCCCGTTCCTGCCGCCTCGGTCGGCGTGCCGGCTCAGTCCTTGAGCTTGTCATCCTTGCGCAGCAGGTCGCCGAACTCCTTGTCGGCGGTGGCGAGCGCCGCCTCCGGCTTCTCCTCGCCGGTCACGGCGAGCGACAGCTCGCGGCCGAGCACCTCGACGAATTCCGGCGTGTAGGTGAAGACCGGGAAGTTGCGCGAGGTCTCGAGCACCTGGCGCAGCGCCGGATAGTAGGAGAACTTGGCGAGCAGCTCCTTGTCCTCGAACACGTCGGTGCGGGTCGGCGAGCCGCCGAGCAGCGCGCGCTTCTTGGCGATCTCTGGGCTCTCGATCCACTTGAGGAAGGTCCAGGCGGCCTCGGGGTCCGGGCTCGACTTCGGGATCGCCCAGCCCCAGGCGCCGTTCAGGCCGCCGTTCGGCACGGGCGCGATCTCCATCTTGCCGACCACCGCCGACTGCGTGGGGTCGTCGTAGGCCGTGCGGAACATGTTGTAGGTGATGTAGCTGTAGGCCTTGCCCTGGGCCGCGACGTTGAACGCCTCGTCGAAGCCGAAGCTCGCCGCCCCTGGCGGGCCGTATTTGCTGAGGTTGGTGCGGTAGTCCTCGAGCGCCTTGGCCGCCGCCGGCGTGTCCAGCATCGGCTGCCAGTCGCCTTCCTTATAGTACTGGCCGCCGTTGGCGTAGAGATAGTTGGACCACTCCATCGCGATCGGGTCCGGCCGCAGGCCCTGGTTGACCACGCCGTAGAAGTCGATCTTGCCGTCGCCGTCCGTATCGCGCGTGAAGAACTCGACCTGCTTCATGTACTCGTCCCAGGTCTGGGGGACGCGGAGCTCGATGCCGTACTTGGCCTTGAAGGCCTGCTGCTCCTTGGGATCGGTCAGCAGGTCTTTGCGGTAGGTGAGGCCCATGGCGTAGTTGTAGAATGGCAGCATGTAGGTGACGCCGTCGACCTTGCCCACCAGGTTCATCAATGAATCGAAGTAGACCGAGGTATCGACGCCGTCCGCCTTGATGCGGTCGTCGAGCGGCTGCAGCCAGCCCGCCTTGGTGAACTCGCCGACCCAGTAGAAATCGACGACGATGACATCGTAGCTGCCGGTCGGCGCCACCAGCTGCGGCACGAGCTTGGTGTGCATCTCGGCGTAGTTGACGACCTCGATCTCGACCTTGATCCCGGTCTGCTGCTCGAACTCGGGCACGACCTCCTGGACGAAGCGGGTGTCGGGGACGCCCTCCATGAGGATGTTGATCGTCTGCGCGTGCAGCGGCGAGGCGAGCAGCCCGACCGCGGTCGCGAGCAAGATCCGTTTCATGCTTGTCTCCCTTCGGTGCCTCTTGGTTGGCTCGGGGCCTGCTCTCATTTGAGGGCGCCGAGCGACAGCCCCTTGATCAGATATTTGCGCAGGAACGGCAAGAGCACGAACACCGGCAGCACCGCCAGCAGGGTGGCGGCGGCGAGCAGCGCGATTTCGACCCCGCGATGGGTCTCGAGGGTCGAGAGCCCGACCGGCAGCGTCTGGGTCTGGCGGCCGGAGAGGATCAGCGCGAACAGGAACTCGTTCCAGCTCAAGATGAAGCCGAGCAGGCCGGCGGCGAGGATGCCGGGGGCGGCGACCGGCACCGCGATCCGCAAGAACGCCTGCCAGCGCGAGGCCCCTTCGATGCGGGCCGCCTCCTCGAGCTGGCGCACCTCGCCCTCGAAGAACGCGACCAGCATCCAGGCGAGGAACGGCACGTTGAGCGCGAGATGCGCCGTGATCAGAGCGGTGCGGCTGTTGAGCAGGCCGACGCCAAGGAACAGCGCGAACAGCGGCAGCACCAGGACCACCGGCGGCAGCATCTGGCTCGCCAGCACGCCGAGGCGAAGGGGAGCGCGGCCAGTGTTGTGGCGGGCGAAGGCATAGGCCAGCGCCACCGCCAGCGGCAGCGCGATCGCGGTCGAGCCGATCGCCACCGTCAGGCTGTTCAAGAACCAGGTCGCGAACGGGTAGACGGTGAAGATCTCGACGTAGTTGGCGAAGGTGGGCGTGGTCCACTCGGGCGGGATCTTGTACGCGGTGAGCTTGTCGGTGAGGCTCACCCGCAGCACCCAGAGCAGCGGCAGCGCGATCGCGGCCGAGAACAGGATCAGGATCACGTGCGGCAGGGCGGTGGCGAGCGCCCGGCGCGCGGCCGTCGCGCGGCGCGTCCGCGGCGCCCTGAGCCTGCCTTGCGCGAAGGTTGCCATCTAGTCCATCCGCACGCCGCCGGTCACGTTCAGGGCCTCGCCGGTGATGAAGCGGGCGGCATCGCCGGCAAGGAACAGGACCGCATCGGCCACGTCCTCCGGCTCCTCGAGGCGCCCGAGCGGGGTCATCGCCACGTACTCCTCGAGCACGGCCTTCGGGCTCAGGGCGCGCAGGCCTGCCTCCCAGGCCACCTCGCGCTCCTGCATGCCGGTGCGCACCAGCCCCGGGCAGACGCAGTTGACCCGGATCCCGTGCGCCGCGACCTCGCGGGCGAGCGCCTGGGTGAAGCCCACGACGGCGAACTTGCTGGCCGAGTAGTGCGCGAGCAGCGGCGCCCCGATCTTGCCGGCGAGCGAGGCGGTGTTGACGATCACGCCCGGCACGCCCGCCTGCAGCCAGTAGCGGACCGCCGCCTGGTTGGTCAGGAACACGCCCTTGGCGTTGACCGCGAAGTTGCGCTCCCACTCCGCCTCGGTCAGGTCGACCACCGCCCGCATGGTCGAGACCCCGGCATTGGCGCAGACGATCTCGAGCCCGCCCAGGCGCAAGGCCGCCTCGCGGACCACGGCAGCCGTCGCGGCGGCGTCGGTCACATCGAGGCCAAGCGCGATTGCGGGCTGGCCGAGCTCGGCGGCGACGGCCTCGGCCGCCGGCAGGTCGAGATCGGTGATCGCGACCTTCGCACCCGCGCCCGCGAGCGCCCGGGCGATCGCCCGGCCGATGCCGGTGCCGGCGCCGGTCACGAGCGCAGGGCGGCCCTCGAGAGAAAAGCTTGCCGGCACGCCTCGTCCTCGCAGCGGTTCTGCCACCACGCGGACTTAAACACGGCCAGCCGGCCCGGCCAAGGGGGCAGCCCCGCCCGCAGCGCCGCCTCGCCCTCTGCGGGAGGGCCGCGCTAACTCAGGTCCACGAAGGCTGCGGGCGGCCCCGGGCGGATCGCCCGATCGCCCGCTCGGCCGCCCCGCTCCGACGGCTCGCGTCAGACGATCCCGCCGCCGTAAGAAGCGGTCTGCGGCCGCTCCTCGTGCTTGCGGGCGCGATAGCCGGACGCGCGGTAGACCGCGAGCGGATCGAGCGCACCGCCGGAGCGCAGCCGCGCCTCGGCCAGGATCGGGCCGACGTCGGTCTGGAAAGCCTGCTTCAGGACGCCCAGCGCCATCAGCGCATCGTTGCGCTTCCTGGTGGCCCCGAAAGGGCTTCCCGATCGATCAGCAGCGCCTGGGCGAGCGCCCGCTGGATCGCCGCGACGCTCGTCATGAGGCTCTCGATCGGGTCGGTCACGTTGTGCGACTGATCGATCATGTAGGCGGGCGTAAAGCCCTGGCGCCGGTCATCCTCGGCCGCCACCAGCTCGCCGAAGATCAAGAAAAGCTGGAACGGCTCGATCGCGCCGGTATCGAGGTCGTCGTCGCCGTACTTGCTGTCGTTGAAATGGAAGCCCGCGAGCTTCTCGAACTGGATCAGGCGCGCGACGATCTGCTCGATGTTGACGTTGGGGGCGTGATGGCCGAGGTCGACCAGACACTTGGCCTTGGGCCCGAGCTCGCGGGCGGCGAGGTAGGAAGTGCCCCAGTCATTGATCACGGTCGCATAGAAGGCGGGCTCGTAGAACTTGTGCTCGAGGAACAGCTGCCAGTCGCCGGGCAGCTGCGCGTAGATCTCGGCCATGCTGCCCAGGTAGCGCTCGAATGCTTTGCTGAAGTCCTGCTGGCCCGGAAAGTTGGCGCCATCGGCGATCCAGACGGTAAGCGCCTTGGAGCCGAGCTTGCGGCCGGCCTCGATGCAGGCGAGGTTGTGGGCCACCGCCTGGGCGCGAACCGCCTGGTCGGTGTGCGCGAGCGAGCCGAACTTATAGGAATGCGCCTGGCCCGGCTGGTCGGAGAAGGTGTTGGAGTTGACCGCATCGAAGGCGAGCCCATGGCCGGCTGCGGCCTCGCGCAGCTCATCGAAGTCATCGACCCGGTCCCAGGGCAGATGCGGCGAGACGGTGGGCGTGGTCCGCCCCAGCTGTTGAATGACGGCACAGTCCTCGAGCTTCTCGAACACGTTGCGGGGCTCGCCCGGGCCCGGGAAGCGGCCGAAGCGCGTGCCGCCGGTGCCGACGCCCCAGGTCGGCAGGGCCACCGCGAAGCGACGCAGGCGCTCGATCACGGGCTCGATCGCGATCCCGCGGCGCTCGAGCTGGCGGCCGAGGTGGGCGAGGTCCTCGACGTGCGCCGGGGCACTCCTGCGGTTCTGATCTGCGATCAGACCACGATCGATGCGATAGCCAGCCATCCCGATCTCTCCCTGCCCGTTTGGCCCGCCTCAGCGCGTGAAGGCGGTGGCGTTGCCGCCGTCGACGTTCACGACGTTGCCGGTCGACTTGGCGGCAAGGTCGCTCGCAAAGAAAAAGACGGCTTCGGCGATGTCCTCGGGGAACACGCTCCGCTTGAGCAGCGAGCGCTGGCGGTAGTGCTCTTCGAGATCGTCCTCGCCGATGCCGTAGGCCTTGGCGCGACCCTCGCGCCAAGTGCCGGACCAGATCTTCGAGCCCTTCAGCACGGCGTCCGGGTTGACGACGTTCGCCCGGATGCCGAGTGGCGCACCCTCGAGTGCCAGACAGCGGGTCAGGTGCAGGGCTGCGGCCTTGGCCGCGCAGTAGGCGGACGCCCCGGCCGAGGCGGCCAGCGCATTCTTGGAGCCGACCGTCACGATCGAGCCGCCCTGACCCTGCGCCTCGAGCACCCTGAAGGCCGCGCGCGCGACCAGGAAGGCGCCGCGCGCCAGCACGTTCATGTTGCGGTCCCAGTCGGCGAGCGTCGTCTCGGTCAGCGGCGCCGAGCTCGCGAGACCGGCGTTGGCGACGATGATGTCGACGCCGCCGAACCGGGAGGCGGTCCGATCGAGGAGCGCGGCGACCGCGGCTTCGTCGGTGACGTCGGCCTGGTGCCGGGCCACGAGGTCGGCACCGAAGGCGGCGGCAAGGCCGCTTTCGACCTCGCTCAGAGCATCGGCCGCGATGTCGGTCAGCATGACGCAGGCGCCGTCCGCGAGCAGGCGGCGCGCGACGGCGCTGCCGATGCCGCCCGCGGCGCCGGTCACGAGCGCCACCTTGCCGGCCAGCGCCTTGGGCTTGGGCAGCCGCTTGAGCTTTGCCTCCTCGAGCAGCCAGTACTCGATGTCGAAGGCCTCCTGCTCGGGCAGGCCGACGTAGGCGTCGACGCCTGCCGCACCCCGCATCACGTTGATGGCGTTCAGGTAGAATTCGGAGGCGATCCGCGCGGTCGCCTTGTCCTTGGCAAAGCTCAGCATGCCGACGCCCGGCACGAGGAAGATCACCGGGTTGGGATCACGCATCGCCGGGCTGTCCTCGTGCCGGCAGCGCTCGTAGTAGTCGGCGTACTCGCGTCGATAGTCCGCCAGCAGCCGATCGAGCATCGCATCGTCGGGGTCGGCGGGCAGGACCAGCGGGCGGATCTTGGTGCGCAGGAAATGATCGGGACAGGACGTGCCCTCAGCCGCGAGCTCCTCCAGCCGCTCGGAGCCGACGAACTCCAGAACCCGCGCGATCGTCCTCGAAGTGGCCGATCTTGGGCTCGCCGGCACTGATCCGGCCGCGGATCCGCGGCATCAGGGCCGCAGCGGCGGCGCTTCGGTCGCGGGCGGCAAGCGGTTCGCGGGCGATCCTGCCGAACGGCTGCCGGGCGACGTTGGCATCGAGCCAGTCCTGCGCCTTCTGGATGATCCGGAGCGTCGTCTCGTAGCAGGTCCTGGCATCGTCGGCCCAGGTGAAGAGGCCATGGCCGCCGAGCACGACGCCCACATAGCGCGGGTTCTTTCGCGCCAGCGCCTCGAGCTTGAGCCCGAGATCGTAGCCCGGCCGCTGCCAGGGCAGCCAGCCGATCTCGTCGCCGTAGATCAGCGCGGCGAGCTCCTTCGAGCGCGCCGCGGCGGCGATCGCGATCACGGCGTCCGGGTGCATGTGGTCGACGTGCCGGTAGGGCAGATAGGCGTGCAGGGCCGTGTCGATGCTGGCGGCGCGGGGGTTGAGGGCGAAGGTGCAGTGCGGCAGCAGGCCCACCATCTCGTCCTCGAGGGCGAGCCCGCGATAGAGCGTCTTCAGGTGCTCGAGCCTGTCCATATAGAGCGTGGCGAAGCCGTCGAGCGCGATCGAGCCGACGTCGCCCCCGGAGCCCTTGACCCAGAGCACCTCCGCAGGCTCGCCGGTGAGCGGGTCGCGCGCCGTCACCTTGGCCGAGGTGTTGCCGCCGCCATAATTGGTGATGCGCTTGTCGGCGCCGAGCAGATGGGAGCGGTAGAGCAGCAGCTCCGGCTCGCTCTTGCCGTCCGCGAGGGCGGCGTCCCAGCGGTTCTCGAGCGGTGTCGACCGGATGCCCATGCCCATCTCCCCGTAGTTCGATGGGGTGGTGCTTAGGCCCGTCTCGCTCATTTGTCAATCAATATCGATCAAAAAATGCTTGACAACGATCGTGAGCTGATCTCAGTTGGGCGCAACGGAAGGTCGAGAGATGCATGCACGCGATCGTCAGAGGCTGATCGAGCGCGCCGCCACCGAGCGAGGGCTGGTGACCGTCGAGGAGCTGACGCTCAGGCTCGACGCGTCGCCGGCGACGATCCGGCGCGATCTCGCGATCCTCGCCGAGGACGGCCGGCTGCGCCGGGTCCGGGGCGGCGTCGAGCCGGTCAACGGGCACTCGCCGGCGACGCTGCGGACGGCGCCGTTCCAGACCGCGAGCTTCCTCGCCCGCGAGGCCAAGCTGCAGATCGCCCGGCGGGCGGCCGAGCACTGCGCGCCCGGCGAGTTGATCATCGTCAACGGCGGCACGACCACCTACTGCATGGCCGACTTCGTGGCGCCCTTGGGCCTGAACGTGCTGACCAACTCGTTCCCGCTCGCCAGCCACCTGCTCTCGACCGGCAGCTGCCGGGTCACGGTGCCGGGCGGCGAGGTCTACCGCGAGCAGAACATCATCGTCAGCGCCTATGAGCACGACACCGCGATCGACCATTTCTATGCGTCGAAGATGTTCATGGGCGCGCAGGCGATCCGGCCGCAGGGTCTGATCGAAGGCGACCCCATTCTGATCAAGACCGAGCAAAAACTGCTCAAGCAGGCCGACGAGCTGATCGTTCTGGTCGACGGCTCCAAGTTCGCGCCCCGCGGCAGCCTGATCCTCTGCCCGCTCGAGCGCATCCGCCTTCTCATCACCGACACTTCGGCACCGCCCGAAGCGATCGCCATGCTCCGCGAGCAGGGCGTCCGGGTCGAGGTCGTCGGTGAGGAGGACCGCCCGGCCGCCCTGTGAGCGGCCCTCACGCCCATCCATTTCGAACCATGACCAGGGAGGTCTTGATGTTGAGGTTCAAAAAATCACTGCTCGGGCTCGCTGCCGTAAGCGCGCTCGCTCTCGCCGGCGCGACCAGCGCATCGGCCGCCGATGTCCGGATCGCGCTCGTGGTGAAGGCGCTCGGCATCGGCTTCTTCGAGGCGGCCCGCGACGGCGGTCAGGAGGCGGCCAAGGAGCTCGGCAACGTCGAGCTGATCTATACCGGGCCCACCACCACCACCGCCGAAGCCCAGATCGAGACGATCAACTCGCTTGATCGCGCAGAAGGTCGATGCGATCGCGGTCTCGGCCAACGACACCGACGCGCTGGTCCCGATCCTGAAGAAGGCGATGCAGCGCGGCATCACCGTGATCTCCTGGGACAGCGGGGTCGCACCCGCGGGTCGCGAGGCCCATCTCGACCCCTCCAGCGTCAATCTGATCGGCAGCATGCTGGCCAAGCTCGCGGCCGCCCCGATCGACGGCAAGGGCGACATCGCGATCCTCTCGACCACGCCGACCACGACCAACCAGAACAACTGGATCGCGGCGATGAAGGAAACGTTGCCGAACTATCCGGGGCTCAACCTCGTCAGCACCGTCTACGGCGAGGACCTCGCGGACAAGAGCTACCGCGAGACCGAGGCCCTGCTGCAGGCGCATCCCGAGGTCAAGGTGATCGTCGCCCCGACCTCGATCGGGATCGTCGCCGCCGCCCAGGCGGTCGAGGACCAGGGCAAGGTGGGCAAGGTGTTCGTGACCGGTCTCGGCCTGCCGTCCGAGCTCGCCGGCCACGTCAAGGCGGGCTCGGTCCAGAGCTTCGCGATCTGGAACCCGATCGATCTCGGCTATTCGGCGACCACGCTCGCCTACAATCTCGCGACCGGCAAGGCCAAGGCGGAGCCCGGTGCCGTGATCCCCATCGGTCGGATGGGCGAGATCACGCTCGACGACAACAACAGCGCCGCGATGGCCGACCCGTTCGTCTACGACGCCTCGAACGTCGAGAAGTTCGCCAAGATCTTCTGACCCCCTCGAGCCCCGCGCGTCCGGCCTCGGCCAGGCGCGCGGGGCTGTTTTCGGCCAGCACGCAACGACCAGCAGACAACGACCCAGCACACAACGAAATGACGATCGCCCGGCTCTGAGCCAGCGGCAGGGGAGCACAACGGTCATGGGCCAGCCCATTTTGGAGATGCGCAACGTCTCCAAGTCGTTTCCGGGCGTCAAGGCGCTGGATCAGGTCCGCCTCGACCTCTACCCGGGCGAGGTGACGGCGCTGATCGGCGAGAACGGGGCCGGCAAGTCGACGCTCGTGAAGGCGCTGACCGGGATCTACCGGCCCGACGAAGGCGAGATCCGGCTGAACGGCGCCGCCCTCGATCTGCCGACCCCCGAAGCCGCGCGCAAGGTCGGCATCACCGCCATCCACCAGGAGACCGTCATGTTCGACGAGCTCTCGGTGACCGAGAACATCTTCGTGGGCCACCACATGGCCTCCCGCTTCGGCCGCCTCGATTGGGCCGCGATGCGGACGCGGACGCGGGAAATTCTGGCCCAGCTCGAGGTCGAGCTCGATCCGGAGGTGAAGCTCAGGACGCTTTCCGTGGCCCAAAAGCACATCGTCGGCATCGCGCGGGCACTCTCGGTCGACGCCAAGATCGTGATCATGGACGAGCCGACCGCCGCCCTCTCGCAGCGCGAGATCGACGACCTCTACGGCATCGTCCGCCGCCTCGCGCGCGAAGGCAAGGCGATCCTCTTCATCAGCCACAAGTTCGACGAGGTCTTCGAGATCGCCGATCGCTACGTCGTCTTTCGCGACGGCGCCTTCGTCGGCGACGGCCTGATCCGCGAGATCGACCAGGACCGGCTGGTGACCATGATGGTCGGGCGGACCATCGAGCAGATCTTCCCCAAGCTCGAGCTCGAGATCGGCGAGGTCGTGCTCGACGTCCAGGGCTTCTCCCACCCGACCGAGTTCGCGGACATCAGCTTCGACGTCCGCCGCGGCGAGATCCTGGGCTTCTACGGCCTGGTCGGCGCCGGCCGCAGCGAGGTCATGCAGGCGATCTTCGGGATCACGAAGCCGTCGGCCGGCGAGATCCGGCTCAATGGCCAGCCGCTCACGATCGGCAAGCCCGGCGATGCCATCGCCGCCGGCATCGTCTACGTGCCCGAGGACCGCCAGCACCAAGGCGCCGTCCTGCCGATGGCGATCGCCCACAACATCGGGCTGCCGCAGCTCGATCGCACCAGCCGCCACGGCTTCATCGACGAGGGCGCCGAGCTCGCGCTCGCCCACACCTACGGCTCGCGCCTCCAGGTCCGGACCGCGAGCTGGATGACCGCGGTCGAGCAGCTCTCGGGCGGCAACCAGCAGAAGGTCGTGATCGGCCGCTGGCTCGCGACCCGGCCCAAGGTCATCATCCTGGACGAGCCGACCAAGGGCATCGACGTCGGCTCCAAGGCGGCCGTCCACGCCTTCATGAGCGAGCTCGCCAGCGATGGCCTCGCCGTCGTCATGGTCTCGTCGGAGCTTCCCGAGGTGCTCGGCATGGCAGATCGCATCATCGTCATGCACGAGGGCCGGATCAAAGCCCGGCTCGACCGGGCGGACGCCACCCCCGAAGCGATCGTCACCGCCGCCTCAGGCGCCGTGCAAGGAGCGATCCATGCCTGATGTGCAAAGCCTGCTGCGGCGGCGTGAGCTCGCGCTCGGGGCAATCGTGCTGCTCTTGATCCTCGCGGTCGGCGCCCGCACGCCCGCCTTCCTGACGCCCGGCAGCCTGGTCGAGCTGCTGACCGACACCTCGATCCTGATCATCCTCGCGATCGGCCAGATGACGGTGATCCTCGCCCGCTGCATCGACCTTTCGGTCGCCGCCAACGTCGCGCTGACGGGCATGGTCACAGCCCTTCTGTCCTCGCACATGCCGGAATTGCCGATCATCGTCACGATCGCGGTGGCGCTCGGGGTCGGGCTCGCGCTCGGCGCGGTCAACGGTTTCCTCGTCGGCGCGATCGGCATCCCGCCGATCGTGATCACCCTCGGCACGCTCAGCATCTACCGCGGCACGGTTTTTCTCCTGACCGGCGGCGCCTGGGTCAACAGCCATGAGATGAGCAGGGCCTTCCTCGCGTTTCCGCGCCAGACGCTGCTCGGCCTGCCGGTCCTGGCCTGGATCGCGATCCTGATCGCGCTTTGCGCCTGGTACGTCCTCAACCACACCCGCCTCGGCCGCGAGGTCTACGCCGCCGGCGGCAACCCCCGGGCCGCCGTCTACGCCGGCATCCGGACCGATCGCATCCAGTTCCTGGTGTTCTGCATCTCGGGCCTGCTCGCGGGCCTGTGCGGCTACTTGTGGGTGTCGCGCTATGCGGTCGCCTACGTCGAGATCGCGATGGGCTTCGAGCTCCAGGTGATCGCCGCCTGCGTGATCGGCGGGGTCAGCATCGCGGGCGGGATCGGCAGCGTCGCCGGCGCGGTGCTCGGCGCCCTCTTCCTGGGCGTGGTCAAGAACGCGCTCCCGATCATCAACATCTCGCCGTTCTGGCAGATGGGCATCTCGGGGGCCGTGATCGTCGCCGCGGTCGTGATCAACTCGCGCGGCGAACGCAAGGCCGGCCGCCTGATCCTGAAGGAAGCGAGCATCGCCGCCGCCCGCGGCAGCGAGGGAGCGAGGGCATGAGCACGCTCACCTCGACGACGGCCGCGGACGCGGCCGGCCTCGGCGTGATCCCCGACCGGCTGCCGGTCGGGCTCGGCGAGCGGCTTTTGCGCTGGGAGAGCCTGCTCCTCGTCTTCCTCGCGCTCGCCTTCCTCCTCAACACCCAGCTCTCGCCCTACTTCCTCGATCCCTGGAACCTGTCGGATGCGACCTTCAACTTCACCGAGAAGGCGATCATCGCGCTGCCGATGGCGCTGCTGATCATCGCGCGCGAGATCGACCTCTCGGTCGCCTCGATCATCGCTCTCGCCTCGACCCTGATGGGCGCGGCCGCGGCGGCGGGCGCCGGGCCGCTGGTCCTGCTGCTCATCGGCCTCGCGGTCGGCCTGCTCGCCGGCCTCTTCAACGGCTGGCTCGTGACCCGCTTCCAATTGCCCTCGATCGTCGTCACGATCGGCACGATGAGCCTCTACCGCGGCATCAGCTACATCATCCTGGGCGACCAGTCCTACGGCAGCTATCCCGAGGGCTTCGAATACTTCGGCCAGGGCTACGTGGTCTGGGTGTTCTCGTTCGAGTTCGTCCTCTTTCTCGCGCTGACCTTGGGGTTCGGCGTCCTGCTGCACCGGACCTCCTTCGGCCGCCGGACCTTCGCGATCGGCCAGGGCCCGGAAGCCGCCCGCTTCGCCGGCATCGACGTCGAGCGCCACAAGCTGATCCTGTTCGCGCTGGTGGGCCTGATGGCGGGCCTCGCCGCGGTCCTGCTGACGTCCCGGATCGGCAGCACGCGGCCCAACATCGCGACCGGCTGGGAGCTCGAGGTGATCACCATGGTGGTCCTGGGCGGGGTCAACATCATGGGCGGCTCGGGCACGATCCCCGGCGTCTTCATCGCGGTCTTCCTGATGGGCCTCGTCACCTTCGGCATGGGTCTTTTGAACATCCCGGGCATCGTCATGGCGATGGTGGTGGGAGCGCTCCTGATCGGCGCGATCGCGACCCCGATCCTGATCCGCAGGCTCGGCCGCAGGGGCTGACGCCGGGCCGCGCTCGGACGCCCTGCCATGACGACCGCCGTCCTCGACATCGGCAAGACCAACCTCAAGCTCGTCGTCCTCGATGACGGCGGCCGCGAGGTCCACCTCGCGCGACGGGCCAACCGGGTCGAGCCCGGGCCACCCTACCCGCACTTCGACGTCGACGCGCTCTGGGCCTGGATCGTCGAGGCGTTGCGGAGCGTCCCGGATCCGCGGCTCGATCGAGACGATCGTCCCGGTCACCCACGGCGCCACCGCCGCGCTGCTCGCCGGCGAGGAGCTGGCGATGCCGGTCCTCGACTACGAGCACGCGGGTCCCGAGGAGCTGGCCGCGCGACTACGCCCTGGTCGCCGACGACTACGCGCGCACCTTCAGCCCGCCCCTGCCGCTCGGCCTGAACCTCGGTCGCCAGATCTTCTGGCAGGCAAGGCGCCTGCCCGATCCCTTCGCGCGGGTCACCGACATTCTGCTCTACCCGCAGTACTGGGCGTGGCGGCTCACCGGCAAGAAGGCGTCCGAGGTGACCTCGCTCGGCTGCCATACCGATCTCTGGCGACCGCGAGAGGGCCGCCCGAGCGGCCTGGCTCTGCGCACCGGCTGGAGCGCCCTGTTGCCGCCGATCCGGGCCGCCCGCGAGGTGCTGGGCCCCCTTCGCCCGGAGATCGCGGCGGCAACCGGGCTCGGGGCAGCCTGTCGCGTGCTCACCGGCATCCACGACAGCAACGCCTCCTATCTCGTCTACCTGGCGAGCGCCGCACCACCCTTTGCCGTGGTCTCGAGCGGCACCTGGGTCATCTGCATGGCGGCCGGCGGCCGCCTCGACCGGCTCGCGGCCGGCCGCGACATGCTGGCGAACGTCGATGCCGCCGGGGCGCCGGTGCCGACCGCGCGCTTCATGGGCGGGCGCGAATACGAGACGATCCGGGGCGATGCGGACGCAGACGCCTCGCTCGCCGACCTCGACGCGGTCCTGGCCAGGGGCACGCTGGCGCTGCCGAGCTTCGCGCCCGCAAGCGGCCCCTTCCCGGGACGGCCCGGGCGCATCGTCGGACCCGCGCCGGAAGGATCCAAAGAGCGCGCGGCGCTTGCCGCTCTCTATGCATCGCTGATGCTCGACTTCGTGCTCGAGCAGCTGGGTGCGGCCGGCCCGATCTTCATCGACGGGCCCTTCGCCCGCAATCCGCTGATCACCGATGCGCTGGCCACGCTTCGCCCCGGGCAGCCCGTGCACGCCATGCCGGCCGCAAGCGGGGCCGCGAGCGGCGCCCTGCTCCTGACCCGCTGGCCGGCGGCCGCCAAGCAGGCGGTCGACCTTGCGCCCGCGCGGCCAGCGCTCGCCGCCCGGGCCGACGCCCTGCAGACGGCCCGGCTCGCCTGGCGCTCCTTGCTCGAGAACCAGCCTTGAGGGGCAGCAAGAAAGCGCTGCGGAAGCGACACGGAGCGTCCAGCTTCACTTCCTCCCCGGCTGTCCGCTAGACTCGGCTCGACAAGGCTGCAGATTTCTGAGGAGCCATGACGAGCACGCGGCGCAAGGACGGCCCCGGGGTCTTCGATGCAGGCTGAGCCGGTCCACCTTGAGGCCGCCTGGCGCTGGATCGAGGAGAATTCGCAGCCGATCGCACCCGAGGAGGTGGGCCTCGAGGCGGCCTGCGGCCGCATTCCCGCAGGCTTGCCGCCGGCCGCCGCGGACGTCCCGGCGACCTCTCGCGCGATCGAGGACGGCTATGCCCTGCGCGCCGAGGACACGGTCGGCGCGGACCCCTACAATCCGCTCTCCTGCCCCGTCACGGAAGCCGGCTGCGGACCCTTGCCGCGCGGGGCTGCGGCTCGCATCGGAGCCGGGCAGCCGCTGCCGGCGGGCGCGGATGCGGTCCTGCCGTTCGAGGTCGTCGAGCCGGAAAGCGAAGGCCGGCTCGGCATCCTCGCGCCGATGGCCGCCGGCGACGGGGTGGTGACGGCGGCGAGCGAGCTGCGGGCGGGCGATCCGCTCCGAGCCGCCGGGCGACGATGCCAGCCCCTGCGGCCCGCCGAGATCGGCCTGCTGAGCGCCGCCGGGGTGGCCCGCGTGGCCGTGATCGGACGGCCGCGCACCCGGATCCTGGTCGCGGGCGCGGCGGACGTGCTCGCTCCGATGCTCCACGCCATGGTCGAGCGCGACGGCGGCCTCGTGGTCGGGGTGCAGCATCTCGAGCGCGGCGGCGCGGACAGCGCGGGCATCGCGGACAGGGCCGCGGGCGCCGACGTCGTCCTGATCGCCGGCAGCGTCGCGAGCAGCCTCGAGATCGCCATCCGCGGCGTGGCGCTGGAGCCCGGCCGCGGGACCTGCCTTGCCAGCCTGGATGCTGCGATCGTCGCGCTGCTGCCGGTTCTGCCGGCCGCCTGCTTTTGGGCCTATGAGCTGATCGCAGGGCGCGTGGTGCGCCTGCGCGGCGGCCGCGATCCGGATCTGCCCTACGCCTCGCGCCGCCTGCGCACGACCCGCAAGATCGCATCCGGGCTGGGCTTCACCGAGGTCGTGCCGGTCCGCCTCGATGCTGCGGACGCGGTGGCACCGCTCCCGGGCGGCCGCGCGCCGCGTCTGCGCACCGCAGCCGGCGCCGACGGCTTCACGCTGGTGCCGGCGACCAGCGAAGGCTGCGCGGCCGGCTCGCTGGTGACGGTCTGGCTGTTCGAGCCGGGTCTCGCGCGGGACGCCGAGCGTGGATGACGCCTCGCGTCTGCTGGCGGCGGTCCGGCGCGCGGCCCGGCAGGAGCAGTTCCTCGAGGTCGTGGACCGCGATGAGGCGGTCGCCCGCTTCCATCGCCATCTGACGCTCGCGCCCTTGGGCAAGGAGAGCGTGGCCCTCGCGCAAGCCCGCGGACGGGTGCTGGCCGAGGACGTGGTCGCCGCGGTCGACGTGCCGGGGTTCGATCGCGCCAACGTCGATGGCTTTGCGGTCTGCGCTCGCGATACCGCCGCCGCCAGCGACGCCGAGCCCGCCGAATTGCTGCTCAACCCGGAGGTCCTGACCCCCGGTATCGAGCCCCGCCTGCCGGTCGTGGCCGGCACCGCGACCGTGATCGCGACCGGCGGCATGCTGCCGCGCGGCGCCGATGCCGTGCTCATGGTCGAGCATACCGAGCTCGACGAGGCCGCCGGCACGATCCAGGTGTCGCGACCGGCCGCGGCCGGGCAGCTCATCGCCTTCGCCGGCAGCGACATGGCGCGCGGCGAGACCGTGCTGCGCCGGGGCAGGCAGCTCGCGGCGCGCGAGATCGGCATGCTGGCGGCGGTCGGGCGCGGCATGGTCGAGGTCTGGCGCCGGCCGCGGGTCGCCGTGCTCTCGACCGGCGACGAGCTGGTGCCGCCCGGCGCCGTGCTCCGGGCGGGCGCCGTCTACGATTCCAACGCCGCCGTGGTCGCGGCCGCGATCGAGGAGCTGGGCGGCGAGCCGGAGCCGCTCGGCATCGTCGCCGACGATGAGGCGGCCCTCGAGCGCCGGCTGCACGAGGCGCTCCTGCGCGCCGACCTGGTCGTCCTCTCCGGCGGCACCTCGAAGGGTGCGGGCGACGTCGCCCATCGGGTCGTGGCGCGCCTCGGCGCCCCCGGCATCCTGGTTCACGGCGTCGCGCTCAAGCCCGGCAAGCCGATCTGCCTCGCGGTCGTCGGGACCAAGCCGGTCGTGGTCCTGCCGGGTTTCCCGACCTCGGCCATGTTCACCTTCCAGGAGTTCGTGGCGCCGGTGATCCGCGCCTTCGCGGGCCGGCCGCCGGACCCTGCCGCCACCTCCGAGGCGGTCCTCGCGACCCGGCTGCCCTCGGAGCGCGGGCGGATGGAATACGTGATGGTATCGCTGGTGGCGGCGCCGGGTGAGGCGGGCGCCCTGGTCGCCTATCCCACGGCCAAGGGCTCGGGCGCGGTCACCGCCTTCGCCCAGGCGGATGGCTTCTTCGCGATCCCGGCGCTGGCCGAGGGCGTCGCGGCCGGCACCCGGGTCAGCGTGCAGCGCCTCGGCGCCGCCGCGCGCCCGGCCGACCTCGTGGTGATCGGCAGCCACTGCCTGGGCCTCGACCACCTGCTCGGGCGCCTCGAAGCCGAGGGCCTCGGCGTCAAGACGCTCTACGTCGGCAGCACGGCCGGCCTCGCGGCCGCCAAACGCGGCGAATGCGACCTCGCCGGGATCCATCTCCTCGATCCGAAGAGCGGTCTCTACAACACGCCCTTTCTGACGCCCGGCTCTCGAGCTCGTCCCCGGCTGGCGGCGCATGCAGGGCATCGTCTTCCGAAAGGGCGACGCCCGCTTCGCCGGCGCCGGGTCGGCCCAAGCGGCGCTCGCCCTGGCCCTGGCCGACGAGCGCTGCCTGATGGTCAACCGCAACGCCGGCAGCGGCACCCGGATCCTGATCGACGGCCTGCTCGCGGGCGCCCGTCCGGCCGGCTATTTCGCCCAGCCGAGATCGCACAACGCGGTCGCCGCCGCCGTCGCCCAGGGCCGCGCCGACTGGGGCGTGGCGATCGCCACCGTCGCCCGCCTCTACGACCTCGCCTTCCTGCCGCTCGTGATGGAGCACTACGACCTGGTCCTGCCGTGGGCCCGGCGCGACCGGCCGCCGGTCCAACGCCTGGTCGCGCTGCTGACCAGCGAGCCCGGCCGCGAAGCCTTGCAGCACCTCGGCTTCGAGCCCGCGACCGGCCGGCCTCAGGAACCCGTCTAGCCTGACGCTGTATTCGATGGTATATCGCGATACCGCGTCGACATCGCTATATAGGGACGGTATATAGCGATTGAGGGAGGCACCCATTGTCCGTGCGAGCGAGCCTGTCGTTCTCGACCGACAATCCGGCCGTGACGGTCGGGCGGGAGCGCATGCGGCTGCTCGAGGCGATCGCGCGCGAGGGCAGTATTTCGGCGGCCGCCCGTGCGACCGGCATTACCTACAAGGCGGCCTGGGACGCGGTCAGCGCGATGAACAACCTCTTCGGGCGGCCGCTGGTCGA
Source organism: uncultured Alphaproteobacteria bacterium (assembly GCA_963798075.1). Lineage (GTDB taxonomy): Bacteria > Pseudomonadota > Alphaproteobacteria > Geminicoccales > Geminicoccaceae > DATAOG01. The sequence goes on along the minus strand of CAWCRU010000009.1, from coordinate 142,456 downwards.
AGCCCAGGCGGGCGGCCGCAGCGGCGGCGGTGCCCGGCTCTCGGACGCGGGCCGGCGCGTCGTCGCGGGCTTCGAGCGGATCGAGGGCGAGCTCGCCCGCGTCATGCGCGGCCTCGAGCCCGAGCTCGACGGGACCGGCATCTCGGCTGCCAATCTGGTCTGGGGGTTCATGATGCGGACCAGCGCCCGCAATGCGCTCCGCGGCCGCATCGCGGCGATCTATGAGGACGCGATCAGCGCCGAGGTCGCCCTCACGGTCGAGGGCGCGACGACCCTCTACGCGATCGTCACCCGCGAGAGCCTGCGCGAGCTCGGGCTGTTCCCGGGGCGCGAGGCGATCGCGCTGATCAAGGCGCCGTTCGTGCTGATCGCCCGGGCCGACGAGGCGCGGCACACCTCGGCGCGCAACCGGATCTGCGGCACCGTGGTCCGGCGCGAGCCGGGCGGCGTCAACACCGAGCTCACGCTCGACATCGGCGGCGACCAAGACGCTGACCGCGGTCATCACGAGCCGCAGCGCCGACGATCTCGGGCTCGAGGTGGGCGACCCCGCCTGCGCGCTGTTCGATGCCGCCCACGTCATTCTCGCAGTCGACTGACCGAAGGGAGGAAACCCAATGCCATCAAGGCTCGTCCTGTCCATCCTGGCCGCCGCCGCGCTGGCCCTCGCAGCGGCCCCGCCCGCCCGGGCCGCAAAGACCAATGTCGCGGTCGCCGCCAACTTCACCGATGCCGCCAAGGAGATCGCGGCCGCGTTCGAGAAGAAGACCGGCGACGAGGCCGTGCTCAGCTTCGGCTCGACCGGCCAGCTCTATACCCAGATCACCCAGGGAGCGCCCTTCGACGTCTTCCTCGCCGCCGATGACGAGCGGCCCAGGAAGGCGATCGAGGGCGGGCTGGCGGTGCCGGGCAGCCAGTTCACCTACGCGACCGGCAAGATCGTGCTCTGGAGCAAGGATGCGACGCTCGTCCAGGGGGCGGCCACGCTCGAGGCCGGCGAGTTTGAAAAGATCGCGATCGCGAATCCGACCGCGGCCCCCTACGGCGCCGCTGCCGTCCAGGCCATGAAGGCCGAAGGCGTCTACGAGAAGCTCGAGCCCAGGATCGTGCAGGGCAGCAACATCGCCCAGACCTACCAGTTCGTGGACACCGGCAACGCCGAGCTCGGCTTCGTCGCCCTCTCCCAGGTCGCGAAAAACGAAGAGGGCTCGCGCTGGGTCGTGCCGGGCGAGCTGTACGATACGATCAAGCAGGACGCGGTCCTGCTCAAGACCGGCGCCGACAGCAAGGCCGCCATAAGCTTCGTCGAGTTTCTCAAGGGCCCGGAGGCTGCCAGGATCATGGAGAGCTACGGCTACGGCACGGGCGTCAGCTGAGCCGGGCCATGCCCGATAGCGAGAGCGTCTGGCAGCCGGTCCGCCTGACGATCGAGCTCGCGAGCATCACGACCGCGCTTTTGCTGGCCCTCGGCACGCCGATCGCCTGGTGGCTCGCGCGCTCGCCCGCGCGCTGGAAGGAGGCGGTGGCCGCGGTCGTGGCCCTGCCGCTCGTGCTGCCGCCGACCGTGCTCGGCTTCTACCTGCTCGTGGCGCTCGGGCCGAACGGTCCGGGCGGCTGGATCGCTTCGCTCTACGGCGGCCGCTCGCTCGCCTTCACCTTCGAGGGGCTCGTGATCGGCTCGGTGCTCTACTCGATGCCGTTCGTCGTGCAGCCGATCCGCAACGCCTTCGAGGCGTTCGGCGAGCGCCCGCTCGAGGTCGCGGCGACCTTGCGCGCCTCGCCGAAGGACGCGTTCTGGACGGTCGCGGTGCCGCTCGCGCGCCGGGGTTTCCTCACCGGCGCGGTCCTGGGCTTTGCCCACACGGTCGGCGAGTTCGGGGTCGTGCTCATGATCGGCGGCAACATTCCCGGCGAGACCAAGGTCCTCTCGGTTGCGATCTACGACTACGTCGAGACGCTGCGCTGGGCCGAGGCCAGCATCCTGGCCGGCGGCATGCTGGTCTTCGCGTTCGTCGTGATCCTCGCGATGATGCTGCTGGAAAAGCGCGTCGGGCGGCTGCCGGCATGATCGCAGCCCGATTCCGGGGCAAGCTTGGCGGCTTCGCGCTCGAGGTCGCGTTCGCGGCGCCGATGCAGGGCGTGACCGCGCTCTTCGGCCCCTCCGGCTGCGGCAAGACGACGGTCCTGCGCTGCATCGCGGGGCTGCAGATGCTGCCGGACGGCGATCTCTCGGTCGGCGGCGAGATCTGGCAGGCGGGCGCCATCTTCCGGCCGCCCTACGAGCGCTCGGTCGGCTACGTCTTCCAGGAGGCGAGCCTGTTCCCGCATCTCTCGGTCCGGCGCAACCTCCTCTACGGCCATCGCCGGGCGCTCCGGCGCGGCAGCCGCGAGGCGACCCGCCTCGACGAGGTCGTGGCGCTCCTCGGCATCGAGACCCTGCTCGAGCGGGCGCCGCTTCGCCTCTCGGGCGGCGAGCGCCAGCGGGTCGCGATCGGGCGCGCGCTGTTGTCGCAACCCAGGCTCCTCCTCATGGACGAGCCGCTGGCCGGCCTCGACCGCTTCAGCAAGGACGAGATCCTGCCCTATCTCGAAGCGCTGCACGCAACCCTTGCGATCCCGATCCTCTATGTCAGCCACGACCTTGCCGAGGTCGAGCGCCTGGCCGATCACCTCGTCCTGCTGGAGGCCGGCCGGGCGGTCGCCTGCGGGCCGCTCGAGGATCTGCAGGCCGACCCCGAGCTTTCGATCGCACGCCTGCCCGAGGCGTCGGTGGCCCTGAATGCGAGGGTCACGGGCTACGATCTGGACTACGGGCTCACGAGCCTTGCGGTCGACGGCGGCACGATCATCGTGCCCGGCGACTACGGCGCGCCGGGAGCCCTGCGCCGCATGCGCGTGCGCGCCGCCGACGTGAGCCTCGCGCGCGAGCCGCCCGCCGCCAGCACGATCCTCAACATCCTGCCGGCCCGCGTCCTGCATGCCGAGGCGCAGGATCGGGCGCAGATGAACGTCGTGGTCCGGCTCGGGGCGGCCGGGCAGGGGGCCCGCCTGCTCGCGCGGGTCACGCGCAAGTCCTGGGTGGCTCTCGGGCTGCGTCCGGGCGATCTGGTCCACGCCCAGGTCAAGAGCATCGCGCTCATGCCCGAAACCCGGGCCACGCCGCGCCCCGCCATCGCCTCGCCCCTGGTTTCGGCGGCAAGGCCCCGAGATCGTCTTTTGCCAAACTGGAGGGCAGGTCATGAAGATCAGCGCGCGCAACGTGCTTAAGGGCAAGGTGGTCGGCGTCGAGAAGGGCCAGACCACGGCGCATGTGAGGGTCGACATCGGCAACGGCCAGGTGATCACGGCCTCGGTCACCAACCAGGCGGTCGACGACCTCGGCCTCAAGTCCGGCCAGCAGGCCTATGCCGTGATCAAGGCCTCGAGCGTCATGATCGCGACCGACTGAGCGCGCGCATGGGCGAGCCGTCCGGCTACCGGGCCGACGACGGCAGCGCCTACGAGCGCTTCCTCGGCCGCTGGACCGGCCGGCTCGCTTCCGCCCTGATCGACTTCGCCCGGCTGCCGGCGGGCGGGCCGGTCCTCGATGTCGGTTGCGGCACGGGCAGCCTGGCGGTCGAGCTCAGCCGCCGCTTTCCCGGCCGGAGCGTGCATGCGCTCGACCTGGCCGCGCCTTATCTCGCGTTCGCGCGGCTGCGCCCCGAGGGCGCCGGCATCGCCTTCACGCAGGCCGATGCCGCCGATCTGCCGTTCAAGGACGGCATGTTCGCGGCCGCGATCGCGCAGCTCGCGCTCAACTTCATGCCCGATCCGAAGCAAACGGTGATGGAGATGCGGCGCGTGACCCGGACCGGCGGGGTCCTTGCGGCGGCGGTCTGGGACTTCCGCGGCGGCCTCCTTTATCAACGCCTCTTCTGGGACACCGCCGCCGCCCTCGAGCCAGGGGCGGGCGCCGCGCGCGACCGCCTGTTCTCCCATCCGCTGGCCCTGCCCGAGGGCCTGGTCGAGCTCTGGCGGGCCGTGGACCTGCGGGCGGTCGAGCGCGGGTCGCTCACGATCCGCATGGATTTCGCGGATTTCGAAGACTACTGGCAGCCGCTCCTCGGCGGCCAGGGACCCTTCGGCGCCTATGTCGCGGGCCTCGCGGAGCGGCGCCGCGCCCGGCTCCGCACGAGCGTCCGCGCGGCCTTCCTCGCCGGCGCCGCCGATGGTCCCCGCTCGCTGACCGCGACCGCCTGGGCGGTGCGCGGCCGCGTGCCCTAGCCTCTAGTCGCCAAGGGCGCCCCCGGCCGCGGTCGCATCGGGGACGGGCCGCCGGCGCAGGCCGCGCTCGCTCAGGCGCTGCAGCACGACGAAGAAGGCGGGCACGAACAGGACCGCGATGCAGGTCGAGGCGAGCATGCCGCTCGCGACCGTGATGCCGAGCGAGCGCCTGGCGTTGGCGCCCGCACCGCTTGCGAACACCAGCGGCAGCACGCCCAGGATGAACGCGAACGAGGTCATCAGGATCGGCCGGAAGCGCAGCTGCGCCGCCTCGACCGCGGCTTCCAGGATCTCGCGCTTCTGGTTGATCCGCAGGTCGCGGGCGAACTCGACGATCAGGATGGCGTTCTTGCTGGCGAGCGCGATCAGCAGCACGAGACCGATCTGCATGTAGAGATTGTTGGCGACCCCGAGCGGGGTCAGCGCGGCAACCGTGCCGAGCAGCGCGATCGGCACCGCGAGCAGCACCGCGGCCGGCGCGATCCAGCTCTCGTACTGGGCCGCGAGCGCCAGATAGACGAGCAGCAGCGCCAGCGCGAACACGTAGTAGGCCTGGAAGCCCTGCTCCTTCTCCTGATAGGAGATGCCGGTCCACTCGTAGCCCATGCCGGGCGGCAGGGTCGCGGCCGCGATCTGGTCGAGCAGCGAGAGCGCCTGACCGGAGCTGAAGTTCAGCGCCGGCGCACCCAGGATCTGTCCGGCCGGACGCAGGTTGTAGAGGCTGATCAGCGCCGGCCCGGTCCGGTAGCCGACCGTCGTCATGGTGCCGAGCGGGACCATGTCGCCATTGCCGTTGCGCACGTAGAGCCGGCCGATCGCCTCGGGGGTCACGCGGTAGGGGTGATCGGCCTGGGCATAGACCTGGAAGGTGTGGCCGAACCGGTTGAACTGGTTGATGTAGGTCGAGCCCAGATAGGTCTGCAGCGCCTCAAAGACGTCGCCGAGCGGGACGCCCAGCGCCTGCGCCTTGGTCCGGTCGACCTCGACCTGCAGCTGCGGCGCCCCGGCGCGGAACGGGCTCAGGATGGCCTGGATGCCGGACTGGGTGCTGCCCTTCTCGGCGATCGCCTGGCCCACGTTCTGCAGCTTTTGGTAGTCGAAGCTGTTGTCCCGGAGCTCGACCTCCATCTGGAAGCCGCGCGGCATTGCCGATGCCCTGGATCGGGGGCGGCACCAGGACGAAGCTCGTGCCGTCCTCCAGCTTCGAGAGCGCGTCGCCGAGCTGGGCGTAGAGGCTGCGCAGGTCTTCGCCGCGGCCGCGCAGGCTCCAGTCCTCGAGGATCACATACATGGCGCCGGCATTGGCGAGCGTCGCATTGTTGTCGAACACCGAGATCCCGCCGATCGCTACCGCATGCGCGACGCCTGGCGTTTTGCGCACGATGCCCGCGACCCGGTCCATGACCTGCTCGGTGCGTTCGAGCGAGGCGCCATCGGGCAGCTGGACCGCGGCGATGAGGTAGCCCTGGTCCTCGATCGGGAGGAAGCTGGTCGGCAAAGCGGCAAGCCCCCAGATCGCAAGCGCGCCGAGACCGATGCCGATCGCGGCCATGACGAGGCTGTGCCGGACCGTGCGCGCCACGAGGCCGGCATAGCCGCGCTCGGCAGCCCCGTACAGGCGGTTGAAGGCGCGAAAGACGATGTTGCGCCGCTGCGGCGTCGGCCGCAGCCACAGCGCGCATTGCGTGGGCTTCAAGGTGACGGCGTTGATCGCGCTGAGCAGCGCGGTCGCGGCCATCACGAGCGCGAACTGACGATAGAGCTGCCCCGAGACGCCCGGCAGGAAGGCCGCCGGCAGGAATACCGACATCAAGACCAGGGTGATGCCGACGATTGGGGCGAACAGCTCGGCCATGGCGCGGATGGCCGCGTCCTTGGGCGACAGGCCGCCCTCGATGTGGCGCGCCGCGCCCTCGACCACGACGATCGCGTCGTCGACCACGATGCCGATCGCGAGCACGATCCCGAACAGCGTCGCGAGATTGACGCTGAAGCCGAGTGCTGCCATGGCCGCGAAGGCGCCGATGATGGTCACCGGCACGGTCGTCGCGGGCACCAGCATGGCCCGCCAGTCCTGGACGAAGACCATGATCACGATCAGGACCAGGACCGCGGCGATGAAGAGCGTGCGGTAGACCTCGTCGATCGAGGCGCGAACGAAGGTCGTGGTGTCGAACGGGATGGCGTGGACCAGGCCCGGCGGGAAGGCGGCACCCAGCCGGTCGACGGTGGCGCGCACCCGCGTCGCGACCTCGAGCGCGTTGGCTTCGGGCAACTGAAAGATCGCGATCCCGGCCGCGGGCTCGCCGTCGAGCTTGAAGAACTGGCCGTAGCTCTGGGCGCCGAGCTCGATCCGGGCGACGTCCTTGAGGCGCGTGATCTGGCCGCTCGCGCCGGCTTCGACCTTGACGATGATGTCCCCGAACTCGGCGACCTCCGAGAGGCGTCCGGGCACGTTGACGGTGTATTGGAAATTCTGGCCGGCGGCGGCCGGCGGCATTCCGATCTGGCCGGCCGCCACCTGCTGGCTCTGCTGCTGGATCGCGTTGATGACGTCCTGCGGCACCAGCCCGCGCGCCTGGAGCTGATCCGGCCCGAGCCAGATGCGCATGCTGTATTGCCCGGCGCCGAAGATGTTGACGTTGCCGACGCCCGGCAGCCGGGCGAGCTCGTCCTGCAGGTTGATGGTCGCATAGTTGCGCAGGAACAGGCTGTCGTAGCGGCCGTCAGGCGAGCTGAGCGTGACGATCTGCAGGATCGCGGTCGACTTCTTCTGCGTGGTCACGCCCTGCTGCTGGACCGCGGGCGGCAGGGCCGGCAGCGCGATCGCGACCCGGTTCTGCACGAGCACCTGGGCGAAATCAGGGTCGGTGCCGATCGCGAACGTCACGGTCAGCGTGTAGCTGCCGTCGCTGGTGCTGGTCGACTGCATGTAGAGCATGTTCTCGACGCCGTTCACCTGCTCCTCGATCGGAAGCGCCACGGTATCGGCCAGCACCTGGGCGCTGGCGCCCGGATAGCGGGTCGTGACCTGGACGGTCGGCGGCGTGATCGGCGGATACTGCGCGACCGGCAATTCGAACAGCGCCACCCCGCCGATCAGGACCATCAACAGGGCCAGCACGTTGGCAAGGACCGGGCGCTCGATGAAAAATCGGGAGAACATCGCGTCTAAGGTCGAGAGGTTGGCCGGGGCGCGGCGCCGGGCGCGTCGGTCGCCGCCGCCTCGCGGGGCTCGACCTTGCTGCCGGGCAGCGCGCGCTGGAGGCCGTCGATCACGACCCGCTCATCCGCGCTCAGGCCCTGCAGGATCACCCGCATGCCGTCGTCGAGGGCGCCGATCTGCACGAGGCGCTGCTCGACCACGTCGTCCTGGCCGACGACCAGCAGGTAGTGGCCGCGCTGGTCGATGCCGATCGCCTGGTCCGGCACCAGGAGCGCCTGGTCGGTCCTGCCGACCGGCACTCGGACCCGGACGAACAGGCCGGGCAGGAAAACGTAGTCCTGGTTCGGGATGGTGCCGCGCGCCTGCAGGGTCCCGGTGCTCTGGTCGACATCGCTCGCCACGAAATCGAGCGTCGCCTCGTGCGGATAGCCGGTCTCGTTCTGGAGGCCGATGCCGAGCGTGACCGGCTCCACGTCCTTGAGCGCCTTGCCCGCGGCCCGCAGACCGGCGCGCAGGCGCAGCACGTCCTGCTCGTCGACGTTGAAGTAGACGTAGATCGGCGCCAGCTGATCGATGGTGGCGAGCTGGGTCGCCGCGCCGGGCCCGACCAGATTGCCGGCATCGACCTGATGGCGCCCGATCCGGCCGTCGAACGGCGCCACGATCTGCGTGTAGCCGAGGTTGATCCGGGCGAGATCGAGGTTGGCATTGGCCTCGTCGACGCCGGCTTTGGCGCCCGCAGCCTGGGCCTGCCAGTTCTCGACATCCGATTCGGAGGTGGCCTTCTGCTTGATCAGCCGCTGCTGGCGCTCGTATTCGGCGCTCGCCTGGGTGAGCGTCGCCTGGCGCTGCTCGACCGTGGCCTCCGCCAGCCGGACGTTGGCCTGGTACGGCTCCGGCTCGATCACGAACAGCAGGTCGCCCTTCTTGACGATCGAGCCGTCCTTGAAATGGACGGAGTCGAGGTAGCCCGCGACCCGGGCGACCAGGTTGACGCTGTTGCTGGACTGGGTGTTGCCGGTCAGCTCGATGGTGTTGGTCACGGTCTGCTGCACGGGCCGGCTGACGGTCACGGCCGGCGGCGGCGGCGGGACGTAGCTGTTGTCCTGACCGCAGGCCGCGAGCAGCAGCGCGAGCAAGGCCGGCGCCCAAGGTCGCGCGCTCACGCTTCGCACCCCATCGGCGGTTAGAACGCCGGCGCCGGGATCGGGGCGGCCGCAGCCTCCTTGCCGGACGTCTCCTGCAGCAGCCCGCCCCAATTGGTGCGTCTGGCCATCGCCTCCTCGATGTCGGCACGGACGAAGTCCTGATCCTCCCTCGTCTCCCAGCCGCCGCCGAGCGCGCGGTAGAGCGAGATCAGCCCCTGCGCGACGCTGCCTTGGGTGACCGCCAGCTGATCCTGTTGCGCGAGCAGGTTCTGCTGCGCGGTCAGCACCGTGGTATAGCTGGCGGCGCCCGCACGGTACTGGGTCGCGGCCAGATCGACCGAGCGCCGGGCCGCCGCCACCCCCTCGCTCAGCAGCGCCACGGTCTCCTGCGCGCCGAGGAAGCTCACGAGCCCGTCCTCGACCTCCTGCTGGGCCTGGAGCACCGTGTTCTGATAGGACAGGACCGCCGCCTGGAAGGCCGCGTCCTGGGCGCGGACCTGGTTGGTGATCTGACCGTAGTTGAAGACGTTCCAGACCACCGCCGGGCCGAACGAGACGACCCGGCTCTTCCAGTCGAACGCGTTGCTGAGATCGGAGTTGCCGACGTCGGTCGACAAAAAACCAAAGGTGCCGCTCAGCGAGAACGCCGGATAGAGATCGGCCTTGGTGGCGCCGATCAGGGCCGACTGCGACGCCGCCTGCTGCTCGGCGCTGCGGATGTCCGGCCGCCTGCGCAAAAGCTCGGCCGGAATGCCGATCGCAACTTGCGCCGGCGCCGCCGGGACCGGCCCGCCGGCGCCGAGCAGGTCCGCAAGGTCCGAAGGCGGCCGGCCGAGCAGGGTGCTGAGCGCATGCTGGTTCTGGCGCAGCCCGATCTCCAGCTGCGGGATCTGGCTTCGGGTCTGGGCGTACTCCGACTTCGCCTGCTGACTGTCGGTCTCGCTCACCTCGCCGTTGCGGAACCGGATCTCGGCCACGTCCAGGGTCTGCTCTTGGGCCTTGACGTTCTCGCGCGCGATGCGCAGGCGTTCCTCGAAGGTCCGGATGTTGACGTAGGTGCTCGCCACCTGGGCGGTCAGGCTGACGAGCGCCTCGTCGTAGTTGGCGATCGATGCCATGAGGTTGGCATCCGACGCCTCGATGGCGCGCCGGAACTTGCCCCACAGATCCAATTCCCAACTCGCGCCGAAGCCGAACTGCGTGAACCAGAAGCTGTTGTTGCTGCTCAGCAGCGAGAGGTTCTCCGCCTCGTTGCGCCTGAGGCCGCCCGGCGAGTCGTGATCGCTCAGGCGTTTGTAGGTCAGCTCGCCCGACAGCTGCTGCTTTTGCGGGTAGAGATCGCCGATCGCGGCGCCGAGTTGCGCCCGCGCCTGGAGGACCCGCACGCCCGCAATCTGCACGCTCGGGTTCTGCTCCTGCGCGATCTTGATCAGGTTGGTGAGCTTGGGATCGTCGAACCGGCGCCACCAGGCGGGGTCCTCGGGCGCGCTGCTGACGATCCGCGGGTCATCGGCAGCCAGCCAGCTCGAGGCCACCGGGGCATTGGGCTGCACGAAGTCCGGCCCCACCTTGGCGCACCCCGCGAGCGCCAAAAGGAGCAGGGCAGCCGCCCGGCGGGCACGCCGCCCGGCCGTGGCCGCGCCCGGGCAGGGCGGCTCGTCACCCATGCCGGCTGCGACCGCCGCAACCCGCCAACAGGGCGCATCGACGTCCGCATGCCGATGCGCCGCCCGTAGCTGCCCACAGCATCATCGGCGCAGGTAGAGCTTCGGTTCTCGCCGCCCTGAGCATCGCCTCCGCCCGCCCCCTCGAGCGCCGATCGACAATAGAATTCACCTGAACGCACAGGTTTGTATTCGCAATGTTCTAGCCACGATTGTAGATTAGGAACTTAGCAAACGACTTGGCGAACGCAAGCGCAAAGCGCGGTCGCGCCGGCAAGCGCAAGGGGGCCGGCGGAGCCTTCAGCCGCTCACGCTATCCGCGCGACCGCGACCATCCGCTGGCGCGCGTTCGCCTCGCCGGGGCCCAGCAGCCGGATCGTCCTGCAGCGCACGTTGTCGCCGGCGCCGAACTCGAGCGTGGCGTCGACGAAGTCCGGATGGACGCTCTCGATGCTGAAGGTCGTCGACGTGATCGGGGTGGCGTGTACCGGCGCGTAGGAGGGCGCCGCCTCGTTGGTGACTAGGACGAAGATCGTTCGCATGGCCCGTTTCGGTTCCGGCCTGTTGAGGCAAAAGATGGGAACGCGCCCCCGGCGCAAGATCGGCAGCAGCGGTCGGGCTGGCGGCCGCAACCCCGCGTCGTCGGCCGTTCTATAGAAGGTCCGCTGAACAGCGGGCCGGCAGACGTGGTCGATATAGCAAGCAGAAGCCGCCCTGTCACGCTGCGAGCGTTGCCCTTGGCCGCATTCTGCCCGGCGCGAGATCATGTCGCATCCGACCTCAGCCTGGCCCGCGGCCGCGGCGATCGGGCGAGGGGGCCTTTGAGCTAATCAATTGACTTCGATTTCGGGCGTGACCTACCGTGACCGGCAAGGGCCCGTTCGATTGAATTGAGCGCTGCGCCGGAGCGGGCCTTCGACCGCGCGGCCGAGCAGGGGGGATGCCGTAGGATGACGACGAGCTTCAAGGGAGCCTGCTTTGCGGCGGCGCTGGCCGCCGCGGCAGCTGTCGGCTGGGGTGGGCGGGCCGCGAACGCCGAGGACGTGACGATCACGGTCTGGAGCCACGAGGCCGATGAGCCGGCCAAGGTCGCGTTTCGCGAGACCGCCGCGCGCAATCTGGAAAAGGCCCACCCCGGCCTGCAGGTGAAGATCACCTGGTACGAGAAGAACGCTCTCTATGCGGCCCTCAAGACCGCGCTGCCGGCCGGCCAGGGCCCCGACCTCTTTTATCTCGAGCCCGACCAGACCGAGTACATCACCAACGGTTACATCCTGCCGCTCGACGATCTCGTCGACTGGAGCACGATCAACGACTGGGCGCGCGCGGTGTGGACCCATGACGGCAAGACCTGGGCCCTGCCGCAGGAGGCCTATACCAACGAGATCTACTACAATAAGGACATCTTGAAGCAGCTGGGCGCGACTTTGCCGGACAGCGGCCAGCTCGGCCAGGCGCAGTTCCTCGACCTCGTCAAGAAAGCCGCGGCCGCCAAGATCACGCCGATTGCCCAGGGCGTCGGTGACCGGCCCTATCCCGGCGCCTATGTTTTGCAGGAGGCCCTGCTGCACGAGCTCGGCCCCGATGACTACGGCAAGCTGCTCGACGGCAAGCTCGCCTTCAAGGATCCGCGGGTCGTCGAGGTCTTCCGATGGGTAAAGGAGCTGGTCGACGCCGGCGCCTATCCCAAGAACTTCATGACCGTGAAGCTCGGCGAGTCCCACTATTACTTCTACCAGAAGCCCGGGGCCCTGATGCTGCCGATGGGCAGCTGGTACACGGGCCGCGCCTTCGTGCCGGTCGAGAACGGCGGCCAGCCGGCCGATTTCCCGCTCGGCATCATGCGGTTCGCAGCCATGGACGGCGGCGCCTGCAACGAATGCGAGACGCTCGGCATCGGGGCGAGCTTCGCGATCAACGCCGCGAGCAAGCATCCGCACGAGGCGGCCGAATACCTGAACGCCATGTCGACCCCAGAGATGGGCAAGATGTGGCTCGAGACCATCTATCTCCAGACCGCGGTCAAGACCGGCGCCACCTCGTTCACCGGCCCCTACGCCGCTTACTTCACCGAGTTGATGGCGCGCCAGGAGGGCGCCAAGTATTTCGTGGGCATGCCGCTCGACCACATGCAGCCCGAGTGCAAGGACGCCTTCAGCCAGGTGATGAACTCGGCGTTCCCGGGCGGGCTGATCTCGGTCGACGAGGCGATCGGCATGATGGACCAGGCCTGCTTCAAGGGCTGAGACCCGGGCGGAACGATACTCGCGCCCTTGGCTCCGGACGCGCAGCGCCGGACAGATCGATGACGATGACATGGAATGCCGGCAGCGCCCTCAGGCGCGCGGCCCGCGGCGGCATCGTCGACGCGCGTCAGACCACGTGGACCGTGCTTGCCGTCTTTCTCGCGCCGGCGTTGCTCGCTCTACGCGACCTTCATGATCTATCCGGTGCTGCGCACCTTCTACAACAGCGTGCATACGATCGGCCCGCACAACGTCGCAACCTTCGTGGGCGGCCAGAACTTCGCCGCTCTGCTGAGCCAGGACCACACCTTCTGGAAGGCAGTCCGCAACACCGCCCTGTTCGCGCTCATCGGCACGGTCGCCGATGTCGCGGGCGGCCTGCTGCTGGCGCTCTGCCTGTTCTCGAAAGCGCCCTTTGCCCGCCTCTGGCGCATCGTCTGGTTCACGCCGGTGCTGATGTCCTATGTCGTCGTCGGCATCATCTGGGTCTGGATCTACGATTACGACTGGGGTGTTTTGAACCTCCTGCTGCGCTGGCTGGGTCTGGGCCAGCTCGAGCACTCCTGGCTCGGCGATCCGCACACCGCCCTCTGGGCCGTGCTCGTCACCCACTTGTGGAAATGGCTCGGCTTCAACATGATCATTTGCCTGGCCGCCCTCTACGCGCTGCCGGACGAGGTGCTGGGCGCCGCCGAGCTCGATTATTGCGGCTGGTGGGCCAAGCTCGTCTACATCATCATGCCGATGCTGCGGCCGACGCTTGGTCAACCTCCTGGTGCTGTCCTTCATCGGCAAGATGATGGTCTTCGATCTGATCTGGATCATGACCGGCGGCGGCCCGCTTATGGTCGACCGAGACCGTCTCGACCTACGTCTACAAGCGCGCCTTCAACTGGAACACCTTCGATCTCGGCTATCCATCGGCGATCGCAGTCCTGTGGTTCGCGATGATCCTGATCTTCGTCGCCCTGATGACGCGCCTGTTGCGCCAGCGCGACCGGCTGGAGTTCTAGATGGCACGGCAGAGCGCGCTCTGGCTCGCCCATCTCAGGCGGACGCCGTTGCTGCTCTTTCTCGTGCTCTACACGATCGTGACCGGCGGCCCGTTCCTGTGGGTCGCGGCCATGTCGCTGCGCACGACGGCGGAAATCTTCGCCAACCCCTACGCCTGGCCGGCGACGCTCCACTTCGAGAAATTCGCGCAGGCCTGGGTCAGCTCGAACTACGGCACCTATTTCTGGAACAGCCTGATCGTGGTCACAAGCGCCGTGGCGCTGGTGACCGTGATCGGCGCGATGGCGGCGCATTGTCTCGCCCGCTACCGCTTCCGCGGCAGCCGCGCCGTCCGCTTCGTCATCCTCTCCGGCATGGTCCTGCCGCCGCAGCTGCTGATCCTGTCGCTGTTTCAGATCATGGTCGACTTCGGGCTCTACAACACGCTGCAAGGCCTCACGATCGTCTATGTCGCCACTCAGCTTGCGATGACCGTCTATATCCTCGAGGGCTTCTTCGTCCAGATCCCGCAGGACCTGTTCGACGCGGCGCGGATGGACGGCTACGCCGACCTCGAGATCTTCTGGCGGATCACGCTGCCGGTGGGCCTGCCGGCGGTGGTCACCACGGTGATCCTGAACGGCATCATCCTGTGGAACGAGTTCCTCTATGCGGTCGTGCTGCTGACCGAGGACAGCCGCCGCACCTTGCCGCTCGGCATCATGCACTTCATGGGCGGCCACCAGCTCGACGTCGGCATGGTCGCAACCGGCCTCATGATCGCGATCGCGCCGATCATCCTCCTTTATGCCCTGTTCTCCGAAGCGCTGGTCAAGGGCATGACGGCCGGCGCCGTGCGCTAGGAGACCATGTGGCCGTCATCGCGATCGACCGGTTGAGCAAGCGCTATGGCGTGGGCAGCGAGCTCGCCGTCAAGGACGTGAGCCTCACGGTCGCCGACGGCGAGTTCATGGTCCTGCTCGGGCCATCCGGCTGCGGCAAGTCCTCGATCCTGCGGATGATCGCCGGCCTCGAGCCGATCAGCGCCGGCACCGTGGCGCTCGATGGCGCCATCATCAATCACGTGCCGGCCAAGGACCGCGACATCGCGATGGTCTTCCAGTCCTATGCGCTCTACCCGCACATGGACGTGGAAGCGAACCTCGCGTTCGGCCTCAGGCGACGCAAGCGTCGGCGCGGGACGAGATCGACCGCCGGGTTCGCCACGCCGCGGACAAGCTCGGCCTCACGCCCTATCTCAAGCGCAAGCCGCACGCGCTCTCGGGCGGCCAGCGCCAGCGCGTGGCGCTCGGCCGCGCGATCGTCCGCGACCCCAAGGTCTTCCTGTTCGACGAGCCGCTCTCGAACCTCGATGCAGCCCTTCGCGTCACGACCCGCAACGAGCTGATCCGGCAGCAGAAGGAGCTCGGCACGACCGCGATCTACGTCACCCACGACCAGATCGAGGCGATGACCATGGGCGATCGGATCTGCATCATGAACCGGGGCGAGGTCGTCCAGATCGGCAGCCCGCTCGAGGTCTATCGCCGGCCGGCCGACACCTTCGTCGCCCGCTTCCTCGGCAGCCCGCCCATGAACCTGCTGGCAGCCCGCCTCGAGGCGCAGGACGGACGAGCCGCGGCTGCGGCTCGGGGAGGTCGCGTCTCGGCCTGCCGGCCGCGCTCTCGGCGCCGCTCGCGGGCCACGCCGGCAGCGCGGTCACCATGGGCGTGCGCCCCGAGGACCTCTACGAGGCGCCGCCGCCCGGCCTCGACGGCCAGACCGTGGCACTGCCGGTGCGGGTCGACGCGGTCGAGCCGCTCGGCGCCGAGACGCTCCTGGTCCTGAGCTTCGCGGGCGAGGAGCTGATCGCGCGCATCGGCCGCGACACGGCCTTGCGTATGGGCGACCACGTCTCGATCGCGCTCGATGCCGGCGCGATCCACCTGTTCGATCCCACCACCGGCGCGGCGCTGACCGGCGCCCGCTGATGCCGCCCTTCGGAGGACAGCCCATGGCCGACCCGCAACCGCTGAACGTGGCTCTCGCCGGGGCCGGCATGATCAGCTGGCATCACCTGGTCGCCTGGCGAAGCGTCGCGCCCGCCGCCCGCGTCGTCGCGGTCTTTGATCCCGACCGCGAACGCGCAGAGAGCCGTGCTGCCGAGTTCGGGATCGATGCCGTCTTCACGGACGCCGCGGCGATGCTCGATCAGGCCGGGATCGCGGCCCTCGATGTCGCAGCACCCCGGCAGGAGCATGCGGCCTGGGTCGAGGCCGCGGCGGCGCGCGGGATCGACGTCCTGTGCCAGAAGCCGCTGACGCCGACGCTCGCGGAGGGTGAGGCGCTGCTCGGCCGGCTCGGCCGCCGCGTCCGCCTCATGGTGCACGAGAACTGGCGCTTCCGGCCCTGGTATCGCACGCTCGGCCGCTGGATCGCGGACGGCGAGCTCGGCCAGATCCTGCACGCCCAGATGACCATGATGTCCTCGGGCCTGCTGCCGGACGCGAGCGGCCGGGCGCCCGCCCTGGTGCGCCAGCCCTTCATGGCCGGCGAAGAGCGGCTGATGATCGCCGAGGTCCTGATCCACCATCTGGACGTCATGCGCTTCCTTTGCGGGCCGTTGCGGGTGGTGAGCGCGCGCGCGGCGCGGACCCTCTCCGAGGTCCGGGGCGAGACGCTCGCCGCCATGTTCCTCGAGACCGCAGCCGGCGCGCCCGTGGTGGTCAGCGGCACGATGGCGGCCCCAGGCCTCGGCCCGCGCACGGGCGACCGCCTGGAGCTCGTCGGCAGCAAGGCCTGCGCCGCCTTCGAGGGCGGCACCTTGCACCTCGACGGGCCACGCCCGCGCAGCGAAGCCTTCGACCTCGACCAGGGCTACCAGGCGAGCTTCGATGCCACGATCCGCCATTTCGTCGAGTGCCTGGCCGCGGGTGCCGCGTTCGAGACCGATGCCACCGACAACCTCGAGACGCTGCGGCTGGTCGAGCACGCCTACTGGGCCGCGGGCCTCCATCAAGCCGCGGACGCCGGCTGAGGAGGCCGCAGATGGCAGCGCCCGCGAGCCAGGTCGGCCTGCCCAAGGCCGCCCTCGAGACGCCGGCCCTCCTGGTCGACCTCGACGTGATGGACGCGAACATCGCCCGGATCGCCCAGGCCTGCCGCCGCCACGGCGTCGGCTGGCGGCCGCACATCAAAGGCCACAAGACGCCCGAGATCGCGCACCGGCAGATCGCCGCGGGCGCGCTTGGCGTCACCTGCGCCAAGCTCGGCGAAGCCGAGGTCATGGCCGATGCGGGCATCACCGAGATCCTGATCGCAAACCAGATCGTGGGCCCCGCCAAGGTGCGCCGCCTGATGCGGCTGCTGGGGCGCGCGCCGGTGATCGTCTCGGTCGACAGCCTTTCGAACATTGCCGAGCTCGCGCAAGCGGCGCAGGCCGCCGGCCGCGTGCTGCGGGTCGTCGTCGAGGTCAACATCGGCATGAACCGGGCGGGCGTGCCGCCGGGACCGCCGGCCCTAGCCCTGGCAGAGGCGATTGCGCAGCATGGGGGTCTGCGTTTCGTGGGCGTGACGGGGTGGGAGAGCCACGCGGTCGCGATCGCCGACCCTTCCGAGAAGGAGCGGGTCGTGGCCGAGGCGATCGCCCTCCTGGTCGCCAGCGCCGAGGACTGCCGGCGCGCGGGCCACGACGCCCCGATCGTCAGCTGCGGCGGCACCGGCACCTTTCCCCACTGCGTCCGCCAGCCGGGCGTCAGCGAGGTCCAGGTGGGCGGCGCCATCTTCAGCGACATGCACTACCGCAGCCACTATCACCTCGATCAGCCCTTTGCGCTCACGCTCCTGACCACGGTCACGAGCCGGCCGACGCCGACGCGGATCGTGCTCGATGCCGGCAAGAAGGCGATGAGCGGCGATGCCGCCCTGCCCGAGCCGCTGGGGCTGCCGGCGGTACGCTCGTTGCGGCTGTCCGCCGAGCACACGACCATCGAGCTCGAAGCGCCGGGTGCCACGCCCGCGGTCGGCGACCAGGTGGAGCTGATCGTCGGCTATTCCGACACCACGGTGCACCTCCACGAGGAGATCGTGGGCCTGCGCGCCGGACGCGTCGAGGCGCTCTGGCGCGTGGCCGCCCGCGGCAGGATCAAGTAGCCCCCGGCAGCCCGCTCAGGCCAGCTAAGCGCCGCGGCCGATGCCCTGATTTCGCGCGCGACCTTTGGCGGCGCCGGATGCGATACTGTGCGTGCCCAGGCAGCGGGGGAGGCGCTGGTTTGCTGCACGCCATCGGGTTCGATATCGGAACGTCGGGGCTCAAGGCCGTGCTGGTCGACGAGGCCGGCAAGGTGATCCAGGCCGCGCGGCGCTCCTATCCGCTGCGAACCCCGCTTGCCGGCTGGGCGGAGCAGGATCCCGAGGTCTGGTGGCAGGCGCTGCTGGCCACCAGCCGGACCCTGCTGGAGGGCGGCCTCGTCCCGCAGGCGGTCGGCCTGACCGGGCAGATGCACAGCGCGGTGGTCCTGGGCGCGCAGCAGAGACCGCTCCATCCGGCCATCCTCTGGAACGATCAGCGCACGACCCGCGAGTGCGCCGAGATCAGGGAACGGCTCGGCGATGCGCTCGCGGGCTGGACCGGCAACCACATCCGGACGGCGTTCACGGCGACCAAGATCCTCTGGCTGCGGCGCCACCATCCGGAGCGCTACGCGCGGCTGCGCACGATCCTGCTGGCGAAGGACTTCCTGAGGTTGCGCCTGACCGGCGTGCTCGCGACCGATGTGACCGACGCCTCGGGCACGGGCCTGTTCGACGTGCAGCGCCGGCGCTGGTCCCAAGAGGCGCTGGGGGCGCTCGCGATCGCGTCCGACTGGCTGCCGCAAGCCCACGAATCGGCGCGCCTGGTGGCCTGCGTCAGCCGCGAGGGCGCCGCGGCGAGCGGGCTCCGGGCGGGCACGCCGCTTGCCGCCGGCGCCGGCGACCAGGCGGCAGCCGCCCTCGGCAGCGGGGCCATCACGCCCGGCATGCTCTCGATAACGCTCGGCACCTCGGCCGCGGTCCAGCTGGCGACCGCGGCCGCCGTCCCCGATCCGAACGGCGTCTTTCAGACCTTCTGTCACGCTCTGCCCGGGACCTGGCAGCTCATGGCGGGCGTCTTGTCCGGCGGCGGCTCGTTCGACTGGTACGGCCGCCTCGCCGGGATCGCGCGCCCGGGTCCGCCCGAGCCCTCCGAGGCGAGCGTCGATTTCGAGCTGATGTGCAAGATGGCCGAAGCCGTTCCGGCCGGCGCCGAAGGGCTCCTCTTTCTCCCCTATCTCACGGGCGAGGGGGCCCCGCACCTCGATCCCGAGGCCCGCGGCGCCTGGTTCGGCCTCACCCGTCGCCACGATCACCGTCACCTGGCCCGGGCGGTGATCGAGGGCGTCGCGTTCGCGGTCCGAGGCGTGGTCGAGGCCGCCGAAGCGCTGGCGGGCAGGGCGGGCGAGATCCGGGTGAGCGGCGGCGCCAGCCATGGTCGGATCTGGCTCCAGACCTTCGCCAACGTGCTGGGCCGGCCGATCATAGGCGTGGGTGCCGACGCCTCCTCGGCGCGCGGCGCGGCGCTGCTCGCGGTCGCGGCCGCCACAGGCAAAGACGCGCGGACGCTGGCCGCGGAGTGGGCGCCGCCCGGCCGGACGATCGATCCGGAGCCGGCGACCGTCGCGCGCTACGAGGCGCAGTACGCGATCTACCGCGAGCTCTACCCGGCGACCCGCCACCTGATGCACCGGCTGACCGGCCTCGACCGGGGCGACGAGGCGGCGAGCGAGGTCAGGGGACCGCTGCGATGAGGCCGGCCAGTGCTGCCATCTCGGCGAAGATCGCATCGGCGCCGGCCGCCAGGAGCCGCGGCCCGTGCGTCTGCGGCCGCACGTGGCTCGCACCGGTGAACCCGAACGTGGTCATCCCCGCAGCCTTGCCGGCCCGCACGCCGACCTCGCTGTCCTCGATCACGAGACAGCGCGCCGGCTCGGCGCCCATCCGCCCCGCCGCCAGCAGGAACAGGTCCGGCGCGGGCTTGCCGTGCTCGACCATGGTCGCGCTGAACAAATTGGGAGCCAGCCGGTCGAGCAGGCCGACCAGCTCGAGCGAGCGCCAGATCCGCTCCGGATGACTGCTCGAGGCGACGCAACGCTTCACCGCCAGTGCATCGAGCACCGGGCGGACGCCGGCCACCTCCTGGAGCTTATGCTCGAAGGCCTTGAGCACCCGCAGGCGGAGCGCCTCCCGGAATGAAGCCGGCAGCTCGCACCCATGCTCGGCCTCGATCGTATGCAGCATCGCGGCCGTGCTGATGCCGAGGAAACGCTCGCACAGCTCCGCCTCGGTGATCTCGATCCCGGCCTCGGCCAGCGCCGCCGCGGTGACCCGGGCACCGAGCAGCTCGCTGTCGACCAGTACGCCGTCCAGATCGAAGATGACGAGATCGAACGCGCCATCCGCCTGCCGGCCCATCAGCTCATCCAGTTGCCGCCGTCGACGTTGAGGGTCTGGGCGACGACGTAGTCGGCATCCGAGGAGGCGAGGAACACCGCGGCACCGGTCAGATCCTCCGGCACGCCCATCCGGCCGTAGGGCACGGCCTCGCCGACCTGCGCGCTTCTTCTCGCCGAGCGGCAGGCCTTCGTACTTCGCGAACAGGGCGTCGACCTGGTCCCACATCGGCGTGTCGACCACGCCGGGTGCGATGCCGTTGACGTTGATGCCGTTTTTGATCAGCGCCAGGCCCGCGGACTGGGTGAGGCTGATCACCGCTGCCTTGGAGGCGCAGTAGACCGCGACCAGCGGCTCGCCCCGCCTTCCGGCCTGGCTCGCGAAGTTGACGATCTTGCCGCCCCGCCCTTGCTTCACCATCTGCGCCGCCACCGCCTGCAAGGTGAACAAGAGGCCCTTGACGTTGACCGCGAACTGCTTGTCGTAGCTCGCCTCGGTGATCTCGAGCAGCGGCGCCATCTCGAAGATCGCGGCGTTGTTGACCAGGATATCGATGCCGCCCGCGCTGCGCCACGACGCTCTCGACCATGGCGGCGATCGAGGGCCGCTTCGTGACGTCGAGCGCAACCGCGAGCGCGTCGTGGCCGATTTCGCGCGCCAGCGCCTCGCGCCTCGTCCCTCGAGCATGTCGGCGACCGCGACGCGGGCGCCCTCGTCGGCATAGCGCCGGCAGATCGCCGCCCCGATACCGCGGGCGCCGCCGGTCACGATCGCAACCTTGCCCTCGAGCTTCATCGGCCGGGTCTCCTACCAGCAGCAGTAGCCGCCGTCGGCGAGCACGATTGAGCCGGTCATCAGGCTCGACGCGTCGGATGCGAGGAACAGCGCTACCGAGCCGATCTCCTCGGGCTGACCCACCCGGTTCATCGGCGTCATCTCAAGCCAGACCGCCGCCATCTCCTTGTTTTCCATGCCGAAGACGGTGAGCGGCGTCTCGATGTAGGTGGGGGCGACGGCGTTGACCCGGACCCCCCGCGCACCCCATTCGGCCGCGAGCGATCTTGTCAGATGATGCACGGCTGCCTTGGAGGCGTTGTAGAACGACTGCGGCTGCGGCTTGTTGACGATGAAGCCCGACATCGAGCCGACGTTCACGATCGAGCCCTTGCCCTTGGCCAGCATCTGGCGGCCGAACGCCCGGCAGCACCAGAAGAGGCCGTTCAGGTTGACCTCGATGTGGAAGCGCCAGTGATCGTCGCTGGTGTCCTCGGCGCGCACGTCGCTCTTGGCGACCCCGGCGTTGTTGACCAGGATGTCGCAGCCGCCATGCTCGCGCTGGACGCGGGCCGCCATCTCGTCGACCTGGGCCGACTTGGTGACGTCGAGCGCCATCGCGTGGGCCTCGATGCCGAGTGCTTCGAGCTTCCCTTTCGCCTCCTCGCCGCGCTCGGGCAGCAATTCGCCGATGATCACCTTGGCGCCCGCTTCGCCCAGCGCCTGGGCGCAGGCAAAGCCGATGCCCTGGCCCGCGCCGGTGACGACCGCGGTCCGGCCGATCAGATCATATTTCTCGAGGTACATCGGCTGCTCCCCCGTCTTCAGGCCGCCGCGTGCGCGGTCGGGTCCTTGATGTCGGCGAGCGGATGCCGCCTGGCTCTGCGGACCGCGCTGCCGTCCTGCTTGAACAGGTGACAGACGCGACCATCGATCACGACCCCGATGCGATCATGGACCTTGGTCGCGTTCTCGCCGTCGGCCTGGACCACCAGCATCACGCCATCGGTGATCTGGGTGTAGAGGTAGGTGTCGCCGCCCAGCCGCTCGGCCACCAGCACCTCGCCGCTGACATCGCCGCCCTGGCTTGTGACCCCGAGGTGCTCCGGGCGGACGCCGAGCGTCAAGGGCTCGCCTTCCGCGACTTGGCCGGGAGCGACGTCGACCGTGATCCGGTCCTGATTGGCGAGCTCGACCGTGACGCCCGAGGCATCCGACCCGACCGCCTTCGCGTCCAGAAAGTTCATCTTCGGCGAGCCGATGAAGCCCGCGACGAACAGGTTCTCGGGATGGTGGTAGAGCTCGAGCGGGCTGCCGGCCTGGGCGATGACGCCGCCTTGCAGGACCACGATCTTGTCGGCGAGCGTCATCGCTTCGACCTGGTCGTGGGTGACGTAGATCATCGTCGCATCGAGGGCGTCGTGGAGACGCGCGAGCTCGATCCGCATCTGCACCCTCAGCGCGGCATCGAGGTTCGAGAGCGGCTCGTCGAACAGGAACACCTTGGGATCGCGGACGATCGCGCGGCCGATCGCCACCCGCTGGCGCTGGCCGCCGGAGAGCGCCTTGGGCTTGCGGTCGAGGAAGCTGTCGAGCTGCAGGACCTTGGCGGCTGCGTTGACCTTCTGGTCGCGCTCGGCCTTGGAGACGCCGGCCAGGCGCAGCGCAAAGCCCATGTTGTCCCGGACCGTCATGTGCGGATAGAGGGCATAGGACTGGAACACCATGGCGAGCCCGCGCTCGGCCGGCGGCACGTCGTTGACCCGCTCGCCGTCGATCGAAAGGTCGCCCGAGCTGATCTCCTCGAGGCCGGCGATCATCCGCAGCAGGGTCGACTTCCCGCAACCGGACGGGCCGACGAAGACCACGAAGTCGCGGTCGTTGATGTCGAGATCGACGCCTTTGATGACCTCGACCTCGCCATAGCTTTTGCGCAGGTCGCGCAGTCGAAGCGTTGCCATCAGTCGTCTCCCTACTTGACGGCGCCGAAGGTCAGGCCGCGCACGAGTTGCTTCTGGCTCATCCAGCCGAACACCAGGATGGGGGCGATCGCCATGCTGGAGGCGGCCGAGAGCTTGGCCCAGAACAGGCCTTCAGGACTGGAGAAGGACGCGATGAAGGCGGTCAGCGGAGCCGCCGCCGAGGTCGTGAGGTTGAGGCTCCAGAACGCCTCGTTCCAGGCCAGGATCACGGCCAAGCAGCCCGGTCGAGGCGATGCCCGGCAGCGACAGCGGCAAGAGGATGTGGCGGAGCTCCTGCTTGGGCTTGGCGCCGTCCATGCGGCCGGCCTCGAGGATGTCCTTGGGCACCTCCTTGAAGAAGGTGAACAGCATCCAGACCACGATCGGCAGGTTGACCAGCGCGTAGACGATCGTGAGCCCGGTGCGGGTGTCGAGCAGGTTCAGATCGCGAAAGATCAGGTAGATCGGCACCAGGACGCCGACCGGCGGCAGCATCTTGGTCGAGAGCATCCAGAGCAGGAGATCCTTGGTCCGCTTGCCCGGGAAGAACGCCATCGCATAGGCGGCGGGCACGGCCAGCGCCAGCGCCAGGAGGGTCGAGCCGAACGAGATCAGGATGCTGTTCATCGCGAAGCGGAAGTAGGCCGCCCGCTCCTGCACCTCGACGTAGTTCTCGAGGGTCGGGTGGAAGAACAGGGAGGGCGGCGTCTGCACGGCCTCGATCTCGGGCTTGAAGCTGGTCAGGACCATCCAGAAGATCGGAAAGAAGATCAGGGCGGCCGCGAGCCAGCCGAGGCCGGTCATGAACAGCTTCTCGCGCAGTTTCGGAGCCATCTTCGGTCCTCCTCAGGCGTCGAGGTTCTTGGCGACGGCGCGGATCAGGAAGATCGCGACGATGTTGGCGAGCACGATCGCGATCACGCCGCCGGCCGAGGCGCCGCCGACATCGAAATCGAGCAGAGCCCGCATGTAGATCAGGAACGCCAGATTGGTCGAGGCGAGGCCCGGACCGCCCGAGGTCGTGACGAAGATCTCGGCGAAGATCGTGAGGAAGAAGATCGTCTCGATCATCACCACCACCGAGATCGCGCGGCCGAGATGCGGCAGGATGATGAACCAGAACATCGCGAGCGGGCCGGCGCCGTCCATGCGCGCGGCCTCCTTCTGCTCGTGGTCGAGCGACTGGATGGCGGTCAGCAGGATCAGGAGCGCGAACGGCGTCCACTGCCAGGCGACGATGATGGTGATCGAGGTCAGCGGCAGGTCGGCGAACCAGTCGATCGTGCCGAGCCCGAGACTGCGCGTGATCCAGGCGAACAGGCCGTTGACCGGATGCATCAGCATGTTCTTCCAGATCAGCGCGCTCACCGTCGGCATGACGAAGAACGGCGCGATCGCGAACAGCCGGGCAAAGCCGACGCCGAGGAATTCCTGGTCGAACAGGACGGCCAGCAGGGTCCCGAGCACGACCGTGATCACGAGCGACCCGCCGACCAGGAGGAGCGTGTTGATCAACGCCGTCCAGAGCGCCGGATCGGTCAGCAGATAGGTATAGTTCTCGAGGCCGGCGAAGCCCTGGATGGTCGGCACCACGAGGTTGTAGCGCTGGAACGAGAACCAGAGCGTGAGGGCGAGCGGCACGATCATCCAGAGCAGCAGGACGACCACCGATGGCGCCAGCAACGGCAGCGTGTTGACGTCGCGGCGACCGCGGCGACGGCTGCCGCCGGCCGCGGTCGCGGCGGTTGCAGTCGCCGGGGCGGAGGTGGATGCGGCCATGACGTGCCTCCCTGATCAGGCTCGAGACGGCAGATGGGACCCGGGCGAAGCGGCGGTTGGCGCCGCTCCGCCCGGGGTCGTTTGGCCTTACTTCGGGTAGCCCGCCTGCTGCATGGTCCGCGCCGTGCTGCGCTGGGCCGAGCTCAGCGCCTGGTCGACCGACATCTGGCCGGTCAGCGCCGCCGCGATCGTCTGGCCGACCTGGGCGCCGAGCGCCTGGAACTCCGGGATCCCGACGTACTGCACGCCGCTATAGGGCTTGGGGTTGGCGGTCGTGTTGATCGGATCGGCGGTCTCGATCGCCTTCTCCACGAAGGCCGCGAACGGCGCCGCCTTCTGGTACTCGGGATTGTCGTAGGTCGACTCGCGCGTGCCGGGCGGGACCGCGACCCAGCCGTTCTTCTCGCCGACCAGCTTGATGTAGTCCTTCGAGGTCGCCCATTCGATGAAGGTCTTGGCGTCGTCCTTGGCATCGGACGAGGTCGGCACGCCCAGCGCCCACGACCACAGCCAGTTGGCACCCTTCGGCCAGGTGGCGATCGGCGCCTGGGCAAAGCCCAGCTTGTCCGCGACCTGCGACTGCGCCGGGTTGAACAAGAGCCCGGCCGCGACCGTCGCGTCGATCCACATCGCGCATTTGCCGGTCGAGAACAGCGCCAGGTTCTCGTTGAAGCCGTTGGAGCTCGCCCCCGGAGGCCCGTAGTTCTTCAACAGATCGACATAGAAGGTCACCGCGTCCTTCCACGGCTGGGTGTCGAGCTGCGGCTTCCAGTCCATGTCGAACCACTGGCCGCCGAAGGTGTTCACGAGCGTGGTCACGAACGCCATGTTCTCGCCCCAGCCGGGCTTGCCGCGCAGGCAGATGCCGTAGACCGGCTTGGAGGGATCGTTGAGCTTCGCGGCCCACTCCTTGACCTCGGGCCACTTGGGCTGCTCGGGCACCTTGATGCCGGCCTGATCGAACAGATCCTTGCGGTAGAACAGCATCGAGCTCTCGGCATAGAACGGCAGCGCGTACAGCTTGTCCTTGTAGGAGAGGCCGTCGCGCACGGGCTTGAGGACGTCGTCGAGGTCGTAGTCGGCTGGCAGATTGTCCATCGGCTCGAGCCAGTCCTGGGCGGCCCAGATCGGCACCTCGTAGGTGCCGATGGTCACGACGTCGAACTGGCCGCCGTGGGTCGCGATGTCGGTCGTGACCCGCTGGCGGAGCATGTTTTCCTCGAGCACGACCCACTCGAGCTTGATGTCGGGGTGCTGCGCCTCGAACGCCGAGGAGAGCTTTTGCATGACGATCATGTCGCCGTTGTTGACGGTGGCGATCGTGACCGTCCCTGCCCGTGCTGAGCCGGCGCCGACGAGCAGAGCTCCGATCGCCGCGGCTGTGAGAATCCGGCTGCGCATCTTGCCAAGCCTCCTATTTCGTGAGCATTTGCCCATTCGATGGTCAGATGCTCGCGCCGATCCGGCAGCATGTCAAGCGCGAATCGACTCCTCTGCGCGGCCAGGTTGCGCCGCCCGCCGGCACGACCAGGGCAGATCAAAGCGGCTCGGCCGGCGGCTCGAGCAGGCCCGCCGCCGCGGCCTCGTCGGTGATCAGGCCCGAGATCAGGCGCCCGCGCAGGGCCCCCGCGATCGCCCGGACCTTGCTGCGGCCGCCGGCGACCCCGATCGTCAGGCGCGCGAGCGGCAGGCGGTGCGGAATGGCGGTCAGCCGGGCGTTGCTGCCGCCGTCGATCTGGCGCCCGTTCGCATCGAAGGCCCAGCCGATGATGTCGCCGATGGCGCCGAGCCCGATCAGCTCGTCCCGCTCGGCCTCGGTGATGAAGCCGTCGCGCAAGAGCGGCGTCTCGGTCTGCCGCTCGAGGGTGCCGATGCCGACCAGGGCCACGCGCGCGCTCTCGGCCAGCGAGCGGATCAGCTGCCAGGGCCTCTGGCTCTCGAGCTGCGCGCGCTCCTCGACCGTATCGGTGACCACCGTCGTCGGCACCGGATAGCAGGCGGCGCCGATCCGCTCGGCGAGCCGCATGACGACGTCGAAGGCGCTGGCGCGCCCGTCCCGGGTGGTCGTGCCGACCAGCGAGACGACCTTGTGCTGCGGCCGCTCCATCCGCTCGACCTGGGAGACCGCGGCGCGCAGCGTCCGCCCGGTGCCGAGCGCCAGCACCATGGGGGCCCTGGACGACAGATGCGCTTCCAGCTGCCGCGCGGCAGCACCACCGAGGCCGACCACGCCGTCCCGGTCGGCATCGCCCGGGACGACCTCGACGTAGTCCAGAGGGAACCGTCTCCGCAGGGCCTCTTCGAGCTCGACGCAGGCGCGGATCGGGTGGTCGATCCGGAAGGTGATCAGGCCGTCGGCGACCGCGCTCGCGACCAGTCGCTGCGCGGCCTGGCGCGAGACGTTGAGCTTGCTCGCCAGCTCGTCCTGGGTGTTGCCCGCGACGTAGTAGAGCCACGCGGCCCGGATCGCGAGATCGCGTCTGCGGTCCTGGGCACCGAAGGCGGCGGACTCCGGCGGCTCGCGTTGCTCGGGCATGGCCCTCAGAGGCTCGTGGCGAGCCAACCTATGCCCGACCATCCTCGCGGATCAAGACCGGCCGCCGCTGCGCCCGCGATCTGGCCTATCCCGAAGTCCGGCAGTACCGAACCCGGCCGCTGGAGATCGCCCGCCATGCGCATGTGCGCCCTGCTCGTCCTCGCCCTGAGCCTTGCCGCCTGCGCCGACCAGCGCGCGAGCGACGTCCTGCCCGGCGAGCGCTCCGCCACCGCGACCGCGCGCCAGGCGCTCAACGCCGCCGGCACGCCCGTCTTCGCGCTCATCAAGGGCGTGAGCTGCGTCGCGACCGGGGTGATCGCGGTCCCCGCCGCCGCCGCCTTCCAGATCGCCGGCACGCCCCAGGATCAAGGCCTCCAGGACGACACCTACAAAACCCTCGGCCGCACCTGCGGCGGCTCCTACGCCCTTGGCGCCCCAGCCGATGGCGTCCCGCCGGGCGAGTGATCGGAGCGGCGCATTTTCGTGACCCGCGGCGCATCTAGGCAGCGGCGCCCCGATGGAGACTCAATGGAGGCGGGCTGGAGATTGATCGAATTTCCGAGTACGGAGCGTAGCCCGCTACACGAGAAAACGATTGTAACGCATTGGGTTTGAGCGATGATCTATAATAACACTGAGCATTGTGTATCAGCCGGATCAACATCATGGCCGGCTCCATCGCTGGACCCTCCGGCGGCGGCGCCAGGCCGGAAGACGGCGATGCGTCACCTCCCCTCCTGGATGCGTCGGAGGTCCGCCAGCACAGAATGAATCATGCGCCGTTTCTGCCGCATGTCAAGTTACCGGGCGCGATCAATTCAGTGCGGCGCCGGGCTTTCGTCTGGATCGGACCTTCGCTCGCGACCTGCGTGATTGGCCGGTCCGGAACGAGATCGGCCGGCAGCGGGCTTTGATCAGTGGCCTGAGGGACGATCATCGGCTGATTGGGAACGTCGGACGCCTCGAGCCGGCCTCCATCCTGGCGGCTGGGCGGCCGCCTGGAGAGCCTGCTCAGCGTGGTTGCCGCAGGGCCCGCCAGACGCGCTCGGGGGTCAGCGGCATGTCGAGCGCGGCGACGCCGCGGCTGCTCAGCGCGTCGAGCACTGCGTTGACCACCGCCGGTGGTGAGCCCGTGGTCGGGCCCTCGCCGATGCCCTTGACGCCGAGCGGGTTGTCCGCGGCCGGCACGGCGTTGAAGGCGGTCGTGAACGCCGGCAGGTCATCGGCCCGCGGCAGCGCGAAGTCCATGAAGCTGCCGCTCAGCAGCTGGCCGCTCGCGGGGTCATGGACCACCCGCTCCAGCAAGGCCTGGCCGACGCCTTGGGCGATGCCGCCGTGCAGCTGGCCCTCGACGATCAGCGGGTTGAGCACCCGGCCGGGGTCGGCGACCATGACGTGGCGGACCAGCGTCACCTTGCCGGTCTCCGGGTCGACCTCGACCTCGGCGAGCTGGCAGCCGCTCGGATAGCTCGGGCCCTGGGTCTGATAGATCTCGGCCGCGAGCAGCGACCGGCCCCGCGCCTCGGCGGCGCGCGCCACCTCGAACAGGCCCACTCGCCGGTCGGTGCCCCGGATCAGATAATGGCCGGCCGCGAAATCGATGTCCGCCGCGGCCGCCTCCATGAGCTCGGCGGCGAGGCCCTTGCCCTGCTCGACCACCGCCCGCGCGCTCTGCACCACGGCCCCGCCGCCGAGGCGGGCGCAGCGCGAGCCAAAGGCGCCAAAGCCGATCGCGATCAGGTCGGTATCGCCGTCGACCACCCTGATCGCCGCCGGCTCGACGCCGAGCGCGTCGGCCGCGACCTGGGCAAAGACCGTGGCGTGGCCCATGCCGAAGTCCTGGGTGCCGACGTGGAGCACGACCTCGCCGGCGCCATCGACCTGGATCTGCGCGAACTCGGACGGTTGCACGGTCGCCGATGGCGCGCCGCCGGCGTTCTCGAGGTAAACCGAGACGCCCTGGCCGCGCAGCCGGCCCTCGCTCTCGCTTGCCGCGCGTCTCGCCGGAAAACCATGCCAATCAATAGCTTCGAGCCCGATTGCGAGATTGCGCCCGAAGTCTGTGCGGGAATAGACCGCGCCGGTCGCCGAGCGCCACGGCATCTCTTCGGGCGCGATCAGATTGCGCCGGCGCAGCTCGATCCGGTCGGTCGCGGTCGTGCGGGCGGCGGCATCGACCAGCCGTTCCAAAAGATAGGTGATCTCGGCGCGCCCGATCCCGCGGTAGGCCGAGATCGGCGTCGTGTTGGTGAAGACGCCGTCGAGCGTGAAGTGACAGGCGGGGATGCGATAGGGCCCGCAGATCATGGGCGCCATCCAGTGCACGAGCACGAAGGCCGAGCGGCCGGCGAGATAGCCGCCGTGGCGCCAGGTCGCGGCCACCCGGATGGCGACGAACCGCCCCTCCGCGTCGAGCCCGAGCATGCCGCGCAACCGCTGGCTGCGGGCCTGGCCGTCGCTCGTGAAGCTCTCGCTGCGCGCCGCCACCCACTTGACGGGCCGCCCGAGCGCCTTGGCGGCGAACAGGGCGAGGACGAACTCCGGGTAGACCAAGTTGCGGGCACCGAAGCCGCCGCCGACGTCGGGCACGATCACCCGCAGGGCCGGCTCGCCGACCCCCATGATCCCGGCCAGGACCGCGCGGATCGCATGACCCGACTGGCAGCCGGCGCGCAGCGTGTAGCGGCCCGCGGCCGGATCGTAGTCGGCAAGGGCCGCCCGTGGCTCCATGAACGCCACGATCTGCCGCGGATAGTCGACCTCGAGTTCGACCACCTTGGCGGCCGCCTGCAGCCGCTCCTCGACCGCCGCCTGATCGCCCGCCTGCCAGTGCAAGGAGCGGTTGGACGCCAGCTCCGGCCAGATCCTGGGCGCGCCCTCCGCGAGTGCCGCCTCGATCTCGACGACCGCCGCAAGGACCCGGTAGTCGACCGCGACCAGCTCGGCGGCATCCTGGGCCGCGGCCAGCGTCTCCGCGATGATCAGCGCGACCGGCTCGCCGACGTAGCGCGCCCGGCCCGTCGCCAGCGGATATTGCGAGGCGTCGGGCAGCTCGCTGCCATCGGCGTTCTCGATCCGATAGGGCGGCGTACGGGTGAGCGAGGGGATCGCGCCGATGCCGGCCGCCTGCAGGTCGGCGGCGGTGTAGACCGCGAGCACGCCGGGCGCGCGCCCGGCCGCGGCGACGTCGATGCCAGCGATCTCGGCGTGGGCATGCGGGGAGCGCAGGACGACCACGTGCGTCTGGCCGGGCAGGTCGAGATCGGCCGTGTACCGGGCCCGGCCGGTCATGAAAGGCTCGTCCTCGAGGCGCGCCAACGGCTGGCCGACGAAGCCTGCCATCAGGTTTCCCCTCGGCCCGGCGGTCGCCCGCCCTGGAACCAGGTGACCAAGCTCAGCATTCCGAACGGCCTCCTCAGGCGACCCACTCCGAGACCGGGGCGCGGGCCTCGTGCAGCGGCTGGGTCACGACGTCGACGAGGGTCGGCTCGTCGCTCGCCAGCGCCTTGGCGAGTGCCGGCAGCAGATCGGCCGGGTCCTCGACCCGCCAGCTCCGGATGCCGTAGGCCTCGGCGATCCGGGCGTGCTGGCCCGGCGAAAAATCGACCGCAAAATAGCGACCCTCGAAGCCGGCCCGCTGCCCGGCCTTGATCCAGCCGAAGGTGGCGTTGGCGATCACCACCATGGTGACCGGCAGGCCGAGCCGGGCAACCGTCTCGAGCTCGCCCGAAGCGAAGCCGAAGCTGCCGTCGCCCATGATGGCCACGCATGTGGCCTCCGGCCGCCCGACCTGCGCGCCCACCACGGCCGGGAGCGCATAGCCGAGCGCGCCATGCGCCCGGTTGCTGATGAAGTGGCGCCCGGCGCGCCGCTGCTGGTAGTAGGCCGAAAAATACGGGCAAGGCGTGCCGGCGTCGGCCACGATCACGGCATCCGCCGGCAACAGCGCCTGCAGCGTCGCGACGATCCGCTCCGGCCGGATCGGCCGCTCGTCGGAGCGCGCAAGCTCCGCAAACGCCGCGAATTTCTCCGACCGCGCGCGCCCTACCGCTACCCGGCCGAGGCTTCGGCGGGGCGGCCCGTCGATCCGCCTCGCGATCTCGTCGCGCAGCGCCGCGAGTGCCAGGCGGGCATCGCCGACGACGGCCACCTCGGTCGGATAGTTGGCGCCGATCACCGCCGGATCGACGTCGAGGTGCACGACCCGGACCCTGCCCGGCGCCGGATGGCGCCAGCGCTCGGTCGTGACCGAGCCCGCCCGGCAGCCGACGAACAGCACGAGGTCCGCCTGATCGACCAGCGCCCGCGTCTCGGGCGTGCCGCCGTTGCTGCCGACCACGCCGGCCGCCAGCGGATGGTCCTCGGGGATGCAGCCCTGGCCGCTGATCGTGGTCGCGACCGGCGCTTCCAGGAGCTCGGCGAGCGCCAGGAGCTCGGCCTCGGCACCGGCGATCACCGGTCCGCCGCCGCCGACCAGGAGCGGGCTGGCGGCGGCCAGAACAGCATCGGCCGCGGCCGCGATCGCGGCTTGCTCCGGCGCCGTCCGCCGCGCCGGGAACGTACCCAGGGCCGCCTCGGCATGGAGGTCCGCCGCGTCGACCGGCGCCCGCTGGACGTCGAACGGCAGGCCGATGTGCACCGCCCCCGGCCGGCCGGTTGTCATCTGGCGAAAGGCGGCCCGCACGACCTCCGGCAGCTTCGCCGCCTGGTCGATCACCCGGTTCCACTTGGTGACCGGCCGGAACAGCGCTTCCTGGTCGAGCTCGGTCAGCACGTAGCGGCCGCGCGAGCCGGTCGCGATGTCGGTGGTGAGCGCGAGCAGCGCGATCGAGGACTCGTTGGCCTCGACCACGCCCGGCAAAAGGTAGGTCGCACCGCCGCCGCTCGGCCCCTCGCAGACGCCGACCCGGCCGGTGACCCGCGCGTAAGCGTCGGCCATGTAGGCGGCCGAGCGCTCGTCGCGCGCCAGGATGTGCGTGATGCCGTGGCCCTGCCGGTAGAGCGCGTCGTAGAGCGGCAGGCTGGTGTCGCCGCAGAGGCCGAAGACATGGCTGACGCCGTGCAGCTGCAGCATGCGCACGAACGCCTCGGCGCCCGAGAGCTCGTTGTTCAAAGGTCTCCCCCGCTCGTCGCGCCAAGCTAACGCGCCCCGCCTCGTCTCGCCAGCCCCGCGGCGCGGTTGCGGACGCCGGCGGCAGCCGACGGAACAAAACACTCATCGGAACTGTTCATATGCCAGAAGTTGTCACGGACGCCGCCCTGCCGATCGACTCCGGCCGCCGACTGCGGTATGGCGCTCGGTTTCCGGACTGGCGCCACGACGACAGCTCGAGGGATGGCAGCGCCGCATGCGTTTCCGGCAACTGGGTTGGTGCTCCGGGTGGTGCGCGCTGGCGCTGGTGCCGGCGCTGGTCACCCCGGCGCCCGCCGAGCCGGTCCGGCTCGCGGCCTTGACCCCGGGCGACGTCGATTTCGGCGCGACGACGTTCGATGGCGCGCTCGACTGTCTGGCGCTCAACGTCTATTGGGAGGCCCGCGCCGAACCCCGCCTCGGGCAGTTCGCGGTCGCCGCCGTCACCTTGAACCGGGTCGCCGATCCCGGTTTCCCTGACACGGTCTGCGCCGTGGTGCGCCAGGGCGAGGAGCGTGGCCGCAATCTCTGCCAGTTCTCCTGGCACTGCGACGGCCAGGACGACCGGCCGCGCAACCCCGTAGCCTGGCGGCACTCGCTCGCGGTCGCGCGCCTCGCGCTCGGCGGCCAGCTGCCCGATCCCACCAACGGCGCGCTCTGGTTCCACTCGGACCAGGTCCATCCGGACTGGCCTGAACTGGCACCGATCGCGAGGATCGGTAGTCACATCTTCTACCGGACGGCGTCGCTCGCCGAGCGCGCAACGTCGACGGCCGCCCGACCGCGGGCCGCGCAGTCGGGGGGCGCTGCCCGCGATGACCGCCCGCTCACGGCCATCGCGACCGATCTGGGGATGCTCGGCTGCGGCGCGACCGGCTCGTCCTGCGCCTATGGGGCGAGGTGGGGCGCCTGCGACGGCTACGCCGCGGTAGCGTCCGAGGAGCCCGGGCTGATCATGGCGCGCGCCTTTGCGAGCCGCGACGTCTTCCGCTCGTTGACCGGGGAGCTCCGGGTCGACTTCGCGGACGACCCGGCGGATGATCTGCTGCCGTGCCAGGACGCGGCGCGGCGCGACCGGGTCCGGCCCCGGGCGGTCCGCACGGGCGGCGTCGAGGGAGACACGGTCGACACCGCCGCCCTGCCGTTCCGGCAGAGCCGAACGCGCGGCTTGGACATGGCGGACGCGACGCTCCAATCGCTCGCGACCAGCGCCGGCAGCGTGCGCGCCGAGGCGTATCTGCTCGGCGCCGGCATCTGGAGCGGCGAACGCGGGGCCGAGCTCGGGCTCGAGGTTCCCCTCATGCCGCGGCGCGGCGCCGCGCTCGCGCGGCCCTACGTGCCATCGGCGAAGGACGTCGCCGCCACGGCCGCAGCGGCCGCGGACGATCCGCCGACCCGGCTCGGCCACGGCCTCCTGCGCGAGGTCGACGCCGGACGCCGGTGCGTCACCGGTCGCCGGACCCCGGCGGAGGGTGCCGCGCTGCCGCCCCAGCGCGTGCCGGCGCTCGCCAACGTCCTGATGCTGCACGCCTTCGCCGGCCTTCGGCCCGATGGGCCGGACGCCGGACCGAGCATCGACCGCAGCGACCTGCTCGACGACCTTCTGCCCGCGACCGGCGCCGAGGGCGGCAGCTGCCTCGCGGCGAGCACGCGCCTGCCGATCGTGGACCCGGACCCCCGGCCCAAGCCCGCGTTCGCCACCTGGCCGCTCAAGGTGGCCCTCGAGCGGTGAAGGGGTGGCGGACCGGGCGGGCATGGAGCTGACGCGCGAGGAGCTGGGACGGCGGCTGGCGGCGGTGGGCTTCGTGGCCGACCCGCAGCTCACGATGGCGCTCGGCCTGATGGCGCGCCTGCAGCGGCCGCTGCTGCTCGAGGGCGCGGCCGGAGTCGGCAAGACCGAAGTCGGCAAGAGCCTGGCCAACGCCCTGCAACAGCCGTTGATCCGGCTGCAGTGCTACGAGGGCCTCGATGCCAACGCCGCGGTCTACGAGTGGAACTACCAGCGCCAGCTGTTGGCGATCAAGGTCCGGGAGCGGGAAGGCGAGGCGGCAGCGGCGATCGAGGCGCACATCTTCGAGCGCGACTTCCTGCTCGAGCGGCCGCTGCTCAAGGCGATCACCCAGGCGGTGTCGCCGGTGCTGCTGATCGATGAGATCGACCGGGCCGACGAGGAGTTCGAGGCCTATCTATTGGAGGTGCTGTCCGACTTCCAGATCAGCGTGCCCGAGCTCGGGACGATCACCGCGAGCTCGATCCCCTGGGTGGTCCTGACCTCGAACCGGACGCGCGAGTTCTCGGACGCCCTCAGGCGTCGCTGCCTCTACCACTTCGTCGACTACCCGGCCGAGGACAAGGAGCTGCGGATCGTGCTCGCGCGGGTGCAGGGCATCGAGCCGGCGCTCGCCCGGCAGGTCGTGCGCGTGGTCCAGGCGATCCGGCGGGAGGACCTGCGCAAGGTGCCGGGCGTCGCCGAGACCCTGGACTGGGCCGCGGCGCTCCTCGGCCTCGAGGTCCGAGACCTCGGCGCCGCGCCCGAGACGGTGCACGAGAGCCTGCTCTGCCTGCTCAAGACCCACGAGGACCAGCAGGCGCTGGCGCCCGAGGTGATCGCGCGCCTGATCGCCAAGGTCGCCTGATGCCGCCGCCGGCCGTCGACCCCGGCCGCCGGCTCGCGGAACGGACGGTGGGCTTCGTCCGCCTGCTGCGCGCCAACGGCTTTGCGGTCGGGCTCGGCGAAGCCCGGGACGCGCTCCGCCTGCTGCGCGCGATCGAGCTCGGCCGGCCGCACGAGCTGCGCCAGGGGCTGCGCGCCCTGCTCTGCCGCTCCAAGACCGACTGGGACCGGTTCGAGGAGCTGTTCGAGGTCTGGTGGCTGCGGCGCGGCATGCGGCGGGCGCTCGCGGCGAGCGGCAAGCCCCGGGCCGGCGGCGCCCGCCCGCGCCGCACCGGGACGCTCGTGGGCGACCGCTTCGGCCCGCCCGAAGGGTTGGGGCAGGGCGGGGCCGCGGAGACGAGCGATCGCCCGCGCCGGGTCGGGGCCAGCCGGGCTGAAGCCCTCGGCGAGACCGATCTTCGCCACATCTCCGATCCCGACGAGCTCGCGAAGGTCCAGGATCTCTGCGAGCGCCTCGCCGCCCGCATGCGCCATCGCCTGGCCCGGCGCGAGCGGGTGCGGGCGCGCGGCCGCCGGCTCGATCTCAGACGCGTGATCCATTTCAGCATCCAGAGCGGCGGCACGCCGCTGCGCCTTGCCTTCCGGCGGCGCCACCCGAAGCCGATCCGCCTGGTCCTGATCCTGGATGCGTCGGGCTCGATGAGCCCCTACAGCACCTTCTTCGTCCGCTTCCTGCGCGGCGTCCTGCTGAGCTTCAGGCAGGCCGACGGCTTCGTCTTCCACACGCGCCTGGTCCACCTCGGCCCGGCGCTGCGCGAGCGCAGCCCCGAGCGCGCCATCGAGCGCATGGCGCTGCTGGCGGAGGGCTGGGCCGGCGGCACCCGGATCGGCGAATGCCTGGCGGCCTTCAATCACCATTACGCGGCGAGCGTCCTGAACGGCCGGACGGTCGTGGTGATCGTGAGCGACGGCTACGACACCGGGCCCCCGGCCGAGCTCGCTCTCCAGATGGCCAGCGCTCAAGCGCCGGGCGCGTCGGATCGTCTGGCTGAACCCTTTGCTCGGCTGGCCGGGCTACGAGCCCAGCGCCGGCGGCATGGCGGCGGCGCTGCCCTACCTCGACCTGTTCGCGCCGGCGCACAACCTCGAGAGCCTGGCGGCCCTGGCACCGGCGCTGACGCGGCTTTGATCGTCGCCGCCCATCCGCACCCGCTCGCTGCCCGCCGCCCGCTCCGCCGCCCCGTCAATCAACGGCATAGGTGCTCATCTCGAGACCCGTGACGCCGTCGGAATCCTGGCAATAGTAGACTGTGCAAAGCGTCTGGCCTCCGATCGCGAGAGTGCAGGGATAGCCGAGATCGCGGTTAGGCAGGCCCGCGCGCACGATGATCGGGTTCCCCCGGTCCCAGCTGCGGCCCGCATCGGTCGAGACGATGGCGCGAATGCTGTAGTCGGGCGACCGATAGCCGTAGGTGCAAAGAATTCGCCGGTCCGCGAGCTCGATAAGGTGGGCAGGATAGCCCGCTATTCCGGTCGGTGCCGGCCGGGACCAGCTCTGCCCGCCGTCGGCGGAGGTCACCTGATAGAGGCTGCGCGTCCGGTTCTCGCGCAACAGCAGCAGGATCCGGCCGTCGCCGAGCACGAGCGGGCAGGGCTCCTCGAACAGGAGCCCCGGCTCGGATGCGGCCGCAACCGGACGCCCCCAGCTGAGCCCGCCATCGCCGGAATGCATGACGAACACGCGCTCATAGGCCGGGATGTCGCAGAGCGGCAGCACGACCTGGCCGTCGGGCAGGCAGACGGCGCCGCGCATATTGTAGCCGCCGACGTAGGGCGCCGTGTCGAGTGCCACGGTCCGGCCCCACGTCCGGCCCCCGTCGTCGGAGATGTGGACATAGGCAGAGCCGGGCCCACGCGCCCAAGGCATCAGCCGCTCGGGATCGGCCGACCCGACGCCGTCCAGCTCGGTCGACAGCTCGAGACCCAAAGCCATGTCGGCCGGCAGAGCCAGAGGGATTGCGCTCTTTGAGCTCTGCGAGCCTCGGGCAACGAGAGCCATTGGAAGCGCCACTGATGCAGCAGCACGCGTCCGCCGGGCAGAGCCGTGAGGCCGGCGCACTCGACGCCCTGCCAGGCATGCGAGGGCACCATCACCGGCGCGCTCCAGGTCTGCCCCCGATCGCTCGAGCGGATGATCAGATTGTGGAAGTACGGGTCCTGCGGCGGGTGCAGAATGAACGGCCGTTTGAACGTGCGGTTGAAAACGAGCAGCCATTCGCCGCCCGGCAGCCCGACGGCGTGCGGGTGCGAGCAGTAGGCATGCGGTTCCCGGTGGACGACCCGATGCTCGCCGGCCACGCGCATCGGGGGCGCGGTCAATCGAGCAAGCGCAGGCGCGTGCAGCGCACGTACTGCAGCGGCTCCGCGTCCTCACTCCACTCGTGATAGGACGCGACGATGGCGCCGTCTGGCATCTGGACCACGCTCGGATAGCCGATGTGCTGGAAGATGCCGGGATTGTCCCAACGCACCTGACCAGCGCTCTTCTGTCCCGAGGCCGGCGTCATCATGCTCGATCCCGGGCGGTCGGCACCGGCAAACCGCGGCACGCCGCCCTCGCGGATCACGAACTCGTCCTTGACGTCCCAGCTCAGCCCGTCCTTCGAGACGATGCCGCGGACGCCGTAGGGCGGGCGCCGGTAGCCGTAGATCATCAGATAGCGGCCGTCCTGCAGCGGAATGAGCTCGGCGGGGTAGCCCCAGATGTTGGTCCACTTGGGCGGGGTCCAGGAGAAGCCGTCGTCCTCGGAAGTGACCATGACCATGTTCTTGGCATCGCCCGACGGATTGACGTGGGTGCGCAGGAGGCAGACCAGGCGGCCGTCTTTGAGCCGCAGCAGCGCCGGCTCCTCGTAGTCGACGATGCTGGCCGGGTCGTAGGCGAGCGTGGAGAAGTATTCCCAATTGTCGCCGCCGTCCTCGGAGATCATGAGCGCCGAGCGGGTCGATTCGCCCTCGCCCTCCTCGCCGTAGCCGCGGATGCGGCCGTAGAGACCCATCAAGATCGCGCCCGAGGGCAATTGCCAGCAGCCGAGGCGGCAGCCGCCATGCTTCAACGGCCGCACGTTGACCGGGATCGGCTGGCTCCAGGTGGCACCCCGATCTTTCGACTTGACGACGTAAGTCCCGAGCCAGCCCTGGGTCTTGTACGCCCAGGTCCAGTCGCCCCAGCGCTCGCTCCACGGGCGCGCGGCCCACGACGGTTGCGCCGGCTTCTGGCCACGCTTGAAGAAGCCGGTGATGGTCAGGTTCACGAGCAGCGTGCCGTCGTCGAGCTCGCAGATGCCGCAGTCCCAGTTGCCGGTGATGTCGCTCCAGTCGAGCACGACCTGGGGCGGATCCGGCTGCCAGCTCAGGCCGCCGTCCTTGGAGCGCATCATGACAGTGCGGCCGCTGTCGTGGTGGAAAGGAAACCGCTCCTCGTTGAACACCGCCACCAGCTCGCCATTCCGCAACACCCGCGTTGCGACCTGATTGACGCAATGCTGGTCGTGTGCATAGAGCGTGTGATGGCTGACATCGCCGATTCTGGTCATGCTCAGACTTTCCTGGCCTGCGGCTTATCTTAGCCTCTGCGCGTGACGACTTGGCGAGCCGGGTCGCGAATTGCGGCTCTCCAGTGACGTGCGGCATCCTGCCATTATCGCAGACCGGACCCACTTCGAGTGACCGGGGGCGACAGGAACTTGACTATCAGCGTCAGCGGCGCCCGCTTTGACCGGGCCCCGTCCCGGCGGCATTCATCAATTGGATGTCGTCAGACATCAAGTCTGCCTGCTCGGCAAGTGGAATAATCGGCACAGGCTCAAGCCGCTGCATCCGACCGTCTGAATCCGACGCCATCAAACTCGGCAGCGCAGGCATCAGGGAGATCAACCGTGGCAGCATCGCGCAATCTGACCCGCCGCCGGTTGCTGGGAACGGCGGCTGCGAGCGGCGCCTTGGCCGCGGCCGGCACCGGGCTGTTGCCCGGCAAGGCGTTCGCGATCACCAAGCCGATCGAGATCGTGCACTGGAGCTGGCTGACCGCCTCGGATGGCGAGGTCTGGGCGAAGATGATCCAGAACTTCAACGACGCCCACAAGGACCAGGGCGTCCAGATCCGCATGGAGGTCATCCCGGAGGACCAGTACCCGACCAAGGTTTTGGCCTCGGCCGTGACCGGCCAGGCGCCGGACTTCGGCTGGGGGACGGCCGGGCTGCGCGCCAAGTTCGCCAAGGAAGAGGTGACCCTGCCGCTCGACGACCTCGCCAAGCAGGTCGGGCTCGAACTGGCCGACTTCTCCGACCAGTCGCTCAAGGCGGCGCGCTATCCGCAATACGACAACGGCCTGTTCATGATCCCCATGGACCTCATGAGCCTGCAGCCGGAGATCAACCTCGACCACGTCAAGGAGGCCGGGCTGGAGTTGCCGGACCCGCCCCAGGGCGGGCCGCAGGATGACAAGGAGCTGCTCGAGTGGGCCCAGGCGATGACCAAGCGCGACGGCGATACCGTGACGCGCTCCGGCATCATGATGACCGGCTCGGGCGTGCAGCCGACCGTGACCTGGGGGATCGTCGCGCACCAGATGGGCTTCCGGCGGGCGAGCGACGACCTCAAGACCGCGGCCGTCAATCCCGATGCCGGCAAGAAGGCGATGGAGTGGGTGCTGGCGCTGTTTGACGACGCCAAGGTCTCGACCCGCGACATCACCGATCGCTACAAGGCGTTCGGGACCGGCGAGGGCTCGATCTTCTGGACCGGCCCCTGGACGCTCAACGGCTACGTGCAGCAGAAGCTGAACTTCGCGACCGTCCTGTTCCCGAAGATCGGCGACGAGCGCGCCACCTACTTCGAGATGGGCGGCCTCGAGCTCTACAAGCAGAGCGACGAGGGCCGCCACCAGGCCACCCTGGAAGCGGTCAAGTGGCTGTCCGACAACAGTTTCCTTTGGACCACGGTCGGGCGGGGGGTGACGCCGCGCACCTCCATCCTCGACCGGCCCGACTACAAGACCGCCGGCCACCCCTGGAAGGTGCGGGGCGCCTTCGTCGAGGGCATGCCGTTCGCGGTGGTGGGCGAAGTGCCGGTGACCGAGGGCCCCGACTTCACGATCTACCAGGGCAGCAACTTCCTCGCCAAGACGCTGGAAGGCGTCTGGGTTCACCAGACCAAGATCGACGAGGCGATGGAGAAGATCGCGGAGCAGTGGCAAAAGGATCTCGACAAGGGCTGAGACAGGCAGATCGGCCCGCGCCATCGGGCGGCCCGGTCCGGGCCTGGTGATCGGCCGGCGAGGCCATCACCGGAGGCCGGGAACGGGCGGCCATGGCGAGCACCAGCATCGGCCAGGAAACGGTTCGGACGACGCCGCGGGTCGACAGGGCCGGTCCCGCGACCGAGTGGCAGGGCTACCTCTTCGTCGCCTTCTTCGCCGTCCCGTTCCTGGTGTTCAACATCTGCCCGATCCTGTTCGGCGCGGTCGTGGGCTTCACCGAGTGGGGCATCATCGGCAGGCCGGAATGGGTCGGGCTCGAGAACTTCCGGGAGGCGTTCGCCGACGAGTGGGTTGCGATCGCGTTTCGCAACATCCTGCTCTACGCGCTCATCATCGTCCCCGGGGTGACCGTTCTGGGCCTCACCTTCGCGCTGTTCGTCAACCAGCGCTGGCCGCTGTCGGCGCTGGCCAGGACCGTGTTCTTCTCGCCCTACGTCGTCTCCGCGACCGTGATCGGCCTGATCTGGGTCTGGATCCTCGATACCCGCTTCGGCATCGTCAACCAGTATCTGGGCGTCTTCGGCATCGCGCCGATCCCCTGGCTGACCTCGACCGAATGGTCGCTGATCGGGGTCAGCATCGCCTCGATCTGGTGGGATCTGGGCCTTGCCTTCGTGCTGTTTCTGGCCGGCCTGCAGGACGTGCCGCAGGAGCTCTACGAAGCCGCAGAGGTCGACGGGGCCAGCCGCTGGCGGCGCTTGCGGCATGTGACCCTGCCGCACATCCGGCCGGTAGTGAGCATGGTCGTGACGCTCCAGCTGATCTCGACCATGCGGATCTTCAGTCAGGTCTTCGTCATGACCAACGGCGGCCCCAACGGCTCGTCGTCCTCGGTCATCTTCTACATCTATACGACCGCCGTCGCGCGCACCGCGATGGGCTACGCGTCCGCGATCTCGATCCTTTTGTTCTTCGCGATCCTGGCGGTCACGCTCCTGCAACGCTTCATCCTGCGGGAGCGGGTCCGTGGCTGATCTCGCGACGGTTCTGAACCGACGGATCGCCGGCACGAGGCTGCGGCTTGCGGACGTCCCGCTGTGGCTTTTGGGCATGGTCGTCGTGGCGCTCTGGGCGGCGCCCTTCGTCTGGATGGTCAGCACCTCGCTCAAGCCGGCCGGCGAGGTCATGACCCGGGACATCGAATGGCTGCCGCGCACGGTCGTGTTCGACAGCTACGCCCGCGTCTTCGAGTATCCGGTCTGGCGCTGGGCCTTCAACAGCGTGGTCGTGGCGACGATCGCGACCGGGCTCTGCGTGCTGGCCGGCGCGCTCGCGGGCTACGCGCTCGCCCGGATGCGATTCCCGGGCCGCGATCTGATCTTCACGATTTTCCTTGCCTCGCTCATGGTGCCGGTCGAGATCACCGTGGTGCCGATGCTGATCGCCATGATCCAGGTCGGCTGGGCCAATACCTATCAGGCGCTGATCCTGCCGACGGTGGCCAACGTGTTCAGCGTCTATATCTTCCGGCAATTCTTCCTGACCTTCCCGCGCGAGCTCGAGGATGCCGCGATCATCGACGGCGCCGGGCGCTTCCAGATCTTCTGGCGGATCGCTTTGCCGCTGGCGCGGGCGCCGGCGATCGCGGCCACGGTGATCGTCTTCACCCTCAATTGGAACAACTTCCTCTGGCCGCTGCTGGTGACCTTCAACGAGAGCATGAAGACCCTGCCGGTCGGCATCGCGGTGTTCGCGCCGGTCGTCGGCAGCAAGACCCAGCTCGAGAGCTTCGGCATCGCGATGGCGGCGGTCACGATCCTGTCGATCCCGAGCCTCGCCTTGTTCCTTTGCCTGCAGAAGTATTTCATCCAGGGCATCACGAGCGGTAGCCTCAAGGGCTGAGCGGGCCATGCAAGCCAGGCTGTTCATCGCCGATCAATGGGTCGCACCGGCATCCGGTCTGACCTTCGCCACCATCGACCCGTCGACCGAGGAGCCGATCCAGAACGTGGCCCGCGCCGACGCCCGGGACGTCGACCGCGCGGTGCAGGCGGCGCACGCGGCCATGAGCGGCCCCTGGCGCGAGATGGCGCCGGCCGAACGGGGCCGGCTGCTATTCCGGCTGGCCGATGCGATCGAGGCGGCCAAGGACGAGCTGGCGCTGCTCGAGACGACCGATGTCGGCAAGCCGCTGCGCGAAGCCCGCGGCGACGTCGAGGGCGTGGTCGCGACCTTGCGCTACAACGCCGGCGCCGCCGACAAGATGGAGGGCGCGACCGTGCCGCTCGGGCGCGAGGTCGTGGACTTCACCCTGCTCGAGCCGCAGGGTGTGACCGCCCATATCGTGCCCTGGAACTTCCCGCTCGGCATGGCGGTCCGCTCGCTGGCGCCGGCACTCGCGGCCGGCTGCAGCGCGGTCCTGAAGCCCGCCGAGCAGTCGCCGCTCTCGGCGCTGCGCCTGGCCGAGCTCGGCCGGCAGGCGGGCCTGCCCAAGGGCGTCCTCAACGTGGTCACGGGTTTCGGCGAAGAGGCGGGCGAGGCCCTGGTCCGCCACCCGCTGGTGCGCGGCATCAGCTTCACGGGCAGCATCGCGACCGGGCGGCGGATCATGGCGCTCGCGGCCGAGCGGACGGTGCCGGTCGTGCTCGAGCTCGGCGGCAAGAACCCGATGCTGGTGTTCGCGGATGCCGATCTCGAGCGCGCGGCTGCGGACGCCGCCGAGGGCGCCTTCGGCAACAGCGGCCAGGTCTGCTCGTCGAGCTCGCGCCTGCTCGTGGCGCCGGAGGTCAAGGACGAGCTCATCGACCGTCTGCGCACCAGGGCGAGCGCGCTCCGGGTCGGGCCCGGACGCGAAGACCCGGACCTCGGCCCCCTGGTCTCGGCCGAGCAGTACGCCAAGGTCACCCGCTACGTCGAGGGGGCGGTCCGCGAGCAGGCGCGCCTCGTGTTCGGAGGCCGGCGGCCGGAGCACCTCAATCGCGGCTTTTTCCTCGAGCCGACGCTCTTCGACCGGGTCAGCCCGGACATGCGGATCGCCCGCGAGGAGGTCTTCGGCCCGGTGACAACCGTGACGACCTTCGAGAACGAGGATGAGGCGCTCGCGATCGCGAACGGTCTGGGCTACGGGCTGTGCGCCGGCGTCTATACCCGGGACATCTCGCGCGCGCTCCGGCTCGCCCAGCGCCTCGAGGCGGGCTCGGTCTGGATCAACGGCTGGTTCCTGGGCGGCGTCCAGGCGCCGACCGGCGGCATCAAGGATTCCGGGATCGGCCGCGAGCGCGGCCTGCCCGGCATCCGCAACTATTTGCAGATCAAGAACGTCGCGATCCGGCTCTGATCGCTCAAAAGCTCAGCTGCTGGCGGATCTCGGGGCGGAAGCGCTGCAGCTGGTCGCCCGAGAACTGGTTGCGGAACTCGCGCGGCGAGAGGCCGAAATGCGACCGGAAGGTGCGCGAGAGAACCGACGGCGAGGAGAAGCCGCAGGCGGCCGCGATCTCCTGGATCGGCAGATCGCCGTAGAACAGCTGGTTGCGCGCCGCCTGCAGCCTGAGCTTGAGGTAATAGCCGGTCGGCGTGTCGTCGAAGCGAT
The DNA here is from genome assembly GCA_963798075.1 of uncultured Alphaproteobacteria bacterium. GTDB lineage: Bacteria > Pseudomonadota > Alphaproteobacteria > Geminicoccales > Geminicoccaceae > DATAOG01. Next base: position 98,863 of record CAWCRU010000009.1, on the reverse strand, counting down.
CGCGGATCAGCCGCTCGAGCTGACGCAGCGACACGCCGGCACCGGCGGCGAGCGCGCGGGCAGGAAGCGGGCTCTCGAGATTACCTTCCATCGCGCGCAGCACGCGGGCAAGGCGCGGGTCGTGCGGCCCGACCACGTCGTCGGGCGAGGCGCGCTGATGCTCGGCGTCCCGGCGCGGCCGTGCATGCACGAAGCCGTCGGCCACGATCTGGGCGAGATCGCGGCCATGCTTCATGGCGATCAGGTGCAGCATCATGTCGAGGGTCGCGATCCCGCCCGCGCAGGTCATCACGTTGCGATCGCTCAGGTAGAGCTGCTCGCTCACAGCGATGTCCGGATAGTGCTCACGGAACATCTGGATCGCCTCCCAGTGCAGGGTCACCCTGCGGCCCTCCAAAAGACCGGCCGCAGCCAGCGCGAACTGGCCGGTGTCGAGGGCGCCGAGCAGGGCGCCATGGCGCCCGAGGCGGCGCAACCAGTTGAGCAGAGCCTTGGTCACGTGCTGGGTCGGCCGGTTGCCGCCGCAGACGATCACGGTCGGGAAGAACGGGACCTGCGCGATCGCGGCCTCGACCGCGACCATCATGCCGTTGCCGGCCGCCACCGGCTGGCCGTCGAGCGAGAACAGATGGGTGCTGAACAGCCTGGCACCGGCGTTCTGGTTCGCGACCCGAAGGCCCTCGAGCGCCAGGATCAGGGCATAGATCGGGAACTCGGGCAGCAGCAGGAAGCCGACGCGCTCGGGCCGCCCCGGCTGTTCTCGTTCCCCGACGACCTCCGGGCGGGACATGAGTGCGCCACCTCCTTCGCCCATCATCAAGTCGATGTCGTCGAAGATCAATTCCTTCGCGGACCGCTCGTGGAATAAAGCGGGATCCGGATCGGGATCGTGCAGGAGGGCGCATCGGCCATGGACTTCGAACGGGCCAAGACACGGCTCGAGGGCTGCTACGTCACGGTGCCGACGATGTTCCGCGACCTTGACCTCGAGCTTGACCTCGCCGCCACCGCCCGCAATGTCCGCTTTCTGCTCGAGCGTGGCATCGACGCCCGGCATGGCACCCTGCTGGCGGGCGGGGCTGCCGGCGACTTCTCGACCATGACCTTCGACGAGCGGGTGCGGGTGGCCGAAGCCGTGATCGCCGAGGCCGACCGTCGCGTGCCGGTCGCGGTCGGCGCCCAGACCACGAGCACGCTCGAGCTCAAACGGCTGGCCAAAGCCGCCGCGCGTCTGGGCGCCGAGTTCATCCAGGTCTCGCCGCCGTTCTATTTCGCCCACACCGAGGGCGACTTCTACGAGTACGTCTGCGAGGCGGCCGCCGCCGCCGACCTCGGCATCATCGTCTACAACACCTTTTGGACCAGCGCCGCCGTCTCGTTTCGCACTGATCGAGAAGCTGACCGAGATCCCGAACGTCGTCGGCCTCAAATGGGCCTGTCCGCGCACCGATGCGATGGAGTTCGAAGACGTCGTCTCGACCTTCGCCGGCCGCCTGACGATCATCGACAACCATCTGATGTTCGCGCAGAGCCACATGCTGGGAGCGCGGGCCTTCGAGGTGCATCTGTGCAACTACTGGCCGGAATGGGGCATCCGCCTGATCGACGACCTCGGGCGCGGCCGCTACCGCGAGGTCCAGCAGGCCCTGATCGAGCAGGCGATGCCCTTCTACAAGCTGTGGACCGAGATCGAGAAGACCTACACGAGCGGCGACGGCTACCTCGACAAGCTCTGCATGGAGCTGGTCGGCCTCGATTCCAGCCGCTGCCGGCCGCCGACCCGCGATATCCGGCAGCTCTACCGCGAGCGCTGCCGGCAGATGCTGACCGCAACCGGCGTGCCCGGGGTCCTGCCGGCCTGATTGGCCGGCTCCGGCGACCCTCGCCGATCGGACGGGCGCACCGCAAGCGGCGGGCGATCGTCGAGGCCTGTCCCGAGCGGCCTGGCGGCGCTGCTACGCATCTTAGCGAACACGGGCCTCCAACTGAGCCCTGGCCCGGACGGCGCAATCGAGGTCGAACGGCAGGGTGCTCTCGGCCGCCGGCATCAGGCGGCTCCGGGGGGCGGCTCGCGGCCGAGCACGGCCAGCGTGTGGCGGGCGATCATCTGCTCCTCGTCGGTCGGGATCGCGTAGACCGCGACCCGGCTGGTCGCGCCCGAGATCTTCGGGCCGCCGGCGCGGTTGGCGGCGTCGTCGAGCTCGATGCCGAGCCAGCCGGCGCGGGCGCAGACACGCGCGCGGATCTCGGCCGAGCGCTCGCCGATCCCGGCGGTGAAGACGAGACCGTCGAGGCCGCCAAGCGTCGCGCTGAGCGCGCCGAGCTCGCGGCCGATCCGCCAGACGAACAGCTCGATCGCCTGCGCGGCACGCGGGTCGGCGCTCGCCAAAAGGTCGCGCATGTCGTTGCTGATTCCGGAGACGCCCAAGAGGCCGCACTCGTGGTAGAGCAGGCGCTCGATCGCATCCGCATCCAGGCCATGCGCCCGGAGCAGATGCAGCACGACACCGGGATCGAGCGCGCCGCAGCGCGTGCCCATCGGCAGGCCGTCGAGGGCGGTCAAGCCCATGGTGCTGTCGATGCTGCGGCCGCCTTGCATGGCGCACATGCTGGCGCCGCTGCCGAGATGGGCGACCACCACCCGGCCATCGGCGATCGCGGGCGCAACCTCGGGCAGGGCGCGCGCGATGAACTCGTAGGACAGGCCGTGGAAGCCGTAGCGGCGGATGCCCTCGTCGTAGAACCGGCGCGGCAGCGCGAACCAGTCGGCGACCTCGGGGTGGGCACGATGGAAGGCGGTATCGAAGCAGGCGACCTGGGGCAGCTCCGGCCGTAGCGCCGCGAGCGCGCGGATGCCGGCCAGGTTGTGCGGCTGGTGGAGCGGGGCGAGCGGCACCAGCGCGGTCAGCTTCTCGATCACCACGGGATCGACACGCACCGGCTGCGCATAATCGACCCCGCCATGCACCACCCGGTGGCCGACCCCGATCATCTCGGTGTCAGCGAAATTCTCCCGCAGCCAACCTCCCAAGACGCGGAAGAACTCGGCGTGACCGGCGCTGCGATCGTCCGGAAACCGGCGGTCGACGAGACCGTTGCCGGCGGCGTCCACGGCTGCAAAGTGCGGCGCGCTGCCGATGCCCTCGATCTGCCCCCTGGCCGCGAGGCCCGGCTGGCCGCCTGCGGCTATGTGGTAGACCGCGAACTTGAGGCTCGAGGAGCCGGCGTTGATGGTCAGGACGGCATCGGCCATGCGCCCTACTCCGCCGCGGCCGCGCCGGCCTGCCGGCGGGCGTGAGCGAGCAGCATGGCGACCGCGCAGGACGCCATCTGTGCGCGTACGGTGTCCGCGCGCGAGGTCAGGATGATCGGCACCCGCGCACCGAGCACGATGCCGGCGGCATCGGCGTTCGCCAGGAAGGAAAGCTGCTTGGCTAGCATGTTCCCGGCCTCGAGGTCCGGCACCAGGAGGATGTCGGCGTCGCCCGCGACTAGAGTCGGATAGACCCGGTACTCGCGCTGCGGCTTGCGCGCTGGCGCGATCTCGGCCGGATCCTGGTCCTTGTTCATCCTGTCCCTCCGGCGGCACGCGCTGGAATGCGGATCGGCACGCCCTCCATGACCCACCGGTCGACCCGATGGGCTGGTCGGCAGCGAGCTGCCGCCTTCATTATGTTCGCCATTGCCCGGCCCGCCAGGAGTATTCTAAACGACACGCCAGCGGAGCGAGGCGTTTCAGGCAGGCTGCGCAAAAGCCGGGCCGGAAGCGGGGCAGGACCGGAGCGATGAGGTATTCCTTGGTGGCCGCCGGTGCGGCCTGGGCGCTGGCGGCGCCGGCGCTGGCCGTGGAGGCAAGCAACTTCAACCTTGGAACGACCAGAGACCTCGTCGCCCTATGCGCCGATCAGCCGGACGACCCGCTCTACGCGCAGGCGCTGCAGTTCTGCTACGGCTACATGGCGGGTATGGCGCAATTGCACCGTGCGCTCGTGCAAGCCGACGGCATCCAGCCCCTGGTTTGCCCGCAGCACGAGGTGACGCGAGAAGCGCTGGCCCGGGTGTTCCTGAGCTGGGCGCGTGAGAATCCGGGGGCCATGGACCAGCTGCCCGCCGACAGCGTGAAGCATGCGGCGCTCGCCGCATGGCCATGCGGCAGCTGAGCGGACGCAGCTGATGCGAGGCGGCCGCTATTTGAGCATTTTCTGCGCGGCCGGCCTGCTTTGCGGCTGCGCCGGCGACGGCTCGAGCGGCGGCGCTCCGCCCCCCTACGTCTACAACGACTGGATCTACGATCACTACGATTGGTACGACGACGATTTCTGGATCTGGGTCGACGAGCATCCGGACTGTTGCGATGACCGGGACGACATCAAAGAAGCATTGCAGAACTGGTACGATGGCCTCGACCCGAGCCAGCAGCAGGCGGTGCGCGGCCGGGTCCAGACCTGGCTGGACGACCAGGGGGTCGTGCCCGCGGCCGGACAGTCGGCCAAGGATCTGGTTCTCGAGACGGCATCCGAGCGCTGGACGGCGCTGACGCCCGCGGAGCGCCAGCAATGGCTCGACCAGCGGCATGCGCGCATCGAGCAACGCCGCGCCACGGGTTCGACTTCGCGCCTGACCTCCGACCAGCGGGCCGCCTTGAGCGAGCGCGCCGCGGGTCTGAGCCCGGATCAGAGCGCGGCTTTGCGCGAGAGCGCCCAGGGCATGAGCTTCGAGCGGGCATCCGGCCACGGCAGCGACCGCTCGATCAGCCATCACCCGACCCCGAGCCGCGCCGGTCTGTCCGGTGGCACTCACTTCCACGCCGCCCGCGGCGGCGGTCGGGGCGGACGGGGACGCGGCCGCTAGCGGCGCCGCGTCCGGGCGGCGGTCCGCCGGCGTCGCGACCACAGGACCCTTGTCGCACGGCCGCGCCTGCGGCCGGTGTCAGGGCTTCATGGCGTCGGCAGCGAGAGGGTCAGGCAGGGGTTGCCCGGATCGTCGCCCCGGCTGTTGACGAACGGCAGCAGTGAGCCCAGGACATCGACCGGGCTCAAGGCGATCCGCCCCAACGCGCGGATAGCCGCGCCCGTGGTGCTGGCCACGACCGATGGGTCGGCAAGGTTGCCCGTGATGGTGAAGGGGGTCGCGAGCTCGATCAGGCGTGTCTCCCTGGGGCTGGGACGGATCTGAACATCGATCGTCTCGCGCGCAAAATCGATGTGGCCCGTGCCGACCGCGGTCGCGTTCGGCGTGTCCAGCACCAGCTTGCGAAGCTCGGCAAGGCCGTTGGCGACCTCGAAACGTGCGACGAAGCAGTTGATCTCGGAATAGCCGCGGCGCGTCGAGCGCGCGATGAGCCAGCGGGCAGGGTTCATCGTGGTGAGGCCAAACAGCCGCGACTCGATCCGGCCGCGCTGCAGGGCGAGGCTGAAATCGCCGGCGAGCGAGCTCGCGAGGTCCCGTGGCGAGCTGCCCCTCGCCTGGAGGTCGAGGACGAGGTCGAGCTTGCCGGTCAGAGGCACCTCGGCCTTCAGCTCGTGCCAGACATTGCCCAGATTGACGTCATCGGCACTGGCTCGGACCCGCCATCTGGGCGTCGGCTCGCGCGCGTCGACCTCGGCGTTGACCTCCGCATAGCCGCCGACGACGTCGAACCGCAGCGGCGAGAGTTGCAGCCTGCCCGCCGCGAGCGTGGCGTGCGCGCTGGCTCGACCGATGGCAAGGGCCACACCTTCGAGGCTGTCGAGCTCGATCTCCAGATCGAGGTCGAGTTTCTGAAGTCCCTCGAGCGAAAACGGCTCGCGGCCGAACAGCCGCGTCGCCTGGGGCGAGGGGGTCGCAGCGCCTGGAACCGCCGGGGTCAGGCCCAGATCGACCAGGCGCACCTTCGGCGAATGCAGGCGGGCTTTGTAGCTCGGTCGCGCGCCGGCGAAATCGCCGCTGAGGACCCCATCGAACTGGGTCTCGCCCAGGCTCGCGCGGCCGTCGGCATCGAACCGGCGAGCGTCGCCGGACAGCTTGCCGTCGAATTGGAAGCGGCCGAGCCCGGCGTCGCCGATGTCGAGCAGGTCGGCAAGGCGCGGGATCTCGAGGCTGGAGGTCAAATCGAAGCCTTCGAGCCGCACGCCTCCTGCGGTCGCGACCCGGAGGCTGCCCGCGAGCCTCAGCCTGCTGTCGCCTGGTCCATAGATGTCGGCTGAGAGATCGTGGAACGCCGGCGCGGCAACGCTGCCGGCAACGCCGGCGGCGGCTTCGATCCGGTTCAGGGTGCGCCACCGCGCGGGAAGGAGCTTGCCGAGCTGACCCGCGGGATCGAGCTTCGCCGTGACGCGTCCGTCGAGCCCGCTGCCCTCCCTGACGTTGGCGAGGCTGCCTGAGAACTGCAGGTGGTCGCGGTCCGGGCTGATCATCTCGGCGCTGACGTCGGCGAGCGAGAGCACGTCGAGATCACCGCCCAATCGGGCCGCCACCGTGATCTGCCCATCCGCCGGAACGCTCACATTCCACGCCTCGCCCGCCGCCAGCAAAGACGGGCTTCGAGCCTCGAGCCGCAGGTCCAGACCGGTGGCGCGGGCGACGTCGGCGACCGTGCCCGCGAGCCTGGCATCGATCGAGGGCAGCTGGATCTCGAGGTCGAGGGGCCAGGGGGCGGTCCCGGCCAACGCGGTTTCCAGGACCCCCGACGTTCCGTTTATCCGGAAGGCTTTGCCGTTGATGTCACCCTCGGCGGCAAGCCGCATGGCCGCCGCACCGGCGTCGCGCTGCTGGGTCAGGCTCGCGATGTGCAATCGGGTGCGCTGGCCGTCCCGGCGGTCGTGGTAGGTGACGGTCGCATCGCTGACCGAGAGCCGCTCGAAGAGCGGTAGCGCAAACCTCGTCTCGCGGGAGGCCGGCTCACGATCTGATTGCCAGCTGTGACGACCATCGGCGGCGGTCTCGAGAGCGACCGTCACCCCCTCGAGGGCAACCAGCGGGAACACGAGCGCGCGATGCAGCAACGGGCGAAGCGCTATCCTGATCCGGGCGCGCGCGATTTGAAGCTGGCTCGGCGTCTCGGCCCATGCGGGATTGTCGATCCGCAGGCCGGTCACCTCGAGCAGGGGCTCGGCGCCGAGTTCGACCTCGAGGGTGCCATCGACCTCGACGTCGCGCTGCAAAACGAGCTCGAGCGCCCGGCGTGCCGCCCAACGGTGTGCGTCGGGCCCGCCGAACCACCAGACGCCCGCGAGGCCGCCCACGACCAGGACGAGCAAGGCTGCAACACTCAAGAGCAGGCGCGACGCGGTCGTTCTCCCAGGCCAGGCGAGCCGCTCCTGACAACGGCCCCGGTGATCGCCGGCAGTCGACCCGGATGATAGCCGGCGCCGCGGTCGGAATCGAGCCGCTGCCAGACGCCGCGGGCTGGACCAAGCCGGAAGACCGCGTGCTCGCGACGCGCCGGTCGCCGCATTGACGATCCCCGGCCACCGACCTAGCCTTCGAGGCGTGATCGCCACCTTGCCCGCGGTCCCGCTCGGCGCAGGACGGGTGATCAACGCGGGTGGCGGCGGTGGTCCCTTTGCTCGAGATCGACGACCTCAGGGTCGAGTTCCGCGGCGGCCATGGCGTCGTCAAGGCGGTCGATGGCATCTCCTATACGGTCGATGCCGGCGAGACGGTAGCGCTGGTCGGCGAATCCGGCTGCGGCAAGTCGGTGAGCGCGCTGGCCATTCTCGGCCTGGTGCCGCATCCGGGCCGCGTCGCCGGCGGTCGCGTGCGCTTCGCCGGCCGCGATCTGCTCGACCTCGGCGAGGACCGGCTGGTTGAGGTGCGTGGTCGCGAGATCGCGATGATCTTCCAGGAGCCGATGACCTCGCTCAATCCGGTGCTCGGCATCGGCGTGCAGCTGACCGAAGGGATGCGCCGGCACCAGGGCCTGTCGCGGGCGCAGGCCCAGGCGCGCGCGGTCGAGCTTTTGGGCCTGGTCGGGATCGCCGATCCAAAGCGGCGCCTGCGGCAATATCCGCATCATTTCAGCGGCGGCATGCGCCAGCGGGTGATGATCGCGGTGGCGCTCGGCTGCGAGCCCAAGCTCATCATCGCCGACGAGCCGACCACAGCGCTCGACGTCACGATCCAGGCCCAGATCCTCGAGCTGATGAAGGATCTCAGCCGCCGCCTCGGGGTCGCGCTGGTGATCATCACCCACAATCTCGGCGTCGTCGCGCGCTACGCCGACCGGGTGAACGTGATGTACGCCGGGCGTATCGTCGAGGCGGGCACGGCCGAGCAGATCTTCACCCGGCCAAGCCACCCCTACACGATCGGCCTGATGGCGTCGGTGCCGCGCCTCGATCTGCCGCGCTCGGTGCGTCTCGTGCCGATCGAGGGCCAGCCGCCCGACCTCGCCCGGCTCGACCACGCCTGCTCCTACCGGCCGCGCTGCGGTCTCGCGATCGCGCGCTGCGCCGAGGCCTTCCCGCCGCTCGAGGTCCTCGAGGGCGGCCATCGCGCCGCCTGCTTCCGCAAGCACGAGCTGCATGGCCGATCGCCCGAGCGCCCCGACGACCCTCGGCCGGGCATCGGTACTTGATCACCGGCATCCGCGTAGTAGGCTGACGGCTCAGCAAGCCTGGGAGGCAGAAATGCTAAGAAACCGCTTCGCCAACCTGACCGAGAAGCAGAAAGCGGCGATCGCGAGCGAGCTCGAGCAGGCCTTCGACTTCGATCCGCGGGATCCGTTGTACGGCCTGTCGAGAGCGCAACTCTCGGGACCCTGCCTCGATCGGCGCACGGTGCTGCGGCTGATGGCGGCCTCCGGCACGCTCACCGCCCTGCATCTCGTGCCCGGGCTCGCACCCCGCGAGGCGGCAGCCCAGCAGAGCGGCGGCACGCTCCAGGCCGGCTGGTCCGGGGTCAGCGAGATCAGCACCCTCGACCCGGCCCGGATCGACCAGGTCGAGGAGTTCCAGATCTCATCCAACGTGCTCTCGGGCCTGACCCACATCAACGGCCAGTTCGTAGCCCAGCCCGATCTCGCCGAGAGCTGGAAGGTCTCGGACGACGGCACCGAATACACCTTCACCCTGCGCGAAGGGGTCACCTTCCACAACGGCGATCCGTTCACCGCCGACGACGTCGTCTTCACGTTCAAGCGCTCCAAGGACCCCGCCCAGTCGATCCAGTCGCAGGTGCTCGTGAACGTCATGGACGTCCTCAAGGTCGACGACCTGACCGTGCGCTTCAAGCTCGCGCGGCCGCAGGCATCGTTCCTGGTCAAGACGACCGAGCGCTCGAGCGGGCGCGCGATGACGATCGTCAACCGGCGCGCGCTCGAGGAAATGGGTCCTGCCCAATACGGCCTGACGCCGGTCGGCACCGGGCCGTTCCGGGTCGCCGAGCACGTCCTCGGCCAGGGCGTCAGGCTCGAGGCGTTCGAGCACTACTACGATCCTTCGCGCCCCAAGCTCGAGGCGGTCACGATCCGGCCGATCGTCGAGGCCGAGCCGCTGGCGGCGGCGCTCGAAGCGGGCGACATCCAGATCATCGGCGGCGCGCCGGTGCCGGCGGAGCTGATCGAGCGCTTCCAGTCGAACCCCGACATCGTGGTCGACATGGCGCCGCGGCCGGGCTTCTACGCGATCTACATGAACCCCTGGGTCGACCCGATGCGGGTTCCGGACTTCAACAAGCCGCTCGATGAGCTGCTGAAGGAGCCGGGCTTCCAGGTGCGCGCCGCACTCGCCCGGGCGCTCGATCGCGACCGCTTCATCGAGATCGGCAACCTCGGCTTCGGCGTGCCGTCCTTCGGCTCGATCAACCCGGCGCTTGCCTCCATGTACGACCCCGACATCGGCAAGAAGAGCCAGCAGCGATATCAGCCCGACTCCGCGCGCGAGCTGCTCGCCAAGGCGGGCTTTGCCAACGGCGAGGGCATGCGGCCGCTGGCGTTCACGATCATCGCCGACGAGCGCCGCCGCGGCCAGGTGTTCGCCGACATCATGAAGCGCGAGCTCGGCGTCGAGATCCGGCTCGACCCGGTCGACAACACGATCCTTGGCGACCGCCGCGACCGGATGGACTTCGATCTTCTGGTCCAGAACAGCGGCGGCGACTTCGATCCCGACGACGGCCTCGTCGACTTCATGACCACCGACTCCAAGTTCAACGCCCACGCGCGCGACAAGGCCAAATACCCGTTCGGGTATTTCTCCGACAAGGAGGTGGACAAGCTGGTCGCGGAGCAGAGCGTGACCCCCGACCTCGCCCGCCGGCGCGAGCTGGTGCAAAAGGCCAACCTTCTCACCTCGGACAAGGTGGCGGCGATGTTCGTCTACCACCCGGTGAGCCCGCTGGTCACCCGCAAGGAAGTCAACTTCCCGGCCGAAAGCCGGATCCCGGACCTCGTCGACTTCGATCTCGTGACGCTGTCGACGTAGTGTGACGAGCGCTCCCGTATGCTTTCCTAAGGTCTCCGGTCACCGACAAGGGAGGGTCAAGCATGAAGATCGTCGTCATCGGCGGCACCGGGCTGATCGGATCCAAGACCGTCGCCATTCTGCGCCAGGGCGGCCACGAGGTCGTCGCCGCTTCGCCCAAAAGCGGCATCAACAGCATCACCGGCGAGGGGCTCAAAGAGGCCATGGCCGGCGCGCAGGTAGTGATCGACCTCGCCAATTCGCCCTCGTTCGAAGACAAGGCGGTGCTGGCGTTCTTCGAGACCTCCGGTCGCAACCTTCTCGCGGCGGAGGCCGCAGCGGGCGTCCGGCACCATGTGGCACTCTCCATCGTCGGAACCGACCGGACGCCCGACAACGGCTATTTCCGCGCCAAGGTCGCGCAAGAGAAGCTGATCGAGGCCTCCGGCATCCCCTACACCATCATCCGCTCGACCCAGTTCCTGGAATTCCTCGGCTGGATCGCCGATGCAGGTGCGGATGGCAACATGGTCAGGGTCTCGCCCGGCCTGTTCCAGCCGATCGCGGCGGACGATGTTGCCGCCATCGTCGCCGATGTGGCGCTCGCGGCGCCGCGCAACGGCATCGTCGAGATCGCAGGCCCCGAACGAGCGCCGTTCAACGAAATCGTCGCCCGCTATCTGAAGGCGGTCGGCGACCCGCGTGAGGTCGTGAGCGACCCCGAGGCCCGATACTCCGGCGGCCGGGTCGAGGAGCGCTCGCTGGTGCCGTTGGGCGAAGCGCGCCTCGGCCGCCTCGGCCTCGACGAATGGCTCCGCCGCTCACGGGCAGGAGCCTGATCCTGCATCCGAGGTGGACCCCCCCTGGGATCTCACCTACGGTCGCGAGCCGGCTGGCAGGCCCTCGGCACTTCGCGCAAACATTCAGACTGGGGAACCCCTAGTCACCGCAATACGCTTCTGAGGTCTCAGTTGGCCGGCGCTGATACAATCGGTCCGTGATCGCGACATGCCCGAGCGGGGCGTTGCCCCCGGGGTCTCGGGCGACGAACGAAGGAGGGGACTATGACGACCAAACTCGTTGCGCTGGTTCTGCTATGCCTCATGACCGGCACGGCGATGGCTCAGGAAGCTAAGGTCACGTCGCTCATGTCGAAAGAACTTGCGGGGTCTCCCGGCAAGGAAGTTCTGATGATCACAGTCGAGCATGCGCCCGGCGGGTCGAGCCCTATTCATCGACACGATGCACAGGCGTTTGTTTACGTACTGGAGGGCTCCGTTGTGATGCAGGTGAAGGGTGGGAAAGAGGTAACACTGACACCCGGACAGGTCTTTTATGAAGGCCCTGACGATGTTCACGTCGTTGACCGGAACGCAAGCAGTACCAAGCCGGCAAAATTCCTGGTGTTCTTGATCAAGGACAAAGGCGCTCCGGCGCTCGTGCCAGTAGAGTGACGGTTGGATGAACAAAGCGGGGTGAGCTGATCAAGGTCAAGGAACGCATTCCCTGTTCGCGACCTGGTCCGCTGACAGGCTGCCAGCAAGTCCCGATCGCGAAGCTTTCCCGCGGGCATGGCCGATCTCGTCCCAGGACCGCCGAGGATCCTGCAGAGTGCCCCAGCACGCGCAGCGATGAGGCCTACTTCCTGAGATCGCGTTTCTGCACCTAATAGGAAGGTCCTCGCCACCTCGCCCCCGCCTTTCGGGGGACCGGCGGGCCAGGCTCAGACCGGGCCGAGGTCCTTGGTCTCGCGGACGTCGAGGAGGTCGCGCAGCGCGTCGCCGAGGAAGTTGATCGAGAGCACCGTGATCATGATGAAGAGGCCGGGGAACACGCCGAGCCACCAGGCGCGCGAGATGAAGCTGCGGGCATCCGCGAGGATCAGGCCCCAGGTGGGTGTGTCGGACTCGACGCCGAGGCCGAGGAACGACAGGCCCGCCTCGGCCAGGATCGCGTAGGAGACCGAGACGGTCGCCTGGACGATGATCGGCGCGCTCGCGTTCGGCAGGATGTGGCGCCACATGATCCGCCAGTCCGAGACGCCGACGACGCGCGCCGCGGCGACGTACTGCTCCTCCTTTATCGTCAAGACCATGCCGCGCGCGATCCTTGCGAAGTCGTCGACGAAGGCGAGCGAGACCGCGACGATCACGTTGGAAAGACCGGTGCCGAACACCGCCACCAGATAGACCGCGATGATGAAGTTCGGGAACGCCCACTGCAGGTCGATGTAGCGCATGATGATGGTGTCGAGGAAGCCGCCGAAATAGCCGGCGGCGATGCCCAAAAGGACGCCCGCGACCAGGGCGATCAGCACCGTCGAGAGGCCGACGAAGAGCGAGATCCGGGCGCCGTAGATGAGCCGGCTCAAAAGGTCGCGACCGAGATCGTCGGTGCCGAGCGGATGCGCGAGCGAGGGGGCGCCGATCATGTCGTAGAGCATGGCGTTCGGATCGTAAGGCGCTATCACCGGCGCCAGGACCGCGGCCGCCGCCAGCACGGCCAGCACGATCAGGCCCGCCAGCGCCTTCTTGTCGCGCGCGACGAAGCGCAGCCAGGAACTGCGCCGCGCCGGCGCCGCGCCCGCCTCGTCCGCGAGCGTCGGCGCCGCCCTGATCAGATCCGCCCGTTCCATCTCGGCACTGCCATCCGGCATCACTCGAAGCGGATCCGCGGGTCGATCACCGTGTAGAGGACATCGACCAGCAGATTGGCGAAGACGAAGATCGCCGAGACCACCAGGATCGCGCCCTGGACCACCGGGTAGTCGCGATTGAGGATGCCTTGGATCAGCACGCGGCCCAAGCCCTTGATCGCGAAGACGTTCTCGACCACCACCGTGCCGGCCATCAAAAGGGCGAGCGCGATCCCCATCACGGTCACCACCGGGATCAGGGCGTTCGGCAAAGCGTGGACGAAGATCAGGCGCGGCTTGAGGAGGCCCTTGGCGCGGGCCACCTGCATGTACTCGGTCTTGAGCACCTCCAGCATCGAGGAGCGGATCATGCGCGCCATGATCGCGGCGAACGGCGTGCCGATCGCGATCGAGGGCAGGATCAGGTGCGAGAACCAGGGCCAGAAGCCCTGCGAGAGCGGCGCGTAGCCGATCGCCGGCAGCCATTGCAGGTGGGCCGCGAACACGATGATCAAAAGGATCGCGAGCCAGAAGTCGGGCATCGAGAGGCCAAGGAACGCTATCAGCGTGACCGCGTGATCGATGGCCGAATGGCGCTTGAGCGCCGAGATCAGCCCGGCCGGCCCGGCGATCGCGAGCGCGATCACGAACGACAGGCTGGCGAGCGAGAGGGTGCGCGGCAGGGCTTCGGCGACGATCCGCGACACCTGGATCTGGCTGCCGAGCAGCGAGGTGCCGAAGTCACCCTGGAGGACCAGCGCGAACCATTTGACGTATTGGACGTAGACCGGCTGATCGAGGCCGAACTTCTGACGCAGCTGCTCGGCCGCGGCCGGGTCGGCGACGTCGAACAGCATCGCCGCGATCGGGTCGCCCGGCACCGCCCGCAGCATGACGAAGACCAAGGTCGCGACCGCCCACATCACGAGGATCGCGCCGAGCGTGCGCCGGAGCAGGTAGCGGGACATCGTCGCGGACCGGATCGGCGACGGACCGCCCGCCGCCGCTGCGCTCAGGCCCCGATCGTGGTGCGGTCGAGGTCCACCAGGCCCGGGATCCGGCTCTCGGGCGGGAAGGCGACCGTCTTGCGGTAGACCAGGATGTCCATCGGGTGGAACAAAAACGCGCCCGCCACCTTGTCGGAGGTGATCTTGTTCGCCTCCTGGACCAGCGCCTTGCGCTTGTTGGGATCGGTCTCCAGGCTCTGCTGATCGATCAGCTCGTCGACCTTGGCATCGGAGAAGAAGCCGAAGGCCATCTTGGCCTTGTCGCGGTCGGGGCCGTTGAACTTGGAGCTCGTCTGCATCCAGTCGACCAGGCCGTCGTCGGGGTCGTAGTCGCCGCCCGAGCCGAGGCGCACCAGGTCCCAGTCCATCTTGTCGAACTGGTCGATCAGCACCGGGAAGTCCTTGGTGTCGAGCTCAATGTCGATGCCGAGCCCGGTCTTGAGGATGTTGGCGATCACCTGGACCTCGCGGCGCTCGTCGGGCGTGTGGATGATCTTGAGCCTGGGGAAGCCCTTGCCCTCGGGGAAGCCCGCGTCGGCGAGGAGCGCCTTGGCGGCCCCGAGGTCGTAGCGCTGGTTGCTGGTCGCGCCCAGACCATCGTCGAAATAGAAGCCCATCGCCGGGTTGATCGTGCCGTAGGCGGGCGTGCCGCGGCCGAACTGGGCCTGCTGGATGTAGCGGTCGCGATCGAGCGCCTTGGCGATCGCGAGGCGGACCTTGAAGCCCTTCTCCTGCATCAGCTGCTCGAGCGGCTGGTTGAAGTCGGCGACCACGAACGGCTCGCGCCAGGGGTTCAGCCAGACATTCTGGAAGCCCGGCCCCGGCACGATGCTGACCTCGAGGTCGGTGTTGGCGACGAAGCGGTCGGTGAGCTCGGGCGCGATCGGGTTGCCGCCGATCAGCTCGATGTCGCCCGCCTCGATCGCGGCCGCCAGCGGCTCGGCGTCGATCACCGGCGTGATCGTGACCTTGTCGAGCTTGGGGCGCTCCGGATCGTAGTAGTTTTCGAACTTTTCGAGCACCACGGACTGGCCCAGCGTGTGGGCGGTGACCTTGAACGGCCCGGTGCCGACCGGGGTCAGGCCGTACTGGGCGCCGCCCAGCTCCTCGAGCCCGCGCCGGCTGACGATCGTCATCGCGCGCCCGCTCGAGCGCTCGAGCGTCTTGGTCAGGAACGACGCCTGCGGCGCCCCGAGCACGATCTTGACGGTATGGTCGTCGACCTTGACCACGTCCTTGACGTTGGCCAGCACGCGCGAATGGATCGACTTCTCCGGGTCCTTGGAGCGGTTGTAGGTGAACAGGACGTCGTCGGCGGTGAACGGCTCGCCGTCGTGGAAGGTCACGCCCTCGCGCAGCTTGAACGTGTATTCCTTGCCGTCGTCGGAGACCGTCCAGTCCTCGGCGAGGTCGCCCTCGGCGATCAGCTTCGGATTGATGTGGGTCAGACCGCTCAACACGTTGGACGTGATCTGGAACTGCAGCACCTGGTTGATCTGCGCCGGATCGAGGGTCCGGATCTCGCCGACGCCCGCCCAGCCGCAGCGGAGCTCGCCGCCCGCCTGGGCGGCCGCGGCCCGGATGCCGATCTGCGGCATCAGCTGCCAGGCCGAGAGCGTGCCCGCGGCCGCGAGCAGCCGGAGGGTGGTCCGCCGGTCGAGGCGGGGGCCCGACAGCGCGGCGCGGCTCAGGCCGAACAAGGGGTCGCGCGGGTCGAAATCATAGGCCTGGCGCAACTCCTTTGAGAGCTGCTCGGCCTCGGTCGGCGCCTCGTGCTTCGCGATCATTCTTTGCTCCTCCGTTGAATTGGCACGCCGCAGCCCCGACGGTTCGCTCACCTTGCCACGACCGGGCAAGCCACCCAATGGTCTTGCCCGAGCTCGAGCAGCTCCGGCACCCGTTCGCGGCAGGCGGGCTCGGCGAGGCGGCAGCGGGGGTGAAACACGCAGCCGGCCGGCGGGTCGAGCGGGCTCGGCACCTCGCCCGGCAGGATCTGATGCGCGCGCGCCCGCTCGGCCACCGGATCGGGCATCGGCACCGCGGCCAGCAGCGCCTGGGTGTAGGGGTGGCGCGGGCGGGCGAACAGCTCGTCGCACTCCGCGATCTCCACGAGCTTGCCCAGATACATCACGGCGACGCGGTCGCAAAGATGCCGCACCACGCTGAGGTCGTGGCCGATGAACAGGTAGGTAAGCCCGAGCTCGGTCCGCAGGTCGCCCAAAAGGTTGATGATCTGGGCCTGGATCGAGACATCGAGCGCCGAGACCGGCTCGTCGCAGACCACGAGCTCCGGCTCGAGTGCCAGCGCCCGGGCGATGCCGACCCGCTGGCGCTGGCCGCCGCTCATCTCGTGCGGATAGCGGTCGGCGATGCCCCGGTGCAGGCCGCACTGCTCGAGCAGCCGCTCGACCCGCCGCGCGAGCCCGGCGCCCGTCGCAAGGCCGTGCACATAGAGCGGCTCGCCGACGATCTCGCGCACCTTCATGCGCGGATTGAGCGACGAGTAGGGGTCCTGGAAGATCGCCTGCACCCGGCGCCGGAAGCGAAAGGTCGCCTGCCGGTCGAGGCTGTCCAGGTCGGCGCCGTCGAAGCGCACCCGGCCCGCGCTCGGCGCCAGGAGCTTGAGCAGGCAGCGGGCGACGGTGCTCTTGCCGCAGCCCGAATTCGCCGACCAGCCCCAGCGCCTCGCCCTTGCCGATCGTGAAGCTGACCCCGTCGACCGCCTTCACCTGGCCGACCGCGCGCCGAAACACGATCCCCTGGGTGACCGGGAAGTGCTTCTTCAGATCCTGGACCTCGACCAACACCGGGCAGCCGTCGCATGGCGTTGCAGCCATCATCGACCGCTCGCCGGCCGCCGTCGAGTCTCGAATGCGGACGGGACGGGGCGGCTCCCCAGGCGCAACGCGGATCGAAGCGCGATCTGAAAGCCGGCCCGCGTTGAACCCCGGACCCATCCGCGGGCGCGGACGCTGTCTCGAGGAGCCGGGCTAGCCGCTCGGTTCCTTCGCGTCGCCCGGGTAGCCGATCGCGGCCCGGTATGCCTTGAGCTGCTCGTCACGGCCGAGCCGGTCGGTGATCGCCTCCCAGGCGGCGGCGGTGTCGTCGAGCGCGGCCTTGGCGCTCTTCCTGGCGCCGAGCACGGCACCCACCTCGCTGTCGAGCTCCGACCAGTACTCCTGGGTCCCGCGGATGCGCAGATAGGTCAGCATCGTCGGCGCCGTGTAGTTGCGGTAGAAGGCGTTCAGATAGTCGGTGACGTCGGCGGTGTTCCAGCCCGCCTTGACGTAGTCGGCGATCCGCGCCGAACCCTCCGGCTTCGGGAACTGGTAGTAGAAGCCGGGATCGACGCCGGTCCAGCCGTTCTCCCCGTTCCAGAGCGAGACGGGCTTGGTCGCCATCAGCGCGAGGAAGGAATAGGCGGCGTCCTGGTGCTTGGAGAGCGCCGAGACCACGCCATGCCAGGAGCCGCCCACGGTGTTGCCGACGAAGCGCGGCAGGGCGGTCTCGACCCAGGCCTTCTTCTCCATGTCCCAGTACTTGTCGGAGCTGGGCAGGACCGTGGCCGCGCAGTTGCCCTTGACGTTGGAGCGGGTCTCGTCCTGGCAGAGCGCGCCGAGATCGCCCCAGGTGTACATGAAGACCGCCTTGCCGCGCAGGAAGTACTCCCAGGCCTGAGGCAGGCGCCAGCCGATCTGCTCGACCGGCCCGGTGTCATTCAGCTGCTGCAGGAACTCGAGGGCGGCGACGTGGCCGGGGCTGTTGATCAAGGGCCGCATGTCGGTCGGATCGAACCAGTAGACGTTGTGGTAGCGGTCGACCTTGTCGCCCGGCGTGATCGCGAACGATGCCGACAGCGATTGGAAATGGTAGTGGCCCTGCTCGCCGATCTTGAGATGGAGCACCGTGCCTTCGTCGGCTTGCGAGTCGTGGTGGTCCCAGTCCTTGCCGGCGAAGAACTGCGAGATTTCGAGCAGCTGCTGCCAGGTCTTGGGCGGCACGGCCATGGCGTGGCCGGTCGCCTTCTGGAACGCCGTCTGCCACTTCGGGTCGTTGAGGATGTCGCGGCGGTAGTAGAGGATCTGGCCGTCGGCATCGTTGAGGACGCCGTAGCCGACATCGCCCCAGTGGTAGAGCGTCCGCAGCGCAGGCGGCATCGAGTCGTAGCTCCAGCGCGGATATTTGCCGCTCGCCATGAACGGGTCGACCGGCACGATGTAGTTGCCGGCGACGAGGTCGCCGTAGAAGAAGGCGCCGACCACCATGGCGTCGTAGCGCCCGGTGCCCTGCTCGAGATCGAGCATGGTCGCGGCATAGAGATCGGTCACCGGCACCAGCGCCAGCTCGAGCTTGCCGCCGGTGAGCTCCTCCCAGACCGGCCGCAACGCCTCGATCGGTCCGGAGATGGCACCCTGGGGGCCCTCGTTCTGGGTCAAGAGGGTGACGGTGACGCCATCGAAGGGCTTCTGGTCCGGGCCGAAGTCCGTGCCGAGCTCGGCGCGCGAGGTCTCGAGCACGGCGTTGCCGTACTGCGGTCCCAGCTTCAGGAGCACGGTGCCGTCATCCAGCCAGTCGACGTACTGGCCGGCCACCCCTGCGCTCGCCGCCCCGAGATAGATGGACGCCGCCACTACCGCCTGGCTCGCCTTCATCGCTCTCCTCCCGTTGGTCATTTCGGCCGGCCGGTGCTACGCGAGCTTATTTGCTTCTTTGACCAGATCAAAGCATTCTTGTAGAGATCAAGTATGGGCGCGGTCCAGAAAATAATGCATCCTGAATTAATTGTCGGGGACGCCCGTCGATATTACGCAAATTCGGTTGGGTTTTTCGTGCCATGCGCAGCCGACAGCAAAGACTGGGAGGGGAAAAGCGCCAGCATGGTAATTGCGACCACTTCTGAGCCCCCAGGCAAACCGCCGATGCTGCGTGCCGGGCGGCCTCGGCGGGGGCGCTCCGCAACCCCGATTGTGCGCTCTGGAGCTGGCGCCGGACGACCGGCGGGAAAAAAGATAATTCAGCGTGAATTAATTATTGACGCCGTCCCCGGCCTCTGGCATAGAGGGCCTCGGCGCGCCGCGAAGAGCGGCGTCCAGGCGCTACCAGCGGGAGCCCCGAGCGTGCAGGACGCGGCGATCGGCAAAGGCAGCAACTCGGTCAACCTGCGCCTGTTCAACGAGCGCGTCATCCTGACCGCGCTGCGCCGCCTCGGCAGCGCCTCCAAGGCCGATCTCGCGCGCTACGCCCATCTCACGAGCAACACCGCGGGCGTGATCGTGCGCGAGCTCGAGCAGCAACGCCTGGTGCGCGCCGAGGGCAAGCGCTCCGGCCAGCGCGGCCAGCCGGCGACCCTGCTCAGCCTGAACGCCGAGGGCGCCTATTCGATCGGGGTCAAGGTCGGCCGGCGCTCGCTCGACACCATCCTGGTCGACTTCTCCGGCCAGGTCCTGGAGCAGCGTCGGCACGAGCGCGCCTTCCCGTTGCCCGAGGAAGCGGTCGGCCTGCTGCTCGACGACATTGCGGCGGTGCGCCGCGAGATCCCGACGCCGGCGCCCGGACGGCTCGCCGGGCTCGGCGTCGCGACGCCCTATCACTTGGGCAGCTGGCGACGCGAGCTCGGCATCCCCTCGCAGGCTTATCGGGCCTGGAACGAGTTCGACATCATCAGGCGGCTGGCGGCCGAGACCGGCCTCGAGGTGTTCAGCGAGAACGACGGCACCGCGGCCGCGGTCGCCGAGCTGTTCCAGGGCCACGGACGCCAGCTCGACGATTTCGTCTACGTGTTCATCGGCAGCGCGATCGGCGGCGGCGTCATCCTGGGCGGCCACTATCACCGCGGCATGAGCGGCAATGCGGGCGATCTCGGCCTGATGCCGGTGCCGCCGTCCCGGCTCGCCAGCGCGCCGCAGCCCCGCGGCGCCTACGACATCCTGTTGACGCGCGCCTCAGTCAACTCGCTGATCCGGCACCTGAACGCGGCCGGCGCGGCGATCGTGCGCCGGTGCGACCTGGATACGGCGATCGGCAGCCAGAGCGAGCGGGTTGCGGAGTGGCTCGACGACTGCGTCGAGGCCCTGGTCGCCCCGCTGCTGTCGGCGGCCTGCGTGCTCGACGTCCAGACGATCGTCCTGGACGGCGATCTGCCGAAGGCGGTGATCGAGGACCTGATCGTGCGGCTGACGGCGGCGCTCGCGGCAGCCACGCCGGAAGCCCGCCAGGCGCCGGCACTGCGCATGGGCACCATCGGCCGCCGGGCGGCGGCGATCGGCGCCGCAATCCTGCCGCTGCATCTCAACTTCAGCCCGAACCGGGACGTCCTCTTGGGCCAATAGCGCGGATCTGGGCGAATAGGACCGAACGAGCAGGGAGGCTCGATCGCATGACCACCCTTGGGACCACGGCCGGCGCCGCAGCGCCGACCCTCGAGATGCGCAACATCTCGAAGACCTTTCCCGGCATCAAGGCGCTCAGCAACGTCCAGCTCAAGGCATGGAGCGGCGAGGTCCTGGCCCTCATGGGCGAGAACGGCGCCGGCAAGAGCACGCTCATGAAGGTGCTCTCGGGCGCCTACCAGGCCGACGCGGGCGGCGAGATCCTGATCGACGGCCAGAAGGTCGAGATCGCGAACCCGATCCACGCCCGCCACCTCGGGATCGCGATCATCTACCAGGAGCTGAGCCTCGCGCCGAACCTCACGGTCGCCGAAAACATCTTCCTGGGCGACGAGATCGCCAGCCGCGGCCTCGTCAACCGCAAAGCGATGCGGAACAGTTGCGCCGAGGTGCTCGAGCGGCTCGGCGCCACCTTCACGCCGACCACCGCCGTCGGCAGCCTGTCGATCGCCGAGCAGCAGCAGGTCGAGATCGCGCGCGCTCTGCACGCCAATTCCAAGATCCTGGTCATGGACGAGCCGACCACCGCGCTCTCGTCGCGCGAGACCGAAAAGCTGTTCGAGCTGATCCGCCAGTTCCGCCAGGACGGCCTCGCGATCATCTACATCAGCCACCGGATGGGCGAGGTCTACGAGCTCTCCGACCGGGTGTCGGTGCTGCGCGATGGGACCTATGTCGGCACCCTCGACAAGCACGAGATCAGCGCCGAAGCGCTGGTCAAGATGATGGTCGGGCGCGATCTCAATACCTTCTACACCAAGGAGCACGACCCGCACGGCAGCCGCGGCCGGCCGATCCTCGAGGTCAAGGACATCACCGATGGCGGGCGGCGGGTGCAGCCGGCGAGCCTCGTGGTCCATGAGGGCGAGGTTCTGGGCCTGGCCGGCCTGGTCGGCGCCGGCCGCACCGAGCTCGCCCGCCTGATCTACGGCGCCGACCCCAAGGCGGGCGGCGAGGTGCGGCTCGATGGCCAGCCGGTCGACATCAAATCGCCCCAGGACGCCCTCGATGCCGGCGTCGCCTACCTGACCGAGGACCGCAAGGGCCAGGGCCTGTTCCTCGACATGTCGGTGCTCGAGAACATCAATCTGGGGGTGATCGCGCGCGACGCCGCCAGGGGCGGCGTCCTCGACCTCGCCGCCGGCAAAAGGCGCGCCCAGGACGCGATCAAGGCGCTCACGATCCGGGTCGCGAGCCCTTCCGTCGGCGTCGGCAGCCTCTCGGGCGGCAACCAGCAGAAGGCGCTCCTGTCGCGCTGGCTCGAGACCCAGCCCAAGATCCTGATCCTGGACGAGCCGACCCGCGGCGTCGACATCGGCGCCAAGTCCGAGATCTATCGGATCATCGACGAGCTCGCACGCAAGGGCCTGGGCGTGCTGGTGATCTCCAGCGAGCTGCCGGAGGTGATCGGCATCTGCGACCGGGTGCTGGTGATGCGCGAGGGGCACATCGAGGGCGAGGTCGGCGGCCCGGCGGGGCGGCCGATCACGCAAGAGAACATCATGGCCTTTGCGACCGGCGTCGCGGCGTAAGCGGCCAGGGGGCATGGCTCGGGGAGGCAGAAAATGAGTTCCACCAATCCTGCCGCCGCCACCGGCGGCGCGGTTCAGGGCGCGGGCGCGCGGAGCGCGCAGATCAAGGGCATCATCCAGGCGGTCGGCATGCTGCCGGTGCTGATCCTGATCTGCATCGGCTTCCAGCTCGCGACCGGCAAATTCATCAGCACGCGCAACCTCGCGATCGTGACCCAGCAGGCCTCGATCAACACCGTGCTCGCGGCCGGCATGACCTTCGTCATCCTGACCGGCGGCATCGACCTCTCGGTCGGCGCCGTGCTCGCGGTCGCAGCCGTGGTCGCGGTCTCGATGTCGCTCTCCGGCCTGTCCCTGCTCGCGATCCCGATGGCGCTGATCGCCGGCCTCGCCCTCGGCGCGGTCAATGGCTCGCTGATCGCCTTCCTGCGGCTGCCGCCGTTCATCGTCACCCTCGGCGCGATGACCGCCGTCCGCGGCCTCGCCCGCCTGATCGGCAACGACACGACGGTGTTCAATCCGCAGCTGCAGTTCGCCTGGATCGGCAACGCCCGGCTGTTCGGGGTGCCCTGGCTCGTGATCATCGCGCTGCTGGTGATCGCGATCAGCTGGTTCATCCTCCGGCGTACGGTGCTCGGGGTCTGGATCTACGCGGTCGGCGGCAACCCGGCCGCGGCCCGGCTCTCGGGCATCAAGGTCTGGCTGATCCTGATGTTCGTCTACATGACGTCCGGGTTTCTCGCCGGGCTCGGCGGCATCATGTCGGCGGCGCGCACCTTCTCGGCCAACGGCGCCCAGCTCGGGCTCGCCTACGAGCTCGACGCGATCGCCGCGGTGATCCTGGGCGGCACCTCCTTCGTGGGCGGCATCGGCACGATCATCGGGACCCTGATCGGCGCCTTGATCATCGCCGTGCTCTCGAACGGCCTGATCCTCATGAACGTCAGCGAGATCTGGCAGTTCATCATCAAGGGCCTGGTGATCATCGGCGCGGTCGCCCTCGACCGCTACCGGCTGCAGGGCAGCGCCCGGACCTGAGCAACCCCTCCAACGCGAGTTCACCCGCCGCCCGGCCTCGCCAGAGGCGAGCCTCCCGGCGGCCCAACACGGAAGACCAGGAGAGCATCGCCATGTTGAAGCAAAGCCTGTTGATGGGGGCGGCCCTCGCTTTGGCCGCGGCCGCTCCGGTCGCCGCCAAGGACCTGACCGCGGTCGGGGTCACGGTCGGCAACCTCGGCAACCCGTTCTTCGTCCAGGTCGCCAAGGGTGCCGAGGCCGAAGCCAAGAAGATCGGCGGCGACAGCGTCACCGTGACCACGGTCTCGGCCGACTACGACCTCAACAAGCAGTATTCCCAGATCGACAACTTCATCGCCTCGGGCGTCGATCTGATCCTGGTCAACGCCGCCGATCCGGAGGCGATCAAGCCCGCGATCGAGCGGGCGCAGGCGGCCGGCATCGTCGTGGTCGCGGTCGACGTCTCGGCCCAGGGTGCCGATGCCACCGTCCAGACCAACAACATCGAAGCCGGGCAGAAGGCCTGCCAGTACATCGTCGAGAAGCTGCCCGACGGCGGCAACGTCGCGATCATGAACGGCCCGCCGGTCTCGGCCGTGATCGACCGCGTCAAGGGCTGCGAGGACGCGCTCAAGAAGCGCCGGCAACATCCAGATCGCGTCCGACAACCAGAACGGCAAGGGCTCGCGCGAGGGCGGCCTCGAGGTCATGGTCGGCCTCCTGACCGCCTTCCCCGACCTCAACGCGGTCTTCACGATCAACGACCCGCAGGCGATCGGCGCCGATCTCGCGGCCAAGCAGCTGAGCGTCACCGACCTGATCATCACCTCGGTCGACGGCGCCCCCGACATCGAGCAGGCGCTCAAGAGCGACACCCTGGTCCAGGCCTCCTCCGCCCAGGACCCTTACAAGATGGCGCAGATGGCGGTCGACGTCGGCTACGACATCATGCAGGGCAAGAAGCCGGAGCAGTCGACCATCCTCATTCCCGCCGATCTGATCACCCGCGACAACGTCGACCAGTACAAAGGCTGGACGTCGAAGTAGGCGGGGGGTCCTGCGTCGGCCGCCGCCTCCCCGGCCGACGCAGGTTTTTTTCCACCGGGGCCATGGGACCAAGGCGATGGCCGATGTCGTTTGCCTGGGCGAGCTCTTGATCGACTTCGTGCCGACCGTGACCGGCACCTCGCTGATCGAGGCGCCCGCCTTCAAGAAAGCGCCCGGCGGCGCGCCCGCCAACGTCGCGGTCGGGCTCGCGCGCCTCGGCATCTCCTCGGCCTTCATGGGCAAGATCGGCGACGACCCGTTCGGTCATTTCCTGGTCAAAACGCTCGCCGAGGCCGGGGTCGACGTCGGCCCCTTGTGCTTCACCGACCAGGCGCGCACCGCACTCGCCTTCGTCTCGCTGCGCGCCGATGGCGAGCGCGAGTTCATGTTCTACCGCCACCCGAGCGCCGACATGCTGTTCACCCCCGATGAGGTCGATCTCGGCGCATTGGGCGCCGCCAAAGCCCTGCACTACGGCTCGATCAGCCTGATCGACGAACCCGCCCGCGGCGCCACGCTGCACGCGATCTCGGCCGCGCGCGCAGCCGGCTGCCTGATTTCCTGCGATCCCAACCTGCGCCTCGCGCTGTGGCCGGATGCCGAGGCGGCGCGCGCCGGGCTGCAGCTGGCGATCGGCGAGGCCCAGGTGGTCAAGATCAGCGACGAGGAGCTGCGCTTTCTGACCGGCTCCGACGACCCGGCGGATGCGCGCCGGCAGCTCTGGCACGACCGCCTCGAGCTGATGGTGGTGACCCTCGGCGCCGCCGGCTGCGTCTACTTCACCCCCGGATTCGAGGGCGTGGTCGTGGGCCTCAGCGTCCAGGCGATCGATACCACCGGGGCGGGCGACGGCTTCGTCGCCGGCCTGCTGCACGGTCTGATCCAGGACCGGGGCGCGGTACGCAATCAGCAGCGCCTGCGCGAGATCTGCCGCCTCGCCTGCGCGGTCGGCGCGCTGACCACGACCGAGCGCGGCGCGATCCCGGCGCTGCCCACCCTGGAGCGCGTCCGGCACTTTCTGGACGAGCGGCCGGCCGCGAGCGCGCCGCCCATCTCCAAGTAGCGAGCACGACTATGGATTCCAGGCTTCTCGAGGTCACCCAGCGCATCGTCCGCCGCAGTGCCGAGACGCGCCGGGCCTACCTCGATCACATCCGGGCTGCCGCCCTGCTTGGCCCCAAGCGGACGGCCCTGTCCTGCAGCAACCTCGCCCACGGCTTCGCGGCCTGCGACCTGCATGACAAGGCGGCGCTCAAGGGGCCGGCCAAGGCCAATATCGCGATCGTTTCGTCCTACAACGACATGCTCTCTGCCCATCAGCCGCTCGAGCGTTTTCCCGCGCTGATCAAGGAGGCGGTCCGCGAGGCGGGTGCGGTCGCCCAGTTCGCGGGCGGCGTCCCGGCCATGTGCGACGGCGTCACCCAGGGCCAGCCGGGCATGGAGCTGTCGCTGTTCTCGCGCGACGTGATCGCGCTCGCGACCGCGATCGCCCTCTCGCACGACATGTTCGACGGCGCGCTCTACCTCGGCGTCTGCGACAAGATCGTGCCGGGCCTCGTCATGGCGGCGCTGAGCTTCGGCCACCTGCCCGCGATCTTCGTGCCCGGCGGGCCGATGCCCTCGGGCCTCTCGAACGGCGAGAAGGCCAAGATCCGCCAGCTCCATGCCGCCGGCAAGGTCGACCGCAGCGCGCTGCTCGAGGCCGAGAGCCGGTCCTACCACAGCCCCGGCACCTGCACCTTCTACGGCACCGCCAATTCCAACCAGATGCTCATGGAGATCATGGGCCTGCATCTGCCGGGCGCCTCGTTCGTCAACCCGAACACGCCGCTGCGCGACGCGCTCACCCGGGTGGCCGCCAGGCGGATCACCGAGATCACGGCGCTGGGCAACGACTACACGCCGATCGGCGAGGTCGTGGACGAGCGCGCCGTGGTCAACGCCGTGGTCGGCCTGCACGCGACCGGCGGCTCGACCAACCACACGATCCACCTCGTCGCCATGGCGCGCGCGGCCGGGATCCAGCTGACCTGGGAGGATTTCGCCGACCTCTCCGAGGTCGTGCCGCTGCTCGCCCGGATCTATCCCAACGGCCTTGCCGACGTGAACCACTTCCATGCCGCCGGTGGCATGCAGTTCCTGATCGGCGAGCTGCTCGACGCCGGGCTGTTGCACGCGGACGTGCGCACGGTCTGGGGCCTGGGCGGCCTCGAGCGCTACCTCGAGGCGCCGGTCATGGAGGGCGACCGGCCGGTCTGGCGCCCCGCGGCCCGCACGAGCGGCGATCTGGCCATCCTCGCACCGGTCGCCAGACCGTTCAGCGCCAGCGGTGGGCTCAAGCTGCTGACCGGCAATCTGGGCCGGGCCGTGATCAAGGTCTCGGCGGTCAAGCCCGAGCGCTGCGTGATCGAGGCGCCGGCCCTGGTCTTCGATGATCAGGCGGAGCTGCAGGCGGCCTTCCAGCGCGGCGAGCTGGAGCGCGACTTCGTCGCCGTGGTCCGCTTCCAGGGGCCGAAAGCGAACGGCATGCCGGAGCTGCACCAGCTGACGCCCGCGCTGGGCGTGCTCCAGGACAAAGGCTTCAGGGTCGCTCTGGTCACCGACGGGCGGATGTCGGGCGCCTCGGGCAAGGTGCCGGCCGCGATCCATGTCACGCCCGAGGCGGCCGAGCGCGGTCCGCTCGCCAAGGTCAAAGACGGCGACCTGATCCGCCTCGACGCCGCCGCCGGCCGGCTGGAAGCGCTGGTCGACGAGGGCGAATGGGCATGGCGGACGGCGGCCGAGCCCGACCTTTCCCCCTACGCCCGGGGGCTTGGCCGCGAGCTGTTCGCGAACTTCCGCGCCGCCGTCACGAGCGCCGATGCCGGTGCGGCGGCGATCTCCTTCCTGCCGGAGGTGCGATCTGCGACCCGAGCCGAAGCCGACGCCGCATTCTGAACTCGAAGGCCGCCCGGCCGCAGGTCGAAGTTCAACGCCAAAGACGCACTCAGCAGGCCACGTCGGGGCAATCGCCGGGCTCGATCTGGATCGTGACGTGGCCGATGCCGTGGCTGTGCTGGAGCACCTCTTGGATCGCGCGCAGGACCTGGTCGTGGTCGGTGCCGCTCTCGACGCGGGCGTGCATCGTGAGCAGCGGGCGCTCGCTCGTCAGCATCCAGGCGTGGACATGGTGGACATCCAGGATCGCCGGGATCGCGGCCACCAGCTCGGCTTTGAGCGATCCACGTCGAGCCACTCGGGGGTACCCTCGAGCAGGATATGGGCGGATTCTGCACCAGGAGCCAAGCGCTGCGCAGGATCAGGAGGGCCACCAGCAGCGAGAGCAGAGGGTCGATCGGGGTCCAATGGGTCGGTAGATGACCGCGCCGGCGACCATCGCCGCGACCGAGCCCAGCAGGTCGCCCATGACGTGGAGCGCAGCACCCCGGATGTTGAGGTTGTCGCGGTCGCCGCCGTGGAGGATCGCGAACGCCGCGATGTTGACCAGGAGCCCGAGGCCCGCGATCACCAGCATCAGGCCGCCCGCGACCGGGGCCGGCGTCCAGAGGCGGCGCGCGGCCTCGATCGCGATCCAGCCGACGACCGCGATCAGGGTCACGCCGTTGACGAAGGCGGCCAGCACCTGGAAGCGGTGGTAGCCGTAGGTGCGCCTGGCATCCTGCGGCCGGCGGCCGACCCGGAAGGCCGCCCACGCGAGCGTCAGGGACGCGGTGTCGGTCAGCATGTGGCCGGCGTCCGCCAGCAGCGCGAGCGAGCCCGCGGCGATGCCGCCCAGGACCTCGGCGACCATGAAGCCCGCGGTCAGCACAAGGGTTAAAAAGACGCGGCGCTCATTGTCCGCAGAGGCGGGCGCGTGGGCTTCGCCTGAGGCATGCGCGTGCGGGCGGGCGTGGGCGTGGTGAGCGTGCATCCGGATCAGATCAGACCGTCATAGACCAGCTTCAAGCCGGTCAGTGCCACGAAGGCATAGCAGAGGCGATAGAAGGTGGTGGGCTCGATCCGGTGGTGCAGGCGCATCCCGAGGGCCATGCTGATGGGTGCGAGCGGGGCGAGCACGAGCGCGGTTGCGAGGTTGAGGCCGCTGAGCTCGCCCAGCAGCCCGTAGGGCACGAGCTTCATGAGGTTGACCGCGGCGAACAGGACCACGTTGGTGGCGACGAAGCGGGTCTTGTCGAGCTTGAGCGGCAAGAGATAGATCGCGGCGGGCGGGCTGCCGGCGTGGGCGATCGTGCTCGTGAAGCCCGCGAGCGCGCCGCAGACGGCGCCGAGCCGGGCGTTGGGCGGGCGCGCCGGGGCCAGCTGTCCGCCGCCCGAAAGGTAATGGGCGACGAAGGCGAGCGCGATCAGGCCTACGATCAGGCGGGTCGCGCGCGCATCCAGGAGGCCGAAGGCGAGCCCGCCGAGCGCGATCCCGATCGCCGCCCCGGGCAGCATGACGGCCAGCGCGTGCGGATCGAAGCTCTGCCAGTAGGCGCGGACGCCGATCAGGTCCATGAGGATCAGGACCGGCAGCAGGATCGCGGCTGCCTGGGCCGGGCTCACGACCAGGGCCAGCATGGGCACCGCGAGGATGCCGAGGCCGCCGCCGAAGCCGCCCTTCGAGATGCCGGTGATCATGAGCGCCGGCACCGCCATCAGGTAGAACCAGGGATCAAGGATCGGCAAAGGGCTAGGCCCGCCCGCGGCGTCGGGGCTGATGGCGTGGCGTGCGACCTCGGCTCAGGGCCGGGCCATCAGGCCGCCGTCCACGATCAGCTCGGTGCCGGTGACGTAGGCGGCCTGGTCGGAAAGCAGGAAAAGACAGGCGGCCGCCATGTCCCTTGGCGTGCCGACGCGGCCGAGCGGCACCGCGGCCGCGGTCCGGTGCTTCATTGCGGGATCGGCTTGCCAGCGCGCCTGCATCGGGCTCTCGGTGGGCCCCGGCAGGATCACGTTGGACCGGATTTTGGCCGTCGCGAACTGGATCGCGATCGACTTGGAAAGGGCCAAAATGCCGGCCTTGGCGACCTGATAGGCATCCTGCGGCCGGTCGTCGCCGCGCAGGCACTGGATCGAGGACACGTGCACCATGGCGCCGCCGCCGCTCTTTTGCATGCAGGGGATGGCGTGGCGCGCGGCCAGCATGCAGCCGGTGAGGTTGATCGCCAGCACCCGCTGCCAGGTCGCGAGCTCGATCTCGACCAGGGATCGGTCCTCGCCGAACAGGAGGATTGCGGCGGCATTGACCAGACAGTCGAGGCGCCCGGTCGTGGCGAAAGCGCGCTCGATCGCCCCGGCAACGAAGCCGTCGCCGCTGATGTCGCCCCGGGCGTAGAGCGCGCCATCGAGCTCGGCTGGGCGTTCCTTGACGTCGATGCCGGCGACCCTGGCACCGGCGGTCATCAGATCGCGGGCGATCTGCAGGCCCATGCCGCCGCCGGCGCCGGTCACGACCGCGGTTTTGCCGGCAAAATTCGCGCTCATCAGGCGCGCTCGAAGCCGCGGATCAGCTCGTGGTCGGTGATCCGGCGGTCGTACTCGAACTGCTCCCAGCGCGCGGCGTGCAGGTAATGCTCGACCACGGCATCGCCAAACGCCGCGCGCAGCGCTGCCGACCGGTCCAGGCAGTCGATCGCCTCGCGCAGCGTCTTCGGGATCTCCTGGATGTCCTGGCCGCGGTAGGCATCGCCCGTGAAGGCGGGCTCGAGCTCGAGCTTCTGCTCGATGCCGGAAAGGCCGGCCGCGAGCAGGGCCGCACAGGCGAGATAGGGATTGGCGTCGGCGCCCGGGATCCGGCACTCGACCCTGAGCGAGGGACCGCCGCCGATCACGCGAAAGCCCGCCGTGCGGTTGTCGGTGCTCCAGATCGCCTTGGTCGGTGCGAACGAGCCCGCCTGGAAGCGCTTGTAGGAGTTGATGTAGGGGGCCAGGAACAGGGTGAGGTCGCGGGCGAGCGCCAGCTGCCCGGCGATGTAATGTTTGAAAATGTTGGCATAACCACCGGATTTACCGGCAAAAACAGGCTTCTCGTCATCCGCATCCACGAGCGAGCTATGGATGTGGCAGCTGCTGCCGGCCAATCCAAAATCCCACTTGGCCATGAAGGTCACGGCCTTGCCCTGGAGGAAGGCGATCTCCTTGACGCCGTTCTTATAGATCGCGTGGCGGTCGGCCATCTCGAGCGCTTCGGCGTAGCGGAGGTTGAGCTCGGCCTGGCCGGGGCCCCATTCGCCCTTGGAGAACTCGACCGGGATGCCGGCCGCATCCATGCCGTTCCTGATCGCCCGGATCAGGCTCTCTTCCTTGGTGGTCTGGAAGATGTGGTAGTCCTCGATGTACCAGCCGGCGGTCTTGAGAGCTTTGTAGAACTTGGCGCGCGCCTGATCGTAGGGCTCGTCGAACACGTAGAACTCGAGCTCGGTCGCCATGTTGACCTTGAAGCCCAGCTCGCGGGCGCGGGCGAGCTGGCGCTTGAGGATCGCGCGCGGGCTGTGCGGCACGTCCTCGCCATGGTGGTCGACGACGTCGCCCAAGACCAGTGCCGTGCCGGGGAGCCAGGGGATCCGGCGCAAGGTCGCGAGGTCCGGGCGGATCGCGAAATCGCCGTAGCCTTTGTCCCAGGACGCGACCGCGTAGCCCGGCACCGGCTCCATGTCCATGTCCAGCGCCAGCAGGTAGTCGCAGGCGTGCATCTCATGCACCACCTGCTCGAGGAAATAGTGCCCGGTGACCCGCTTGCCGATCAGCCGGCCCTGCATGTCGACGAAACAGGCGAGCACGGTATCGATCGCTCCGGCCTTCACCTCCTGCTTCAGGGTCTTCAGATCCAGATTGCCGGCCATGGCGCCTTGTCCCGACGGAGTTCGTGAAACCGCCTTTGTGCCATGCCTGCTGCCGGGATCAAAGGCTCGTGCTGGGCCGATCCTTGATTCGAGAAGTCGAGGCGACCAAGGCCTACTTCGCAGCCAAGCGCAGCGACCAGCAGTGAGCTGGTTCGACAAGCTCGTTGACGCCGTTCAGACCGCGGCGGTGACCGGCGAGCGGGTCGAGCGCCTGGGCAGATCCGTCGCCGACCTGGCCATCGACGTCCGCGAGCTCGACCGCCGGGTCGCCCGGGCGGGCGCGGGGAACGTTCTCCGCCACCTCACTTCGGCTGATCGGCGAACCAGAAGGTGTCGGGGCGGTAGATGCCGAACTGGGCGCCGGGCTCCCAGTTGAAGATCGCCTTCTCGGGGACGTTGCGCAGGCGCTGGCTGGCGACCACGGGCTGGGGCACGGCGCCGACCAGGCCGATCGAATAGACCTGCTGGCTCCAGATCTGGAGCATCTGCTGCCAGATCCGGCGCCGTTCCTCGCGGGTGCCGCTCAGCCGCCAGGCGTTGTAGAGGTCGAGCAGCTGCTTGGCGTCGGGCATGTCGGGGGGCTGGCCGGCCTCGCCGCGGGTCTCGTAGTACTGGCCCCATTTCGGCCACTGGTACTGCTGCTGGGTGGTCGGCGCGAACTCGTAGGGGCTCATGTCGGCGGACGGGATGCCGTTCTCGAGGCCGAACCAGATCGTCATGAGGGTCTCGCCCGCGAAGATCCGGTTGCGCACCACCTGGCGCTGGAGCGGCTTGGCGTAGGCGCGGATGCCGAGCTTGGCCCAGTTCTCGCGGACCAGGGTCAGGACATCCGACTCCTCGCTGCCTTCGCCGGCGCTCTCGATGATCAGATCCATCGGCCGCCCGTCGGGCAGCAGGCGGGCGCCGCGGGCGTCGCGCCGGGTCAGGCCGATCTCGTCGAGCAGGCGGTTGGCGGCGTCCGGATCGAAGTCCGCCCAGGCGAAGCGGTATTCGGGCTTGAAGAGCGGGCTCGCCGGCAGGACGCTATTGTTGCCGCCGATGCCGAGGCCGAAATAGAAGGTCTGGTTGATGTCGGCGCGATTGATCCCGAGCGACAGCGCGCGCCGGAAGCGGGCGTCGCGGAACAGCTGCCGCCAGACCAGATCGCTCGCGTTCAGGTTCGGGTAGAGCGCCAGATGGGCGCCGCGCGCGGTCTGCCAGAGCATCGTTTTGAGGTGACTGTGCGGCTCGCTTTCCTTGAGGAAGGTGTAGTCCTTGAAGACCAGGCCGCGCGCCTGCAGGTCGGTCTCGCCGGCGCCGGTCTTGACCGGGATCAGCTTGTCGTCGACCACGTCCAGGATCACCCGGTCGATGTAGGGCAGCTGCCGGCCGGCCGGGTCGACCCGGTAGTAGTAGGGGTTGCGCTGGGCGACGAAGCGCTCGGCCGGCGCCCGCGTCCGGATCATCCAGGGCTGCAGCGTCGGCAGGTCGGGATTGTCGAACTTGTACATGTCGTCGCGGCGGCCGTGCAGCTGCGCCCAGTCGCGGGCGCGCTCGGCCGCCACCAGGCCGGCTAGCGTCGCCGGGTCGGCGTAGTGCTCGTGGAACTGCTTGAGGTAGTGCGCCGGCGCATAGATGAACAGCGGCCGCGCCCCGGCCAGCGCCGGCAGGAAGAAGGGGTTGGGCTTCGTCCAGCTGTAGCGCACGGTCAGCGGGTCCAGGATCTCGACCTTGGGCAGCTCGCCCTCGACCACGAGCTCGCGCGGCGGCCCGACCGGGCTGAGGTGGGCGTTGTTGGCCATGTCTTGCCACCAGTAGCGGAAATCCTCGCTGGTGAACGGGGCGCCATCGGACCAGCGGTGGCCTTCGCGGAGGTGGAAGGTGAAGACGCGCCCGTCCTGGACGTCGACCGCCCGGGCGATGTCGGGTTGCAGCTCGAGGTCGCGGTCATAGCCGATCAGGCGGGCGTAGCCGTAGACCACGAGCAGCCGGGTATCGCGGCTGCTGCCGATCAGCATCCGCAGGTCGCCGCCCGGCCGGCCGATCTCGCCGTCGACCGTGGCGACGCTCGCCTCCTGCGGCGGTCCCGGGGGCGAAGGCGGGCTCGCGGCCGGCGCCGCTGCCGACATCAGGGCCAGGAGCGCCGCCGGCGCCGCCGGCCATCGGCCTTTGATCGTCATCCCCCCAGCCTCCGCCCTGCCGACGCTCGCCAGTTCTAGCACGAGCCCGCGACCGCTCATGACCGGGCCCATGCCATTGTGATCGATCGGGGCCCGCGACATACTCGCCCCGCCCGCTCGCCTTTGCCGCCCGAGGATCCGGCCGCTGACCGCCATCATCGACATCGTCGTGCCGATCTTCGGCCTCATGGCGTTCGGTTACGGCGCGACCTTCACCCGGGTATTCGATGCGGCCGCCTCGCAGGGGCTGGCCAGCTTCGTCTTCTACTTCGCGATTCCGGTCATGCTCTTTCGCAACATGGCGGGTGCGGCCCTGCCCGACCAGATCCCCTGGGGCTACCTTTTGTCCTATTATCTGGGGGCGGCCGGCGTGTTCGCGGCCGGCATGGTCGCGGCCAGGATGGCGTTTCGCGGCGCCTACGAGCGCCAGGCGATCACGGGCTTCGGCTGCGCCTTCGGCAATTCGGTGCTGCTCGGCATCCCGCTCGTGCTGACCGCGTTCGGCGATGCGGGCAGCCTGCCGCTGTTCCTTTTGCTCGCGACCCACAGTCTCGTGATGTTCACCGCGGTGACCGTGGTGATCGAGGTCGGCCGCGGCTCGGCCGCGGGCCTGCAGGCGCTGCCGGCGGCGATCCTGCGCGGCCTCGTGGCCAACCCGATCCTGTGGGGCCTCGTCGGCGGCATCGCCTTCAACCTGGCAGGCCTGAAGCTGCCGACCACGATCGAGCGCTGGGCGGCGCTGATCGGCGCTGCCGCGGTGCCTTGTGCGCTGTTCTCGGTCGGGGCGAGCCTGCGCGCCTATCGGCTCAAGGGGGCGCTCGCGCCGGCCGCGCTCATGGTGGCGCTCAAGCTCGTCGGCCTGCCGCTCCTGGTGTTCGGCCTGAGCCGCTGGGTCTTCGACGTGCCGCCGCTGTGGGCCAAGGTCGCCGTGCTGATCGCCTCGCTGCCGGTCGGCGTCAACGCCTATCTGTTCGCCGTCCGCTACGACGCCGGCCAGGCCGAGAGCGCGTCCGCGATCTTCCTCTCCAGCCTGCTCGCTGTCGTCACCGTCTCGCTCGTGCTGGCCTGGCTCGGACCGCATTGAGCTGGCAGAATGCCGGCCAGCCAGCACCCAGGAGGCGAAAAGTCATGGTCGACGAGGCCAAGGTCGCACGGATCGCGGACCACATTTTCCTCGCGCATCGGCGCAAGGCGCGCTTCGAGCGCCTGCGGGGCGAGTTCGCGCCCGTCTCGCTCGAGGAGGCCTACGATGTCCAGGACGCGGTCCACGGCCGGTTCACGGCCGCGGGCTGGGGCGAGCTCGGCGGCCACAAGATCGCGCTGACCTCGAGGGCGATCCAGGAGCTCTGCGGGGTCGACCAGCCGGCCGGCGGCGGGGTCTTCGAGAGCACCATCCAGAGCTCGCCTGCGACCCTTCGCCTTGCCGACTTCATGCATCTCGGTCTCGAGTTCGAGCTCGGCGTCCGCCTCGGCCGCGACCTGCCGGCCGCGGAGGCACCCTACAGCCGCGCGAGCGTGACACCCGCGGTCCGGGCCTGCATGCCGGCCTTCGAGCTGATCGAGGACCGGGGCGCCGACTACACCGACCTCGATGCCGCCTCGATCCTGACCGACAAATGCTGGTGCGCGGGCGTCGTGATCGGACCCGAGGCCCTGGACTGGCAGGGCCTCGACCTCGAGACGACGCCGGTCGAGCTGCTCTGGAACGGCGAGGTCGTCGACCAGGGCGTGACCGGCGCCGCGATGGGCCACCCGTTCGAATCGCTCGCCTGGCTCGCCAACCTGCTGGCCTCCCGCGGCCGCGGCATGCGGGCGGGCGAGATCGTGATCACCGGCAGCGCGCTCAAGACCCGTTTCCCCGAGGAGGGCGACGAGGTCACGTACCGGATCGCCGGTCTCGGCGAGACCACGGTCCGGGTCCGCCATTGAGGGGATAGCTGCCAGAGATCTTGCGCCGACGGCCCTCTCTTGCCAAATGATAGCTTGATCGCGCCATTTGGTGGAGAAGGGGCCATGGCCAGGACCCTGGTTTCCGAGCCGGAGCGGGCGGGTGGGCAGCGCGCGGCCGCAGCGGCGTCCCGGGTCCGGCGCCAGTTCAGCCACGATGCGATCGTGAATGGCGTCGAGGCGGGCTTGGTCAAGCGTGCGATCGAGGCGAAGCTGCTGCGCCTCGATGAGGTGCACCGGCTGATCCCGGCCTCGACGTTCGCGCGCAAGGTCCGCGAAGGCCGGAAACTGTCGCGCGAAGAGGCCGACCAAGTGGCGCGCCTGCTGCGGATCAAGGGCTACGCGGCCGACGTGTTCGACGACACCGATGTCGCCGCGACTTGGCTCTCGGAGGCCAACCCCGCGCTCGGCGACCGCGTGCCGGCCGACCTGCTGCTGACTGACGAGGGCACCCGCGCCGTCGAGACCGTGCTGCGCCGGATCGACTATGGCGACTACAGCTGAGTCTTGATCGTCTGGCGGCTTGCGCCTCGCCGGCACGCGAGGAGCCTCGATGGGGGCGGCAACCGCGACCGGGGCGCGCGCTGGAACTCGGGGCGCGGGCGCGGGGTCGTCTACACCAGTCTGAACGTGGCGACCTGCGTGCTCGAGACGTTCGTCCATTTCGGCCCGACGCTCAGGGCGAGGCTCCCCGATAATCTGATGCTGGCCGAGATCGGGGTTCCGGATGACGCCGGCGTGCTCCGGATCGAGGCCGATCGGATACCAGCCGATGCTGATGTGCCGGGTGCGGACGGGCGGACATGGTATCAGCGGACCGGCGATGCCTGGCTGAAGAGCGGCGAGGCGTTGGTCCTGATCGCGCCGTCGCGGGTGGTGCCCAAGGAGTGGAACGCGATGCTCAACCCGGCGCATCCGCGCGTGGCCGAGGTCAAGATCGTCGCCTCCGAGCCGTTCCGGTTCGATCCGAGGCTGGCGATGGGTTCACAGATTTCGGCTCTTCGCGGATGATCACCCGATCGGCCGAGCCAGGAGGCGGAGCATGGGGCCCCAGCTGTTCGAGGGCTCCCCATCTCACGCCCGAGGGCGTGCGTGCCGCGTTGAGCTTTGCCGCCGATTACCTGCATGAGGGCTGGCGTCGCAAGCGGACCCTCGAACGCGGCCGGACCCAGCCGGAGGTCGGATGATTCGAACCCGCATCGCGATCAGCCGTCGGGGGTCGACGCTGGCGCCGGGATGGCGCATCTTGCGAGTGGCTCGCGGTCGGGCGGCGCCTCGCCTGGGCCCGCGACCGCAAGGGGTTCCATGATCAATCAAGCGGACATCATGGCGTCGGCGGACCCGGCGCCGGCGGCGGCGGCCTCGGCGCGCCATCTGGACGCGCTGAACCCGGAGCAGCGGGCGGCGGTCGAGGCGGCGGACGGACCGCTGCTCGTGCTGGCCGGTGCCGGCACCGGCAAGACCCGGGTGCTGACCACGCGGCTTGCGCACCTGCTGCTGACCGGGCGGGCGCGGCCGTACCAGGTGCTGGCGGTGACCTTCACCAACAAGGCCGCGCGCGAGATGATCTCGCGGGTTTCGCTGCTGCTCGGGCAGAGCGTCGAGGGGCTCTGGCTCGGCACGTTCCATGCGTTGGGCGCGCGTCTGTTGCGCCGGCACGCCGAGCTGGTCGGGCTCAAGCCCAACTTCACGATCCTCGATACCGACGATCAGCTGCGGCTGATCAAGCAGGTGCTCGAGGCGGCCGAGCTCGATCCGCGCCGCTGGACGCCGCGGGTGCTGCTGGCGATCGTCGAGCGCTGCAAGGATCGCGGCCTGACGCCTGCGAATGTGCCCGAGAGCGAGATCAGCGACTTTGCGCTCGGGCGCACGCGCGAGCTCTACGCCGCCTACCAGCAGCGCCTCGAGACGCTGAATGCCTGCGACTTCGGCGATCTGCTGCTGCATGGGCTGACTTTGTTCGGCGAGCAGCCGGAGATCCTGGCCGACTATCAAAGGCGCTTCCGGGCGCTCCTCGTCGACGAGTACCAGGACACCAACGTCGCCCAGTATCTCTGGCTGCGCCTGCTCGCCCAAAGTCACAAAAATATCACCTGCGTCGGCGACGACGACCAGTCGATCTACAGCTGGCGGGGTGCTGAGGTCGGCAACATCCTGCGCTTCGAGCAGGATTTTCCGGGCGCCCGGGTGGTCCGGCTCGAGCGCAACTACCGCTCGACCGGGCACATCTTAGGGGCGGCCTCGGGCCTGATCGCGCACAACCGGGCGCGGCTCGGCAAGACCCTTTGGACCGAGGGCGAGCAGGGTGCCCGGGTGCGGATCGCGAGCTTGTGGGACGACGAGGAGGAGGCGCGCTTCGTCGGCGAGGAGATCGAGGCGCACCAGCGCGCCAAGGGCCGGCTCGAGGACGTCGCGGTCCTGGTGCGGGCGGGCTTTCAGACCCGCGCCTTCGAGGAGCGCTTCATCAACCTGGGCCTGCCCTATCGCGTGATCGGCGGGCCCCGCTTCTACGAGCGCGCCGAGATCCGGGACGCGATCGCTTATCTGCGCCTCGTGCATCAGCCGGACGACGATCTCGCGTTCGAGCGGATCGCGAACGTGCCCAAGCGCGGCATCGGCGATGCGACCTTGCAGCTCTTGCGGCGCAGCGCCCGCGATGCCGGCTCCAGCGCCGTCGCGGCCGCGCGCCTGTTGTGCACGACCGACGAGCTGCGCCCGAAGCTCAGGACCACGCTCGCCGGGCTCTTGCGCGACTTCGAGCGCTGGCGCGAGCTCGCCGAACGCGTGCCGCCGCGCGAGCTCGCCGAGACCGTGCTCGAGGAGGCGGGCTATGTGCGCATGTGGCAGCAGGACCGCGGCCCCGACGCGCCCGGCCGGCTCGAGAACCTGAAGGAGCTGGTCCATGCGCTCGAGGAATTCGAGACGCTGGCAGGCTTCCTCGAGCATGTGGGCCTCGTCATGGACAACGCCGCCGATCCCGCGGGCGACATGGTCACGCTGATGACGCTCCACGGCGCCAAGGGCCTCGAGTTCGACACCGTGTTCCTGCCCGGCTGGGAGGAGGGCGTGTTCCCGAACCAGCGCGCGATCGACGAGGGCGGCATGAAGGCGCTCGAGGAGGAGCGGCGGCTGGCTTACGTCGGCATCACCCGGGCAAGACGCATGCTCACGGTCTGCTACGCCGCCAATCGCCGGGTCTATAACCAGTGGGCGGCGAGCCTGCCGGCGCGCTTCATCGAGGAGCTGCCGAGCGCGCACACCGAGTTCCTGCAGCGCCAGTCGGTGCCCGAGCCGCAGATGAGCGGCTGGTTCGACGATCTGCGCGCGGGCGGGCGGGGGCCCGGCTTCCAGCGCATGCGCGCGGCCGGCAAGGCGCCTTTGATCGAGGGCCAGGCGCGCGTGCTGACCAGCGAGATGCCCAAGCGCACCCAGCTGCTCGAGGTCGGGCAGCGGATCTTCCACGAGAAGTTCGGCTATGGCCGGGTGCTGGTGGTCGAGGGCAACAAGCTCGAGATCGCCTTCGACAAGGCCGGCACGAAGAAGGTGATCGACAGCTTTGTCGCCCCGGCCTGAGCGCGCCGCCTCCCGTTCGCTGCCCGAACGGCCGCTCTGGCAGAGCGCCTTCGCGGTGCCGGCGGCGGCGGTGGCGCTGTTCCTGGAGGCGCTGGAGGCGGACGCGATCAGCATCGCGGCGTTCGAGGAGCCTGCCGCCGACGGCCGCGATGGCGAGCTCTGGCGGATCGAGCTGCTGAATCAGGCCAAGCCCGACCCAAGGGTGCTGGCGGCGCGCCTCGCCCCGCTCGCCGAACGCGCGGGCCTGGCGCGGGTCGACCTCAGCGTCCGGCCGGTCGCCGCCACCGACTGGCTGGCAAGGACCGCCGAGAGTTTCCCCGCGCAGCCGATCGGCCGCTTCTGGGTGCACGGCCGCCATATCGCCGGCCCGCCGCCTGCCGGCACGCTCGCGATCCGCCTCGATGCCGGGCTCGCGTTCGGCTCGGGCGAGCATGCCTCGACCCAGGGCTGCCTGCTGGCGCTGGGGCGCCTGGCCGGGCGGCGCCGGTTCCGGCGCATCCTCGATCTCGGCTGCGGCTCCGGCATCCTTGCGATCGCCGCGGCCAAGCTGTGGCGGGCGCGGGTGATCGCGGCCGACAACGATCCGGTCGCGGTGAGCGTGGCGCGCGCCAACGCCAGGACCAATGGCGTCGGCCACCGCATCCGCGCTCTCGCGAGCGAGGGCTACCGCAACCCGCTGCTGCGCGCCGGCGGACCCTACGAGCTGATCGTCGCCAACATCCTGGCCGACCCGCTGTGCGAGCTCGCGCGCGCCAGCGCCCGCCATCTCGCGCCGGGCGGCGCCCTGGTGCTGGCGGGCTTGCTCGACCGCCAGGCGCTGCGGGTGCTCCAGGCCCACCGGCGCCACCGGCTGGCGCTGCAGGCGCGGATCGACGTCAGCATCTGGACCACGCTCGTGCTGCGTCGCCGGCCCGCCCGCAGCACCCGCCGCGCCGGGCTCGGGTCTTGACGTCGCGCGCGGCGGTGCCGGGCTCAGGGCTTGAAATTGCGGCCGAAGTTGCGGCTGTAGTTGCCGAGCTCGGCGGTCGTGCAGCGCACCGCGCGCAGCCCGACCGTCGAGGTCTGGTAGTTGACGCAGCTCTGGACCTCGCCGGTCGTGCGGTCGATCACCCAGAGCAGCCGCCCGCCCACGGCCTGCGTGCCATCGGCGTCGCTCGCCGTCTCGACGGCCTCGGGCTGGGCCGGCGACCCGCGCAGGATCATCGGTG
The DNA here is from genome assembly GCA_963798075.1 of uncultured Alphaproteobacteria bacterium. Taxonomy (GTDB): domain Bacteria; phylum Pseudomonadota; class Alphaproteobacteria; order Geminicoccales; family Geminicoccaceae; genus DATAOG01. Next base: position 59,146 of record CAWCRU010000009.1, on the reverse strand, counting down.
CCGGGGCCGCGCCGGCGCGCTGGCCGAGGACCACGACGTGCGGGGAAGGCCGCTCGGCCTCGGCCCGCGCCGCGCCCGCGCTGATCAACCCAATCCCGAGAGCGGCCATGATCGCCATCGATCGACGCATGAGTTTCTCCAAATCGCAATGGTTTGCAACGTGACCCAATATGGGGGGGATTTGTCTCAATTTGCAAACGGGCCTGGCAACTCGAACGATGGCTGGCAACCGAGCGGCAATAACCGCGAGGATGGGAAGCGATGCGAGCGCACTCGTTAACTGGCGGTAAAGCTTAGCAATCGGATGGTTACCGGGGCCGCTCTTGATGAGTGCCGACCAAGGCGTCAAGGTAATACCGGGGTATCGATCCGGCGGGGCAGGGGAGCAGGGGCGATGGCGATTGCGACCTTCGGAGCGGGCTGCTTCTGGGGCGTGGAGGCCGCATTCGCGCGCGTGCCGGGGGTCCGCTCGACCGCGGTCGGCTACGCCGGCGGCAAGCTCGCGCGGCCCACCTACCACCAGGTCTGCAGCGGCCGGACCGGTCATGCCGAGGTCGTCCAGGTCGACTACGATCCCGACCAGGTGAGCTACCGCGAGCTGCTGGAGGTGTTCTGGGCCGCGCACGATCCGACCCAGCTGAACCGGCAGGGGCCGGACGTCGGCAGCCAGTACCGCTCGGTGATCTTCGTCCACGACGCCGAGCAGGAGGCCGCGGCACGCGCAGCCAAGGCCGAGCTCGAAGGGTCGGGCCGCTACCAGCGCCCGGTCGTGACCGAGATCGCGCCTTTGTCGAGTTTCTGGCGGGCCGAGGAGAACCATCAGAAATATCTGGCAAAGCGCGGGCTCGCCGACTACGCCCTGCCCTAGGCACGCTCGCCACCCGCTCCAGCCGGGCTTCTCGAAGGCCTCGCCGCGCGTCTTGCCGATCGGCGGCGGTCGTCGATCAGGCGGAGCTCGCCCGAGCCCAGCTAGATCCAGCCCTGCTCCGTGGCCGCCTTGCGCAGTTGCGCCGCGATCTCGTCGGCCGTCCGCTTCGCCGCGCCTTCGATCGTGGCCGAGCCCGACCTCTCGCCGTACAACTTGGTCGCGCCAGCGACGACCAGGCCGATCGGGTTGGCGGTAACGGCGAGAACGGCCAGCGGGGCCGCCACGCCCGGCAACTTGCCACCGTCGGACTCGACCTCGCCGCTGCCGAGGAGGCGCAGACCCCGAGCGGTCATCTGATAGCCTTCGACCGCGGCTCTCATCTCGGCTGCGCCGCTGCCGAACCCGACCAGCACGCGCCTTTCGGCGCTGCCCTCGTCGATCGAGACGAAATAGCCCCGCAGAACGATGTCGTTGACCTGCGGCGCAGGTTGGCCCGCCGCCCGCACGGCGGGCAGCCCCATGTCCCGCAGATCCGCCACCAGTTCGGTGGCGATCTGAGCGCCCAGCGTGCGGCCGACCTCACGCTGCTCCGCGGTCGGCGCGACGGCGCCCGCCAATCGGGCGGCGAACGGCGATTCGGGCGGCACGTCGGCGGGATTGGCCGTGAAATCATGAACGATGATTCGATCCGGCCGCGCCAGCTTGGCGCCCTGGTAGGGCTTGTGCTGCGTAATGTGGCTCGACGCGCAGCCCGCAACCAGCACGAGACCGAGCAACAGGACCATGTGACGACCGGGAACTCGCATGGCTACCCCTGAGCGACCCACGACCGCCCGTTCCGCGGGCTTCGGATCATTGACCCTACTCTACTGCACGTGGGCCTGCGCGCCAGAGGCAACTCGAGGGCGCGATCTCGGGCGGCCGGCGGGCGAGCGTCAGCGCCAGCAGCAGCGCCAGGCTCAGGGCCAGCATCTCGCCGCCCTCCTCGGCCGCCTCGAGCACGAGCTGCGAGGCGTAGAACGAGTTGATGAAGGCGAGGTGGACGAGGTCCATGACGGTCGCAAAGAATGCCAGCATGCCCAGGAGCAGCACAAACCCGATCCCGGCCGCCCGGTGCTCCGGCGTCCCGCGGGCACAGGCGGTCACGACCATGGCCAGCAACGGCACCGCGACCAGGGCGTAGACCATCATCTCGCCCAGGCTTTCCGCCTTGATGCGCGGCAGGTCGACGAGCCCGAGCGCCTGCGCCACAGGCCTGCCCAGGACCTGGTTGACGGCGAAGGCGTCGTCGACCAGGACGACCAGGAAGATGGCGCCCAGGGCCAGATAGAGCGCCTGCCGCGTGCGGCGCGCGAGCGAGACCAAAAGGCCGATCAGGAGCAGGGTCTGGGCCGAGCTGAACAGCTGCCCCAAGCCCGCGTTGGAATCCAGCGAGAAGCGCGGGTCGCGCGGCCAGGCGTCGAGGCCGTGACGCACGCAGACGTACCAGGCGGCGTGCAGGACGATCAGCGCGAGATTGCAGGCGAGCAGGCCCAGCAACCAGCGAAGCAGGGCGGGATCGCCAAGAAGTTTCCCCAAGAAAGCTCCATAACGTATTGTTATGTTGTTCAGTGCTCGACCCGGTGAAGGGCCGGGCCGCCGCCTTCGCCTTCGGGATAGCTGGCGCCCGGTTCAAAGGCGCAGCCGGCAGTCGGTCCAGCGGCCACCGGCGCGGCTCGAGGCAAGCGCCGCCTCGACGAACCGGACGCCGCGCGCACCGTCGAGGACGGTCGGAAAATCGAGCGCCTGCGGGTCGGGCGCCTGGCCGGTGCGACGCGCGACGATCGCGTCGGCGGCATCGGCATAGAGGTTGGCGAAGGCCTCGAAGTAGCCCTCGGGGTGGCCCAGCGCCACCCGCGTCGCGCGCTGGGCGCCGGCGCTGAGCCCCGGCCGGCCGCGGGTCAGAACCTGGGCAAAGCCGTCGAGCGGCCGATGCGTGAGATGGTTCGGGTCCTCCTGCTGCCATTCGAGGCCGCCCCGCTCGCCGAAGACCCGGATGTGCAGGCCGTGCTCGCCGCCGGCGGCGGAGTTGGTGACCCACATCGAGCCGCGGGCGCCGTTCTCGTAGCGCAGCAGCAGGTGCGCGAAATCGGCGATCTGGCGGCCGGGGATGGCGCTGCCGACCTCGGCCGCGACCTCGATCAGCTCCTGGCCGGTGATGAAGGCCGCGAGATGGTGGGCATGGCTGCCGATGTCGCCCAGGACGAGCGACGGCCCGCCCTGCTCGGCAGCGTACCGCCAGTTGGCGGCGGGATCCCGGTCGGCCGCGGTCGGCTTGGCGAGATGGCCCTGGATATACTCGACGTGCACCTGGCGCATCGCCCCGAGCGCGCCCTCCTTCACCATCGCCCGGGCGTGGCGGACCATGGGATAGCCCGTGTAGTTGAAGGTCGTGCAGAAGACGAGACCGCTCGCCTGCACGCGGCGGACCAGATCCTCCGCATCGGCCAGCCTCGTGGTCAGCGGCTTGTCGCAGATCACATCGAGGCCCGCCTCGAGCGCTGACCGCGCGGCCGGGTAGTGCTGGGCGTTCGGGGTCATGATCGCGAGCACGTCGATGCCGTCCGTGCGCGCCGCCTCGCCGGCAAGCAGCCGGGTGTGGTCGTCATAGGCCCGCTCGGGAGCGATCCCGAGATCCTTGGCCGCGGCGCGCGAGCGTTCCGGGTTGCGGCTGAGGACTGCTGCCACGACCTCGTAGTGGTCGTCGAGCCGGGCGGCCGCCCGATGCACGGGGCCGATGAACGAGCCCGGCCCGCCGCCGACCACGCCCAGACGCAGCCGGCGCCCGAGGCGTGCGATGGTCGTGTTCATGGCGGCCCTCCCTCGTCCTGCCCGTCCCGATCGCCGGTCGCGGGCGCTGCGGTTCGGCAGTTGCGAGCTGTGGCATCCTCCATTATAAGGCGCAAGCCCCGGGCTGGCCCCTTGGCCGGGCCCGGCGAACGGAGCTGTTGATGTCGAAGCTCAAGACCAAGCGCGCCGCGGCCAAGCGCTTTCGCTTCACCGGCACGGGCAAGCCCATGCGCGCCCACGCCCACCACCGCCATTACCTGAGCGTGAAGTCGCAGCAGGCCAAGGTCGCGACCCGCGGCTCGACCCTGGTCGCCGCGGCCGACGTCAGGATGATCAAGCGCATGCTGCCCTACGGCTAAAGGCCGGGCAGGGGAAGAGTAGCAAGATGGCACGGATCAAGCGCGGCGTCACCGCCAAGGCGCGCCACAAGAAGGTGGTGGCGCTGGCCAAAGGCTACCGCGGCCGCAACAACAACTGCTATCGCCTGGCCCTCGAGCGGGTCGAGAAGGCGCTGCAGTACGCCTATCGCGACCGGCGCAACCGCAAGCGCGACTTCCGGGCGCTGTGGATCCAACGGATCAACGCGGCGGCGCGCGCCGAGGGGCTGACCTACGGCCGCTTCATGCACGGCCTCAAGAGTGCTGGCATCGAGATCGACCGCAAGGTGCTGGCCGACGTCGCGGTCCGGGACGAGGCGGGGTTCGCCAGCCTGGCCCGCCAGGCCCAGGTCGCGCTCGGGGGGTGATGGGCTGAGGCCCGCGGGCGCGAAAGGGGCCGCAAGGCCCCTTTTTTGCTGGCGGGGCCAGCTTCGGCCGGGCCCAGGGCTGCCGGCGACGAGAGGGGAATCGGATCGATGGATGTGGATGTCGACCGCCTCGAGCAGGCCCTGCTGGCCGAGGTCGCCGCGGCGGCCGACCTGCCGGCGCTCGAGCAGGTCCGGATCGAGGCTCTCGGCCGCAAGGGGCGGATCACCGGTCTCACCAGGAGCCTGGCCGAGCTCGAGCCGGAGGCGCGGCGCGAGGCCGGCCAGCGCTACAATCAGCTCAAGCAGGCAGTGGCCGACGCGCTGGCGCGGCGCTGGCGCGAGCTCGAGGCGGGCAGCCTCGACGCGCAGCTGCTGGCCGAGCGGGTCGACGTCACCTTGCCGGTGCGGCCGGCCACCGAGGGCCGGCTCCACCCGGTCAGCCAGGTCACCGAGGAGATCACCGCGATCTTCGCCGAGATGGGCTTTGCGGTCGCCGACGGGCCGGACGTCGAGGACGACTTCAACAATTTCGGCGCCCTCAACATCCCGCCCGGGCATCCGGCGCGGCAGATGCAGGACACCTTCTACCTCGAGGCGGAGCGGGACGGCGCGCCGCTCGTGCTGCGCACCCACACCAGCCCGGTGCAGATCCGCACCATGCGCGCCGGCCCGCCGCCCTACCGGATCATCGCGCCGGGCCGCACCTATCGGCGCGACCTCGATATGACCCATACGCCGATGTTCCATCAGGTCGAGGGCCTGGTGATCGACCGGCGCACCCACATGGGGCATCTGAAGGGCTGCCTCACCGACTTCGTGCGCGCCTTCTTCGAGCGCGACGACGTGCCGGTGCGCTTCCGGCCGAGCTATTTCCCGTTCACCGAGCCCTCGGCCGAGATGGACATCGGCTGCCGCCGGAGCGCCGGCGAGCTGATCGTGGGCGAAGGCGACGACTGGCTCGAGATCCTGGGCTGCGGCATGGTCCACCCGAACGTCTTGCGCGCCGTCGAGGTCGACCCGGAGGTCTGGCAGGGCTTCGCCTTCGGCATGGGCATCGACCGGGTGGCGATGCTGAAATACGGCATCCCGGACCTGCGCACCTTCTTCGAGCCCGATCTCAGGTGGCTGCGCCACTACGGCTTTTCGGCGCTCGACGTGCCGACCACCTATGGCGGGCTGTCGCGATGAAGTTCACCCTGCCGTGGCTGCTCGAGCACCTCGAGACCGAGGCGGGCCTCGGGCAGATCGTCGAGCGGCTGACCATGCTCGGCCTCGAGGTCGAGGCGGTCGAGACCCGGGGCGCCGACCTCTCGCCCTTCAAGGTCGCCCTCGTGACCGAGGTGCGCCCGCATCCCAATGCCGAGCGTCTCAGCCTCTGCCGGGTCGACGCCGGCGGCGAGCGCACCGAAGTGGTCTGCGGCGCGCCCAACGTCCATGCCGGCATGAAGGCGATCTTCGCGCCGGCGGGGGTGGTCATCCCGGCGAGCGGTGAGGTGCTCAAGCGCGCCCGCATCCGCGGCGTCGACAGCAACGGCATGCTGTGCTCGGCCAGGGAGCTTCTGCTTGGCGAGGACCGGGACGGCATCATCGAGCTGGCGCCGGACGCGCCGGTCGGGCGATCGGCGAGCGAGGTGATCCGCGTCGAGGGGCCGGTGATCGAGGTCGCCCTCACGCCCAATCGCGGCGACTGCTTCGGGGTGCTCGGGATCGCCCGTGAGCTGGCGGCGGCCGGGCTCGGCAGGCTGAAGCCCCGGGATTTCGGTCCGGTCGCGGGCGAGTTCGATGCCGGGCTCGAGATCAGGCTGGACTTTTCGCCGGATCAGGCGGCCGCCTGCCCGCTGTTCGTCGGCCGGGTGTTCCGCGGCGTCCGCAACGGGCCGAGCCCGGCCTGGCTGCAGGAGCGGCTGACCGCGGTGGGCCTGCGGCCGATCTCGACCCTGGTCGACATCACCAATCTCGTGACCATCGATCTCGGGCGGCCGCTGCACGTGTTCGACGCCGCCAAAGTGCAGGGCGACCTCAGCTTGCGGCTTGCCCATCCGGGCGAGGCGCTGGCCGCCCTCGACGGCAGGACCTACCGGCTCGAGCCGGAGATGACGGTGATCGCGGATGCCTCGGGCGCGATCAGCCTCGGCGGCATCATGGGCGGCGAGAGCACGGGCTGCACGGCCGAGACGACGGAGGTGGTGCTCGAGGTCGCGCTGTTCGACCCGATGCGGACCGCGCTCACCGGCCGGAGGCTCGGCATCGAGAGCGACGCCCGGACCCGGTTCGAGCGCGGCGTCGATCCGGCGATGGTGCTGCCGGGGATGGAATACGCGACCCGGCTGATCCTCGAGCTCTGCGGCGGCCAGGCGAGCCGGCCGATCGTCGCCGGCGCGGTGCCGGAAAGGCACCCGGCGTTCCGGTTCCGCATGCAGCAGCTCGAGCGACTGGCCGGGATCGCGCTGCATGGCGACGTGATCGAGCAGCACCTGCGGGCGCTCGGATTCGCGACCGAGTGGGTCGAGGACGGCGTCCTCCGGGTGACGCCGCCCTCCTGGCGGCACGACGTCAGCATGGAGGCGGACGTGGTCGAGGAGCTGGTCCGGCTGCACGGCTACGACCGGGTGCCGCCGATGCCGGTGCGCCGCACCGAGGCGGTCGGCCATCCGGCGCTCAATGCCGAGCAACGGCTGCGCGCGAGCGCGCGGCGGGCGCTGGCCGCGCGCGGCCTCGCCGAGGCGGTCACCTGGTCGTTCGCGCCGCCGGAGCTGGCGCGCCGCTTCGGCGGTGACCAGATCCGCCTGCGCAATCCGATCAATGCCGAGCTTTCGGTGCTGCGGCCGAGCGTTCTGCCGCATCTGCTCGGCGCCGTCGCCCGCAATCAGGGCCGCGGCCTTGCCAACCTCGGCCTGTTCGAGGTCGGGCCCCGGTTCTTCGGTGCCCAGCCGGGCGAGCAGGAGGTGGTCGCCGGCGGCATCCGGGTCGGCCGCGACCACGAGCGCCACTGGGCGGACGCGCCGCGCCCGGTCGACGTGTTCGATGCCCGCGCCGACGCGCTGGCGCTGCTTGCGAGCTGCAAAATCAACGCCGACGCCGTCCGGGTGGTGGCCGACGGGCCTGCGCACTACCATCCCGGCCGGCGCGGCCGCCTGATGCTCGGGCCCCAGACCATGCTTGCCGAGTTCGGCGAGCTCCACCCCGGCATCCTGCGCGATCTCGACATCGCCGGCCGCGCGGTCGGCTTCGAGGTCTTCTTGGACCGCCTGCCCAAGCCCAGGGCCAAGGCCGCCCGCTCGCGCGCGCCCTTGAAGGCGTCGCCCTTCCCGCCGGTCGATCGCGACTTCGCCTTCGTGGTCGCGGACGAGGTCGCGGCCGAGAGCCTGCTCGCCGCGGTCCGCAACGCCGACAAGACCCTGATCCGCGAGGTCACCCTGTTCGACGTCTACGAGGGGCCCGGGGTCGGTGCGGGCATGAAGTCGCTGGCACTCGCGGTCCGCCTCCAGGCCCAGGACCACACGCTGACCGAGCCCGAGATCGAGGCCGTCGCCAGGAAGATCGTCGCCGCCGCAGCCAAGGCGACGGGGGCGACGCTGCGCAGCTGATGCCTCGGACGCACCGGTCCTTGCGGGCGGTTCGGCAGCAATTATATTCCCTGCGATATGAGGTTTGTGCTCGATGTCGATGTGGTGGTTGCCGCCGTTCGAAGCCGGCGAGGCGCGTCCGCAGCGTGGTTGCGTGCCGCCCTCCGCGGCGAGGCGCAGATTCTGGTCTCGGTGCCGTTGATGCTGCACTACGAGGAGGTCCTGCTGCGGCCACAGCATCGCGCTCCCGGCATGTTGAGCCAGCCCGAGCTGCGTTCGCTGCTGGATGCAATCGCCGTCATCGCGACGCGGGTGACGATTTCGTATCTCTGGCGACCCGATGCTCCGTGATCCGAACGACGAGCTCGTGCTCGAGACCGCGGTCAATGGCCAAGCCGATCTGCTCCTCACGTTCAACGAGCGCGACTTCGTGGGCGCGGAGCGCTTCGCACCGCGCATCAGCCGGCCGGGACCGGCATGGCGGCGATGGTTGGAGGAAAGGGCGTGACCAAGGCCAACTATGCTTTGCGGCTGCAGGCCTCGCTCAAGGGCGAGGCCGAACGCGTCGCCAAGGCCGAAGGGACGACTCTCAACCAGTTCATCAACGTGGCGGTTGCAGAGAAACTCTCGGCGCTGCGCACGGCCGAGTACTTCAACGAGCGCGCCGCCCGCGGCGACGTCGACCAGGCTCTGGAACTCCTCGATCGCGCCGGCGACGAGCCGCCGCGCGCAGGGGACGAGATTGACGAGGTCCATTGACCGGGACGTCTGCCGCCATCCCTCTGACGTGGCCGGAGGCTTCGTGACCGAGCTCGCCCGCATCCGCAACTTCGCGATCATCGCGCATATCGACCATGGCAAGTCGACGCTCGCCGATCGGATCATCGAGCGCTGCGGCGGCCTCGAGGCGCGCGAGATGCAGAGCCAGGTGCTCGACAGCATGGAGCTCGAGCGCGAGCGCGGCATCACGATCAAGGCGCAGACCGTCCGGCTCAGCTATCAGGCGAAGGACGGGCAGACCTACCAGCTGAACCTGGTCGACACGCCGGGCCACGTCGATTTCGCCTACGAGGTCAGCCGGTCTTTGCGGGCCTGCGAGGGCTCGCTGCTGCTGGTCGATGCGACCCAGGGCGTCGAGGCGCAGACGCTCGCCAACGCCTATCAGGCGATCGATGCCGACCACGAGATCGTGCCTGTGCTCAACAAGATCGACCTGCCGGCGGCCGAGCCCGAGCGCGTCAGGCAGCAGATCGAGGACATCATCGGGCTCGATGCCGAAGACGCGCTGATGATCTCGGCCAAGACCGGGGCGGGCGTCGACGACGTCCTGGAAGCGATCGTTAAGCGCCTGCCGGCGCCCAAGGGCGCGCCCGAGGGACCGCTCAAGGCGCTCTTGGTCGACAGCTGGTACGATGCTTATCTGGGCGTCGTGATCCTCGCCCGGGTCAAGGACGGCTCGCTCGCGAAGGGCCAGAAGATCCGGATGATGGGCACCGGCACGGTCCATCAGGTCGACCGGGTCGGGGTGTTCACGCCCAAGGCCGTGCAGCTCGACGATCCGCTCGGGCCCGGCGAGATCGGCTTCATCACCGCCAGCATCAAGGACATCGGCGACACCCGGGTGGGTGATACGATCACCGACGACCGCCGGCCGGCGGCGGCGCCGCTGCCGGGCTTCCGGCCCTCGCAGCCGGTCGTGTTCTGCGGCATGTTCCCGACCGATGCCGCCGACTTCGAGGACCTGCGCGACTCGCTGGGCAAGCTGCGCCTGAACGATGCCAGCTTCGAGTTCACGCCCGAGAGCTCCTCGGCGCTGGGCTTCGGCTTCCGCTGCGGCTTCTTGGGCCTTTTGCACCTCGAGATCATCCAGGAGCGCCTGGCGCGCGAATTCGATCTCGACCTCGTGCTGACGGCACCCTCGGTCGTCTACCGGGTGCACAGGACCGACGGCTCGACGCTCGAGCTGCACAACCCCGCCGACATGCCCGATCCGACCCAGATCGACCACGTCGAGGAGCCCTGGATCCGGGCCACGATCCTGCTGCCGGACGAGTATCTCGGGCCCGTGCTGGCGCTATGCACCGAAAAACGCGGCGAGCAGGTCGAGCTCACCTACGTCGGCCAGCGCGCCATGCTGGTCTACCGCCTGCCGCTCAACGAGGTGGTCTACGACTTCCACGACCGCCTCAAGTCCTATTCGCGCGGCTACGCCAGCTTCGACTACCACCTCGACGGCTACACGCCCTCGGAATTGGTCAAGCTCGCCGTGCTGATCAACGGCGATCCGGTCAATTCGCTGGCGCTGATCGTGCACCGGAGCATGGCCGAGGCCCGCGGCCGGGCGCTCTGTCTGCGCCTCAAGGAGCTGATCCCGCGCCAGATGTACCAGGTCGCGATCCAGGCCGCGATCGGCGGCAAGATCGTCGCCCGCGAGACCGTCAAGCCGTTCCGCAAGGACGTGACCGCGAAATGCTATGGCGGCGACGTCACCCGCAAGCGCAAGCTGTTGGAAAAGCAGAAAGAGGGCAAGAAGCGCATGCGCCAGGTGGGAAAGATCGAGATCCCCCAGGAAGCCTTCCTCGCCGCGCTCAAGATGGAGAGTTGAGCGCGCTATGCCGATCTTCGCCCGCAGGCGTCTGCAGGCCATGCTCGATGATCTGGGACCCCGACTGACCCCGGCAAAGGCCGCCGATCTGATCGCGCGTCTTGAGCATCGGCAGACCGACCAAGCCCTCTCGGCTGAGTTCGAGCTCGCCCTTCTATGGGCGACCGCGCAGGTCTCGCATGTCACCATTGAGCCCAGGCTTTCGCGCGCGGCACCAGATGTGCTTTCGAACGATCTGCTCCTCAGTGGTCGGGTCGTCATCGAGATCACCGCTCTGTCCGACGACACCTTTTCGGGCGAAAAGGATATGAACCGCGCGGGCAATATCATCGCGCAGTTCGCCGACCGAGTGCGCAAGGGATCGGGCAAATATCTGTTCTTCGAGTTTGGCGCGTGCAGCTACTTCGAAGGCGGACGATACCGCGCCGTTAGGCTGGTCTCCCGCGCTTTTGAACTCACGCCGACGTTCGAAACCACCCTGCGAACCTGGCTCATGGCGCCCGACTGGCCGAACCCGCCTGCAATTCGCCTGAAGGACGAGCACGTCGACGTTGTGGTGTGTTGGAAGGATAACGTGCATCCGCTGTTCCGCGTGTTCTCGTCGATGCTCCCGATCGCGTACGATGTCGAAAAGAATCCACTGTTCAATGCGCTCCGCGACAAAGAGCGACAGCTGTCGTCAGCTCCAGCGGGCACCCTGAGATGCATCTTCTTGGGCGATGCAGGCTGTTGGACATTGCGCGATCTGCGGGCGTATGATCCAACTCGTCAGGCGAAGAATGGCGAGGAGATCATTCGCCATTTTCTCAAACGATCGTCCGTAGACATCGTGTCCGTGTTTTCGCCCGCACGCCAGGCAAGCTCATCCAATTTGTTCGAGGGGAAGCGGTTTTGGGATGTTCATACCTATGATCGTCGGCAGTCTTGGCACCAGGATGAGCACAGCAAGCTTGAATCGCTGAGAGCTGTGTTACCCGCGCCGCGCATCGAGGGCTACCGAGCGCGCTCGCTGCATCGACAAGGTCTGTTCCGTCCGCAGTCTCGCGGCTGGTATGTGGGAGCATCGGCAATGGGCGACTCTACGTCAAAATCCATCAGGATTTCGGCCAGGCGGTTGCAGGAGCTTCTCGCCGGGCGGATTCCGCTGCAGCAGTTCGAACAGCGGACGTTCGGCGGCATGCTGAACCAATTCGACGCTGGGCTCAAACGCGGCCTGACGATTCAGGATGCTCGCGTAGAGAAAGCGGGTCTCGACGAGGATGATGATCACCTAATTTTCGAACTCCGGCTCGACCCGGCAGCGGCTCCGCTGACAAAGCCGAAGGTGTCTGATCGAACGCCGAGCGACTGAGCGCGACCGATTGCGGTCAATTCAGAGCGCGATCGTGGCGCGGATCTCGTCGTAGTCCGCGCGCAACGCGCCCTCGTCGCGCTCGAGCAGGCCGGCGGCCGTCAACGGCTCGACGTCCTCGTGGACACGCTTGTAGTCGCGTCCCACCATGCGCGCGAGCGCGGCGATGCTGGCCGCCGGATGCCGATGGATGTGGCGAAGCAGGGCCAGGCGCTTGGGCGTCAAGGTCCGCGCCAGCAGCTCCCAGCTCTCGAACGACAGGTGGCTTTGCGCGCCGGCTGCGCCCCGTTGCGCTTCGTGCCAGGCGTCGATGAAGCGCCGGCCCGATGCCTCGGGACCTTCGCCGACGTGAACGCTAACCTTGCTCGTCATCGCCCTCTCTCACGCGCTGCACGTCGCCAAGGAAATCCTCGATCAGCTGCTCGACCGAGGTGAAGCTGGTAGTCGACCTCGCGCTCGCCGAGGTGCTTGTGATCCCCTTTGCCGCGCTCGTTGTCGTAGCCGACCAGCCATCTTGCCGGATAACCGTAGAACAGACTGTACCTGAGCCAGTGCGTGCGCGCCCCTGCCGGCTCAGAAACTTCCCAGATCGTCATCTCCATGATCGCCCCGTCGTCGAAGAGATAGCGATCGCGGAAGAGCAGGCGAGCCTTCATATGGCGTATGATGCCATAATCGGAACTGCGGCATCAAGAGCGCATTCGGAACAACAGGGCTTGAATACCGTGAAGCGGCGGTCTCGCCTGCGGCAAGCTTCGTCCCCCGGAAATCGAGGCTAACTGCCGTAGAGCAGCCACGCCCCCCAGGCGAGGCCGAGCGCGATCCGGTACCAGGCGAACGGCGTCAGGCCGTGGCGGCCGACGAAGCCGATCAGGCCGCGCACGACCGGGATCGCGACCACGAAGGCGGTGACGAACCCGATCGCGATCAGACCGATGCCGCTTTCGGTGAGCGCCCCCCGGGTCTTCCAGAGATCGAAGACGGTCGCACCCAGCATGGTCGGGATCGCGAGATAGAACGAGAACTCGGTCGCGACCCGGCGATCGACGCCCAAGAGCTCGGCGCCCAGGATCGTGGCGCCGGCCCGCGAGACGCCCGGGATCATCGCGACCGTCTGGCAAAAGCCGATCCCGAGCGCGGTCGTCATCGGCAGGGTCTCGATCGCCTCGTAGCGGGGCTTCGGCGCCAGCCGCTCGATCAAGAGGATGGCGATGCCGCCCAAAACCAGGGTCGTCACCACCACCACCGGCGAGAACAGCACCGTCTTGATGAAGTTGTGGAGCAGCGCGCCCAGCACCGCCGCCGGCAGGAATGCCAGGATGATCGCGAGCGCGAACCGCCTGGCGCCGGGGTCGCCGGGCAGGCCCACCAGCACTTGCCACAGGCGCGGGAAGAAGCACACCACCACCGCCAGGATCGCGCCCAGCTGGATCACGATCTCGAACAGCTTGCCGAGCTCGCTCTGAAAGCCCAAGAGATCGCCCGCGAGGATCAGATGGCCGGTCGAGGACACCGGCAGGAACTCGGTGAAACCCTCGAGGGCGCCGAGGATCAGGGCGGACAGGATGTCGTGGCTCATGAGCCGATATCTCCGGAAGCGACCTCGATCGCGCTAGCATCCAGGGGTTGATGAAAGGTGAAGACGGAAGGGGCCGGCGGGCTTGTGACGGGTCAGCGCCCATAGCGCCGCTTGCGCTGCTGGAAGGCGCGCAGCGCGCGCAGGAAGTCGATCTTGCGGAAGGCAGGCCAATAGACGTCCGAGAAGTAGAACTCGCTATACGCGCTCTGCCACAAAAGGAAGCCCGAGAGGCGGATCTCGCCGCTGGTGCGGATGATCAGCTCCGGGTCGGGCAGGTTCGCGACGTAGAGATGGCGGCCGATCGCCGCGGGCGTGACGCGTCCGATGACATCGGCAAGCTCCGCCCCGCGCCCGGCCTCGGCGGCGAGCAGGGCGCGGACGGCATCGGCGATCTCCTCGCGGCCGCCGTAGGCGACGGCGATCGTCAGCGTGATCGCGGCGTGCCGTTCGGTCGCGGCCTCGGCGGCCCGGATCGCCGCCACGGTCGTCGCCGGCAGGAGCTCCAGCCGGCCGATCGCCTGGACGCGCACCTGCTGGCGGTGGATCTGCGGGTCGCCCGCCAGCGCCTTCAATTTGGCTTCGACGGCCGCGAGGATCCCGGAGACCTGATCGAGCGTACGGCCGAGATTGTCGGTGGAGCAGACCCAGAGCGTGACGGCCGGGATGCGGAGCTCTGCGCACCAGTCGAGCACGTCGTCGAGCTTATGGGCGCCCAGACGATAGACTTTGCCGAGGTCGGTCAGCCCCTGGCGGCGGGCATAGCGGCGATTGCCGTCGAGGATGACGCCGACGTGCCGCGGTGCCGGCCACCTCTGAACCTGGCGAAGGAGATGCTGCTCATAGAGATAATAGAGACCACGCGCGATCCGGGGCGTCGCCTCGCCCGCGCGGGGACTGCCGTCGGCAGGGGCGGGATCGGGTCGCTCGAGAGCATCGGGCCCTGCCGGCAGGGCGCCGGCGGTCCTCGCCACGAGGCCCGCGCCAGCGGGCGCCGGTCGCGGGGTCGCCTCGTCCCACCAGGCGGCGGCCGCCGCGCAGGCGAGGCCGAGGCCCGCGCCGGCCACGCCCGCGAGCGGCAAGCTGTGGCCGGGATCGAACAGGATCGGATCGAGGCTTGCGAGCGCCATCAGCAGGCCGCCGCAGCTCCAGAGGGCTAGCTTGGTCAGGCGGCCGGTCAAGGTGCGCTGGATCACGTGGCCGCCGGTCACCAGGAACGCGACCCCGGTCACGGCATCGGTATCGGGGAAAGCGACCCCTTCGTCCCCCAGCCGGAGCTGGCCGAAGACGGCGGCGGCGAGATTGCCGAGCGTCCAGGAACCCAGCAGCACCGCGGCCGGCAGCCACCAGTGCCGGTAGCGACGGATCGGCAGCAGGAGCGGCAGGATCAGCGCCGCCGGCAGCAGGATCGCCCGGTCCCCGAGGGCGTCGATCCACTCCAGGACATCGGGCAGCTCGAGCCATGCGCTCTCGGAACTCCAACGGCCGAGGCCGTGCTCGATCGAGACGTGCACCTGCCAGGCGACCGCGGCCAGCGCGCCGAGAAAGATCAGACAGCCCGCGGCACAAGCGGTCATCCATTGCCGGGTGGTTGCGGCGGCGGGGCCCGTTGCCATCCCTTCGCCCATGGCTCGTCGCTGCCCGCCTAATGGCCCGCAGGGTCGGGCCGGGCGCCCCGCGGAGCGCACAGCGCGAGAGCCAGGCCCAGCATCAGCCAGAACAGGATCGCATTCCAGTTGCTAAAGAAGCTCATGCTGGACCGCAGGGGCCACAGGAAGACCAAAAGGGCGGCGAGCGCGCCGACCGCGATCGGGTAGTCCGGGGCCCGGATCCTCCTCAGGCCCCGGATGAGATCGCGGCCCCAAAGCCATAGCATGACGAGAAAACCGCCGAAGCCCACCGCTCCCGTCTCGACCAGCCACTCGAGATAGATCTGGTGCGGGTGGGTGTAGCAGCGGTCTTCCACCGGGCCCAGCGCCTTGAAGTGCCGGTTGGCGCACTCGTGGCGGAAGTTGCGCAGGCCGATCCCGATGACCGGCTCGCTCCGCCAGATCCTGACGCTGCGCAAGAACAGCTCGCCGTAGCGCTTGTCCCAGAAATCCTCGAGATCGTAGGCGGTGGCGCCGACCAGCCGGGCCTTGAGATCCGGGCTGAGCACGACCGCGCCCGCGACCAGCAGGAGCGCGGCGAGGCCGGCCAGCAGGAGCGGCAGGCGCAGGTCCGGCAGCAGAAGGAAGAACGGCATGAGGCCGAGCCCGAGCATGATCAGCGCGATCCGCTCGCCGGTCACGGTCACGGCAAGCGCCAGGACGAGGATCATGCCGATCGCGAGACCATTGCGCCACCGCCGGCTCCAGGCGGCCGCCAGGGCGAGCGCGAGGCCGAGCACCGGAAAGCAGGTCTTGACCATGAAGGTGCCGGGGACGGTGTCGGCGAACGGTCCGGTCAGACGCTTGGCCTCGTAGGTCCGGCCCAGGATGTCCTGGCCGGTCGCGAACTGGAGCAGGCTGTCGAGCAGGACGAAGGCGATCACCAGGCCGAGCGCGATCAGCATCGCCTGGCGGGGGCCCCGCTCGACCAGCAGCCAGTGCTGGAGGGCGGCGCCGAACAGGATGAAGCGGCCAAACGGCAGGGCGCGGCTGTAGGCGCCGGCGACATCCTGGGCCAGAGCGCTGGCCAGGATCAGGTAGAGCCAGAGCGCGAGGCCGAGCACCACCCAGGGCGTCCCGAGCCAGGCCCAGTCGCGCCCGAGCGCGCTGCGCAGCAGGAGCAGGAGGCCGATCAGCGACATGGCGACGTCGGCCGGCGCGCGCCCGATCAGGAACAGGACGGGCAGGGCCACGATCAGGAAGCGGCCGATGCGATCGAGCCAGGCGCCGCTCGCGGGCCGCAGCGCGAGGGCGGCGGTCATCTCAGGCGGCCCGCCGCAGGCCGGCGAGTGCCGCCGCCCGGAGCTCGTCGATGCCGTCCGCCAGCTGCTGGATGTCGAACGGATAGTCCCGCCAGGCCCGGTCCTGCAGGTCCTCGCGGAGCGCGTCGTCGGCGATCACCTGCTCGAGCGCCTCGGCGAGCGCCGCGGGCGTCGCCGGCTCGACCAGCCGGCCGCGGCCACAGAGCACCTCGGGCAGGCCGCCGCTCGGGTAGGCGAGCACGGCGCAGCCGTTCGCCAGGCCCTCGACCGCGGTCCGGGCCAGCGGCTCCGGCCAGAGCGAGGGCACGACCACCAGCGCTGCCTGCCGGTAGTGCTCCATGACCTGATCGTTGGGCAGATGGCCCAGCCAGCGCACGCCGCCGCCGAGGCGGGCAGAGCGCTCGCGCAAGGACACCTCGAAGGCGGTCATCCCGCCCCGCCGCCGCGTCCGGCTGCTGCCGATGATCTCCGCCCGCCAGCCCGGATGGCGCGGCAGCACCCGCTCGAGCGCGGCGACCAGGTCGGCGATCCCCTTCTGCTCGATGATCCGGCCGACGAACAGGATGAGCGGCTCCTTGGCAGGCGGGGTTGCAAGGCTGCGCGGGATCGCGTTGCGCAGCACATGCAGCTTGTGCTCGCCCTGGTGGGCGGCGGCGCCGATCAGGTCGTCGAGAAAGCGCTCGCGGACATAGGCGCTGACGCAGAGGATGGCCTCGGCCCGGGCCAGCAGCCGGGCGCGCTCGCCGGGCGTGCGGGCGCTGCGCATGGTGCGGGGATCGTTGCTCAGGCGGAGCGTGAGCGGCAGATCGGTGCGCAAGGCGAGGTGAGCGAACATGTTGGGCCGGTTGTAGACCTCGACCAGCCCGCGCGGGTGGCCGGCGAGCCGGCGGCGAAGCGCTTCGGCGAGGCCGATGTTGCGGCCCCGCAGGCCATGCCAGGCCGGGCACAAGGGGTGGAAATCGAAGCCCTCGAACGGCCGCTCGACCGGCGCCCCGAAGATCTGAATGCGATCGCGAAAGCGGCTCACCCGCGTCACGTCGCGGACGTGGAGGGCGATGGCGCCGGCGCGCTCCGGGCCGAACTGCTCGGCAGCAGGCAAGAGGATCGCGATCTTGGGCAGGGCGTGGGCTGCCATGGCTCAGGTGCTGGACCCGCCCCGGCAGGCGAACACCAGGACGAGCCCGGGGGGCACCAGGAGCAGCCAGGTCGGCAGGGTCAGCACTTCCTGGATCGGCGGCCACAGCCGGGCCAGCGGGCCCTTCTCGATCAGGGCCTGAAATCCCACCAGGCTGTTGGCGTTGACCCGAAACCAGATCGCGCCCGGGCTGAAGGTGGTGGGCGCGCCCCGCACGACCGTCACGAGGTCGGCGAGCGCCGCGGCCGCGCCGGCGATCAGCAAGGCGACGCCTAGCCAGTACCCAAAGCTGCGCATGGCTCCGTTCATACGAGCCCCGGGTCCCCCAAGGCAACAGGCTGACGGGGCGGCCCGCGATTGCCTCGCCTTGGGGGGCTGACTATGTTTGACGCCGGCCCGGAGGGATGGCCGAGCGGTTCAAGGCGCACGCCTGGAAAGCGTGTTGGGGCGAAAGCCCCTCGTGGGTTCGAATCCCACTCCCTCCGCCAGCAAGGCTACTCAACCTATTGGGTCCAGGGGGCAGCGGCCCCGGTTTCAGGCCAGATCCACAAGGGATGCCGGCACGGCGCCGCGCAGCACCGCCTTGCGCGCCTGCCACTCGGTGGCCGCAGGCAGCGTCTGCAGGAACTGCACCTCGCCGCCGGCCAGCAGGGCGACCGGCAGGCCGTTCTGGTAGAGCAGGCGGTTGCCGGTCAGCGCGGCGAGCTTCGGACCGGGCGTGAGGATGCCCACGAGGTTGAGCGGGTCGGCGCCGGACACCGAGACCCAGGCATCGGAGGGCGGCTGGCGCCGGACCTCGCGCAGCATGCCGACCGCATCGGGCAGCGCGAACTGCTCGCCGGAAAAGCCCGCGACGAAGCGGCCGCCGCGGATCTCGCCGCGCGCCTCGAGCCTGCGATAGGCGCGCAGCAGGTCGCGCCAGGGCGGCAGCCAGTCCGCCTCGCGCTCGAGCAGGCGCCAGAACACGACGCCATAGCGAAGCAGCAGCCTGCGCGCGACGTGCTCGGCGGCGTCGCGGTCGGCCTGCGGCCCGGGCGGCGCGGGCCGGGCAGGGCGAGCGAGCGCCCAGCGGCCCGCGTCTTCCATCCCGAACGCGATGCTGCGGCGCCGGCGCCGCCCGCCGGCAGCGGGCCGGCGGCGCTCGGAGGGCACGAGCAGCGCGCGCAGGCCGCCGAAGCTGTCGGAGGTCACGACGCCGAGCGCGACCAGCTCGGCAAGCGCTTCTTCGACCTCGGAGCGCAACAGGCCGCTGCCGTCGACCAGCTCGTCGAAGAATGACGCGCCCTGCTCCTGGATACAGTTGGCGACCGCTTGCGCCCGCGGACCCGGCCGGGCCGGGTCCGGCGCCGTGGCGAGCGACGTCCAGTGCCGGGCATGCCGCCGCGTCAGCAAAGTGATCGGCGTGGTGCGCACGGGCGCCGGATTGCGCTCGCTGCCGTTCAGTCCCCGGTTGCGCGGCCTGAGGCGCGCCCACGCGATCCGTCCGGCCAGGCATTGATCGTCGAGCCAGCTGGGTTCGTACTCGGCGATGCGCGCCGGCAGGATCTCCGTCTCCCAGGCGCCGGCCGGAGCCTCGAAGCCTTCGAGCTGGGCCACGATCACCTCGACGGCATCGGGGCCCTGCATGCGCGCATCCGCCGCCACGCGCTGCCAGCGAAGGAGAAAACGCAAAAAGTCGCGCGCGGCGACCGGCTCGATCTCCGCCCGCAGGCGCTTGACCGTATAGTTGTGGATCCGGGCGAGCAGCCGGCGCTCGCACCATTCGTCCGCGGCCGCCTGCGGCGTGAAGCGCCCGCGCATGGCGAACCCTTCGGCTCTGGAGGGCCGCCAGCGCCGCCGCGACATGGGCGGGCTCGAGCCCGAGCGGCGCCGCGAGCGCGCTCTCGCGCACCGGCCCCAGCCCCTCGAGGCGGCCGCGCAGGATCTCGGTCAGCGCGTCCTCGCGCGACCAGTCCCGCCCGGCCTGCGCCGCCGGGGCGGCGATCGCGGGGTCGAGCCCGGCTTCGGGCCAGAGGCTCTGGAACTGCGGCAGGCGCTCGGCGGCGATCCAAAGCATCGCATGCGGCGCCTGCAACCGGGCCACCCGCCGTTCGCGCGCGAGGCACCGCCAGCCAGTCGCTCCAGCTTGGCGCCGCCTGTGCCTCCTCGGCACTCAGGAAGCCGAGCCAGACCAGGGCGTCGTGCAGCTCATCGGGGTTCGCGGCGTCTGGCCAGGCCTCGGCGCGCACCCGCGCGATCGCCTCGGGATCGAGCCGGCCGAGATCGGAGGCTTCTTCCGGCGCGAGCCAGCGCCGGCTGATCACGGCCTGGGTCCGGCGCTCCTCGAGCGGCGCGTCGTCGAGATAGGCGTAGGGCCGGGCAGAGAGCACCTCGAGGGCCAGCGGCGAAGGCTCGGTCAGATCCCGCGTGACCACGCCGATCTCGCCAGCCTCGAGCCGGGCCAGGAGCCGTTCGAGGCCCCTGATGTCCATGGCATCGTCCAGGCAGTCGGCGATCGTCTGCGCGACCAGGGGATGGTCCGGGATCTCGCGCTCGCCGACCAGGTTCTCGGCGCAGGCGAGCTGGTCGGGAAAGACCGCCGCGATCAGGTCCTCGGCACCCATGCGCGCGAGCTGCGGCGCCACCTTGCGGCCGCCGACGAAGCGCGGCAGCGCGAGCGCCACGCCCGCGACCCAGCGCCAGCGCGTGATGAACATGGGCGCGTCGAGCAGCGCCTGGATCAAGACCGGCCTGACCGTGGCGGAATGCAGATAGCGCATCACCTCCGCGAGCTCGAAACTGTGCGCCGTGGTGAGCGAGAGCACGATCGTGTCCTCGGTCGCCGCCGCCTGCAGCTCGAAATTGAACTTGCGGCAGAAGCGCTTGCGCAGCGCCAGCCCCCAGGCGCGGTTGATCCGGCTGCCGTAGGGGGAGTGGATGACCAGCTGCATGCCGCCGACGGCATCGAAGAAGCGCTCGAGCACGACCCTGTCCTGGGTCGGCAGACAGCCCAGCGCCGCGTGCGCCGCAGCCAGATAGTCGACCAGCTGCAAGGCCGCAGGCTCCTCCAGCCCGATCTCCCCCAGCAGCGACGGCAGCACGCCCTCGCCGCCCGGATCGGCCAGCAGGCGCCCCGCGATCTTTGCCCGCAGGCGCGAGACCGCAAGCGACAGCTCGTCGCTCCGCCCCGGCGCCTCGCCCAGCCAGAACGGAATGGTCGGCGGCATGCCGTGCGCATCCTCCACCCGAACGCTGCCGCGTTCGACGCGCCGGATGCGATAGGAGTTGTTGCCGAGCTGGAACACGTCGCCGGCCATGCTCTCGACCGCGAAGTCCTCGTTGACGGTGCCGATGAACTGAGCCTCAGGCTCCAGGATCACCTGGTAGTCGGCAGTGTCCGGGATGGTGCCGCCCGAGGTCAGGGCGGTGAGCCGCGTGCCGCGGCGGCCGCGCAGCACGTGATTGATCGCATCGTGGTGGATCAGGGCACCCCGCCGCCCGCGCCGGGTGCTGAACCCTTGCGCCAGCATGGCGACCACGGCCGCGAAATCTTCCCGCGCGAGCGCGCGATACGGCCAGGCGCGGCGCACCAGCGCGTACAGCTGATCTTCCTGCCATTCGCGCGTCGCGACCTCGGCTACGATCTGCTGCGCCAGCACGTCGAGCGGCCGCTCGGGGATCCGCAGCCGGTCGAGCTCGCCGCGGGCGACGCTGTCGAGCAGGGCTGCGCATTCGACGAGATCGTCGCGCGAGAGCGGGAACAGCCGGCCCTTGGGCGTGCCGTCGACCGCATGTCCGGAGCGCCCGACCCGCTGCAGGAAGCTCGCGATCGAGCGCGGCGAGCCGAGCTGACAGACGAGGTCGACCTCGCCGATGTCGATGCCGAGCTCGAGCGAGGCGGTCGCCACCAGCGCCTTCAGCTCACCCCGCTTGAGCCGCTGCTCGGCCTCGAGTCGCTGCTCCTTGGCCAGGCTGCCGTGGTGCGCGCTCACCTGGCGTTCGCCCAGGCGCTCCGAAAGCTGGCGGGTGACCCGCTCGACCAGCCGGCGCGTGTTGACGAAGATCAAGGTGGTGCGATGGGCCAGGGTCAGCTGGGCCAGGCGGTCGTAGACCTGCTGCCAGACCTCTGCCGACATCACGGCTTCGAGCGGTGAGGAGGGAACCTCGATCGCGAGGTCGCGCGCCCGGTGATGGCCGCTATCGATGATC
Organism: uncultured Alphaproteobacteria bacterium; assembly: GCA_963798075.1. Lineage (GTDB taxonomy): Bacteria > Pseudomonadota > Alphaproteobacteria > Geminicoccales > Geminicoccaceae > DATAOG01. The sequence continues at coordinate 37,372 of CAWCRU010000009.1, read as the reverse complement.
GTGCAGTCGGCGGCGGCTGCGCCCTCCGGGGCCGCACCGACCAGAAAGCGCGCGGCCTCCTCGATCGGCTTCTGGGTGGCCGAGAGGCCGATCCGCAGCAGCGGCTTCTCGCAGAGCGCCGCCAGGCGCTCGAGCGACAGGGCCAGGTGCGCGCCGCGCTTGTTCGGCGCCAGAGCGTGGATCTCGTCGACGATCACGGTGCGCGTGGTCGCGAGCATCCGGCGGCCGGAGTCGGAACCGAGCAGGATGTAGAGCGACTCCGGCGTGGTCACGACGATGTGCGGCGGGCAGCGGCGCATGCGCTCGCGCTCGGCGGGCGGCGTGTCGCCGGTGCGGACCCAGGTGCGGATCTCGACGTCGGGCAGACCCTGCGCGGACAGCGCCTCGCGGATGCCGGCGAGCGGCGCCTCCAGGTTGCGCTGGATGTCGTTCGAGAGCGCCTTGAGCGGCGAAACGTAGACGACCTGCGTCTCGTCCTGCAGCCCGCCCGCGAGCCCTTGCCGGAGCAGGGCATCGATCGCCGCGAGAAAGGCGGCAAGCGTCTTGCCGGAGCCAGTGGGCGCCGCGATCAGGGTATGCCGGCCCGCCCGAATCGAGGGCCAAGCCTCCGCCTGCGCCGCGGTCGGCGCGCTGAAGCTGCGATCGAACCAGGCGGCGACGGCCGGGTGGAAAAGGGCGGCTGGGTTCACGGGCGATGGGACCGGTGTCAACAGTGAGACCATCATACCGCAGTCGCGGATGCGGCCAGCACGGATTTTACCGGCGCATGGCGGCCGTCCGGCGCGATTGCCTGCGTGATCGGAATAAGGGGCCGCGGCCTTCGAGAATCAACCCCGCCCATCATCAGGCAAGCTCGATCCAGGCTGGCGCGTGATCGCTCGCTCCCTGCCGCCCCCGGACCTCGCGATCGACGCCGGCCGCCGCCAGCCGGCCGGCGAGCGGGGCGCTCAGCAGGAGGTGGTCGAGCCGGAGCCCGGCGTCTCGCCGCCATCGATCCCGCTTGTAGTCCCAGAACGTGTACATCGGCGCCGCGGGATGAAGGGTGCGGATCGCGTCGGTCCAGCCCTGACCCAGGAGCCGCTGAAACGCCGCCCGGCTCTGCGGCTGCAGCAGCGCATCCTTGGCCCAGGACCTGGTCGGATAGATGTCCTGGTCGGTCGGGACGACGTTGTAGTCCCCGGCCAGGACCGCGGGCACGCCCGTGGCCCAAATCTCGGCCGCGCCGGCGATCAGCCGGTCGAACCAGGCCAGCTTGTAGTCGAACTTGGGACCCGGCTGCGGGTTGCCGTTCGGCAGGTAGAGGCAGGCAATGAGCACGCCGTTGACGGCCGCCTCGATATAGCGGCTCTGCGTATCGGCAAGGTCGCCGGGCAGCTCGTCGCGAACCAGGACGGGCTCCCGGTCTCTCGCCAGGATCGCGACCCCGTTCCAGCTCCTCTGTCCCCGCCAGACGGCGCCGTAGCCGGCGTCCCGGATGGCGGCCGCGGGGAAGCTCGCATCGGCCGCCTTGAGCTCCTGCAGGCAGACGACATCCGGCGCCGCCTCCTGGAGCCATTCGAGCAGGTTCGACAGCCGGCGGTTGACGTTGTTGATGTTGAAGGTCGCGATCCTCATCGCCTCAAGATACAGCAGCCCCGATCGAGCGGAAGCCGCGCAGAGGCCTCGTTCGATCCCCGCCGCTGCGGCATCGGCGCGGGCGTGCAGGCGCGCCCGGGTGCCGTCTCCGGATAGTGTCTCAGTTTGAAATCCGGAGCCCTTGACGCCGCGGTTCGCGTCCGGCCGCCGGTTCCTATATGCTTAGCGCCAAGCGCGATCGAGGTCGTGGAGCATCCGGGGCTCACCTTCGGTACCTGGCGCTTCCTTTTAAAACCCACGAGGTATGCGCTGCAACGCGCGTTGCTCAGCGCTCGGCATCTGTGGTACAAAGCCCCGCGTGAGGTCGGGGACGCGGACGCGAGGGTGCGAAGTGGCAAGCGAAAGGGCGACCGCGAGACAGTGGCATAAGGATGGCCACGCGATCGTGCAGGCGTCCTTTGCCGTTGAGTTCGCCGCACCCCCACTACCAGCGACGGTCAGGGAACTGCTTGCGTTACACCCCAAGCTCAAGGACAAATACCCGCGACGGCAAGAGAGCCGGGCGCTACGCATCCCGGTTGATACTCTAGAAGCCGAGCACGAACGTTTCGTGGTTGGCCAGCCAGTTGTCGGGGGATTTAACTTCGACAGTTTGATGCCTGATGGCACGGTTGAACGCTCGATCGTCCTAAACGACAAAACACTAGCCATTACGCGTTCAGAATATGAACGCTGGCACAAGACTTGGATCGAAGTGCGCTGGATATTCGCGTTTATGTTGCCAATCCTGATGCTACGAGGGATCGCGACTACATTTCACCTCCAATACCAAAACCGGTTCGTGTGGAAAGGAGATCTGAGCGCGTTTCGAGCAGACGCGATCTTTCGCACGGGAAGCCAATTCCTCGCCCCTAACGTGTTCGAAGCTCCAGAACTATGGCACAGCAACCATGGGTATTTCGAGTACCCAAACGGCAGCCATCAGCTATTGAGTACCGCTGATGTGCAAGCCGTCCTTCCGGAGAGGCTGGGGGTGGACGCAGATGCCGACTGGGGGGTGGTCGTCGAGGTGCGGCTAGGCCATAGGGTTATCCACGGCGTGGAACGGGCAGGAAGCCAGGGCAAGCCTATCACAACGGAGGAGGAGATGCTCGGCGCCGGGGGAGATGGCGGCGGGCTTCTCGATCGCTACATGGATGAGATGCATGCGCGGAACAACTGGCTGATGGCGCGCTTGATCAATGACGAGATGTGCGACAGGATCGCGTTGCCTAGGCCTGAGTGAGGGCTAGATGTTGCAGGCTGAGACCGCATCGACACAGTTTGGCGTTTGGCCTCCCTGGGCGCCTACGCGGGCGGTGCGCCTAGACGGCCGCGTCGGCAGAGTAGCGAAGCCCAGTCGGGCGCGATCCGGTGAAACGGCAACAATTCTGCCGTTCCCCTACTGGGTGCCTCCGGCAGATCCGGCATCCAAGATTGAGCCGGAACAGAGGCCTTCTCCCAGGGACAAGTTGCAGGCAGAGCTGCAGTCGTACATGGCTCTGCCGCACGGTTGGGACGGCTACGACGGCGTCCCAGCGTCTCTGGACGCGATAACGGATGTCTTCCTCTTTCTCGACAAGCGGCCGGACGATGTTCGCCTTCCCTACCCTCAACTCGGGCCGGATGGTGAAGTCGGGCTGTACTGGCACACCAGCGAGGGGCTTGCCGAAGTTAGCTTCTATGGAGACGGCGGATACTCCTACCACGCGGAATGCACTCCTGCCGCAGGCCGGCCGGTCACGGTAGGAAAAGACGAGTGCCCCGTTACGGAAGACTGGGCCCCGGAATTGTTGCTTGCGTTGGGTAAGATCGTTCCCTAGCAGCTCCAATTGCACAAATGTCGTGTGGCTGCAAGACGCTCGAGCGTGAGCACGGAGCGGGCCCATGCAAATGTGTGCATTATCGCGAGCAGTACCCTGAGGGACAATGTGAAGCTTGTTCAGTAAGCGACTTCTCACCCGGGATAGTCGATGATGACGAAGTTCTTATTAGAACGCTTTATTCGCCGGTCCAGATCAACATAATAACTAAAGAGGTCGATCCTGTGCATTTTCGGCAAGATCCCTTGAGGCGAGGAATGTCAGTCAATCGCAAAAAGCACATCGACGAGGCCAGGCTTCGAGAGCAGATTGAAACTAAGATAGCTAAAGACAAAGAAGAAAATAAGAAGAGCGACGGTTTTTATAAGGTAATTGTGGCGAAATGTGGAGATATCAGGCAAATAGTCGGCGAGGATGCGCGGCGATACTTTAGCGTATACGACACAGCTAAGAGCAACGACAAGTCGCACGCTGATATATGTCAAGCGGTGGACCCCCCGCCAGGCACTCCAAACCGCACGAGCACCCGGAACGCGATCGGGAGTACGCTGCGTAAGGCATTCTCAGCTGAAGCGACTGATCTCGCGGCGGTCTTTGGTGAGGAGTAAGGCGCGACCCACGACCCTCCCTGCTCGGGCAGGAGGGTGCGAACTCCGACGTCAATGGCGTAGCCAGGCGTCAAATTTCAAACTGAGACACTACCCGTCTCCGGCCCGGCTTGCCAGATCGGCGCGAGTGTGCACACAATGATCGCTGATGGCTCAGGCAACTCGCCGGGCAAGGGGTGGCCATAGGTCTCGAGGGCGTCGTGCCACCGCGCTCGGTGCTTGGCGTTGCGCCAACCCATGAGCGGCAATGCAACGCTCGGCGGCGGTGATGTAACGATCGGCGCAGCCCCCGAAGGTAAGGCCGCGCCGGGCAGCCGTAGGGGCGGTGCGGCCTGTCCCTCGGGTCGCCGCCCTCCCGCAACAGGCGACGAGCCTCGCTCACGTCCATGGCGGCCGAACCGGAACAACCATGACCCTCGACCATCCCGATCCGAAAGGGAGTTCCGCCCGTGGCAGCGAACCTCACGATGCCTTTTGCACCGCGCCGTCGCGCCGCACGGCCGGCCGTGGCGCTGTTTTTGCTCCTGCTGCCGCTGCTCGCGGCCTGCGGGGTCAACACGATCCCGACCCTCGATGAGCAGGTGAACGCCGATTGGGCGCAGGTCCAGAACCAGTACCAGCGGCGCGCCGATCTGATCCCCAACCTGGTCGAGACCGTCAAGGGCTACGCCAAGCAGGAGCAGGAGGTGCTGGTCGCGGTCACCGAGGCGCGCGCCAAGGTCGGCCAGATGCAGCTGCCGCCGGACATCTTGACCAATCAGGGCGCGTTCAAGCAGTTCGAGGAGAACCAGGCCCAGCTGAGCGGCGCGCTGAGCCGCCTGATGGTCGTGGTCGAGAAGTATCCGGACCTCAAGTCGAACCAGAATTTTCTGGCGTTGCAGTCCCAGCTCGAGGGCACCGAGAACCGGATCGGGATCGCGCGCCGCGACTACATCCAGGCGGTCCAGAACTACAACACCGAGATCCGGACCTTCCCGGGCCGCCTGTGGGCGGTGGTCTACGGCGCCGAGCCGAAGGCGACCTTCAGCGCCGCCGCCGGCGCCGAGCAGGTGCCCAAGGTCAGCTTCTGAGCTTCGGGCGCCGCCGATGCGCCGCGCGCTCCGGGGCCTGCCGCCGCTGCTCGGGCTCGTCCTGCTGCTGGCGGCTGCGGTCGTCCAGGCGGCGACGCCGGAGTTCCCGGCGCTCAGCGGCCGGGTGGTCGACCAGGCGGGTCTGTTGAGCGAGCGCGAGGAGCAGGAGCTCGACGCAGCGCTCGCCGCCTTCGAGAAGCAGACCGCCGATCAGATCGTGGTCGTGACGCTCAAGTCGCTGCAGGGCCAGCCGATCGAGGACTACGGCTATCAGCTCGGCCGCCGCTGGGGCATCGGCCAGAAGGGCAAGGACAACGGCGCGCTGCTGATCGTCGCCCCGGCGGAGCACGACGTCCGGATCGAGGTCGGCTACGGGCTCGAGGGCGACCTCACCGATGCCGCGAGCCGGACCATCATCGAGACCGAGATTTTGCCGCGCTTTCGCGAGGGCGACTTCGCGGCCGGGATCAAGGCGGGCGTCGCGGCCATGATCCGGACGCTGGGCGGCAGCTACAATCCGACCCTGCCGCCGGTCCGGGGGCGGGCGCAGGAACCGGCGCCCTCGCCCTGGCCGTTGCTCATCATGCTGCCGATCATGCTGATCGTGATCCTCAATCGCCTCTCGAACCAGCGCGCGCGCCGCTACCGGCGCGGCTATGGCGGGCCGGTGATCCTGCCCGGCGACTTTGGCGGCCGCCCGGGCGGCTTCGGGGGCGGCGGCTTCGGGGGCGGCGGCTTGGGCGGGGGCGGCGGCTTCGGCGGCGGTGGCGGCAGCTTTGGCGGCGGCGGCGCCTCGGGGCACTGGTGATGGCTTTCCTCTCCGATCCGGACCGGCAGCAGATCGTCGAGGCGATCATGGCGGCCGAGCGGCGGACCAGCGGCGAGCTCGTCACCGTGATCGCCGCCGCCGCCGACGACTACCGCTACATCTCGCTGTTCTGGCCGGCGCTGACCGCCCTCCTGCTGCCGGCGATCGTGCTGACGGCGTGGCCGGACATCAACGCCTGGCGGCTCTATCTCGCCCAGGCGGCGGTGTTCGTGGTGCTGGCCCTGATCGCCCACCTGCCGGCCGTGCATCTGGCGCTCGTGCCCGACGCGCTCAAGCGCCGGCGCGCGAGCCGGCTCGCCCGCGCCCAGTTCATCGAGCAGGGCCTGCATCTGACCCGCGAGCGCACCGGCGTCTTGATCTTCGTCGCGGTCGCCGAGCGCTACGTCGAGATCATCGCCGACGCCGGCATCAACGCCGTCGTGCCGCCCGGGACCTGGGACCAGGCGGTCGCCGACTTCGTCGAGCGGGTCCGGAGCGACCGGATCGCCGAAGGCTTCCTCGCGGCGATCGCGCTCGTGGGCGACCGGCTGGCCGAGCACTTCCCGTGGTCGCCGGGCGACACCGACGAGCTGCCCAACCGCCTGGTCGAGATCTGATCGGGACCCCCGCGTCGGTTGCAGCAAAGCGCGAGTGCAAGCGAGGTGCGCCTGCAACCAAAAGGTGCGCAGCTGGCAGGGCACCCGTCGACTGCGATTGAGCCGAATGGCGTCGGTGCGGCGGCGGACAGCGGCGCCCGGGCCCGAATTCGCGGCCGGGTGTCGTGCAATGGAACCGGATGGCCGTGGCATCGTTCGTTTCGCGCTTTCACAAAGTCAGCGCGCGGAGGGTGCGATGCAGAACGTCATGGCAGGTGCCGGTGACAGCAGGGTTGCCACCGATGAGACGGACCGCCTGATCGCTTCCGACAAGGTCGAAGGCACGGCCGTTTATAATCCGGCGGGCGAGCGGCTCGGCGAGGTCGATCACTTCATGGTCGACAAGTACTCCGGCCGGGTCGCCTATGCGGTCATGTCCTTCGGCGGCTTCCTCGGGATCGGGCAGAACTACCATCCCTTGCCCTGGAAGGTCCTGACCTACGACACCGGCATGGGCGGCTACGTGGTCGATCTCGACGAGGAGACGCTAAAGGGCGCGCCCAGCTTCGCCCGCGACGAGCTGCCGGACTGGAGCAGCCCCGATTGGGGCAGCCGGATCCACGACTACTATCGCGTGCCCCTCTACGAGGGCAGCATCTGAGCCGTTCCGATCGCGGAACGACCCCGATCACCCGCACGTCACCCTACACCGTCCAGGTTGAGACGGGAAAAGCTCCTGATGCGAAGGAGGAGAGATGTCTGTTCGCTTGCTGACCACCAGCGCCCTTCTGCTCGTGCTCGCCGGGCCGGCCTATGCCGCCTGCCAGCAGGAACTCCAGAGCCTCGACAAGGCGGTGATTGAGGCCGAGACCGGAGCGAGCACCACCGCCTCGGGGATGCCTGCGACCAAGCATCAGCAGGAGGTGCTCGCCGGCAAGCAGGAGGCCGGCGGCGCCAGCACGGCCGCGCAGACCGATGCGCCCGTCTCGCCCCACCAGAAGCAGGTGCTGGCCAGCAGCCAGGGCGGCGGCCAGGACCCGGCCGATCTGTTGGCCGACGCGAAGGACATGGCCGAGGCCGGCAACGAGGACGGCTGCATGCAGAAGGCGGCCCAGCTGAAGAGCATGCTCGGCCTGGATTGACCGCGAGCGGCCGGCACGGTCCGCCGGCCGGCATCGCAGGGCAGGGTCCGCGATCCCTGGCGATCCGCATCTGAGGGCTTCTGCGGTCAGCGCAGCACGAACGGGTTCGGCACGTTGCCGCTGATGTCGATCCAGACGCTCTTTTCCTGCAAGTACTCGCGGATCGCGCTCTGGCCGCTCTCGCGCCCGATCCCGGAGCGCTTGTAGCCGCCGAACGGCGACATGTAGCTGACCGCGCGGTAGGTGTTGATCCAGACCGTGCCGGCCTCGAGCCGCTCGGCCATGATGAGCGCGCGCGCGATGCTCTGGGTCCAGGCGCCGGCCGCGAGACCGTAGAGCGTGCCGTTGGCGATCGCGAGCGCCTCCTCGTCGTCGTCGAACGGGATGATGGCCAGCACCGGCCCGAACACCTCCTCCTGGGCGATCCGCATGTCGGGGCGCACCTGGGTGAAGATCGTGGGCTCGACGAACCAGCCTTTTCCGCACTCGGGCCTGGTCGCCGGCCCGCCGCCGAGCACGCAAACCGCCCCCTCGTCCTTGGCGATCTCCATGTACTCGAGCACCTTCTTATACTGCGGCCGGGTCGTGATCGGGCCCACCTGGGTCGCATCGTCGAGCGGGTCGCCCATGCGCGCGGTCCTGGCCAGCGCCAGCAGGCGGTCGAGGAACTCGTCATAGACCGGCCGCTGGACCAGCGCCCGGGAGCCCGCGATGCAGGTCTGGCCGGTGGCGGCGAAGATCCCGGAAACCACGCCCTTGACGGCGTCGTCGAGGGCGGCGTCCGCGAACACGATGTTGGCGGACTTGCCGCCGAGCTCGAGCGTCACGGGCTTGATCTGACGGGCGGCGGCGGCATAGACCACGGCCCCGGTCCTGTCGCCGCCGGTGAACGCGACTTTTGCGACTTTGGGATGGGTGACGAGCGCATCGCCGATCTCGCCGCCGAAGCCGGTCACGATGTTGACGACCCCGGGCGGCAGGCCCGCGCGCTCGAACAGCTTCCCGAACTCGAGTGCTGAAACCGAAGAAAACTCGGACGGCTTCCAGACCGCGGTGTTGCCGGCGGCGAGCGCCGGTGCCAGCTTCCAGGCCGCGAGCAGGAGCGGCGAATTCCAGGGCGTGATGATGCCGACGACGCCATAGGGCTCCTCGCGGGTGAAGTTGAAGACGCCCTCTTTGTCGATCGGGATCACGCGGCCTTCGAGCTTGTCGGCAAGGCCGCCGAAATAGTGGAACCACTGCGGCAGATAGCGCAATTGCGCCCGCATCTCGGTGATCAGCTTGCCATTGTCGCGGGTCTCGAGCTCGGCCAGGCGATCGGCCTCGCCCGCGATCACGTCGGCCAGCCGCCGCAGCAGCGCCCCCCGCGCGCTGGCGCTCATCCGCCGCCAGCTTTGCGCCCGAAAGGCGTCGTAAGCGGCCTCGACCGCGCGCTCGACATCCACGGGCGCCGCCCGCGGCACCAGCGCCCAGGGCCCGCCCAGAAACGGGTTCTCCGACTCGAAGGTCTCGCCCGACGCGGCGTCGACCCACTCGCCGCCGATCAGCATCCGATAGCGTTGCATCGCACTTGCCTCCGCTCGCTCCGATCCGCCTAAGCCCTATCCGCTCTCGCTGGCTTGCGCCAGCATCAACAGCCAGGGGAACCTGCGGCCGAAAGCCAAGCCTTTGTTCCAGGCTGTTGTCTCGGGTTCATTCGGTTGCAGCTGCGGGCGAGCGGGCCGGGGCCGCGCGAGCGGACGCCGTTGCGACGGCCGGCGGCTCGTCGGCCGGAGGTCGCTCGCATGGGGTTCGCCTCGTTCGTGAGATGGATCGGCCGGCCGCATCGGTGGAGCCTCGTTGGCCATTGCCAGAATGTTGCCATTGAATAGGAACAAATGCAAGTTCAGACGCGCCACAAGCGCGACCGTAGCACACGGAATCGGCCACTCACGGCTCAGATCAGCCTTGCGGAAATTCTTTGCTAGTCGGATTTGAGGCGCAGAGGCGCAGAGGCGCAGAGGACGCAAAGAGCGGTCCCGCCTCGCGGATCGGGCGCAGCATGACCGCCGACTTGAGTGCAAGAATGACCGCTCGTCCCATGAGAAAGTTTAGCCTGCGCCTTTCGTCTTCGCGTCCTCTGCGCCTCTGCGGTTCCCGTCTGTCCCCTTCCAGGAGCAGGCCCACGTCCTGGCATCCAGCCTGCCCGCAGGCGACGCGACGGCGACTTTTTTTGATTTTCCGGCCGCCGCGACGAATTTCCAAGAGGCCCAAGATGCGCCACCATGCGTCACTTTTGTAGCATCATGCGCCGGGCCGTGCGCCAGGCATAAGCGTTTGCGCTAGCGCGGTTTATTCGCCATGAAGGCGATCCGACCGCCGATTTCGGCCTCGAAACCCTGCGATTTCGACCGGAAAACGACTGATTTCGGGCGCAAAGTGACGAATCGATGCGTCACATCTGACGCATCAAGGGATTTTCGTCAATTCCAACGGTTTTGGATTTTCCCATGAATTTCCGGGGGCCGCGATGCGTCTGATTTCGGCCGCAAAACCGCCGGGATTCGGCCTCAAAACCGCTCATTTGGGGGCAAACGTCACGCCTGAATACGCCGCCGTCTGGCGCATCGACCGCAGGTCGCGAAATCCCCCTAACCTTCGAAACCTCGACTACGTCAATCGCGTATTGTGTCCCCGTAACCTCCCTAGGCCGCGGGTCCTATCGGATCAATCAAAATCTGCGTGCGGCTGGCGCCGCTTCAATGAGGCCGCGGCACCGTTTATCGGGTGAACACCGTTCCCGGCCCGACCGGCAGGAGCTCGGGCTCAGGCGCATGGGGCACGCGGCGCTGGCCTCCGGATGCCACCGCCGCGACCCGGTGGGAGTCCTGGCCTCTTCCGCTCGTTCCATGAGATCGCTCTCTCGCTTCCTAAGTGCCGAGCAGGCCGCGGCCCGTCAACATCGCCGACGGCCCCGTTTCCAAGCAGCCGATCGATTGACCGCCAGCTTGCGTCCAAGTAGAGTGCCGTGCGCACGAATGAGACGGCACGCGTGCTTGCTGCGAGCCTCGATTGGTTCGGTGCGACCATCGATCCACGTCACCCGCCTGCGAACGGAGGAATTGGATGCCCAAGTTCACTGGCAAGCTCGTCTTCCACAACAAGGCTGGCAAGCAGTTCGCAACACCTGTATTAACGGGCGCCGCGTTCGACAAGCACACTCTCAAGATCTCGATCAAGGACGGCATTGGTCCAAGCGCCACCGGCACCATCGCGTCCAACGGGACATTCACGTACCAGCCGAAGTCGGACAAGATCGAATGGAAAGTGACATCTAACAACAAGGGATTCCCGAGCTTCGAGCAAACGCAACACGACGCCCAGGGAAATGTTGACCGACATATCTATATTGTCGAGCGCAACGAATACTTAGGGTTTGCGATGGCCATTGAATGGCCACCGCGAAGTATCTCCCCCCGATGAGGATCAAACGAGCGCCGGGCGCCGGGTGCTCGAGGCCGCCCGTTCGGCCAGCAAGGTCCTCGAGCGCCTGAAGCGGCGGCAGGCGGCAGAAGAGGCAGTGCAGCCAGATTCTGGTTGACGAGGGCAGTGTCGGGGTGATCCTCGGGCCAGCCAACGGCCATGACCGGCGGGGACCGGATCACACGGCGCTCTCACACGCGGTCGCTGGCACTCCGCGATCCAGCCGCTCGAGCTCGCTCTTTGAGAGCTGCGCAGGCGCGCGTAGCGCAGCTCGACCCGAAGTGGGGCCGGGCGATCGCATCCCCGTTCGCGCAAGACCTTGGGGTTATCGGCAAGGGCCAGCAACTCGCGGCCACGTTGAAGCTTGACATGCCAAGCCAATCGTAGAAGGCTAGCTGCCACCCGGGCTAATGTCCCTGGCGAGCCGAGTGCCGCCTCGGCTGGCAAGACGAGGAGAGGACCATGGGCATCGACGTGACAGATGTGCAGGACAAGAGCAAGGTATTCGCGGAGATCCTGAACGGAGGTTATAGCAGACAGATTAGATCGGACAAGTTGACGATTAATGATTTTAACTACAAGAAGCCCCCTAACGGCTGGGTGATTAGCGTCGACCAGACCAGAAAGGTTGACGTCGAGCTAGTGCTACAGAAGAATAAAGATAACACTCCGATAGAGAAGCATTACGACGTCTGGCTGAAGACGAAATCGCCCAAGGGGGTAGTGGCGAAGGCGGATGTTGGCACGCTGAAACCACCGCCCAGAGCGTGAGGCTGGGGAGTCTTCCGGTTCGGGACGATCCGCATGAGCCAGGCAAGCACCGAAGGTCGCCGAGCGCTCGGGTCGGGTCGGCACGCCCGATGACGCGATCCGAACAGCGCGGCGGGGGTGAGGCCTAGCACCGCCGCGAGAGACGCGTGGTGATCGAGCGACTGCCTTGAGTGTCGAGGTCGATGTTGACCAGTGGCCGGATGTGCACCTCCAGGCGATCCCTGCCGACGTCAATGCCTACGATCACCTCGCGGCCGCCGTTCGCCATCACCCTGCCTCCTCGATACCGGCTCGATCGGCCCCGACGATTGTCCGGGTCTGGACGACCAACAGCCGGCGCCGCACGCTCCCCATCGGCCTCGAGGGCCCGAACGCATCCGGGCTGCCGGCCGGGCTCACTGCGTCAGATCGCACCGCCGCAACGACCAAGGTGCAAGATAGGAGACGACGATGTCGGACGCATCGCTTCGGATCGTCAACCTGACGCCCCTCACGACGATGTTCGCCCATCGGCTGGCTCTTGACCGTAAACGGCTGCACATGATGCCACTGAAGCCCTTCGCGCCGGTCGACTATCCTTGGGATGCGGGGGGCGACGAAAGGAATCCGATCAACACGATCGTCAGGGACGAAAGGGTCATCCAAGAAAGAGACCCGATCTTCCTGTGCATTGAGCCCAGCGGCATCGTCATCCGAAGCGTGCAGAGAGAGGATCCCCCCCTCTCGAGCTTCACCATTGACACGGCGCTCTTGCGCACGCGGGCGAAGCCGGCGTCGGGCTACGAGGCCTGCATAGCCCGGGCCGCGGTGGCCAGGCAGGAAAACAAATATCCTGGGGCGCCGCCCCCCTCGTTCCAGCTGAAGGTCATCAACAACACGGATCGTACCGCAGACGCGTACCTCCTGGGGCCCAACGACGAGAGGAAGTTCGGCCGGATCGAGCCTGGGCAGACCTGGCAGATAGAGGTCGTGTCCGATCAGTTCTGGCAGTTTCGCACCCTTTCCGGAGAGGTCATCGGGTTGATGATGACCCTCGCTAGGTCTTGGGAACAACTTGAGACGTTCACGCTCACCGACGAGTTTCGGCTCAGCTGGAAGGCTCACCAGGAGCAGTCCGCCGCTTCCAGGTCCGGGTTCAAGCCCCTGCGCCTGATCGGCGAGCGGCGGAAAAGCACGCCCGGACCGGACGACCAGATGTTCCTGACCACGGCCACCGTCCGTGAGGACTTCGAGAAAGAGACCTTCAATGGCGTGAACAACCGGAAGTTGCGCGACCTCCAAATCGCCGGGCCGCTGCTCCGCTGGTCCGGCTCGAATCGAATTCTGGCGAATTACTACGGCGAGCAGGCCGCCGATACCAGGTCGATCACGATCTACGCCGATCGCATGGAGGTCGCAGACCGACTGCGCTTTCCGCGCGCCGATGTCACGATCCACGCCCGGGAGCTCGTCTTCACCGGGATCGGCTGCATCGACACGACGCCGCTGCCTTATGTTGCGCGGGCGGAGTCCGAATATCTCACGCAGGACCCGGAGGATCTCACCAACGCCCGCGCGCCGGCCGATGCCGAGGGCCGGCCGACCTACCTCCCCGCGGACGGCGCCAAGGGCGAGCCGGCAGGCCGCATCACGCTGCACGTACGCCGGCTGATCGACCACGATGGCACCAAGAAGCGCTTCATCTGCCGCGGCGGCAAGGGACAGCAAGGCGAAGCCGGCGGGCTCAAGGCCTATGTCGTGAAGGATGGCTATCCGAAGACATACGGGCCACTGGCAGCCGTCACCGCGGACGATGTGAAGAACCTGTTCCAGGATCGAAACTGCGGGAAAGACCCGTGCTCGATCTACCGCTGGCCGCCGGGCGGAGCAGACGGGCCCGGTACGATGGGCGCCCCGACGCCGCCCGGCAACATCCTGAACACCGGACAGGCGGTTGCGGTCACCCTGCTCGCCTATTGTGACGATATCGGGCCCACCGCCTTCACGCCGATTGCTTGGGCAGAGCGCGGCTTCCTGCCGGGCCGCGAGTACGCTCACTGGTGGAATCCTCGGGCGGTTTGGCCCGTTTGTGATTATAACGAATGGGGCGATTATGAGGGCGTGCCGAATCCCGCGCCGCGCCCGTGCGACGGCCGGGACGCCTATCCCGGCGGTTGGCCGGGCGACGGCGGCGACGGCGGCGTCGTGACCTCCGTTCTCGCCAGTGCGCCGGTCATGGCCAGCGTCTGCGACCTGGCTGCCGGCGTGCCGGGGGAGGCCACCCGACATACCGCAGGAGATGCTGCGCCCGGCCCGACACCGGCCTACTCGATGAAAATCAAGATCGTCAAGAAGTCGCCGATCCAATCCGGGAGGCATTCGGAGGTCAGCGTCACCGAGGTGACCGGCCGGAAGGGTGCTGACGCGCCCGGCCGATGCTACGAGGAAAGCCCCGGGCCGTCGGCGCGGGTGCGGGATGAAGTCAGGCCCAGCGCGGCCAAGGCGGGCGGGTATGAAACCAGGCGCAGCGCGGCCAAGGCGGGCGGCAAGGCGCACGACGGCCGGCCCATCAACCTGGAGAAGGACGACCTATCCTGGATGCACCCGGCGGCGCTCGCTGCGGTGCTAGGCTATGCCCGGACAGCCTATCGCAACGGGTTCCGCGAGGAGGCAGCGACCGCGCTCGATCCCTACTACGCCTTTGCCACTGGTGATCCAGCCAAGCTCGCATCGGCCGATACGGGCTTGCGGCTCGGGTTCGCGTCGGTGGTCGCGATGTGCAACAACCTGGTCCAAGACCTCGACTACTACGGCAACCCGCCGGGCTGGGTGCCTCGCCTCAACGCCTTGAGCAACCTCGAGGTCCTGAAGTCCGTGCGCCAGGCCGCCTATGGCACCTTCTATTTCTCCGACAAGATGCTGAGCGACTACGAGTCGCTCGACAACGCGCAGGCCGTCTCTCAGCGGACCTCCAAAGCGCTCGCCGCGGAGATGGACGAGGCCCGTGCAAGCCTGCAGATGGCGTATGACCGACTGCCCGCGGCGATCCACGAGCTGGACGCGGTGCAGCAGGAGATCGTTCCGGTCGAGCAGAGCCTCGTGCAACTCCGGAACCGCGCCATCGACAAGGGCAAAGACAAGGTTATGGTGCAGCGGTTCTTCAGCGCGGCATTCCAGATCGCGGGCGGCATCGCGAAGTCATTGCCGGTCGGGCAACCGTTCGTGGGGCTGGCCGGATCGGTGCTGGGCTCGATCGGCGAGTTCGACTGGAATGCCGAAGAGCCCCTGGCGTCGGCGAAGTCGTCGCTCACCAGCCTGAGTGGCCATGTCACCTCCTTCGTGACCGAAAAGCAGGACGCGGTGGCGGCCGCGGTGACCAGGGGCGCCCGCGGTTCCAGCCGTCGCGGCGAGGCCCTGGTCACCCAGCTGACCCGGCAGCTGGAGGATGAGGAGAAGGAACCGGCGGCCCAGCAGGAGGCTGCCGAAAGGTCGTGGACAGAGTTCAAGACGAAACAGCGCGGCCTGTTGGATGCGCAGATCAAGGACACGCAAGCCGCGATCACGGAAATCCGGCAGCGCCCGAAGGCGGAGGCGGCGGACGAGGACCGTGAGGCTGCGGTCGCGGGCAGCTTCCTGGACAAACTGCAAAAGCAGAGAGCGGCGCTCGATGAGAAGCGGCTGGGCACGCTGCGCAAGGGGCTGGCCGAGTACCGCAGGCAGCAGGCCGAGCTGGAAGCCGAGGCACGTCGCGCCGCGCAGCTGACCAACGCCAAGCTCAAGCAGGCAGCGGCCAAGACCGCGGGCAGCGACATCCCGCCAAGTGTCCAGCAGCAACTCACGGCGGCGACCCGGACCTCCGAGGACCAGCTGTCATTGATCCAGCAGCGCGAAGAGACCGCCAAGACGGTCATGACCTCCCTCGAGGGGTTGGGCAGCGGCCTGTCCATGATCGGCAACTCGGTCATCTCGTTGGTCACCCCGCTGTCGGCGGACGACCCCACGGTGACGCGGCTGGCCGAGCAGATGCTGGTCGACGATCCGGAAATGCGCGCGGCGGGGCGGGAGCTGAACCTCAAGCTGATGGAGATTCTGGAGCGCAAGAAGCTGGCGGTGAAAGAACTCGTCTATTGGCAGCAAGAGGCCAGTACCAGCGCGGCCACGATCACCAGCAATCTTGCGACCATGACGGAGCTCAGCCGGCAGCGTCAATCGTGGGATCAGGGTCTCGATCCCTCGGTGCAGGTATATCTGAAGGAAACCAGGGAACGTGCCAAGGAGGCGCTGGCGGCGTCGATCTATTGGTTCGTGAAATCCTACCAGTACGAGTTCCTGCGCGATGTCGATGACAGCTTCTATAATTTCGACAGCTGGAGCGACAAGCTGCGAGCGCTGGAAGTCTCGAAGGGGACGGAGACGCTCTCGAAGGAGGGTTTCGAGAGTATCGGGGATGAGGTCTTCAAGGCCGAGCAGCTCAACCTCGGCAAGGCGCTGCTCAACACGCGTCAGGAGCGCGGTGCCAAGTATAAAGGCAAGTACGAAAGCTGCGTTCTCGAGCGAAAGACAAAGCCCGAGAACGACCGGGAAGTGCGAGCAAATCAGATGCTCGACAGCCTGGCCAACGGCCAGGTCGCCATAAATTTCATCAGGGATTTCGACAAAGGCAGCTTCTCTTGGAATGACGCACGGGTCATCAAGGTCGAGCTGACCGAGCTCGATCTCGTGGTCACCAACCCCGACCTGTCGCTCACGTTCCGGATCGAGCAGTCCGGCGACTCGATCATCGCCCAGGCCACGCGGGATCAGGGAAGGGTGTTTTACGCGTTCCGGCCCGGCCGGCACTCCGACCCGGTCGGCTGGCAGTTCGTCTACAATCACGCGAACAAGAAGAAGGACGGCGGCCTCGAGGCATCCAAGTCGGATGACCCGGTCGCGGCCGCTGTGCAGGCGCTGCTCAACAGCGCGCTTCCGACTTTTGAGGATCAGGAGTATAGCCCCGGCCTGCTGTCCGACTACACGATTCGGATCACGGACCTGTACGGCAGCGACGACCGCAAGAAGGGCCTGAAGGCGATCAACCGGCTGGCGATGAACGTGACCCTGTCGTCAGCCTGACGCGCAGCGTGAGAGCGTCCCGGGTGGATGGACAAAAGCAGTCCCTTGTCAAGGCAGGAGGTGTCGCGATGCGGAGGCTGAACTTGGCGGCCGTAGCGATCGCGGCCGCGACGGTCGTCGGCCCGGGCCACGCTGCCGATCACTCGGACGGCGTGGCCGAGGCGACCTACGTGGTCAAGACCTTCGCGATTGCCGATCGCGGCGACCTGCCCGGCAAGCTGGTCGACGCGACTGTGAGCTTGATCGGCACGCCGACCGCCACGACCTTCGGGCTATCATACCAAGGCACGCTCACGCCAAAGGTCGAAATGACCGGGAAAGAGACCCTGACGATTTACCTGTATATAGACTGTGATGATAAGTCGCCGACGGGGACGCGCGCCATCAATGTCGGCAAGGTCGACATTGGCACTCTAAAGAGAGGCCGCGAGGTCTCAACGATGCGTGGGACGACAGACGCGGCCGCGGCGCTCGTGCCGCTCAGCGATATCGAGTGCGCGACGCTCGAGATTGGCACCGGCGACCCAGCCGGGGAGGTGGCCGACGGGTCCTATATCGTCAAGACATTGGCGATCCCCGATCCCGGCGACCTCCCGGATCTCAAGCTCGGCGATGCGACGGCGAGCCTGATCGGCCAGCCTGACTCCATGAGCTTCGGCCTTTCATTTAGAGGCACCTTGACCCCGGAGGTGGCAATGACCGGGGAAGAGAAGCTCGTCCTCTACCTTTACATCAACTGTGATGACGAAATTCCAAGCAAGACAAAAGGGATCAATGTCGCTACCGTCGACATCGGCAGCCTAAAGAGCGGTCGGCGAGTCTCGACCTTGATTGCGACGAAGGACGCGTCAGCGTTCGCGCCGCTCAGCCAGATTGGGTGCGCGAAGATCGCGATCGATTGACCCGGCACGGACGCTGATGCGATGGGCTACAGACCGAAACCTTGGAGAGGGACATGCCGAAGAAGCTGGCGCAGCTGGCCAGGGACGTGTACGCCATCTCGACTGACTACGAGGAGCAGATGAGCGAGTTCTTCAGAATCAAGGACGACCTATCGAAGCATAGTAGCCGGGTGCTTGGAGAGAAGCAAGATAAACTGAAGCAACGGATCGACCTGCTAATGGCGAAAGGCGAGAACGGCGACACGGTTGGACGATTCTATAAGGATCCAACTGCAAAGAAGTTGATCGACGACCTCGATGCTCACAAAGAGCAACTTTACCTACTATTTTCCGAATATTGGAAAGCTCGGAATAAGTTATACCAGGCCGTCCTATCGACGGATACTGTGTTGAAACGAACAGACGCGATCATCGCGGACAAGCAGAATCAGTGGTTCTCGTCGGGATCTCTGGCCAACATCAAAGCACAGAGGAACTATCTTGCCGCCTTGCGCCCCAAGATAAGACAAATCGTCCTAGATCTGGAACCCGGGATTCCGAAACCCGACGACCTACCGCCGGCGTTAAAGCCCGGTTGGACCAATAATATACGCATAACGACCCTAACAGAGCGGTACAAAATAGCCGGAGTTGACGGGTTTATCAATTATTTTAACAAGGCGCGTGCTGCGGAATGTAAGAGCCAGACTGCAAGGTGGAGGGAAACCGCCGAGGGGCTGGCTCAGATCGCCAAGGAAAATTCTGAAATTTGAAATCGGCGCCAGGTGCCGCGGCTGATCGCGTCGACTGTGGGTGGACGTCGTGGTCGGACGCTTCCGGGACGCGATGGGTGCGCGGTTGCAGGAGTTCTCGTCGCGATCCATCGGGGCGGCGCCGGTGGCTCTGCAACCTTCCTTCAGTACGTCGAATACGAACTCGCGTTCCACCTGGGGCTTTCCGGGTTTTCGGCTTGCGGTGCACCCGCCGGCCGCTCAGCCGGAACGCGAGGCCGCTCCTCCTGGAGTGCTGAGAGGATCAGGCGAGGACGTTGTCATCCCGATGACGTCTGGGGCGTGCTGTTCAAGGCGATGATCTTGGGCCAGCTGGGGCGAACCAAGGAGGCGCAGCCTGCGATCGAAGCAGCGCTCAAGCTCAATCCGATGTCCGCGGACGCCTCTGGGACATGGGGCGTATCTGGAACGTGCCGGACCCGCACATCGAGCACATCGCGGACTGCCTGCGCAAGCCTCGCTAGGCTGGCGCGGCAGGACAAGCCGCGGGTGCTCGCCGCCGTGGCGCGCGCTCTGCCGGTCTTGGAACGTGAGCCGCTGGCGAAGCGTCTGTGGATCGTCGAGGAGACTCCGATGGAGGAGGCCCGGAACGCCATCTGCGGCCGGTCGACATTCGAGGAGTAACCGCTGGCCGCTCGGCGCGATCTCCGCCGGGGGCCTCGCCAAGGGTCAGGGGCCGGCGAGCGTGAGCGCGCCGTCGATCTCGAGGGTGACGCCGGCGATGCTCTTCGCCTCGCCGGAGGCGGCCAGACCCACCCCGCGCGCGCTTGTCCCGCGGGGCGAAACGGTGCAACATCGGCATTCAGCAGCCGGCATTCGGGGAATCGCGGTTCGAGAGAAGCCGGCGGCGGTCGCCAGGGGGCAGGAGATGTCGTCGACCCACATCAACACGCAGCTTCTCGATGCCAAGCTGGCCGAGATCGCGACCGCCAGGCAATTCAACTCGCGAATGATTGCTGAACTACGGACATGGATCGCGACCGCCGATGATTACGACTTGTTCAGGGCCAATCCGATCCAGTTCGCCCGCGAGAAAGGGCTCGCGCCGGACGATTGCATTGCGCTGTTCCTCTATACCGCAAAGTATGGCCTGTTCGAGATGGAATGGCACATGCTGTGCGCCTTCTGCGGTCATATCGTCGAGAACCTGCAAGAACTAAGTCAAGCGCATGCCCACTTCGTCTGCGATTTCTGCGGTGCCGAGAACACGGCTTCGTTGGATGATTACATCCACGTCAGCTTCACGCTGTCGCCGCAGATCCGCGCCAACGCGTATCTGGAGCCGGATGGGCTGCCGATCGCGGATTTCTATCTGAAGCATCAGTTCGCCAAAGGGGTGATCTTCGCCGGCGGGCACAGCCTCGAGGAGGTCGGCGCCATGCTGACCCGGTTCATGGCCGACGTCGAGCCGCAGGCAACGCTGGATTTCGAGGTCGCGGCGGCGCCCGGAACCTTGCAGGTCAAGGACCTCAGGAACAAGGCGGGCTCGACCTTCGTCCTGGCGCCGGCGGCCGCAAGCGGCCCCAGCCGGCTGGCGATCGACCTCGAGGGCGGCGCCTTCCTCGCGAACGGCGCGCCGGCGACGCCGGTCGTGATGAACTTCCGGGTGGCACCATTCCATGTCGAGATGGGGGGCGAGCTCGCGGCCGGCCCGCTGCAGATCGCGTTCCGCAACCGCATGGACAAAAAGAGCGCGCTCTGGGTCATGCAGTTCCCGCCCGGGTTCGAGAGCGACTACGTCCAGTTCGACTCGTTCCTGTCCGGCAAGCGGCTGATCACCACCCAGACCTTCAGAGACCTCTTCCGGTTCGAGACGGTGCCGACCAGCGAAGGGATCGACATCAAGGATGCGACCTTCATGTTCACCGATCTCAAAGGGTCGACGGCGCTTTACGAGCGGATCGGGGATCTCAAGGCCTATTATCTCGTGCGCCAGCATTTCGAGACGCTGGCCGCGGTCATCGACCGCCATGCGGGTGCCGTCGTCAAGACGATCGGGGATGCGGTCATGGCGTCGTTCACGAGCCCGGCAGGGTGCGGTCAAGGCCGCGCTCGAGGTCTATGAGGAGATCGCGGCGTTCAACAGGACGATCTCGGACGCCATCATCCTCAAGATCGGCCTCCACAGGGGCCCGGCGATCGTCGTGAGCCTGAACGACCGGCTCGATTTCTTTGGTCAGACGGTGAACGTCGCGGCCCGCGTCCAGGCGCTCGCCGGCGCCGGCGAGATCCTGCTCAGCGCGGACGTCCACAACGATCCGGGCGTCCAGGAGGCGTTGCAGGGACGCGGGGTCGCCGCCGAGCAAGTCCACGTCCGGGGCGTCCGTGACCGCCTCAACGTCTTCAGGGTGAGCGCGCGGCCCTGACGGTCTGCGGGAAAAGGGCCGCCTGGGGGGGAGCCCTCCCTCAACCGCGGGCCGTGTCTCCGAATTCTTCGATAGGCTCGATGCTAAATTCGGCCCCTGATCTCGACCCCCGCCCATTCCTCGACCACCTTCGCGATCGAGGTGAAGTCGGACTCCGGCCCGAACCGGCTCCTGGTGACCGCCAAAATCGCGCGGACCGGGGCGCCGAGCACCCTCGACCTTGACGGCCGGAGCTGAGATGTCGGGCCATGGCATACCCATTGGAGAGGGCTTACAATGGGCGCGCCACCTGCACGGAGCCGACCGCGATGGACTGGCGTGAGCGCATCAGCACCGACCCGGCCGTCTGCCACGGCCAAGCGTGCATCAAGGGCACGCGGATACCGGTCGCCGTGGTGCTGGACAATCTCGCCGCGGGGCTCAGCCCGGACGAGATCGTCGCCAGCTACCCGCCGCTTGGCGTCGACGACGTGCGCGCGGCGACCGCCTATGCCGCGGACCTCGCGCGAGAACGGATCGTCGAGATCGCCGACCCTGGCGCGGCATGAGGTTCAAGGTCGACGAGAACCTGCCGCGCGAGACTTGCGACCTTTTGAACCGCGCCGGCCACGACGCGATCAGCGTCGGCGAGCAGGCGCTGAGCGGCGCCGACGACGCGCGGATCTATCAGCTCTGCCAGGACGAGCAACGCGCGCTGATCACGCTCGACGTCGATTTCGCCAATCGGCGAGCCTACGATCCAACATCATCCGCCGGGGTCATCGTGCTCAGGCTGGCGCGACAGGACAAGCCACGGCTGCTCGCCGCCGTGGCGCGGGCTCTGCCGGTCTTGGAACGTGAGCCGCTGGCGAAGCGTCTTGTGGGTCGTCGAGGAGACTCGGATCAGGATTCGCGGGTAGGGTGGCGCCAGCCGCCGCGGTCCTAAGGGTCGCGCGACGGGCGGCGCTCTTCGGGCGCCTTCGGATCGGCGGCCCGCAGCGCGTCGAGCTTCTGGCCGGGGGGTAGCGGAGACAGCGCCAGGAGTCCATGCCGGTAGAGCAAGAGCCCGCCCGCTCGACCCGACCCGCTATGGATCCTATTCACCGCCATGGCCGCCGCGATCCGCCCCCGAGGCTCGTAGCCCCGCCGTCAGCCCCTGATCTCGACGCCCGCCCATTCCTCGATGACCCGCGCGATCGAGGTGAAGTCGGACTCCGGCCCGAAGCGGGCCTTGGTGATGGCCAGGATCTCGCGGACCGCGCTCCCGAGCACCATCGGCACGCCCAGCGTCTCGGCCTCGTCGACGCATAAGCGGACGTCCTTGTGCAGCAGGCCGGTCGTGAAGCCGTGGGCGAAGGTGCCGGGCAGGATCGAGCGCGGGAACTTGTCGACCGTGGCACTGTTGCGGCCGGTCCCGGCATTGATGACCTCGAGCATGACACGTGCGTCGACGCCCGCCTTGACGCCCATCGCGAGCGCTTCGGAGGAGATTGCCAGCGCGGTCGCCGAGAGCAGGTTGTTGCCGAGCTTGACCACCTGGCCGAGGCCGGGCTTGGCGCCGACGAAGAAGACCTTGCCGAAGGTCGCGAGCACGGGCTCGAGCTGATCGAAGACCGGCCGCGGGCAGGCCGTGATGACCGCAAGCGTGCCCTCTCGGGCGCCCCGGACGCCGCCCGAGACGGGCGAGTCGACGAGCTGGATGTTGCGCTCCGCGAGGCCCGCGGCGACCCGGGCCGTGGTCGCGGGGCCAGTCGTCGAGAGGTCGATGAGCGCCTTGACGCGCGCGCCCTCGTGGATGCCGTCTGCCCCTAGCGCCACCTGGTGGACGACCTCCGGCGTCGGCAGGCTCATCAGCACGGTCTCGACCTCGTCCGCGACTGCCGCGGCCGAGGGTGCCACCGTCGCGCCGCGCGCGGCGAGCGGCGCGAGCGCCTCGGGGTTGGTGTCGAAGACCGTGAGCCGGTGGCCGGCAGCGAGCAGCCGTCCCGCCATCGGGCCGCCCATCCGGCCGAGGCCGACGAAGCCCAGGCTCTCTTCGCGCATGCGGTCGTCCTCCCACCCTCAGCCCGCGGCCATCGGCATCAGCGCGCCGGCGGGAACCGCCCGCCGGGCCGCGGCCGCACCATCCTATCGGCCGCCGGCGGCGAACGCCATGGCACTGAGCCGCGGCCGCCTTGTGCCCCTTGTCAGAACAACCACGGGACCAGCATTTTGGTCTTTCTCCGGTAGACGGAATACTGCATCGGGAAGCGGCTCATCATGATCTTTTCCTCGGCATTGGCGCTGTAGACGAAATAGGCGGCGGCGGCGATCGCGAGGATCAGCCATCCCCGGCCGCCGACCAGGGCCGATCCGAGCATGGCCAGCAGGATGCCGAGGTAGATCGGATGGCGGACATAGGCGTAGGGGCCGCCGGTCACGAGTTCGGGCTCGTCCTTGATCGCCATGGGCATGCCCCAGTTGCCGCCCAGCTGCCGGCGGGCCCAGATCGCGAACGCGATGCCGGCGGCGCAAAGGAGGGCGCCGATGGCGTCCCCGACCGGATGCAAGGAAGCGGGTGCAGGGTGGCCGCCCAGCCAATCGGCGATCTCCTTGGGGAAAATCAGGACCAGCGCCAGGACCAGAAGGGCCCGCCAGCCCAGCCCGCGCGTCGTCCCCCGGACGGTCTTCTTGGCCCGGGCCGCCGAGACCAGCCAGTAGCCCACGAAGACGAGCCAGCAGGCGACGATCAGCCAGCGACAGATCGTCACGATGAGATCCTCCGATGCCATGGTGACCCCACGTCACGCGATCTGATAGCAAGGACGTACTCTTCCGATCCACGGCCCCGATCGGCGTCACGAGATATAGCCCAGCGGAGCGACCGGCCGCTGCTATCTTTAAGGTTGTGCTCGGACAGGCGCCGGTCTACCAACGAGCGACGTTCGTCTGGCAGGCGGTGCGAGCGTGCGCCTGAGCTCGCCGTCAGAGACCTTGTCACCATGTCATCATTTCGTATCGAAGGCCTCGGAGATCTCGAGATTCACGATGAGAATCTCCGCTATCGCGACGACCTCATCGGTTTCGACGCCATACGCAGCGTTCGATTCACAGCCACCGAGTTCCGGCATTCGGTAAACTTCATTCCGACGGGGACCAGCTTCACCTCCGAGCTTGACCTTATCCTCGAGGCCGGTGACGTGGTTCAGGTTCGCCAAGAGCACGCCTTCCAAGGTAAGACGCAAAAAAAGAAAATGGAAGCGGTGTGGCAAGCCGCCGAGATCATTTCGATCGCTACCTTTAATCGCAAACTCCAGCGTTACGAACGCGAATTCACCGACAAGAAGTTCTTCCGTTTCGGCGAGTATCAGATAACGCGAGATGGCGGCCTGTTTGAGAATCAGCGGCGAGCTGTCGGGTTGCGTGACCAGGATGTCACACTCTCGCTAGGCCCATTTCAGCTCCGCGTCGAACGCCCCCGGCATGGGCTCGGGCAACTCCTGGGACCGGAAAAACACGTCGTCGAGATCGACACCGATCGAGACTGCATTCTGTATATGCTCAAGCACCGCCTCGGGATTTCGTTCCAAGGTACGCATGTGCGGCAGAAGACAGTCGATCGCCGTCAGGTGTTCTTCTCGGCTGTTCTCCGGCTCGGGGCCAAGCTCTGCAAAGCGGACGGTCGAATCAGCCGGGATGAAATCCGGGCTTTCAAGCGCACGTTCAAGATCGATGCGCAAACAGTGGAGAATGCGGCTCGAATTCTTCGAGGAGGCGGCGGTTAGCTCGCAGGACGTAGAAGAGATCGCGGGCGAGGTGTTCTCGCTCGTAGCTGACAACCAAGAGCTGCTCGAATACATCGTCGTCGGTCTGATGCAGGTTGCTACGGCCGACGGCACCTTTGATAAGCTGGAAGCGATCCTCATCCGCCGAATTTGCGGTGCGTTCTGCTTTCCGGAAGCAAAGACGCTCGGGTTGTTCGCGATGTTCGGAGTCGGTGTGCTCGACGAGGAGGGCGAACAAACGGGGGAGGCGTGGGACGGGCGTACGCGGCGGGCGGGGAACGGTCTCGCGGAAATCTATCTCCGAATGCTCGGACTTGGCTCGAACGCATCCTTGGCGGAGATCAAGGTTGCGTACAGGCGGCTTGCTCGCGAGCATCATCCGGACGCGCTTCGGGCCAAGGGCGTTCCCATTGATGCGATGCGGCAGTCCGAGGAGGTCCTGAAGAAGATCAATGAGGCCTATGCCTACCTCAACCGGCGCGTCTGAGACGCCTGCGCTGCGATGGATCGATACGCGTTACACTTAGGTTGCCGCCGACCTGCAGAACGAGCTCGATCGTGTAACCGCTCACCGAGTTGCCTTCCAAATTGAAGGTGAACTGTTTTTCGGCTCTGAAAGAGGCGGTATCCGGGCCAAAGAGCTGGTCTTCACCGTACCATATTTTTCCAGAGTCATAGTATAGCTCGTACGTACCGAGCGGTACGTCGGCCGTGAACGTGCGGCCGCCTTCGATATACACGGTGACTTCTTCGGCTTCGTCAGTCACATCGACCAATGTGATAAAGTAATTGTAGGCGGAGGGAGTGCGGATTTCGAGCGGCGCGATTCGTTCTCGTCCTGGGCGCGCCCAGACGAGTCCGGTCGAGATGGGGACAGGCAGAGCAGGTTTCAACGTGGGCAGCGGGGTCCCGCCGATCTCCGGAGCGGGAGTTTCTCCTGATGTGGAAGTGCCTTCTTGCGCCGTATGTTTGTAGGTGTTCGGTACCCGATCGATAGGCCGGCCGAAAAGTTCGTCAGGGGAAATGATCCTCTCATGGGTGCTGGCCGCGCTGGCAGGACTCTGTGGAAGGGATGACTTATGCTTGTAGACGAGGTAGCCTACCAATCCTCCCACCAAGAGAAGCGCGAGCAACTTCCTGCGGTCGAGGCCTGGTCTTGCCCTCGCTTGCCCTAAAGGCTGGCTGCAGCGGGCGCACTTGACCAGGTCAAGGCGGGCATCTGAACGCGGCCGGTTCTGCTGTCCGCAACCCAAGCAGAGAATGATGCGCTCACCCCGCATGCGGTGCTTCTCACTGCAGCCTCAACCAACCATAGATAATATCCATCTATCCAAACTTCAACCTATAAGGGATCAGAGCAGGCGGCTCCCTAATCACAAGCCGTCGAGGGTGTAGAGCGACTGGGCGCTGCGGACGCCGCGCAGGGCGTAGCGGCCGATCGAGACCAGGCGGTCGGCGGACCCCCTGGCGGCGAGCGCGAACGCCTCCGAGATCAGAAGGTTGCGGTCGTGCTGGCCGCACAGCGCCTCGATGCGCGCCGCCTCGTTGACCGCCGGCCCGATCACCGTGAAGTCGAGCCGGTCGGTGCTGCCGACGTTGCCGTAATAGACGTCGCCCAGATGCAGGACGAGATCGAGGTCCATGATCGGCTGCTGACCCCTTGCCCGCTCGGCGCTGAGCGCCCGCACCTCGCCCAGCGTCTTGGCGGCGGCATCGAGCGCCAGTTCGCACACCTCCGCGGCCGGACGGCCGTCGAGCGGGAAGGTCGCGAGCAGGCCGTCGCCCAGGAACTTCAGCACCTGGCCGCCGAACGCGTCGATGTTCGGCACCAGGCAGTCGAAATAGCCGTTCAGCATCTCGACCACGCGGTCGCGCGCCAGGCGATCGGTGCTCGCCGTGAAGCCGCGCAGGTCGGCGTAGAAGATCACCGCCTTGATCACCTCGAGCATGCCGCGCCGGATCTCGCCGTTGAGGATCCGCCGCCCCGCCTCGGGGCCGACGTAGGTGTCGAGCAGGTTGACCGCGATGTCGTAGCCGAGCCTTGCCTGCAGGGCGAGCGCCAGGCGCGGCATCAGGTGCTTGAGCGCGGCAAGGTCGGCGTCGGCGAAACCGCCCGCCCGCTTGCTGGTCCAGGACGAGATCAGGCCGGTCTTCTTGGCGTCGAGGCTGCCGTTGACCCCGAACCAGGTGCGCTGGGCCAGGTAGTCGGTGGCGCCGTCCTGGCGGAACTCCTCGAGCAGCGGGAACTCGACCGGCTCGTTGCCGTCCAGGCGCACGCGCAGGTCGTTGACGCCGAGATCGACCATGCGCTTGAACGGGCTGGAGAGATAGCCTTCGGCCGGGGTCAGCTGGTGGATGTAGACGTCGGTGCTGATGCCCTGATCGGCGCGCCAGGAGCAGCCCATGCCGCGAAAGCGCGGGTGCAGCGTCTGGGCGCTGACGTAGCCGCGCCAGACCGGCAGATCCAGCGCCACGAGACGCTCGCAGAAGCCCTCGACCAGGCTCTCGAAGCTCGCCCGCAGCAGGCCCTGCTCGATCAGCCAGTCGGTGATCCGGCTGATCTCGGGACGATAGGCCGTCGTGGCCATGGTTGCCTCGCCTGCAATGCCTGCCTCCGGGACCCGGGACATCGGGGAGCCTCCCTAATTTGTGCATCGCACTGGCGTCCGCAACCGGCGCGCCCGCTCCGCGCGACGATGATTTTAACGAACAAAACGAGAACATGGTAGCGCCGCGCCTGCCGGCAACCCGAATCGTGCCCTCGAGGCGCCCTCTGCTTGTCGGTCAGTTTGCCGGCGCGCGTAGCCGCATTCATCAGTGTTCCCGGCGCTGACGGCCGGCGTGATGGACCGGCTTTTGTAATGAAAGTAAATAACTCCTGGGCGGCAATCCAAATATCGCCATGACTGGGATCTGTAAAACAAAGATTAGAGCCGAGATTGGACTTGCGGCAGCTACAGAGACAAGAAACGTCAATAAAATGAAGCGGAATTCCGATCGCAGCTCTGGGTCGGGAAGGCTGGCAAATAACGATGTACTTTCGGGCTTGTCGGTAATTTTACAAAACAGCCACTTTGCCTGTTGATAGATAGTAATGACGATGAAGCTTATCGCCAACAACGGCATGAACCAACCGCTATACGCCACGTCCAGACAAAACGATACGATCTCTCGGTGTTGAGAAGCTAACCGATCATCAAGCAAGAGCCGCTCGCCCCGCACTGCCAAATCGTAGCGGAACGGCGCCGCGATTGCCAGCAAACGCCGGCGCAACCACGCATGCAGCAGTGACAACGCAACTACGAGAAGTAAAATCTCGATGAACTTATATCCGAACGTCATTATCCGTCCGCTCCGGCTCGGCACCGTTCCCGCGGTGATCGACCGGCAAATCCCGACTGTGCAGGGATCGGGCTCGCTCAGCAGCGCGCACGCGCGCATACCATTGCTTGGAGCTTAGAACCAGCCGACCTAGGATCGCCCGCGTCGACCAGCGAATCAAGGCATACGCGATTGCGCACGCCAGGATCATGGCGGCCGCGCCGAACGGGGCTTGCCAGGCGTCCGCCACGAGATCCCGCAAACCGCCCGAGGTCATTGCCGCGACGCCCCAGTTGCCGAGCCTCCCGCACGATCGCCGCTCGGGGCAGGCCCCCCTATCGGTCCATGATCGAGTAGGCTATAGGCAAAACCTCGACGCCTACAAACGCAAAAGTCGGCAGCGCGCGGACGCGGGGAGGGGGCGGCATGCGGCTTTCCGACTATTCGGTCCTGACCTTCGATTGCTACGGCACCTTGATCGACTGGGAGAGCGGCATCGTGGCGGCGCTCGGGCCGTGGCTCGAGCAGGCGGGGAGCAGGGCCAGCCGCGAGCAGATCCTGGCCGCCTTCGCCGCCGCGGAAGCGCCGCAGCAGGCAGCGACCCCGGATCTGCTCTATCCGGAGCTGCTCGCGCGCGTCCATGGCCGCATCGCGGCGCAGTTCGACGTCGCGCCCGACCCGCAGGCGGCGCAGGCGTTCGGCGCCTCGATCAAGGATTGGCCGGCGTTTGCGGACAGCGCCGAGGCGCTCGCCTATCTCAAGCGGCACTATCGCCTCGTGATCCTCTCGAACGTCGACCGCACCTCCTTCGCGCACAGCGAGAAGAAGCTCGAGGTCGCGTTCGATGCCGTCTTTACCGCCCAGGACATCGGCTCCTACAAGCCCGACCCGCGCAACTTCGAGTATCTGCTTGCGAGGCTCGCCGAGCAGGGCATCGCCAAGGAGCAGATCCTGCACACCGCGGAATCGCTCTACCACGACCACATCCCGGCCAAGCGCTTCGGGCTCGCCACCTGCTGGATCCACCGGCGGGCGGGCGAGGAGGGCCATGGTGCGACCCGGCCGCCAGAGGCCGAGGTCCGGCCCGATTTCCGCTTTCCGACGCTCGGCGCGATGGCGGCGGCGCACCGCGCCGAACAGGGAGACTAGCGGGGTCGCCTGCGGGGCCGGGCGCGAGCGCGAACGGGGTTGTGAAGCCCGCCGCCTGCGGCCATAGTCAGCAACCAGAAGGCGCGCGACGGGCCCGGAGCTTTAGCAAAGAACGCGACGCGCGCGGTGCCGGCCGGATCAACCGGCCAAGGCCAGCAGGGCAGCGGAGGCCGATGATGATGACCAGGCGCTCCATCTCTTCCTATGCCGCAGTGGCGATGACGGCCGCCCTGCCGGCGATCGCGCATGCCGAGATGATGATCGTGGGCAACGATCAGAAGGTCACCTGGGACGATGCCGGTAAGGTCGTCACCTCGGCACCGGGCGACGATTCGATCTCGATCGTCGACATCGGGACCGACCCGGGCGCCCCCAAGATCGTCGCCAGTCTGCCGCTGATGAACTCGGTCTTCGGGCCGCCGACCAATCTCGCGATCACCCCCGACGAGACCCTCGCGATCGCGACCAACGCAATGGCCTGGGTCGCGGACGGCAACCTCTGGAAGACGGTGCCGGACAACAAGCTGTATGTGATCGATCTCGCGGCCAAGCCGCCCGCGCTCATCGACACCCTCGAGGCCGGCAAGCAGCCCTCGGGGCTCGCGATCAACGCCGCGGGCGATCTCGCCCTGGTCGCGAATCGTGCCGGCAACTCGATCAGCGTGCTCTCGATCGACGGCAAAGAGGTGAAGCTGGTGGATACCGTCGACATGGGGACCCAGGTCGCGGCCGTCGCGATCACGCCCGACGGCAAACGGGCGCTCGCGGCCAAGTTCCCCGACCACAAGGTCGCCGTGCTGGCGATCGACGGCCAGAAGGTCAGCTACGACGGCTACGACATCGCGGTCGGGCTTTGGCCGTACAATCTCGCGATCACGCCGGACGGCAAGCTCGCGCTGACCGCCGACAACGGCAACGCCGGCACGTCCGACGGCCAGGTCGACACGGTGACCGTGATCGACCTTACGGCCGACCCGCCGCGGGCAATCGACAAGGTCGTGGTCGGCGACGCGCCCGAGGGCTTCGCGATCAGCCCGACCGGCAAGATCGCGGCCGCCGTGCTCCTGAACGGCAGCGGCGGCGTGCCGAAGGACGCCTGGTTTGCCAACCCCATCGGCAAGGTCGCGGTCCTGACGATCGAGGGCAAAAAGGTCACCAAGACCGGCGAGGTGGAGGTCGGCGCCTTGCCCGAGG
Source organism: uncultured Alphaproteobacteria bacterium (assembly GCA_963798075.1). Classification (GTDB taxonomy): domain Bacteria; phylum Pseudomonadota; class Alphaproteobacteria; order Geminicoccales; family Geminicoccaceae; genus DATAOG01. The sequence goes on along the minus strand of CAWCRU010000009.1, from coordinate 6,942 downwards.
GCGCCGTGTTCAGCCAGGACGGCAGCCACCTCTACGTCGGCAATTTCCTCGACGGCAACGTCTCGATCCTCAAGGTCGATGGCGCCACGGTGACCAACACCGGCAAGACCCTCAAGCTCCCGGGCCAGCCGGCAGCGATGCGCGCCAGCCACCCGTGAGCCGCCGCCGGCGACCGGCGCGCCGGAAGTGATCAGGCCCCGGCCGGGCGCCAGACCCGCCGGGCGAGCGCCAGCATGTTCTGGCCCAGGATCTTGCGGACGTCGGCCTCGGCATAGCCCATGCCGAGCAGGCCAAGGGTGATCTCCGGGAACTGCTCGGGCGCGGCGATCTTGATTTTGCCGCCCTTCTTGCCGTAGCCGTGCTCGGGCGGAAACCAGTAGGCAGGCTCATATCCCGGCGGATCCTGGTCGAGGCCGAGATCGTACTCGTAGTCGACGCCGAGCCCGACGTGATCGGCGCCGACCCGCTGGACGAGGTAGTCGATGTGGCGAAGGATCGCGGTCGTGCCGGCGTCCGGATCGCCGAGGAAGCGGCCGACGCCGTTGACGCAGACCACGCCGCCGGTGGCGATGCAGGCGTCGATCTGCTCGTCCTTGATGTTGCGCCCGTTGTCGGCGAGGGCTCGCGGGTTGGCGTGGCTGTAGATCACGGGCGCGCTCGAGGCCGCCATGATGTCGAGGCTGGTGCGGTAGCCGGTGTGCGAGCAGTCCATCAGCATGCCGGCCTCGTTGATCGCTTCGACCACGCGCCGGCCGAGGTCCGAGAGCGGGATGTCGTCGTCGTAGCAGCCGCCGCCGATCCTGTTGTTCCGGTTGTAGGCGAGGTGGATCTGGCGGACGCCCAGGTCATAGAACAGCTGGACCATCTCCGGCCGTTCGCCGAGCGGCACGCCGCCCTCGAGATCGAAGGCCACGGCGAGCTTGCCCTGGGCTTTGGCGCGCAGCACGTCGCTCGCGTCGAGGACCGCGACGAATTTGTCGGACCTCGCCCGCAGCTGCGCGCGAAAGCTCGCGATCACCGCCATGATCTGGGGCAGGGGGTTCATGTCCATGCCGATGTTGATCGAGACGAAATCGACCCCGTTCGCGCGGTGCCGCTCGAGCGCGCCAAGGTCGGCATCGGGGTGCAGCGGCAGGCAGGCGTGGCTGTCCCAGACCAGGGCGTCTTGATGCAGTGCCGCCGCCCGCTCGCTCAGCTCGTCCATGATCTTGCCCTCTTGCCGCTTGCCCGATGGCGCGCCGTCGAGCGATCCTTAGCGCCTTGGCGGCCGGCCGCCAAGGTTGACGCATGCCCGCATTGAGCCGAGATCTGGAAGCGGAGCAGGGGGCGGGCCGAGATCTGAAAGCGGAGCAGGGGAGGCGGGCCGAGCCATGAGCAGGACCTACGACGCGATCATCATCGGCGCCGGGATCATCGGCGCCTGTGTCGCCTATGAGCTCGCCAGGCGCGGCTGGCGGACCCTCAATCTCGACAAGCTGCCGGCCGCGGGCTACGGCTCGACCGGCGCGTCCTGCGCGATCATCCGCACCCACTACTCGACCCTGGATGGCGCAGCGCTCGCCTACGAGGGTTTTTATTACTGGGACGACTGGCAGGGCTATCTCGCAGTCGCGGACGAACGCGGCCTCGCCAAGTTCGAACAATGCGGTTGCCTGGTCATGAAGACCGAGGCGAACGGGCATCTGCGCGCGATCTGTCGCAACATGGATGCGCTCGGCATCCCCTGGGAGGACTGGGGCCCCGAGCAGATCGGGGCGCGCCTGCCGTTCTATGAGCTCGGCCGGTTCGGCCCGCCCAAGCGGCCCGACGATCCGGCCTTCGGCGAGCCCGACGGCGAGCTCGCGGGCGGCATCTTCTTCCCGCTCGCGGGCTACGTGAACGACCCGCAGCTGGCCGCCCACAACGCCGAGCGCGCCGCCGAGGCCAAGGGCGCCGAGTTCCGCTTCAACAGCGAGGTCGTGGCGATCCGGCAGGCGAATGGCCGCGTCCAGGGCGTCACGCTGGCCTCGGGCGAGACGATCGATGCCCCGGTCGTGGTCAACGTCACGGGGCCCCATTCGGCCAAGATCAACCGCATGGCAGGGGTCGAGGAGGGCATGCGGATCAAGACCCGGGCGCTCAAGCAGGAGGTGGCGCACGTGCCGTTCCCGAAGGGCTTCGACTTCGAGCGGGCGGGGCTGGTGACCTCCGACAGCGACGTCGGCTGCTACTGCCGGCCGGAGATCGGCAACCACATCCTGATCGGCAGCGAGGACCCGCCCTGCGACCCGCGCGAATGGGTCGACCCCGATGACTTCGACCGCAACTTTTCCGAACAATGGCAGGTCCAGGTGCAAAGGGTCGCCCAGCGGATCAGGGGCCTGCCGGTCTCGAGCCCGCTCAAGGGCGTGGTCGACCTCTATGACGTGACCGAGGACTGGATCCCGATCTACGACAAGTCCGACCTTGCGGGCTTCTACATGGCGGTCGGCACCAGCGGCAACCAGTTCAAGAACGCGGGCGTCGCGGCCGCCATGATGGCCGAGCTGATCGCCGCCTGCGAGCAGGGCCGGGACCACGACCGCGAGCCGCTCCAGTTCCACCTCGCCCACATCGACCGCACGATCGATGTCGGCTTCTACTCGCGCCGGCGCGCGATCAACCCCGAGAGCAGCTTTTCCGTGCTCGGTTAGGTCGGCACGAGCCGCCGGCGCAGCTTGCCGGGCAAGAGGGTTCTCGGGGTCGTCAGAGTGGCCTTTTGCCTGGCTTCGAGCAGGGCCAGAACGCCGGTGGTTCGGCCGCCGGCGGGCTCGTTCTGCGGCCGCCAGGTCTCGCCACCATTCTGGGTCGCGAGGATCGTGCCGCTCTCGCCCACCGCCCAGCCGTGCCGGCCGTCTTCGAGGAACTGGACCGCAGCGAGCGAGGCCCTGGTGCCGCTCGCCTGCGGCTCCCAGGTCTGCCCGCCATCAGTGGTCGCGAGGATCGTGCCCCGAGAGCCTACCGCCCAGCCGCGAAGGCCGTCCGCCACGAAGTCGAGCGCGGTCAGCACGGCCCCGGCAGGAACCGGCTGCAGCACCCAGCTCTGGCCGCCATCGGAGCTTGCCATGATCGCGCCGAGACCGAGGACCCAGCCACGCAGCCCGTCCGGCAGGAACTGAATTGCGCTGAGCTCGGCTCTGGTGCGCCTGGTCTGAACGCGCCAGCTCCGGCCGCCGTCCGAGGTTTGCGTGATCAGGCCATCCCATCCGACCGCCCAGCCGCGCAGACCGTCGTCGAGGAACTGGACGGCGTAGAGCCTGGCTGGGGTGCCGCTCGCCTGTCGCTCCCATCTCTGGCCGCCATCGGAGGTGGCGAAGATGTAGCCGTCCCCTCCACGACCCAGCCGCGCCGGCCGTCCTCGAGGAACTGGACCGCCCGAAGCGCGATGCCCGCGTAGCTCAGCTCCAGGTTCCAGCTCTGGCCGCCATCGGAGGTGGCGAGAATCACACCATCCGAGCCCGCCGCCCAGCCCCGTCGTCCATCGGACAGGAATTGAACCGAGAGGAGATCGGGCGCCGCCGCCTGGCGCGATTGCTCGGCTTGGCCGAAGGGAACTGCCTGCCGGCGCCAGGTTTGGCCGCCGTCGGTCGTGTGCAGGATCGTTCCGGAATCGCCCACCGCCCAGGCGGCCGCGCCGTCGGGCAGGACGAAGACATCACTGAGGTTGGCGGGTGGCGACGCGGTCGGCCCAAGCGAGTGACAGGACGCCAAAAGCACGCTGACCGCGGCTGCGAAGGCGGAAGGCAACGCTCGCATCGCTTCCTCCATGTCTCGAGGCCGAGGTCGGGTCGTGATCCCGCGAAGGTCGCTCTCCGAGCTGGGCCCGGCAGTCGGCTCGGGCCCACCCTCGCCAGCCGCCCTGAGGCCAACCCAAACCCATGCCGACGAGATTGGCCGGACCTAGGTGATGCCCCCTTCTGCGACAGAGACTTATGCCGAAGCAGAGGAACGACCGATGCCGGCAGATCATAGCGGGATTTATTCGGTGCTCACGCTCGATTGTCGGCCGGCCGGTGGCGGGACGACCACCGCCGCGTAGGGGTGGCGGCGGGCGATCAGGCGGCTGTGCTGGAACACGTCGAGCGCCACCTCGTAGGCGTCGCGCGGGATCTCGAGCGCGCCCTGCCAACAGCCGAGACGCTGGTAGGCGGCGATGGTACGCGCCAACACCGCCTGGTCGGTATTGGGAAAAAAGCGCGCCTCGGCCTTGGCGATCGCGTCGGCCGGGCCGGTCGCGGCCCAGCTCCTGGACTTCTGGAAGGCGCGCACGAAGGCGCACGCCAGGTCCGTCTCGAGCCAGCGGCGGGTCGCGCAGAGGCTGCTGAACGCGACCGGGCCGATCGCCGCGCCGACCGAGGCGAGCACATGGCCCACGCCTTCGTGCTCGAGCTGCTGCGGTGCCGGCCCCTGGAGGTGGACGTAGTCGGCCTCGCCCCGGCGGAAGGCGGCGATCATGGCATCCGGCGGACCGGCGTCGATCGCCTGCAGGCTCGCGAAGTCGACCTCTTGCCTGTGCAAGGCGTACTTCAGCATCGCGAGCGGCTGGCCGCCGTGGTCCGCCAGCACGCGCGCGCCCGCGAGCTTGCCCCAGGCGAACTCCGGATCGGGCCGCCGGCCGGCGATGAAGAAGCCATCTCGCTGGTTGATCTGGGCGAAATGGACGATGTCGGACAGCTCGCTCCGCTCGAGCGGTCCCCAGCTCGCCGACGGCGCCGACTGGATCAGATCGAGGCTGCCCTCGGCCAGACCGTCGCGCCCGGCCCGGCCCGGACCCGCGAGCGAGAACTCGGCCTCGAGCCCGTCCGCCTCGAGAAAGCCCCCGGCCGCGGTCGCGATCAGGGGGCTGTAGAACGCCGAGAAGCGGGAAAACATGATGCGGATCTTGGCCATGTGATCTCCGGTCCTGGCTCGGCGGGAGGGCGGGTCAGCGCGCGCTGGCGGCCGCTCCCCCATCGCTCGCCGTGCCAGCGTCCGCTGCATTCAAGAGGGGCTTCGAGCCGATCCGGACGCTCATGCCGGGCGGCGGTGCTGCCAGAACGTAGCCGCCCGCGGCGCTTTGCACATAGTCGGGACCGGCCGCCGGCGGCGCCGAGCCGCAGCCGGCCAGCGCTCCGACCAGGACCCAAAAGCTCCACCTCCGCCCGAGCGCCCAAGCCATGGCGACCTCCGCTGCAAGCCTACCCTAGAGGTCGGGGCGGCCGCCCGCAACCCGCGCGCGCGGGGCGGCGGGTAAAGGGGATTGCCCGCCTCACGATGTAGGAGCCGCAACCCGCGCGCGGGGTCGGCGGGCGTTGCGGACCGGCTTCCTGGCGCGCCGGGCTCGTTCTATCCCGAAGCCAGCTGCAGGTGGTCGACGCAGCGTCGCCCCGGCACCCGCGTCCCACCGCCTTGCCTGCCTCGTGATCCCCTCCCAGCGCACTTTGGCCCCGGCCTCGGCCGGGGTTTTTCTTTCATGGCGCTCCGGCTGGTCAGGGCGAGCGCGGCGTGCGAAGCTTGCCCGACGGGAAGGCGAGGGGGGACGACCATGCGGCTCTACGGCTACTGGCGGAGCTCGGCTGCCTATCGGGTGCGGATCGCGCTCGAGTTCAAGGGCCTGAGCTTCGAGCAGAGCGCGGTCGATCTGCGCAAGGGAGCGCAGCGCGAGCCCGCGTTCCTCGCGATCAACCCGCAGGGCCTCGTGCCGGTGCTCGAGGACGAGGGGGCCCTGCTCACCCAGTCGCTGCCGATCCTCAACTACCTCGAGGAGCGCTATCCGGAGCCGGCGCTGTTGCCCAAGGATCTGCCCGGCCGCTGCAAGTCGCGCGCGCTCGCGGTCGCGATCGCCTGCGAGATCCACCCGCTCAACAACACCCGGGTGCTGAACCATCTCGAGCACGAGCTCGGTCTGGACGAGGCCAGGCGCATGGCCTGGTATCGGCATTGGATCGCCGAAGGCTTCGGCCCGCTCGAGGCGATGCTCGCGGACTCGGCCGGTGCGTTCTCGGTCGGCGACGCGCCGAGCCTGGCCGATCTCTGCCTCGTGCCGCAGGTCTACAACGCCCGGCGCTACGCGTGCGATCTCGCTCCCTACCCGACCATCCGCAGGATCGACGAGCGCTGCCGCCAGCTCGACGCCTTCGCGCGCGCCGCGCCGGAGCGCCAGCCCGACGCCCCGCCCGCCTGATGCGCCCGCGGCCGGCAACGCAAAGGCCTTGAAACCAGCGCCTGGCGTGCCGATAGTCGGCCCGGGATCGTCCTTTCAACCGATCGGCGCTCCGGTGCGCCCGGGACCGGACCCGGCGCTGGAGCGCGCAACTGGCGGAGCGGGTCGATGGCGAACCGGCACTACCTTTCCTATCCCCTGAGCCAGGGGCGCGCCTCGCGGCAGGCGCATGCCGATTTCCCGTCCGGGACCTTCGAGCGCGAGCTCGGCAAGGAGGGCTTCTTCGGCCCGGCGACCCACATGTACCACAAGCATCCGCCGACCGGCTGGATCGACTGGGAGGGGCCGCTCAGGCCGCGCTGCTTCGATCTCAACCGGATCGCGGACGGCACGGGTTCGCCCTGGGACGCACCGGTCGTCCTGCACAACCCCCACGTCAAGCTCGCCTTCTGGCGGGCGCCGATGAAGATGGACCATCTGGCGCGCAACGCCGACGGCGATCAGCTGATCTTCATCCACGCGGGCGCGGGCGACCTCTATTGCGACTACGGCCATCTCGAGTTCCGGGCCGGCGACTACATCGTCCTGCCGCGCAGCACCATGTGGCGCCTCGAGTGCGCGACCAAGGTCGAGGCGCTCCTGATCGAGGCGACCGGCGGCTCGCTGATGCTGCCGGACAAGGGCATGGTCGGCCGGCACGCGGTCTTCGATCCCGCGATGCTGGACGTGCCCGAGATCGACGAGGCGTTCCGTGGCCAGCAGGGCGAGACCCAGACCCTGGT
>CAWCRU010000008.1:0-250322 GCA_963798075.1 uncultured Alphaproteobacteria bacterium | reverse complement strand
CTGCCGGCGGGTAGCGGCCGAACGCTGAGCTCACATCCGGCCGCTCAAAGCGGCCCGCCCGCAGGAGGGGCGTTTCCATGCTGATTGAGGGCCTATGATTCTGGTCACCGGCAGCGCCGGCTTCATCGGCTACCACGTGAGCCTGGCCCTGCTCGCGCGCGGCGAGGCGGTGCTCGGCGTCGACAACCTGAACAGCTACTACGATCCGGCGCTCAAGCGGGCGCGGCTCGAGCGCCTGTGCGCGCAGACGGGCTTTGCCTTCGAGCCGGCCGACATCGCCGATCAGGGGGCGATCACGGCGCTCGCCCGCCGCCACCGGGACGCGATCTCGGGCGTCGTCCACCTGGCCGCGCAGGCGGGCGTCCGCCATTCGCTCACCGCTCCCTTCGACTACGTCCACAGCAACCTTCAGGGCCACATGGTGATCCTCGAGGTCTGCCGGCACGAGCTGCCGGGGCTCCGTCATCTGGTCTACGCGAGCTCGAGCTCGGTCTACGGCGGCAACACGAAGGTCCCGTTCGCGGTCGAGGACCGGGTCGACCAGCCGATCTCGCTCTACGCCGCGACCAAGCGCGCGGATGAGCTGCTCAGCCACTGCTACAGCCACCTCTACCGCCTGCCCGCGACGGGCTTGCGCTTCTTCACGGTCTACGGCCCCTGGGGGCGGCCGGACATGGCGTACTTCCTGTTTGCCGACGCGATCGCCGCCGGCCGGCCGATCACGCTCTACAACCAGGGCGAGATGGAGCGCGATTTCACCGCCATCGACGACGTCGTGGCCGGCGTGCTCGCAGCCCTCGACCGGCCGCCGGCGATGGGCGATGCCGCGCCGCACCGGATCTACAACCTCGGCAGCCACCGCCCGGTGGCCCTGCGTCGGTTCGTGGCGGTGCTCGAGCAGGCGTTCGGCATTGAGGCCGAGATCCGGCTCGCGCCCTTGCCGCAGGGCGACGTCGTCAGGACCTTTGCCGACATCGAAGCCAGCCGCCGCGATCTCGGCTTCGAGCCGAAAACCCCGATCGAGGATGGTCTGCCGCGCTTCGTCGCCTGGTACCGCGACTACCACGGGATATAGCGCAACCGTCGGCGCCCGCGCGAGAGCGAGGAACGGTTCCTTTGAGCGCGCCTCAGAGCGTCCGCAGCCCCAGATGCTCGCTCATCGGATCGAAGTCCCGATCGTTGTGCAGCAAATCGCAATCCTGGGCGATGCAGTAGGTGCCGATCAGAAGATCGATCGTCTTGCGTAGCGTGATTCCGAGGCGCCGCAACGCACGATAGTGATCGGCCGCCCGCAGCGCCAGATCGATCCCCCCGACCACCACCAGCTCGAAAGTATGCCACGCAGGACTTCACACAGAACGAGGTCGCCGACGAGGAGACTGACGCCGGCCTGGCGCTCGTCCTGCTTGCGCTTCGGGTCCAAGGAAGCAAGCACTGCGTCGAATACGGCGGTCTCGCGTGTCCGTGCGCCACGCAGGTGGTCGACCCATACCGAGCTGTCGACGAACACTCTCATGGGTCTCGGTCGGGAGGGTCCGGCCCATCAAGACGCTCGCGATGGAGATCACCCTCCCATCGGACGTGGCCGAACAGCTTGCGGGCGTCGGCCTGCCGCTTTTGCCGCGCGAGCAGCCGTAGACCCGCCTCGACCACCTTGCGCTTGGTCTTGAGCCCGGTTGCCGCCATCGCCTCGGCAAGGAGCGCGTCGTCGATCTCGATGTTGGTCCGCATCGCGCCGCTCCTTCATGTGTAAATCGTCCTCGGAAATTGCATACAGCGCTTTTGCGGCGCAATCCCACGCCTGTCGACTTGGCTTCACGGGGCTTGCTCCGCTCAGATCCCCGCATACCAGTCGTAGTCGGCCACGTCCTCCCAGAAGCCGCCCCGGCCCTGACCGATCCCGGCGAGGCTGGCGACCGCCTCGATGTGCATGATGAATTTCGCGTGTTTGTAGCCGAGCTGGCGCTCGACCCGAAGGCGCAGCGGCGCGCCGTGGCCGATCGGCAGGACGCCGTCGTTCAGGCCGTAGGCGTTGTGAAGGCTCGACAGATCGATGCTCTCGTAGTAGGGGTGCTGCGGTGCGCAGTCTGGACGATGCAAGGCGTCGACCACCGGCTTTGAGCGGCACGCCGGTCCATTTGCCGATCGCACTCCAGCCCTCGACGCAGTCGTGGCGCGTGATCTGCGTGCGCGCCGGCATGGCGCGGAGCTCGGCCAGCGAGAAGGAGCGCGGCGCTTCGACCAGTCCGTCGACCGCGAGCCGATAGTTGGCGAAGTCCGCGGCCGCCTGGTGGCTCCAGTCGGCGCTGCGCGGCCGGGTATTGCCGTTGGTGCGGAACTCCGGCGACATGTCTGATTGGGCATATTCGCGCGCCAGCGCGGAGCCGCCGAGCAGCCGCTGCACGCGGTAGCTCAGCCATTCGCCCGAGGCCAGGAGGTCCTGGAAGGTCGGGCTCTGGCTGAGCCGGTCGCAGCCCGACAGCAGTGCCGTGGAGCCGCCCAGAGCGAGCGACGAGAGCAGGCGCCGGCGGGCCAGGAGGATCTTCGCCACTCGGGCTTCTCCCCCGGCAGGCGGTAGCGGCCGGTGATCATCGAGCGGACCTCGTTGAAGGGCCCGGCCAGCACCACCATCGCGAGATGGACGAGAACGAACAGGATCAGCAGCAAGCCGTGATGAAATGGATCGAGCGGGCCGACTGGCGGCCGCCGAACAGATCGAGCAGCCAGGGCCAGGCGGCGGTCATCGCGGGCGAAAGCGTCAGGCCCGCGAGGATCATGAGCGGGATCAGGAAGCCAAGGACGCCCAGATAGGCGAGCTTTTGCAGCGTGTTGTAATGGCGCGCGGCCTCGCCCTTGGGGAAGTTCAAGGTCGCGTGCTGCTTGATGTCGTGGAGGAGGTGCGCGGGTTTCAGCTCCGCCGGCGCCGGGGCGAGATCGCGCCGCAGATGGCCGTTGGGGAGGCTCCAGAGGCCGTAGAGCAGGATGCCGCCCGCGAACAGCCAGGCGAAGGTCAGATGCCAGCGGCGGGCAAGGGCCAGGTCGTAGCTGGGCGGGATCGTCGCCCAGGACGGAAACGCGCGCGCCTGCAACTGGCCGTTTCGGGCCTTCCAGACCCCGAGGACGCCCGTGGTGTCGATCTCGAGGCCGCCTATCCGCAGGAAGCCCTGCCGCCCGTGGTTGCCGATCTCGAGCCAGGCGGGATCGGGATTGGCGCCATACTGACCCCAGTAGAGGCGCGGATGGGCATTGAAGATCATGAGCCCGCTCATCAGGAGCACGAAGAACGCGAGCGCGTTGGTCCAATGCCAAAGGCGGGTCGAAAGCCGGTGCTGCCGGACGACGCGCTCATCGGACGCCAATGCCTGCGGCGGCATTGCGAGGTCCTGGTCAATCGCGCTCATGGTCGCTCACGCCGGTGGCGGGCGAGGTGCCTGCGGAGGGGCAGAGCGCGCCCCTCCGCCACGGTCGATCGATGGGCTACTTGCCCATCTTGGCCTTCTCCATGGCGTCGTGGACCATCATGTCGGGCTGGCCGGCGCAGGCCTGGGCGACGCTCTCGGCCGTGACGGCCATCTTGTCCGAACCCATGCTGTCCGAGGAAGCCATCTTGTCGGACGAGTTGGCATCCGATGCCATCGCGTCGGAGCCGGACTTCATGCCGGAAGACATCGAATCCATCGCGGCCATCTGTCCGCTCGAGTCCATGGCGGTGAAGTCGGCGCAGCTCATGTCCGACATCGCGAACGCCGGAGCGATCAGCATCCCGGAGACGATCGTCGTCGCCAGCAACGTTTTCATGTCACATTCCCCTCGGAGTTCCGTTTCCACCAGCGCGGCAAGCACCGCTGGATCGACGATATGTCGTAGCGCCCAAGATTATCAATTCACGATCGGCACACGAACCCGTTACCTGCCGGTGATACTAAGTACACCAGAGTACATGCGACAATTTATACTGTGGAGGTGGGTCGGAAATCGCGACGACGGAGGAATTGGCGGGGCCGCCCAGCTAGTCTACTGCGATTTCCGGTTCACGCCGCTTCACGTTCAGGTCAGCCGCGAGGCGGCGGCGAGGCTTACCGCTAAGACGGACGATGCCGGCCGGGGATTGGGCGGGACGCCCGGGCGTGCTATGTCGCGCCCGCCATGTTGCATCTGAACGACGTCACCTTGCGAATCGGCGGCCGGCTCCTGCTCGAGCATGCGAGCGTCCGTCTGCCGGCCGGGCATCGGGTCGGCCTGGTCGGCCGCAACGGCAGCGGCAAGACCACGCTGCTCGGCCTGATCCGGGGAGAGATCGGCCCGGATGCCGGTGAGGTGCGGCTGCGGCGCGGCGCCAGCGTCGGCACGGTCGCGCAGGAGGCGCCGGGCGGCGAGATGAGCCCGCGCGAGGCGGTGCTCGATGCCGACGTCGAGCGCGCGCGGCTGTTGGACGCCGCCGAGAGCGCCCGCGATCCGGCCGAGATCGCGGCGATCCAGACCCGGCTCGCCGACATCGGCGCCCATGCCGCGCCCGCCCGGGCGAGCGCGATCCTGGCCGGGCTCGGCTTCGACGAGGCGGCCCAGACGCGTCCGCTCTCGAGCTTCTCGGGCGGCTGGCGGATGCGGGTGGCGCTCGCCGCCGTGCTGTTCGCGGAGCCGGACCTCCTGCTGCTCGACGAGCCGACCAACCATCTCGATCTCGAGGCCAGCCTCTGGCTCGAGGACTATCTCTTGCGCTACCCGCGCACCCTGCTCCTGGTCAGCCACGACCGCCATCTGCTCAACCGGGTGCCCGAGCAGATCATCCACCTCGACCAGCTCAAGCTCACGACCTACGCCGGCGGCTACGACGCCTTCGAGCGGGTGCGGCGCGAGAAGAGCCTGCTGCAGGCCAAGGAGCGGGCCAAGCAGGAGGCCAAGCGCAAGCACATGCAGGCCTTCGTCGACCGCTTCCGCTACAAGGCGAGCAAGGCGCGCCAGGCGCAGAGCCGCCTCAAAGCGCTGGCCAGGCTCGAGCCGATCGCCGAGGTGCTGGGCGCGCCGGACGTGGTGCTGCGCTTCCCCAAGCCCGCGATTCCGCCGCCGCCCCTGATCACGCTCGCGGACGTCGAGGCGGGCTACGGCCCGCAGGTCGTGCTCGAGCGCCTCGATCTGCGGATCGACCCCGACGACCGGATCGCGCTGCTCGGCGCCAACGGCAACGGCAAGTCGACCTTCGCCAAGCTGCTCGCCGGCCGCCTCGCGCCGCTGGCGGGCGAGATCGTGCGGGCGCCGAAGCTCCGGGTCGGCTATTTCGCCCAGCATCAGATCGAGGAGCTGCAGCCGGAGCGGAGCGCGCTCCGGCATCTGGCCGAGGCCCTGCCCGACCAGCCTCCGCAGCGCCTGCGCGCCCGCCTCGGCGCCTTCGGCCTGAGCGGCGAAAAGGCGGAGCTGCGGGCAGGCCTGCTCTCGGGCGGCGAGAAGGCGCGCCTGACGCTCGCCCTGATCAGCGCGCAGGAACCCCAGATCCTGGTGCTCGACGAGCCCACCAACCATCTCGACATCGACTCGCGCGCGGCCCTGGTCGAGGCGATCAACGAGTTCCCGGGCGCGGTCCTGCTGATCAGCCACGACCGCCACCTCGTCGAGGTCACCGCCGATCGCCTCTGGCTGGTGGCCGGCGGGCGGGTGCAGCCGTTCGATGGCGATCTCGACGACTACCAGCGCCTGCTCGCCGGCCCGGCGGCCGATCGTTCGGCGGCATCGGCGCCGGCGCCGAACGTCAGGCGGGCCGGGCGCCAGCGCGGGGCTGCGCTGCGCGCCGAGCTCGCGCCGCTGCGCCAGACGGCCAAGGCCGCCGAGCGCGAGCTCGGCCGCCTGAGCGCCGAGCGGACCGCGCTGGCCGCGAGGCTCGCGGACGGTGCCACCTATCGGCTGCCGGGCGACGAGCTGGCAGCGCTATTGAAGCGCGAGGCGGTGCTCGACGGCGCCCTCGCAGCCGCCGAGCGCCGCTGGCTGGAAGCCGCGGAGGCGCTCGAGCGCGCCGGGGCTTAGGAGGTGGTCGCGGCTTCCTGCTGACTTTCCGGTTGCCATCGAAGCCCGGCTTGTCGAAATTGGGCGGTCGAGTAAGGGCCGTCGGCACTGCCCCCGAGGTGGTGAAGCCCAGTCCAGACGGCGGGAGCAGCAACCCAGGGAGACTGCCATGGCCGCGGTTGATTCGGTCCGGAATGTCGCCATCGTCGGCCCCAACGGCACGGGCAAGACCACGCTGCTCGAGAGCCTGCTGTTCGTCGCCGGTGCCACCGCCCGCAAGGGCAGGACCAGCGAGGGCAACACCGTCGGCGACGCCTCGCCCGAGGCGCGCGAGCGCCAGATGAGCACCGAGGTCAATGCCGCCACGATCGAGCACGAAGGCCTGGTCGTGACCGTGCTCGACTGCCCCGGCACCGTCGACTTCGCTCAGGAGGTCCGCAGCGTCCTGCTCGGCGTCGACGCCGCCGTGGTCGTGGTCGAGCCGGTCCTGGAGCGCATGATCACCGTCTCGCCGCTGCTCAAGTTCCTGGACGCGCACCAGATCCCGCATCTGATCTTCATCAACAAGATGGACCGCTCCGAGGTCGCCTACCGCGACCTTCTGCAGAGCCTGCGCGATCTGTCCGACCGGCCGGTCGTGCCGCATCAGTACGCGATCGGCCGCGCCGACAGCCTGGTCGGCTACATCGACCTCGTGACCGAGCAGGCCTACAGCTACAACGACGGCGCGCCCTCGGCGCTGATCGCCCTGCCGGACGAGTATCGCGAGCGCGAGCAGGCGGCGCGCACCGAGATGCTGGAGACGCTCGCCGACTTCGACGACGACCTGATGGAGATGCTGCTCGAGGAACAGGAGCCGCCGGCCGAGGACATCCTGCGCCACATGCAAAAGACGCTCGGCGCCGACCAGATCGTGCCGGTGTTCATGGGCGTGGCCGAGCGCGAGATGGGCGTGCGCCGCCTGCTCGAGGCGCTGCTCAGGGAAACCCCGCCGGCGGCGGTGGCAGCGGCCAGGGTCGGGGTCGATCCGTCCGGCGACACGCTGGTCCAGGTGCTTAAGAACTACCACCTGCCGCACGCCGGCAAGCTCTGTCTGGCCAGGGTGTGGGCGGGCGAGGTCAAGGACGGCATGACGCTCGGCGGCATGCGGGTCGGCGGCGTCTACCGGATGTTCGGCGCCCAGCACAACAACGTGCCGGCCGCCGGCGCCGGCGAGATCGTCGGGCTCGGCCGCCTCGAGGAGGCCAAGACCGGGCAAACGCTCGCCAATGGCACCGGCCCTGCCCCGGTCGCGCTACCGGTCGCCGAGCCCTTGGCGCCGATGTACGCCTTCGCGCTGCGGGCCGAGAACCGCAACGACGAGGTCAAGCTGTCGGCGGCGCTCGGCAAGCTCACCGACGAGGACCCGAGCCTGCGCTTCGAGCAGGACCCGGAACTGCAGCAGAGCCTGCTCTGGGGCCAGGGCGAGATGCACCTGCGGGTGGCGCTCGACCGTCTGCGCTCCAAGTACCACATCGGGGTCGAGGGCCGGCCGCCGCATACCGCCTATCGGGAAACCATCCGCAAGAGCACCCAGAGCCACGGCCGCCACAAGAAGCAGAGTGGCGGCCACGGCCAGTTCGGGGACGTCAAGCTCGAGATCCGGCCGCGCCAGCGCGGCGAAGGCTTCGAATTCGTCGACAAGATCGTTGGCGGCGCCGTGCCGCGCCAGTACATCCCGGCGGTCGAGGCCGGCGCCCGCGACTTCCTGCAGCGCGGTCCGCTCGGCTTCCCCGTGGTCGACGTCAGCGTCACGCTGTTCGATGGCCAGTTCCACAGCGTCGACAGCTCGGAGATCGCGTTCCGGATGGCGACCGCGCTCGCCTTGCGCGAAGGCCTCAAGAGCTGCGAGCCGGTGCTGCTCGAGCCGATCCTCGCGGTCGAGATCTCCGTACCGATCGGACTACACCTCGCGGGCGCTGCAGCTGGTCAGCCAGAAGCGCGGCCAGATCCTCGGCTACGACGCCAAGGAGAGCTGGAGCGGCTGGGACCGGATCTCGGCCCACATCGCGCAGGCCGAGATCCACGATCTGATCGTCAGTCTGCGCTCGCTGAGCCAGGGGGTCGCGTTCTTCGACTGGCGCTACGACCACCTCAACCCGGTGCCGGAGAAGCTCGCCGAGACGGTCGTCGCCCACCGCCAGGAGGAGCTGCACGCCTCCTGAGCCGCCCTGCCCCGCCCGGACGCGAGGCGAGCTGCCGGATCGCCTGGAGGAACCGATGCCGATTGAGCCCGCGCCGCGGTTTGCCGCGAACCCGGATCAGGGGGAATTCTGGAACGCCGGCGGCGGGCAGCGATGGGTGACCCATCAGGCGGCGCTCGATGCCCGCCTGGGCCCGATCAGCGACCTGCTGTTCGCGCGCTGTGCGGTGCGCCCGGGCGAGCGGGTGGTCGACGTCGGCTGCGGCACCGGCGCCACGACCCTCGAGCTTGCGGCCCGGGTCGGCACAAGAGGGGCGGTCTTGGCGAACGACATCTCGGAGCCGATGCTGGCGCTCGCGCGCCGGCGCATCGCCGCGCAGGGCTACGATCAGGTGCGCTTCCTTGACGCCGATGCGCAGACCCACCCCTTCGCGCCGGCGACCTTTGACCTCCTGTTCTCGCGCTTCGGCCTGATGTTCTTCAGCGATCCGGTCGCCGCCTTCACCAATCTCATGCGCGCGCTCAAACCGGGCGGCCGGCTGGCGTTCGTCTGCTGGGCGCCGCTCGATGCCAATCCCTGGTTCCAAGAGCCGCTCGCGGTCGGCGCCTGCCACCTGGGACCGCTCGAGCCGCAGCCGCCGCGCGCCCCGGGACCGCTGGCCCTGGCCGAGACCGGCTATGTCGAAGAGATCCTGGGCGCGGCGGGCTTCGCCGGGATCGGGACCCTGACCCTGACCACGCATCTGAAGGGGGCAGCGACCGCCGAGGAGGAGGCCGAGTTCGCCTGCCTGGTCGGCCCGCTTACGCGACTGATCCAGGCGCACACGCCCGAGCCGGCAACCCTGCGGGCGATGATCGCCGAGGTTGCCGAGCGCTTCCGCCCGCACCAGGGCGCAAAGGGTGTCCGGATGCCCGCGACGGTGCACTACGTGAACGCGACCCGGCCCTGAAGCGCCGGCGGTCGCTCAGGCGGCGGTCAACCGCAGC
Source organism: uncultured Alphaproteobacteria bacterium (assembly GCA_963798075.1). Classification (GTDB taxonomy): domain Bacteria; phylum Pseudomonadota; class Alphaproteobacteria; order Geminicoccales; family Geminicoccaceae; genus DATAOG01. The sequence goes on along the minus strand of CAWCRU010000008.1, from coordinate 241,159 downwards.
GGGGCGCGAGGCGTCAGGGCTCGCGATCGCCGTCGTCGGGCAGGCGCGGCTGACCCGGCATGCGATGGGGTCGTTTGCGCTCGACCATGACGTGGCGGACCGCCGGCCGGTCGTAGCCCGTGCTGCGCTCGGCGAGCTTTTGCACCCGCGCCTGGACCTCGGCCAGATCCTGCGCACTGGCCTTGGCTTCGGCTAGCCTTTGGACCCGCGTCTGGACTTCGGCAAGGGCTCTGCCCCGGCCATCGGCGAGTGCCAGCATGCCGGCCTTGAGCTCCGCGAGCTGCTTCAGGATGGCGGCCACATCGTCCTTGGAAGCCGGCGGCGGCAAGGGATGCAACGCCGCCTCGGCCGCCTCGCCGAGCGCCCGATCGACCCAGTCGCCGATCACCATCTCGGCCTCGGCCGCCGCCTCGCGCACGGCCTCGCGGGTGGCCTCGCGCACGCCTTTGATGGTCCAGCTCGAGCCGGCGGCATTGGCGGGTTTCCAGGCGGCTGGGGCCATGCGGGCCTTCCTTTCTGTCTGCCCGTTAGAAGCACCACATGGGCGCCGGCGTCAAGCCGGGGATGGCGCGTCTGAGGGCGACACCGGCCTCGGGGTTGCGTCGAAGCCACGCGCCGCCGCGGCGGCCGTCAAGAGCGGACGCCGCCTCCCGTCTCGCCGGATGGCGATGCCTCGGTGCCGGCGACACCGGCACCCTCCCCTGCGAACCAGCCCACGGCAAAGCGCGACCGCTGCTGCTCGATGAAGGCCTCGAACTCCGACCAGCTGAGCGGCTCCGGCTCGAGCGCCTCGGGGACCTTGGGGAGGGCGGCGTGGTAGCGGGCGAAGGTCGCGAAATCGCCCGGGTAGCTGCGCTCGTCGACCCCGACAAACCGGCCGCGCCCGCGGGCGCGGGCGAGCAGGGAGCGCCAGCGTTCGATCGGCACGAGGCCGATGCTCTGGGTGCCGTGCGCGAACAGCATCATGAGGATCTCGTCGTAGGGCCCGGCCTCGTTCAGGTAGCGCTCCAGGCAGACCGCCGACGGTTCGGTGTTGAAGGTGAGCCAGAAGGGCACCGCGCCGGCGCGGAGCGTCCAGAGCGGCGCCATCAGGATGAAGGATTCGACCAGCAGCCGCCCGGCCGGCAGGCCGCGCGCCCGCAGGCGCGCCCGGTAGAGCTCGGCGACCAGGGGGCTGAGGTGCTCCGGATCGTCGAAGACCAGGCGTCGGACGCGGTAGCCGCGCTCGCGGGCAATCCGCTCAGATGTCGGCGCGCAGCGGGGCCGCCAGGCCCCATTCCGCTTCCGGCCACTCGCCATCCGGCTTGGGCGGATCCCAGCTCCGCTGCGCCGAGCCGTAACGCTTGAGAAAGGCCGCGACCCGCGCGCTGCTCTCGAAATATTCCTCCGGCTCGAGGCCCCCGACCGCGCCGAACTGGAAGACGTGCCGCTCGCCCACCCGGGTCGCCGGCCAAAGGCGGGAGCACTCCGAGAGCAGGATCACGCCGTCGGGTGCGAGGCTGTTCGCAAGGAAGCGCTCGAACGTGCTGCCCAGGCGCAGCCGTTTGATTCGGAAGTAGGTCATGTGCCGGACCATCAGCTGATCCTGATTGGGGTCGTGCATGTGGTGCAGCTGCAGGTCGGAGTTCGCCTCGAGCAGCCGCCGCCCGAGCGGCGCGCCCACCGCCATGCTGCGGCGCGGGTCATCAGGCGCGACGCCGGTCTGGCGCACCGGCACGAGGAAGGTCTGCGGCAGCCAGGGAATGCCGAGCGCCGCGCATAAGTGGACGAGCGCGCCGCTCGACGAGCCGACCGCGACCGCCGGGTAGCGGCGCTTCGGATAGGCGCCGACCACCCAGCGAGCGATCTCCTCGGCGTCGACCTCGCCGATCCGCCCCGGCGGGGTCGCTTCGGCCCAGCCGCTCCAGGCATAGACCGCTTCCCGCAGCCGCCGCGGCAGCATGCCGGTCGCGAGCACCGGCGGCCGCAGCCAGGCCGGCATGCCGAGGTTGGCGAAATCCTCGCCGTGCAGGCAGGCAGACAGCGCCCGCAGCATGGCCGAAGCGGAGTCGAAGTCGGCGATGTAGGAAGGTGAGCGCGCTCTCATGCCCTCCGGCCCGTTTCGCCGACGGCGGGCGCGCCCTCGAGCAGGAAGCTGCGCACGACCTCGGCGCAGGCGCGGGGAGCGAAGTAGACCACGGTGTGGGCCGCGCCCGCGATCGTGGCCAGGCGCCCCTCGGGCAGCCGGCGCACGACGTCCTCGGCCCACCGCTCCGGCACCAGCGGATCGTGCTCGCCGCGCACGACCAGCGTCGGTATCCGCACCCGCGGCAGCTTCTCTTCGATCGCATCACGGAGCAGGTAGCGCGCGGTCGCGATCGCCCGCGGCAGCCCCGCCTTCCAGTAGTCGCGCACCATGTTGTGGCTGATCGGCGGCTCGAAGCGCGAGTTCCGGAGCCACTCGCCTAACTGTCCGAACAACGAGCGCGCCGCCGGATCGGTGGTCGGCCCCTGCAGGATCAGATGGCTCACGCGCCCGGGGCTCGGGAGCACGCATTCGACCGCGACCTGGCAGCCGAAGGAGTTGGCGAGCAACGCCACCTGATCCAGCTCCATCGCCGCCATCCAGTCCGCGAGCGCGGCCCCGAGCCCGGCCACGTCGAGGGCACGCCTTGGCCCGGCGCTCTCGCCGAAGCCCGGCAGGTCCGGGGCGAAGGTGCGAAAGTCAGCCGCCAGATGCTCGGCCGTCGGCAACATGTAGGAGCCTGCGTGCACGAAGCCGTGGACAAATACGACCGCCGGCCGCCCTGCCGGCACGTCGCCTTGCGAGACGCGGGAGAACATCGGCCGGCCGTTCACCTCGATCGTCTGCGCTTTGAACGCGCGCCGGACGGGCGTCATGACCTTCCTGAGGCTCTGGCAACTGCCCTAGAAACCGCCGGCCGGCGGCTTCGGTTCCAGGAACGCTGGTGCGTGCGGGCCCGTCAGTCCACGAACCGGCCGAGCCTGACCGCGGTCAGGCCGGGTCCAAGCCGGCGCGACGGCATGATCAGCACGCAGTCGTCGTAGGGCGTGCGCACCGGCTGGGCGCCGTCGTGACCGATCACCGTGCCCCGCTTCGGGACCACCTCGAGACCCTGGAAATCCTCGGTGAACCGGAACGGGCCGCCGTTCACGGTCACGGCGTGGGTGACCTTGATCAGCCGTTGCGGCCCCGAACTCGACGCGGGCGCCAAGCCGGTCGAGCGCGGCGGGCGCGATCAGGTCGAACGCGGCCAGAAACCGCGCGCAGGTGGCGAGCGCGACCTCGACGCTGCCCGCCGCCCAATGCTGGCCGCACTCGACCAGCATGGCGGTACGGGGGCTCGAAGGCTCGGCGAAGGCGCCGAAGTCGCGCATCCTCGGGCCACCCCGATGGCCGGCATCGGCCACCACCAGGGCGGGATAGCCGATCGCCCGCGCGAGCCGGCGGCCCTTGGCGGCAAGGCCGCAGAGCAACAGCGGCGGCGCTGCCAGTTGCATCGAGTGCAGATCGAGCAGGGCATCGGCGCTCTCGATCAGCGGCCGGATCTCTCTCGCGCGCGCGAGCTCGACCGACTCGCGCGGTCCGTCCAGGGCCGCCGGATCCCAGACCCGGTTGAGGTCCTCGTCGAGATACCGGCTGGCCTTGGGCTGGTCGGGATCGAAGCGCTCGAAAGCGGCGGTGTTGACGAAGGCGAGCGACAGCCGGCCGCGCCGGGGTCGGATGCCGAGCTCGAACAGCTGGGCCAGCGCGAGCGCGCCGCAGAGCTCGTTGCCGTGGACCAGTGCGGTGATCACCGCATGCGGGCCGGCCCGGCCGCTCTCGAAGGTCGTGACGTAGGGGATGCCGGTGTTACCCTGCCGGTAGGCGCCGATGTCCGGCGCCGCGATCTCGACCGGAGGTTCGAACATCAGGCGGCCACCGCCCGGTCGACGAGCCGGCAGAGAAAATCGGTGCAGCGCTCGAGTTCGGCCGCCTCGACATACTCGTCCGGCTTGTGCGCGACCGTCATGTCGCCCGGGCCGCAGACCACGCTCGCGATGCCGCGCGCGGCGAAGAGGCCCGCCTCGGTACCGAACGCGACCTTGGCGGGCGGGCCACCGCCCGCGAGCGCGGAGCAGAGCTGCTCGATCGCCGAGGAACCCTCGCCGCCCAGCGCCGGATAGCTCATGAGCTCCCGCCATTCGATCGCCGCTTCCGGATGGCGGGCCTGCATCTCGGGCAAGAGCTCGGCTTCGGCGAAGGCCTGGACCTCGTGCAGCAGCGCCGTCGGGTCCTGGCCCGGCAGGGTGCGGAACTCGAACTCGAAGCGGCAGCCGGCGGGCACGATGTTGAGCGCGGTGCCGCCGGCCGCGACGCCGGTCGTGACCGTGCAATGGGGCGGCTCGAAGCCCGCCTGGAAGGGGCCTTTTGCCTGGAACTCGAGGTTCCGCCGGCGCAGGCGGACGATGATCTCGGCCGCGATCTCGACCGCGTTGACGCCCCAGTGATTGAGCGCCGAGTGGCTGGCGAGGCCGGTCACGGTGCAGGCATAGCCCGCCTTGCCCTTGTGGCCGTTGGCGACCCGCATGGCGGTGGGCTCGCCGACCACGCAGCCGAACGGCAGCGCCGGCAGGCGCTGCGCCAGGTGATCGAGCAGGCGGGGCACGCCCTTGCAGCCGACCTCCTCGTCGTAGCTCAGCGCGAGGTGGATCGGCGCACCAAGCCGCCGCTCGAGCAGCTCCGGCACCAGCGCCAGCACGGTCGCGACGAAGCCCTTCATGTCGGCGGTGCCGCGGCCGTAGAGGCGGCCGTCCCGCTCGGCGCAGACGAACGGATCGCTCGACCAGTCCTGGCCATCCACCGGCACGACGTCGGTATGGCCGGACAGGACCAGGCCGGGCCGCTCTGCGGGCCCGAGCGTGGCGAGCAGATTGGCCTTGCCGCCCTGGTCGTCGAACACCAGCTCCGAGGCCACCCCCAGCCGGTCGAGATAGTCGCGCACGAAGTCGATCAGCGCGAGATTGGAGTTGCGGCTGGTGGTATCGAAGCCGACCAGCCGCGCCAGCATCTGCGATGGGGTCAAGGGGCTCGCTCGCGTCACAAGCTGCTCGAAGGCGACGACCGCCGCACCGACTATAGGCGGCCGGCCGCGGGCTGTCATGTCCTGCGCGCAGGGCGCCGGCGCCCGGCCGGCCGTGGCGGCCGTTGGTCGCAGGCGCGATCGAGGTCATATTGTTGATCCGCGACCCGCAGAGGGAGGACGCTATTGCGCTGGAGACTGATCACGCTGGCCGGCCTCGCCGGCAGCCTGCTGCTCGGCCGGGCGATGGCCGAGGAGGTCGGCAGCTTCACCAATGACTGGACCGGCAACGGCATCGTGGTCGAGGCGATCCCCGATCCCAAGGTCGCGGGCATCACCTGTCACATCGCCCGCTTCGATCGCGGCTTCCTCGACAAGCTGACCAAGGGCAACTGGTTCGAGGATCCGTCCAACGCCTCGATCTCCTGCCGCCAGACGGGACCGCTCGTGATCGGCGACATCGAGCGCGGCGAGAAGGGCGAAGAAGTGTTCAGCCAGCGCCTGAGCCTGATCTTCAAGTCGCTGGCGGTGCGCCGCATCTACGATCAGAAGAACGACACCCTGGTCTACGTCGTCTACTCGCGCCAGGTGAAGGAGGGCAGCGCCAAGATGGCGATCAGCACGATCGCCCTGCACGGCGCCGACGCCACCTGGCAAAAATGAGCCGGCCGGTTGCGCGCGCGCTCGCCGGGCGCTTGCCGTTGCGCGGCGGCAGGTTCAGCGCCTACTCTGGGCTCGCCTCGCAAAAGGAGAAGGACCATGGAGGGGCGGAGCCCTGCGGTGACCCTGGCGGGCGCGGCGCTCAAGCATCGCTGCCATGCCTGCGCCTTTTTCCATGATCGCGAGGAGGAGTACCGGCTGCTGCTGCCCTTCGTGAAGGAAGGGTTCGAGCAGAAGGACAAGATCTTTCAGATCGTCGATGGCCGCCACCTCGACGAGCGCCGCCGGCGCCTTGGCACGCTCGGCATCGACGTCGCCGCCGCCGAGCAGTCCGGCCAGCTCGAGGTCCGGCCGTGGGCGGACGCGCATCTGCGCGGCGACCGCTTCGACCAGCATGCCATGCTGGCGCTGGTCGAGGAGGTTCTGGGCGACGGCAAGGCGCAGTTCGGCCTGACCCGGTTCTGGGCCAACATGGAGTGGTCGCTCGAGGATTTCCCGGGCTGCGACGACATCGTCGAGTATGAGAGCCGCCTGAACGACGTGACCTCGCGCTTCGACGACGTCGTCATCTGCACCTACGATCTGAACCGGTTCAGTGCCACGGTGGTGATGGACATCCTGCGCACCCACCCGCAGGTGATCGTGGGCGGCATCCTCCAGGAGAATCCCTTTTACGTTCCGCCCGCGCAGCTCTTGAAGGAATTGCGGGGCCGGGGCGTGTCGGTTCGGTGAGCATGGGAACCACGCGGGCGGGCTGAGCGAGTGCCGACGGTTCAAGCGATCGCGGAAGACCCGCAAGAGTTGCACCGGAGCCTGCGTGACCTGGTGGCGGTCTCGATGCTGCCCGCGATCTGGATGAAGTACGACGCCCGCCAGATCGCCGAGAGCGTGACCGAGGTCCTGGTGCGCATGCTCGACCTCGAGTTCGCTTACATGGCGCTGCCCTGGCGCCGCGAGCCGCCGGGCATCGACGTGGCCCGGACCCGGCGGCGGACCGCGAGCGAACCCGCGGCGGCGATCCGCCAGGGCCTCGCGGCGTGGTCGGGCGAACCCGTGCCGAGCGCCGCCCTCCGGCTCGACAATCCGGTCGGCGCCGGCTCGGTTCGGGCGGTGTTCCATCCGGTCGCCGCCGGCGCCGACGCGATGCTCGTGACGGCCTCGCGCCACGTCGACTTCCCGACCGCGGCGCAGCAGCTGCTGCTCAAGGTGGTCGCCAACCAGGCCGCGATCGCGATCCGCCGAGGCGAGGCCGAGCAGGCGCTCCAGCGCCTGAACGAGACGCTCGAGCAGCGGGTCGCGGACGAGATCGGCGAACGCATGAAGGTCGAGGAGGCGTTCCGCCAAGCCCAGAAGATGGAGGCGATCGGCCAGCTCACCGGCGGCATCGCGCACGACTTCAACAACCTCTTGATGGCCATGCTCGGCAACCTGAACCTGCTGGCCAAGCGCTTGGCCGCCGACCCCGAGAGCCAGCGCCTGATCGACGGCACGCTCGAGGCGGCCGAGCGCGGCGCGCTGCTCACCCGGCGGCTCCTGGCCTTCGCCCGCCAGCAGGACCTGCGGCCGGTCGCGGTCGACGTCGCGGCGCTGGTCGGCGGCATGCTCGAGATGCTGCGCAGGGCGGTCGGCCCCATGATCACGGTCGTGACCGACTTCGCTTGCGACCTCTGGCCGGCCCGGGTCGATCCCAATCAGCTCGAGCTGGCGCTTCTCAATTTGGCGGTCAACGCCCGCGACGCCATGCCGGATGGCGGCCGGCTGCGGCTCGGCGCGAGCAACGCGACGGTCGCGGCCGGTCCGGGCAGCGCGCTCGCGGCGGGCGACTATCTTTGCCTCGCGGTCACCGACACCGGCGTCGGCATGGACGCGACGACCCTGACTCGCGCCCGCGACCCGTTCTTCACCACCAAGGAGCTCGGCAAGGGCACCGGCCTCGGCCTGTCGATGGTCGATGGCATGGCGGCGCAGCTGGGCGGAGCTCTGCGCCTCGCGAGCCGGACGGGGACCGGCACGACGGCGGAGTTGTGGCTGCCGCGCGCCGAAGGGGCGCCCTCGGCGGTCGTCGCCACCGTGGCGATGCCGGCCCCGCAGTCGCACCCCTGCACGGTCCTGCTGGTCGAGGACGACGCGCTGATCAGCATGGCCACGGCCGACATCCTGAAAGATCTGGGCCATCGGGTGATCGAGGCGGCTTCGGCCAGCAAGGCGCTGCAGATCCTGCGCGCCGGCAGCGCGGTCGACATCGTGGTGACCGACCAGGCCATGCCGGGCATGACCGGTACTCAGCTCGCGACCGCGATCCGGGCGGCCTGGCCCGATCTGCCGGTGGTTCTGGCGACTGGCTACGCCGAGCTCGCGAGCGACGGCGGGCCTGAGCTGCCTCGCCTCGACAAGCCCTACGGCCAGGACGGCCTCGCGGCCGCGATCGCGCGCCTGGTGCCGGCCAGGCGCTCCTGACGGGGCTCTCAGAACCGGCCGAGGAGGTGGCGCCACATCAACCGGAGCGGGGCCAAGGGCGCGCGCGGGGGTGGCAGGACCGCCGATCGGGTGCGGCGCAGATGCCGCAGATGGCCGCCGGCCAGAGTGCCGGGCAGCAGGGCGGCTAGCCCCCTTGCCGGCACCGCCCGCCGCTCCGCCCGGGCAGCGCGCAGGTGCTCGAGACCGCGCTCGGCGAGCGTTGCAACGACGGGCGCCAGGCGCCAGCCGGCCTCCGCGGCGCGCTCCGGATCGATGCCGTGGCGCAGCAGCTCGGCGGTCGGCAGCAGCAGGCGGCCATGCCGTCGGTCGAGGTCTATAGACCGGAGCCGGTCCGCGAGGCCGACCACGAGACCGACCTTGCGCCCGACCTCGAGCGCGGGTGCGGCGCTCGCGCCGAGCATCACCAGGGCCGCCTGGGTGATCTGGGCGCTGCTGCCTTCGAGCTGCCGCTCGAGCGCGCTGAGATCGGCGGGCGGCGGATCCTCCAGCTCGTGCTCGCGGGCGTCGAGCGCCGCCTCCAGGCGCGCGCGGCAGGCGGGGGCGGCCTGGAGCGCGGTCTCCAGGGCCAGGGCGACCGGATGCAGCGGCGGCCGCCCGGCCGCGATGGCGTCCAGTGCGTCGCGCCACCACTGCAGGCGGATCAGGCCCGCCATCGGCTGGCTGACCAAGTGGCGGACCTTGCCGATCTCGTGGTCGAAGGCGTAGAGCGCGAACAGCGCCTCGCGCGCCGGAGCGGGCGCGAACAGGGTCGCGAGATAGCGGTCCGGGGCCGCGCTCCGGACCAGCTCGGCAACGTCGGAGAGCCGACGGTGGGCCGGCCGGGCCAAGGATCAGCGCGCCGCCGGCGCGAGCGCTATCAGGGCGCGCTCACCTGGTAGCTACGGATCGCCCGCTCGTCGGTCACGACGGTCAGCCCCTCGGGTTGGCTCTTTGCGATCAGCAACCGATCGATGGCAAAGGATGGTGCCAAGGTAGCTGTCGGAGGGCAACGCCCAATCCGCATCGGTGCCGCCCCGCCAACCTTCCTCGATCGTCGCCCGAGGCCCCCGGGGTTGGCAGGGTCCGCGCGGCCATGCGATCCTCGGCGCCCATGCGCTCCGCGGCTTTGGGCCGCGGACGGAATCCCAGGGGCTGGCTGACGATCTCGATGGCCACGTCGCGACGCTTGGGCCGGCGGCGGCCGTGAGCCCGTCCGCCGGCGTCATTGCCCTCGAGCCCCAGGCGGCGGCCGCGACCGGCCGCGGCATCGCCTGCATCCTCGGCGCCTGGCTGCTGTTTGCCTGCATGGATGCCGGCAGCAAGCAGCTCGCCGAGAGCTACGCGATCGTTCAAATCCTCTGGCTGCGCTTCCTCTCGTTGCTGGTGATCGCCGCCTGGCTCGCGCGCCGGCGGGGAGGCAACGCGGCGCTCCGGACCCGCCATTTCTGGCTGCAGGGCGCGCGCTCCCTGCTGCTCGTGGTCGAGATCGGCCTCTTCATCCTAACCATCACAAAGCTGCCGCTCGCCAACGCCCATGCCATCCTCGCGGTCACGCCGCTGCTCGTGACCGCGCTCTCGGTGCCGCTGCTCGGAGAGCGGGTCGGCATCCGCCGCTGGAGCGCCATCGGCGTCGCCTTCGTCGGCATGCTGATCATCCTGCGACCGGGCCTCGCCGTGGTCCACCCGATGGCGCCTCTGGCGCTGCTCTGCGCGCTGATGTTCGCGCTCTACCAGATCCTGACCCGGATCGCGAGCCGCGACGATCCGCCGCTGACCACGCTTTTCTATACCGCCGTGATCGGGACGATCGGCCTGACCGTCATCGGTCCGTTCTTCTGGACCACCCCCGACGCCCGCGGCTGGGCGCTGTTCGCCCTCGTCGCCTGCCTCGGCGCCAGCGGCCACTTCCTGCTGATCAAGGCCTTGCAGCTGGCGCCCGCCTCGGTCCTGCAGCCGTTCAGCTATACCACCTTGATCTGGGCGACCACGGTGGGTTTCCTCGTGTTCGGCAACCTGCCCGACCTCGCGACCGTGGTCGGAGCGGCGATCATCGCGGCGAGCGGGCTCTACAGCTTCGCCCGCGAGCGCCGGCGGCAGGCGGCACGTTAGGTGGAGGGAACCGATGCGCACGATCAAGGGACCGGCGATCTTCCTGGCTCAGTTCCTGGGCGAGCAACCGCCCTTCAACGCCTTGGATTCGATCGCGAAGTGGGCGGCCGAGCTGGGCTTCCTCGGGCTCCAGGTGCCGGTCTTCGACGACCGCCTGATCGATCTCCGCCTGGCCGCCGAGAGCGAGGCCTATGGCGATGAGATCACCGCCATGCTGGCCGGCCACGGCCTCGTGATCACTGAGCTCGCAAGCCAGCGGATCGGCCATCTGGTCGCGATCCATCCGGCCTACGACCCGGTCGTCGACGTGTTCGCGCCGCCCGAGGTGCGCGGCCGGCCGGCCGCCCGCCAGGCCTTTGCGGTGGAGCGCCTGTTGCTGGCCGCCAAAGCCTCGAAAAACCTGGGCCTCGAGCGCCACGTGACCTTCTCGGGCAATCTGCTCTGGCCGTTCCTCTACCCTTACCCGCCCCGGCCTGCGGGCCTGGTCGAGGACGGGTTTGCCGAACTTGCAAGACGTTGGCGGCCGATCCTGGACGCTTTCGACGACGCCGGCATCGACGTCTGCTTCGAGCTCCATCCGGGCGAGGACCTGCACGACGGCGCCACCTTCGAGCGTTTTCTCGATGTGATCCATGAGCATCGACGCTGCCAGATCCTCTACGACCCCGCGCATCTGTTCCTGCAGCAGATCGACTACCTCGACTTCCTCGACCGCTACCGCGAGCGGATCAAGGTCGTGCACGTCAAGGACGCGGAGTTCCGCAGGAACGGCCGCACCGGCACCTATGGCGGCTATCTCGGCTGGTCGGAGCGCGCCGGGCGCTTCCGTTCGCTCGGCGACGGCCAGGTCGACTTCGGCGGCATCTTCACGCGGCTCGCCGACAACGACTATCCCGGGTGGGCCGTGCTGGAATGGGAATGCGCGCTCAAGCACCCGGAGGATGGTGCAAGCGAGGGTGCGGTCTTCATCCGCGACCACATCATCCGGGTCACCGAGCGGCCGTTCGATGCCCCAATGATGCGCAGCGCCGACCCGGCGCTCAATCGTCGAGCCCTGGGGCTGACCTAGCGAAGAACGCGCCGACCGCGATCTGCTGCTCGATCGCCCAGCGCGTGGGCGCCCCGAGCTCGCCGTCCCGCATCCGCCGTTCGAGGTCGTTCAGGCGCATCCGTCGAGGGTAAGCCGGAGTGGGGGGCCGAAGCCAGGCTTCAGCGGGCGTGCGCCGGGCGCAGCGCTTCGAGGGCGGGCGGCAGGTGCCGGGTCAGCAGCGCCGTGATCGCCGCCTGGCGCCGATGCACGAACAGGCCGGCCGCGATGATCAGGACGCCGATCAGCGACAGCGCGAACGGATAGAGCAGCGAATCCTGGAACACCTCGCCCGCCAGATGACAGAGGTAGCCGGCGATGCCCAGCGCGCCGAACACGGCATAGGCGCGCCGCTCCAGGAACAGCGCAAGCAGCAGCAGCACGAGGTTGATCAGGCAGTAGAACGCCTTGCCGAGCTCGTTCTGGCTGTCGACCAGCGTGAGCCCGCCCCAGAACGCCATGAGGCCGAACAGGTGCAGCCAGAAGGCGAAGTCGCCCCGAGCGCGGACATCGACCGCCCAGGCGACGATCAGCATCGCGAGACCGAACCAGATCCCGACGATCCGGCGCTGATCCCAACTGTCCCAGCCCTCGCCGAACACCCAGGACACGAGGTCCATCGACATGAACCAGAGTGCGACCGCGATCGGCGCGACCAGGAACGGGAAGCGCCAGAACCGAAGGGCGACGACGCCGGCCACGATCGTCGCGAGCTCCATCGGCAGCCAGCTCGCCTTGATCCAGATGTAGAAGTCCCGGTAGTTGCCGGGCTCGGCATGGGTCCACCAGCCGAGCGCGTCCTGGACGCCAAAGGTGAACAAGGGCGCCATCGTGACCGCGACCGTGATCAGGAGGCCGCCCGGGATGCGCATCCCGCGCTGCCAGAGATGGCCGCCCGCCGCCGTGAGCGCGACCGCATAGATAACCGCGACCAGCGCCAGCACGCCGCCGCCCAGCCTGGCGAACGCGAGCGTCGTGAACAGCCCCATGGCGCCGATGACGATCAGGGCGCCCGCATACCAGAGCACGTGGACCAGATCGAACCGCGGCCGAAGGCTCGGAAGCTCGCTGCCGAGAAATTGCCAGAGCGCCTCGGCCCGCTCGGCGTCGAGCACGCCGGCGGCGACCGCCCGCTCGAGGTCATGCCGGCCCAAGGCTCGCGTGCTGGCCCCGCTGGACATGTCGGCTGCCTTTCGATCCATCATCCTGTATAAAGCTAGGCGAATCTGGCCCTCAACCATGAGCGAACTCTGAACGGCCGGGCGCGTCCTCGATGCGGGTTCGAATCGTCGCCGACGACCTCACCGGCGCCCTCGACACGGCGGCCCCCCTGGCGGCGCTTACCGGCCCGCTGCCGGTCTATTGGGACCACGCGTCAACCCTCGCGGTCCCCGGCAGCTTCGCTCTCGACACCGAGTCCAGGGACGCGCAGGCGCCGGCATCGGCGTGGCTGCACGCGTTCTCGGGCGCCGAGCTCGCGTACAAGAAGATCGATTCGCTGCTGCGCGGCAACAGCGGCCGCGAGATCGCCGCCTGCCTCGCGAGCGGCGCCTTCCCAAGCGCCGTGATCGCACCCGCCTTCCCGGCCCAGGAGCGGATCACGGCGGGCGGCCGGCAGTACTGGCGCGCCCGCGCCGCCGACGCCTGGCAGGCCGTGGATTGCGATCTGGCGCAGGAACTGCGTGAGGCCGCCGCGCCGCTTCGCCTCGCCGCGTCGGCCCGGCTCGTCACGGGCGGCGGCTACTTCTTGTGCGATGCCGCCTATGAGCATGACCTCGCTGTCCTCGTCGAGGCCGGGCGACGTCTCGAGCCGCCGGTCTTGTGGTGCGGCAGCGCGGGCCTCGCCCGGGCGCTCGCCGGCACGCCTCGAGCGGCTGCCCTCCCCGGGCTCGAGCCGCCATTGCTGCTCGTGCTCGGTAGCCACCATCCGGTCACGCTCGCCCAGATCGAGGCGCTCGCCGCCCACGCGCCCGAGGCCCTGATCCGCGTCCCGGCGACCGGGACGATCGAGCCCGCGATCCGAAAGATCGCTGCCGCGCTCGACCGCGGCGGCCGGGCAGCCCTTTGGATCGAGATCGCCCATGGCACCGGAGCGGCGCTCGCCGGGCCGATCTTCGATCGCGTGCTCGCCGGCGCGCGCGAGGTGCTGCCGCAACCGCGCTCGCTCGTCGTCACCGGCGGGGCGACCTTGCACCGCCTGGTCCGGGTGCTCGAGGCGGACGCGCTGCTGGTCGGCGGCGAGCCGTTGCCCGGGATCGCACGCTCCAGGATCCAGGGCGGCCGCTGGCCGGGCTGCGAGGTGATCTCCAAGTCCGGCGCGTTCGGCGCGTCTGACCTCTTGATCCGGCTCGCCAATTCCGCCAAGGGTGACCGCAATGAGTGAACATCGACCGATCCTCGGACTGACGATGGGCGATCCCGCCGGGATCGGGCCCGAGATCATCCTCGAAGCTCTCGAGCTTCTGCGCGAGCGGGTCGCCGCCGGCGAGCTCGAGCTCGCGGTGATCGGCACGGCCTCCTGCATCGAGGCCGCGGCGCGCGCGCTCGGCTGCAGGGTCGAGATCGACGGCGCCAAAGCGCCGGCGGTCTGGCCGAAGGTTCGGGTGATCGAAGCCGCCGCCGCGCGCGAGCGGGTGGCACCGGGCCGGCTCAGCGCCGAGGCCGGCCGGCTCGCGTTCGCCGCGATCGCAAAGGCGGTGGAGCTCGCCATGGCGGGCGCGATCGATGGCATCGTGACCGCGCCGATCAACAAGGAGGCGCTGAACGCAGCCGGCTACGCCTACGCCGGCCATACCGAGATCCTGGCCGAGCTCACGGGCTCCAAGGGCAGCTGCATGCTGCTCGCCCACGACCGCCTCAAGGTCAGTCACGTAACGACCCATGTGGCGCTGGCCGATGTGCCGAAGCGGATCACGCCCGAGCGGCTGCGCCGGGTATTCGAGCTCACCCACCAGGCGTTGCTCGATCTCGGCACCCTGAAGCCGCGGATCGGGGTCGCCGCGCTCAACCCGCATGCCGGCGAGAACGGCCTGTTCGGCCGCGAGGACATCGACGTGATCCTGCCCGTGATCGAGGAGTTCCAAAGCCAGGGCATGAGCTTCGAGGGCCCGGTCCCGGGCGATACGGTGTTCGTCAAGGCGCTGGGCGGCCAGTTCGACGCGGTGGTCGCGATGTTCCACGACCAGGGCCACGTCGCGGTCAAGACGCTGGGCTTCCAGATGGACCCCGCGACCGGCCGGATGACCGCGCTCTCGGGCGTCAACGTGACGCTCGGCCTGCCGATCGTGCGCACCTCGGTCGATCACGGCACGGCGTTCGACATCGCCGGCCGCGGCATCGCCAACCCCCAGAGCATGCTCGAGGCGATCGAGATGGCCGTCCGCCTGGCGAGCGCCCGCCGGGCTGAGGGCGGCGGCGCGTCGAGGCTTTAGGCAAACCGTCACGCTCGAGGGAGGACACAACGCCATGGCGATCGCCGCAGAGCCGCTCGAGGGTCTCGTCGTCAGCATCTTCCGGCACGCCGGGTCGGACCAGGAAGAGGCGGAGGCGATCGCGGAGCACCTGATCGACGCCAATCTGGTCGGCCACGATTCCCACGGCGTGATCCGGATTCTGCCGTACCTGAAGCTCCTGCAGCAGGGCGGCGTGCGTGCCAACCGCAAGGCCAGCATCATGCAGGATGGCGGCGCGCTCATCGTCGTCGACGGCCAGCAGGGCTACGGGCAGGTGGTCGCCCGGCAGGCGGTCGCGCTTGGCATCGAGCGGGCGCGCGCCCATGGGGTCGCCGTGGTCGGCCTGCGCAACGCCTCGCACATCGGCCGGATCGGCGCCTGGGCCGAGCAGGCAGCGGCCGCCGGCCTCATCTCGCTGCACTTCGTCAATACCTCGGGCGCCGGCATCCTGGTCGCCCCGTTCGGCGGCAGCGACCGGCGATTGTCGGTCAACCCGATCGCGATGGGCGTGCCAAGGCCGGGCAGCGAGCCGATCATCCACGACATGTCGACCGGGATCATCGCCGCCGGCAAGGTCCGGGTCGCCCAGAACAAGGGCGAGCAGGTGCCCGAGGGCTGCCTGATCGACGCGAGCGGCCGGCCGACCCGCGATCCGGCGGCGCTGTTCGCCGACCCGCCGGGTGCCTTGCTCACGGTCGGCGGCCACAAGGGCTACGGCCTCTCGATCTTCTGCGAGGTCCTGGCCGGCGCCCTGACCGGCGGCGGCAGCAGCCATCCCAACAATCCGGACGCCGACCGGGTGGTCAACAACATGCTCTCGATCCTGATCGACCCCGAGCGCATGGCCGGCGTGGCGGCCATCGCGACCGACCTCGCGCGCCTCGAAGGCTGGGTCAAGGCATCGCCGCCCGCCGAGCCCGCGGGCCAGGTCCTGTTCCCGGGCGAGCCCGAGCGCCGGCTCAAAGCGAGGCGGCTTGCCGAAGGCCTGCCGCTCGATGCCAACACGCTCGACCAGCTGCGCACGGCCGCCCGCTCGGTCGGCGTGGCGGCCGCCGAGATCGACCGCGGCATCCGGGCGGTCTGATCCGGGCCGCCGCGGCCGCCGGAAGTGGAGCTGGGTGACGGGCTGCCGCCGATGCCGAACCTCAAGCTGGTCCTTTTGCCGGTCGCCGGCCTGGACGCGGTCGATCTCGCCGGCCGCAGCGCGCGGTTCAAAGGCGGCAGCTGGGCCGAGAGCCCGCGCCTGCTGGCACCCTTTCGCCCGGAGCTCGCCCGCAAGCCCGTCGGCTGCGTCGGTTACGGCCACATCGGCCAGGCGGTCGCACGCCGCGCCCGTGCCTTCGGCATGCGGGTCATGGCGATCACTGGCAGGCCACGCCCGCTCGAGCCGGCCGCTCGTGAACCAGGTGCATCCGCTCACGAATTGACGACGCCGCCGTCGACGTTGATCACCTGGCCGGTGATGAAGCTCGAGGCGTCGCTGAGCAGAAAACGGATCACGCTTGCGACCTCGCGCGGCTCGCCGAAGCGCTTGAGCGCGGTCTCGGCGAGCAGGCGCTCGCGCCGCTCGGGCACCTCGATGATGTGGTCGGGCATGCCGGTCAGGATGATGCCGGGGGCAAGACCATTGACCAGGACCTGGGGTGCGAGGCCGCGGGCGAGCGCGCGCACGAGACCGACGATGCCGCCCTTGGCCGCGCTGTAGGCGATGTGGTCGAAGGAGCCCCGCCGGAAGGCGAGCGAGCTCATGAACACCAGCCGCGCGGTCGCCGTCGGATCGAGCCGCGGTCGGCAGGCAGCCGCCATGTCGAAGGCGTTGGTGAGATTGGCGGCAAGGGTCGCGTCCCAGACCGGACGCTGCGCCCCCTCCAGAGCATCGGGTCGGAAGATGCCGGCGAGATGGACCAGCGCGTAGATCGGCAGCACCAGGCCGGCGACCGCGGCGGCGCAGGCCGCGGGCGTCGCGAGAGACGACACGACCCTCTGCACCCGCGCGCCAGCATCGAGCTCGGCTGCCAGCGCCTCGAGCGCGCCCGCGTCCGGATCGATCAGGAGGAGCCGCGCGCCGTCCGCGAGCAGCAGCCTCGCGGTCGCGCGCGCGATCCCGCCCGCCCCGCCCGTGATCACGACCTGCCGGTCCTCGAACTCCATCGCCAGCACCCCTTCTGCGCGGCGGCACCGTCCCGTTCATTCGCGGGCCTGTCAAGCGCTCGGGCTGTCGCCGCATTGACGCCTGGCAGGCGAGTCGCAAGATGCCCTCCACGATCGGTTGCTGGGAGAAGGGCATGGGCAAAGTGTTGCTGGTGACCGGCGGCGCGCGCGGGATCGGCGCCGCGACGGCGCGGCTCGCGGCCGGACAGGGCTACACCCTGGCGGTGAACTATCGCGCCGACCAGGCCGCCGCCGCGGCGCTGGTCGCGGCGATCGAGGCGGCGGGCGGCCGCGCGGTTGCGGTCCAGGCCGACGTCGCGCAGCAGGACCAGGTCCGGCAGCTGTTCGAGACGGTCGAGGATCGCCTCGGCCGGCTCACAGCACTGGTCAACAGCGCCGGCATCGACGGCGGCCCGGCGACCCGGGTCACCGAGTTCGAGCAGGCGGCGCTCGAGCGCCTGCTGGCCGTCAACGTGATCGGCACCATGCTCTGCTGCAAGGAGGCGGCGCGCCGGATGTCGACCCGGGAGGGCGGTGCCGGCGGCGCGATCGTCAACCTCTCGTCGATGGCCGCGACCATCGGCGGCCGCGCCGGGCGCAGCGCCTACGCCGCCTCCAAGGCCGCGGTCGACGCCTTCACGGTCGGCTTCGCAAGGGAGGTCGCGCGCGAGGGCATCCGGGTCAACGCGCTCCGGCCCGGCATGACCCTCACCGACATGACCGATGACCTGCGCGGCGACCCGGAGCTTGGCGCCCGGATCGCCAATACGATCGCAATGAACCGCTGCGCCCTGCCCGACGAGATGGCGCGCGTGATCCTTTTCCTGTTGTCGGAGGCCTCTTCGTTCATCTCGGGCGCCCTGCTCGACGCCTCCGGCGGCGGCTTCATGCTCGCCCCGGGCGCACGGCCCTAGGCCGGCGGTCGGATCAGGCGACGGGCTCCTCGGTCAGATATTCCTGATCGTCGGCCTCGTCGTCCTGCTCCTCGTCGTCGAGCGCCGCGAGCTCAGGGTCGCCGCCGGGCGGCGGCAGCAGCGCCGGCGTGTTTGCGGGCGTGCAGTCGAAGGCCGGCTGGCCGTCGCGGATCGTGACCACGACCTTGCCGCCCTTGGCGAGCGTGCCGAACAGCAGCTCGTCGGCCAGCGGCCGTTTGATGTGCTCCTGGATCGCCCGGGCGAGCGGGCGCGCACCATAGAGCGGATCGTAGCCTTTCTCGCCGAGCCAGGCCTTGGCCTGGGCGTCGACCTCGAGATGGACGCGGCGGTCGGCGAGCTGGGCCGCGAGCTCCTGGACGAACTTGTCGACCACATGCGCCAGGATCTCGGGCGTCAGGCCGGCGAAGGCGATGATCGCATCGAGGCGGTTGCGGAACTCGGGCATGAACATCCGCTTGATCGCCTCGGTATCCTCGCCCTCGCGCGCGCCGCGACCGAACCCCATGGCGGGCTTGCTCATGTCCGAGGCGCCGGCGTTGGTCGTCATGATCAAGATGACGCTGCGGAAGTCGACCGTCTTGCCGTTGTTGTCGGTCAACTTGCCGTAGTCCATGACCTGGAGGAGGATGTTGAAGACGTCCGGATGCGCCTTTTCGATCTCGTCGAGCAGGAGCACCGCGTGCGGCTGCTGGTCGATCGCGTCGGTCAAGAGGCCGCCCTGGTCGAAGCCGACGTAGCCCGGGGGGGCGCCGATCAGGCGCGAGACCGCGTGGCGCTCCATGTACTCCGACATGTCGAAGCGGACCAGCTCGATGCCCATGATCCGGGCGAGCTGGCGCGCGACCTCGGTCTTGCCGACCCCGGTGGGCCCCGAGAACAGATAGCAGCCGATCGGCTTTTGGGGATCGCGCAGGCCGGCGCGGGCGAGCTTGATCGCGCTGGCCAGCGCCTCGATCGCCCGGTCCTGGCCGAACACCACCGACTGGAGATCGGCGCCGAGATTGCGCAGCACCTCCTTGTCGCGGGCGTTGACGTTCTTGACCGGCACCCGCGCCATCTTGGCGACCACCTCCTCGATGTCCTTGACGCCGAGGGTCTTGCGCCGCTGGGCTTCGGGCTTGAGCATCTGGGCCGCCCCGACCTCGTCGATCACGTCGATCGCCTTGTCGGGCAGCTTGCGGTCGTGGATGTAGCGCGTCGACAGCTCGACCGCGGCCTTGATCGCGCTGCTCGTGTAGCGCACCTGGTGGTGCTCCTCGAACGAGGGCTTGAGTCCCATCAGGATCTTGAAGGTCTCGTCCTGGGTCGGCTCGTGGATGTCGATCTTCTGGAAGCGGCGGACGAGCGCGCGGTCCTTCTCGAAATAGTTGCGGTATTCCTTGTAGGTGGTCGAGCCGATGCAGCGCAGGCTGCCGCTGGCGAGCGCGGGCTTGAGCAGGTTCGAGGCATCGAGCGAGCCGCCGCTGGTGGCGCCGGCACCGACCACGGTGTGGATCTCGTCGATGAACAGGATCGCGCGATCGTCCGCCTCGAGCTCGGTCAGCACCCCCTTGAGGCGCTCCTCGAAATCGCCCCGGTAGCGGGTGCCCGCAAGCAGCGCCCCCATGTCGAGCTGGAAGATGACCGCCTTGCGCAGCACCTCCGGTACCTCGCCGCGCACGATCCTGAGCGCCAGGCCCTCGGCGATCGCTGTCTTGCCGACCCCGGGGTCGCCCACGAACAGCGGGTTGTTCTTGGAGCGCCGGCACAGGATCTGGATGGTCCGTTCGACCTCGAGATCGCGGCCGATCAGGACGTCGATCTTGCCCTGCTTGGCCTTGGCGTTGAGATCGGTGCAATAGGCGTTGAGCGCCTCGGTCGACTGGTTGCCGCGCCGCTCCTCGGGCTCCTCGGCACCACGGACGCGGCGGGCCTCGCTCATCCCGGCGCGTTTGGCGATGCCGTGGCTGATGTAGTTGACGGCATCGAGGCGCGACATGTTCTGCTCTTGCAGAAAATAGACGGCATGGGACTCCCGTTCGGAGAACAGCGCGACCAGGACGTTGGCCCCGGTCACCTCGCTGCGCCCGGAGCTCTGGACGTGGATCGCGGCGCGCTGGATGACCCGCTGGAAGCCCGCGGTCGGCTTCGCATCGACCACGCCCTCGACCGCGAGGCTGGTGAGATCGTGATCCAAAAAATCGTTCAGGCTGGCGCGCAGGCGGTCGATCTCGACCGCGCAGGCCTTAAGCACCGCGGCCGCGTCCTCGTCGTCGAGCAACGCCATGAGCAGATGCTCGAGGGTCGCGTACTCGTGCTGACGGGCATTGGCTAGCGCCAAGGCTCGGCGAAGGGTCTTTTCCAGGTTCCGCGACAACATGGGCATCCGCGCCGTCCGCTAGTCCCTAGTCCTTCTCCATCGTGCACTGGAGCGGATGCTGGTGCTGCCGGGCGAAGTCCATCACCTGGGTCACCTTGGTCTCCGCGATCTCGTAGGTGTAGACGCCGCAGATGCCGACGCCGTGCCTGTGCACGTGGAGCATGATCTGGGTCGCATCCTCCTGACTCTTGCCGAAGAACCGCTCGAGCACGTGCACCACAAACTCCATCGGCGTGTAGTCGTCATTGAGCAGCAACACCTTGTACATCGACGGCTTCTGCGTCTTATCCCGCGGCTTGGTGACGATCTGGCCGATCGTACCCCCATCGGGATCGCGGTCCCGGTTGGTCATGCGCGTGACCGTTCGTCCTCGCCAGTTCGACCCGGCGCTCATGATAAGGGATTTCGCGGCTCGAAGAAAAGCCCATTCCGGCGCACCCCATGGTCGCGCCGGAGAATTGGCTCGCGGAACTGCGTCCGCCGCGCCTGCGCAAGCTGGCGGGCAGACGGGTGGCCGTCTGCGGATGCTGGCGATTGCGCCGGTAGCGAGCGCGTGGCGCCCCCGCCCCTAGCGGCGGCGGCCCGACTCCAGCCCGGCGCGGACCACATCGCTCGACAGCCGGCCGAGCTCGAGGTTCTGCGCGAGCGCGTCCTCGACCGCTTCCTGGAGGTATTCGGCCTGCACGGCCAGCAGCTGCGGCAGCGAGCCGGGGGTTAGCAGGGCGCGACCGAGCGCAAAGCCATGCTCGGCCCGGCGCCAGCCGAAGGCGATCATCTCCGCACGCACCCGGATCAACCCTTCGATCAGCGTGCGGCTGGCCTGGAACATCGCCGTCAGGTCCGCTCCTGCGCCGGCGGCCCGCGGCGGTACCGGCTCGGCGACAGCGGCGGGCGCGGCCGGCTCCGACATTGTCGCGTCAGCCTCGAGGGTGGCCGCGGCGATGACCGCGGGCGCGGGCGGGGAGAAGAGCTCGGACGGCCTCGCCGCGGCCCCGGCTGGCGCATCGATCGCGTGGCTCGCTGCCCCGGGCTCGTCCGTCACCACCGGCTCCGGCGGCGTCCGGTCCGCAGGCGCCGGCGCATCCGCGGGCGCCGATGCCACGGGCTCTGGCTGCGGGTGCGCGCGGACGACCGGCCCGCTCGCCGCCGCCGACTCGGGCTGTGCAACCACTCCGACCGCCCTGCCCGCTTTGGCCCGCACGGGCGGCCCCTTCGGCGTCAGGGCGGGCGGCGCTTTGTTGCCCTTGGCTTGGCTCGATCTGGCCATGACAGAAAACCTCCTCTCGGAAAATCGGGGTCGAGCGGCGGCAGATCGCCGATATTGCATCGCACTATGACCGACCGGACCTTGGACCCTTGCCGACGCGCACCGGGCGCGAGATGCGGCGGTGTCGCCCGGGTCACGTCCGGCCGGCGAAGCCGATCAGGCGGCGACGCTCTCGGCCGCGGTCCTCGCGACCGCCTCGAGCCGCCGCTCGAAGGGGGCGCAGGTCTCGCTCAGCAGCTGCCGGGTGATCTCGCCCAGCTGGCTGAGCTGATCGGCATAGGCCTGCAGCGTCGCCCGCGCGAACTCGAGCTGGATCTCGGCGGCGTGGTTCGGCGAGCCGCATTCCGCCAGGCGCTTGCCGGTCGCGAGCCCTTCCTTGGCGCGGCTCTGCGCGAACGCGAGCACCGTCGCGGTCACCGTCTGGCAGCCGCCGATCAAGGTCTGGCTCGACGCCATCAGCGCCTCGAGATTGCCCTGATACAGAGCCGCCAGATCGGCATAGCCGGCGCGGACCTCATCTTCCATCTGCGGAATCGGCATCACGTTGTCGGCCGCCATCGCTTTCCTCGCTTGGCTAGGGGTCTCGCGACCCGGGCAGGCAATCCGAGCCTCGCCGGGTGCACCGGCCAGCCGGTCTTGCTGCAGCGCACAAGTAATGTTGCAGTCGCGAGGTGTCAACCGCGGCCGCGGTTGTGACCGGGGCTGCCTGCGAAGCTTCGCCGCCCGGCTGGCCGTCGAGGCCGCGGCGTTTTGCCGTACCGGCTCGATTTTGGACAGTTCCGGCGGCGGTCAATGGCAGCGGTGGGGGAAGGTTCACGACCGGCGCTCGCGCGGCCAGGTCCATCCGATCGGCGTCGATTTGAACGTGGACTCGAACGCCGATCTGGACCTCGACCCGGGGCGTCAGACCAGGAGATCGATCGGAGGCCCACCTGGCATGCCGCAGCCGGCGGGCATCCGTTTTCTACCGGGATCGGTTCTTCAGGCGCTTGGGGTCCGGACCTGGCCGGCCGGCGTCCATCGCGAGCGCTCCCGGCAATGCGGGCGCGAGCGGGCGCTCAGTCGGGCCCGGGCACGACGAAGCCCTCGTCGTCGATGATCCAGCCTTCGGGCAAACCCTGCTGGGTCTTACGGCTGCGCCGTACCGCCCTCGCCTTGTCCGCCGCGCCATTGCCAGCCTGGTCGTGCGCGCCGGCGGCCGCCGTCGCCTGCCCGGTTTCGGCGGCGGCGGGCACGGCTGCGACCCGCGGCCCGAGGGCAGGGGCGCGCCGGCGCCCGATGCCGCGACTGCGGGGGATCGAAAAGGTGCGCGCCGGATCGACCGCCACGTCCTTGGGGAGTTCCAGGCGCCCAGGCCGATTGATCGCCAGCAGCCGACGCGGGCCGTCGGGGGCGGGCTCCATCGCGGCCGCCGGCGCCTCGTCGGCCGGCCGCTCCGCGGTCGCAGGCGCCGGCGAGGCGGCCGCACTCTCGACCTCCGGTCGGGGACCGGCGCCGCGATCGCCGCCGGGCTCATCTGCGAGCGGAGACGAAGGGGCCGGCGGACCGCCATCGTCAGCGCCAGGCGACGACCGCCGGCGGCCCTCAGGGGTCGCCAGCGCCATCGCCATCTCCTTGAGGCGCTCCTGCGCGACCGGCGGCGCCGCCGGCCGCGGCGGCGCCTGCCGCTCGGCGGCCCGGAACTCGGCCTCGGAGTCGGCATCGGCCAAGGTCAGTCTGAGGCGCGCGATCTGCTCGAAGAACTCTTCGCGCTCGGCAGGATTGAGACGGTTGTGGACCCGGTCCGCGATCAGGCGCTCGGCCTGGCCCAGGACCGCCCGGGCCTGTTCCAGCTGGCCCGACATCTGGGTGCGTCCGGCCAACATCTGCGCCAAAGCCTTGGTCGCGGGCTGAAGCATTGGCAACAGATCACGGGCGGAGTTCGGCAATCCCTTCTGCGGCCCGCCGTGCGGCTTGCGCATCGGGCCGCCGCCGCCCTTGGTCCGCTTCTTCGGGCCATGTCGCCGATACGGGAACATGCTGCGATTTTGCATCGACCTGGTACAGTCCTTCGAGTGATCGTGGGCCGCAGCCCACAGCCTTCCACGATAATCGTCGCGCGCTCGCGACTGGTTCCGACGGCCGGGTTCAGGCTCGCAAGCGCCGGCCACTCCGCCTCCGGCAGGGCGGCAACCCGTTCCCTGACCCGCGCCGGATGCCGTGTCGACCGACCCGTTTCGTCAGCTTGCCATCGAACTCCACGGCCATCCGTCGTGTTCAGGGCCGTTCCGTCGTGCCGGGACTCGCCCGCCTGCGGCGGCGGTGCCGGACCAACTCAGCGCTCGATCGCCAGCGATCCAGGTCGCCATCGGTGCAGCTGTCGGCGCGGGCCGGCGCCGCCCAATCAGCGGCCGCACCCGCCGTCAACGGGTCGCCCCGGCCACCGTCGCCAACCTGCTCTGGTCAAGTTCAACCAGGATCGTGTTTCCGCCCGGTTCAGACGAACGCAACAATGCGGACAAACTGCGCATCGGCAGCTTCGTTGCATTGACAATAGGGGCGGCGGCGGCGCCCGACAACCCTTTTCGAGCCAGGCGCCGCTGAATACTTGCCCTCTTCAGCAGCATTCAGGCGCCATTCTGATCCGCCCGACCCCGCCTGTCGCCGGGCCCGTCTCGACCACGCGCGCCGCCGGCCAGTCGAGTTGCAGGCCATCCCCGGTCAAGGCAACACCACCACCATGTAAGTCAAGAATAGCGTCGATCAAGGCTATTGGCAGCGCCGCCACTTGCTCCGGATGAAAGCTCCGCCACCACAGGCAGAGCGCGTGCTCGGAGGCCGGCGGCGGCCGCCCCCCGATCGTGAGCCGCAACGGATCGCGGGTCTGGCCGTCAGCGCGATGGACCTCGACCAGGGCGACCGCCAGGGCGCTGAGCCACGCGGCGTCGCCGCGCACGACGCAGCGCGCATCGGCGGGCACGACCTCGAGCGCCGTGCCGGCCTGCAGCGCGGGCGCCGCGGCGTGCGCGGCGCGCAGCAACTCCAGCAGATCGATCGCCGCCTCCCCGGTGACCGGCGGCTGGGCGCGCGCATGGCACAGCTCGAGCAGGACCTGGACCTGGCGCAGCATCCGCTGGCCGGCGAGCTGGATGTCGCCGAGACAGGCGCGCGCCTGGCCCGAGAGCGGCCCGGCCGAGCCGTCGAGCAACAGCTCGGTGTTGCCGAGGATGGCGTTCAAAGGCGTCCTGAGCTCGTGGCTCAGCCGTGCCGAGGCCAGTTCGGGCAGTCGGCTGCGGGGCGCCGGCGCCGCGTCCGTCACGTCGTCGACATCGGCCACGAGTGGCTTGCCGTGGCCGCAGGCCCCGGTTCGGGCCGGCGTGAGCCTGCTCCGGATGCCTTCGAGCGACCCTGCGGCCGCGGAACTGGTCTGCTCGGTCATGATATCAAGATGGCCCTGGCGGCCGATCGCCGGCGCGCTTCGATCATGGCTCCGACCGTAGCGCCGCAATCATGGGTCACCCTAGGATGACCTCGAGTTAACGAACTCCTAACGCCGGCGCGGCCTGTCCCCCGGTCCGCCCGATGGGCGCCGGCGGTTCGCGATTATCCGGTTGACAAGCCGAGCGCCAGGATTGCGCAATCGATCCCGGCTATCACCGCAGCCGGCGCTGGCTGGAGGTTCTCGCGGAGCGGCGCATGCAGCACTATCGCTATCCGGCCACCACCCTCGTGTCCGACTATCTGCGCGTCGCCTTCGGCCTCGTGGCGACCGCCGGACCGCTGCTGGCGCTCGATCTGGCCAGGGCGGTCGCGGTGGTGCTGTCGGGACTGGCCCTCCTGTTTGCCTGGTTCGGCGTCCGTACGGCGCTCCGGCAGTTGAGCTGGATCGAGCTCTCGGCGACCGACATCGCGCTGTGCGGACCGATCCGCCGGCGCCTGCCCTGGCAGCAGATCCAACGCCTGCAACTGGCCTACTACGCCCCGCGCCGGGCCCGGCGGGACGGCTGGCTGCAGCTCACGCTACGCGGCCGCGAGGGGTCCGCGATCCGGGTCGATTCGACCCTGGACGGGTTCGACGAGCTGTTGCGGCGCGCGGCCGGCGCCGCCGCGCGCAACCAGCTCGCGCTCGACCCGGCCACCGAGGCCAATCTCGCCGCATTGGGCGTGGCGGCGGGCGTGGCGCGTCCGCTCAGGCCGACGCGACCCGATCCGCGGGCGTCCGGCGATCGCCCTGCCAGCGCGCCTCCTTGAGCCAGATCAGCAGCTGGTCGCCGGTCATCGCCGAGCCGAACCAGTACCCCTGCGCCTGATCGCAGCCGAGCGCCCGCAGCCGCTCGAATGCGTCCGCGCTCTCGACGCCCTCGGCGACCACGGCGAGGCCAAGGCCTTTGGCCAGCTTGACCACCGCGCGCACGATCACGGCGGCGCTCTCGTCACGGGTCATCGCGATCACGAAGGAGCGATCGATCTTGAGCTCGTCGATCGGCAGCTTCTGCAAATAGGCCAAGGACGAGTAGCCGGTGCCGAAATCGTCGAGCGACAGCCTGCAGCCGAGCGCCGCGATCCGCTCGAGGACCCCTAAGGCCGCCGCCGGATCGGCCATCAGCGCGCTTTCGGTGATCTCGAAGGTCAGGCGCTCGGGACGCTGCTGCCAGGATTCCAATAGACCGCAAACGATGTCCGGCAGCTCCGTGTCCTGCAGCGACTTGACCGAGAGATTGACCGCCACGCCGAAGTCATGGCCGTGCTCTGTCCAGCGGCGCAGCTCACGCAGCGCGGCGTTCATCACCCAGAGCGTGAGCGGCTTGATCAGCCCGGTCTGCTCGGCGCTGTGGATGAACTCGTCCGGCGGAATCGAGCCCAGCTCGGGATGCCGCCAGCGGGTCAAAGCTTCGACCCCGGCTACCGTCGCGCTCCGGGCATCGATCTTCGGTTGGAACTCGAGCAGCAGCTGACCCTCCTCGATCGCCCGCCGCAACTGCCCAGACAGCGTCAGCTGGCGGACGCTGTTGGTGTCGGACTCGGCACTGTAGACGACGAAGCCGGTCGGCCCGCGTTTGGCGGCGTACATCGCGACATCGGCGTGCTGCAGGAGCTCGGGCCCGCTCTGGCCGTGCTCGGGATAGAGCGCGACCCCGATGCTGACCCCGATCTCCAGAACCAGACCCCGGATGTCGAAGGGATGGCGCAGGCCGTCGACGATCCGCTCGGCGACCCGGCAGGCGACCTCGAGGTCGGTCGGGCCCGGCAGCAAGATCGCGAACTCGTCGCCGCCGAGCCGCGCCACCGTGTCGGTCTCGCGCAGCGGCTTTTGCAGGCGCGGGCCGACTTCGGTCAGGAGGAGGTCGCCCACGTCGTGGCCGAGGGTGTCGTTGACGTCCTTGAAGCGATCGAGATCCAACAGCAGAACCGCCATCGACAGACGCGCCCGCTTGGCGGCGCCGATCGCGCGCTCGATCCGGTCGTTGAACAGCGTGCGATTGGGCAGCCCGGTCAGCGCATCGTGCAAGGCCATGCGCTCGAGCTCGGCCTGCTGCGCCTTGCGCTCCGCGATGTCGCGCAGAATCCCGATGCCGACCCATTTCTCGTCGACCCGGATGCGGCTGAACGTCGCCTCGAGGGGAAACCGGCGACCGTCCTGGGCGCGACCGCTCAGCTCGTGGCTGCCGCCCGCCTGCGCCAGAGCCTCGAGCGATAGGCCACGCCGGTCGGGCAGCAGGACCGAGACCGGACCGCCGATCAGCGCGCTCGCCGGGGCGCCGAAGATGCGCTCGGCCGCCCGGTTGCAGGACAGCATGCGACCGTCGTTGGCGAAGGTGATGATGGCGTCGAAGCTGCCGCCGACCAGCTGCCGCATCATGTCGTCGGTGGCGGGCAAGCTGCCGATCTGGCCCACCAGAGCGCGCGCCTGGCGCTCGACCCGCAGCAGCATCGCGACGCTGAATGCGAGCAGCAGCCCGAGCAGCGGGTTGACGGTATCGACCGCCAGAGCGACGAGCGGTTGCAGGATCCCGGCGGCCGTCACGATCAGCCCGCTGCTCGCGGCCAGCAGCATCAGGCCCCGACGCCAGGGCAGGCGCAGGAACCATGGCCCGATCAGCAGCGCCAGGAGGCCGCCGGCGGCCGCGATCGGAGCCCCGTCGACGCGAACCAGGCCGCGGCCCTGGGTCAGGGTTTCGAAGGCCAGCGCCTGGAGCAGCGGCCCCGGCAAGGCGCGGTAGAGCGGCACGCTGCGCCAGTCCCCGAGTTCGATCGCGGCGGGGCCGATCAGGACCGACTTGCCTGCGATCATCACCGGATCGTAGCGACCCGTCAGGACGTCGACGAAACTGAGGGTCGGAATGGTGGCCGGGTCGATGCTGAAGTCGACCAGCACGTCCTGGGCCGCCGCGCCCGGCTCGTCGGCCAGCCAGGCCGGCATCGTCGGCACGGTCCCGCCGCCCCAGGCCGCGACCGTGGGCACCGCGCGGATCAGGCCTTCCGGATCCGGCTGGACGTTGATCGACGCCAGGCTGACGTGGTGCTGAAAGCGAGGCAAGGGCGCGGTATCGAAAATCTGATCCCGCACCCACTGGCGCAGCACCGCGAGCGCCACCCGGTCCGGGCCGGCGGCGGCCAGGACCTCCTCCAGGGCCCGATCGTCCTCGGGGCTGGACGAGGAGCTGAAATCGAGATCGAAAGCGACGCGGCGGGCGCCGGCCGCGAGCAGTCGTTTGAGCACCTCGGCATGATAGCGGCGCGGCCACGGCCAGCTCTTGAGCGCCTGCAGGCTGGCCGGATCGATCGCGACCACCAGCAGCCCGTCCGACGCCGGCCGCACGTGCAGATGGGCCCGCAGATCGATCAGGTCGCGCTCGATCTTGTCGAACCAGCCGCCGAGGTACATCGCCGCGACCAGCAGGCCGACCAAGAGGAACGGCCGGTGGCGCGGCATGGCAGCCAACCGCATCGTCGACCGCCTCACCAGTCGCTGATCAGGCTACGCCGTCGCTTGTCCTTGTCGGCCGACCGATCCAGCCACTGCTGGCGCAGGTTCTGGCCCAGAATCAACGCCGGCACGATCAGAAACAGCAACCCGGCGGCGGCGACCAGGATCAAAGACAGCGGCAGCGGTTGATCGTCGGGCCACGTGCCGAGCCAGCCTTGCTTCTCCGGACGGCCATCGCGGCGCGGCGCGGGCGGGCGCGCCGCGCCGCGCCCGATCATCGAACCGGGGGCGCCGCCTGCCACCTGATCCTCGACCGCCTGGACGGCCGGCGAGGTCGATGCCGATGCGGCCTCGGCCTGGGTTGCTGCCGGGGCGGCCGGCGCGGGCAGGTGCCAGCGCACCGGGGCGTCGCGGCTGAAGGTCGGCGGCAGATCGGAAAACTGCAGCCGTCGCGCCGGCTGACTGACATCGGCTGGCTGGCTCAAGCCCTGGCGCGGCCCGAGCTCCACGGGCGGCCCGCCGTTCGCCGGGCTGACCGTGACCCGGCCATCGAGCACCAGGATGCTGCTCTGCCACGGGTCGACCGCGACCTCAAAGCTGGTGCCCTTGATCCCCAGGCTGAGCAGGGGTGTCCGGACCTCGACGGCGCGACCGGGCCGGTGCTCGATGTCGACGTGCAGACGCCCGCGCTCCTGCCGCAAGCGCTGGTCCTCGCCCAGGCCGCGCGCCATCAGGATCAGCCGGCTGCTCGGCGCCACGACCAGGCGATCGCCGCCGAGCACCAAGGTGACGTCGCCGGTGGCGCCGGTCTCGATCTCGCTCGGGGCAGGCAGCACCCGACCGACCATGATCGGCTGCCAGCGGGTATCGCCCTGGGGTCGCCAGGTGGCTCCGCCGCTCGCCGCCACGACGACCCAGTCACCGTCGAGCGGCGCCTGACTGGTATCCAGTGAGATCGCGGTGCCGAGCTGGACGCCGACCGGTTCCGCCGCGGCGCCGGCGCTCGCGCCCGCCGCCGCCAGCAGCGCGACGGCCGCGAGCACGCCCGCTGCCCCGCCGTGCACGCGGCCGCGCCGGGTGCTGCGCGCGGTCGCCGCCGGCCGTTCGCGCCCCGGGGCGAGCAGCCGCTGCGACCTAAAGGGAGCGCGCATGGGGCGACGGCTTCTGGGGTGCAGGTTGGGCGGGGACCGCATCGATCATGCCCTCGCTCAGACGGTCGAACAGCAACCCCCGATCCTCGCCGGTCGCATCGGCGGTCGGCTCCACGGCCGGTGCCGGTGCGATCGTCGGAGCGGCCTCGACGGGCAGGCGTCCGGGCCCGGGAGGCGCGTTGTCCATAGTCGCGGACGTGGCTTCGGTCGGGGTCGGCAGCGAGGTCCGCGCCGGAGCCGCGACCGACCCGGCCGGAGCCACGCCCCGGGCCGCGACCGGAGCCGCGCCCGGAGCGGCGGTCACGAAAGGAGCGGCGGTCACGAGGGGGACGGCGGCCGCGGCCGGAACGGCGGCACCGACGGGGAGGGCGGCGGCGACCGGACCGGTGGGGGTGACCGGACCGGTGGCGGCAATTCGAATGGCGCTGGCGACCGGAACGGCCGACTCGACGCCGGCCGTTGCCGAGGTCGAGCCCTGATCCGCAGTCGCGCGGGCGACCGTCAGCGGCGCCTCCTGCGGGCCGGCCGCGGCCACTGCCGGCTTCGGCTCGAGAGCGGGCAGGATGAGCCGCTCGACCGGCTCCAGCGGCTGGCCGCCGGCCCGCCGGAAGGCGAGCTCCTGATGACCGCTGGCCTCGGCCGATTGACCGGCCGCCAGATCGATCTCGCGCTGGCCGTCGAGGGTCGCGACCCGAAGCCGGCCACGCTCGACCGCGACCTCGGTCGCGTCCGCGCCGACCCTCACCTCGAACACGCTGTCTTGAATCTCGATCGCCAACGCCGGCGTCGCGACCGCGAAGGCCGGGGGCTCGGCCAAGCGGTAGCGCAGCCGCCCGACGGTCTGCTCCAGAGCCGCGCCGAAGGCGGCGTCCGGCAGGCTGAACTGGCTGCCCGGACCGGCGCTGACTTGGTCGTTGGCGCGCGCCAGGATCAAGCGGCCGCCGGCGCCGGTCGTCACCTGGCTGCCGTCCGGCAGCGCGGTCGCCGGCAGGGCCGCCGCCCAGCTGCCCGTGCCGGGCGCCAGGTAGCGCGCCTCGCCCACCCGCTCGACCACTCGCCAGGCGTCGGCGCGAACCTCCGGCGGCGGCGTCTGGCGGGCGCTCTGGCAGCCGGCCAGCAGGCCGGCGCCGATCACCATCGGCGCCAACCGTGAGAAAATGGCCCGGGGACGTGCCCCCTTTGCCAGAATCATGGGAACCACCCGCGCCCGCAGGGATCGATGGTGTCGTGCCGGAGCGCCAGGAAAGCCGAAAGCTGCTAATTTTTGGTTAACGCCCACCGCGCCGTCCGGTCGGCGTCGGCCCGGCCAGGACCGGCGGGGTGCCGGCAGATGGGTTCAGAGGCTCTGGCGGATCGCCTGATCGAGGATCGATAGGCCGTCGTCGATCTGAGCCTCGGTCGCGGTCAAGGGCGGCGCGATCCGCCAGACGCTGGCCAGCCCCGGCAGCGACACGATGTTCATCGACAGGCCGAGGTCCAGACAGCGCCGCGTGATCTGCGCCCCCCGCCCGGGATCGGCCTTGCGGCTTTGCCGGTCGGTCACGAGCTCCACGCCCCAGAGCAGCCCGCGGCCGCGCACGTCGCCGATCACTTCGTAGCGCTGCTGCAGGTCACGAAGTCCTGCGGCCAGGCGCTTGCCCAGCACCACCGCGCGCTCGGCCAGGCGCTCGCGCGCCAGCACTTCCAGCACCGCAAGGCCGACGGCTGCCGGCAGCGGATCCGAGACGTGCGAGGTCACATGCACGAAGCCGCGCTCGTAGCAGCGCTCCTCGAGCTCGGCGCTGGTCACCGTCGCCGCGAGCGGGATGCCGCCGCCCAGCGTCTTCGAGACGGCGAGAAAATCCGGCACCACGCCATCCTGCTCGAAGGCGAAGTTGGCGCCGACCCGCCCGAACGCGGTCTGCGCCTCGTCCAGGATCAAGAGCATGCCGCGCGCCTCGCAGAGCTCCTTGAGGCGCGGGAAGTAGCCCGCAGGCGGCACGATCACGCCCCCGGTCGAGATGATCGGCTCGGCGATCGCGGCTGCCGGCCGGCCCGAGGACTGGCTGTCGATCAGCTCGAAGCCGACCTCGAGGCAGGTGAGGTCGCAGGCATCGGTGCAATGGCGGATCGGGCAGCGATAGGCGTTCGGCGCCGGGATCGCGAGGTTGCCGGGCACGCCCGGACCGTAGCCGCGGCGGCCGACCGAGTAGGTCGCGGCCCCCGCCCCGCCGGTCAGGCCATGGAAGGACGCGCTGAGGCCCACGACCTCGTGGCCGCCGGTCGCGAGCTTGGCCATCCTGAGCGCGGCCTCGTTCGCCTCGCTGCCGGTGTTGAGGAGGATGACTTTCTGCAGCTGGGGCGGCAGCAGCGCCGCGAGCTGCCGGCAGAGCTCCACGACCTCGGGCGCCAGCATCCAGCTGAACAGGTGAATCGCGCGCTCGCAGCTGCGGCCGATCGCGGCGACCACGGCCGGGTGATTGTGGCCGAGCGTCGCGCACATCTGGCCCGACGTGAAATCGAGCAGCCGCCGGCCGCTGTCGTCATAGACGTAGGCGCCATCCGCCCGCTCGATGAAGAACGGCGGAAAGTCGCCGACGTAGCGGATCATGTGGCGATCGACGACCGCCTGCAGCTCGCGCCGACGCACCTGCCAGTCGCCGCTCGCGCCGTCCGGATCGTCGTTCGCCGCCATCGCCGTCGCCCCCCCGCCTCGAGCATGCCGACGCTAGGAGGGCGAACGCCCGGCCGTCAATGGGCAGGCCGCGCCGCCGGGGTCGCAGCACTGGTGGCACGCAAATTGCCACCTACATCCTGATCGGCTATCAGCAGGGCCTGAGACAGGATGGCAGCGCAGCGACAGCGGTCGGGGAAACGCATGACGAGGCGGGTTCTGATCGTCGTGCACGGGGCGCACTCGACCCCGGGGCGGGTCGGCGAGCGTCTGGAGGCGCGTGGCTGCGCGCTCGAGCGCCGCTGCACGAACCTGTTCGATCCCCTGCCGGACGACCTCTCGGACTATGCGGCGGCGATCGTCTTCGGCGGTCCCCAGAGCGCCAACGACGACGACCGGCCGGCGATCCGGATGGAGCTCGACTGGCTCGAGAAGGTCGCCTTGCCGGGCCCCGTCCCGGTGCTCGGGATCTGCCTTGGCGCCCAGATGATCGCGCGCGTGCTCGGCGCCAAGGTCGGGCGCCATCCCGAGGGGCTGGTCGAGATCGGCTATCACCCGATCTACCCGACCGCTGCCGGCCAGAGCTATTTCGACGGCCCGACCATGTTCTACCAGTGGCACAAGGAGACCTTCGCGATCCCGCCGGGCGCGGTCCACCTCGCCCACAACGACGCGTTCGAGGCGCAGATGTTCAGCTACGAGGAGCGGGCGTTCGGGATCGAGTTCCACCCCGAGATGACGCGCACGATGGTCGACCACTGGTCCGGCTCGGAGCGCGGCAGCGCCATGCTGACCCTGCTCGGCGCCCAGCCGCGCGAGGTCCAGCTCGAGAGCTACGATCGCTACGCGCCGGCCACCGACCGCTGGCTCGACCGCTTTCTCGATAGCTGCCTGCTGCGGCCTCGCGCCGGGGCCTGACATCCGGTCTCGCCGCCTGCCGGGGCGCGCTGCGCCCCGCGGCCCGGTATCGAACGCCGGAGTATCCCACCTGCCATCTCAAAGCGGAGCGCCCAGGCTCGGTCGAGGTCACGCCCGAGCTTCCGGTCCCGCAAAGTCGTCGCGGGGCATGAGGTTGCGCTCGGTCAGCATCCCGAAGCCCAGCCCGATCGTCGTCCACAGCACGACTTGCATACCCAGCGACGTCAGGCGGAAGGACCACAGGACATCGGCTGGGAACTCGGCCGGTACCTCGTTGATGGTCGGCAGCAGGAGCTGGGCTGCGACGACGATCACGAGGAAGATTGCGGCCGCGGCGAGCGTGCTGTTCCAGGCTCCGTAGCGGGCGGCGAGCTGGCGCCCGATCGACACGGCCAGGACCAGGGCGGCCACCGACATCAGGAGCATCAGGAAATGGAGCTCGGTCCGGTAGACGATGGTATCGGGCGCACCGACCGCAGGCGGATTCGGCGGATATTTGATGGCCGGGACGAGCACGACGGCAAGAAATCCCGCAGCGGCCAGCAGTGCTGCGATCGCCTGCGGACTGAACCTGCCGACGCGACCGTGGGCGAAGGCGAAGACCAGGGCGAAGAGACCGCCGAGCGCGGTGCCGAAGACGACCACGCCGGTGAACAGACCGACCGTGCTCTGCATCTCGCGGCTGACCAGATCCGCCTGTTCCTGCGTCCCGGCCTCATGTTGGTGCGCGCCGGCCATGGCCATGTCCTGGGCGCCGGCCATGGTCGCGGCCTCTGCCTCGGCGCCGGCATGCTGCTCCTCGAAGGCGATCGCGCGATCGACCTGCGGCTCGCCGAACAGCTTGCCGACACCGAAGGCGAGCACCCCGGCGACGAAGCCCACGAGCATGCCGCGCACCAGGAGGGATCTGACCATGGCGGCTTGCTCCCCGGTCAGTGACAGGGGAAGCCGAGCAGATGGCGCCCATCATGCACGAATTCGTGCACATACATGCCGGGAACGATCGCCGTGGCACCTTCCTCGACGCCGACGAAGTAGATCGCCAGGAGCAGGACACCCGCGAAGATCAGCCACGGCATCAGCTCGCGCAGCGGGATCGGCGTCGGGGCGTAAGTGGGGGCGAGGACGGCTTGCGCCATGGCTGCGTCTCCTTCGGGATACCGCGTCCCGTTCGGTGCTGCTCAAGTCGCGGCCGAAGGTCTGACTCCCGGCTGCGCCAAGCGCGTAAGAACCGGTTACAGTGGCGCGACCGTGCCGGACTTGCACCGGACTTCCTCGCGCCGCGACGATCGGCCAGAGACCATGATTCGCCAGACCTGTCAATGCCAGCCGCAGCCTTGCGGGGGAGGCCAATGACCAGCCGGATCGTCCTCGTCTGCCACGCGAGCACGGCGGCGCTGCGGGCCAGCGCCTTCCCGGCCGACGAGCCGATCGACGAGGCGGGCGCGGCCCGGGCGGCCGGCCTTGCGGCGCATCTGCCTCGCGGAGGGCGCGCCTGGACCAGCCCGGCGCTGAGGGCACGGCAGACCGCGTGCGCGCTCGGCCTCGATGCCGCGATCGAGCCCGCTCTGCGCGATTGCGACTATGGTCGGTGGTCCGGCCGCGGCCTCGCCGAGATCGAGGCCGAGGAGCCGGCAGTTCTGGCGGCTTGGCTCGCCGAGCCCGCGCGCGCACCGCACGGCGGCGAGGACGGATCGGCGCTGCTCGACCGGGTGGCTGCCTGGCTCGACGATCGCGGCCGCGAGCCGGGTCGCGCCATTGCGGTCACCCATGCGGCCGTGATCCGGGCTGCGATCATTCATGTGCTTCGCGCCACCCCCCGATCGTTCGGGCACATCGACGTGGCGCCGCTGTCGATGACCCTGCTGACCTGCCGCGCGGGCCACTGGAGATTGCGCTCGACCGGCCATCGTCCTTGACGCCGATCGGGCGGGCTGCACCCGGGTCGCGGTTCTTCACGGATCCAGACCCGCGGGGTCGACGCGGCCACCGGCGCAGCCGGCGGGCACCAATGGGGCGGCCGCGAGCAGGCCGGCGAGCTGTGCGGGCGGGGCGGGCGGGCCGCGCAGGTGGAGGTGGAGCTCGGTGATCAGGCCGTCCTCGCAGACGAGCTCGACGCGGCCGCCGGCACCGGCGCCGAAGGCCTGATCGAAGGCCGCGCGCAGCTCGGCGGCGCGCAGCCGAGCGCCGATCCGAGCCGCGACCAGCGCGCGGACCGGGCTCGCGTTGAGCTCGCCCACCAGCGCCAGCGCCGCGCGGAAGTAGGCCTCGGGCGTGAGGCCGGAGCAGGTGCCGTGCTTGAGCCATTCGTGGCGGTCCAGATCCGAGCGCGTCCCGGGCATGACGGTATCGAGCTCGGCGCGTGCGCGCTCGCTCAGAGGGACCGGCGGCAGGTCGTGCCAACGGCCCGCCTCGGCGCGCGCGCGCAGCGAACGGTCGACGCCGCACCAGGCGTTGCCCTCGGGCTCCGGCCAGAGTCCGTGCAGGGCCAGGTTGAAGGCATCGAAGCGCCGGGCGGTCTGCGAGCGGCATTCGGGCGTCCTTCGATGGCCCTCGCAGAAGGCCGGCTGCCAGCTCGCCGCGAGCACGAAATCGGGCCCGGAGGCCGTGACCGGACGGGCGGCGGCGCAGGCGGGGTCGGCATGGCCGCAGCCAGCCGCGACCCAGCGATCGCTCGGGTCGGCCTCCGGGATCCGGATCTGGACATGGCTCGGCCGGTCCTTCTGATTGGCGCCGAACAGCGGGTAGGCGCGGCCGGGCTCGGTCGCGATGGCGCCGGGGTTGGTCGCGTGCCGGATCGAGCTGAATGCGGGACAGGCCGCGTCGGCGACGAAGCAGCCCGCCATCGGCTCGAAGGCCGCGGCCGTCGCCGGCGCCAAGATCGCGAACCAGAGCCAGATGGCCGTCAGCCGGTATCCCCGCCGGTGTCCCCGCCGGTTTCGATGTCGCATCGGTCTCTCCCCGGTAGCGGGCAGGTGGCTCGGGCCGGGCCCGCGGCGTTTCCTTTACTCTGTTGTCGCAGAAGCTTAGGCTGCCTGCAAAGAGGCTCGCGCAGGCGGCGGGCGCGTTCCCGGGGCGGCGAATTCATGGTGGCAGGCAGAGCGCGTTGGATGCTGGGGCTGGCGGCTGCCGTGCTCGTCGTGCTGGCGGTCCAGGGCTGCCGCGAGGACGAGCAGAACCGGCCGCTACTGCCGCACAAGGGCGGCTACGAGGGTCGCACGGAGCCGCCGCTCAGCGAGCAGCAGGTCGAGCAGCTGCGCTCGCGCGCGGAAAATCAGAAGTATTGATCAGGAGGCTTGCCCACATGGCGACCCGCAAGGTGATGGGGACGGCGATCGGGCGGCCGCTGCTGGCAGCCCTCGGGCTCGCGGCGGTCATGCTGATCGGCCCGGCCGGCGGCGGCCTGCAGCCGGCCGTCGCTCAGGAGCAGGGCAAAGTCCCGGGCAGCGCGCTCGGCAACCAGAGCGATCCTGATCTCTGGCGCGCGATCCGCCAGGGCGAGCGCGGCTCGGTCTCGATCCCGAACCGCCAGGCGGGCGTTCTGATCCAGTCCGAGGGCGACAACTGGCGCGCGTTCCGCAACGGCCCGCTCTCGACCTACGGCGCCTGGGGACTGCTCGGCATCATCGGTCTGCTGGCACTGTTCTTCGTGCTCCGCGGTCGGATCCGGATCGAGGAGGGGCGCAGCGGCGAGACCATCACGCGTTTCGGCTTCTTCGAGCGCTTCACCCACTGGCTGACCGCGTCCTGCTTCGTGATTCTGGCGCTGACCGGGCTCAACATGCTCTACGGCCGCTACCTGCTGCGGCCCCTGATCGGGCCGGATGCGTTCTCCCTCCTGACCCGCGCCGGCAAGTACGCGCATGATCTGCTGGCCTTCGGCTTCATGCTCGGCCTGGTCCTGATGTTCGTGCTCTGGATCGCCCAGAATATCCCCAACCACTATGACCTCATCTGGCTGGCCAAGGGCGGCGGCATGTTCAAGAAGGGCGTGCATCCGCCGGCCAAGAAGTTCAACGCCGGCCAGAAGATCATCTTCTGGCTGGTGATCCTGGCCGGCCTTTCGGTCAGCCTGTCGGGCATCATGCTGCTGTGGCCGTTCCAGCTGCACATGTTCGGCCCGACGTTTGCGACGTTCAACCGGTTGTTCGGGCTCGAGCTGCCGACGGCGCTCGCACCCTTGCAGGAGATGCAGCTCGCGCAGCTCTGGCACGCCATGATGGGCCTGTTCCTGACCATCGTGATCATCGCCCACATCTACATCGGCACGATCGGCATGGAGGGCGCGTTCGATGCCATGGGCTCGGGCGAGGTCGATCGCAACTGGGCGCGCGAGCACCACGACCTGTGGGTGCGCGACCTCGAAGAGCGCGGCCGGCCCGCGGGCGGCGACGACTAGGCGGCCCCGGGGGAGCGAGGATGATCCGACTGAAGGCGCTGCCGGCGATCGGGCTTTGGGCCCTGATGTTGGCAACGGCGCCGGCATCGGCCGCGACGCCGGAGCCGCCCGCGGGCGAGGTCCCCGCCGATGCGGGCTCACCGGCGGCCGCCGGCGCGGCCACGTTGCCGGGCGAGCGGATCGCCAAGCAGGTGGCCGAAGAGCTCGGCGTCAAGGTGCTCGGGCTGGCGCTGACCGAGGCCAAGGACCCGCCGACTTACGCGGTCCGGGTCATGAACCCGCCCGGCAATGACAACGCGGCCCTCCTGGTCAGCACGCTCCTGGTCGATGCGACCACCGGGGCCATCCTCGGGCAGGCGCATCCGCTCCCGAGCGCCTCCAGGCCCGATGCGATGGCGCTCACGCGCACGCCCGAAGACGCCGACGGCGGCCGCGACCTGCGCCGCCGCACCTTCCGCTGAGCGCCTGCGCGCGGAGTTCGAAACGTGCGATCGGCGCTCATCCGGATCCTCTGGCTGCTCCTTTGCCTGCCCGGTGCCGGGGTGGCGGGCGCCGCCGAGGTGACCCTCGACGAGCACGGCGGACCGGTCAAGGGCATCGCGGTCGCGGCCGACGACAGCCGCGCGCTGACCGCGAGCTTCGACTACAGCCTGATCCTCTGGGATCTGCCCCATGGCAAGGTGATCCGGCAGCTCTATGGCCACGAGGCGGCGGTCAACGCCGCGGCCTTCCTGCCGGGGGGCAAGGCCGCGGTTTCGGCCAGCGACGACGGCACCGTCGGGCTCTGGGACCTGGCTTCGGGCCGGCTCACGGCTCGCCTGGCCGGCCATCAGGGCAAGGTCACCGCGATCGCGGTCAGCCCCGACGGTCGCCTTGCCGCCTCGGCCGGCTGGGACCGCACGGTCCGGCTCTGGGACCTCGAGCAGCGCACCGGGCTGCGGGCGCTCGCGGCTCCGGACAACGTCAACGCGGTCCGCTTCACGCCCGACGGCGCCCGCGTGCTGGCCGGCCTCTCCGACGGCAGCCTGCAGATCTGGCGGGTCGCCGACGGCACCGAGCTCAGCAGCTTCAAGGCGCACGACTTCGGGGTCACCGCCCTCGACCTCGGGCCGGACGGCCGGGTCGCGGTCACCGGATCGATCGACGAGACGGTCCAGCTCTGGGACCTCGCGAGTGGCGCGCGCGGGGAGACCCTCTACGGCCACGAGGGCCCGGTGCTGGCCGTCGCGCTCTCGGCCGATGGCGGGTTGGTCGCCTCGGGCGGGGTCGACGGCACGGTCCGCCTCTGGCGGCGCGGCGACGGCGACCGCCTGGGGGTCTTCCGCCGTCACAAGGGCCCGGTCTGGGCGGTGGCCTTCACCTTGGACGGCAAGACCCTGCTCTCGGGCGGGGCAGACGGGCTGGTCCTGAGCTACGATCTGACCCGCGAGCACGCGCCCGACCCGGTGCCCGAGCAACTGCTCGCGGTCGTCGCGAGCGCCGCCCCCGACGACGGCAGCCGCGGCGGCCGGCTGTTCCGCAAATGCGTCGCCTGCCACACGGTCACCGCGGACGGCGGCCACAAGGCCGGGCCGAGCCTGCACGGGCTGTTCGGGCGCACGGCCGGCAGCCGCCCCGATTATCCCTATTCGGCGGCGCTGCGCGCGAGCCACATGGTCTGGACCGAGGCCACGGTCGCCAAGCTCTTCGAGGTCGGGCCGCAGGCTCTGGT
This sequence comes from uncultured Alphaproteobacteria bacterium, assembly GCA_963798075.1. Taxonomy (GTDB): domain Bacteria; phylum Pseudomonadota; class Alphaproteobacteria; order Geminicoccales; family Geminicoccaceae; genus DATAOG01. The sequence continues at coordinate 201,880 of CAWCRU010000008.1, read as the reverse complement.
GCCGGGCTCCAAGATGCCGCTGCAGCAGATGCCGAACGCCGCCGACCGCGCCGAGCTCGTCGCCTATCTCAAACGGATCACCGCCCCCCGGCCGGGCGAGTGAGGCCCGACGTGACCGCCGGCATCCGCCCCCAAGGCCGCAAGTACAGGAGATTTCTGCCATGAAGGCGTTCATCTCGGCGGTGGTCGCCGCGCTCGCGATCGCCGCCATCGCCGCCTGGACCCTGGATCGGCTCGACCTCAGCTCGGCCCGCGTCTACCAGTCCGAACAGGGCAACGTCCGGCTCTGACCGGCCCGGACCGGAGCAAGCGCGGAGGCGAGCATGCGCGGGCTGATGATGGACCTGCCGCTGCGGATCTCGTCGATCCTCGACTACGCGGCCGACTATCACGGCGGGGCGGAGATGGTCTCCTGCACCGCCGACCAGCCGGCGCACCGGACCAGCTATGCGGAGCTGCGCGCCCGGGCAAAGCAGCTGGCCAACGCGCTCCAAAGCGAGCTCGAGGTCGGCATCGGCGACCGGATTGCGACGCTCGCCTGGAACGACCATCGCCATTTCGAGCTCTACTACGGCATCGCCGGCATCGGTGCCGTCTGCCACACGGTCAACCCGCGCCTGTTCCCGGACCAGATCGCCTACATCATCAACCACGCCGAGGACCGCTATCTGTTCAGTGACCCGATGTTCCTGCCGCTGCTCGAGCGCCTGGCTCCGCAGCTCAAGACGCTCGAGGGCGTCATCGTGCTCACCGACGATGCCCACCTGCCGGAGACCAGCGTCGAGGTCCGAAGCTACGAGAGCCTGATCGCGGGCCAGGCGGCCGAGTACGATTGGCCGATGTTCGACGAGACGACGGCCTGTGGGCTCTGCTACACATCGGGCACGACCGGAACGCCCAAGGGCGCGCTCTACCACCACCGCTCGACCGTGCTGCACGCGCTGGCGATAGCACTGCCCGACGCGATGGGGCTATCGGCCAGGGACACCGTGCTGCCGGTCGTGCCGATGTTCCACGTCAATGCCTGGGGGCTGCCCTACGCCTGCCCGCTGGTCGGGGCCCGGATGGTGATGCCCGGACCCAGGCTCGACGGCAAGAGCCTGTACGAGCGCTTCGAGCGCGAAGGGGTCACTTTCGCCGCGGGGGTGCCGACGATCTGGTTCGGCCTGCTCACCCATCTGAAGGAGACCGGCCTGCGGCTCTCCACGCTCGAGCGCGTCGTGGTCGGCGGCGCCGCGGTCCCGCCCTCGATGATTGCGGCCTTCGAGCTCGAGCATGGGGTCAAGGTCTTGCATGGCTGGGGCATGACCGAGATGAGCCCGGTCGGCTCGGTCTGCTCGCTCAATGCGGCGCGCGACCAGCTGCCGGTCGAGCAGCGCCACCAGATCAAGGAGAAGCAGGGGCACGCGATCTGGGGCGTCGAGTTCAAGATCGTGGACGAAGAGGGCCGGCGTCTGCCCCACGACGGCCGCAGGGCGGGCGTCCTGTTCGTGCGCGGCCCCTGGATCGTGTCGGCCTATTTCCGGAATCAGGAGGCGAGCGAGCGGGCGTTCGATGCCGAGGGCTGGTTCTCGACCGGCGACGTCGCGACCATCGATCCGGCCGGCACGATGCAGATCGCCGACCGGGCCAAGGACATCATCCGCTCTGGCGGCGAATCGATCAGCTCGATCGCGCTCGAGAACGCCGCGGTCGGGCACCCGGGCCTGGCCGAGGCGGCCGTGATCGCGACCGCGCATCCGAAGTGGGGCGAGCGGCCGCTGCTGATCGCGGTGCGCCGCGAGGGTGCTGCGGTCGAGGCCGCGGACATCATCGATTTCCTACGCCCGAAGGTCGCCAGATGGTGGTTGCCGGACGCGGTGCTCTTCGTCGACGAGCTGCCCCATACCGCCACCGGTAAGGTCCAGAAGTCGGCGCTGCGCGAGCGTTTCCGGGACTACCGCCTGCCGACCGTGTGATCAGCCCTTGGTCTTGCCGGACTTGCCCCCGCCGGCCGCCATGGCGCTCATCATCTGGCCCCAGAACCGCTCCTGCATCTGCGCGAGCCCCTGAACGCCGCCGGGCAGCCAGAGCCTCATGAGCGCCTCGGGGTCCATGGCGTCGAGGGACCCGGCGAGGCGCTCCTGCAGCTTGGCGACCAGCGCGTCCTGCATCGCCTCGACCTGCGGCAGGCCAAGGAAGGCCCTGACCTCCTGGGGCGTGCAGTCGATGTCGACGGTGATCTTCACCGGCCGCCTCCGGTGGCCGGCGTCATGGCCCGGCCTTTTCCATCAGCACCTGACCCTTGGGGTCGACGACCTGGACGCGCAACGGCTCGGTGCCGCCGGCCGCGGCCAGCCAGCGATCGAAGAGCGTCCGCATGAAACTCTCCTGGCCGCTCTGCGGCACGGTCGTCCAGGCATCGGTCGCGGTCACCTGGACGCTGCCCTCGCCGGACGCCTTGACGCCCGTGAACAGATCGACGCCTGCGGCCGCCACCGCGCGATTGTTCAGATAGGTCACGCTGTCGCGGAAACGAGCGAGCGCGTCGGCGCTGTCGACCGCCGCGAGGTGGGCATCCGCCGATTTGGGCAGAGCCGGCGCGGGACCGGCGGCAGGTTCGGGCGCGGGACCGGCAGCGGGCGCCGGCGTGGCCGCGGTCGCCGGTGGTCCGGCGCCGTTGACGGGGTTCAGCAGGGAAGAATGAATCCAGCCGCTGGTATCCTGACTCGGGAGGCGCACCTCGACCCAGGCGCCCTCGCGCGCCATCTCGACCGCCGGGACGTCGCGATGGACCTGGAGCAGGACCGGCGCGCCCGCTTCGGGTCGGGCTCGAACGTTGACGCCGTTTCCGGTCACCACCAGGTGGTCGCCCTCGGCGGCCAGAGCGGCGCTGCTGAACAGGACCATCAAGCTGCCGGCAAGACTGGCGAACCGCATCATTGCCTCCCTTGGTCCGCATGAGGTCCGATGCGCCAAGCGGAGCGACCCGGGGCACCGCCTCCACCTCGCCGCCTGGCGGCGGCAGCCCGCCGCATGGCTATCCGCGCATGCCGCGCGGTTCCATGGCATAATAGCTCAAATCGAGGTGGCGCCCAAGAAGATGCGACCTGATTCCGTGACACTCCGGCCGGGCCACCTGCCGGGTGCCAGCGCCGACCCCCGGCCGATCCCGACGATCCGGGCCTGACGCAGCGCATTGGCGCGCGCACGTGCTGCGGCTAACCGCCTGGTCCGTGGCTCCCGGGCGTCACAGCCTGTGCTCGGCCCCCTCGGGCTGCGGCAAGAACAAGCTCTTGCACCTGATCCCCGGGCTGCCGCGCCCGAGTGAGGGGCAGATCGTGGTTGCCGGCCGGGAGCTCTCGGCCGACCCCTGCGCGGCCAGCAGATCGGGATCGTGGCCCCTGGTCGATAGAACCCCCGAATGGGCGAATTCTATTTCGCGCGCTCCGCTGTGTGCATTGGCGGTCGGTGCGAACACCGCTACACGCGCTTACGGTGCCAGCTATTGGCCACGCTCGCCTTGGGCGCGGCCTTCGGTCGAGCCCGGCTGGGGGCGGGGCCGGGGCGGTTCGAGCCGGGCCAAAAGTGCCGGCGGGATCGGCCCGTCGGGGACGAGGCCTCCGTGCAGCGCCTCGCCTGGAATCTCGATCCGGCCGGCCGGCACCAGGGCCTGCCAGTCGTGGTCGATCCGCTCGACCCGCATCGCGAAGTCCTTGCCCCAGGTACGCTCGCCGAGCACGCTCGCATGGGCGTAGCGGCGCAAGAGTGCTGCGAGCACCTCGCCGCTGCTGATCGTGTCGTCGCCCACCAGCACCGTCAGCCGCCCCGGCCAGACCGGCCCGGACGGCTCCGGGATCGCGAACACGGTCTCGCCATCCTCGCCGATCAGCTTGAGCGCGTCCGCAACCTCGCCGGTGAAGCGGGCGGCGACCTGCAGCATGCGCCGGACGCTGCCGCCGTGATTGTGGCGGAGATCGAGAATGAGCGCCTCGACGGGGCCGAGGGCAGCGTTGAGCTCGGCATCGACCTTGCGCCCGAAGCGATCGAGCGCCACGAGCCGCGTCGTCTGGTCGAGGCGCGCGGTCCGCTCGATCGACGGCCGGGCCAGCGCCCAGATCATCTCGGGATCAACCGTTTCGACCCGCCACAGCACGGTGCTGGGCGGCCAGTGCCCCAGGGTCGGGGCGAAGGTCGGGTCCATCAGGCCGGGCAGGATGGCGAGCGGCGCTGCGGTGGGCGTCGCGGGCGCGAGCTCGGCAGCTGCCGCGGTCAGGCACCAGGAGAGCGCAGCGGCCGCAAGCAACGCGGACAGACCCCTCTTGCCGGCTTCGCCCGGCGCCGCCAGCCACGGCCGCGCCCCCTTGCGCGCCTCGGTCACGCCGCCAGATCCGGCAAGAGGCTCACGCCGGGCCGAGGGCGAAGGGCGCGGGACCGACCGCGGCCACCTTGCGGAGCGCGTCCAGCGCCAGCCGGCGGTTCTGCGCGAAGCGCCAGGCGGGCCCGATCTCCCATGGCCGCCGCAGGACACCCCCGAGCACGGCCAGTGGCCGCGTGCCGCCGGCGGCGCTGAGCGCGGCAAACGCGATCGCCGGCCGCAGACTCTCGGCCGGCTCGGCGACCGCGCGCACGGCCAGGAACGGCAGGCCGGCCGCGGCCGCGACCTCGGCGACCGCATGGCTCTCGGTATCGAGTGTCGCCGCGACGGTGGTCTGGAACGCCCGCCGCTTGGCGCCGGCCGAGGTCAACGGCTCGTCGCTGCCGGCGATTCGCGCGATGCGGGGATCGAGCCCCGCGCTCGTGAGCCTGCGGAACAGGGCAGCGCGCCAGGCCGCATCGGTCGCGATCGCCCCGCCCGTCGGCAGCACGACACTCTCGGCGACCACGACGTGGCCTGGCCGCAGGACCGGCGCCAGACCGATCGCGAGGCCGAAGCTGACCAGGCCGTCGATGCCCTTGGCCCGCAGCTGCTCGGCCCCGATCCGGGCCCGCAACGCGCTGCCGCCGCTGACGTAGGTGAGCAGGCCGCTATCGTCTGAGGGACAACCCAGGCAGCTGGCCTCGGCCTGCAAGCCCATGACCACGCCGAGCCGGATCATGGCGCCCCCGATCCAGCCCGACCCGGCCGGCCCGCCGCGGCGACGGCGCGGGCGGCGGCGCGCTGGCCCGAGCGCACGGCCCCCTCGATCGTGGCCGGCAGCCCGGTCGCGGTCCAGTCGCCGGCGAGATGGAGGTTGGACCAGGGCGTCCCGGCGCCCGGCCGGCCGGCTGCCGCCGCCGGCGTCTGGGCGAAGGTCGCGCGCCGCTCCTTGACGATCCGGACCGGCGGCTGCGGGCTCGCCGGCAGCTGTAGCGCGCGGGCAGTGTCGACCCAAAAACGCCTGGCGATCGCCGCGCTCGGCTGGTCGGCGAGCGCATCGGCGGCGCTGACCGTGAGGCTCACGAGCTCGTCCCGGACGAACAGCCAATCCGCGGTGCCGCCGATCAGCCCGAGCAGCGGCGAGCCGCCCGGCAGGCGGGCCGGCGCCGCCAAGCGGAAGTGGCCGTTGACGATCGCGTGGCTGGCCGCGGGCACGGCGATCTCCGGCAATAACGCGCCGGTCTGCCCCGGCGGCAGGGCCAGGATGACCTGATCCTCGGTGTCGAGCTCGATCTGGCGCTGGCCGAAGTCGAGGCTCAAGGCGCGGCCATCCCGACACCGCAGCGCGCGCAGGCGATGGCCGAAGGCGACCGTGACGGCGGCGCGAGCGAGCCGCTCGAGCGCCGGATCGATCAGGCTCTCGGCGAGGCTGGTGCGGGCGATCAGCGGCCGGCAGCCGGCGCCGCCGCGGGCAAAGCTGCCCCGGATGGCGGCCCACAGCAGCCGCGCCGAGCCCTGCTCGGGCGGGGTGTTGAGCACGGCGCGCGCGAGCGGCTCCCAGAACCGCCGCCACAGCAACGTGCCCGGCTCCAGGCAGTCGGCGACCGTCTGCTTGGGCCCGGCGCGCGCCAGGCGCCAGGCGCTGAGGTAGTCGCGCCAGCGCGTGCCGGGCACCCGGCGCGCCGGGACCGCCGGCCAGATCGGGACCGGGCCCCGGTTCGGGCGCACCGCCCAGCGCTCGCCGCTGGCCAGATCGAGGAAGGGATAGCAGGCCTCGGCCGGACCGGTCAGGCGGTCACGGGCGCCGATCGCTTCGAGGTAGCCAAGCGTCGCGCGGTTGCCGCTCAGCAGCAGATGATTGCCGTTGTCGATGATCCGGTCGAGGCCGCGATCGAAATAGGAGCGGCAGCGACCGCCCGCCTGCTGGGCGGCTTCGTACAGCACCACCGGCTGGCGCTGCTCGACCAGCGAGATCGCCGCGGCCAGGCCCGCGAGCCCCGCCCCGACCACGTGGGTCGCCGCCATCCGGCTCAGAGCAGACCGTACCGCAGCGCCAGCCACAGGCGCTCGGGTTTGGCCAGGCGCACCGGTTGATCGAGCCGCTGCCAGCCGCGCGCGATCAGGCGCTCGAGCGTGCGCCAGTAGACCTGCATCATCACCAGCGCCGGCCGCATCCGGCGGCGATCGCTGCCTGCGAAGCGGCGGTCGGCCTCGTCGAACCGCTGCCGGGCGCGCTCGGCCAGAGCCGCGCAGACCGCGGGCAGCGCCCTGTGCCCGAGCACGCGCTCCGGGTCGCCAAGGGCGATCCCCTGCTGCTCGAGGAGCTCGCGCGGCAGATAGAGCCGGCCGCGGGCGGCGTCCTCGGCCAGGTCGCGCAGGATGTTGGTCAGCTGCAACGCTTCGCCGAGCGCCAGCGCGCCGTCTGCGGGACCGTCGCCGAGGGCGCCGAACACCCGCACGGACAAGAGCCCGACCGCGCCCGCGACGCAGCGGCAATAGCGTTCGAGATCGGCCAGTGGCGGCGCCCGCATGCGCTCGCCGGCGTCCATCTCCATGCCGTCGATCATGGCGTCGAACTCGGCCTTGGGCAGATCGAAGCGGCCGACCGGCTGGACCAGCGCCTGCGTGGTGGGCCAGCTCGCGCGGCCCGCGAACAGGGCCTCGACCTCGGCCCGCCAGGCGGCCAGCTGGGCCAGCTTGAGCGCGGGCGGCAGGGAGCCGTCGGCGATGTCGTCGACCTCCCGGCAGAAGGCATAGATGGCATACATCGCGTCGCGCTTGGCGCGCGGCAGCAGGCGCATGCTCCAATAGAAGGAGGTGCCGGACGCCCTGACCACCGCCTGGGCGTGCGCCCGACCGGTCGCCGCCGCGAACGCCGCTGGCGCGTCGCGGGTCTGGGGCTGCGCCGTCATCGCGGCATCGGCTGCGCGGCCCGTGCGAGCGGCCGGCGGCGCCGCGTCCGGGGCAGCCGGGCGAGGCCTCGGAGCGCGCAACGCAGGAAGGCCGCGCGCCCGAGCTCGACCCGCTCGGCCAGCGGATCCCGCCTTTGCAGCTCGGCCGCGAGCCGTTGCGCGATTTCGAGGATGACCGCCGAATTCGGCCGCAAGCCGCGGGCTTTTGAGTACCCGCGGCAGGTCTGCGGCCGCCGCCAGCAGGCGGGCCACGCCCTGGAGCGTGTCGTCGAGCACGCGCCGCAGCGCCGGGCTCGCGCGCGGCCGATCCAGCGCCTCGACGCCGATGCCGGCGGCGGCGAAGCGGTCGAGCGGCAGGTAGACCCGGTCGAGGTTGCGGTAGTCGGCCCGGCAGTCCTGGAGGTGGTTGAGGATCTGGAGGGCGTCGCACAAGGGGTCGGAGAAGGCGTAGTGCGCCGTCTGCTCGCCGTGCAGATCGAGCAGCTGGCGCCCGACCGGCCGCGCCGAGAGCGCGCAATAGCCGAGCAGATCCGGCCAGTCGCGGTAGCGGAGCTTGGTCGCATCCTGGGTAAACGCCGCCAGCAGATCTCGCGCATGCTGCGCGCTGACGCCGGTCGCACCAAGGCTCGCCCGCAGCGCCACCGCCTTGGGCAGGGCCGCCGCTTCCTCGTTGGTCCCGGTCAGCGCGCGCGAAAAACCCTCGAGCCGCGCGATCTTGGCCTCGGGTGCCAGCTCCGGATTGTCGGCGATGTCGTCGGCTGCGCGCACGAAGGCGTAGAACGCCTGGACGTGCGGGCGCAGCGCCGCCGGCAGCAGCAACGAGCCGACCGGGAAATTCTCGTCCCGGGCGCCCTTGCCCGACGGCGTCTCGAGGGCGGCCGGGGCCGCGTCACGCGCTCTGCTTGCCATGACCAAGAGCCGATTTGACGGCGCAGCGTAGCGAAATCTGCCGCGCAATGCTACCGCGAGGCGTAGCGGCGCGGGTCGCCGCACCGGGGCCGCACGCCGCCGTTGCCGCGGTCGCCCAAGCGGCGTAGGAAACGCTGCTTCTCCTGGATCGGATCGGTCGGCGATGGTGGCTGCGGTCGCGAGCGTCTGGGCGCTGCTGCTCGGGATGGCGCTGCTGATGGTCGGCAACGGGCTGCAGGGCACGCTGCTCGGCGTCCGCGCGTCGCTCGAAGGCTTTCCGACCACGGTCACCGGCCTGCTCATGTCGGGCTATTACGTAGGCTTTCTGGCCGGCTCGACGCTCGCCCCGAGGCTCGTGGCAAGGGTCGGTCACATCCGGGTGTTCGGCGCGCTTGCCTCGCTCGCCGCGACCGCGATCCTGGTCCATGCGCTGCTGGTCCTGCCCGTCCCCTGGGGCCTCATGCGTCTGATCAGCGGCTTCTGCTACGCCGGCCTCTACGTAGTTGCCGAGAGCTGGCTGAACAACCAGGCGAGCAACCAGACCCGCGGCCAGCTGCTGTCGGTCTACATGGTGGTGAGCCTGGGCGGCATGGCGCTCGGCCAGGGCCTGCTCAACGTCGCCGATCCGGCCGGTCCCAGGCTGTTCATGCTGGTCTCGATCCTGGTTTCGCTGGCGGTCATCCCGATGCTGCTCTCGGCGCGCCCCGGGCCGCCGTTCGCGGCGCTGGCCAAAGTCAGCCTCGATACGCTGTACCGGGCTTCGCCGCTCGGCCTGGCCGGCATCTTCGGGACCGTGATGGCGCATGGCGCGTTCTTCGGCATGGGCGCCGTCTATGGCCGCGCGGCCGGGCTGTCGGTGCCCGAGATCTCGCTGCTGATCGGCCTCTGGCTCGCAGGCGGGGTCGTGCTGCAGTGGCCGCTCGGTCGGCTGTCGGATGCCTTTGATCGCCGGCGGGTGCTGACCGCTGTGACCTTCGCAGCCGGACTCCTCGCGCTGACGGCGCCGTTGCTGGTCGGGCGCTCGCAGCCCGGCCTGCTGGCGGTGGTGGCAGTGTACGGCGGCCTCGCCCTGCCGATGTATTCGCTGTGCATCGCCCATACCAATGACTTCCTGAAGCCGGAACAGATGGTCCAGGCGAGCGGCACGCTGGTCCTGGTCGGCGGCATCGGCGCCTCGCTCGGACCGGTCAGCGCCGGGCTCGTGATGGCCTCGATCGGGCCGGCAGGGTTCTTCTGGTGGCTCGCCGCCATCCACGCCGCGATCGGCCTGTTCGCGGTCTGGCGCATGACCCGGCGCGCCGCGCCGCCGGTCGCCGAGCAGGGCCCGTACGTCGCCCTGCCGCCGCGCGCCACGCCGGCTGCGAGCGCGCTCCGCGCCGAAGCCGTCGAGGCGCCGGCTAATACAGCTTGAGGTCGAGCAGCGGGGTCTCGGAATAGAGGAAATCGACCTCGCGGCGCGCCAGATCGGGCGATCGGAAGTAGCGCGGCACGCCGATCGGCTCGGTCTCGGCGGTGATCTCGAAGCCGTCCAGGAAGCGCTGATCGATCGCGAGCACGCTCGCCCCCGGTGCCAGCACCGCGTTGGCAAAGCCCTGGGCGTGAGGCGCGAGCACGTCCGGCCGGCCGAGGTGCAGGACCTCGTGGTAGGCGACCTCGGCGCCCTTTTTCTTAACCGAGAGCATAACCAGGCAGTTGCCCTCGGGGGCCTGCAGCAGATGGGGCTGGACCGCGAGGTCGCGATGGTCCTCCAGGATCTGCCGCTCGTCGTCAAAGACCTCGGGCCAGACCGCAGCGAAGCCGGAGACCACCGCCGTGCCGGCCGCATCGCCGGTCCGCCGCCAGAGAAAGCGGCGCTCGTCGAGCAGCCCGAGGCCGACCTTGGCCACCAGGCGCAGCGCCGGCGGATTGCTCGAGAACGTGGTGTAGGTGACGCCCGCGTCGCGGGTCGCAAGCTCGAGCATCGCGACGCCGATCCCTTGGCCGCGCAGCGATCGCGCGATGTACCAGGAGCTGAGATTGGCGGTCCGGACCGTCCGGCCGCCGATCCGGCGCTCGGCATAGATGACGCCGAGATAGCCGGTGACCGCGCCGTTCTCGATGACGACCACGCCGCGGTCGGGCTTGTCCTCGAGCCAGGCGTAGTCGAACAGGAGGCGCCAGCGCTCGAGGCTAAGCCTGCTGCTCATCTGCTCGAAGAGGAAGCTCGTAACCGCGTCGCGGTCGTCCGGCCCGGCGGTGCGCAGCCGGGTCATGGCCGGAAGGCGTCCGGGGCGTGCAGCCAGAGTGCCGCCGGGTGGGCGCGGGTCCGGCGCAGCAGCTCGCCGGCGAACGCCCAGGCCGCGCCGTCGAAGTCGAGATGATGGCTCACGATGCCGGTCGGCTCGGCGGGATCGGCGGCCCCTGTGCGCCGCGCCTGCAGGTGAGAGGTCAGATCGTCGAGGGAGCGCCCGGTGCCGGCGAAACGGGGGCCCTGCTTCCATTTGACCGGGTCGCAGTGGGCGTTGACCTCGACCAGGCCGGGCACGGCGGTCTTGCGTGTGCGCGCGCCGAAGGTCGAGAGCCCACGGAAGCCGAGCGCCGGCAGGCGCTCCTTGACCCGGGCGGAGATGCGGTTCCAGGGCGGCGCCAGGACCGGGAGGAACCGGGCGCCGAAGGCGTCGGCGAGCCACCGATGCCCCGCCTCGAGGTCACTTTCGACCTCCGCGAGCGGGCGATGATCGCCGAGCTCCCACGCCCCCTCGCCCCGATTCGCGTGATTGACGTGCCGCCAGCCGTGCTGGATCACCGAGACGTCTTGCGAGCCGGCGAGGCACGCCGGGAGATCGGGCGTCGATCGGCCAGGGACCACGGCCAGCGCCAGCGGCACGCCGAAGGCGGCGCCGAGGTCGAGCAGCCGCTCGAGCGCAGGCGCGGGCTCGGCCGCATCGTCGTCGCGCCACCAGAAGGTGGCGAGGCTGTCCGCCGCCGCCCAGCGATCCAGCTCTTCGGTCAGCCCGGCCCAGGCCGCGATCTCAAAGGGTTGCTCAGCCGCCATGGTCGCTCTCACCGATCACGCCCCGGTAGATCGCCCTCGCGGTCATCAGATCGAGATGGGCGCCGCCGCCGTTCTTGTAGATCGTGATGTCGGCCGCCGCGCGCTGCAAGGCAAAACCGGCGGCGAGGTCGTAGAGGTCGGCCTGCACGTCGCCGGCAGCGATCACGCCGCGCGCGATCGGGATCGTGAGCTCGCCGATGTGGGCAAGTGTGGTCTCGCGGGCATCGACGAACAGGCGGCCGCGGCGGATCGCCTCGTCGTCCGCCTCGCGCATCGCCGGCGTGAAGGCGCCGACCAGATCGAGATGGGTCCCCGGCCGCAGCCACGCGCCGCGGATCACGGGCGCCTCGCTGCGGGTCGCGACGCTGACGATGTCGGCGGCACCGACGGCAGCCGCGAGGTCGGCGGCGACCTCGGCCCCGAGATCCTCGGCCAGCGCTTGGGCCCGCCGGGGCGTCCGGTTCCAGATTGTGACGCGCTCGATCCCGGGGCGGACGCAGCGGTGGGCCTCGATCAGCGGCCCCGCCATCCCGCCCGCGCCGACCATGAGGAGGTGGCGTGCGTCCGGGCGCGAGAGGTAGCGGGAGCCCAGCGCCGAGTCGGCAGCCGTCTTCCAGGCGGTGATCGCGGCGCCGTCGATGACCCCGAGCGGCCGGCCGTCCTCGTGGTCGAACAGCACGAACAGGCCCTGGATCGAGGGCAAGGGCGGCGTCCGCTCCGGATTGTCGAAGAACCCGGTCACGGTCTTGAGGCCGATGCCGTAGCCCCGCTTCCAGGCGGCCCGGTTGAGGAGGATGTTTTGGCCCTCCTGCAGCAGCAGATCGGCGGATTGACCGCGGCCCAGCCTGTGCCCGGCGTCGAGCGCCGCAACCAGCATGGGCCAGCTCAGCGCCCGATCGACCTGCTCCTTGTCGATGACGAGCACGGACCCCGTGCCTCAGCCCGCGATACCGGTCTGGCGCAGGATGCCGCGGTAGATCTCGTCGTCGCCGATCACGCCGATCAGCTTGCCGTCCTCGACCAGGGCCAGCGGATTTCCCGTTTTGTGGCGGATCTCGAGGGCGGTGCGCAGCTTGATGTCGGGCGCCGCCGTGACCACCACGTCGCGATCGACGCTCGCGAGATCGAAGCCGTCGCCATGCGCGACCAGGCGCCCGGGCTTGTCGGTGATCGTGACCGAGCCGGGTCTGCCGTCGGCTGCCAGCATCATCACGACGCGCTGGTTGCGATCGAGCAGCACCTGCTCGCCGCGGCGCGCGATCGCCGCCACCGGGGTCATCAGCGAAGCGCCGCGCAGCACGTTGAGCGGGTTCATGTGGGCAACGAAGTCGGCGACGTAATTGTTTGACGGATTTAGGACGATGTCCTCGGGCTCGCCATATTGCACGATCCGGCCGCTCTCCATGATCGCGATGTGGGTGCCAAGCTTCATCGCCTCGTCGAGGTCGTGGCTGACGAAGACAATGGTCTTCTTCAGCGTCCGCTGAAGTTCCAAAAGCTCGTCCTGGAGGCGGTTGCGAATCAGGGGGTCGAGTGCGGAGAATGGCTCGTCCATGAGCAGGATATCGGCATCGGTCGCGAACGCGCGCGCGAGCCCGACCCGCTGCTGCATGCCGCCCGAGAGTTCGTGGGCGAATTTGTCCCGCCACTGGTCGAGGTTGACCATCTTGAGCTTGGCCTCGACCACCCGGTCGCGCTCGGCCCGGGCCATGCCGCGCAATTCCAGGCCGAAGCCGACGTTCTCGGCGACCGTCCGCCAGGGCAGCAGCGCGAACTGCTGGAACACCATGGCGATCCGCTGGGTGCGCAGGCGTCTCAGCGTTGCCGGATCGCATTTGGCGACGTCCACGGGCCCCTTGGCGTCATCGACCAGGATCTCGCCCCGGGTCGCCTTGTTGAGGCCGTTGATGCAGCGGAGCAACGTCGACTTGCCCGAGCCTGACAGCCCCATCAGGACGCAGATCTCGCCCGGCTCGATCGCGGTCGTGGCGTCGGCGACCCCGATCACATGGCCGGTCTCCTCGAGGATCGCCTGACGGTCGGCGCCTTCGTCGAGCATGGCCAGCGCCTGCTCGGGCTTTGGCCCGAAGACGATGTCGACGTGGCGGAAGTCGACCTCGACCCTGGGCTTGACGGGTGCCTCGGATGCCATCGCCTCAGCCTCCCGCCCGCTCGCCGCCGCGCTGCTTGCAGACCCGGTCGAGCATGATCGCGACCAGCACGATCGCGAGCCCGGCCTCGAAGCCCTGGCCGATGTTGACCGAGTTCAGCGCGCGCACGACCGGCTTGCCGAGGCCGCCGGCGCCGACCAGGGCCGCGATCACGACCATCGAGAGCGACAGCATGATGCACTGGGTGAGGCCCGCCATGATGGTCGGCATGGCGTGCGGCAGCTCGACCTTCCAGAGCAGCTGCCAGCGGGTCGCGCCGAACGCCTCACCGGCCTCGATCAGCGGCTTGGGCACCGAGACGACGCCCAGATAGGTAAGCCGGATCGGCGCCGGGATCGCGAAGATGATGGTCGAGATCAGGCCCGGAACGGCGCCGAGGCCGAACAGGATCAGCGTCGGGATCAGATAGACGAAGGTCGGGATCGTCTGCATCATGTCGAGGATCGGGCGGATCGCCGTGTACAGCCAGGGGCGGTGCGCGGCGGCGATCCCGATCGGGATGCCGAGCAGCATGCAAAAGCCGGTCGCGAACACCACGAGGGCCAGCGTCTCGATGGTCTCGTTCCAATAGCCGAGGTTCATGATCAGGAGCAGGGAGACCACGACCATGACGACCAGGCCGACCGAGCGGTGCAGCCAGTAGGCAAGCGCTGCGAACAGCGCGACGAGGGCGAGCGGCGGCACCGCCTGCATGATCCCGATCAGGCCGTCGATCAAAAAGCCGAGCCCGGTCGAGATCGCGTCGAACAGCCAGCCGGCGTGATCGATCAGAAGATTGACCAGATCCTCGACGCCCTTGCCGATCGGGATCTTGTGGGCCGCCAGCCAGTCCATCGCCGCTCTCCCCAGCCGGCCCCCGCGCGTCTCACGGCCGGCATCGAAGCCTCACCTGCCGGCCCGCCGCCGTCAACTCTCTTGGTCGCGGCCGCGTCAGACGACGAACAGGATCAGGCCGGTCGCGACCAGGGCCGCGGTCCAGAGCAGGTCGAGATTGATCCAGCCCCGACGAAGGATTTCGACCCCGAGCCACTCGTAGACCAGGACGGCGATCGTGCCGGTCACGAGCAGCAGCGCCAGCGTGTGCACCGCGACCGCGGCGAATGCCACCTCGAGCGAGCCGCTCGCGGTCAGCTCGCGCGCGGGCGAGGCGGCAAGGCAGAGCGGGATCAGCACCGGCACGAGCATGAGGCCGGCGCCATGGGCGCTCGCCATCAGGAACGACCAGGCGGCAAGGCCAAGCATGCCGGTCTGCATGCCGAAGCGGACCCGGTGCCGCGAGCCGTACAGCTGGTGCCAGAGCGCCCAGCCGATCAGCAGGCAGCCGGCGAGCTTGCGCAGGGCGCCGGGATCGACCACGAAGCCGAGCACGACCACGGCGAGCGCCACCACCGCGATCGAGAGCGCATGGCCGAGCGCGATCGGGACCAGCGCCTCAAGCAACACCCCGCGGCTGTGGCGGTGCAGCCCGAGGGCGACCGCGAACAGCCAGCCCATGGCGGGATTGATGCCGTGGAACGCGCCGAGCCCGGCGAGCGCCAGCCAGGGCCACCACGTGCTCGTCACGACCCGCCGCCGGGCCCTGCCGCGGGGTGATCTCGAACGCATATGTTCTGCGGGCTATATTGCGGCATGGCGTGGGCGGTCGTCTTCCCTGAACAGTGCGACCCGGAGTTCGACGTCGAAAGCTCACGGCCAGTCCGCCGGTCCGGCACAAGACGCTCCGGCCGGTGCCTGCGGGAAGGGAGGAGGATGCTGGAAAAAGACTGCCCGCGGCAAGCCGACCTCGCGGGTGCGCCGCCATGGCCGAAGGCGCGGCGGGCCGATTGCAACGTAGTGGGGCGCACGCGCGCGCCAATGTTCGCCAGCAGGTTGCTGAGCGCGCTTGCCGCTCTGATCGCGATCTTGGCCTTCGCCGCCTGCGGCTCGGTCAAGGAGGCGATGATCGAGCGAGGGCTGCCGCCCGCCTACGCCGAAGGCTACGATGACGGCTGCGCCAGCGGCAACGCGGCTGCCGGCGGCCTGTTCGCCGAGGCACGGAAGGACACGACCCGCTATGGCACCGATGGCCAGTATACCCAGGGGTGGAACGACGGCTTCGAAAAATGCCGACGCGAAACGGCGGCCCTGGTGCTGGACGCCCGGTTGCGGAACCCAAGCCGCGACAACTAAGGTCGGGGAGTGGGATCTGAGGCGCGGTCGCTGACGCGAGACCTGCCGGCCGGGCAGCACCCGGCCGGCAGGGAAAACGGTCGTCGACCCGCGGTGCGGCGGCTCACGGATAGCAGTAGGAGTCGGACGAGGCATCGCCGCCCTGGAGGCGGACCTGGTGGGGACGGTGGCCGGCTGGCCAGTCGACGAAAAAGTCACGGTCGAGCTCGAGGCCGCCTCCCTCCTTGGCGTTGATCTTGACCATCCAGCCCTTGACCCCGTCCGGATAGAACTGCGGATCGATCGCGCCATAGAGCGAGTTGGTGAAGTAGATCCGCTTGCCGTCGCGGCTGACCTCGACCATCTGCGGCCCGCCGTTGAGGGGGCCGTTGCCGGCCGGATGCGGTGCGCGGGAAACGATGCCGCCGAGCCGGACCTTGCCGGTGAGCTTCGGGCTCATCGGGTCCGAGACGTCGTACTGGTGGAAGTCGCCGGTGCCCCAGCAGGAGACGTAGAGGTATTTGTCATCGACCGAGAGATCGATATCGGTGACGAGCGGCGGCACCGCCTTGAAGCCCTTCAGCAGCGGCGGCAGGTCATCGGGGTCGGCGGGCTCGGCCGGGATCGTGATCACCTTCTTGACCGCCCACTTGTCCCCGTCGCGATACCAGGTCCAGATCGAGGACGACAGGTCCTCGAGCGAGAGCACGCAGTTGACGAAGCCATAGGCCTGGGTCGGGTCGTGGGCCGGGCGGAGCTCGAACACCAGCTGATATTTGTCGCCGAAGTCGATCTCCTGCAGGTGCTTGCGCTTGTGCAGGTCCCAAAAATGCAGCCGGCGGCCGTACTGGGCGCCGAGGATTTTTTCTGGGATCAGCCCGTTCTCGACCATGTCGGGCGTGCCCCACTCGCTGGTCACGACGGTGTCGTGGCCGAGGTGCCACCACATGTCGTAGGCGAAGCGCTGGGGCCCGCGATCGATCTCCCAGCGGCCGCGGACCTCGAAGCTCTCGTGGTCCATGAGGAAGATGCCGCCCGGACCCTTGCCGGCGGCGTTGCCGAGCGCCGTGACGTAGATCCCATCCGGCCCGCAGTGCACCGTGTGCGGCCGCGAATAGTCGGCACGCTCGGCGATCTCCGCGGCCTTGACCGTCTTGACCAGCTTCGGTGCCTTCGGGTCGGGCTTGGTGTCGAGGATGTGGATGTTGGACGAACGCAGCCCCGGCACCACCAGATAGCGGCGCTCGACGTGCGGATGGGGCGCATTCGGGCACAGGCAGGAGCTGCAGGCGTTCCAGCCGAAGTGATGCAGCTCGTCGCCGACCGTGCCGACCTCGATCCGGTTGAGGATCTTGGCATAGCTCGAGGATTTCGGATCGACGTCGACCACCGCCAGCCGGTCGGGCTGCTTGCGGTCGGGGTCGAACTCGGCGACGTAGGCAAGCTTCTCCGCCGGCGCGCGGCTCGCGAGGCGCGGCGATGGGTAGAAAGTCGGATCCGGTGTCCATTGGGCCATGAGGGCAGCTCCCCATAATTTCTTGCGTTTCAGCCGCACGTCGCGTTCGAGAAGGCTGGCGCGAGCCTACCGGTCGGCGGCCTTGGCGCTACCCTCTCAACACCTGCGAGTTTCACATAGTCCATCGACAAAGGCGACGATTTTGCCGCTATGGTAGCCGCCGTCGCGATCCCCGCTGCCGCCCGGGCCATGCCGCTCCAGGACGATCCGATCACCTTCGAGCTGTTCAGGAACGCGATCTCCGCGCTCGCCGACGAGATGGCGCTGACCATCTTCCGCACGACCTACTCGGGCGTGCTCAAGGACAACATGGACTACTCGACCGCGTTCTGCGACGCGGACGGCAAGCTGGTCGCGCAGGGCCTGACCCTGCCCGGCCATCTGGGCTCGATCCCGACCGCGCTGGCCGTCGTGGTCGAGCGCTATGGCGGGACCATGGCGGCGGGCGATGTGTTCGTCATGAACGACCCGTTCGCTGGCGGCATGCACCTGCCGGACATCTTCCTGTTCAAGCCGATCTACCGGGACGGACAGCGGCTCGCGTTCGCCGCCACGATCTGCCACCACACCGACGTCGGCGGCCGGGTCGCGGGCTCGAACGCATCCGATTCGACCGAGATCTACCAGGAGGGGCTGCGTATCCCGCCGCTCAAGCTGTATGCGGCAGGCGTGCGCAACGAGACGCTGTTCGCGCTGATCGAGGCCAACGTCCGGCTGCCGGTCAAGGTGTTCGGCGACCTGCGCGCCCAGCTCGCCGCCTGCCACGTCGCCGAGCGCCAGTTTCTCGAACTGGCCGCGCGCCATGGCGCGGAGGGCGTCAGCGACCTGATGGCGGCTGTGATCGACCACGCCGAGCGGCTGACGCGGGCGGCGCTGCTCGAGCTGCCGGATGGCCGATGGAGCTTCGAGGACTGGATCGACGACGACGGCGTCGAGCTCGAAAAGCCGATCCGGCTGTTCGTGACCATGACCAAGCGGGGCGATCAGATGCGGGTCGACTGGACCGGGACCGATCCGCAGGTCAAGGGCGCGATCAACAACACGCTCTCCTACACCAAGGCCGCGAGCTACACCGCGATCCGCTCGGTCCTGCCGGCGGGCATCCCGAACAACGAGGGCGTGTTCCGGGCGATCGAGGTGGTGGCACCCGCGGGCACGATCGCCAACGGCGTGCTGCCTGCCGCCTGCGCGGCGCGCGGCCTGACCGGCTTTCGCATGGTCGACTGCGCCTTCGGCTGTCTGGCCATGATGCTGCCCCACAAGGTGTTCGCGGCCTCCGATGGCGGCAACACCGGGATCAGCATCGGCGGCTGGCATGCCGATCGCACGCCCTTCATCTACGTCGACTTCACCTGCGGCGCCTGGGGGGCGCGGCCCTTCGCCGACGGCCTCGATGGCAACTCCAACATGTTCGCCAACATGGCCTCGCACTCGGTCGAGGTCACCGAGGCCGAGCAGCCGATCCGGATCGAGGCCTACGAGTTCGTGGCCGACAAGGCGGGGCCGGGGAAATTCCGGGGCGGCGTGCCGTTCCGGCGCGACTACCGATTCCTCGAGGACGAGGGCATCCTGCAGGTGCGCTCCGACCGGCGGCGGTTTCGGCCCTACGGTCTCTATGGCGGCGGCCCGGGCCGGCCGTCGGCCAACTGGCTCAATCCCGAGACCGAGAATCGGGCGCTCGCGTCCAAGCTTACCATGACCATCGGCAAGGGCGATGTGTTCCGCCACGAGCTGGCCGGCGCCGGCGGCTGGGGGGATCCGTTGGAGCGGGATGTGAGCGCGGTCCTGCGCGATGTCCGCAACGAGCTTTTGAGCCTGGAGGCGGCGCGCGCCGACTATGGCGTCGTGATCGAGGCCGGTGCGGTCGACCGGGACGCCACCTCGCGCCTGCGCGAGCAGCTCCGTCTTGCCCGCGGCTGGAGCAAGCCGCCTGCGGTCACGCGCGCGTGAGGATCGCCTTCGGCACCGCAGGCTATCGGGTCGGCGTCGACATCGGCGGCACCTTCACCGACATCGTGCTGGTCGCGGGCGATGGCCGGGTGCACATCCGCAAGGTCTCGTCCTCGGTCGACGACTACGCCCGCGCGATCGCCGAAGGCCTGGCCGCGCTGTTCGCCGAGCTTGGCATCGGCGGCGAGCAGATCGCCGAGGTGCGCCACGGCACGACCGTCGCCGCGAACGCGATCCTGGAGCAGAAGGGCGCGCGGACGGGCCTGATCACGACCAGGGGCTTTCGCGACGTCCTCGAGATCCGCAATCTTCGCATGCCGCGGCTCTACGACATCGGCTGGACCAAGCCGCCTGCCCTGGTCGAGCGCTTTTTGCGCGTCGTGGTCGACGAGCGGGTCGCGGCCGACGGCCTCGTCATCCGGCCGCTCGATCCCGCCGATGCCGAGCGCGCCGTTCGCGAGTTGCTGGACAAGGGCGTCCAGGCGATCGCCGTCTGCCTGCTCAACTGCTTTGCAAATCCCGCCCACGAGCAGCTGATCAAAGCGGTGCTGAAGCGCCTGGCGCCCGACCTGCCGGTCTCGATCAGCTCCGACGTGCTGCCCGAGATCAAGGAATACGAGCGCACCTCGAGCACCGTGATCAACGCCTATGTGATGCCCATCGTCGCCCGCTATCTGGCCCGACTCGAGGCCGATCTCTTGGCCCGGGGCGTGCAGGCGCCGCTCTTGATCATGCAGTCGAGCGGCGGCCTGATGAGCGCCGCGGCGGCCGCGGCCATGCCCATGCACATCATCGAATCGGGCCCGGCCGGGGGCGTCGTCGGCGCCCGGGCGCTGGCGCGCGCGAGCGCCATTGCCAACGTCATCACCTTCGACATGGGCGGCACCACGGCCAAGGCCGGCGTCATCGAGCGCGGCGAGTTTTCGCGCGCGCTCGAATATCAGGTGGGCGGCGGCATCATGACCGGCTCGCGTCTTTTGACCGGTGCGGGCTACCTGCTCAAGGTACCGGCGATCGACCTCGCCGAGGTCGGGGCGGGCGGCGGCTCGATCGTGCGCATCGACGCCGGCGGCTCGCTCGTGGTGGGCCCCGACAGCGCCGGCGCCCAACCCGGCCCGGTGTGCTACGGCCTCGGCGGCTCGGCCCCGACGATCACCGATGCGAACCTCATCCTTGGCTACATCAATCCCGGCTATCTGGTTGGCGGCGACCTAAATTTGGACGCCGGGCTGGCGCGATCGACGTTCGCGGACCAAATCGCGGCACCCCTCGGGCTCAGCCTCGAGCGCGCCGCCCATGGCGCTCACCTGATCGCGAGCGCCAACATGATCCGGGCGATCCGCGCGGTCTCGATCGAGCGCGGCCGCGACCCGCGCAACTTCGTGCTCTGCGCGTTCGGCGGCAACGGCCCGGTGTTCGCCTGCGCGATGGCGCGGGAACTCGGCATGGGCCGCGTCCTGATCCCGCCGGCACCTGGGCTGTTTTCCGCTTTCGGCCTGCTCTACGCCGGGGTCGAGCACCACTATGCGCAAAGCTTCCGGCGGCTGCTGCGCCGGCTGGATCGGGACGCGCTCAAGCGCGCCTGGGCGAAGCTCGCCCAGGAGGCGCGACGCCAGCTCGCTGCCGAAGGCTTCCCGGCCGACCGGATGCGCATCCGGCGCCGGGCGAGCCTGCACTACCAGGGCCAGAGCTTCGATCTGACCCTGCCGGTCGCGGACGGGCCGCTCGACCAGGCGGCGGTCGCCGCGCTCGAGGAAGCCTTCGGCGCGGAGCACGAGCGCACCTACGGCCACCGCGCCGGCCCCGATGAGCCGGTCGAGCTCACCGAGATCCGCCTGATCGGCCAAGGTCTTGCAAAGGAGCGACTGACGCCGGCCGGGCTCGGGTTCGTGGCCTCGGCGACCGTCGAAGCCGGGCCGCCGCGGGAGGCCTACTTCGGCCCCGAGGTGGGCTGGCTCGAGACGCCGGTGATCGCCCGGGCCGCCCTCGCGAGGCTCCACGCCGGCCCCTGCATCGTCGAGGAGTACGACGCCACCTGCGTCATCCCGCCCGGCGCGCGCGCGTCCCTCGATCGCTCGGGCAACATCCTGATCGACCTCTGAGCTCGGTCGACGCCGCGCCGCCACCGCCGCCACCATTTCGGTCGGACGGCCCGAACCACGCACTCCGATCGCTCGAATACCGTCAAACAGCGTTGAGCGCGAAGTCTTTCCGGAACCGATCGTGCCGTCGCCCGCGCCAAGTGCCGGCTTTACTTGACGGGCGGCGAACTCAACCCGAACAGATCGCCCTGACGGCCCGGGCGGCGGGTGAAGCGCGCCTCGTGGGCGAGCAGGTAGCGTTTGGTCTCGAGGCCGCCGCCGAAGCCGGTGAGCGTGTGGTCGGCGCCGATCACCCGGTGGCAGGGCACGACGATCGGCAATGGGTTGGCGCCGTTGGCGGCGCCGACCGCGCGCGCCGCAAGCGGCTGCCCGATCCGACGCGCGAGCTCGCCATAGGATATGGTCGCACCGAACGGGATCGCGCGCAGGGCCGACCACACTCGCTCCTGAAATGGCGTCCCGCCCGGCTGCAGCGGCAGCGAGAATTCCAGGCGTTCACCCGCGAAATACGATCTGAGCTGGGCGACCACCTCCGCGAACGCGCCGTCGTCGCGGGTCCAGCTCGCCGAGGGCTCGCGCGGCCGGCGCCCGCTCGGGAAGCCGATCAGAGCGAGGCCGTCCTTTGCGCCGGCCAGCAGCAGCCGGCCGACCGGGCTGTCGACATAGCTGTAGCTGATCGCCCGCGTCGCCATTCGCCCTCGCGGCTGCGGCTTTGCTCCCCCTGCCCGCCACTATCGCATGCCTGGCACAAGATGCCAGAGGCTATCGGCTGGCGGTCCGGCTCTGGTCCGCGGCCGTGACCCGCCAGACCCGGTTGCCGACGTCGTCCCCGACCAGCAGCGCCCCGGCGCGGTCGATCGCGACGCCGACCGGGCGGCCCTGGGCGTGACCGTCGGCGTCGAGGAAGCCGGTCAGCACGTCGAGCGGAGCGCCGGCCGGCTGGCCGGCCGCGAAGGGCACGAAGATGACGTCGTAGCCACTGTGGGGCTCGCGGTTCCAGGAGCCGTGCTGACCGACGAAGGCGCCCTGCCTGAAGGCGGGCGGCATGGCCGCGGCACCCTTCGCGAAGGTCAGCCCGAGCGAGGCCGTATGCGGCCCGAGCGCGTAGTCGGGAACGATCGCCCTGGCGACCAGATCGGGCCGCGGCGGCTGCGGCCGTTCGTCGACATGCTGGCCATAGTAGCTGTAGGGCCAGCCGTAGAACCCGCCGTCCTGGACCGCGGTCATGTAGTCGGGGACGAGGTCGCTGCCGAGCTCGTCGCGCTCGTTGACCGCGGTCCACAGCGCCCCCGTCGCCGGCTGCCAGGCGAGGCCGTTGGGGTTGCGCAGGCCAGACGCGAAGATCCGATGCTCGCCGGTCGCGGGGTCCACCTCCCAGATCGCGGCGCGGCCCTCCTCCGCCGCCATGCCGTTCTCGCCGACGTTGCTGTTCGACCCGACCGTGACGTAGAGCTTGCTGCCATCGGGGCTCGCGATCACGTTCTTGGTCCAGTGATGGTTGATCGGCCCGGCCGGCAGGTCGGTCACTTTCTCGCCCGGTGCCACGATCCGCGTCTCGCCTTCCTGGTACGGAAAACGCAGCAGGGCGTCGGTGTCGGCGACGTAGAAGTCCTTGCCGACCAGCGCCATCCCGAACGGCGAGTGCAGGCCTTCGAGGAACACCGAGCGGCTGTCCACGACCCCGTCGCCGTCGGCGTCGCGCAGCAGCGTGATGCGGTCGGCGCTGGCGCCGCCGGCACCGGCGCGCTGCATCATCAGGCCCATGATCCAGCCCTTGATGCCCTTGCCGTCCTCGGGCTTGGGCGGAGCGTTGGTCTCGGCGACCAGGACGTCGCCGTTCGGCAGCACGTAGAGCCAGCGCGGATGATCGAGGCCGTCGGCGAAGGCCACGACGCTCAGGCCCTCGGCCGCGGTCGGCGTCGTGCCGGCGGCCCAGCCCTCGGCTGCGGCGATGTTGACCGTCGGCACCATGGAAGGGTCGGGGGCAGGCAACTCGGGATTGGGCCCGATGCCGGCGGCGACCGGCAGGGTTGCGTGATCGCCGCACGCCGCCAGGCCGAGCGCGGCGACCGCGAGCAACGAGCCACAAAGAGCCTTCGTCATGACGGGCGCCTCGTCTTGCCTCGAGGAACTCGTCACGGCAACAGGGCGGGTCCGGTTTGGTTCCCCAAAGCGATCGGACGCTAGGCCTGGGATCCCGCCGGCTGCGGCAGGGCGAACACTTCCTGCTCAAGCACCACGCCCCTGAGGGCAAAGCGGCCGACCGCCTCGGCCGGCGCCGCGAGCGCCTGCGCGAAGGCCGCCGAGCACAGCACAGGCCGATCCAGCTGCTTGGCCAGGCCCTCGAGCCGGCTCACGAGGTTGACCGCCGGGCCCAGCACCGTGAAGTCGAGCCGGTCGGGGCTGCCGATGTTGCCGTAGACCACGTCGCCCACGTGGAGGGTCGCGGTGAAGGCGAGCGGCGTCCCGTCTGCGGGCGGCGCGCCGACGAGACGCAGGGTCGCCCGCTCGACCGCCCGGACCGCCGCCCCGCAGGCCGCCGGCCGACTGCCCGCGGTCTCGAGCGGGAAGATCGCGAGGATGCCATCGCCCAGGAACTTGAGGACGTCGCCCTGCTCGGCGCGCACCGCCTCGACCACCGCCTCGAAGTAACGGTCGAGCGCCTGGAACAGCGCCGCCTCCGCCAGCCGCTCGCTGAGTGCCGTGAAGCCGCGCAGGTCCGAGAACAGGATCGCGGCCTCGATCCGCCTGCGATCGCCGCGCTTGATCGCGCCCTTGAGCACCGCCTCGGCCGGTCCGTCACCGAGGTAGGTCCGCAGCAGGCTGGCACTCGAGCGGCGCATCGCGGTCGGCTCGAGCGCGGCCGCGAGCGGCTGGCGCAGGGCCTGCGCGATCTCGAGATGCCGGTCGCTGAAGCCCGCGGCACCCTCGGCCACCAGACTCAGGCCCTGCACCGAGCCGTCGCCGTACTCGAGCGGCAGGGCCAGGTAGTCGGTGCCGCCGGCTGCGGCCATCTCGTGCAGGACCTGGTGATCGCGCTCCGGGTCGAGGTCCGAAAGCCGGCGCCGGAAGCTCTGCCGGGTTCGGATGATCTGCTGGAAGGGACTGCCGAAGTAGGCCCTAGTCGCAAGCAGGGTCCGCGGTACGGTATATTCGTGGGTGCCGGCACCGTCGCGGGTCCAGACGACCCCCCAGGCGCTGGCCAGCGGATTGGCGATCGCCTGGCCGGCGCGCAGCCGCCAGAGGGGGACACCGAGCTCGAGCAGCCGCCGGCAGAAGCCGTCGATCAGCGCGAGCGGCGCCAGCTGCAGACGGGCCTGGCCGATCAGCCAGTCGGCGATCGCCGCAAGCGCTGCTCTGTCCCCGGCAGGCAGGTCGCCGTTCGGGTCCCGGTCCATATGGGCCTCCCTCGAATCATGCTCGCACGCGATCGCGCAGTGAGGAGATGGTGGTCCGCAAGGGCGCGAGCGAGAAGATGGCCGCGCCGGAAATCGCGATCCCGTCGCGGTCTTGCTTGGGCCAGGCGCGCCGCTCGGCTATTGCTGCAGACGGCCGCCGCGCGCGGACGGTCCCCCACCAACCGGAGCACGCGTTTTGTCCGATGTCCAAACCCTGCTCGACTTCCTGGCGCTGGCCGAGCGCCTGAAGACCGAGCTCCGCCACAGCTGGCTGTCGAACGGCCGGCAGGAAAGCGTCGCCGAGCACTGCTGGCAGATGGCGCTGATGGCGATGCTGGTCCACCGCCGGCTCGAGCGGCCGGTCGACCTCGCCAAGACCCTGCGGATGATCCTGACCCACGATCTGGTCGAGGCGCTGACCGGTGATGTGCCGGTCTTCGACCGCAGCGAGCGCAAGGCGATGAAGCCCGAGCGCGAGCGGGCGGCGATCGTGGAGATCCGCGCGCGTCTCGGTGATCCGGTCGGGACCGAGATTCACGATCTCTGGCAGGAGTTCGAGGCCAAAGCGACGCCCGAGGCCAGGCTTGCGACCGCGCTCGACCATCTGGAGGTGCAGATCCAGCACAATCTCGCCGGCATGGAGAGCTGGACGCCGATCGAATACGATCTGGTCTACACCAAGATGGACCAGCACTGCGCGTTCGACCCGTTCGTCGCGGCGCTCTGCGAGGCCGTCAAGGAGCAGGCCGAGGCCAAGATGCGCGCCGCCGGGGTCGACGTCGACGCGGTGAAACGCGACTTGGCGGAGGCGCGGGCGCGTGATTGAGCCGCCAGGTGAGTTGCGGCAAACACGCACTTGCGGGAGAGATCATCCAATGAGCTCAGATCCTATTCGCGCCGACCTGTTATCTGGCCTTCTCAACACCCAATGGCTAGTCCTCGAAATGCTCGATCGGCGAGGCATCCTCGCTCGCGGTGAGGTCATCGCCGAGTTCGAAGCCGCACTTGAAGTTCTTCAGGAGTGTCCTGCGGCGCCGTCAGCCCAGACGATGCCGCTGCGTCATTTGATCCGGGCGTTGTCAGGTCCTGGCTCGCAGGGGCCGAAAGGCGGAACCTGGGAGCCAATCGTGATCCCTGGTGGCTTGGCCGAAGAAGATGCCTAGTGTCCTCGCGTGTGCCGCGACAGACCTCGCGCAGCCATCTCGGATCGATGACGCCCCGCATGACCGGGCTCGCCACGACGCTGGGCGGCGGTTGGATCGAGGCCGACAGAACCCGGCGCCACATCTGGAGGCTTTGGGCGTCGTACTCAGCTGAGGTCTCCGACCCGGACCACTCCGAGAGCATTTGACTCTCGAGATCGCTTCGATCCACCGGAACTCCAGTATCCTCAACCAGCTCCTTCCACTCCGCGAGCCGTTGGGCATCCATCACAGCCGCTCCTTGCCGCCTCGAGGGGATGGTCATAACATAGGATTGTTCTCCTACGCAATGGTCCTCTGGTGCACCGTCGATTACACACCCGTTGGCCTCGGAAACAGCTGACGGCCGCAGCTGAGCGTGGCCGGGCTTGCTAGACTAGAACACGTCGGCCGGCGCGCACTGCTCGCGCAGGCCGAGGTTCGTCGAGGATGTCGGCGACCGCGACTGGTGTCCAGTTTCGCAACGCTCGCGAGCGGGCGTTGGCGGTCTCTGACGGCGACGGCTGACGCCGAGAACTGCAACTTCGGCAAGCCGCCCCGCGAGCTCGGCAAGATGGCCGAGATGACCCTGGTGCCGATCGGCGATTCCGACCGGGCCAAGCATAAGGAGCTGATGCAGGACGTGGTGCTGGTCGCCTGGGCCAAGCGCTGCGGCGAGGACTGCGCCGCCGAGTGGAACGACACAGTCGGCCAGGTGGTCGGCCTGGAGATCCCGCTCGACCGGCTCTGAGCGCCAGCGAGCGTGCAGCAGACCGCGGGGCACGGCCTGGCTACGCCTGGCAAAGGCTGGCGTCGCGAGGGCTATCTGGTAGCGGAGGAGGGACTCGAACCCCCGACCCATGGATTATGATTCCACTGCTCTACCAACTGAGCTACTCCGCCCCGATTGCGCCGCTTCATAGGACCGGCGACCGGCAAGGTCAAGCCGACCCTGTTGCGCGCTTGCTCCCGCGAACCGCGCCATCGCGCCTGCCATAGCGTGCTGGAGATCAGCCTCTCGCCACGCTCCGCTGAGAGGCGCCCGGGCACTAACCGCGCGTTAACCAGTAGGCGTTAACTCGATCTTCGGGTGGTCCGTGCGACCGTGGGAATCCGTGCGCGGCCTCCGCCGGAAAGGTGCTGGCGGCGAGCGAGGCTACGGACCGGATCAGGTCTGAGCGATCGTCGGCGCGCGCTCGATCCAGCCGCCGCCGAGGACGCGCGTGCCTTGATAGAAGACGCAGGCCTGGCCGGGCGCCACACCGGCCTGGGGCTCGGCAAACTCGATCCGGGCAGCCTCGCCAGCGAGAGCGGCAGGCATCGTCTTGGCGCCGGCAACGCCGGAGAGCCGTGCGGGGACCATCGGCTCGCGGGCGCGATGCTTGACCGCGAGATCGAGGCCGGCCGCCGGCAGCGGCGCATCCCCCAGCCAGTTGACGCCCGACAGCTCGACCGAGCGGCAGAGCAGCGCCGGCCGCGGCCCGACGATCACCCGCCGGCGCCCAGGCTCGAGGCGCGTCACGTAGAGGCGCTCGCCGGCCGCCACGCCGAGGCCGCGGCGCTGGCCGACCGTAAAGTTCATCAGGCCCTCGTGGCGGCCCAGCACCCGGCCTTGGAGGTCGACGATCTCGCCGGGCTCGGCCGCGTCCGGGCGCAACCGCGAGACGATCCGCGTATAGCGGCCTTGCGGCACGAAGCAGATGTCCTGGCTGTCGGGCTTGGTCGCGACCGGGAGGCCGAAGCGCGCCGCCAGCGTCCGGGTTTTTTCCTTGCTCAGGCCGCCCAGCGGAAAGCGGAGAAAATCCAGCTGGGAGCGGGTCGTGGCGAACAGGAAATAGCTCTGATCGCGCAGGGCATCGGCGGCGGCATGCAGCTCGACCCCGGTCCCGTTCACCTCCCGGCGGACGTAGTGCCCGGTCGCGAGTGCGTCGGCGCCGAGATCCTGCGCGATCTCGAGCAGGTCCCGGAACTTGATCTTCTGGTTGCAGCGCACACAGGGGATCGGGGTCCGCCCGGCCGCGTAGCTCGCGGCGAAATCCTCAATCACCTCGGCGCGAAAGCGCTGCTCGAAGTCGAGCACGTAGTGGGGAATGTCCAGGCGCTCAGCGACCCGGCGCGCGTCCTGGATGTCCTGCCCGGCGCAGCAGGCGCCCTTGCGCCCCAGCGCCTGCCCATGGTCGTAGAGCTGAAGCGTGACGCCGACCACCTGGTAGCCGGCCGCGGCGAGCAGCGCCGCCGTGCACGAGCTGTCGACGCCGCCCGACATCGCGACCACCACCCGGCACTGCTCGGGCGGCCGCCCGAAGCCCAACGGATCCTTGCTCACGAGCATCGGCGGTGCGATTGAGCGGTCAGCCGGCGGGCAGGTGGACGGTCAGGCCGTCGAGCTCCTCGGTCACCACGATCTGGCAGCCGAGCCGCGAGGTCGGCCGCACGCCGGTCGCCAGATCGAGCATGTCCTCCTCCTCCGCGGTCGCAACACCCAGGCGCGCCGCGTCCGCAGGCTCAAGGATGACGTGGCAGGTCGCGCAGGCCATCTCGCCGTCGCAGGTGCCCTCGATCCCGAGGTCGTGGGCGCGCGCGATCTGCATGACGGAGAGGCCGCTCTCGGCCTCGATCTCGTGGCGTCCGCCGGCGGGGTCGACGAAGGTCAAGCGCGGCATCGCGCCCGCAGTCCGATCGCCTGCGCTCAGACCGTGAACAATTCGCCGCAGCCGCAGCGGGCCGCCTCGTTCGGGTTCTTGAACGTGAAGCTGGCGCCGAGCTGGTCCTCGACGAAGTCCATCTCGGTGCCGACCAGATACATCACGGCCTTGGGGTCGATCACCACCTTGACGCCGTCGGCCTCGATCACCTCCTCGCCGGGGCCGATCTCGCTCGCGAAGTCGATCGTATAGGTCAGCCCCGAGCAGCCGGCGGTGCGCACGCCGACCCGGATCCCGGTCGCACCGGCACCGCGGGTCTGCACCAGATGCCGCACCCGGCCGACCGCCGCCGGGGTCAAGGACAACACCTGCTGGGCCATGTCTCGATCCTTCCGAACCGTCCCACCATCGGACTGGCTGGTCAGGCTGTATGTCGTGAGCCTACCGCCAAAAGCAAGCGCTGGCCAGATCCGCCGCTCAGGTGCTTTGAGGCCTGAGGCTCGCCGACCGGCGGGTGCGAACGTGGAGAAGCGTCCAGGCAGCGACGAACCGATCGACGTCTTCCTCGGTGCTCGCCCAGCCGAGGCTGATCCGGATCGTCGAGGCCGCTGCGGCCGGCTCGACCCCCATTGCCGCCAGCACATGCGAGGGCCCGACCTTGCCGGACGAGCAGGCCGAGCCCGTGCTGACCGCGATGCCGGCGAGGTCGAGCGCGATCAGCTGGGTCTGGTTGCCGACCCCCGGCATGCCGAGGCAGCTGGTGTTCGGCAGGCGCAAGGCACCCTCGCCATGGATCCGGGCAGCCGGCGCCGGCGCCCGAATCTCGGCCTCGAGCCGGTCGCGGAGCGCTCCTGTGCGGCGGGCGAAATCGCGGTCCTCAAGGGCAAGCTCGGCCGCGCGCCCGAAGCCTACGATGCCCGGCAGGTTTTCCGTACCCGGCCGCCAGCGCCGCTCCTGGCCGCCGCCCCGAAGCAGCGCCCGGGGCTCGATGCCGTCGCCCAGGACCAGAGCGCCGACCCCCTGCGGGCCGCCCAGCTTGTGCGCCGAGAGGGTCAGAAAATCGACCCCGAGCGCGGCGAGATCGAGGCTCATCTTGCCGGCCGCCTGGACGGCGTCGCAATGCACCAGCGTGCCCGTGCGCCGAGCCAGCCTCGCAACCTCGGCGACCGGCTGCAGGACCCCGGTCTCGTTGTTGGCGAGCATCACCGAGACCAGGGCCGGCCCGGCGCCGAGGCGTTCCGCCAGCTGCGCCAGATCGACGCGGCCCAATGCGTCGACCGCCAGCCGTCCGGCATCGGGCGCCGCCTCGAGCACCGAGGCGTGCTCGATCGCCGAGACCAGACAGGAACCACGAACGCCGGCGAGGACCTGGTTGTTGGCCTCGGTGCCGCCGCTCGTGAACAGGACCGCATCCGGGCGGGCGCCGACCAGCGCCGCAACGCTCGCCCTCGCCTGCTCCAGCGCAAGGCGGGCGGCACGCCCGAAGCCGTGCACCGAGGACGGATTGCCGGCCCTGGCGAGCGCCAGCGCCATCGCCTCGATCACCGCCGGCTTGACTGGCGCGCTGGCGTTGTAGTCGAGATAGCAGGTCGCAGATCGGGCGGCGCTGCTCACCGCCAGCGGCGCCCGGGCGTCAGGATGCGGCGATGCGCCGCTCCTCGTCATGGCCGCCATCGGGGGCGGGGCCGTGCCGCTGCTCGAGCTCCGCGACCCGCGCGTTGAGCTCCTCGAGGCGCTCGCTCAGCCGATCGATCACGCGCGCGACCGGATCGATCGCGGCGCCGGGCGCCGTGCCGTAGGCCGGGAAGCAGGCCTCCTTGGCCACCGCCTGCGGCCCGATCTGCCGCGCCGGGATGCCGACCACGGTGGCACCGGCCGGAACGTCCTTGAGGACCACCGCATTGGAACCGACGCGGGCGCCGCGACCGATCGTGATCGGCCCCAGCACCGCCGCACCGGCGCCGATCACCACGTTGTCCTCGACCGTCGGGTGCCTCTTGCCCGGATTGAGCGACACACCACCTAATGTGACCTGTTGGTAGAGCGTGACATTGTCGCCCACGACCGCTGTCTCGCCGATCACGACGCCCATGCCATGATCGATCAGCAACCGCCGGCCGAGCTCGGCGCCGGGATGGATCTCGATCCCGGTCAGCCAGCGGCCGATGTGGGACAGAAACCGGCCGCTGACCACCCAGCCGCGTTGCCACAGGATGTGCGCGGCCCGGTGGAACATGACCGCGTGCACGCCCGGATAACACAGCACTATCTCGAGCTTCGATCGCGCTGCCGGATCGCGCTCAGCCACCGCTTGGATGTCGTCGGCCAGTCTCTTGAACATAGCGGGGTGCCGTAGTTGGGGATTGCAATTCAGAGCGGCTTCACGCTAAAGGAAAACGGTCGGATTAGTGCGTGCGCCGTTCTGATTCCGCCGTCAACGCTCGAGTGGGGTCGCAGCTTAGAGCTGAATATAAGCCGCTGCGGGTTCGGGTTCAACAACCTGGCGAGCAGGTCTGTCGCCGTCCGTCCCTCGCTACGTCGGGCGACGGCGCAGCTGCGCTCGACACCGACGGCGCGCGTAGGGAGTACACCATGCCGGAAGTGATCTTCAACGGGGCCGACGGTCGCCTCGAGGGGCGCTACCATCACGGCCCGCGCGGCGACCCGCCGCTGGCGCTGATCCTGCACCCGCACCCCCTGCATGGTGGCACGATGAACAACAAGGTCGTGTTCGACCTGTTCCACATGTTCGTCCGCCGCGGCTTCTCGGTCCTGCGCTTCAACTTCCGCGGCGTCGGCCGCTCGCAGGAAAGCTTCGATCACGGCCAGGGCGAGCTGCGCGACGCCGCCGCGGCGCTCGACTGGATGCAGCAGCACAACCCCAACAGCAACAGCTGCTGGGTCGCCGGCTTCTCGTTCGGCGCCTGGATCGGCATGCAGCTCTTGATGCGCCGCCCGGAGATCCACGGCTTCCTCAGCGTCGCTTTGCCGGCCAACATGTACGACTTCAGTTTCCTCGCGCCCTGCCCGTCCTCGGGCCTGATCGTCCACGGCGGCGACGACGCCCTGGTGCCGCCGGATTCGGTCGCCAGGCTGGTCCAGAAGCTCTCGCAGCAGCGTGGCATCAAGATCAGCCTCGAGGTGATCCCCGGCGCCGACCACTTCTTCAGCGGCCATCTCAGGGAGCTCGGCGCGGTGATCGAGCGCTATCTCGACGCGGCGCTGCGCCCGGAGCCCGAAACGGCGCTGGCGCAAGCCGGCCGATGAGCGCGCCGCGCTCGGACTTTGTCCGCGAGCTTTGCGCGCGCGGCTTCGTCCACCAGGCGACCGACCTCGAGGCCATCGACACGCTCGCCGCCGCGGGTCGCCTCACCGCCTACATCGGCTTCGACTGCACCGCCGACAGCCTGCACGTCGGCAACCTGGTTGGCATCATGATGCTCCGTTGGCTGCAACGCGCGGGGCACCGGCCGATCGCGCTGATCGGCGGCGGCACGAGCAAGGTCGGCGATCCCTCGGGCAAGGATGAGAGCCGCCAGCTGCTCGACGATGCGACGCTCGCGGCCAACAGCGCCGGCATCCGGCGCTCGCTCGAGGGTTTTCTGCGGTTCGGCGACGGCCCGGGCGAGGCGCTGCTGGTCGACAATGGCGACTGGCTGGATGAGCTCCGCTACATCCCGTTCCTGCGCGCCTACGGCCGCCATTTCACAATCAATCGCATGCTGAGCTTCGATTCGGTCAAGCTGCGCCTCGAGCGCGAGCAGCCGCTGACCTTCCTCGAGTTCAACTACATGGTCATGCAGGCCTACGATTTTCTCGAACTGGCAAAGCGTCACGACTGCCGGCTGCAGATGGGCGGCTCCGATCAGTGGGGCAACATCGTGGGCGGCGTCGAGCTCGGCCGCCGGGCCGAGGGTCTGGAGCTGTTCGGCCTGACATCGCCGCTGATCACCACCGGCTCGGGCGCCAAGATGGGCAAGACCGCCCAGGGTGCTGTCTGGCTGAACGAGGATCGCCTGAGCCACTTCGACTACTGGCAGTATTGGCGCAACGTCGACGACGCCGACGTCGGCCGGTTCCTTCGTCTGTTCACCGACCTGCCGCTCCTCGAGATCGAGAGGCTGGAGAAGGCGGAGGGCGCCGAGCTGAATGAGGCCAAGGAGGTCCTCGCGAACGAGGCGACCCGGCTCTGTCGGGGCGAGGTGGCGGCACGTAACGCAGCAGAGATGGCGGCAGAAATCTTCGCACCCGGCGGGGCTCGGCTCAGGGCGATCCGGGCGAGAGCTGAGGGCCCTGGAACAAGCAACGCGAGCGGCGCGGCCGAGATTGCGCCGCTCCAGGCGCACGCTGTGTTCGAACAGGGCGGTGAGGCGATGTCGGGCCTGCCGGACTTCAAAGTCCCCCGGGCGGCGCTCGATCAGGGGATCAGCGTCGTCGAGCTGTTCCGGCGGGTTGGCCTCGTCCCGAGCAAAGGCGGGGCGCGGCGGCTGATCCGAAATGGCGGCGCCCGCGTCAACGAGCGCAAGGTCGAGGACGAGACCATGACGGTCGGGCTCGCCGATTTGGTCGACGGTCAGCTGCTGCTCTCGGCGGGCAAGAAGCGCCACGCCCGGGTGCGCGCCGTTTAGCCGGGGCAACTCTCGGGAACTGGTCGCGCCTGTGCCGCATAGCGGCAAAACGGCCACAGTGTGACAAATAAACTGCGCGGCTCCTGGCGCGGTCGTCGAAGCACGATATCTTCCCATCGAGATCCGTTATTTCTCAGCGGTCGGTACACGAACGCGCCGCTGCGGTAGCGGGCGTGCGTGACCATGCTCGGGGGGGTCAGATGAGTGCCATCAACGACGAGAGAGCGCGGGCGGAGCAGATCGCGATGAACGCGCGGCAGATCGAGTTGGCGATCCTGCGACTGATACCGCGGCTCGACGCCCGCGAGGTCGCCTCCTACGGCCTCGCGGACGGCCGCAAGGTGATTGCCGGACTGGCCGCGCGCTACGAGGCCGTCGCGCGCCGGAGGGGCCCGGCGGCAGCGGCATGAAGCGTGGGGATCCGGCCGGGGAGCGCTGACCGCCACCTCACTTGGGCGCGATCGCGGGCACGGTCTCGGGCGGGCTGTCCATGAGGCCGCTGAACAGGTCGCGGATGAACCCCGGCGCCAGCACCGCCAGCGGGTTGACGCTGATCTCGGGATCGGATGGCGCGCCGGTGACGCTGTAGGTCACCGCGAACGCCCCCTCGCCCTCGCGGCCGGTCAGGAACGGGCCGACCAGCGGCAGCTTGCCGATCACCCAATTGAGGCCGTAGAGCGGTACGATCGTGCCGTCCAGGTCGAGGCGGTTGCTGTTGAGATCGACCCGTCCCCGCGCGGTCAGGCCGAGCTGCGAGCCCGACAGGCGGCCCTTGTCGATCGCGAGCACGCGTTGGCGGAGCGTGAAGGGCAGCTCCAGCCGGTCGAAATAGATTCCCTGCCCACCCCCCAGCAGATTGCCGAGCCCGGTCAGGGATGCCACGGTCAGCACGCGCGCGAGGACCGGGGCGTCGAGCACCGTGAACTGCTTGACGCGGAGCTTGCCTTCGGCTTCGAGCGCCGGCACCTGGCGGCGGATCGTGGCATTCAGCTCGAGCTTGCCGCCCTCGATGCGCGTGGTCTGAACGAGGGCCTGCAGGAGGTCGCCGGCGTCGTCGCTGGTGACCGTCAGCCGCCGCTGGTCGTCCGCGGGTTCCAGGGTCAGCTCGACCTTGCCGCCCTTGGGCAGGCGGGCGTGCATCGCGCCGCTCCGCCAACCCTGAGCGTCGCGCACGAGATCGAGGTCGAGGTCGCTGAGTCCGAGCTCGCCGAATAGCACGCGGTCGGCGACCAGCGTCACTTTCAGAGGCACCGGCGCGCCGCCATCGGCGGCATCGGCGGCCGGGATGTGCATCTCGAGCAGGGGCGCGAGGTCGATGCTCTGCGCCCGGACCGCGACGTCGTAGCCTTGCGGGGCTTGATGGCGCAGATCGAGGGCGCCTTCGTTGCGGCCGGCGCGAAAGCGGCTGAGGGCCAGGCGCTCGATCTGCACAGGCGCGAGGGACAGCTCGAGGCTGCCGGCCACGTCCAGGCCAGTGCTCGCGAGCTCGAAAGCCTCGATCTGCACCGGCCGGCCGGCCGGCATCAGGATCGAGGCCGTGAGGTGCCCGGCCTCGTCCTTGGGCTTTTGCCAGCCGAGCGCCGGCACCTCGATCGCGAGCGGCCCGAGATCGATCGCGACGTTCGCCTCGCGGCCCTTGGCCGACTCCATCATGGTGGCGTCGATCTGGGAGGTCCCGGTGGCCGGGATCGGCAGGTCAAGCCCGAACCCCGTCAAGGCCTGGACATCGAAGGTCCCCGCAACATGGAAGCGCCGCTTGACCGTCGCATGGTCGGCGAAACTCTCGTACCAATCGATCGTGAGCGGGACCTGGTTGATCGCGCCCTGGCCGCTCAGGTCGGCGCCGCGGTTGTCGACCTTGAGGGTGAAGTTGCCGTCGCTGAGGTCGAGCTGGCCGGGAAGGCCGCGGATGCCGGCGTCGCGCAGCTGGGCCGCTGCCCAGACGTTCAGCTCCGAGGCATCGAGGTCGCGATGCAGCGGCAAAGTGAGGGTCAAATCGGTCCGGGCCTGGCCGGACGCGTTCGTCGGGTCGATGCCAAGCTTGCCCGCAAAGCCGAGCGGCCGGCGGTCGAGCAGGGCGAGCGCTTGGTCGAGCGGCGAGTCGATCGCGGCCCTGACTACGAGCTGGGTCGTATCGCGACCCTTGATCCCCATCCCGGTGATCACGATCGAGCCGTCCGTCAGCCGGATGGCGCCGACCCGGCCGCCGGTCAGGGCGAAATCCATGCGCCGGGCGGTGAAAATGGCGTTGCCGTCGACGCGCGTGAGCGGCGGCATGGTCTGGAAATAGCGGACGCTCAGACCCTGGAAGTCGAAGCGCCCCCGGACCGCCCCCTCCGGGAACGGGTAGCGATCGAGATCGCCGGGCTTCAGCGCGATCGTGACCTCGGCCTTCGGCACGACGCCGTCGGTGATGTTGGCGAGCACCCAGTCCCGCGCCTCGTCGCCGGCCGCGGGCGGCCACAAAAGCTCGAGATCCGAAGCCAGCACGTTCTCCGCCGTGGCCTTCGCCCGGAGCGTGATCTGCCGCTCGGCCCAGACGATCTGGGCCGTGGTCTCGACGCTGGCGCCCTTGGCCACGATCTTTGCCTCGGTCACTTCGGCTGCCGAGAGATTGGCCGCCAGCCGGCCCTTGACGCTTACCGAATCGATCGGCAGCGGCCCCGCCAGCCAGTCGGGCCGCTCGATCAGGCCGTCTTTGGCCTGGAGCTCGAAGGCGATCGGCGACAGGCCCTGCTCGCGATCGATGTCGCCGACGAGCCGGCCGGTGAGCGCGAGCTTCAAGCCGTCGAGGGACAGGCTGGGCTCGATCCTGGCCAGCTCGGCCGGGCTCAGGCGCTCGAAGTCGAGCGCAAAACGGACCCGGCCGGTGGCCGCATCGCGGGCGACCCTGGTCCGGACCTTAGCGGGCGCGCCGTCCTGGTCGAGCGCGAAGGTGAGGTCGCCCGCGACCCCGTCCTGCAAGCGTCGAACCGTCAGCGTCGCGCCACGCGCCATGATCGTGTGATTGGTGATCTGGTCCTTGAGGACCAGCTGGCCGCCGGAGATGTCGGCCTGCTCGAGGTAGCTCAGCGGCTGGCTCGACCGATCCGACAAGGGTGCCAGCAACGCGTTGAGGTCGATCTGGCCGCGGGAGTCCGCCCGCTCGAACTTCGCCTGTGAGCCGCTCAGGCCGATCGCGCCGGCCTCGTTTCGGGTCAGGATCAAAAGCGGCGCCTTCGCCTCCAGCGAGGCCGGCGCGAGCATGCCGTGCCAGATCAGCGCGCGCAAACTGATGCCGATCTGGATCTCGGGCAGATCGATCAGGACCTCGCCGTCGGGCGCCCGGGCCTGGACGCCGGCACCGACCAGCTCGATCACCCGATGCTGGCCCAGGCGCACCCCGGCGTCCTGGATCTGGATCTTGATCCGCCCGTCGCCCGGCGCAAGCGCGCGCTCGAGGTAAGGGGCGAGCCAGGTCAGATGGATCGGGGCGACCGCCAGGCGCACGCCAAGCGCGGCGATGAGGACGATCCCGCCTGCCACCACCGTGGCCACGATCCGAAACAGCGTGTGTGAGATCCTCAGGACCAACGGACCGCTCTGGCGTGATGGCGATGGTTCCATACTATGCGATAGTTCGGCTAAGAACAGGTTGTGATGGCGCAATCCCAGAGCACGCCGGACATATTGCCGCGAATCGGCGACCCCAGTGCGGCCGAGCGCGGCTTTGCCCGCTGGTGCCGTCTGCCCGAGCCCCTGCGCGGGGTCGCTGCCGGCACCTGCACGGTCGACCCGGAGCCTGTGCTGGCCGCGGTGTTCGGCAACAGCCCCTTCCTGAGCGAGGCCCTGCTCGCCGAGCCTGAGGTTTTGCGCTCGCTCCTGACCTTGGGCCCCGACGCGACCTTCGAGCGCCTGATCGAGCCGATTGGCGCCGAGATCGGCGAGCGGCGGGCCCGGCTTATGGCGATCCTGCGTCAGAGCCGGCGGCGCGTGGCGCTCTTGGCCGGGCTTGCCGACCTCGTCGGCGCCTGGCCGCTCGAGCGGGTGACGGCGGCGCTCAGCCGGTTCGCCGACCTCGCGGTGCAGCGGGCGCTCGAGCTCGCCCTGCGCGAGGCGGCCGAGCGCGGCGAGATCGACCACCCGGCCGTGGCCGGGCCGCTCGCCGACCGGGGCCTAGTCGTCCTCGGCATGGGCAAGCTCGGCGCCGGCGAGCTCAACTACTCGAGCGACATCGACCTGATCGTGTTGTTCGACCCTGAGCGCCTCGCCTATCGCGGCCGCGAGGGGCCGATGGCCTGCGCCGTGCGTCTGACCCGCGCGCTCGTCTACCTGCTCGAGCATCGCACCCAGGACGGCTACGTCTTTCGCACCGACCTCCGGCTGCGCCCGCATCCGCCCGGCCATCCGCTGGCGCTGGCGATCGAGGATGCCGAGCAGTACTACGAGCGCCACGGCCAGAACTGGGAGCGGGCGGCGCTGATCAAGGCGCGTGTGATCGCGGGCGATCGCCTCGCCGGCAGCGGCTTTCTGGCCAACCTCGAGCCGTTCCTCTGGCGCCGCCACCTGGACTACGCCGCGATCCGCGACATCCATTCGATCAAGCGCCAGATCAACGCCTACCGCGGCCACGGCACGCTCCGGGTGCCGGGCCACGACATCAAGGTCGGGCGTGGCGGCATCCGCGAGATCGAGTTCTTCGTCCAGACCCAGCAGCTGATCCTGGGCGGCCGGGTGCCGGAGGTGCGCACGCCGGCGACGTGCGATGCCTTGCGCGCCCTCGTTGCGACCCGCTGGCTTGAGCCCGCGATCGCGGACGAACTGATCGACGCCTACCGCTTCCTGCGGCGGGTGGAGCATCGCCTGCAGATGGTCGCCGACAAGCAGACCCACAGCCTGCCGGCACGGCCCGACCAGATGGAGCGGTTTGCGGCGTTCATGGGCTATCAGGATGGCGCCGCGCTGACCGAGGCGCTGCGCGCCGCGCTCGAGGTCGTCGAGCGCCACTATGCCGCCCTGTTCGAGAGCAGCATCGATCTCGGCGGCGGCGGGGCGCTCGTGTTCACGGGCACCGACGACGATCCGGAGACGCTCCAGACGCTTGCCGAGATGGGCTTTGCCAAGCCCTCGCCGATCGCCGCCCGGATCCGCGCCTGGCATCACGGCCACGTGCGGGCGACTCGCGATGCCCGTGCGCGCGAGCTTTTGACCGAGCTCATGCCGCGCCTGCTGCGGGCGCTGGCCGACCAGGCCGAGCCCGATGCGGCCTTCGCACGGTTCGACGAGTTCGTGACCCATCTGCCGGCCGGGGTGCAGCTTTTTTCCTTGTTTCGGGCGAATCCGCGCCTGCTCGCCCTGATCGCCGATCTGATGGGCACCGCACCGCGTCTGGCCAGCCATCTGAGCCGCCACACCAGCCTGTTCGAGGCGATGCTGGCGCCCGACTTCTTCGAGCCGATGCCCGAGGCCGCAGCGCTGGCTGCCGGGCTCGAGCGGGCGCTCGCGCGCGCTGGCGACGTCCAGGACGTGCTCGATGGCGCCCGCCACTGGGCGCAGGCGCGCCAGTTCCAGATCGGGCTGCAGGTCCTGCTCGGCCTGGTCGACGGCGACGCCGCGGGGCCGGCGCTGACCGGGCTCGCCGAGATCGTGATCCGCACCCTCTTGCCGCGGGTCGAGGCCTGGCTCGCAGCCCAGCATGGCCGGGTCACGGCCGGCTCGTTCGTGGTCCTTGGCCTCGGCAAGCTCGGCTCGCGCGAGCTCACGATCGGCTCCGACCTGGATCTTATCTTCATCTTCGACGCCGACCCGGCGGCGTCCTCGGACGGCGCGCGGCCGCTGCCGGCGCCCACCTGGTACGCCCGGCTCGGCCAGCGCCTAATCCGGGCGCTGACCGCGCCGACCGCCGAGGGCCCGCTCTACGAGATCGACACTCGGCTCCGGCCGTCGGGCAACGTCGGCCCGGTCGCCTGCTCGCTTGCCAACTTCGAGAGCTATCAGTTGAACTCCGCCCAGACTTGGGAGCATCAGGCGCTGACCCGGGCGCGGGTGGTCGCCGGCGACCTCGACCTCGGCGGCCGGGTCACGGCGATCATCCGCGCCGCGCTGACGCAAAAGCGCGACCCCGACCAGCTGGCCCGTGAGGTCGCCCTCATGCGCGCGCGCATCTTCCGCGAGCACGGCGATCTCTACCCCTGGAATCTCAAGCACGCGCGTGGCGGCCTGGTCGAGGCCGAGTTCCTGGCCCAGTTCCTCCAGTTGCGCTTCGCGCCCGAGCATCCGGCACTGCTCACCAGCAGCACGGCGGAGACGTTCGAGCGGGCGGTTGCGCTCGGGCTGCTGCCGGCAGACGATGGGCAAGCCCTGGTTGAGGCGGTCAGGCTCTATCGGCGGCTGCAGGCGGTCCTGCGCCTCTCGGTCCGGGACCGCTTCGACGCCGCCTCGGCCCCGCGTGGCCTGCGCCGGGCCCTGGTGCGCGCGGCCGCCCCCGAGGACGGCGAGCCGCCGCCCGAGGCGGCGCTCGGGTTCGATGAGCTGCAGGCGAGCCTTGGCGCCGCCCAGGCGGCGGTCGCCCGGATCTTTGCCCGCCATTGCCCTGACGGCGAAGCCGGTGACGGCCCGGCGCCGCCGGGCCAACCCCGCGCGAGGAGATGACTGCGATGACGCTCGAAGCCGGCCAACCCGCCCCGGAGCTCGATCTGCCGACCGCCGGCGGCCAAAGGATGCGCCTGGCCGACCTCGAAGGCCGGCCGCTGGTGCTGTATTTCTATCCCAAGGACGACACCTCGGGCTGTACCCGCGAGGCGCTCGACTTCGCCGCGGCCTATCCGGCATTCCAGGCCGCGGGCGTCGAGGTCGTGGGCGTGTCCAAAGACAGCATCGCCAGCCACGACCGGTTCAAGACCAAGCACGGCCTGCCCTTCCCGCTCGGCTCGGACGAGAGCGGCAAGGTCGTCGAGGCCTACGGCGCCTGGGTCGAGAAGAGCATGTACGGCCGCAGCTACATGGGAATCGATCGCTCGACCTTCCTGATCGACGGCCAGGGCCGGGTTCAGAGAGTTCTGGCGCCAGGTCAAGGTGCCGGGCCACGTCGACGAGGTCCTGGCGGCCGCCAAGGCCCTGGGCTGAACCGATGACCCGGCGCACCCTGGCGCTCACCGAGCGGCTGTACGACTACCTCCTGAGCGCGACCTTGCGCGAGCATCCGGCGCAGGCGCGCCTGCGCGCCACGACCGCGGCGCTGCCCGAGGGCGGCATGCAGAGCGCGCCCGAGCAGGGCCAGCTCATGGGCCTGCTGGTCGAGCTGACGGGCGCGCGGCGCGTGCTCGAGATCGGCTGCTTCACGGGCTACAGCACGCTCGCCATGGCGCTCGCCCTGCCGCCGGACGGACGCCTCCTGACGCTCGATCTCAACCCCGATTGGGTCGAGCTCGGCCGGCAAGCCTGGCGCGAAGCCGGCGTCGAGGACAAGATCGAGGTCCGGTTCGGGCAGGCGCAGGCGAGCCTCGACCAGCTGATCGCGGCGGACGGCGCCGCGAGCTTCGATCTGGTCTTCATCGATGCCGACAAGAAAAGCTACGACGCCTACTACGAGCAGAGCCTGATCCTGGTCCGGCCGGGTGGCCTGATCATGATCGACAACGTGCTCTGGGGGGGCGCGGTCGCCGAGCCGGGCAACCGCGACCGGCAGACCGAGGCGCTACGCGCGCTGAACGCGAAGCTGCGAGCCGACCCGCGGGTCAGCCTCGCCCTGGTGCCGATCGGCGATGGCCTGATGCTCGCCCGCAAGCGGCCGGATGGCCAGGCCGCCGACGGGCCGGCTAGCAGCTGACGCAGCTCGTGCGGGCCTGGTCGATCAGCTCGGTGAGCCGGGTCTTGTCGAGCGCGCCCGGGATCAGCTCGTCACCGATCACGAACGCCGGCGTGCCCTCGATGCCGAGCGTGCGGGCGAGCGCGTAGTTGGCCTGGATCTGCGCCTCGACCTCGGGCGCGTTCATGTCGGCAGCGAGCCGCTGGGTGTCGAGGCCGACGCTCTTGGCGACCGCCATGATGCCCTCGAGCGAGAGGTCGCTGGCGCCCATCAGGGCGAAGTGGAACGGCGCATAGCGATCCTGCTTGCGCGCGGCGAGCGCGGCCCGCGCCGCGGTCACCGACGCCTCGCCCAAAATCGGGAAATCCTTGAAAACCACTCTCAGCTTCTGGTCCTCGTCGAGCTGCGCCCGCAGCGACGGCATCACCCGCCGGCAGTAGGCGCACTGGTAGTCGAAGAACTCGACCACGGTGACGTCGCCCTGCGGGTTGCCGGCGACCGGATCGCTCGCCTCGCCCCGCAGCTGTTCGCGATGGTCGGCGAGCGCCTGTTTCTGGCTCTCGGCTTTGGCTGCGTCCTGGCGCCGCTGCAGCTCCTGGAGCGCCTGGTAGACGACCTCCGGATGGCGCATCAGGTAGTCATGCACGATCTGCTCGACCTGCGCGACCGGCAGATCGGCCGCACCGCCGTCGGCGGTGGCCGGCGCCGGAGCCGCCAGGAGCACGGCGAGCCCGAGGCCCAGACAAGCTTGCGTCCATCTTCCGACCCGTCGATGCATCGCCGGCTCGCTCCCGTTGCTGATTCGATGTGGCTCACTGTAGGCGTCTTCGGACGGCGGCGCCATTCCCATCCTGGCGTTCAGAACGACCGGCAGCTGGGGCGCCGTCAGCTTTCCTCGAGCTCGCGCAGGATGTCCTGCAGCCTGAGCCAGGCGGGGTCGTTGGCCGCGATCTTGCCCTTGGCGCGATGGGCGTAGAGGCGCGCATCGTCGCGCTTGCCGATCCGCAGCGCATATTCGGCGAAGGCGAGGTCGGAGAGCCCCTGCTGGCCGTCCCGCCCCTGGGCGATCCCGAGCAGCCGCCAGGCCGCGGCATTGTCCGGCTCGCGTTGCCGGGCATCCTGTAATTGCTCGACGGCCTCGTGGACCGCCGCGGGCGCCTCGGTCTCGATCAGGACTTGCGCCAAGCCAATGCGCAGCAGCGCCGACGCCGGCGCCAGCTTGACCGCTTCGCGATAGGGCGCCACGGCGTCCTGCACGCGACCGTTCTCGAACAGCATCTGGCCCTTGAGCTCGTAGAAGTAGGGGTCGGTCGGATGCTCCTTGAGCAGCCCGTCAATGTCCTTGAGCGCCTTCGGCAGATCCGGCAGACGGTACTCTGCGATCGTCCGCGCGTAGCGGCCATAGAGGCTGTTGTCGTCTTTATAGGCCCGCAGCGTGTCGCGCGGATCGTTGAGGAAGGCCTTCAACTTGGCCACCATGCGGTGATGCGCGTCGACCCAGTCGGTCGGCAGTGGCGGATCGGGGTGAGTGGCGACCCAGTTCTCGACGAAGGTGATCCGGTCCCGGGTCAGGGGATGGCTCATCAGCCACGGGTTGGCCCCCGAGGCCACCAGGACGGACTGGTTCTCGAGCACGCGGAAAAACTCGGCGAGGCCGCGCGCCGACAGGCCGGCCCGGGTCAGATAGGTGCATCCGGCCTGGTCGGCGGACGCCTCCTGGCCCCGGGAGAAGCGCATCAGACCTTCCTGCGCGGCCTGCTGGCCGCCGGCGATGATCGCGGTGCCGAGGCCGGGCGCGCCGACCACCGCGGTCGCCGCCCCGAGGACGGCGCCCAGGATCGCCTCCGCCGCCGCCTTGGTCTGCGGCGTGCTGACCCGGGTTAGGTGGCCACCCGCGATGTGGCCGGTTTCGTGGGCCATCACGCCGACCAGCTGGCTCGGGTTCTCGGTCCGCATGAGCAGGCCGGTGTTCAGGAACAGGTTCATGCCGCCGGCGACGAAGGCGTTCAGCTGGTCGTCGTTGACGATGTAGATGCGCACGGAGCCCGCGCCGAGCCCGGATGCCTCCAGCAGCGGCGTAAGGAACATCTGCAGGGTGGCCTCGATCTCCGCGTCGCGGATCAGGCTGATATTGCGCCCCTGCGCGACCGCGGCCGGCGGCTGGAGCGTCGCGCCCGCGATCAGCGCCAGGCCGAGCGCGGATCGCCGGATTGGTCCTAACTGCACGCAGCCCTCACCATTCGAAGGGTTACAAATCTCGCACCTGGCCTAGCTTCGGCCATCCCTGGCAGATGCAGAGCACCTCAGAACCGCCGCCGGCGGCACCTCCAGGCAGTAGGTATGTCGATCACAGGCCCTCCGCCAGGGCTGAAG
This sequence comes from uncultured Alphaproteobacteria bacterium, assembly GCA_963798075.1. Classification (GTDB taxonomy): domain Bacteria; phylum Pseudomonadota; class Alphaproteobacteria; order Geminicoccales; family Geminicoccaceae; genus DATAOG01. Next base: position 158,788 of record CAWCRU010000008.1, on the reverse strand, counting down.
ATCGCCAAGCGGACCCGCATCGCGCCGTTCATCGCGATCGACGCGCTGGCGGCGGCGCGCCCCTGCGACGCAGTCCCGCCTACTCGTCCTTGTGCACGAACCGGCTCCACCAGCCGCGGCGCGGGCTCGCCGGGCGCTCGGGGTCGACCACCGCCGCCGCCGGCATCGCGGTCTCCGGGCGGTCTTCGGGGGGCCGCGCGCGCTCGGCGGCCGCGGGCCGGCGTTGCCGGCTGGCCCGGGCCGGCGCCGGCGGCGCGCCGGGCTCGGCCGGCACCGGCGCTGGCGCGTCGTCCGCGCCGTCGGCCGATCCGTCCGCGCCCTTTGCCGCGGCGCGACCGGCACCGTTCTCGACCCCGCTCGCGGCCAGCGGCTCGTCCGCCGCCTGGGCCTCGCCCCGTCGGGTGCCGGTGCGCCGGCGCGGGCGGCGCGGCTTGCGCTCCAGCTCCGGGGTGCCGGCCGGCGCTGTCTCGGCTGCCGCGACCGTCTCCGGGGCCGCTGGCGCAGCGGCTGCCACCGGCTCGGGCATGGCGATCTCCGGTGCGAGTGGCGGCGGCGCCGCCGCTGGCGCCTGCGCGCTGTCCGCCTCGCTGTCGCCGTCGCCGGGCCGCCGCCGCCGGCGCCGGCGTCGGCGCCGCTTGCGGCCGCCGTCGGCCTCCTCCTCGGCGGCCTCGGCACCCGCCCCGGCGGCGGCCGCCGCCGGCGGCGAGGCTTCCGCAGCTGCCTCGAGGCGAGCCTCGCCGCGCACCTCAAAGACCTCGGCCTCGACCTTGGCGGCGGTGCTCTCGACCCGGCAGTCGCCCGCGATCAGCTTTTCCTCGACCGCGATCTCGACCGTCATGGCGTAGCGCTGCTCGAGGGCGACCAGCCGGTCACGCTTCTGGTTGAGGATGTAGAGGGCGACCGCCTGGGGCAGGGTCACGGCGAGCGCTGCCGTCTTGCCCTTCATGCCCTCGAGCTCGATCGCGCGTAGCGCCTGCAGCGCCGCCGATTCGACCGAGCGGATCACGCCCGTGCCGGTGCAGGTCGGGCAAAGCTGCGTGCTCAGCTCCTGGAAGCTCGGGCGCAACCGCTGGCGCGACAATTCCAGCAGGCCGAAGGCGCTGATCTTGCCGAGCTGCACCCGCGCCCGATCGGACTTCAGATGCTCGCGCAGCCGACGCTCGACCGCCCGCTGATTGCGGCTCTCGTCCATGTCGATGAAGTCGACCACCACGAGGCCCGCGATGTCGCGCAGACGCAGCTGACGGGCGATCTCCTCGGCCGCCTCGAGATTGGTCTTGAGCGCGGTCTCCTCGATGTTGCGCTCGCGGGTCGAGCGGCCCGAGTTGACGTCGATCGCGGTCAGCGCCTCGGTGGTATGGATCACGATCGAGGCGCCCGAGCGCAGGTGCACCACCGGCTGGTGCAGGCTGTCGAGCTGCTCTTCGACGTCGTATCGGTAGAACAGCGGCAGCTCGTCCTTGTACGGCTTGACCCGCCGCGCGCGCGACGGCATCAGCATGCTCATGACCTTGCGCGCGGTTCGGTAGGCCTCCTCGCCCTCGACCCAGACCTCGTCGACGTCGCGGCCGTAGAGGTCGCGGATCGCGCGCTTCACGAGCGCGCCCTCCTCGTGGATCGTGCAGGGTGCGACCGAGCGCAGGGTCAGCTCGCGGATGTCGTTCCAGAGCCGCAGCGAGTACTCGTAGTCGCGCTTGATCTCGAGCTTGCTGCGCGCCTGACCGGCGGTGCGGATGATGAGGCCCATGCCTTCGGGAACCTCGATCTCGCGCGCGATCTCCTTGAGCCGCGCGCGATCCGCGGGGCTCGCGATCTTGCGCGAGATGCCGCCGCCGCGGCCCGTGTTCGGCATCAGCACGCTGTAGCGGCCGGCGAGCGACAGATAGGTGGTGAGCGCTGCGCCTTTGTTGCCGCGCTCCTCCTTGACCACCTGGACCAGCATGATCTGCCGGCGCTTGATGACCTCCTGAATCTTGTAGCCGCGCAGCAGGCGCGAACGCTGCCTTGCCTGCTCGTCGAAGACCTCGGCCGCCTCCTCGTCGGGATCGGTGGCGGCGGCGACCGGCGCCTCGTCGCCGGCAGCGTCCTCGGAGCCGGGCTCGACTGGGGCGGGTTCGGGCACGGGCTCGGGCTCGGGCGGGCTCGGCTCCTGCAGCAGGCGGCGATCGGCCTGCGGGATCTGGTAGTAGTCGGGGTGGATCTCGCTGAACGCCAAAAAACCGTGCCGTTGGCCACCATAGTCGACGAACGCCGCTTGCAGCGAGGGTTCGACCCGGGTCACCTTGGCGAGGTAGATGTTGCCTTTAAGCTGCTTTTTGGTCGAGGATTCGAAGTCGAAATCTTCGAGCTGGCGGTCGTTGACCACCACCACCCGGGTCTCCTCCGGATGGGAGGCGTCGATCAGCATGCGTTTCGTCATTCGGGAGCTTCTCCGTGAATCGGTGGCCGGGCCGCGGGCGTGAGCGCGCCGCGACGAGCTGGCATCGGTCATCAGCGAGGGCCAGGATCGACCGGGTGCGGCCAGCCATGACGGCGGCCGCAACTGAGGGATCCAAGGCAAGGGCGGAGCTGTGGTCGTCTCGCACCAGTTTTCCATACCGACCAGCGCCTTGCGAGCGCCGGGTCCGTCGCAACGATGACCTGCCGAAGGAACGGGCAGTGGGACGATCGGTGGCAGTGGCGCAACAGGCGCTCACGAAAAATCACATCGATCGGCGACAAACCGTTGTTTGTTAACTATAGTGCGTCTGCCTACACCATACAATGCGATTATGATGCGCCCGCCAGAGCAGGTCCGCGACGGTACCGGAGCGCCTATGCGCGCCGAGGACCGCAGCCAACCGGCCAGATCGGGTGCCGGATCGGGTGCGCTCATGCGGGCGCTCGGTCGGCGGGCCGCCGTGCTCGCCGGCATCTTGCTGCTGATCCCCGCCTGCCTGACCTTGGCCTGCCTGGGCTCGCTGCCGCTGCGGGCCGAGCCGACCGCGGTCCAGGACATTCGCATCGCGCCCTATGGTGACGGTACCCGGATCGTGATCGAGCTCAACCGGCGGGTGAGCTTCCGCCATCTCAAGCTCGACCAGCCGCCCCGGCTGGCGATCGATCTGCCGGAGGTCGCCTGGCAGGTGCCGCCAGCCAGCACCGCATCCGCGAGCGGCCTCGTCCAGGGCTATCGCTTCGGCCGCTTTCGCCCCGGCGTGTCGCGCATCGTGCTCGACCTCACGCAGACCTTCGAAATCCGCAAGGTCTTCGAGCTGCCGCCGGGCGGTGGCCACGGCCATCGGATCGTGACCGACCTGGTCGAGGCTCCGCCGCAGGCGACCGATGCGGCGGGCACCACCGACGGCGTCGATGGCCAGCGCCTGGCGTCGATCCCAGCGATCACGCCGCCGCCCCCGAAGCAGTTGCCGCCGCCGGCCCACAAGCGGATCATCGTGATCGACCCGGGCCACGGCGGCATCGATCCCGGTGCGATCGGCGCCGATGGCGCTTACGAGAAGGACATCGTGCTCAAGATGGGTCTCGAATTGCGCCGCCAGCTTGAGGCGAGCGGCCATTACGAGGTTGTCTTGACGCGCGATACCGACCGCATCGTCCGCCTGCGCGATCGGCTGCAAATGGCGCACGCGAGCGGCGGCCAACTGTTCGTCTCGCTCCATGCCGACAGCCTGGTCAAGGCGCCCGACGTGCGCGGCGCGTCGGTCTACACGCTGTCCGAGCAGGCCTCCAACGACGAGGCGGCAAGACTTGCCAGCAAGGAGAACCGTGCCGATATCCTGGCCGGGATCGACCTTACCGAGCAGGAGGACATCGTCACGGAGATCCTGATCGATCTGGCACAGCGGGACGCCAACAACAAGTCGATCGAGGTCGCGGACCTTTTGGTCGACGAGTTGGGCTCGGTCACCAAGATGGCCCGCCAGCGCCGCTCGCAGGCCGGGTTCGTGGTGCTCAAGTCGCCCGACATGCCATCGGTGCTGATCGAGCTCGGCTATCTCTCGAATGTGGCCGACGAGCGGGCGCTGCGTGACCCCGCCCATCTCGCCGGCCTGGCCGGGGCGATCCTCGAGGGGATCGATCGCTACTTCGCCACCGAGCCTTCCTGAGCGGCGATTTCCGCCAGCCCGCCAGAGGTCTGTTTTGCGCAAAGCGTTGAAGTTTCTCGGGGCGCTCCTCGCCAGCCTGCTGATCCTGGCGATCATCGGCGCCGGCGGTGGCCTCTATCTGCTCCATCGCTACGGCAGCGATCTGCCCGACTATCGCCAGCTGGCCGACTATCAGCCGCCGACCGTCACCCGGATCCACGCCGCCGACGGCCGCCTGATGGCCGAATACGCCCAGGAGAAGCGGATCTTCGTGCCGGTCGAGGCGATCCCCAAGCGCCTGATCCAGGCGTTCCTCGCCGCCGAGGACAAGAACTTCTACAGCCATCCGGGGATTGACCCGCTCGGCATCCTCCGGGCCGCCCTGACCAATCTCTGGCACTTCGGAGAGAACCGCCGGCCGGTCGGCGCCTCGACCATCACGCAGCAGGTCGCCAAGAACTTCCTTCTGAGCGGCGAGGTCTCGCTGTCGCGCAAGATCAGGGAGGCGCTGCTCGCCTTCCGGATCGAGCGGGCGTTCACCAAGGACCAGATCCTCGAGCTGTACCTCAACGAGATCTATCTCGGCCTCGGCTCCTATGGCGTGGCGGCGGCCGCCCTCAACTACTTCGACAAATCGCTCGATGAGCTGACCGTCGCCGAAGCCGCGTTCCTGGCGGGTCTACCCAAGGCGCCGTCCTGGTACAATCCGGCCCGCCAGCCCGAGGCGGCGGCGGCGCGGCGCAACTGGGTGATCGGGCGGATGCTCGATCTCGGGTTCATCGACCGGGCCGATGCCGAGCAAGCCATCGCCGAGCCGCTGGTGATGCGGCATCGGGCGCCGACCGAGATCGTGACCGCGGACTATTTCACCGAGGAGGTCCGCCGGCAGCTGGTCGAGCAGCACGGCGAGGCGTTTCTCTACCAGGGCGGCCTGTCGATCCGGACCACGCTCTCGCCCGCGTTGCAGGCGGTCGCCGACCGGGCCCTACGTGACGGATTGATGGCCTACGACCGGCGGCATGGCTGGCGCGGCCCCGAAGATCACCTTGCGAGCACCGAGAACTGGCCGACCCAGCTGGTGGCACTCGACCACAGCGATGGTCTCAAGAGCTGGCAACTAGCGGCGGTGCTCGAGACCGGCCCCGAGGGCGCCGGGCTCGGTCTCGAAGACGGCAGCCGGGGGCTGCTGCCGCTCGCCGAGATGACCTGGGCGCGCCATACGAGTGGCGAGGATCAGCTGGGTCCGGAAGTGACCGCGGCGGACGAGGTGGTGCGACCGGGCGACGTGGTCTGGGTCGAGCCGCTCGCGGGCGCGGACGTCACGGTTGCCCCCGGCACCGACGTCACGCTCGCCACGGCCAGCGATGCCGAGCTTGCGCGCTACGCGCTGCGCCAGCCGCCCGAGGTCGAGGGTGCCGTGGTGGCGCTCGACCCGCACACCGGCCGGGTGCTCGCGATGAGCGGCGGCTTCAGCCACGCGCAGAGCGTCTTCAATCGGGCGACCCAGGCGCTCCGCCAGCCCGGCTCGGCGCTCAAGCCGTTCGTGTACCTGGCCGGCCTCGAGAGCGGCATGACGCCGTCCACCATCCTGCTCGACGCGCCGATCGTGCTCGATCAGGGGCCGGGGCTCGGCAAATGGAAGCCGGCCAACTACTCCGGCCACTTCTATGGCCCGAGCACGCTTCGCCTCGGGATCGAGAAGTCGCGCAATCTGATGACCGTGCGCCTCGCCCAGGCCGCCGGCATGGACCGGGTCGCCGAGATGGTCCACCGCTTCGGCATCGATCGCGGCATGAACCGCAATCTGGCCGCGGCGCTGGGCGCCGGCGAGGTCGATCTGTTGAGCCTGACCAGCGCCTATGCCAGCCTGGTGAACGGCGGCAAGCGGATCAAGCCCGCCCTGATCGAGCGCATTCAGGACCGCCGCGGCAAGACCGTCGAGCGCCGCGACGACCGCCCCTGCCCCGAGTGCGAAGGCATCGCCTGGCAAGACCAGCCGACCCCGGTCCTGGTGGATCAGCGCGAGCAGATCATCCCGCCGGCCCGCGCCTATCAGATGGTCAATCTGCTCGAGGGCGTGGTCGAGCGCGGCACCGGCGTGCGCGCCCGCGCGCTCGGCAAGCCGGTCGCCGGCAAGACCGGCACCTCCAACGATTCCCGCGACGCCTGGTTCATCGGCTTCACGCCCGATCTGGTGGTGGGCGTCTACGTCGGCTACGACCAGCCCAGGAGCCTGGGCGACCAGGAGCAGGGTGCTACCGCGGCGCTGCCGATCTTCGTCGAGGTCATGCAGACGGCGCTGGCCGATAAGCCGGCGACGCCGTTCCGCGTGCCGCCCGGCGTGCGCCTGGTCCGGATCGATGCCGACACCGGCCTGCTGCCGGGACCGGACACCCGCACCGCGATTCTCGAGGCGTACATGCCGGGCACCGAGCCGACCGCGGTCAGCCCGCCGCGGGGTGCGACCGTGAGCCTCGATGGCGTCGACGGCGACGGCGGCGGCGGCGCGCCAGCGCAGCCGTCGGGCCAGGCGCCGAAGGCGGGCGGCCTCTACTGAGCGCGCCCTGACATCGATGCGGCTTTTCGCGCCGGGCGGGAGCTGCTACACGCACGCAGCAGCCTGATCGCCCGCAGCGCCGGTCCATCCGGGCCGGCTGCCGTCCCTTTGGAGAGCGTGCATGCGTGCCGAGATCGCCCATCTGGCGCAGGAGATCGAGCAGGGCCTGGACCTGCTGAGGAGGCATCTTTGACTGGGACAATGCCCATAAACGCCTTGCGGAGCTGAACGCCGAGGCCGAGAAGCCCGAGCTCTGGAGCCAGGCGGAGCGCGCCCAGGCGCTGATGCGCGAGCGCACGCGGCTGGCCGACGCGATCGAGCGCCAGCGCTCGCTCGAGCGCGAGCGCGAGGACGGGCTGGCGTTGGCCGAGCTCGCCGAGGAGGCGGACGACGCCGAGAGTACTTCTGAGGCCGAGGCGGCGCTGAGAGCCCTCAAGGACCGCGTTGGCCGCCTCCAGATCGAGGCTCTTCTGGATGGCGAGGCGGACGGCAACGACGCCTTCCTCGAGATCCACGCCGGCGCCGGCGGCACCGAGTCCCAGGACTGGGCCGAGATGCTGTTGCGCATGTACTCGCGCTGGGCCGAGGCCAAGAGCTACAAGCTCGAGTGGATCGAAGAGAGCCCGGGCGAGGAGGCCGGCATCAAGTCGGTCACGATCAAGCTGGTCGGGGCCAACGCCTACGGCTGGCTCAAGTCAGAGAGCGGCGTCCACCGCCTAGTCCGGATCTCGCCGTTCGACAGCCAGGCGCGCCGGCACACGAGCTTTGCGAGTGTCTGGGTCTACCCGGTGGTCGACGAGACGATCGAGGTCGAGATCCTGGACAAGGATTTGCGGATCGACACCTACCGCGCCTCCGGCGCCGGCGGCCAGCACGTCAACAAGACCGACAGCGCGATCCGGCTCACCCACCTGCCCACCGGCATCGTCGTGGCCTGCCAGAACGACCGCTCGCAGCACCGCAACCGCGCCCAGGCCTACGCCATGCTGCGCGCCCGCCTCTACGAGCTCGAGCTCCAGAAGCGGGCCGAGGCTGCCGAAGCCGCGGCCGCGGGCAAGAGCGACATCGGTTGGGGCCACCAGATCCGCTCGTACGTCCTGCAGCCCTACCAGATGGTCAAGGACCTGCGCACCGGCGTCGAGAAAGGCAACGCGGCAGGCGTCCTCGACGGCGACCTCGACGATTTCCTCGAGGCGGCGCTGGCCCAAAACCTAACCAGCGCGGAGCCCGCGACCGCGAACTGATTTCTTCCGCACGGCGCCCGAACGCAGCGGCGCAGGCTGCGATCCGGCCGCCGGTGCAGCCGGCTTGAGCTTGGGCGGAGGGTCGACTAGGTTGGCGGCGCGGGCAGCGCGCATGTGGGCAAGATGGAAAAAAAGAGCTTCATCGACCTGATCGGCAACACGCCGCTCGTCCACCTGCGGCGGGCGTCGGCAGAGACTGGCTGCACGATCTTGGGCAAGGCCGAGTTTTTGAACCCCGGCCAGTCGGTCAAGGACCGGGCGGCGTTGTTCATCATCGAGGATGCCGAGAAACGGGGAAAACTGCGGCCCGGGGGGACGATCGTCGAGGGGACCGCGGGCAATACCGGGATCGGGTTGGCGCTCGTTGGCAACGCCAAGGGATATCGGACCGTGATCGTGATCCCGGAGACCCAGAGCCAGGAGAAGAAGGACATGATCCGGCTCTGCGGGGCGGAGCTGATCGAGGTGCCGGCGGTGCCCTATCGGGATATGAACAACTACGTGAGGTATTCGGGGCGGCTCGCGGAGGCGCTCGACAAGGCGCTGCCGAACGGTGCGATCTGGGCGAACCAGTTCGACAATGTGGCCAACCGCGACGGTCATATTCGGACGACGGGGCCGGAGATCTGGGAGCAGACCGCGGGCAAGGTCGATGCGTTCGTCAGCGCGGTCGGGACCGGCGGCACGCTGGCCGGCGTCGGGATCGCGCTCAAGGAGCGAAACCCGGAAATAAAGATCGTGCTCGCCGATCCGGATGGGGCGGCGCTCTACAACTATTATGCGCATGGCGAGCTCAAGGCCGAGGGCAACTCGATCACCGAGGGCATCGGCCAGGGGCGGATCACGGCCAACCTCGAGGGTGCGCCGGTCGACATGGCGTTCAACATCAAGGACAAGGACGCGCTGCCGCTGATCTTCGACCTCGTGGTCGAGGAGGGACTCGTGCTCGGCGGCTCGAGCGGGATCAACCTCGCGGGCGCGATCCGGGCGGCCAAGGAATTGGGCCCCGGCCACACGATCGTGACCATCCTATGCGACTACGGCAACCGCTACCAGAGCAAGATGTTCAATCCGGACTTCCTGCGCGAGAAGGACCTGCCGGTGCCGGCCTGGCTCGAGCACCGGCGGGCCGACATCCCGGACGTGCGGCTCTAAGGCGAGGACGCCCATGGCCGCGCCAGGCCCCCTGGCCAGCACCGAATGGCTGGCCGCGCATCTCGCCACACCCGACGTCAAGATGGTCGACGCCACCTGGTATCTGCCGACCATGCAACGGGACGCCAAGAGCGAACACGCGCAGGCCCACATTCCAGGCGCCGTCTATTTCGACATCGACGATATCGCCGATGACCAGAGCCCGCTCCCCCACATGCTGCCGGACCCGGTCAGGTTCTCGAGCCGGGTCAGAAAGTTGGGCCTGGGGGATGGCACCCGGATCGTCGTCTACGACGACAACCGCTACTCGGCGAGCGCGCGGGTCTGGTGGACGTTCCGGGTTTTCGGGCACGAAGATGTCCTGGTGCTCGATGGCGGGCTCGCGAAATGGCGGGCCGAGGGGCGGCCGGTCGACGATCGCCCGGTCGTGCCGCGCGAGGCGCATTTCACGGCGCGTCTGAACAGCCTCCTGGTGCGCGATCTGGAGCAGATCCGCGCCAATCTCGTCGGCCGGCGCGAGCAGGTTCTGGACGTCCGCTCGGCTGGACGGTTTGCCGGCACCGAGCCCGAGCCCAGGGCGGGTCTGCGTGCCGGCCACATCCCGGGCAGCCTCAACCTCCCCTATCTCGAGCTGATCGCCGCCGACGGCACGCTGCTGCCCGAGCTTTTGCTCCGCCGCCGTCTTGCCGCTTCCGGGATCACCCTCAATGATCCGATCGTCACATCTTGTGGCTCGGGTGTCACCGCCGCTACGGCAGCGCTCGCCCTGCATCAGCTCGGCGCCCCCGCGGTCGCGGTCTACGACGGATCCTGGACCGAATGGGGCGGCCGCAGCGACACCCCGATCGAGAGTTGAGGGCGGATGCCTGAGATGGCGGACGAGGCCGGCTGGCGGGAGACCGACTCGGCCGTCTTCATCGATTACGGCCGCGCCTTCACGCCCGAGCGCGAGCGCCAGCAGGAGATCGTCTGCGAGCTGATCGCAGGCCTCGCGCCTTGCCGTCTGGTGGTCGAGCTCTGCTGCGGCGGCGGCGATCTGGCGAGGCTGCTGCTCGAGCGCCTGCCCGCGGTTCGCCTCCGGGCGCTCGATGGCTCGCCAAAGATGCTCGCAGCGACCGCAAAGACCTGCGCCGCCGACGCCGACCGGCTGGATCTGCAGGCGTTCGATCTCGCCGCGAGCGAGTGGCGGACGCTGCGGCCGGCACCCGATGCGATCTGCTCCTCGCTCGCGGTCCATCATCTGGACGGCGGCCAGAAGCGGCGGCTGTTCGCCGATCTCTGCGCGGCGCTGCGCCCGGGCGGCCTGTTCGTGCTCGCCGATCTGGTCCGGCCCGCGAGCGCTGCCGGATGGCGGATCGCGGCCGCGGACTGGGACCTCGCGGTCGCGGCCCGCTCGCAGGCGCTCTACGGCGACGCCCGGGCGTGGCGCGCGTTCGAAAAACGGCGCTGGAACTATTTCCGCTGGCCGGACGACAACGGCATCGATCATCCGTCCACGGTCGCCGAGCACGTGCTGTGGCTGGCCGCCGCCGGCTTCGAGGCGATCGACCTGCACTGGCTGCTGGCGGGCCACGCCCTCCTGTCCGCGCGCAAGCCCTGAGGGGGCCGTCTTCGGCCGTGCCGCCGCCAAAGAGGACGATGAGCCTGGACCTTCCCCATCCCGACGCATCGCCGGCCGACGCGCAGGGCGGGCGGCACGTCGACACCCGGGTCACCTATCTCGAGATGGCCGGACCGCCGCCGGGGCCGCCGCTCCGGCCACCGCGTTCCGGCCTCGAGGTCCGCGCCGCGCGGCGAGCGACCGTCTCGTTCTACCGCTATCTCTACGGCATCATCGGCGAGGAGTGGACCTGGGTCGTGCGCCGGCTGCTGTCGGACGCCGAGCTCCGCCAGATCCTGGACGATCCGGCGGTCGAGGTGAATGTGCTGTGGGTGAACGGCGTCCCGGCCGGCTTGGCCGAGCTCGACCGCCGCCGGCCGCGCGAGATCGAGCTCGCCTACTTCGGCCTGCTGCCCGAATTCATCGGCCAGGGTCTTGGCCGCTGGCTGCTCGATTGGGCGATCCGCCACGCCTGGCGGGCAGGACCGCGCCGGCTCTGGGTCCACACCTGCGACCTCGACCACCCGCGAGCGCTCGGCGTTTACGAAAAGTCCGGCTTTCGAGTCTATGACCAGCGCCTCGAGCAGCTTCAGCTGCCCGATCGGATGGCGCCGCCCGCGCGGCCGCGGTCAGGAGTTGAGAACCCATGCGGATCCTCATGAGCGTCTTCTCCTGCGGCCCCAATCGCGGCTCGGAGGAAGGTGTTGGCTGGAACTGGGCGGTCGAGGCCGCGCGTCTCGGCCATCAGGTGATCGCGCTGACGCAGACCGAGCTTCGCGCCGAGATCGCGGCCGAGGTGGCGTCGGGGCGGCTGCCGCTTTCGCTTCGCTTCGAGTTCTTCATGCCGGCCTGGCTCGACCGGCTGCAGCGCGAGGGGGTGGGGCTCGGCTTCGAGCAGCTGACCTGGCATCTGGTTCACCTGCTGTGGCAGATCCTGGCCTACCGCCACGTCCGCAGGCACCTGGCGGACTGGCAGGTCGATCTCGTCCATCACGTCACCTTCGGCGGCATCCGCCATCCGACCCTGATGGGCCACCTGCCGATTCCGATGGTGCTGGGCCCGCTCGGCGGTGGCGAGCATGCGCCCTTTGCGCTCCGCCGCGGCCTCCACTGGCGGGGCTGGCTGATCGATGCCGTGCGCGACCTGCACACTTGGCTGATCCGGTTCGACCCGATCACGCGCGGGGCCTGCGCCGACGCTGTCGCGATCTACGTCAAGACCGCGCAGTCGGGCCGCGCCCTGCCGGCACGCTATCAGGACAAGATCGGGGTGCGCCTTGAGATCGGCACGCGCGAGGTGGCCGATCCGCCACGCCTGGAGCGTCTGGCGGGCCGGCCGCTCAGGCTCCTGTTCGCCGGCCGGTTTCTGTATTGGAAAGGGATGCATCTCGGTCTCGAGGGACTGGGCCGGCTGCTCGATCGCGGCATCGAGGCGCGGCTCACGATGCTTGGTCGGGGCCCCAGCGAGGCGGCCTGGCGCGAGCTCGCGGCCGAGCTCGAGATCGAGCATGCGATCGACTGGCTGCCCTGGGTCGAGCACGGCGAGATCGGCGACCTCTACCGCCGCCACGACGCGTTGCTGTACCCGAGCCTGCACGATTCCAGCGGCAATGTCGTGCTCGAGGCGCTGGCCCACGGCCTGCCCGTGGTATGCCTGGACCTTGGCGGGCCGGCCGAGATGATCGATGCCAGCTGCGGCCGGGTGATCGCGACCGCGGGTCAAAGCGCTGCCGATTGCGCCCGCGCGCTCGCCGATGCGCTCGAGGAACTGGCCCAGACCGGTGGTCTGTTGCGCCGATTGAGCGTCGGCGCGCGGGCGCGCGCCCAGAGGATGCGCTGGCCGGCCGTGGTCGGCAGCCTGTACGACGACGTCAGCCGGCGGCTGCAGCGGCAACCGGCGTCGGCCGGTGACCTGCCGGTCGACCGCGTCCAACCGCACCATCTCTGAGCGCCGGCGCCGGACCTGAGGAATGATGCGAGCCTCGCTCAGCGCCTTCGCCTGTGCTCCACAGGGCGGCTCCGGTCCGGGGGCCGGCTGGCATCGGGCGGCTGAGAGCATCCGCCGCGGCCGCGAAGCCGCCGTCCTGAGCCGGGGCCGCGACCGGATCGTCATTCAGGTCGGGCTGCACGGCACATGGTCCTTGAATCCGGCCGGCCGCTATTGCACATCAAAGGTTCGGCCTGCAGGGCGCGCAGCCAGGCGTTTGGATGCTCGATGGATCGCTTAGGCTCGACACGGACCGGTAGTCCCGAGGTGGTGATCCATCAGGGGCGGCTGTATTGGCCCGGCCGGCCCGACGACGTCGCCCCGGCGCGGCCCGACTTCCGGGTCGGCAGCCAAGTGGAGACGTTCCGCAACCTCGTCGTCCTGACGACGGTCTGGCTCTATCTGATCTTCAATTGGGGCTTCATGCAGCTTCGGATCCCGCCGGTCGCGGGCAGCGGCCTGCCGGTCGGCGAGATGGTGCTGCTGATCTACCTGGTCACGATCAACTACTCCGGCGTGCTCGGGCGGCTGTCGTTGACCGTGACCCTTTTGCCTTTCGCGCTGTGGTGGATGTTCGGCGTCGGCCGCGCCATGTTCGACTTCACCCAGCACGGCACCTGGGCGTTGCGCGACGCCGCGCACGTCCTGGAGTTTTTGTTTTTGCTGGTCGGGTTCGTGTTCGCCGGCGAGCAGAAGAGCTTCGAGCGCTTCTTCGACTGGCTGCCCAAGATGCTCGTGGTCGCCGTCCTCTATGGTCTGCTGTACCCGTTTCGGGTCGAGATCTGGAACCTGTCGCCCACGATCATGTCGGGTGCCGGCTATCCGGCGCCGATCCTGGGCAGCATGGCCAACACCGCGCATCTGATGATCATGGCGGCGATCTATCTGATCCTGTTCCATGGCAACCGGATGCTCGCCAATGTCGTGGCCGTGCTGATCATCGGCTACACGGTGGCGATGTTCCAGGCCCGCACCCTCTACCTCATCCTGTTCGCGGTGTTCGGGTTCATCGCCCTCTACCGGCGTTCGAGCATCAACAATCTGGCCGTGATGGTCGTCTTGTCCGGGTTCCTGCTGGCGCTGATCACACTGATCGGGCTGCACTTCCAGGGCCGGCTGGGCGCCACCTTCGGCCCGGAATTCCTGGTTGCCCACTTCCTTGCGATCTTCGGCATCTGCGACCCCAACTTTCCGGGCGTCTGCTCGGCGGCCGAAGGCGTCGATCAGCGCCTCGAATGGTGGACCAAGATCTACGAGAGCATGGTCGGCGATCCTTTCAGCCTCCTGCTCGGACTGGGCTACGGCCTGCCCCTGACCGACTTCCATGGCAGCAGCGGCGCCGCGGTCCGCGAGCCGCACAACTCCTACATCACGGTGATCGCCCGCACCGGCATGATCGGGGTCGTCTGCTGGGGCCTGATGATGCTGAACCTGCTCCGGCGCTGGCACACCACCTTCATGCAATGCCGCCTGGTTGGCTGGCGGCGGGGCGAGAACCAGCTCATGGTGCTGATGGTGTTTTTCATCTGCACCTGGGTGCTGGCGTTGGGCGAGGACGGCTTCGAAAAGCCGTACAACATCATTCCCTTCTACTTCTTCTGGGGCGTCATTCTGCGCCTGAGCCTGCTCCTGGACCGCGGCCTGATCGGGCCGGCGGCCGAGCGGGTGCGCCCCGATCCCTATCAGCCATAGTCGGCATCCGGCGGCGCCGCGCTGCGGCCGGGCCGGTCGAACGGCCGGGCGCAATGTCGTGGTCCCGATGAACGACCACTCCTAAATGCTGCCGAAGGCTTTTGCCGACACGCGTCACCGCCATCGGGAGGACCGTCCTGCGCCGCGCTGAACTCGACCCGATATCGGCCACGCCCGACCCGGCGTCGCCGCCGCGGCGCCGGTTGCGGGTGCTGCTGAGCGCCTTCGAATGTGCGCCCGGGATCGGTTCGGAGACCGAGGTCGGCTGGCGCTGGGCGGTCGAGATCGGGCGGCTCGGACATGACGTCGTGGTCCTGACCTGGAGCCGGGACCGTGCCATCCTCGAGGCTTCGCGCGCGGCGGGCCTGGTGCCGCAGTCCGTGCGCTTCGAGCATGTCATGCCGGCCTGGCTCGAGGCGCTGCGGCAGAGGGGTCTGCCGCTGCAGCTCGTCCATCTGTCCTGGCAGCTGGCGGCCTACCGGCACGCCCGCGAGCTCACCCGGCGCGAGCGCTTCGACCTCGTCCATCACATCACCTACTGCGTGATCCGGCAGCCGAGCTTCATGGGTCGCCTTGCCTTGCCGTTCGTCCTCGGACCGGTCGGCGGCGGCGAGACCGCACCTCTGGCACTGCGGCGCGGCATGGGGGTGCGCGGCTGGCTGCTCGATCTGCTGCGCGACGGGCTCAACCTGGTTGCCCGGATCGACCCGGTCACCCGGGGCGCGCTCAGCGCGGCGCGCCTGATCTACGTGTCGAGCCCGGACACCGCGCGTCTGGTCCCCGACCGCCTGCAGGACAAGGTTAGGGTCCAGCTCCAGATCGGCATCGAGGAACAGGAGATCATCAGGGCGGCGCCCGGCGACCCGCACGCCAATGGCGAGCTGCGGCTGCTCTACGTCGGCCGCTGCCTCGCCTGGAAGGGCATGCACCTCGGCCTCGAGGCCCTGGCAGACCTGCGCGCCCGCGGCTGCCCGGCCAGGCTGAGCATCGCCGGCAGGGGCGCCGCCGAGCGCCGCTGGCGGGCAACGGCCCACCGCCTCGGCCTCGACGACGCGGTCGACTGGCTCTCCTGGGTCCCCTACGAGCGCATGCCCGAGGTCTACCGCGCCCACGACCTGCTGCTGTTCCCGAGCCTGCACGATTCCGGTGGCCATGTCGTGCTCGAGGCCATGGCCCACGGCCTGCCGGTCGTGTGCTTCGATCTGGGCGGCCCCGGCAGCATGGTCGACGCCAGCTCCGGCCGGGTGGTGGCGACCGCGGAGCGCTCGCGCACCGAGGTCGTAGGTGGACTGACCGATGCCCTGCAGGAGCTCGCCGACCCTCAACTCAGGCGGCAGCTCGGCCAGGGTGCGCGGAGCCGGGTGGGGCGCTACGACTGGCGCCGACAAGTCGCTGCGGTCTACGCGGAGATCGAAGCGGCGGTCACCGATCCGATTGCCGACCGGGCCGGGCCCTGATGCCACACTACGGTTCCTTCGTGTCACCCAACCATAACATATCACTTGAACTTCAGGCAGACCCTCGGCAGACTGTAAAGCGTGAACCCAAGCGGTCGCGGATCAATCTGGGCTTGACTGTTCGCGCAAGAAAATGGGCATAAACCAAGGCCGGGGCAACCTAATCGTCAATGCGGTCGGCGGGGTATCATTTTCGCGTTACGATCGCAGCAGCCCGTTTCAAGCTCGGCAGACGCAAGACCCGTGAGTGTCCGCAGCGAAACCGCAGCAGCGGTCGGAGGTCGGAGAGTGAGCGCATGCAAGGGGTCCGGGACTCCCGCAATTTCTGTAGGGCTGCCGGTGTACAATGGCGTCGACTACGTGGCCGAGGCGGTCGAATCTATCCTCAACCAGAGCTTCAAAGACTTCGAGCTGCTCATCCAGGACAATGCCTCCACCGACGCCACCGAGGAGATCTGCCGGGCCTATGCGGCCGCTGATCCCAGGGTCAGCTATGTCCGCAATCCGCAGAACGTCGGCGCCGCGGCCAACTACAATCTGGTCTTCCAGCGCGCCCGCGCCCGCTACTTCAAATGGGCAGCGCATGATGACGTCTGTACCCCGGATTTCCTCGAACGCTGCTTCGCGGTGCTCGAGCGGGATCCCGCCGTCGTCCTCTGCTGCGGTCAAACCCAGCTGATCAACGACGACGGCTCGCCAGTCGCTTATGACGGGGAGCAGAAGTGCTACGTTACCAGGCACGGCGAACGGGTCGGGCAGATCGACCCTGAGCATCGGGCCGAAGGGGCGACGCCCGCGGGCCGCTTTTGGGACGTGCTCGTGCGGACCATGCGCACCTTCGAGATTTTCGGGCTGATCCGTGCGGACGTCCTGCGCAAGACGCGCCTGCACGGCGGCTACTACGGCTCGGACAAGGTGCTGCTGGCGGAACTCAGCCTGCTCGGCCGCTTTCATCTGCTGCCGGAGGTCCTGCTGTACCGGCGTTGTCACCCGGCCCAGTCGAGCAACCTCGCGCTGACCCAGAAGAGCAGCTGGATCGGCGGCGGTCGGCGGGTGGGCTGGCTGACGCTGCGACTGCGCAAGGTCATCCCGGGCTACGTCGAGGTGGTTCGTGGCGCGCCGATCGCCCTCATGGACAAGCTCGTCTGCTACAGCGCGATCGCCTACCGCCTGATCGCCCCCCAGACCTGGATCAAGCAGTTCCTGCCGGGCCGGTATACCGAGACCTGATCCGATCTCGCGTGCCGACGCCGGCAGCCGGCGCCGCGGCTCACGGCTCTGGGATCTCGAGGACCATGCCGTCGTAGGCCGGCTCGACGCCGACGGGCAGGCGACGCTGCAGGGCCGAGTAATCGATCTCGTGGTTCATGTGCGTGAGCACCGCCCGGCGCGGCCGGATCTCGGCGATCCAGGCCAGCGTCTGCTCGAGATGGGCGTGGCTCGGATGCGGCCGCTCGCGCAGGCAGTCGACCAGCCAGACCTCGACGCCGGCAAGCGCCGCGAGCGCCGCCTCGGGCAAGCCGTTGACGTCCGGCGAATAGGCAAAGGCGCCGATCCGGAAGCCCCAGCTCGGCAGCCGGCCGTGGTGCTGCTCGAACGGCCGGATTGCGAGCGCGCCGACCGTGAACGGCGCCTCGATCGCGATCGGCGTCAAGGCCGGCCGCCACCAGCCCTTGTCCGGCTCGGGCGGCAGGAAGGCATAGCCGAAGCGCTCGCGGATGCGGGCGAGCACGGCGGCGTCGCCATAGGCGTCGATCGCCCGGTCCATCAGGAAATTGAGGCTGCGCACGTCGTCGATGCCGTTGATGTGGTCGGCATGGGCATGGGTGTAGAGGATCGCGTCCAGGCGGTCGACGCCGGCATCCAGGCACTGGCAGCGCAAATCGGGAGGCGTGTCCACCAGCACCCGGGTGACACCCTCATCGATCAGGATCGCGCAGCGCCGGCGGCGATTGCGGGCCTCGCCCGAGGTGCAGACCGGGCAGCGACAGCCGATCACCGGCACGCCGCTCGATGTGCCGCAGCCGAGCACCGTCACGCGCATGCGGCGTCGGTGGGCGGTTGCGCCTTGGCGAACAGCCGGAAGAAGTTCTCGGTGGTCGCGCGTTCGACCTCGCCGATTGCGATGCCCTTGACCTCGGCGAGCCTCGCGGCGACCTCGGCGACGCGGGCGGGCTCGTTGCGCTGGCCACGGAACGGCTCCGGCGCGAGATAGGGCGCATCGGTCTCGAGCAGGAGACGCTCGAGCGGCAGCTCGCGCACGGTCGCGCGCAGCTCGTCCGAGCGCCGGAAGGTGAGCATGCCGCCGATGCCGAGGTAGAGGCCGAGCTCGATCGCCTGCCGGCCGAGCTCCGGGCTCGAGCTGTAGCAGTGGATCACGCCGGTGAATGGCCCGGCGGCCATGGCCTCCCGCAGGATCGCGATGGTGTCCTGGTCGGCGTCGCGGGTGTGCACGATCAGCGGCAGCCCGCTCGCCCGCGCGGCCTCGATGTGGGCCCCGAACACGCGTGCCTGCACGTCCTTGGGGGCGTGCTCGTAGTAATAGTCGAGACCGCTCTCGCCGATCCCGATCACCCTCGGGTGCTCGATCCGGGCGAGCAGCGGCGCCGCATCCTCGATGGTCTCCTTGGCCGCGCGGTGCGGGTGGACCCCGACCGAGCAATAGATCCCGGGGCTGGCGTCCGCGATCGCCAGCACCCCGTCGAAGGTGTCAAGGTGGGTCCCGATCGTCTGCATGACCCGCACGCCGGCCGCCCGGGCGCGCGCCAGCACCACCTCGCTGTCCTGGGCGAGCGCCGGGAAATCCAGATGGCAGTGGCTATCGACCAGCATGCCGGCGGCTACTCGGCAAAGCGCGGAAAGACGCCGGTCGGCTTGGGCAGCAGCGTGCCGGGCCGCAGGGCGCCGGCGCCATCTTGATAGTGCGCGAGGCTGCGCGCGCCTTGGTCGACGGCGAGCTGGTCGAGAATGCGGGCGGAGGCCTCGGGCAGGAACGCCTGGGTAAGGAGCGCCAGCCGGCGGATGGTCTCGGCCAGCGTGTAGAGCACGGTTGCCATGCGCGCCGGGTCAGTCCGGCGCAGTGCCCAGGGCGCTTCGGCGTCGACGTAGCGGTTGGCGGCGCCGATCAGTTCGAAGATCGCCTCGAGCGCGCGGCTCAACGCCTGTCCGGCCATCGCCGCGCGCAGCTGACCGAGGAGGCTCGCCGAGGCCTCGAGCAGATCGCCGTCGCTGGCCGCAGGCGCCCCCGGCTGCGGCAGCCGGCCATCGCAGTTGCGCTGGATCAGCGTCAGCACGCGCTGGACCAGATTGCCGTAATCGTTGGCCAGGTCGCGGTTCATCCGCTTGATCATCGCGGCCCGCGAAAAATCGCCGTCCTTGCCGAACGGCACCTCGCGCAGGAGGAAATAGCGGGTCTGGTCGAGCCCGAACTCGTCGATCAGCTGCAAGGGGTCGACCGCATTGCCGAGCGACTTCGACATCTTCTGGCCTTCGATCGTCCACCAGCCGTGGGCGAAGACCCGCCTTGGCGGCTCCAGCCCGGCCGCCATCAGAAAGGCCGGCCAGTAGACCGCGTGGAAGCGCAGGATATCCTTGCCGACCACGTGCACGTCGGCCGGCCAGAAGCACCGGAACAGCTCGCCCTCGGTATCGGGATAGCCGAGCGCGGTCACATAGTTGGTGAGCGCGTCCAGCCAGACGTAGATCACGTGCTCAGGATCGTCCGGCACCGGAATGCCCCAGCGGAAACTGGTGCGCGAGACCGAAAGGTCCAAAAGGCCGCCCTTGACGAAACTGATCACCTCGTTGCGGCGCGCGGCCGGCAGGATGAAGTCGGGACGCTCCTCATAGAAGCGGAGCAACCGCTCCTGCCAGCTGGAGAGGCGAAAGAAATAGCTCGGCTCCTCGACCCATTCGACCGGCGCGCCGGTCGGCGCGAGGCCACCTTCGAGCTCGCTCTCGGCATAGAACGACTCGTCGCGTACCGAGTACCAGCCGGCGTAGGTGCCAAGGTAGATCTGGTCGCGGCGCGCGAGCTCGCGCCAGAGCGCCTGCACGCCGGCCCAGTGGCGGCCCTCGGTGGTCCGGATGAAGTCGTCGTCGGTGATCTGCATGCGGCGCGCCAGCTCGCGGAACCGCCCTGCGACCTGGTCGGTGAAGGCCTGCGGCTCGAGGCCGGCGGCGCTGGCCGCCTTTTCGACCTTCTGGCCGTGCTCGTCGGTGCCGGTCAGGAACCAGACCCGACGCCCGTCCAGACGGGCAAAGCGCGCGATCGTGTCGCAGGCGAGCGTCGTGTAGGCGTGCCCGATGTGCGGCACGTCGTTGACGTAGTAGATCGGCGTGGTGACGTAAAAGGCGTCAGCCGAGCACATCGAGGGCTCCGAGGGATGCGCCGTCGGCGAGCAGCTCGTCCGGATCCGAACCCGGCGCCAACAGCGTGAGGATGTGGAGGAGCGCCTGGGCGCGGTCAAGGTTGAGACCGTCAACGGCAGCCGCCAACTGGCCGATCTTTTCCCACAGGGTCGCCCAGCGATCAAGAGGGCGCCTCTCGGCCAGGCGCCCGAGCACCGCCGGCTCGGTCGCAAACAGCGCCGGTCCGAGGCGCCCGACGCCGCTCGCGACGACCCGGCCGAGCAGCTCCTGGATCAAGCCGAGCGGACCGCCGAAGCCGCGCTGCTCGGCGTGGCGCGCCAGCGCGAGCGCGAGGTCGTAGAGGCCCGGGCGGTCCCCGGCGGCCGCCTCCAGGGTCTCGGCGAGGCGCCGGTACAACGGCAGCCAGTCCTCGCCGGCCAGCTCCAGCGCCCGGCCGAGACTGCCGCGCGCGAGCAGCGCGATGGCGCTCCGTTGCTCGGCCGTGAGCTCCGGCGCCCAGCGCGCCAGGCGATCGATCACCAGCGCATCCGGCAGCCGGGCGAGCGACAGCTTGGCGCAGCGCGAGCGGATGGTGGCGGTGACCTGGGCCGGCCGATGGCTGATCAGGAGCATGACCGCCGTCGCGGGCGGCTCCTCGAGCGCCTTGAGCAGCGCATTGGCGGCGCTGCGGTTGAGCCGATCGGCGCCGTCGATCACAACCACCCGATAGCCGCCCATCGCCGCGGTCGCATGCAGGGCCTGGGTCGCGGCGCGCACCAGAGCGACAGGGATCTCGGATTTGACGCGTCCGGTCTTGGGATCGCGCTCGGGCTCGATCACGGTCAGATCGGGGTGGGCGCCCTGCGCGACCTGACGAAAGGCCGGATGATCCGGGCGGAGGCCGAACGCCGGGTCGGCCGCCCCGGATCCGGCGAGCAAGGCGCGCGCGAACCGGTAGGCGAGCGTCGCCTTGCCGATCCCCTGCGGGCCGCTGAGCAGCCAGCCATGCGGCAGGCGGCCGGAGCGGAGCGCCCGGCTGAGGGTCGCCAGCGCCGCGTCCTGACCCCAAAGGTCGGGATTGGCGCGGGGCTCGGGTGGGTCGTTCGAAATCTCCATCCGGCGGTCACCCCGGGCCGGCAAGATCAAGGCCGAAGCGCTCTCGCACGGCGGCGCGCACGCGGCTCGCGACTACGGTCTGCAACGGCGCGGCGTCGATCACCCGACAGCGTTCGGGCTCGGCACGCGCGATCGCAAGGAACCCCTCGCGCACGCGCTCGTGGTAGGCCGGGTCCATCCGCTCGAAGCGGTTCGCGCCGGCGGCCGCCCGGCGCCGCGCGAGGCCGCTCGGCACGGGCAGATCCAAAATCAGGGTGAGATCGGGGCGAAGCTCGCCGAAGACGGTGCGGTGCAGCTGGTCGATGAGCGCCAGCCCGAGCGCGCCCGCGACGCCCTGATAGACCCGGGTCGAATCGATGAAGCGGTCGCAGAGCACCCAGCGGCCGGCGGCCAGGGCCGGCTCGATCACCCGGATCACGTGATCCTGGCGCGCGGCCAGCAGCAACAGGGCCTCGGTCAATGGCGACCAGCGGTCCGGCGCGCCGTCGACCAACAGGGCGCGGATCGCCTCGGCACCCGGCGTGCCGCCCGGTTCGCGGGTCGCAACCACCCCAAGGCCGGCGGCCCCGAGCGCGGCTTCGAGGCACCCGATCTGGGTGGATTTGCCGGCGCCTTCGCCGCCTTCGAAGGTGATCAGCCGCCCCCGCAGCGTCATTCGCTGGCGGTCGGAGGCCGGATCGGCCGCGCCTGGCGGACGACGATCACGACGGCCCCCAGATCAGATAGCCGAGCGCGCTGGTCACGCGGCCGAACAGATTGACGCCATTGACCGCCTCACCGGCGACCAGCGGCAGCCGCCTCGGATCGATGCCGGGGGCCGCGATCTCGAGCTCGGCGAGCTGGTCGCCCTCGGCGACCGGCGCCGGCACTGGCCGGTCATAGGCCACCTTGACTTCGAGCCCCTGGCGGCCCTCCGTGGTCAAGGACACGACCACGTTCTGCTGGAGCACGAGCGGTACGCTGGTATGATTGCCGAGCCAGACGTCGGCCTGCTCGACCGTCTGGCCCGCCGAGAACAGCTGATAATTCTTGAACTCGCGATAGCCGTACTCGAGCAGGCGCTCGGCCTCGCGGGCGCGCTGCCCCGGCCGCTCGAGCCCCGCGAGCACGAAGACCACGCGGCGGCCATCGCGCACCGCGGACGCGGTCAGACCATAGCCGGCGTTATCGGTGTGGCCGGTCTTCAGGCCGTCGACGCCGAGATCCCGATTGAGCAGCGGGTTCCGCGAATGCTGCCGGATGCCGTTGTAGGTGTACTCCTTCTGGCTGAAGATCGGGTAGGCTTCGGGGAACCGCTCGATCAGGATCTGCGCCAGGGTCGCAAGGTCGCGGACGCTCATCAGGTGCTCGGGATCCGGCCAGCCGCTGGCGTTCTTGAAGGTCGAGTGGGTCAGCCCGATCTCGCGGGCGCGCTTGGTCATCATCTCGGCGAAGGCCTCTTCGCTGCCGCCCAGCGCCTCGGCGACCACGATGCAGGCGTCGTTGCCGGACTGGATCAGGATGCCATGGAGGAGGTCCTCGACCCGTACGCGCGAGCCGACCTCGACGAACATCTTCGATCCGCCCTTGCGCCACGCCTTCTCGCTCACCGGGAAGGTATCGTCGAGGCTGAGGCGCCCGTCCTTCAAGCGCTCGAGCACCATGAACGCGGTCATCAGCTTGCTCATCGAAGCCGGCGCCAAGGGTACGTCCGGATTCTTGGCGAACAGCACCTGATGCGATTGCAGATCGATCATGATCGCCGCCTTGGCGGGCGTCTCGAAGGTGCTCGCCCGCGCCGCCAGCGCGCCCGACGCGAGGACGATCAGGGCCGCCAGGATCAGGCGAGCGCCACACAACAACCTCGTCGACATGCTTCCCTCTCGGCTCGAACCCAACGGAACGGATGGCGACGCCACCCTCAGCAACTGGCCGGCCCCAGAACCTCGGGCGTAACGATGAAGGCGCCCGAGTAACCACTCTGCTTGAGGCGATCCAGGGTCGCCTCGGCGGCTCCGGGCGCGGCGATCGGCCCGAGGCGGACCCGGGTCAGACGGTCGCTGCTCGGCCGAGCCGTGATTACCGGCGCCGCCGTTTCGCCCTCAAGCTGCGTCACCGCGCGCGCCGCCCGCGCGGGCTCGGCGAAAGCGCCGATCTGAATGAAGTGGCCGCTGCAGGTCGCGGCCGCGGCGGTGGCGATCAGCGCGCTCGGCACGGTCGGCGGCGATGCCTCGGCGACCGGCGTGCTCGGCGCCGGCGCCGGCTGCAGCGAGCGCCGTGCGTAGTGCGCGACCGGCCGGGGCGGCTCGCCCTTGGCATCCGCCAGACCGACGAACTGGATGCGCACGCGGGCGATGCCCTGGCGCTCGAAGCCGAGCTCGCGCGCCGCTTCCTGCGAGAGGTCGATCAGGCGGTCGCCGACGAACGGCCCGCGGTCGTTGACCCGCAACTCCAGCTGACGCTGATTGGCGAGATTGGTCACCCGCACGATGCTCGGCAGCGGCAAGGTGGGATGCGCCGCGGTCAGCTCGTGGCGGTCGAAGGTTTCGCCATTGGCGGTCGGCTGACCATGGAAATCGCGGCCGTACCAGGAGGCGATTCCGACCCGGTCGTAGTGGGGGTCGAACTCTGGATAATACCAGCGCCCGGCGATTTGATAGGGCTGGCCGAGCTTGTACACCCCCTCGGGTGCCGGCGAACCGCAACCGGCAAGGCCGAGGACGAGGGCGCCGAACATTGCGAGCGACCCCAGCCGGGCGACGGGCTGGCGCCTTGCCGCCCTCGTAGCGCTCTTGGCCCGCTCGCCCGGTCCGTCAGCCACGGCCGATCAAATCCGCGAGCTCGCCCACGCTGAGCGCAAAATAGGTCGAGCGGTTCCAGGCCATCAGGACCCGGAAATTGTCATAGACGAGATAGGCCGGGCCCTGCCCCTCGTCGGTGCGCACCAGGGATGCGCTCAAGCTCGCCGCTGGCAGATCGGCGCCATTGCTGCGGCGCACGCCGAGCGCCTGCCATTCCGGCAACGGCTTGCGCAGCTGCAAGCCCGCGAGATCACCGTCGATGGTCGCGGGCAGACGGACCTCGCGACCCCAGGTGTAGCGATTGTTCCAGCCGGCCCTGGCGAGATAGTTGGCGATCGAGGCGAAAACGTCGGGCAGACTGGTCCAGATATCGCGCCGGCCGTCGTGATCGTAGTCGACCGCATAGGCGTGATAGCTCGACGGCATGAACTGGCTCTGACCCATGGCGCCGGCCCAGGAGCCGGTCATGGCCGCGGCCGTGACGTCGCCATGGTCGACGATCTTGAGCGCCTGCAGCAGCTCGCCGCGGAAGAACGTGGCGCGCCGGCCGTCGTAGGCGAGCGTAGCCAGCGCGCCGATCACCGGAAACTCGCCATGGTAGGTGCCATAGGTGCTCTCAACACCCCAAAGCGCGACGATCACGGGCGCCTGCACGCCATAGTCCCGCGCAACCCGGTCAAGCAGATCCTTGTGCTCGCGATACAGCTGGCGGCCGCGTTCGATCCGGCTGTCGGACAGCACCCGTTGATTGTACTCCTGGAACGTGAACCGGCCTTCGGGCTGGCGGCGGTCGAGTTCGACCACCCGCGCGATCGGCGTCAGCCCGGCGAGCGCCGTGTCCAGGGTCCCGGTGCCGATGCCCTGCGCCAGAGCCTCCCGGCGCAGCCCGTCCAACCAGATGTCGAATGGCTGGGTATCGGCCGACGCCGGCGGCGCCAGCCAAGCCAGGACCAGGGCGACGATCGGGCTCAACCGGCGCCCGCTCGATCTCGCCTGCAGCGGCATGATGCTTCGGCCCCTGCCTTTGCTGCACCCGCGGCGTAACCAACCGTGGGTAGCATAGACCAAGGTTAGCGGCCCGGACAAGCAGGATTTGCGCCACGTTGCCGTGCTACCCATGGGCAATTCGACCGCGCCGCTTCATCCGAGCCGTTGCCCGCCCTGGCCCCACTGCGCGAGCTTGCCAAGCAGGCGCGCGCGATCGATCGGCTTGGTGACGTAGTCGTTCATGCCCGCATCCAGGCAGCGCTGCTCGTCGCCAGGCCAAGCATTGGCGGTGATCGCGATCACCGGCACCGCCGCCCGGTCGGGCGGCAGCTGGCGGATCCGGCGGGTCGCCTCGAGCCCGTCGACGCCGGGCATCTGGACGTCCATCAGGACCAGATCATAGTCCTTGTCGCGCAAGGCCTCGACCGCCACGGCGCCATCGTTCACCACGTCGATCTGGTGACCCGCCTTCTCGAGCATCAGGGCGGTCAGCCGACAGTTCACGGGATTGTCGTCGGCCAGCAGGACCCTGAGGCCGGCGGCGCGCCGCTCGGACATGCTGTGGACCGTGATCAGCCCGAAGGCGCCGGGTATGGCGCCGGCCGCGGCCGGTGCGCCGCGCAGCTGAAGCAGGCAATCGAGCAGGGTCTGGGCGGTCACCGGCTTGGGCAGATAGGCCGCAAAGCCGATCTTTTTGACGCGGGCCGCATCGCCGCGCAGGCCGGATGAGGCGATCATCACCAGCTCGATCGGACGCAGCCTCGGGTCGGCTTTGATCCGCCGGCCCAGCTCCTCGCCGCTGAGGTCGGGCAACGAGCGGTCGATCAGCGCGATCTCGATCGGCCGCCCGCGGCCCTGCGCCTGGTTCAGGAGTTCCAGGGCGGCGGCCCCCGAAGCCGCCACCGCCGCCGCGATTCCCCAGCTCTGGGTCCGCTGTTGCAACATGGTGCGCGTGGTCGCCGTGCCATCGACGACCAGGAGGCGCGTGCCGGCGATCTCGGCCGCCGACGGCGTCGGACCGGGGGCGGCCGCGGGCGTCCTGGCGAGTGCCAGCTCGAGATCGAATACGGTCCCCTCGCCAGGCCGGCTCGACAGTCGGATCTCACCGCCCATCAGGCCGACCAGCCGCTTGCAGATGGTGAGGCCGAGACCGCTGCCGCCGTAGAGACGCGGCACCGAGGGATCGGCCTGGGCATAGGCAGTGAACAGTCGGTCCTGCAGATGCTCGGGGATTCCGATGCCGGTATCGCTTACGGTCAGGCCCAGGCGTAGCTGCGATGGCCCGTCGGCGACCAGACGGATCGCCAAGCTGACTTCGCCCGCGGCCGTGAACTTGATGGCGTTACCGACCAGATTGAGGCAGATCTGGCGGATCCGGCCCGGATCGCCGCGGAGCACGGCCGGGACGTCGGGGCCGATCAGAAGGCGGAGCGCCAAGCCTTTGTCATGCGCGCGCGGCGTGACGGTCGCGATCACCCGCTCCAAAAGAGTGCGCAGATCGAAATCGATGCTGTCCAGCTCCAGGTGGCCTGCCTCCATCCGCGACAGGTCGAGAATGTCGTTGATGATCGTGAGCAGGACCTCGCCCAAATCGTGCACCGCCTCGACGAAGCCGCGTTGCTCATCCGAAAGCGGCGTCTCGAGCAAGAGCCGCGTCATGCCGATGACGCCATTCATAGGCTCGCGGATCTCGTGGCTCATCGTCGCGAAGAAGACCGACTTCGCCTCGTTCGCACGCTCCGCCGCGCAAGCCTGGAGCCGCCACTGCTCGAGCTCCTGGCGCAGCGCCGCCGCATCGCCTCGCGGATGCGCCCTGGCTTTGGGCAAGTCGGCTTGTGTTGGAGCATCGACCGGCATGAGCTCGTCTTCTCCCGCCATCGCCATGGCCTCGGGATGCCCCTTGTTCCCTTAAATTTTCGTTAACGCAACCATCTGGCGACACTCTCGCGCGCATTCCTCGTTGCTGGCGACCGTCGGCGAGGCCCGCGGCGACAGCAAAGGATCTTGACTTTAGGAGCGATTTCCTATATTTACCGCCCTACGTCAGGTTGCATCCCCACGCTCCATCGCGACATCCGCCCTCCTCCGGCAGCTGCTCAGAGGGAAACCACATCCATGACCGCTCCTTCCGCCGCCGGCGCCCGGCGCGCCGGGCCGCGCGCCATCGACTGGCGTCGTGCGGCTGACCTGCTCGCACAGGGTGTGCCGCTGGTCGCCGTCGCCCGCGAGATCGGGTGCTCGCGCAGCCAGCTGTCGCGCAAGCGCAACCACAGCAAGGCCTTTCGGCGCTGGATCGACGAGCTCAAAGGCCCCGTCGGCGAGCCCGAGCCCACGCATGGCGACCGGCTCGCCGAGCTGCGGCTCGCCCTTCACGCCGCGATCGACACCGAGGTCGGCAAGGGCAATGTCCGCGTGATCCTCTGGCTCGCCGACCGGATGAAGCTGATCACGCCGCCGAGCGAACGGACGCCGGAACAGGAGCTGCGTGCAATTCTGGGAAGCCTCAGCCCGGACGAGCTGCGAGAGTTCGAGAGCCTGCGCGACGCCCAGTGAAGGGCCGAGCGCAAGCCCGGCCGAGTGCGAGGCTCACTACGGCGAGGCTGACTGGCTCTGAGGCCGGCTCACCGTCAGGGCGGACTGGAGGGCGGCGACGAGGCGGCGGGACCCGGCAAGATCAGATGCAGCCCCGCCTCGAAGTAGAGCGTGAGGCCATTGTCGAAGGTGACGAATTGGAATCCCGCGACATTGTCGCCGGCCGCGGTCACATGGGCGCCGGCTTGGCCGTCGGCGACCACCCGCCGATCGGTCCGGATCGCCAGGCTGCGAAAGCCCGAAGTCGTTGAAGAAGACGATCTCGCCGTTGGCGTCGCCGACCAGATCGGCGAGCGCCAACTCGACCTCGGCACCGGTCGCGGTGTCCCCGGGAGGCGGGCCGTCCGGCGGCCGCGCGCCGGCCGCGCGCGGCGGGTCGGGCTGCGGGCGGCTCGTTCGCACGAGTTTGCTCTCGTCGCTTACCATGGCGGCTCAAACAGGATGCCCAATTCCATGTTTCATTAACGTTAATCCGGCATGCTGACAAGCTATGGCCAGCCGTCCTCCGGTCCGGATTATCTTAGGTTCGACATGATATAACGAGGCTAATAGGCTTGAATTGCTGACACAATTGCTTGCGGCTCGACTGTCGCGACGATACCTCGGGGTACGCCTGAGGCCGCCTTCTCGGTGGCGCGGGCAGGCGGGGCGCGCCCGCCAAGGCTTCCTTAAGCCACCACCCGTAACCTTACACCCGGCGCTCGACCGAAAAAACCGGGACCAAGGTCGCGGCGGGCACACTCGGGTCGTGCGCGTCGCCCGAGGCGGTGCGAGGTGGGGGGAAATCATCGTATGCGCTGTTGCTGGCCGCGGGTGGGCGCTGTTCGCCCTGGTCTGTCGTTGGTATTGCTGCTCGCCTCCCTCATCAGCATCGGCTCGCCGACGCTGGCGCTCGCCGTCCCGGCGGCCGCGCGGGCGCCCGGTCTCAGCGCCGGGCTCGCGGCCGGCTGCCCAAAGACCCCGAGCTGCGGCAGCCGGGACGGTCGCGGACGCCTGCAGCGGAGTGGCTCGGCATGGCTCCAGCGGGTCTCGGTCGACGTCAGCTACCGGGAACGCCCGCCTGCCGCCTATGACATGGCGGCGACCGGGCCGCCGCAAAAGCCGCCCGCGCCCGGCGACCGACCATGGCCGGGCGAGCACGGGACCCACGACCCGTCCGGGCAGACCGGCGGGCATCTGGCGCTCTACAAACGCCCCGATGTGCTGGACCGGGATCTGACGCTGGCGCTGCGCGGCCGGGTCGAGAACGACTGGCTCCGGGACTATGAGCGCCTCGGCATCGGCACTTCGCTGCGCACACGCCGCTTCGAGCTCGCGACCACCCTGTTCGATGAGGTGCCCGGCCCGGCCAGCGTGCGCGGCGGCGTCCCGGAGCACCGGCTCGACGGCTACGGCATCGCGCTCGGCGCTCGCCTCCCCGAGTTTCCCTGGGTCTGGATCCGGGCCCGCCGGCAGTGGCAGATTCCGATCGACGGCGAGCGGACGGCGGTCAGCGACCGGTTGAGCCTGCAGCTCGGACCGTCCCTGCCGCTCGAAGTCGAGACCGGCACCACCGGCGAGGGCGACCACCGCTCCTGGTTCGCGCAGCTGCGTTTCACGATCGAGCTCGGCGGCAGCTAGGCCGCGGCGCCCCCGCTCAGCCGGCCGCGGCCAGCAGCCAGGGCGGGTGCACGAACGCCGCCGCGTGCACTGCGGCCGTGTAGCAGCGCAGATCCGGCGGGCACGGCCGCGCCGCCAGCTCGGTGGCGCTCAACCGCCGCCTGACCGGATCGTCGGAGCCCCAGGCGAACACGAAAGGTCCGCCGAGATAGGCCGGCACCGACGCCAAGATGAAGCTCGCGTCAGCGAACACGCGGGCGAGCCGGTCGCGGCAGGCCCGGATACGCAAGGGCTCCGTGATCGGGTTGCCGCTCTGCCCGACCAGGATGCCGCCGGGCCGCAGCCGCGCCCGACAGTCGGCGTAGAAGGTCTCGGCGAACAAGGTCTCGCCGGCCCCCATCGGGTCGGTGGTATCGAGGATGATCACATCGAAGCGCCGGTCGGTCTTCGCGACGAAGGCCACTCCGTCGGTGAACAGCAGCTCGGCGCGCGGATCGTCGAATGCGCCCCGATGAATGCCCGGCAGCCAAGCCCGGGCGATCTCAACCACCCCGGAATCGAGCTCGACCAGGGTGACGTTGGTGATCCCCGGATGCTTGAGCGCCTCCTCGAGGGCGCCGCCGTCGCCGCCGCCGATGATCAGCACGTCGCGGACCGCGCCGTGGGCTTGGATCGGCACGTGGGTCATCATCTCGTGATAGATGAACTCGTCGCGCTCGCTGGTCTGGATGATGCCATCCAGGACCAGGACCCGGCCGAGCGTTGCATTCTCGAAGATCAGCACATCCTGCAGGCCGGTGTGCTGCTCCAGGACGACACGCTCGATCGCCAGCCGCTGGCGCCAGTGCGGATGGTAGACCTCCTCGAACCAGGCCATCGGCCCCGGTCCGCTCACAGGACGCCGCGCAGCTGCTCGGAGATCGCGATCCGGCCGGCGTTGAAGGCCTGTCTCAGGATCGGCACGACCCGGTGCGGATCCGCCGAGCCGCATAGGAAGGCGTCGATCGCAGCGTAGCCGCGCTCGGGCCAGGTGTGGATCGAGATGTGCGACTCGGCCAGCAGCGCGACGCCCGAGACGCCGCCGCTCGGCGCGAACCGGTGCAGATGCAGATGCAGGAGCGTGGCGCCCGCCGCCTTGATCGCGCGCCGCAGCGCCAGCTCGATCACGCCCGCGTCGTCGAGAAACTCGGCATCCCACAGGTCAATGATCAGATGGCTGCCGGCGTAGCGCAGACCATGACGCTCGATGAAATGATCATCGGGGCCGTTCCCGGCGGCCGGCCTGCCCGCTTGGACTTCGACCTCGGCTGCAGCGATGCCCGCCTTGGCTTCGTCGTCCACCCCAATTTGGGCAAGAGAGTGCCTGGTCATCGCGCTCCCCCGCAAACCAGCGTGTACCCGAGGTCTCGAACGCAGCGATATGTCTGCCTCGCCGGTTGGTTTGCAAGAGAGAATTGCGATTTTGTTTTGCAACGGGGTCACCCGCTGCGGCGCCAGCCGCTTGGCCTCGGCGACCGCGACCAGGGAGCGAGCCCTCGCTGCCGCCGCTTCGGCGCGGCGGCACCACGAATGCCGGCCGTCGTCCCGCGGCGACTCGCACTACCAAGGTGCCGCAGCGCAGCTGCGGCCTATTGTGTCTTGCGCAGCCACAATGACCCTGGCTCACGTGTCTCGAACTGCTGCGCCAGTACCGGGAACGCCGCCTTAAGCTCGTTTGGGTAGTGGTGCTTCAGGTAATTGAGGGCGCCTATCACCTCGAATGACCGGTTGAACGACAAGAATGCCTCCACGAGATACTGCTCATTCCAGAAGTAAACCAGGTCGATCACCCATGATTCCAGATAGTCTCGCGGGGTGAAGATGTCATGGATATGAACAAAGACGTCGGGCGGCAGGCTGGGTAGCAGTTCAAGATAGGCAAAAACCACGTCACCCTGCGGACGGATCATGTGCGAGGAGTCGATGAACAGAATGTCCCGGGCCGAGAGAGCCGCGAACAGCGCCGGATCGCAGCGCTCGGCGGGCGTGCGCACCAGTTCGATGTCGAGCTCGGCGAGCCAGGGATGCTCGAACGGTTCGATGCAGACGTGACGACATGCGTAGCCGGAGTTGTCCGCTCGGTTGGCGCGAATGGCCTCAGCGGCGATCAGAGAGGAGAAGCCGGCGCCGATCTCGACGATCATGTGCGGCCGCAGGCAGCGAATCAGGCTATAGAAATACTCGGCGTCACCAGATTCGAAGTAATGGTTATTATAGTGGTATCGGTTCCCGCCTACGCTTTCAACAGGTAAGCGGGCAAGTTCCTGGCCATAACGAAATTCCCTTAACCAAGCAAGTTGCCTTTGGTCGTTAAGATCAATAGCCGGCAGAGGTCGCTCGGCATCGAGCGGGCGGTAGAGATGCCTGGGCTGGACAAATGGCTCATAGTAGCGGTCGAGCACGGGGAAGATGCCAATGCGGCGCAATGTCCGCTGGCACGCTGGAAGCCGATGCAGACCATCGCCGCCCAGCCGCCGCATCGCCAAAAGAGCGCGCGCTGCCAGCCAGGTGACGGGCACGAGCACGGGATCGAATAGTTTCAACAGCATGATGGCGGAGCCGCGCAGACCGGTCACGGGTGACGTCGCTCCGAGATCGCACGTTGATCGGTGCGGCCGGTCGGTTCCTGAAACTCGCCAGGTGACCCGCGGCGGGTCGGGTCGCGCCGGGCGTCGCCGACGGCGCTGGGTAGCGCCACGGTCACGAGCAGCGGCCCACGGCGCGCCGGCCAGCTTTCTCAGATCTCCGCGTAGCTCTTGAGCTCGGCCCTGGCGCCGGGGTGGGTGACCGCGCCCTTTTCGGCCGGGCCGACGGTCTGGGCGTAGCGCCACAGCGCGCCCGAGGGGTACATGGTCGGACGCGGCTGCCAGGCGCTCCGGCGCGCCTGCAACTCGCTCTCCGAGAGCTCGACGTCGATCGTCCCGGCCTCGGCGTCGATCGCGATCACGTCGCCGTCCCTGAGCAGCCCGATCGGGCCGCCGACCGCCGCCTCCGGGCCGACGTGGCCGACGCAGAAGCCGCGGGTACCGCCCGAGAACCGGCCATCGGTGATCAGCGCCACCTTGTCGCCCATGCCCTGGCCATAGATCGCCGAGGTCACGCTCAGCATCTCGCGCATGCCGGGCCCACCGCGCGGCCCCTCGTAGCGGATGATCAGGACGTCGCCCTCCTGGTAGCGGCGCGCCTGGACCGCTGCCATGGCGTCTTCCTCGGTATCGAAGCAGCGCGCCGGGCCCCCGAACTTCAGGCTCTTCAGGCCCGCGACCTTGACGATTGCGCCCTCGGGTGCCAGCGAGCCCCAGAGGCCGACGACGCCGCCCCAGCTGGTGATCGGATCGGCGACCGGCCGGATCACCGGCTGATCGGGATTGAAGGTCACCCCCGCGAGGTTCTCGGCGATCGTCCTGCCGGTCACGGTGATGCAGTCGCCGTCCAGATAGCCGCCATCCAGCAGCGCCTTCATCAGCATCGGCACGCCGCCCGCGTCGTGCAAATCGCGCATCACGTACTTTCCGGCCGGCTTGAGGTCGGCGATATAGGGCGTGCTGCGGAAGATCTCGCAGACGTCGTGGAGATCGAAATCGATCCCGGCCTCGTTCGCGATCGCCGGCAGATGCAGGCCGCCGTTGGTCGAGCCGCCCGAGGCCGCGACCACGCGGGCCGCGTTCTCGAGCGATCTGCGGGTCACGATGTCGCGCGGCCGGATGCCGTTCGCCAGCAGCGCCATGACCGCCTCGCCCGACGCCTCGGCCCACTGATCGCGCGTTTCATAAGGGGCGGGCGTGCCCGCCGAGCCGGGTAGTGCCAGGCCGATCGCCTCGGAGACGCAGGCCATGGTGTTGGCGGTGAACTGGCCGCCGCAGGAGCCGGCCGAGGGGCAGGCCGCGCGCTCGAGCGCGTCGAGCTCGGCGTCGTCGATGGCACCCACCGCGTGTTGGCCGACGGCTTCGAACACGTCGACCACGGTGACGTCCCGGTTATGGAAGCGCCCGGGCAGGATGCTGCCGCCGTACATGAAGACCGCGGGCACATTGAGCCGGACCATCGCCATCATCAGCCCAGGCAGCGACTTGTCGCAGCCGGCGAGCCCCACCAGCGCGTCGTAGGAATGGCCGCGCACCGTGAGCTCGACCGAATCTGCGATCACTTCGCGCGAGACCAGCGAGCTCTTCATCCCCTGATGGCCCATGGCGATGCCGTCGGTGACGGTGATCGTGGTGAACTCGCGCGGCGTGCCGCCGGCCTTGGCGACCCCGCGTTTGGCGGCCTGCGCCTGGCGGCCGAGCGAGATGTTGCATGGTGCGGCCTCGTTCCAGGTCGTGACCACGCCCACGAACGGCTGCGCGATATCCGCCTGGGTCAGGCCCATGGCGTAGTAGTAGGAGCGGTGCGGCGCCCGGTCGGGCCCGACCGTGGAATGCCGGCTCGGCAGCTTGGACTTGTCGAACACGGTATGGATGGCCATGGCCGGTACTCCCCTTTGCGTTCGGACGCTTCGCGCTTGGCGCCAGCTATAGCCGCGGGCGGCGGCACTGGCTAGCGACCATGGATGTTGAAGTGCAGGCGGGCGCGGGGCACACTGCGGGCGAACGGGCGGGAGGGCCACCCTCGATGCGCAGACGGTTCGCGGCCGGCGAGGTCTTGTTCCGGCAGGGGGATGCCAGCGAGTGGGTGCTGCTGGTGCTCTCGGGCCGGGTCGAGGTGGTGCGCGAATCGGGCGCCGATCTGATCCTGCTCGGCACTGCGGGCGAAGGCGAGTTCATCGGCGAGATGGGCGTGCTCGAGGCGCGCCTGCGCAGCGCGACCGTGCGCGCTGCGACCGATCTCGAGGGCGAGCTGATCGACCGGACCGCGTTCCTCGAGCGGGTCAGCCGCGAGCCGGCGCTCGCCCACAAGCTGTTGACCCGGATGAGCCTCCGGCTGCGCCACGTCGAGGATCTGCTGGCCGGGCTCCACGCCCGCAGCCACGCCACGCCGGCCAGTCCGGCGGCCGTGGGGGCGCGGCCGCGGATCGAGCTCAAGGCCGTGACCTACGCCGCCAAATTCTATGTCGGGCTGCAGCCGATCGCGATCGAGCATCTGCCGTTCACGGTCGGCCGCGAGTCGACGCCCGATGAGCTGGCGGCCGGCGCATCGGCCGATCTCGCCATCGCCGAGCCTGAGCCCTACCGGCTCTCGCGGCTCCACTTCGGTCTGCTGGCGGAGAACGAACGGATCTGGCTGCGCGACCTCGGCAGCGATCTCGGCACCATCGTCAACGACACACCGCTCGGGCGTGATTTCCCGCACGATGGCGTCACCCT
Source organism: uncultured Alphaproteobacteria bacterium (assembly GCA_963798075.1). GTDB lineage: Bacteria > Pseudomonadota > Alphaproteobacteria > Geminicoccales > Geminicoccaceae > DATAOG01. Next base: position 124,245 of record CAWCRU010000008.1, on the reverse strand, counting down.
CAAGATGGGTACGAACTCGGTGGTCGCCGGCGGCAGGGGCTCGCCGTTCGAATTCACCGTGAGCCTCACCACCTGAGTTTGCGCGACGGGTGCCGCGACCGCTACGCCGGAGCCTGGTACAAGACCCACTGCTCGGCGCAGAGGTCGAAAAGGATTCGCCAGTCGTGCGGGAGCCGGTTCAAACGCCGGGCCGGTGCGCGCCGCTTGGCCGCCTGCAGCCGCCGTGCGATCCGGGCATCCCGCCTGGCCCTCTGGCGCTCCACACCGGCACGGTCGTCGGCCAAGCCGCAACGCTCGAGCAGTGCCACCAGCTCGTCCCAATTCTGCTCGATCAGGCGCCACCACTCGGCCGAAGTCTGAATAGTCATGGTTTGGCTCCGTCCACCGTCCCGGTGAACCCTGTCATCCTCTCATGGTCCGGTTTGGAATAAACGCCCGCTAGCCCGATCGGTTGCAGCGGTGCGACAACGCGTCCGCAGCGGCATCAAGCCGGTCGCGCCGATCAGGCACGCAGGCTAAGCTGCGCACGGGAGCGCCCGGAGGGCGCCGGCAAGCGATGCGGACAGGATTGCGGGCCCAAGGAGTGCGCGCCTCAGACATCCTGTCTTAAGGCATCCCAAGGTCGGGCAAGCTTGCCGCCCTCGCGGCCGCCGCTCGAGGAGTGCTGATTGAGCCTCTGGCTGATCCTGATCACGCTGACTATTCTGGTGCTGGTGCTGGTCCTGTTGCCGCTGCTGCGCCGGCCGGGGGCGGTCGCGGCCCGGCGCGAGTACGACCTCAGCGTCTATCGCGCCCAGCTGCGGGAGCTGAGGCGGGACCAGGAGCGTGGCCTGCTCGGCCCGGACGAAGCCCGGGCGGCGCGCCTCGAGGTCGAGCGGCGGATGCTGGCTGCGGCCGCCGGCGACGATGCCTTGCGCACCCCTGGCAGCCGGCCCCGACTGGCGAGCGCGCTGGTCCTGCTGCTGGCGCTGCCGGCCCTGTCGATCCTGCTCTACGGCCGTCTCGGGCAACCGGGGCTGCCCGCGATGCCGTTCGCCGTGCGCAACGATCAGGGGCAGGTATCGGCCGCGGCCGGCGAGGCGCCGGACCTGCCTTCGGTCGAGAAGCTGGTCGCAGCGCTCGAGCATCGCGTCCAGGCCATACCTGGCGACCTCGAGGGCTGGCGCCGATTGGCGCGCGCCTATCAGCTGATCGACCAGCCGACGAAGGCGGCTTCGGCCTATCAGCACGCACTCGCGCTCGATGAGGCCGACGCCGAGCTCCAGGCGGGGTTCGCGGAAGCTTCGATCGAGGGCGCGGGCGGCATCGTCACCGAGGCGGCCGGCAAGGCGCTGGTGCGCGCGCTCGAGCTCGAGCCGGCCAATCCACGCGCCCGGTTCTATCAAGGGCTCGCCCTGGTCCAGCGCGGCGAGCGGCAAAAGGCGCTCGCCCTCTGGGCGGGCCTGATCAAGGACACGCCGGCCGATGCCCCCTATCTCGCGGTGCTGCGCGACCGGGTCACGGCGCTGGCGCAGGACCTTGGCCAGGACCCCGCCAAGGTGGTGCCCCAGCCGGCGCCGCCGGCCATGACGGCGCAACCGCCGGCCGAGCAGCTGCCGGGCCGCCCCGAGGCGCTGCGCGCCGAGGCGGGGCGGCTCGACACGGCACTCGCAAGGAAGCCCGAGGACTGGCAGGGCTGGATCCGCCTCGCCCGCGCCCGGGCGGCCCTCGGCCAGGCCGCCGACGCCGAGGCGGCGCTCGCCCGCGGCGCCGAAGTCTATGCCGGAGCGCCGTTCGTCCAGCAGCAGTTCGCGGCGGCGGCGAGCGAGCTCGGCATTGCGGCACGGCGGCATGCGGCCAAGGCGCCTGCCCGCGGACCGAGTGGCGAGCAGATGCAAGCGGCCAAGGACATGCCGCCCGAGCAGCAGACCCAGATGATCCGCGGCATGGTCGAGGGCCTCGCCGCGCGGCTTGCCGAACAGCCGGACGACGTCGAGGGCTGGCGCATGCTGGCCCGTTCCTATCGCGTCCTCGGCGACAACGCCAAGGCAGCCGAGGCGGCCAGGCAGGTCGCAAGCCGCCTGCCCGAGGACCCGACCGCCCAGCTCGACTACGCCCAGGCGCTGCTCGCGCTCGAGCGCGACGACGCGCCGCTCTCGGCCATGGCGATCGAACAGCTGAAGCGCGTGGCCGAGCTCGACGCCGACAATCCCGAGGTGCTGTACTTCCTCGGCCGGGCCGCGGCCGAACAGGGCGATCCCGAGCGGGCCCGCGCCTATTGGCAGCGCCTCCTGGCCCAGATGCCGGCGGCCGCGCCCCAGCGCGTCCGAGCTCCAGAAGCTGATCGACCGGCTCGGCGCCCGCGACTGAGGTCGCCGCGGCCGCGACCTGCCGCGCAGCCGGCCGAGGTAGTGGGTGTTCAGGGTACGGTGGGCGTCCACGGCCCGGGCCACGGAGAACGTGCGGGCGAGGTGCACCTCGAACGGCATCACCGCCCGCCGTGGCGAGCGCGGCATCGTGCCCGCGCCTCCGAGCCGATAACGTAGGGGAACTTCGGCTCGCCGCCGTACATCTTCGCGAACATGCCCTCGCGCTTGAACGCGTTCCACTTGCCGACCCCGGCCGAATTCGACCCGGACGAGCCCCTGATCGGATCCGACCTCGACTATGGGGGAGCGTTCGCAGCGTCAGCGTCTCGAGACCGCCGAAGGACCCCCCATGGTCTGCTGCCCTGCTGGCGTCGTGGCTCGCTCCTGGAGATTCGGGCGGCATCGCCTGGTGTTGAAGATCAACACGCAGTCGGCTCTCGACGTCCGCCCACCGGCCGCGCAGGCTCCAGGGTCGGGCGGATGGGGTTCGCGCGAGCGAAACCGTGGCGCAGGAGGCAGATCGGGCGCCCGCAGACGGTCGACCGAGCCCTACTCGACCACCTGGACCGGCTGATCGGGCGGGGTGGGGTTGCCCCAGAAACGGGTGTCGTCGACGTTCGCCTTGGTGATCGCGGCGCCCGGGATCTTGAGGTTCGGCCCCCAGTCCTCGATCGTCAGCTCGGATTTGAGGCCGACCACGTCGTAGGTGCCGGCCTTGGGCGTCTTGCCGGCCAGGATCATCGGGGTGAACATCGCAAGCCCGTAGACCTGGGCGTAGAGCGGCTGCTCGACCTCGACCTGCTGCCAGCCGGAGCGGATGTTGTCGAGCCCGACCGGGGCGCCGTTGGAGGCCATCATCATGATCTCGCCGGGCTTCTTGCCGGCCGCTTCCAGGATCGAGACGATCGGCACGGTCAGATGCGCCGCATGGCCGAAAATCAGGTCGATGTTGGGGTTCACGAGCAGCTGGTCCTGGACGATGTTGGCGGCGTTCGATGCCTCCCACTGCATCGCGGCCTTGGAGATGATCTCGACGTTGGGGGCCTCCTTTTGCATCCGCTCCTCGAAGCCCTTTTGGATGTCGAGCGTATAGTTGTCGCCGGGGTCGCCCAGGATCTGGAGCACGGTCCCCTTGGGTTCCTTGTAGCGCTCGGTCAGGAGGCGGATCGCCTCGCCGGCCGCGATCATGCCGATCTCGACCGTGCCGGCAACCGAGGTCAGCTCGAACTGGGTCGAGCGGATCTGGCGGTCGTAGTTCATGACCTTGATGCCGGCCGCGCGCGCCTTCTCGATCCCGGGCACGATCGAATCGAAGTCGACCGCGTTCATGATGATCGCATCGGGCTTCAGCTGGATCACGTCCTCGAGCTCGTTGAGCTGGCGATCGGGCTGGTTTTGGGCATCGAGCGAGACGACCTTGTAGCCCATCTTGCCGAACACGCCTTCGACCGCCTTTTGGGTCTCGGTCTGGAACTCGTCGAGCAGCGTCGGGATCATGTAGTAGATCGTGCCCTTGTCCTGCGCCCCGGCCGGCTGCCAGACGGCCAGCCCGACCACCGCCACGCCCGCCAGCAGCGCACTCCGCCGCATCATCCTTACCCATCGTTCTGCCTCCCTGTTTGGCTCGGTTGCCGACCTGCCGATTACACGGCCCCCCGGCCGCCGGACCAATCGCCTTTCCAGCCATTTCCGCCCTCCCGGCTCTGGACCCGGCGCGGGCGACCCGGGCGGCACCGGCGTCAGACACCGACACAGTTCGCGCCGCCGGGCCGAGCCCAGAACCGCGACCCTGATGCACCCTCCCCTTGCCTCTACTACACGGTGACGGTACTGTTCCACCGCTTCGCTCGACGCGTTTGGTACCGAACCGCTTACGCACGCCTTCCCAACTTTCCCATCGGGGCCCGCGTTGATGCGCCAACACTTTGCACGAGCCATCAAGAACGTCGTCGTCCATGGTGACACCGACGTCTTCCCATTTCCGTTCGAAAACCACCTCTTTTTTGACAAGGCCGACGAGGTACTGACTCTTCTCGAGTCCATTCACAATAACTTCGACGGCCGATTCAGCAATTTCGAAGAGACCCTCGCAGCCGTCCCACCCACGCACGAAACCCTCCTGACCTCGGTGGGACAAACCGGTTTCCGCCGTGCCACGCAACTTGATCCACTTTGGAATCTATATTTTCTCGGTTTGGTAATATCCATTAGTGATCGCATTGAAGCGGCGAGACTGCCTCTAAGCGACAATATTATTTTTTCGTATCGCTTCAATACCGAAACCGATTCGCCCGATTTGTTTAGAGCCGACCTCGGATGGATTCAATTTATGCAACATTCTCTAACGGTTTCATCGGAATACGCCTACGTTGTTGTTTGCGACATAGCCGATTTTTATCAGCACGTAGGACATCATCGTCTCGAAAATGCGATTGGCCAACTCACGGTACCTACGGACATTCCATCTCGCGTCCTGCACTTCTTGCAAAATTTTTCCCATCATCGTTCCTATGGGCTGCCCGTGGGTGGGCCAGCCGCGCGGCTCTTATCTGAGCTTCTACTGAATCAAACTGACCGTTTGCTAAAAATTCATCAGATACCGTTTTGCAGATTTTCAGACGACTACCATCTTTTCTGCTCCTCGCTCGAAGATGCCTACCGACGATTGGTCTTTCTATCGGACAAATTGCAGCTCAACGAAGGTCTTGCTCTGCAGAAGTCGAAGACGAGAATCATGACCGGATCTGAATTTCAAAATTCTGTGCCCGTTATACTGTCGCGCGCGACAGAACCTGCGCAGCCCGACCCCCCAAGCGCGCGGCGTCCCCTGTTGGACCTTGGTCCATCAACCGAGGTGCGCGCCTTCATGCGCTTGTCGCTTCGCTTTGACCCGTACTCGTCGACGGCAGAAGAAGACTACGAACTTCTAAAGAGCGAACTCGACCGCTTCGACATCATAGGTATGCTGAATTGAGAACTGGCAAAAAGCCGAATTGACGTTCCATTGACGCGAAAAATTACATCGTCGATACGACATCTCGCCCCGTCGCAGAAACGGGATGCTGTACTTTCTTTTCTGGACAATTTGGACCTTCTATATCCGATTGTTGCGAATGTGATGATAATGTTCCGAGATGTTCTCAAGGAGTTGGATGAAGTCGTTCAGGAGCGCGTAGTGACCGGGCTTCAACGACTGATCACGTCGGAATCCCATCTGATGACGCTCGACGTGAACCTAGCTTTCGCTCTACGCGTCTTGGCGCTTAGGCCGGGTCCCAGCTCGACCGACCTGTTAGCGCGCCTTTTCCTCTCTCGCGGGTCCATTCTCATTCGGAGAGAAATTATTCTTATTATGGCGCGTTGGAGCCAACATTATTGGTTGTCCGACCTAAAAAACACCTTCCACGTGATGCGGAGGGGCGAGCGCCGCGCGTTCATAGTGGCGTCCTTTACCCTCGGGGATGAGGGGCGTCATTGGAGGCGAAACACGAAGGTACACTTTGATGCGTTCGAGGATCTGGTGCGTAAATGGACTGGCGAGAAGAAGGACGCAGGAAACTGGAGTGTCCCAATTTGATCGACGAACTCACCTTTAGTCGCGCGTACAGTTGGTTCTGGCGGGCTGCGATACCGATGTCAGAGGCATACGTGCGGCGCATCAACCTGGGTTTGTATGAACGGGCTTTTCGGCCATTGCCGGGAAGCTCTGCGCCCGGAAAACGCGCCTTTATCAATGAGTTGGGCTTCTGTGCCTTTCGGGACAGAGCAGGGGGTGCCTGGCGGGGTCCTGAGTGGGTGCGGCCAAGCAGATTCGCTTTGGCGACCGAAATAGAGGAGGTTTGGGGACGCATCGGGAGGCTGAAGGATCAGACCGATCAGCTGCCGATCCAAACTGATACCGATGACATCCGTGAAGCCCTCCAACTCGCGAGCCGCCTGCAGGCCTTCTTTAGAGATTATAGTCATCTCTCACTAGAGCCCGTATTCCCGGGTTGCGGCATAGTGGAGGAGTGCCGAGGAGATGTCATAGCAGATGAGACTCTGCTCGAAATAAAAGCTGGCGATCGGCCCTTCCGCTCTATGGACGTTAGGCAGGTGCTCACTTATTTAGCTCTCAACCATGCGGCCGCCGACCTCTGGAGCATCCAAATGGTAAGTTTACTCAATCCCCGCGTGGGAATTGTTTTTTCACAGACCGTCGACGAACTTTGCTTTGGCGTAAGCGGCATCGATCGGAGTCAGCTCCTGGACACTATCGTTTACGAAATGAGCAGAGCAGACGTTTCTCGATAGCCCGAACGTCCGTGCGGGACTCCACCCACGCATGCCGGAAGCCGAGACCAGGCCGACAATAGACCCCACCCCTCATCTGCCGTCAGCGGACGGACTTGGACTGCAGAGCCAATTCGGGTCGCCATCGGCCGCCTCCTGAGCGTCAGTGCTGCGGTCGCGGTGGCGTTGGTCGACCTTCGGGCGCGGGTGATCGCCGAGCTCGCCGGTGACCCAGGCCGACGATCTCCTCGTGGCTGGTGGCGGCGGTCTGGCGCTCGCCCGCCACCCGGCCGTGGCGCAGCACGACGATCCGGTCGGCGACCTGGAAGGCGTGCAGGAGGCTGCGGGAGATCACCACGATCGCGACGCCACGGCGCCTGATCTGCTCGATCAGCTCGAGGCCGCACCGGGTCTGGGCGACGCCAAGTGCTGCGAAGGACTCGTCGAGGAGCACGAGGCCGCCGCCCCAGTGCACGAAGCGGCAGAACTCGATCGTCTGGCGCTGGCCGCCCGAGAGGTGCTCGACCTCGGTTCGGACCGAGGGGATCAGGGTGCCGATGTCGGCCAGCGCCCGCTCGGTCTCGGTTGCATCGCCCCCTCGCGCCCAAGACCTTGGCCGCGGCCGGGTTCTCGAAGGTCCGGCCGGCCGACGGCGGCAGCGCCCCTGAGATGATCTTGATGAGCATCGGGGGTTCGGCCGAGGCCGGTGCGCGGTCGCTCGTCATCCGATCGTCTTCGGCGAGGTGATGCCGGCCGCGAGCCAGCCGCGGCGTCACAGCACCTGTCGAGTTGAAACCCGCGGGCTCAGCGGTCTCCCGGCCGAACCGAAGGTTGCTCCCGGCCGGCCGGCAGTTCGAGCGAGAGCCCCTCCGGCAGGGGGTAGGGATAGGGATTGAGGTCGACCGGGACCGCGTAATTCAGCCGCGGGCGGAGGATGCCGCAGTCCCATCGATAGCCAGTCGGGGTGCCCGCAAGGCGGCTCTCGGTGAAGAACCGGCACTCGCACTCGACGTCGGCCTGGACGCTGAGCTCGCCGGCGGTCGCCGCGCGGCACGCGCGCGTCTGGCCCCAGGCGGGCGCCAGCACGGTAAGGCTCAGCAGCGCCGCCGCGCCGAGCGCCCGCGAGCCTGCGGCGAACTTCAGCGCCATGATGCGGGGGGCCGGTCGCTCAGGCGCCCAGGATGCGCGCGCTCTCGGCGAGCGCCCAGATCACCCGGTGGCTGGTCTGCTCGTACAGCTGCCTGCCGACCGAGATCAGAAAGATGCCGACGCCGGTGCCGGCCACGGCCAGCACCGATGCGATGGCGGCGTGCCGCAGCCTGATGGCGCTGCGGTCGTCGCAGAGAATGTCCCGGATCGGCGCCATGCCTCTTCCTCTCGGCTGCCCCATTCGAGACAATATGCATAAAATGCCATGGATATGTCAACCGAGGTGGCGCGGTCGACCTCCCGGCCAGAGATTGTGGCCGGCTGCTGCGCGCGCGCCGCACCGGACCGTCGGAACGGCCGCCGGATCAGCGCAGCGCCCGCTCCGGCCGGCGGTCACTCGGCGGGCACCGGCTCCGCCGCCGGCGTCGTCTCGAGCGCCGCCGCGATCGCGTCGTCGACCCGCTCGAGCCAGACGAACTCGAGATGAGTGCGGGCGCTCTCGGGAATGTCCTCGAAGTCCTTGCGGTTGCGCGCCGGCAGCAGCACCCGGGTGAGCCCGGCCCGATGCGCCGCCAGCACCTTCTCCTTGATGCCGCCGACCGGCAGGACCAGACCGCGCAGGCTGATCTCACCGGTCATCGCGGTGTCGTTACGCACGGTCCGCTCGGTCAGCAGCGAGACCAGGGCCGTGAACATCGCGACCCCGGCCGACGGGCCATCCTTGGGCACGGCGCCGGCGGGCACGTGGACGTGGATATCGCTCTTCTCGAACAGACTCTCCTCGATGCCGAGCTGGCGGGCGCGCGACTTGATCAGGCTGAGCGCCGCCTGCGCGCTCTCTTTCATGACCTCGCCCAGCTGCCCGGTCAGGATCAGCTTGCCGTGGCCGGCCATCCGGGTCGCCTCGACGAACAGGATGTCGCCGCCGACCGGCGTCCAGGCGAGCCCGGTCGCGACCCCGGGCACGCTGGTCCGCATCGCGATCTCGCTCTCGACCCGCTCGGGCCCGAGGATCGCGCGCAGATCGTCCGGCTCGACCCGGACCTTGTCGGCTGCGCCCTCGGCGATCCGGACCGCGACGTGCCGCAGCACGCCCCCGATCAGGCGCTCGAGATTGCGCACCCCGGCCTCGCGGGTGTAGTCGCGCACGATCGCCCTGAGCGTCGCCTCGCCGAGCTCGCCCTGGTCCGGCTGCAGCCCGTTCGCCTCGAGCTGGCGCCTGACCAGGTAGCGCCTGGCGATCTCGACCTTCTCGTCCTCGGTGTAGCTCGGCAGCTCGATCACCTCCATGCGATCGCGCAGCGGCCCCGGAATGCTGTCGAGAACGTTCGCGGTGCCGATGAACATCACCTGGCTGAGGTCGAAGGGCACCGCCAGGTAGTTGTCGCGGAAGGTTGAGTTCTGCTCGGGATCGAGCACCTCGAGCAGCGCGGAGCTCGGATCGCCGTGGAAGCTCGCCCCGAGCTTGTCCATCTCGTCGAGCATGAACACCGGGTTGCGCGTGCCCGCCTTGCGGATCGCCTGGATGATGCTGCCCGGCAGCGCGCCGATGTAGGTCCGGCGGTGGCCGCGGATCTCGGCCTCGTCGTGGACGCCGCCAAGGCTCGCGCGCACGAACTTGCGGCGCGTGGCGCGCGCGATGCTCTGGCCGAGCGAGGTCTTGCCGACGCCGGGCGGCCCGACGAAGCACAGGATCGGGCTCTTGCCCTTGGGGTTGAGCTTGCGCACCGCGAGATATTCCAGGATCCGCCGCTTGATCTTGTCGAGGCCGAAGTGGTCCTCGTCCAGGATCCTGCGCGCCTCGGCGATGTCGATCGCGCCCTTGCTCTGCTGCGACCAGGGCAGCTCGATCAGCCAGTCGAGGTAGGTGCGGATCATCGAGTACTCGCCCGCCGCCTCGGGCATGCGCTCGAGGCGCTTGAGCTCCTTGCGGGCGTGCTGCTCGACCTCCTCGGGCATCTTGGCCTCGGCGATTGCCTTGGCCAGCTCCTCGATCTCGGCGCCGGTGCCCTCGGTCTCGCCGAGCTCCTTCTGGATCGCCTTCAGCTGCTCGCGCAGGATGTATTCGCGCTGCCGGCCTTCGACCGCGTCCCGGGTCTGCTGGCCAATGTCACGGGAGATCTTGAGGACCTCGATCCGGTGCCCGAGCAGCTCGATTACCTTGTCGAGCCGGGCGCGGACGTCGAGGATCTCGAGGATCGTCTGCTTCTCCTCGGGCGTCAGGTCCATGAAGCTCGCGACCAGATCGGCGCCGGCCGAGGGCGAGGTCACCGCCTGCACCGCGTTGAACAGCTCGGGCGGCACCTGCGGCAGCAGCTGCAGCGCCTCCAGCGACTGCTGCTTGAGGTAGACCAGGCGCGCCTGCAGCTCGGTGTTCTCGACCTCGAACTCCTCGATGGGCTCGACCCGGGCGGCCATGAACGGGTAGCCGGAGAGGAACTCGCGCACCCGAAAGCGCTGCAGGCCCTGGCAGACGATGTGGTGCGAGCCGTCCGGCGCGGTGACGTAGCGCAGGATCCGCGCCTGGGTGCCGACCGCATGGAGCTGGTCGGCGCTGGGGTCGTCGACCTCGGCCTGGCGCTGCAGGATCACGCCGAGCGGCCGCTCGCTTCGGGCCGCCTCCTGGGCGGCGGCGATCGAGCCCGGCCGGCCGAGCGACAAGGGCAGCATGACACCGGGATAAAGGACCACGTTGCGCACCGGCAGGATGATCATGGCGTCCTTGGGCAACGTCGCGCCCTCCCCCGGGGCGCTCTCGCCCGGGGCGCTCGCGGCCGGCCTTCCGGTCGCGGCGCCGACCGGTTGCTCCTCGGAGCGGACGTCCTGAGGCTGCTGCTCTGTCGTCATTGGACCATCCTCACAACTTGCGCAGACCGAGCACCAGGCAGCCGTCGACCAGTTCGCGGTGCCTGATCTCGAAGCGCCCCGGCGGCAGCTCGACCCGCCGTTCGAACTGACCGTAGGGGATCTCGAGCCGGCGGATGACGCCGGCGCGCGCGCGCCCGGGCATCGGCCGCTCGCCGACCACCGCAAGCGTCGACCCGTCGACCAGTACCTGGAGCTGGTCCGCACCCACTCCCGGCAAGGCCACCAGAATCCAGAGCTCCGCCTCGGTCTCCAAAATGTCGACCGGCGGCTCCCAGCTCGGACGGCGGCCCTCGGCCGGAAGCGGCTGGAAGAACTGACGGTGCAGGCGCTCCGCCCGTTCCAAAAGCTCGCATGCCTCCGCCCACATCCACACTCCAGGAGCACGTGATGGCATCGGGGACCCTTCGAAAGAGCCGGTTGGTCGAAAGCGCCGGTTGGTCGAAAGCGCCGGTTGGTCGAAAGCGCAGGTTGGTCGAAAGCGCCGTTCGCGCGCCGGGCAGGCTCGACCACGGTTAATGCCAGCCCGCGGACGGGCGGCGCCGGGGCGAAGCGCTCCTACTATTTCGTTAATGTTTTTCCGGATTCAACTCGCCATCGCCGCAGATCCGGTGGGACTGCGCGCGGCCCCCTGCCCAGCCCTGCATAAGACCCCGTCCGATCCGGTCGTGGCGTCCGCGCAGCCCGAGGCCAGGGCTTGCGCAGCAACCACCCGGCCCGATCGGGTGTGGTATCCCACGGCGGCCGCGCTATAACCGCGCAGGCGCGAGCCGATCACCAAGCAACGGAGGGGGACGGGCCATGGAACCGGTGCGCTTCGGCGTCATCAGCACCGCCAAGATCGGGATCGAGAAGGTGCTCCCGGCGATGCAGCAGTCTGAGCTCTGTCGGATCGTCGCGCTCGCGTCCCGCGATCGGGCGAGGGCCGAGACCGCGGCCGGGGCACTCGGCATCGCCAAGGCCTACGGGTCCTATGCCGAGCTGCTCGCGGACCCGGAGATCGAGGCGGTCTACAACCCGCTGCCCAACCACCTCCACGTGCCGGTCTCGATCCAGGCGGCGGCCGCCGGCAAGCACGTGCTGTGCGAGAAGCCGGTAGCACTGACCGCCGAGGAGGCGGAGCGCCTGATCGAGGCGCGCGACCGCGCGGGCGTGCTGATCCAGGAGGCCTTCATGGTCCGCCACCACCCGCAATGGCTGCGCGCGCGCGAGTTGGTGCGCAGCGGCCGGGTCGGCGAGCTACGGGTCGTCCAGGGCAGCTTCAGCTACATGAACCTCGATCCGAATAACGTGCGCAATCAGGCCGGCATCGGCGGCGGCGGTCTCTACGACATCGGCTGCTATCCCACCGTCACCGCCCGCTTCCTGTTCGGCGCGGAGCCGCGGCGCGTGGTCAGCCAGGTCGAGTACGATCCCGATTTCGGGACCGACCGCCTGGCTTCGGTGCTGCTGGAGTTCCCCGCCGGCCAGGCGCTGTTCGTCTGCTCGACCCAGCTGGTGCCCTATCAGCGGATGCTGATCTTTGGCACCAAGGCGCGGATCGAGGTCGAGATCCCGTTCAATGCGCCCCCGGACCGGCCGTGCCGGATCTTCGTCGACGACGGCAGCCAGCCGGGTGGCGGCTCGGCGCAGCCGGAAAGCTTCGATGTGGTCAATCAGTACACGCTCCAGGGCGATGCCTTCGCGCGCGCGATCCGGACCGGGGCGCCGCTCGAGTTCCCGCTCGAGGACGCGGTCAGGAACATGCGCGTCCTCGATGCGATCTATCGCTCGGGCGCAAGCGGCCGCTGGGAGGAGGTGTGATCGGAGCGCGCGCCGAGAAGCCCATCTCGCTCTCGGCCGTCAAGATCGCTTCCGGCGCGACCGGAGTGCGCGCACAGACGCGCATCTCGCTCTCGGCCGTCATGATCGCTTCCGGCGTGACCGGAGCACGCGCGCAGAAGGCCCATGGAACCCCGCAGCCCGGTCGATTCCTCGACTTGGAGCGAAACCGGCCCGACGGTGCTACGAGGCGCAAGGCGCGTCGCCTTGGTCGGCTGCGGCGGGCCCGCTCCTGGTCGCCGGCAACCTCGTGGCAGGCTGCGACCGGCCGGCCGCTGCGCCGCCGCCTTGGCTCAAAAGGTCGGAACGCCCTCCGCCTCGACCGGCCTCTTTTCATGGTCCTGGGCCGGTCGCCCGGCCGTGGCGCCCTCGGCGGACCAGATCGGCAGGTCCAGCCACTTCGCCCATTGCCGCCGGGCGGCTGCGATCTGGCGTTCGTTTTGGGTCCGGATCAGCTCGATCTCCTTCGCCGGGTCCGGATGCGCCAGCTGCAACCGGTGCAGGGTCCGCAAGCCGTAACGGTGGCGAATCCGCTCGCGGCGATGGCGCAGGCCCCGGTAGTTGGCGAGCGGCTCGCTCCAGCGGCGCACGCCCAGGAGGCCGCGGACCGAGACGTGCACGGCGTTGCGGTCGATGATCAAGGTCTTGCGACGTGCCAGCAGATTGAGGCCCCAGAGCGCCTGCCCGATGCCGGCCGCGAGCAGAAGGCCCATGCCGACGATCCCGAGGTCCCGCAAGGGCGGGCGCGCGCCGGTCAGGAGCGCGCGCAACGGAACGCCGATCCAGACGCCCCCGATCACCAGCAGCAGAGCGGCGAGCAGCATCTGCCGGCGGCCGGCGGCGTTCGGCGGCTCCGGTGGGCCGGCCGGTTTGCGAACGGCCCGGCGGGGGTCGAGCTTGGTTTGGGACATCGCGCGCTTCACAACCTTTGCTCTATCGCGAGCTTCCGCTGACACCTCAGGGTTACCCCATGGCGGTTAAGAAAGTGTTAACGTCGTACCCTCAAATCCAATCGCGCGGTGCCGCTGTCGGCGCTGCCCACGATCCCCGCGATGCCGCCGCCACCGCCGCGCAAGCACCGCCAATGACGAGCAAGGCCCTGGATGGATCACGACGCTGACAACCTCGACCCGCGGGCAGCGGTGCTGCCGCCCGGCCGCCTGGATGAGATCGCCAGGCGCTATGGCGCGCCGCCGCTCGCGATCGAAGTGACGCGCCTGCGCAAGATCTATGCCGGCGCGAAGCGGACGCCACCCAAGGAAGCGCTCAAGGGCATCGATCTGGCGGTGCCGCGCGGCTCGATCTTCGGCCTGCTCGGTCCCAACGGCGCCGGCAAGTCGACCCTGATCAACATCCTGGCCGGCCTCGCGATCAAGACCTCGGGCAGCGCCCGGATCTGGGATTTCGACATCGAGGTCCATCCGCGCCGCGCCCGGCGCGCGATCGGGATCGTGCCCCAGGAGCTCAACCTCGACGCCTTCTTCACCCCGCGCGAGGCGCTCGAGATCCAGGCCGGGCTCTACGGCGTGCCCAAGCGCGAGCGCCGCAGCGACGAGATCCTGGCCGCGGTCGGCCTGGCCGAGCAGGCGAACGTCTATGCCCGCACGCTGTCCGGCGGCATGCGCCGGCGGCTCCTGGTCGCCAAGGCGCTGGTCCACCAGCCGCCGGTCGTGGTCCTCGACGAGCCGACCGCCGGCGTCGACGTCGAGCTGAGGCGCAGCCTCTGGCGCTACATGCGCGAGCTCAATCGCCAGGGCGTCACCGTCGTCCTGACCACCCACTACCTCGAGGAAGCCGAGGCGATCTGCGACCGGATCGCGATCATCGACCGGGGCCTGGTCGTCGCCTGCGACGACAAGGCGGCGTTGATCGGGCGTCTCGACGAGAAGCAGCTGACGGTGGTGGTCGCCCAGCCGCTCGGCGCGCTGCCCGCCGAGCTGGCCGCGCTCGGCGCCCGGCTCGACGGCGAGCGGCGGCTGGTGCTCAACTACCGGCCGAGCCGCGCCCGGGTCGGCGAGCTGTTGGACGCGGTCCGCCGCGCCGGCCTCACCATCACCGATCTCGCCACCACCGAGGCCGACCTCGAGGAGCTGTTCTTGCGCCTGACCTCGCACGGCACGCCACCGCCGCCGGCGGCTTCATGATGCCACCGGCTCGATTGCCGCGAGAAGCCTTTGACAGGCGGCCGCGGCAATGGCATGACCGCTGACAGGTGCAACAGCGGAAAGGAGGTGATCCAATGTCTCATGCCAAGGTGGCGCGTCTGGTCGGACCAGCGAGCGAGGCTTTGGTCACGTCCGCCGGGATCGGCTGACGCCGCGGGAACACGCCAAATCATCAAACCCGCGTAATCCACCCCGTGCGTTTTCGGCGCCGCTGTCCTCGGGCAGCGGCGCTTTCTTCTGATCCGAGGCCGGCTGCCCGATGCGCGCGAACCCGAAGAAGCTCAACCCGCTCCAGCTCAAGACGCTGGCGATCCTGCAGGCGATGGCCAAGGATCAGGGGCTGGCCAACCCGGCCGACCCGGACGGGACGGTTTTGATCCACTCCTGGCCCCACGCCCACGGCGACCACTTCCACGTCGGGCGCGCGGTGGTGCGGGCGCGTGATGCGACCGGCTTCGGCAACCCGAACGTGATGAACGCGCTGGTCCGCAAGGGCCTGTTGCTCGCGGGTGCCGCCGGCGCCCCGATCCTGACCGCCGAGGGCGTCGGCTACGAGACCGGCGTCGCCGCCGAGATCTTCCACCCTACCGGCTGATTCTTTCTAGCTTTCCTGGGATGTTAAGATAGTTTTCTGATGTCGTTAGCTAAGTGATCGCGTCTGCTCAATGCTCCCTGACCACCGTCGGGTCGAGCGCGTCGCGCAGCACGTCGCCCAGCATGTTGAGCCCTAAGACCGTCAGCGCGACCGCGACCCCGGGCACGATCGCGGTCCAGGCGGCGACGTCGAGATAGTCGCGCGAGGCCTGGATCATCAGCCCCCAGGACGGCGTCGGCGGCTGGGTCCCGAGCCCGAGGAAGGAGAGCCCCGCCTCCGCCAGGATCGCGAAGGCGACCGAGATCGTCGCCTGCACGATCACCGGCGCCATGATGTTGGGCAGCACGTGGAGGCGGATGATCCGGCCGTTCGAGGCGCCCTGCGAGCGTGCCGCCTCGATGTAGGGCAGTGCCGTCACCTTGAGGGCCTCGCCGCGCACGATGCGCGCGAGATAGGGCGCGAAGGCGACCCCGATCGCGAGAATCGTATTCGACAGGCTCGGCCCGAGCACCGCTGAGATGGTCAGTGCCAAAAGGAGCACCGGGAAGCTCAGGAGCGTATCCACCAGCCGCATCAGCGCGTGGTCGGTCCAGCCGCCGAAATAGCCCGCCAGCACCCCCACCGGCAGGCCGATCACGATGCTGAGCGCCACCGCCGAGATCGCGATGACGAGCGAGGTGTGGGCGCCCAGCAGCACGCGATAAAGCAGATCGCGGCCCAGCTGGTCAGTGCCGAGCAGGTGTGCCGGCGAGGGCGGCTTGAGCCGGGCGAGCACGTCGATCTTCGTGCTCAGCTCCGCCGGCAGCAGCAGCGGTGCCGCGATCGCCATCGCCGCGAACAGGACTACAAGCGTCAGACCGATCAGGCCCTTGGGTGTGATTAGCGCGCGCACCCGCCTCACTCCAGCCCGATGCGCGGGTCGAGCACGGCATAGAGCACGTCGACCAGCAGATTCGCCAGCATCACCACGGTCGCGATCACGAAGACGGTTGCCTGGATCAACGGCACGTCGCGGTTGAGCAGCGCCTGATAGGTCAACCAGCCCATGCCCGTATAGTTGAACAGGCTCTCGATCACGATGATCGAGCCGAACAGATAGCCGAGCTGCAGCCCGGCGACCGTCACCACCGGCGAGATCGCGTTGCGCAGCGCATGGCGCAAGATCACCGCCCCCTCGCCGAGCCCCTTGGCACGACAGACGCGGATGAAATCCTGGCTCAGGACCTCGAGCATGGCCGATCGCGTCATGCGCGTGAGATGCGCCATCAGGCTCAAGCCCAGCGCGATCGATGGCAGCAGCGCGTGGCGCACCGCGAGCCAGAAATCCTCAGACGGCGCCACGTAGCCCGAGGACGGCAGCAGGTTCAGCCCGCGCGAGAACAGGAGGATCAGGAGGATCCCCCAGAAGAAGTCCGGCAGGCTGATCCCGGCGAGCGCCGCGCCGCTGCCGAGCGTGTCCTGCCAGCGGTCGCGGTGGATGGCGCTCCAGACCCCGAGCGGGATCGCGAGCACGAGCGCAATCGTCAGCGACATGACCACGATCATGGCGCTGGCCGTGAGCTTTTGCGCCAGCAGCCCCGCGATTGTCTCCTTGAACCTGAGGCTCACCCCCAGATCGCCGGTCAGCATCCCACCGATCCAGCGCCCGTATTGCAGGATCAAGGGATCGTTGAGCCCGAGCTTCTCCCGCAGCGCGGCGATCGAGGTCGGGTTGCCGCGGGTCCCCATGATCATGGTCGCGACGTCGCCCGGCAGGATGTTGGTGATCACGAAGGTCACGATCGAGATCAGCACGAGGGTCAGCGCGAACAGCGCCAGGCGGCGGGCGAGATAGGTCATGCCGGCTCAGCGGCGCCGGCCCGAAGGCCGGGCGAACCGGACCGGAGGCGGGTTTCGGATCGGCTCCGTCCGCGTCCGACCGCGGCCAAAGGGACGGCTCAGGTCTTGAGCCAGACGTTGCGGAACTGCAGGTTCGAGCCGTTGGGATGGACCAGCTGGTCGAGCCCGCCGACGGCCGGCTGCGCCGCCACCGTGCCGTTGCGGAACCAGAGCACGACGTCGTGGGTCTCGTCCTGGACGCGCTTTTGGATGTCCTTGTAGATCTGCACGCGCTTGGCCGGATCGATGATCCGCCGGGCGCTCTCGGCCATCTCGTCGATCTGCGGGTCCTTGATGTTGCGATAGTTGAAGGCGCCGGTCGAGTGCCAGAGCGAATAGTACAAAAAGTCCGGCTCCCACAGCGTGAAGAAGTTCATCATCGTGACCTGGAAGTCGCGGTTGGTCCAGCACTGGCTCAACCAATCGGCCCAGTTCAGCTGTTGCGTGGTCACCTTGACGCCGCCTTGGCGGAACCATTCCTGCATGATCTGGCTCGCCTCGACATGCCAGGGGTAGTTGGTGGTCACCTTGAAGACGAACTCGAGCTCGCCGGGCCCGAAGCCCGCGTCTGCAAGCAGTGCCTTGGCCGCTTCGAAGTCCTGCGTCCGCGGCTTGAGCTCGCCATTGTAGGTGGGCGAAGTGGGAAAGCTTGGCGAGGCGGTGACCACGCCCTGGTTCCAGAGCGCACCCTGGACCAGCACCTCCTTGTCGACCATCAGGTCGAGCGCCTGGCGGACGCGCGAGTCGTCGAAGGGCTTGACCGCGTGATTGAAGTTCAAGAAGGCCCAGCTCAGCGGGAACCAGGTCAGGACCTGGAAGTCGGGGGCCTTCTTGAGCTCATCGACCCGGTCGAGCGGGATGTCGTTGATGAGGTGCATCTCGCCGGTGCGCAGGCCGGTCAGGCGCACGCTCGGCTCGGTCACCTCGTGGCTGGTGACGCCGTCGAGCCAGGGCGCGCCCTGCCAGTAGTCGTCGAAGCGGGCGATCTCGACCTCATTGCCGAACTCGCGGTGCACGAACTTGAACGGGCCGCAGCCGATCGGCTGGGTGCCCTGGACGTCGCCCGACCCTGCGGGCATCACCACGCCGGCGCCGATCTCGGCGAGACGCGACAGGAAGGGCGCGTTCACCTGCCCGAGCTTGACGATCACGGTGTGCTCGTCCGGCGTCTCGATCGAGGCGACGTCGTTGAAGACCTCGAAATTGACCGCGCCGGTGTCCTTGGCCTTGCAGCGTTCGAAGGAATACTTGACGTCGGCGGCCGTCATCGGCTTGCTGTCGTGGAACTTCACGTCCGAGCGCAGCTTGAATGTGTAAGTCAGCCCGTCGTCGCTGACTTCGAAGCTCTCGGCAAGATTGGGGGTCACGGTAAACTCGTGGTCGACCGTGACGATCGAATTGTGGACGTTTTGCAAAAGACGGAGCGTCGATGCGGTCCCGGTCTGATGGATGTCGAGGTTCTGGGTGGTCTCCGAATGCCCCCAGATCAGCGTGCCGCCGCGGACCGGCGTTTCGTCCGCGGCCGCCGCGCGGTGGGGTAAGAGCCCCGTACCGAGGACCGTTCCCAGCACCGCGCCGCCCGTGAGGGCGCTGGAACTCTGCAAGAACTCCCTGCGTTTCATTGTCCTTCCTCGTTTTGCCCGATGCCGCCGTTGAAAGAGCTTAGCCGGGCGCTATGCTCAGTCAACTGTGCTGCACTGCAAAACCATCGCAGGCTCGTCGGGGGCATCACCATCGTCCGGATCGAGGAGAGCGCCCGCCCGCCCGTGCAAAGCCTGGCAGATGGCGTCGTCCTCAAGATCGAGGGCCTGCGCGTGCGCTTCGATACCGCGGACGGCGTGGTCCACGCGGTCAACGGCGTCTCATTTGAGGTCGACCGGGGCGAGACCCTGGCGGTGGTCGGCGAATCCGGCAGCGGCAAGAGCGTCACCGCGCTCTCGATCCAGCGCCTGCTGGCCTCGCCGCCGGCGCGGATCGAAGCGGGCCATGTCTGGTTCGAGGGCCAGGACCTGCTGACGCTCCCAGAGCCCGCGATGCGGCGGATCCGCGGCAACGCGATCTCTATGATCTTCCAGGAGCCGATGACCTCGCTCGACCCCGTGATGACCGTGGGCCGCCAGATCGCCGAGGCGATCGAGATCCATCAGGGTCTCTCCGGGAAGGCAGCGCTCGCCGCCGCGGTCGCGGCGCTCGACCTCGTGCGCGTGCCCGAGCCAGCGCGCCGCGCGCGGCAATATCCGTTCCAGCTCTCGGGCGGGTTGCGCCAGCGGGTGATGATCGCCATGGCGATGGCCTGCAACCCGCGCCTCCTGATCGCGGACGAGCCGACCACGGCGCTCGATGTGACCATCCAGGCGCAGATCCTGAACCTGATGGACGAGCTCAAGGAGCGGGTCGGCGCCTCGATCATCTTGATCACCCACGACATGGGCGTGGTCGCCGAAATGGCGGCGCGCGTGGTCGTGATGTATGCCGGCCAGGTGGTCGAGCGCGCGGCGGTCGAAGAGCTCTTCACCCGGCCGCTGCACCCCTACACCTTTGGGTTGCTCGGCTCGGTCCCGCGCCTCTACTCGTCGCTCGAGCCGGGCGCGGAGGGGCGCCGTCTGCAGGAGATCCCAGGTACCGTCCCCTCGATGCGCGAGCAGGCGGCTGGCTGCGCCTTCGCGCCCCGCTGCCGGCTCGCCACCGACCGCTGCCGGGGCGAGGCTCCGCCGCTCGAGATCAAGCGCCCGGGCCACGCCGCGGCCTGCTGGGAGAGCGCGACGCTGGCGGCGACCTATGCCTGAGGAGACAGCTTTGGGCGAGGCCCGGCCGGTGCTCGAGGTCGAGAACCTCGTGAAGCGCTTTCCCGTCCGCCACGGCCTGTTCGGGCGCAGCCGCGGCCACGTCTACGCCGTCAACGGCGTCAGCTTTGCGATCCGCGCCGGCGAGACATTGGGCGTGGTCGGCGAGAGCGGCTGCGGCAAGACGACGGTCGCCAAGACCGTGCTCCGGCTCCTGAAGCCCGACGGTGGCCGCATCGTGCTCCACGGGCGGGACATCACGACCGCGACCGACGCCGACCTGCGCGCGCGGCGGCGCGACATCCAGATGGTGTTCCAGGACCCGTTCTCCTCGCTCAACCCGCGCATGCGCTGCGGCCGCATCGTGGCCGAGCCGCTCGAGATCCACAAACTCGCCCACGGCCGTGCGAAGACGGAGCTGGTCAAAGACATGTTCGAGCGGGTGGGCCTGCGCGCGGAGCAGATGCAGCGCTATCCCCACCAGCTCTCCGGCGGCCAGCGCCAGCGCCTCGGCATTGCCCGGGCGCTGGCGCTCGAGCCCTCGGTGATCGTCGCCGACGAGCCGGTCTCGGCGCTCGACGTCTCGGTGCAGGCGCAGGTAATCAACCTTTTGCGCGACCTGCAGCAGGGCTCGAATCTCGCCTATCTGTTCATCTCCCACGACCTTGCCGTGGTCGAGCACATCTCGCACCGGATCGCGGTCATGTACCTCGGCAAGGTCGTGGAGCTGGCGGCCAAGCGGACGCTGTTTTCCGCGCCCCTGCATCCCTACACCGAGGCGCTGCTGGCCGCGATCCCGATCCCGCGCCCGGGCACCAAACGCGTGCGCGCGATCCTGCGCGGCGACGTGCCGAGCCCGGTCGACCCGCCACCCGGCTGCGCCTTCCACACCCGTTGCCCGATAGCCGAGGCCATCTGCCGCAGGCAGACGCCGCCGCTGCGCCCGGTCGGGCCGGACCATCAGGTCGCCTGCCACCTGCGCGGGCCGGGCGCCTGAGGTCGACTACCTCGCGAAGCTCGGGCGCCGCGTTGCGACCGCGAGCTCCGCCTCCAGCGCCATGCCGAGGTTGCAGAGCCGGCCCTCGTCGAACAGCCCGGCCCAGAGCGAGATCCCCTGCGGCACCTCGAACCGCGCCGCATCCTCGGCCGCCTCGCCGGTCTTGAGCCTGCCGTCGGCGAGCGAGGGGTCCGAGCGCGTCGCGACCTCAAGAAAGCCCGCGCGCAGATGCAGGCAGGGATGGCCGGTGAAGTTGCTCGCGACCAGCATCGGCCCGGTCATGAACGGCCCGATCAGCGCGTCGACCCGCTCGAACAGGCCGGTCACCGCCTCCATCACCCGATAGCGCAGCCGGTCGAGCTGGACATGGTCGACCGCGGATAGGAAGCGCGCCTTGCGGAAGGCGTTGGGCCAGGCGCCGCGGTCCTGCCAGACCAGCTGGTCGTCGCGGCCGGTCAGAGTCAGCTCCTCGAACGCGGCCGCGGCCTCGGCATAAAGCACGCCCATCAGCGAGCCATAGGGCAGGTCCGGCAGGCTCAGCTCCACGAGCTCGACCTCGAGGCGTCTGGCCGCCGCCAGCGCCGCGCGGTCGACCTCCGTGACGCCTTCCTCCTCGAACGCCGCCGGCAGCCAGCCGAGCCGCAGCCCCTCAAGCTGCGCGGCCGCATCGAAATTGAAGGGGGCTTCGATCGAGCTGCGATCGGCCGGATCCGACCCGTTGATCGCGGCCAGCACGAGCGCGCAGTCCTCGACCGAGCGGCAGATCGGCCCGATCTTGTCGAGCGACCAGCAAAGAGCCATGGCGCCGGCACGGCTGACCCGCCCGAAGGTCGGCCGCAGCCCGGTGGTACCGCAGCGCTGGGAGGGCGAGGTGATCGAGCCCAGCGTCTCGGTCCCGATCGCAAAGCCGCACAGGCCCGCGGCGGTGGCCGAGGCCGAGCCCGCGCTCGAGCCGCTCGAGCCTTCGTTCAAATTCCAGGGATTGCGCGTCTTGCCCCCGAACCAGATGTCGCCGTAGGCGAGCGCGCCCAGCGTGGTCTTGCCGAGCAGCACGGCACCCGCGCGCCGCAGCAGCGCGACCACGCGAGCGTCCCCGTCCGGAACGCGGTCCCGGTACGGCACGGCACCCCAGCTGGTGCGGATGCCCTCAGTGTCGAACAGGTCCTTCAAACCATAGGGGATGCCGTGCAGCGGACCGAGATAGGTCCCTGCTTTCAAGAGCGAATTGGCCGTGTCCGCCTGCGTCCGGGCGAGCTCAGGCGTCACCGTGACGAAGCATTCCAACCGCCCGCCATAGTGCTCGATGCGGGCGAGATAGATCTCGGTCAGCCGCCGGCTCCTGAGCTCACCGCGCGCGAGCCACCCGGCGAGCTGGCTCACCGGCGCGAAGGCGATGTCCTCGTCGCTTTCGGGCAGCCGTCCCGGATCGGCAGGCGACGGCCGCAGCGGCATTTGGGGCGGAAATCCGGCAAAGCCCGGCAGGCGCGGGTCGAAGCGCGATGCCATCGGCAGATCGTTCTCGAACACCAGCGCCCGGCGCGCCCGCGCGGCCTCGATCTGGCCATCGAGATTGTCGAGCATCAGCTTCCGCTCGGCGAGCGTATAGCGCACGCCCATCAGCGTTTCGGCCGCCTCGAGGGTCTCGATCGTGATGTCGCGCTCGCGCATGGGTCGCCCCTGTTCCCACCCCCTCACGAGCCTAAGGCATGCGCGCTCCGACTGGCAGATGCCGAGCGGGAACGCTGCCTTCGCCGCCCCGCTCAGTCCTTGTGCAGGGACTCGGATTCCCGGTGCAGCGATTCGGCGATCGCGTGCTCGGCGGCCGCGGCCGGGTCCAGGTTCGACGAGCTGCCGGCGTCGGCGCGGGAAAACTCCTCGAGCTCGGCCGAGAGCTCGTCGAGCTCCTTGCCGCCGGCCATCATGTTCAGCACCTCCTCGCGCGAGACCTCGGCCTTCTGGAAGGTGCCGTAGGTACGACCGCGGTTCAGGATCGTGAACGCATCGCCGACCGGATAGGCGTGGTGGACGTTATGGGTGATGAAGATCACGCCCAGGCCCCTTGCCCGCGCCTGGGCGACGTAGCGCAGCACGACGGAGGCCTGCTTGACGCCGAGCGCCGAGGTCGGCTCGTCGAGGATCAGCACGCGGGCACCGAAGTAGACCGCGCGCGCGATCGCCACGCACTGGCGCTCGCCGCCGGAGAGCGTGCCGACCGCCTGGGTCGGATCGCGCACGTCGATGCCGATCTTGCGCATCTCGTCCTTCGCGACCTGGTTGGCGCCGCCGACGTTGAAGCGGCCAAGCGCGCTCTTGCCCTTGCCGAGCTCGCGGCCCATGAAGAAGTTGCGGGTGATGCTCATCAGGGGGATCATCGCCAGGTCCTGGTAGACCGTGGCGATGCCGCGATCGAGGGCATCGCGCGGGCTGTCCATCGCGACTGGCTCGCCGTCGATCAGGATCTGGCCCTCGGTCGGCTGATGCACGCCCGAGAGCGTCTTGATCAAGGTCGACTTGCCGGCACCGTTGTCGCCCAAGAGGCACATCACCTCGCCCGCGTGCACCTTCATGGTCACGCCGCTGAGCGCGATCACCGAGCCGAAGCGCTTGACGATCTCGCGCAGCTCGACCAGCGGCGGAGCCCCGGTCATGGCCTGTCCTCCTCGTGCGAGAGGATGTTGACGATGGTGCCGGCGGGATCACGGACGAAGAAGCGGCGCACGCCCCAGGGCTCGTCGGTGAGGTCGTGGACAATCTCGCAGCCTTGCGAGCGGGCGCGCTCATGGACGCGGTCGACGTCGTCGACCTCGATCGAGAGGCCCGGTACCGGCGCGCCGGAGCCGCCTTCGCTCCCGATGCCGAGCTGTGGCCGCATGGTCCCGCCCGCGGCCAGCGTCAGGAACCAGCCGTGGTCCATGACGACCTCGAGATCGAGCAGGCGCCGGTAGAAGTCGTGCAAGCCCGCCGGGTCCGTGACCGCGAGGTTGGCGACGATGCGGCGGACGGTCATCGCGCCTCGGTCACCTTGCGGCGGATGTAGTTGTTGAAAAGCACCGCGATCAGCATCATCACGCCCAGGAACACCTTGAACCAGTCGGTGTTCACGCCGGTGTAGAAGATGCCCATCTGCACCGTGCCGAAGATCAGGGCGCCGAAGCTGGCCCCGATCGCCGAGCCGTAGCCGCCAGTGAGCAGACACCCCCCGATCACCGAGGCGATGATCGCCTCGAACTCCTTGAGCAGGCCGCGGTTGGTGTCGGCGGAGCCCGCATCCAAGACCTGGACGCAGGCGAACAGGGTGGCGGCGCAGGCGGTGAAGATGAACAGGCCGGTCTTGACCGCGGCGACCGGCACGCCGACGTTGCGCGCCGCGTTGGGATCGCCGCCGCAGGCGAAGATCCAGTTGCCGACCCGGGTGCGCAGCAGGATCCAGGTCGCGCCCGCGGTCAGCGCGAACCACCAGACGATCGACATCGGGATGCCGGCAACGCTGGGCGCGCCGTCGGCCCGGGTGGCGATGATCCCGACGTTGGCGAGCCAGACCATCAGGGTATGTCCGACCTCCCCGGAGAAGACCGGCGCCAGCCAGTCGTGCTCGGCCAGCGCCTTGAGCCCGGAGACCTGGGTCCGGCCGGTGATCCAGCGCGTGAAGCCGATGGTCAGGCCGCGCAGGATGAAGAGCCCGGCAAGCGTGACGATGAAGGACGGCAGGCCGCTCTTGATCACGATCAGGCCGTTGACGTAGCCGATCGCGACCGCGATCGCGAAGGCGAGCAGAATGCAGAGCCAGAGCGGCCAGCCCCATTGCGCGGCCGGAATCGCGATGATCACGCCGGCGGCGCCGATCATCGAACCGATCGAGAGGTCAAACTCGCCGCCGATCATCAGCATCGACGCCGCGACCGCGATGATTCCGAGCTGAGCGGACACCTCGAGGAAGTTGAGGATCCCCGGCGCCGAGAAGATGCCGCTGCGGCCGGCCACGACGGCAAAGAAAACGAAGACGAGAATGGTTCCGGCCACTGCCCCGAGCTCGGGCCGGGCCATCAACTTCCGCATGAGCGGCGTCTTGGTAACCCGCTCGTCCATGGTTGCGGATCTGGTCGCGGCCATGACAGGCCTCCCCGATGGCTTCCCGTCGACCCTTGGGGGCCCGCCGGGGCGGCGGGCCCCCGAGGGCGGGCTAGCGGATACCTTGCTTGCTCAGCTCGATCACCTGCGCCGCATTGTCCGCGGTGACGAAGCCCGGGCCGGTCATGACCGTGCCGGCCGGCATCGTACCGTAGAGCTTGTACAGTCTCAGGAACTGGATCGGGAGATAGCCCTGCAGGAACTGCTGCTGATCGATCGCGAACATCATCTTGCCGTCGCCGATCGCCTTGAGAACCGTCGGTGACAGATCGAAGGTGCCGAACTTCACCTTGTCCAGCATCTCGTTCTCCTCGAGCGCCGCGAGCGTCGGCTCGGCCGCCGCCGGGCCCAGGGCGAGCACGCCGTTGACGTCGGCGTTGGAGCTCATGGCGCCCTTGACGGCGTTGCCGATCTCGGTCGGGTCCATGCTGACCGCCAGGACATCGACCTTGCCCTGCAGGCCGTCGCTGAAGCCCTTGCAGCGCAGGTCGAGAGCGACGTTGCCGACCTCCTGATTGACGCAGAGCGCGTTGGTCACTCCCGCCGCCTTCATCTTCTTGCCGGCGCCGAGGCCGGCCTCGTATTCGGTCTGGCCGACGTGGACGAGCACGCCCAGCGACTCGTAGACGTCGGAGCCGGAATTCATCGAGACCACCGGGATGCCGGCAGCGACCGCGTTCTTGATCGAATCGCCGAGCGCCTCGGCGTCGGGGATCGAGACCACCAGACCGTCCGGCTGCGAGGCGGCCGCGGCGTCGATCAGCTGTGCCATCTGCGGCATGTTGTAGGTGTCGGGGGCATTGTAATCGACGGTCACGCCGAGATCCTTGGCCGCCTGGTCGACCCCGTTCTTGACCACCGACCAGAACGGGTCCGACGCCTGGCCATGGGTGACGACCACGAAGCGCATGTTCTGGGCCATCGCCGAGGTGGCGAAACCCAGCGCAGCCGCAAGGACGACTGCGGTGGTGAACTTGCTGGTCACGCCTTTGCTCCCTGAGTTGGTTTTGCTTCTGAGCTAAGGGGTAGCGCCGGAGCGCGCCCTTGCCAACTGTGAATCCGCTGCACCCAAGAGGCCGTCCCGCGTTCCCGAGGTTTGGGCTTGCCGCGAGCCGACCCCTTGTCCAGGATGCCGGCCATGCGGCTCGAGCCTCGCGAGATTCAAGCGATCCGGCAGGCGGCGCTTGCGGTGTTCGGCGCGCGCGCGACCGTCCGGCTGTTCGGCTCGCGGGTCGAGGATCACCGAGGCCGGCGAGGGCAAGTTCACGCAGAGCGTCCGGGTCGGCCGGCGTCGGCTGCGCGCCGACGAGCCGGCGAGCGTGACCGGGGTCTCGACACCGGCCCCGGCCCCTACGACTACCTGCTGGCCGGCCTTGGCGCCTGCACCGCGATGACCCTTCGCGTCTACGCCGAACTCATGGCGCTGCCGCTCGAGCGGGTGATATCTTCACCGTGGGCATCCGCAACCGCCTTGCCGACCTCTACCCCGAAGAGCCGGATCGGCAGGCCGCCAATCTCAAGCCCGCCTACGAGGCGACGCCTCGGCTTCTCGAGGCGGCGGCACAAGCTGTCCGCCGCGCTGCGCGACGCGACGAAACTGAGCCTCCGGATTGCGGCTACCCAGCGAGGCTGGTCCGGATCTTGACCTCGCTGGTGAGCGTGCGGTGGACCGGGCATTTGTCGGCAATCTCGAGCAGACGCTGGCGCTGGGCGGCATCGAGGGGACCAGCGAGCTCCAGCGTCCGTTCGATCTGATCGAGCATGCCCTCCCTGGTTTCGCAGTCAGCGCAATCGTTTGCGTGGATTTTCCCGTGCTTCAGGTGGACCGTCACCCGCTCGAGCGGCAGCTCCTTGCGTTCGGCATAGAGGCGAAGGGTCATCGCGGTGCAGGCGCCAAGACTGGCGAGCAGGTAGTCGTAGGGGCCGGGGCCGGTGTCGAGGCCACCGGGCACGCTCGCCGGCTCGTCGGCGCGCAGCCGATGCCGGCCGACCCGGACGCTCTGCGTGAACTCGCCCTCGCCGGTCTCGGCGACCACGACCTCGCCGGCCGGCGGCTCCGCCTGGACCGCGGCCGCCGGCGCCGGCGGCAGATGCGGCTCGCCCAGGCGGCCAGGACGTCGGCGACGTAGATCGCATCCGCGCGTCGGGTCAGCAGGTGGTCGGCATCGTCGAGCGAGACGAAGCTCTTGGGATGCCTGGCGGCGGTGAAGATATGGCTGGCGTTCTCGATGCCGACGGTCTGATCGCGCGGCGCATGGAAGACGATCAGCGCGATCTTGAGCCGAGCGATATGATCGCCGAGCTTGTGCCCGGCGATGGCGTCCAGAAATTGCTTGCGGACCCGGAAGCTGCGCCCGCCGAGGGTCACCTCAGCCTCGCCCTTGGCCTCGATCTCGGCGCGGACGGGGGCGAGCAGATGGCTGACGTGGGCGGGATCGAACGGGGCGGCGATGGTCGCGACCGCGACCGCCTCGGGCACGCGCTGCGCGGCGGCCAACGCGGCCGCCCCGCCGAGGGAGTGGCCAATCAGGATCTTCGGCGCCTGATGCGCCTGCCGCAGGTAGTCCGCCGCCGCGGCCAAGTCCTCGAGATTGGAAGAGAAATTACTGTTCGAAAAATCGCCGCCGCTGGCCCCGAGGCCGGTGAAGTCGAAGCGCAGCACGGCGACCCCATGGGCCGCCAGCCCCTGGCTGATGCGCGCCGCCGCGAAGACGTCCTTGGAGCAGGTGAAGCAATGGGCGAACAGCGCGAACGCGCGGGGCGCACCCTCGGGCCAGTCGAGCCGGGCCGCCAGCATCTCGCCTGCGGCAGCGGCGAACGTGATCTTCTCGCTTCGAGCGGCCATGGCTGCTACCTCCGCTGATGCCGCGACCGAAGCGGCATCCTGGCGCAAATCCACCGGTTTGGCAGCAAGCCTTCGGCCATGGCCCGCGCGCTCCGCTTTCGCTTCGCGCTGTTCTACGGCGCGAGCTTTGCCGCGATCGGCATCTCGTTGCCCTACTGGCCGGTCTGGCTGGCGGCGCAGGGCCTGACGCCCGCCGAGATCGGCCTGCTGCTGGCGGCCAATTTCTGGCCCCGGGTCGTGACCAGCCTGGCGATTCCCTACGCCGCCGACCGCCTGGGCGAGCGCCGCCGCCTGATGATGCTGCTGGCCGGCCTGACCCTGGTTGGAATGGCGCTGTTCGGCCTCGCGCAGCACCTTTGGGTGTTCCTGCTGCTCAGTCTGGTCACCGGCGCCGGCTGGGCCGCGATCCTGCCGCTCGGTGAGGCGCTGGCGCTCGAGGAGCTGAGGGCGGGGGGCTTCGGCTACGGCCCAGTCCGGCTCTGGGGCTCGATTACCTTCATCGTGGCGGCGATCGGTGGCGGCTGGTGGATCGGGCGCAGCGGCCCCGGGAGCGTGCTCGAGCTGCTGCTGGCCTTGCTCGCGGTCAATCTTTTCGCCTGCCTGCAGCTGCCGGAAACGCACGCGCTCCAGCGCCCGCCCGAGCCGCCGCGGCTCGGGCTGCTATTGCGCGTGCCGGGCCTCGTCGGTCTGGTCTTCGCCGCCGGCCTGATCCAGGTCAGCCATGCGCTCTACTACAGCTTTGCCAGCCTGCACTGGCGCGCGGCCGGCCTCAGCGAGACCGTGATCGGCTGGCTCTGGGCCGAGGGCGTGATCGCCGAAGTCCTGCTGTTCGCGGCCGCGGGTGCGATCCTGCGCAGACTGACGCCGCTCCGGCTGCTGACGCTGGCGGGCAGCCTCGCCGTGCTCCGCTGGTGCCTGACCGCGGCGGCCGGCAGCGATCTCGGCCTCCTGATCCCGGCCCAGGCGCTCCATGGCGCGAGCTTCGGAGCGGTGCATCTCGCGGTCATGTACCGGCTGCGCGACGGCGTGCCAGCAGAGCTGCTGGCGAGCGCCCAGGGCTTCTACGCCGCAATCGGTGGCGCTCTGCTGTTCGGTCTCGTGACCCCGGCCGCCGGCTGGCTCTACGCCAGAACGGGCGGTACAGCCTTTTTCGCGATGGCCGCACTCGCGCTCGCGGGCACCGGCCTCGCTGCCCGCCTCAGCATACGCTCAAGTCAAGCCATCTGAGGGAAGACTCGATCGAGACCGGCGGCGATGATCGCATCTTTCGGGTAGCTCGTTCTCGGTCCTGGCGCGAATGTGCTGGTTGACGACCTTGTGCAGGTGAGCCCTTTTTCGATGCGGCAGGTCCGGGTTTCGAGCCACGGCTTAAGGTTGGGACGACATCATGCTGAGTTCAAACGGATCGATCATTGCGGGCGGCGCTCGCCACGCTTTCGCGCGCGATGGCTACCTGGTCCTGCCCGGGTTCGTGCCGCGGGCCGAGTGCGCGGCGTTGCGGGGGCGGATGGCGGAGTTGGTTGAGGCGTTCGAGCCGGGCGAGGTGGCGTCGATTTTCTCGACTACGGGGCAGGATCATGCACAGGATCGCTATTTCCTCGAATCGGGCGACAAGGTTCGCTTCTTCTTCGAGGGGGAGGCGTTCGACGAGGCGGGCCGGCTGCGGCACAGCAAGCAGCGCTCGATCAACAAGGTCGGCCATGCGCTCCACGACATCGATCCGGTCTTCGAACCGTTCTCGCGCCGGCCGGCTCTGGCCGAGCTGGTGGGCGACCTCGGCGTCGCCCTGCCGCTGCTGCTCCAGTCCATGTACATCTTCAAGCAGCCGAAAATCGGCGGCGAGGTCATCTGCCACCAGGATGCCGCCTTTCTGCATATCGAGCCGCTCAGCGTCATGGGCCTCTGGTTCGCGCTCGAGGACGGACGGTCGAGAACGGCTGCCTGCACGGCGCGCCGGGCGGCCACAAGGGGCCGCTGCGGAGCCGGTTCCTGCGCCACGGCATGCGCACCGAGACGGTCATCATCGATCCCACGACTTTGCCGAGCACGGGTCTCGTGCCGCTCGAGGTGGAGGAGGGCACGCTCGTCGTCCTGCACGGGCTCCTGCCACACTGGAGCGCGCCCAACCGCTCGGAGAGATCGCGCCACGCCTATACCCTGCACGTGATCGATGGCCGGGCGCGCTACAGTGCGGACAACTGGCTGCAGCGCGGTCCGGAGATGTCGCTCCGCGGTTTCTGAATGGCCCCCTCGATAGAGCGAAAATGGCCCTTTCACCAGGGCCAGTAGGCTCCCTAGCCTCGGTGCCGGACCCAGACCGGAGCCCGGCATGGCGGAACGTTCTCAGCCGACCTTGAAGACCCGCGTCAGGCGCCTGCCAAAGCGGGGGCATTACGACGCGGAAACCGTGCACGCCGTGCTCGATGCCGGCATGATCTGCCACGTCGGCTACGCGATTGACGGCCAACCCTACGTCACGCCCACCTCCTACTGGCGTCACGGGGATCGCCTGTACTGGCACGGCTCTTCGGCGAGCCGCATGCTCCGTCGCCTAAAGCAGGGCGTGCCGGTCTGCGTCACGGTCACCCATGTCGACGGCTTCGTGCTCGCCCGCTCGGGCTTCCACCACTCGATGAACTACCGCTCGGTGATGGCGTTCGGGATTGCGCAGCTGGTGCCCGACGCCGACAAGCTCGCCGTGCTCGAAGACTTCGTCGAGCGCCTGTTCCCCGGCCGCTGGCCGGAGCTGCGCCCGCCGACCCGGCAGGAGCTGAAGGCCACGACCGTGCTCTGGATGGAGCTCTCCGAGGTGTCGGCCAAGATCCGGACCGGGCCGCCGATCGACGACGAGGAGGACTACACGCTGCCGGTCTGGGCGGGGGTGCTGCCGCTCGGCGCCGCGGCCGGCCCGCCCGAGCCCGACCCCCGCCTCGCGCCGGGGATCGCCCCGCCCGGTTATCTGGGCCATCCGAGCCGGCTGTTGCGCGCTCCGGATCCGAACCGCTGACGCGTCATCGGGTCCAGGGCCGATCGCCGCGCACGGCGCGCACGCTCAGGCTCCGGATGCCGGCGGGTTCCAGCCAGAGCGCCAGGCCGCCGGCGGCACGCAGCGCTTGCGGCCCGATCAGCGGCGCGCCGTTCGGGCAGCGCTCGAGGCGCGGATAGCTCAGCACCAGATCCGCCCGCGCGCAGTCCTCTTCCAAAGCTTCGGGCCGCCGTGCAAGGGCGACCTTGCGGCCGTTGCGGCTGAGCAGACAGCCTTCGGCATCGCAGCTCAGGCCGCCCTGCCCGCGGGCGCCCGCCGTTGGCCAGGGCGCGGCCGAGGCCTGCCCCGCGGTGCGCAGCCAGCCGTCGGTGATCCAGCGATCCCGCTGCCAGGGCGATAGCGTCAGGCCGCCGCTGTCGAGACGGATGCCCGCGATCTGGCCGCGCGCGTCGATCAGCAGGTCCGGCGGCCGCGACGCCAGGGCGAGCAGGCCGCCCGCCACCACGCCGAGGACACCGAGCCGGCGCCAGGGCTCGCGCCAGAGGCAGAGCCAGAGGCCGCCCAAAAGGGTCACGGCCAAGGCCGCGGCCGACGGCTTGGCCACCAGCACGGCCGCTCCCGGCCAGCCGGCAATGGTTGCCGCCACCGTCAGCATCAGCTCGATTCCCCGGCCCATCAGGGAGAAGCAGACGCTGCCGAGGCCGAACGGCAGCAGGAGCAGGCCGGCGAGGCCCAGCGGCATGATCCAGAACGCGGTCAGCGGCACCGCGATCAGGTTGGCAATCACGCCATAGGTCGGCAGGCGGCCGAAATGGTAGATCGCGAGCGGCGCCGTCGCCAAGCTCGCGATCAGGGTCGTCAGCGCCACCCCGCCGACGTAGAGGGCAAGGCGCCGGTCCAGCCCGCTGCTCCGGCCCGGACGCCGGCCAACTCCGGTCTCATAGACCGCAATCAGAGCGATCACCGCGGCGAACGACATCTGGAAGGAGGCGCCGGGCAGGCTCTCGGGCTGGAACAGGAGCACGACCAGCGCCGCCCAGGCGACCAGGCGCATCGAGAACGGATTGCGATCGACCATGACCGCGAGCAGCATCAGCGCCGTCATGAGGAAGGCGCGCTGGGTCGGGACCGTGGCTCCGCTCAGCAACAGATATCCGAAGGCGCCGAGCAGGGCGAGCGCGGCTGCGACTTTCTTGGTCGGCAGGCGGAGCGCCAGCGGCGGCGCCAGCGCGAGACCGACGCGGACGCCGAAGAACAGCGTGCCGGCGACCAGCCCCAGATGCAGGCCCGAGATCGCGAGCAGATGCGCGATCCCGGCAATCTGCATGTCGCGCCAGACCTGCTCGCTGATGCCGCCGCGCAGACCCGTCATCAAGGCGACCGCGACCGCGCCCGCCGATCCCGGGACCGCGACCTGGATCGCGCTCGCGACCTTTTGCCGGATCCGGGCGAGCCCGAGGCGCCAGGTCGGGGTCTCTGCCATGGCGACCCGCTCGAGCTTGCCCAGGCCATAGCCGACCCCGCCAAGCCGGAGAAAATAGGCTTGGCGGGCGAAGTCGTAGCCGAAAGGCTCGCTCGGCGGCGATGCCGGCATGAGGAATGCCCGCAGGCGCACCCGATCGCCCGGCCGGATCGCCGGCGCCGCGCTGCGCAGGCTGATCCTGAGTTCGGCCGGGGTGGCGCCCGCATCGAGCCCTTCGATCGTGAGCTTGCCGAGCGTCAGCCGCGCGCCCCGTACCTGCTCCTCGACCAGCAGGACCTGCCCCTCGACAACATGGGCGCCCCGACGCTCCAGGGCCGGTGCTGCGACCAGATGGGTCCGGATCGAGGCCGCGGTCAGCCCCGCGGCGATCGCCGCCAGGCCGAGCAGGGCCGGCAGGCACAGCGCCTGGTAGCCCACAGCGTCCGAATCGCGGCGGCGCGCCCAAGCGAGCGTGATCGGCAGCAGCAGCGCCGGCCCCAGCCAGACCGGCGGCTCGGCCGGCAGGGCGAAGTAGATGCCGATGCCGATGCCGAGCGCGACCGGCAGCCACAGCAACCAGCGCTCGCGCTCCGCGAGCAGCCGGGCGACCAGCCACGGCAGGACGCCGGCGCCGAGCCCACGTGCCCGATCCAACATCAGGCGGACGCCGGGCGCGGGAGGGGGCAGGCCGAGGGAGCGGTGCGCCATGCCCGGGTTTGTGCTAGACGACGGAGCGTCGGCGGTGCGGCATGAGGCCAGTTTATCAATCATGAGTGTAGTTACAAGGTTCGCTCCTTCGCCTACCGGTTTTTTGCACATCGGTGGCGCGCGGACCGCGCTGTTCAACTGGCTGTTCGCCCGCCATCACGGCGGCCGCTATCTCCTGCGGATCGAGGACACCGACCGCGCGCGCTCGACCGAGGCCGCGATCCAGGCGATCCTGGATGGCCTCGGCTGGCTTGGCCTGACCGGCGACGAGCCGCCGGTGTTCCAGTCGGAGCGCCAGGGCCGGCACGCCGAGGTCGCCCGTGCCCTGCTCGAGCGCGGCGCCGCCTATGCCTGCTACTGCACGCCCGAGGAGCTGCAGGAGATGCGCGCCAAGGCGCGCGCCGAGGGCCGCTCGACGACCTACGACGGGCGCTGGCGCGATCGCGACTCTGCCGAGGCGCCGGCGGGCGTCCGGCCGGCGATCCGGCTCAAGGCGCCGCGCACCGGCGAGACGATCGTCGCCGACCGCGTCCAGGGCGAGGTCCGCTTCGACAACGCCCAGCTCGACGACATGGTGTTGTTGCGCTCCGACGGCACCTCTACCTACATGCTCTCGGTGGTGGTCGACGACCACGACATGGGCGTCAGCCACATCATCCGCGGCGACGATCATCTGGTGAACGCCGCGCGCCAGACCCAGCTCTATCGGGCACAGGCCTGGCCGGTGCCGGAATTCGCCCACATCCCGCTGATCCATGGGCCCGACGGCGCCAAGCTCTCCAAGCGTCACGGCGCGCTTGGGATCGATGCCTATCGAGAGATGGGCTTTTTGCCCGAGGCGCTCCGCAACTATCTGCTGCGCCTTGGCTGGAGCCACGGCGACGACGAGATCATCAGCATCGAGCAGGCGATCGCCTGGTTCGATCTGGATGCGGTCGGCAAGGGTGCCGCCCGCTTCGACATGGCGCGGCTGACCAGCCTCAACGCCCACTATCTGCGCGCGACCGACGATCGCACGCTCGCGCGTCTGATCGCGCCCCGGCTCGAAGCGCAAGGGTACCGAGTTCGACGCCACGGCGCTCGCCCGGCTCGAGGCGGGCATGGCCGGCCTCAAACCGCGTGCGACCACCCTGGTCGATCTCGCCGCGAGCGCCACATTCTATGTTGCAGCGCGGCCGGTGGTGCTGAGCGAGGCGGCGGGGCTGTTGCTCGATCCAACCGGACGCGAACGGCTCGCGGGCCTGATTCCGGGGCTGAGCGCCGTCAGGGAATGGCAGCCCTCAGCTCTCGAGGAGGTGATCCGCGCCTACGCCGAGGCCGAGAGCCTCAAGCTCGGTCGGGTTGCGCAGCCGTTGCGCGCGGCGCTCACCGGCTCGACCGCTTCGCCCGGGATCTTCGAGGTGATGGCGGTCCTGGGCCGCGAGGCGACGCTCGCGCGGCTTGAGGACGGGGTCCAGGGACGATACTGCACTGCAACATAGCGATTGATCGCCCGCGACCCGGCAACTACGTTAGAGCACAGGCTTTCGTAACCTCATTCGATCACCACGGGGCAACCGGGCGGTCGGGAAACACGAATGAGAGGGGTGGCCATGACCGAATCGACGACGCAGACGGTCACGCTGGCGGATCACGGCGGGTCGAGCGCCGAGCTGCCTCTGCTCACCGGCACGATCGGGCCGGATGTCATCGACATCCGCAAGCTCTATGCCGACACCGGACGCTTCACCTATGACCCCGGCTACACGTCGACCGCGAGCTGCTCCTCCAAGATCACCTTCATCGACGGGGAGGAAGGCATTCTGCTGCATCGCGGCTATCGGATCGAGGATCTCGCAACCAGGAGCGACTTCTTGGAGGTCGCCTATCTGATCCTGTTCGGCGAGCTGCCGACCGTGGCGCAGAAGGCGAAATTCGTGGCCGGCGTCACCTATCACACCATGGTGCACGAGCAGGTCATCTACCTTTTCCGCGGGTTTCGTCGCGACGCCCATCCGATGGCGGTGATGATCGCGGTGGTCGGCGCGCTATCCGCCTTCTACTACGAGGACCTCGACATCGAGGACCCGCACAACCGGATGATCGCGAGCTATCGGCTGGTCGCCAAGGTGCCGACGATCGCCGCCATGGCCTACAAGTACTCGGTCGGCCAGCCGTTCATGTACCCGCGCAATGACCTGACCTACGCCGAAAATTTTCTGTACATGATGTTCGGGGTGCCGTGCGAGCCGTACAAGGTCAACCCGGTGCTGGCCAAAGCGCTCGACCGGATCTTCATCCTGCACGCCGATCACGAGCAGAACGCCTCGACCTCGACCGTCCGCCTGGTCGGCTCGACCGGGGCCAGCCCGTATGCCGCGATCGCCGCCGGCATCGCCTCGCTCTGGGGCCCGGCGCACGGCGGCGCCAACGAGGCGGTCGTCAACATGCTCAAGGAGATCGGCTCGGTCGAGCGGATTCCGGAGTTCATCGCCCGCGCCAAGGACCGCAACGACCCGTTCCGACTGATGGGCTTCGGCCACCGCGTCTATAAGCACTATGACCCGCGCGCCGCCGTCCTGCGCGAGAGCGCGCACGAGGTCCTCTCGGAGCTCGGCAGGGCCGACGATCCTCTGCTGCCGATCGCGATGGAGCTGGAGAAGATCGCGCTCGAGGACGACTATTTCGTCGAGCGCAAGCTGTTCCCGAACGTCGACTTCTATTCGGGCATCATCCTGCAGGCGATGGGCATCCCGACCTCGATGTTCACCGCGATCTTCGCGCTCGCGCGCACGGTCGGCTGGGCCGCGCAGTGGAACGAGATGGTCGAGGACCCGGAGCAGAAGATCGGCCGCCCGCGCCAGCTCTATACCGGCCCCACCCAGCGCGCCTACGTGCCGATCGAGCAGCGCGGCTGACCGGGGCCACCCGGTCGGGCGTCCCCGGCGCGCGAGCCGGTCAGCCGCGCTCGACCAGCTCGATCTTGTAGCCGTCGGGGTCCTCGATGAAAGCGATCGGGCGACCGCCGTGCTTCATCGGGCCCGCGGGCCTTGGGATCTTGACGCCCTGGGCTAAGAGCTCGTCGCAGGTCTTGTAGATGTCGGGCACCGCGATCGCGATGTGGCCGTAGGCGGTGCCGATCTCGTAGTCGTGCTCGCCCCAGTTGTGGGTCAGCTCGATCACCGCGTCGGTCTCCTCGTCGGCATAGCCGACGAAGGCCAGCGTGAACTCGCCGCTCGGGAAATCGGTCTTGCGCAGCAGCTTCATGCCGAGCTTCTTGGTGTAGAAATCGAGCGCCGCGTCCAGGTTCTTGACCCGGAGCATGGTGTGCAGCAGGCGAAACTGGTTGCTGTCGCTGGTCATGCGGTCCTCCTCGGTTGCGCGTCCGCCATGATTTCCAGAACCCGGGCCGCGGCCCGCTGGCTCGGCGGCCGATCGTCGGCGGCGCCCAGCCTGGCGACCGCTTCGGCGAGCGCCGCGCGCTGACTGGCGCGCAGATCCTCGTCTTCGAGCAGGCGCTGCGCTGCCGCCGCGATGCGCTCGGGATGGCAATCCTCCTGCAGCAGCTCCGGCACCGCCGGTCGGCCAAGGATCAGATTGACCAGATTGACGTGCGGCACCTTGATCAGGCGCCGGGCCAGCCAAGCAGTCACCGGCCCCGTGCGGTAGATGGTGATCAGCGGCAGGCCGGCCAAGGCCGCCTCCAACGAAACCGTGCCCGAGGCGGCGATCGCCAGCCAGCTGGCGGCGTAGGCGTCGAAGCGCTCGGCCCGATCCTCGAGCACGATCACCGGCAGCCGCCACCTGGCGACCAGCTGCTTGACCAGGGGCACGAGCGCCCCGAGCGTCGGCAACACCAGCCGGATGCGCGGGAAGCGCTGCCAGAGCAGGTCGACGGCCTTACCGAGCAACGGCAGATGCTCGCCGACTTCGCTCCGCCGGCTGCCGGGCAGGATGCAGATCAGCGGCGCATCGAGCGGCACCTCGTAGCGCCGGCGGAAGCGTTCGCCGTCGCCGCGCCGGCCGGCCTCCTCGGTGATCGGATGACCGACGAAGCTGCAGGCGCAGCCGTAGCGCTCGAAGAACGGCGGCTCGAACGGCAGCAGTGCCAGGAGATGGTCGACGTCGCCCGCGAGCCGGGCGGCGCGCTCCTGGCGCCAGGCCCAGACCTGCGGGGCGACGTAATGCAGGCGCAGCAGCGGCAGGCCGGCGAGGCGCCGCTGCAGACGGAGCGCAAAGCCCGGCGAGTCGATCGTCAGCGCGAGCGCCGGCTGGCGGCGCCGGATCTCGCGCACGGTCGTGCCCAGCCGGCGCGCCAGATGCGGCAGGTGCGGCACAATCTCGGTGAAGCCGATCAGCGACAGCTCCTCCATTGGGAACAGGCTGACGAGGCCGCGCTCGGCCATCCGCGGCCCACCGACCCCGAAGAACTCGAAGCGATCGCCGGCCTGATCCTTGAGCGCCCGGATCAGCCGCCCCCCTAGCATGTCGCCGGACGGCTCACCGGCGAGCACGAAGACCTGCGCCCGCTGCATCCCTGCTCCGCCCCGCTCAGCCGCGGCCGCCGCCGACGCCGACATCGACGCCGATCACGAACAGACCGGCGCGATCGGCGGCCTCGATCACGCGCGCCCGCTCGATGATCAGGCAGTTGCCCGCGTGCACGGCGATCCCGGCGAGCCTCGCCGCGGCGGCCGCGCGCACGGTGCCGGGCCCGATCGTCGGCAGATCGGTGCGCCGCTCCTGGGTCGGCTTCTTGAGCTTGACCAGGACGCCGCCCGGGCCGGCCAGGCGCAAGGTCGCGCAGCGCGCCAGCAGCTGGTCGGTACCCTCGACCGCTTCGACGCCGAGCACGAGGCCCTGTTGCACGACCACCGCCTGGCCGACGTCGAGCTCGCCCAGGCGGGCAGCGACCTCGATGCCGTGGGCGATGTCGCGGGCCGCCGCCGGGTCGGGCGCTGCTTGGGTCAAAAGGCCCGCGGGAGCCAGCAGCTGGTCGATCACCTCGTCGGCGCCGATCACGCGAAAGCCCTCGCCTTCGAGCTCGCCGACGATCGCCTTGAACAGGCGATCGTCGCCGAAGCCGGCACCGAGCCCGACCCGGGTCAGGACCTGAAGGCCGCGCCAGTCGAGCTTCATGGTGGCGAGCGAGGGCCGGCGCACCGGCCCGACCATCACCACATCCTGGGCTTCGGCGGCGTGCAGCGCCTTGAGCGTGCGACCGACCGCGCCGAGTGCTACCCACTCATGCGGCACGCCTTCGACCACCGCCGGATCAGTCTCGCCCTCGAAGGCCAGCACGAAGACCTCGCGGCCGGCCGCGCGGGCCGCGCCGACCACCTGCTGCGGCAACGGGCCGCCACCGGCCAGGACGGCGAGCTTGCCCGCCATGGTCAGCCGTTCCGGTTCTGGCGCGGCATGCAGATCGCCCGACTGTCGGCGCTCTTGATGAACTCGAGGACCTCCATCACCCGCGCGTGAGTGGCAAACTGGCTGGCAACCTCGGCCAAGCGCTCGGCGAACGCGCCCTCCGGCGCGAACAACAGCCGATAGGCCGTGCGCAGGTCCTGGATCTCCTCGCGCGATACCCCGCGCCGCTTCATGCCGACGATGTTGAGGCCGTTCAGATAGGCGCGGTTGCCGAGGACCATGCCGTAGGGGATGACGTCCTGCTCGACGCCCGCGAGGCCGCCGATCATGGCCTGGCGGCCGACGCGCACGAACTGATGGACGGCGCAGAGGCCACCCAGATAGGCGTGGTCCAGGACCTCGACGTGACCGCCGAGGGTGGCATTGTTGGCCATGATCACGCCATCGCCAACCTGGCAGTCGTGGGCGACGTGGATCGCCGCCATGTACAGGCCGTCGTCGCCGACCCGGGTGATACCGCCGCCGCCGGCCGTGCCCGGGTGCATGGTGACGTGCTCGCGGATCTGGTTGTTGCGGCCGATCACCAGCTCGGTTTCCTCCCCGCGGTACTTCAGGTCCTGTGGCCGGTGGCCGAGACAGGCGAAGGGGAACACCCGGCAGCCCTCGCCGACCGTCGTCTGGCCGGTGACCACGACGTGGGATTCCAGCCGCACCCCCGCGCCCAGACGGACGCCGGCGCCAATCACGCAATAGGGCCCGATGTACACTTCCTCTGACAGCTCGGCGCGCGGATCGATGATCGCGGTGGGATGGATGTCGGCCATCAAAGGTCCATGATTTTGGCGCTGATGATCGCCTCGGCCGCCAGCTGGTCCCCGACCGTGGCCTGACCGATGAACTTCCACACGCCGAACTTCTTCTGCTGCTTGACGACCTTGACGCGCAACTGATCGCCGGGCAGCACGGGACGACGAAAGCGGGCCTGGTCGATCGTCATGAAATACACGGGCTTGCCCTCCGCTGCCGGCCCGATGCTGGCCACCACCAGCGAGGCGGCCGTCTGCGCCATCGCCTCGATGATCAACACCCCCGGCATGATCGGATGACCAGGAAAGTGACCCGCGAAATACGGCTCGTTGACCGTGACGTTCTTGATTCCCACCGCGCTGGTCTCGGCCGTCACCTCGACCACCCGATCAATCATCAAGAACGGATAGCGGTGCGGAATCATCCGTTGGATCGCATCGATGTCGAGATCATCCAAACGGGTCCCGGCCTGGATGGCATCATTCATCCTTCGCCGCCTTTCGTCTGCCCAGGCGGCTGATCGCCGCCATCTGGCGCCGCCACTGCCCGATCGGGATCGCCGGCGCGCCACCGTAGGTGTCGCCTCCGGGCAGATCGCGAATTACCGCAGTGCGGGCGGCCAGCTGCACTCGCGGGCCGATGGTGAGATGGCCGGTGATCCCGACCTGAGCCGCGAGGATACTGCCGGCACCGATCGTCGTGCTGCCCGAGATGCCGCTCTGGGCGACCACGACACAACCATCGCCAAGCCTGACGTTATGGGCGATCATCACGAGGTTGTCGATCTTGCAGCCGCGGCCGATCACCGTGTCGGGGCCGCTGCCGCGGTCGATCGTGCTGTTGGCGCCGATCTCGACGTCGTCGCCGATCAGGACCCGGCCGAGCTGCGGCACCTTGAGATGGCCGCCCTCGCCGAGCGCGAAGCCGAAGCCGTCCTGCCCGATCCGGGCGCCGGCGTGGACCACGACCCGAGCGCCGAGCAGGCAGTGGCCGAGGGTGGCACCCGGGCCGATCACGCAGTCCGGCCCGAGCCGCACCCCTTCACCGACCACCGCATTGGCGCCGATCCGGCAGCGGGCACCGAGTTCGGCCGCGGCCTCGATCACGGCGCCGGCGGCGACCCGGCAGCTGGGATCGAGGATCGCCTCCGGGTCCACGATCGCTCCCGCGAGCACGCCTGCGGCCGGCGGGTGTTCCGGACCAGGAGCCGCCGCCTGCGGATGCAACGCGGCCGCCACCCGGGCGTAGGCATGATAGGGCTCGGCGGTCAGCAGGCGCGCGACCGCGGCCGGCAGATGCTGGGCCTGCTCCGGCCGGATCAGGCAGGCGGCCGCGCGCGTGGTCCTGGCTTGATCGAGGTATCTGACGTTGTCGAGGAAGGTGATCTGATCCGGGCCGGCGTGCTCGAGCGGCCCCACGTCGGTGATCGAGGCCCCCGGGTCGCCGCCGATCAGACGGGCCCCGGCCAACGTCGCGAGCGCGCCCAGGGTGAACGGCCCGGAGGTCCGGAAGAAGCGCGCGTCGACCATCGTCCTAGTTGGCGGCCTGCGGCACCCGGACGTCGGGCAGGCGCGCGTCCAGCTTGGTCAACACCTCGTCGGTGAGATCGATCTTGCGCGCGAAGAAGAGCACATCCGAGCTCGGCAGGACCAGGTTGAAGCCGCGCTCATCGGCGATGCTGGTGACCACCTCGATCAGCGCCTTCTTGACTTCGTTCAGCGCGGCCGCCGACACGTTGTCGAGCTCGCGCCGACGGTCCTGCACCATTTTCTGGACCTCGGCGACCTCCTGCTCGTACTCGCGCCGCTTCTCGGCGAACGCCTCAGCCGTGAGCAGCGAGTGTTGCTTGGCCACCGCCTTGTCCGCCTCGTGCAGGCGTAGCTCCTGCTTGCTGATCTCATCCTGATAGCTCTTCCGACGAGCCTCGATCTGGTCGCGAATGCTGCGCGCCGCGGCGGCATCGCGCAGAATCCGCTGATAGTCGATCACCGCGGCGACCGCGTCCGGCAGCTTCTGGGCGAGCGCGGCGCCGCCGAGCCATGGCGACGCCAGGGCCCCGGCCAGCAAGGTGCCGATCACCAGGGTCCGAAAGCGCTGTCGATCCGCGGGCACGGCTGAGCTCTGCCTCCTAGAAGCGGGTGCCGAAGCTGATCCGGAAGATCTCGGTCTCGTCCTCTGGATTCTTGAGAAAGGCCTGCGACAGATCGATCGCAATCGGGCCGAGCGGCGACAGCCACGACAGACCGACGCCGGCCGATGCCCGGATCGAGCCGCTGTCTTCGACATCCGATCCATGGGCATCGACATCGGTCAGCGTACCCCCCTCGACGAACACCCGGCCAAACATCCTGAGCTCCTGGGGCAGACCCAGGGGAAAGCGCTGCTCCGCCGTCGCGGTATACAGGAGATTGCCGCCGAGCGCATCGCCGGTCGAGGTGTCGCGGGGTCCGACGCCCGCGAACTTGAAGCCGCGCAGCGTCTGCCCGCCCAGGAAGAAGCGGTCGAACAGGTGCACGTTCTCGCCGGCATAGCCGAAGATGTAACCGACCCGACCCGCCAGGTTCAGCACCCAGTCCGGCGTGAACGGATAGTAGTAGGAGGCGTTGAGCTCGTTACGCAGGTAACGGGTATCGCCACCCAAGCCGGCGACATCCTGGTCGAGCCGCACGAGGTAGCCGTCCGTCGGCAGGAACTTCGTGTCGCGGACGTCGTAGGTAAAGCTCTGCCCGACGGCACTCGTTATGTTTTTGCCCTCTTCGTCCTGGATAAATGGGGAGGCGTCGCTGTCGACATTGCTGATCTCGTCCTGGCGCAGGGTGTATTTCACGCCATGGCGCCAGTGCTCGGTCAGGGGATAGGAAGCGCGGAGCGTGCTGCCCAGCGTCTTCTGGTCGAATGAGCTTTCACTTTGAAAATTGGTCTTGCGGTCGAAGATGTCGATGCCGGCCGCGAGGTCCCGGTCGAGGAAGTAGGGCTCGGTGAAGCTGAAGTCGATCTGTTGGGTGCGCGCCGAGATCGTGAAGTCAGCGCGGACCGACTGGCCGCGGCCGAGGAGATTGCGCTCGCTTAGACGAATATCGCCGAGCGGCCCTTCCGAGGTCGAATAGCCGGCGCCGAACGACAGCTCGCCGGTCGAGCGCTCGGCGACCTCGACCTGGACCACGGTCTTGTCCGGGCTCGATCCCGGCAGGGTCTTCATGTCGACCTTTTCGAAATAGCCGAGGTCCTGGATCCGCTGCCGCGACCGACGCAGCAGGGCGGTGTTGAAGGCGTCGCCCTCGTCGACCCGGAACTCGCGCCGGATGACCTTGTCGAGGGTGCGCAGATTGCCGACGATATCGATCCGTTCGATGTAGACCCGCGGTCCCTCGTTGATCACGTAGTTGATGTCGATGACGTGCTCGTCGACGTGCTTGGTCGGCTGCGGCTCGACCTGCACGAAGGCGTAACCGAGCTTGCCGATCTCGTCGGTCAGCGCGGTCACCGAGGCCTCGATCTCGTCGGCGTTGTAGGGGTTGCCCGACTCGGTCGCGAGCTGCTTGCGCAGCTGCTGAGGCTGCAGGTCGGGCAGCTTGGACTCCAGATCGATCTTGCCGAAGGTGTAGTGCTCGCCCTCCTCGAGCGAGAAGGTGATGACGAAGTTGCGCCCGTCAGGGGTCAGCTCCGCGATCGCGGAGCGCACGTTGAAGTCGGCATAGCCGCGCGCGAGGTAGAAACGGCGCAGCAGCTCCTGATCGAATGCGAGCCGGTCCGGATCGTAGGTGTCGTCGGTGCTCAGGAAGCGCCACCAGGCCGCCTCCTTGGTCTGGATGACGCCGCGCAGGGTACCGGCGCTGAACGCGTGATTGCCGATGAACACGATCCGCGAGACGTCGGTCAACGCGCCCTCATTGATCTCGAACACCAGATCGACGCGGTTCTGCTCGAGCTCGATGACCTTGGGCTCGACGGTCGCGGCGAAGCGACCGTTGCGCCGGTAGAGTTCGAGGATCCGGCTGACGGCGTTTTGCACCCGCGAGCGCGTATAGACGACGCGTGGGCGCAGCTGGACCTCGTTGGTCAAGGTCTGGTCATCGAGGTGCTTGTTGCCCTCGAACGCGATCCGGTTGATGATCGGGTTCTCGACCACCTTGACGACCAGGGTATCGCCCTCGCGGCTGAGGGCCACGTCGTCGAACAGGCCGGTGGCATAGAGGTTCTTGAGCGACTGATCGAGCTTGGCGGGGTCGAACGGATCGCCCACCTCGACCACCATGTAGCTGCGGATGGTCGCGACCTCGATGCGCTGGTTGCCCTCGACCCGGATGTCCTCGATGACGCCCTGGGCGCTGGCATCCCGGGCCGGTTCGGGCGGGGGTCCCGGCTGCTGCGCCTGCGCCGGGCTCAGGCCCTGGCCGAGGCCGCCGAGCAGCAGCCAGACAACCGCCACGCACGCGGCCAGACGCTGCGCCATCGTTCCTCCCGCGGGTTCTTGGCGGGCACGGCCCCCCTCCCTAGGAGACCAGGCCCTTAAAGAATTCGATCACGTTGAGTTGAACCAGGTCGTTCCATGTCGCGAACACCATCAGCGTCAGCACGAGCACGAGGCCGAACCGGAAGGCGACCTCCTGGCTGCGCTCGTTGAGCGGCCGGCCGCGCAGTCCCTCGATCGCATAGAGCACCAGGTGGCCGCCATCGAGCATCGGAATCG
Organism: uncultured Alphaproteobacteria bacterium; assembly: GCA_963798075.1. Taxonomy (GTDB): domain Bacteria; phylum Pseudomonadota; class Alphaproteobacteria; order Geminicoccales; family Geminicoccaceae; genus DATAOG01. The sequence continues at coordinate 80,397 of CAWCRU010000008.1, read as the reverse complement.
GGAAGAGGTTAATCAGGCCGAGGTTGATGGACAATACGGCGGTAAACCAGATCAGCGGCACCGCGCCGTCGCGCGCGATCTCGCCCGACATCTGCGCGATGCGCAAGGGACCGCCGAGCTCCTCGGTGGTCCGGCTGCCGATGATCATCTCGCCGAGCGCCGAGAGCGTGCCGCCGATCAAATGAAAGGTCTCGCTGCCGCCCTCGACTAGCGCGAGCAGCGGGTTGGTGCGTTGGAACTCGACCCCGGAGCGGCTGACCCCGATCAGCCCGACCCGATGCACCTGGCCGAACCGATCGGTGATCTCGGTCTGGCGCGGGGTGACCTTCAGATCGAGGGTCTGTCCTGCCCGCTCGATCGTGAAGGTCAACGTGACTCCGCCGCTGTCTCGGACCACCTCCTGGAGCTCCTCGAAGCTTGCAAGCGCGGAGCCATCGACTGCCACGATCCGATCGCCGGGCAACAGGCCGGCGGCTTCGGCGGCACTGCCGGGTTGGACCTCGCCGACCTCGGCCGGCGTCACCGGACGGCCGACCGTCGCGAACAGGAGGCCGAGCACGACGATCGCGAAGGCGAAGTTGGCGAATGGCCCGGCGACCACGATCGCCATCCGCTGCAGGACGCTCTTGGCCGGAAAGCTGTCGGGCTCCGGCAAGGCGCCAAGATCGATGGTCGAGCTGGAGGGGTCAGCGTCGCCGTACATCTTGACGTAGCCGCCGAGCGGCAGGGCGCTGAACTTCCAGCGGGTGCCGGCGCGATCGTTGAAGCCGAACAGCTCGGGACCGAAGCCGATCGAGAACACGTCGACCCGGACCCCGTTGCGACGGGCGATCAGATAGTGGCCGAGCTCGTGCACGAAAACCACGATCGACAGGATGACCAGGAACGGAACCACGTAGAGGCCGATGTTTGCCAGCAGAGTCATAGCCGCTCCTCAAGCGATGCCGACCGCTGCCTGCGGCTGGCGGGCGACCAGCGTCTCGGCCTGCCGCCGCGCGAGCGCGTCGACCGCCAGGATTTCGTCCAGGCTCGCCGCCGCCGCCCCGACGCAGGCATCGAGCACGCCCTCGACCACCGCGACGATGTCGAGAAAGCCGATCCGTTCCGCGAGGAACGCGCCGACCGCAATTTCGTTCGCGGCGTTGAGCACGGTCGGGGTCGTGCCGCCCGCCCGCAGCGCCTGGCGCGCGATCCTGAGCGCGGGAAAGCGCTCCTCGTCGGGCGCCTCGAAGGTCAGCCGCGCGATCCGGCCGAGATCGAGGCGCGGGGTCGGCGCGCTGATCCGCTCGGGCCAGCCGAGCGTATGGGCGATCGGGATGCGCATGTCCGGCTGGCCGAGCTGGGCGAGCACCGAGCCGTCGCGGAAGGCGACCAGGCTGTGCACGATCGATTCCGGATGGACCAGGATGTCGATCCGATCCTCCCCGAGGCCGAAGAGATGATGGGCCTCGATCAGCTCGAGGCCCTTGTTCATCATGGTCGCCGAATCGACCGAGATCTTGGCGCCCATGCTCCAGTTGGGATGAGCGACCGCCTCACGCGGCGTGACGCTCGTCATGCCGGCGCGCGTGCGGCCTCGAAACGGCCCCCCCGACGCGGTCAGGATCAGACGCTCGACGCTTTCGGTCGGCTCGCCACGCAGCGCCTGAAAGATCGCATTGTGCTCGGAATCGACCGGCAACAGCACGGCACCGCTGGTCTCGACCTCGGCCATCAGCAGCGCCCCGGCACAGACCAGGCACTCCTTGGTGGCCAGCGCCACCATCGCCGACCGGCGAACCGCGGTCAGCGTCGGGCCGAGCCCGGCCGCACCGACGATCGCCGCCATCACCCAATCGGCCGGTCGCGCCGCCGCCTCGGCCAGCCCCTCCGGACCGGCGGCGGCCGCAATCCCGGTACCGGCCAGGGCATCGCAAAGGCGAGGATAACCGGCCGGATCGCCGATCACCGCGAGCCTGGCGCCATGGCTCACCGCCAGCGCGGCGAGGGCGTCGACGTTCCGCTGCGCGGTCAGCGCCTCGACCCGGTAGCGCTCCGGCGCGCCGCCGATCAGATCGAGCGTGCTCCGCCCGACCGATCCGGTGGCGCCGAGAATGGTCACGCTGCGCTGCGGCTCAGTAGACCAGGCTAGGGCCACGGCAAGCCCTCGGGGCCGGCGATCAGACCCCAAAGCGCCATAAGGGGTGCGGCGAGCAGCAGGCCGTCGACCCGGTCCAGGACGCCGCCGTGGCCCGGGATCAGGCTGCCGCTGTCCTTGACCCCGGCCGCGCGCTTGAACGCCGATTTCGACCAGATCGCCGGCCTGCGCGACGGCGGCCAGAACCGCGCCGAGACCGGCACCCTGCGCCAGGCGCCCGGAGCCCAGCAGCCAGGCGGCGAGCGCGCCCGCGAGCGCCGCCCCGAGCACCCCGCCAAAGAGGCCCGACCACGTCTTGCTCGGGCTGACCACCGGCGCAAGCCGCGGCCCGCCCAGGCTGCGGCCCGCGACATAGGCCGCGGTATCCGTCGTCCAGACCACGACCAGCAGGGCCAGCAGCAGGCCCAGCCCCAGATCCGGCACCGACCGCAACCAGATCAACGCCAGCGCCGGCAGGCCGAGATAGCCGACGCCGAGGCCGGTCAGGATCGGCGGGCCGCCGACCGCCCAGGCCACGACCCCGGCGAGCAAGGCGCCACCCAGGAGGCAGGCGAGCGCCGCCTCCGGCCGGCCCGCGGCCAGCAGCAGCACCGCGGCAACGCCGGCCAGCAGGACCGCGCCGCCCGCGACCCGGCCGCTTTGCGGGCCGAAACGGCGGCCGCAGAGCCCGGCCCATTCCCACGCCATCAGAGCGACCATCAGGGCGACACAGCCGGCAAACCACCAGCCGCCGAGCACGACCACCGCAAGCGCGATCGGCAGCAGCGCCAGGGCCGAGAGGACGCGCAGCCCGAGCGCCGGATCGCGCTCAGCCACCCGATGCCCCGTAACGGCGCTCGCGCCGCCGGAACTCGGCGATCGCCTCGGCCAGGTGCCGCTGGTCGAACTCGGGCCAATGGACCGGCAGGAACACGAGCTCGGTATACGCCATCTGCCAGAGCATGAAGTTGGACAAGCGCTGCTCGCCGCTGGTCCGGATCAGAAGATCGGGGTCCGGCAGGCCGAGGCTGTTCAGCGCCCGGCCGAACAGGTCCTCGTCGATCGCTTCGCAGTCCAGCGCGCCGGCGACCACCCGCTCGGCGAGCTGCCGCGCGGCCTGCGCGATCTCGCGCCGGCTGCCGTAATTGAGCGCGATGGTGAGCGTCAGCCCGGCATTGTGCTGGGTGCGCTGCTCGGCGTCCGCCATCATGTCGGCGATGTCGCCGGCCATCAACTCGCGCTCGCCCAAAAAGCGCAGGCGGACGCCGCTGCGGGCCAGCTCATTGATCTCGCGGCGCAAATAGAAGCGCAGCAGATTCATCAGCTCGTTGACCTCGCTCGCCGGCCGCCGCCAGTTCTCCGAGGAGAACGCGAACAGGGTCAGATAGCGGATGTCGCGCTCCCGACAGCCCTCCACCGTCCGGCGCACCGCCTCGGCGCCGCGCTGATGGCCGAACACTGGCGGCATGCCGCGCAGCTTCGCCCAGCGCCGGTTGCCGTCCATGATGATCGCCACATGCTCGAGGCCGCCGTCGGTCGCAGCGGTTTCGGGCGACCGCGTCGCGGCCACCGGTTCGATCGAGGTTCGCGAGGGCATCGCGGGCTCAGATGGTCATGATCTCGGATTCTTTCGCCGCCAGCATGTCGTTGATCTGCTTGACCTCACTGTCGGTCAGCTCCTGCAGTTGGTGGGCGACCTTGTGGTGCTCGTCCTGGGAGATCTCGCTCTCCTTTTCCTGGCGCTTGAGCTGCTCCATGCCGTCGCGCCGCACGTTGCGGACCGCGACCCTGGCGGCTTCGGCGTAGCGCGCCGCGACCTTGGCGAGCTCGGCGCGCCGCTCTTCGCTCAGTTCAGGGATCGGGACCCGGATCAGGGTGCCCTCGACGGCGGGGTTGAGGCCGAGGTCGGAGGTTCGGATCGCCTTCTCGACCGCCTTGACCAGACCCTTGTCCCAGACCTGCACCGATAAGAGGCGCGGCTCCGGCACCCCAATCGTGCCGACCTGATTGAGCGGCATCTCGCCGCCGTAGGCCGCGACCGAGATCGGCTCCAACAGGCTGGCCGAAGCGCGCCCGGTGCGCAGGCCCGCGAACTCCTTGCGCAACACCTCGAGGGCGCCGTTCATGCGCTTCCTGAGATCAGCCAGGTCGAAGCCGCTCATGACCAACCTCCTTCGTTCTTGGCGCCTCCTCCATGATCATCGTATGCGGGCCGTCGCCGCGCAACACCCGGATCAGGGCGCCGGGGGTGCGCAGCGAGAACACGATGATCGGGATGGCGCTCTCGCGGGCCAGCGAGATCGCGGGCGCATCCATGACCTTGAGGTCTCTCGCCAGGACCTCGTGGTAGGTTAGCCGGTCGAAGCGCACCGCGTCCTTGTCGCGCATCGGATCGGCCGAGTAGACGCCGTCCACCTTGGTGCCCTTGAGCAGGACGTCGCAGCCGAGCTCGGCCGCCCGCAAGGCGGCCGCGGTGTCGGTCGTGAAGAACGGATTGCCGGTGCCGCCGGCGCAGATCACAACGCGGCCCTTCTCCATGTGGCGGATCGCGCGGCGGCGGATGTAAGGCTCGCAGACCGCGGCCATGGGGATCGCCGAGAGCACCCTTGTCTGCAGCCCGGCCTGCTCGAGCACGCTCTGGATCGCGAGCGCGTTGATCACGGTCGCGAGCATCCCCATGTAGTCGCCCGTCGTGCGCTCGATGCCGTTGGCGGCGTATTGCTCGCCGCGCACCATGTTGCCGCCACCGACCACGAGGCACTGCTCGACCCCGCTCGCGTGCACGCTCTGCACCTCCCCCGCGAGCCGGCCGAGGGTCGAGGGATCGTGGCCGAAGCCGCGATCGCCCATCAACGCCTCCCCCGACATCTTCAGGAGCACCCGGCGAAAGCGCGGCAGTGGCTCGGTCACCTCGGTCATCGGCGCTGGTCCGCCTCGTGCTACGCGCGCGCGGTTAGATCACAGTTAAGAGCGTGGCCGCGACCGGGCTCGGCTGCCGCAGCCGTCACGGCCCGGGCGTCAGGCGCCGGTCAGCTCGGCGACCTCGTCGGCCAGGTTGGACGGCTTCGGCGCCAAACCCTCGCCCAAGGCGAAGCGCACGAAACCGGTGACCGCGATCGGGCTGCCCTGGGTCTGGGCCAGCCGGTCGAGCGCGTCCTTGACCTTGAGGTCGGGGTCGATCACGAACGGCTGCTCGAGGAGCACGACCTCCTCGTGATACTTGCGCATCCGCCCGTCCACGATCTTGTCGACGATGTTGTCCGGCTTGCCGCTGGCGCGGGCCTGCTCGGCGTAGATCGCGCGCTCGCGGGCGACCAGGTCCGGGTCGAGCCGATCGGCGCTGACCGCCTGCGGCCGGGCGGCGGCGATGTGCATCGCGAGCTGCTTGCCGAGGGCCGCGAGCGGCTCGGCATCGCCTTCTGAGCGCAGGCCGACCAGGACCCCGATCTTGCCGAGGCCGGGAGCGAGGGCGCCGTGGATATAGCTGCCGACGACCCCCTGGTCGACCTCGACGAGGGTGCTCCGGCGCAAATTGATGTTCTCACCGATCACCGAGATCGCCTGCGCGATTTCCGTGGCCACGGTCCGTCCGCTCGCCGGGACCGACCGTTGCAGCAGCCGCTCGAGGTCGCCGCCGGCCTCGAGCGCCAGCCCGGCGACCGTGCGCACTAAGCTCTGGAAGGTCTCGTTGCGCGCGACGAAATCGGTCTCCGAGTTGATCTCGACCACGGCGCCGCGGCGGGCCTCGACCTCGAGGCCGATCAGGCCCTCGGAGGTGAGCCGCCCGGCCTTCTTGGCGGCGGCCGCGAGGCCCTTCTTGCGCAGCCAGTCGGTCGCGACCTCAAGGTCGCCCCCAGCTTCGGTCAGCGCCGCCTTGCAGTCCATCATGCCGGCGCCGGTCTGATCGCGCAGTTGCTTGACGAGAGCTGCGGTGATTCCTGCCATCGGCTGTCGTACTCGCTTGCTGGATTCTGTCCGGACCGGCCGCGCGGCTGCCGGCGTCAGGAACCGCCGGGCGACGGCTGATCCGGTTCCGGGACGCCGGCACCCTCCGCGGACGATGCCGGCGCTGCTGCCGTCGCCTCCCGGTCGTCGCCGTTCGCCGGCACCTCTGCGGCCGCCTCGCCTGGATCGGGGTCCGCACGGTCCTCGCCGTCGCTGACCAGCGCTTCGGGCAAAGTCTCGATCTCGCCGAGGTCGGCGCCCGACGCCGTCATCTCGGCCTGGATGCCGTCGAGCACCGCACCGACCATGAGATCGCAATAGAGGTTGATCGCGCGCGAGGCATCGTCATTGCCCGGCACCGGATAAGCGATACCGTCGGGGGCGGAGTTGCTGTCGACGATCGCGACCACGGGGATGCCCAAAACCTTGGCCTCGGCGATCGCGATCGCCTCCTTGTTGGTGTCGATGGCGAAGATCAGGTCGGGCAGCCCGCCCATGTCCTTGATGCCGCCGAGCGCCCGCTCGAGCTTGTCGCGCTCGCGGGTCAGCTGCAGGGTCTCTTTCTTGGTCAAACCGACCGTGCCCTCGGCGAGCCTCCCCTCGAGCTCGCGCAGGCGGCGGATCGACTGCGAGATGGTCTTCCAATTGGTCAACATGCCGCCCAGCCAGCGGTGGTTGACGAAGTACTGGCCGGATCGCTTGGCCGACCGGGCGACCGGCTCCTGCGCCTGGCGCTTGGTGCCGACGAACAGGATGCGGCCGCCGCCGGCGGCGACGTCGCGGGTCGCGACCAATGCCCGATAGAGCAGCGGCACGGTCTGGGTGAGGTCGACGATGTGCACGCCGTTGCGCACACCGAACAGATACGGCGCCATCTTGGGGTTCCAGCGCCGCGTCTGATGGCCGAAATGAACGCCAGCCTCGAGTAGCTGGCGCATCGTGAAGCTCGGGATTGCCATGATCTGCTTCCACGCTCCGGTTAGCCGCCGCGGGTCTGGTCCTCTTCGGACACCGGAACACGAGCCAGCCTTGCGTGCTGGGCTCGCGACCCGCGTGAGGGATGGTCAGCTGTGTAGTGACTGGCGCCCCGTTTGACAAGCCTTGCGAGGCCGCCGCGCGATTAAAGATCGACGACGCTCAACACGCCGGCCCGGCGCTCCAGGTCGATCCGTCGCACCAGCGCGAGCCGATGCGCCTCGCCGAGCTCGATCGCAACTTCCTCGGCATCGAGCGGCAGGACGACCCGGACCCGGGCACTGCCATCGCCGTGCGGCCCGAGAAGGTCGGCCAGGCCTTCGATCGCGCGCGCGTCGGTGAGCCGGACCTCGATCTGGCTCTCGAGCCGGCGGCCACCATTGGCGAGCGCCACATCCAGCGCGGTCACCGACGACGCCAGCACCTTGACGGCCTCGCCGTCGAGCCGGACGTCGCCTTCGACCAGCAGCGGCTGGCTGGTCTCGAACAGGGCGCGCGCCTCGGCCAGCTGCTCGGCGAACAGCGTCACCTCGAAGACGCCGCAGGGGTCCGAGAGCTGAACGAAGGCAAAGCGCGAGCGGGCGGTCGAGCGCTCCTGCTTGCCGAGCACGATCCCGGCGAGCTTGACCCGCAGGCCGCCGCACAGCGCCAGCTGGTCCGACGGCGTGACCCCGAGCTTGGCGAGACTTGCCCGATAGCCCTCGAGCGGATGCGCGGTGAGGTAGCAGCCGAGCGCTTCGAACTCCTGCTGCAAGCGCTCGAGCTGAGGCAGGTCGGGAGCCTCGGGCAGGCGCGGTCTGGGCAGCTGCGGCTGCTCGAGCAGGCTGCCGAACAGGCTCACCTGGTCACTCGCCGCCTGCTCGGCGTGGGCGGCGCCGTAGCGCAGCGCCAGATCGATGCCGGCCAGCGCCTGCTGCCGGTTGGGATGCAGGGCATCGAGCGCGCCGGCCTTGATCAGCGCTTCCAGCAGACGGCGGTTCAAAACCTTGCCGCCGGCGCGGGCGGCGAGATCGAACAGATCCTCGAACCGCCCGTTCTGCTCGCGCTCGGCGACCAGGGCGTCCACGGCCTGGACGCCGACGCCGCGGATCGCGGCCAGCGCATAGCGGATCGCGGCGCCATCCGGCCGGTCCTCCACCGTGAAGTTGGCATCGCCGTGGTTGACGTCCGGCGGCAGCAGCGCGATTGCGGCTTTGGCGATCTCCTGGCGGTAGATGGTGAGGCGGTCCTGATTGGCGCGGTCCATGGTCATGGCCGCGGCGAAGAACTCGAGCGGGTGGTTGGCTTTGAGCCAGGCGGTCTGGTAGGCGAGGAGCGCATAGGCGGTGGCGTGCGCCTTGGGAAAGCCGTAGGAGGCGAACTTGGCCACCTGCTCGAAGATCGCGGTCGCGAGCTTCTGCGAGACGCCGCGCGCGACCGCCCCTTCGATGAAGGTCTCGCGCTGGGCATCCATCTCGGCCTTGATCTTCTTGCCCATGGCGCGCCGCAGAAGGTCAGCGCCGCCCAGGGAATAGCCCGCGAGCTCGCGGGCGATCTGCATCACCTGCTCCTGGTAGATGATGACGCCGTAGGTCTCTTTCAGGATCGGCTCGAGCAGCGGGTGCAGGTATTCCGGCTGCTCGACGCCGTGCTTGCAGTTGATGTAGCGCGGGATGTTGTCCATCGGCCCCGGCCGATAGAGCGCATTCATGGCGATGATGTCGTCGAAGCTGTCGGGCTTGAGCTTGCGCAGGGCATCGCGCATGCCGCCGGATTCCAGCTGGAACACGCCGGCGGTATCGCCCTTGCCCAGGAGCGCGAAGGTCGCCGGATCGTCGAGCGGCAGCGCCGCGAGCTCGAGCCTGCCGCCACGCTCGTTGACCAGGCGCTCGGCCAGCACCAAAAGGGTCAGCGTGGTCAGTCCGAGAAAGTCGAACTTGACCAGGCCCGCCTTCTCGACGTCCTTCATGTTGAACTGGGTGACCGGCATGTCGGAGCGCGGGTCGCGGTAGAGCGGCACCAGCCCGTCGAGCGGCCGGTCGCCGATCACGACGCCCGGCGGCATGGGTCGAGGCGTGGCGCGGCAGCCCCTCGAGCTTCTGCGCGATCGCGATCAGGCGGTCGATCTGCTCGTCCTCGCGCGCCGCGTCGGCGAGCCTGGGCTCGAGCTCGAGCGCCTGCTCGAGGGTTGGCGGATGGGCCGGGTTGAACGGCACCAGCTTGGCCACCCGGTCGACCTGGCCATAGGGCATGCCGAGCGCCCGGCCGACGTCGCGCAGCACCGCGCGCGCCTGCAGCTTGCCGAAGGTGATGATCGCCGCGACGCGGTCGTCGCCGTATTTGGCGCGCACGTAGCGGATCACCTCGTCGCGCCGATCCTGGCAGAAGTCGACGTCGAAGTCCGGCATCGACACCCGCTCCGGGTTCAGGAAGCGCTCGAACAGGAGGCCGAAGCGGAGCGGGTCGAGATCGGTGATCGCGAGCGACCAGGCGACCACCGAGCCCGCTCCAGAGCCGCGCCCCGGGCCGACCGGGATGCCGCGTCCCTTGGCCCAGCGGATGAAGTCGGCGACGATCAGGAAATAGCCCTCGTATTGCATGCCGATGATGACGTTCAACTCGTATTGCAGTCGCTCGCGATAGGGTGCTGCCGACACATCGAAATCTGCCTCCGGAACCCGACCGGCAGCAAGCCGCTCGGCGAGCCCCGCCTCGGCCTGGAACCGGAGCTCGGTCGCCTCGTCGCGGCCGGTCGTGGTCGGAAAATTGGGTAGGATCGGCGCCCGGGTCGGGATCATGAAGGCGCAGCGTTGCGCGATCACGAGCGTATTCCGGGTCGCCTCGGGCAGATCGGCGAACAGCTCCGCCATCTCGGCAGCACTCTTGAGCCGGTGCTGGGGCGTCAGCCGGCGGCGCTGCTCCTGGCCGACCTGAGCGCCATCGGCGATGCACAACAGGACGTCGTGCGCCTCGTAGTCGGCGGCGTCGATGAAGTGCACGTCGTTGGTCGCGACCAGCGGCAGACCGCGCTCGAGGGCGAGGTCGATCAGGGCAGGCTCGATCTCCTCCTCGGCCGCGAGCCCGTGGCGCATCAGCTCGACGTAAAGCCGGCCCGGGAACAGCGCCGCGAGCCGGGTCAGCAGCGCCTCGCCGAGACCGCGGTTGCCGTGCAGCAGTGCCCGGCCGAGCGGCCCCTCGGGGCCACCGGTGAGCGCGATCAGCCCGTCCGCGGCGCCCGCCAGGTCATCGAGCCGGACCTCCGGCGCGCCGCCATCACCGCCGAGATAGGCGCGACTCAGCAGCTTCAGCAGGTTTTGGTAGCCGCTCTGGCTCTGGACCAGGACCGGCAGCCAGGCGGGCGCCGCGGGCCTGCCGTTGGCGCTCGCGGGGTCGTCGACGGCCAGCGGCAGCAGACAGCCGACCAGCGCCTGCACGCCCGCCTTGGCGGCCTCCTGGCCGATCGCGAGCGCGTCGAACAGATTGGCCCGATCGGCGATCCCGACCGCGGGCATGGCGTCCGCCCGGCAACGTTGCACCAACTCCTCCAGCCGCACCGTGCTCTCGAGCAGCGAGTAGCAGGAGCGGACGCGGAGATGGACGAAGGGGGCGTGACGCAAGCGATGGCTCCGGTGCGCGGCGGACACCGCAACCTAGGCCAGCCTGCCCGCGGGCTCAACCGCTTCGCATGTCGACGTTGACAGGCCGTCGATCCGACTGTCATGCCTCGCCGTCGCTGGTCCGGCTGGCGACGGCGCGGCCGTCGCCGGCACCGGATCGAGCCACTCTCGAGCGCGGTTGTGCCGATGATCGACCTTCGTCCCGTGCTGTTCGTGATCGGCGTCCTGATCTGCGCGATCGCGGTGGCGATGCTGGTGCCCGCGACCCTCAACTGGCTGTCCGGCCGGCAGCCGCCGGAGCCCTTCTCGATCGCAGCCGTGCTCTCGATCGGGCTCGGCGGCCTGTTCGTGCTCGCCAACCGGGGCTCGATCGGGGTCCTGACGCTTCGACAGGCCTATGTGCTGACCTTCCTCGCCTGGTTCTCGGTGCCGGCGGTCGGTGCTCTGCCGCTGGTCTTCTCGGAGCTCAAGCTGAGCTACACCGACGCCTTCTTCGAGACCATGTCCGGGGTCACGACGACCGGCTCGACGGTGCTGGTCGGGCTCGACAGCATGCCCAAGAGCATCCTCTTGTGGCGGGCGCTGCTGCAGTGGCTGGGCGGGGTCGGCATCGTGGTCATGGCGATCGCCATCCTGCCCTGGCTGCGCACCGGCGGCATGCAGCTGTTCCACACCGAATCCTCCGACCGCTCGGACAAGCCGATGCCGCGGCTGGCGGCAGTGACCGCGGCCCTGTGCGTCGCCTACGCCGTCCTCTCGATCGCCTGTGTGGTCGCCTACCAGGCCGCCGGCATGACGCTGTTCGACGCCATCGCCTACGCCATGACCACCCTTTCTACAGGCGGTTACGCGACCCGCAACTCTTCGTTCACGGGCTTCTCGCCGCTGGCGCAGTGGGTGGGCGTGGCGTTCATGCTCGCGGGCGCGATGCCGTTCCTGCTCTATGTGCGCGTGATCCGCGGCGACTGGTCGATCCTGTGGGACCGGCAGGCGCGGGTCATGCTCCTGATTCTCGGGGCCAGCGTCGCCGTGCTCACGCTCTGGCTGTATTGGCACGGCGGGCGGCCGATTCCCGACGCGTTCCGGCTGGCGGCCTTCAACGCCACCTCGATCATGACGACGACCGGCTACGCTTCCGATGATTTCGGGGTCTGGGGACCGCTCGCGGACGCCGTTTTCTTCTATTTGATGTTCGTCGGCGGCTGTACCGGCTCGACGTCCGGCGCGATCAAGGTCTTCCGCTTCCGCGTGCTGCTGATCGTGCTGCGGGAGCACATCCAGCGGCGCTTCATGCCGCATGCGATCGCGCATCGCACCTACGACGGCAAGCCGCTCTCGGTCGACGTGGTCGAGGGCGTCATGGCGTTCCTGGCGATCTATTTCCTTGCGGTCGGGCTCGGCACGGTCAGTCTCGGCGCCTTCGGCCTGGACTGGCAGACGGCGCTCAGCGGCACCGTGCAGGCGATCGGCAATGTCGGGCCGGGGCTCGGCCCGATCATCGGTCCGGCCGGCAACTTTGCGAGCCTGCCCGATGGCGCCAAGTGGATCCTTGCCTTCGAGATGCTGCTCGGACGGCTCGAGCTGTTCACGGTGCTGGTGCTGCTGACGCCCCGCTTCTGGCGGCCTTGAGCCCGGCGCGCCGCACCTGCCGGGGCTACGGCCGCTCGATCAGGCCGTTGTGCAGCCGCAGCATGGCGTCGGCGCGGGCGGCGAGCTCGGCGTTGTGGGTCGCGACCAGGAGCGTGGCCGAGGTCTCGCGGGCGGCCTCGACCAGGGTTGTGAAGACCGCGCCGGCGGTCGCCTCGTCGAGGTTGCCGGTCGGCTCGTCGGCGAGCAGCACGGCCGGCCGGTTGGCCATTGCCCGGGCGATCGCGACCCGCTGCTGCTCGCCGCCCGAAAGGCGCGCCGGCCGGTGACTCTCGCGGCGCTCGACCCCGAGCGCGGTCAGAAGCTCGCGCGCCCGCGTTCGGGCCGCACTCCGGCTGTGCCCGGCCAGCATGCCCGGCAGCATCACGTTCTCGAGCGCGCTGAACTCGGGCAGCAGATGATGGAACTGATAGACGAAGCCCAGGCTCTCGCGCCGGATCCGGGTGCGCTCGGCATCCGACAGCCGGCCACAGGCGCGCCCGCCGAGCAGCACCTCGCCGTCGTCCGGATGCTCGAGCAGGCCGGCGATCTGCAAAAGCGTCGACTTGCCCGAGCCGGACGGCCCCATCAGGGCGACCACGGCGCCGGGCGACAGCTCCAGGTCGACGCCGCGCAGGACCTCGAGCCAGCCTTCGCCCTGGCGGAAGCGTCGGCCGATCCCCTTCAGCTGCAGCGTGACGCCGCTCATGCCCGAGCCGGCCACCACGCGGCCGGGGGGCCCGATGCGCGCTCACTCATAGCGCAGCGCTTCGACCGGATCGAGGCGGGCCGCCCGCCAGGATGGATAGAGCGTGGCGAGCAGCGACAAAGCGAGGCTCATCAGGACCACGCTCAGCACGTCGCGGGTCTCGATCCGGGCCGGCAGATGCGAGAGGAAATAGATCTCGGCCGAGAACAGGTTGGTCCCGGTCAGCACCTGCAGCCACTGCCGGATGGTCTCGATGTTTTCGGCGAACACGAGCCCGAGCAGGAAGCCCGCGAGCGTGCCGGTGACCCCGATCGCGGCGCCGCTCATGAAGAACACGCGCATGATGACGCCGCGGGTGGCGCCCATGGTCCTGAGGATCGCAATGTCGCGGCCCTTGTCCTTGACCAGCATGATCATGCTCGAGATGATGTTGAAGGCCGCGACCATGATGATCAGGCTGAGGATCAGGAACATCACGTTGCGCTCGACCTTGAGCGCCGTGAAGAACGAGGCGTTGGCCTGCTGCCAGTCGACCAGCTGGCCCTCGTTGCCGACGAGCGGTGCGAGTTCCCGGCGATAGCCCGCCACCCGGTCCGGATCGGCGACCATGACCTCGAGCTCGTTGGCGCGGCCCTCGAGCTGGAAGTACAGCTGGGCCGCCTCGAGCGGCATGAATACGAACGAGCTGTCGTACTCGTACATGCCGACCTCGAAGATCGCGCCGATCTGGTAGGCCTTGACGCGCGGCACGGTGCCGAACGCCGTCGGCGTGCCCTGGGGCGAGATCAGGGTCAGGCGATCGCCGAGGCGGAGCCCCATGCGAAAGGCCATGCGCGAGCCGATCGCGACCTGATCGTCGGTCAGCCGCGCGACCGAGCCGCCGATCAGGTGCTCGGCGATGGTGGCGCGCGCGGCCAGATCGGCGGGCCGGATGCCGTGCACCACCGCCCCCGACGCGATGCCGTTGGCGGTCGCCATCGCCTGCCCGGTGACCAGTGGCGTCACCGCGAGCACGCCATCGGCCGCGCGCAGACGCTCGGCGAGCGCATCGAAGTCGTTCAGGCCCTGGGGCCCGGTCTGGACCGTGACGTGGCCGTTGAGGCCGAGGACGCGACCGAGCAGCTCGGCCCGAAAGCCGCTCATCACCGCGAGCACGACGATGAGCGTCGCGACGCCGAGAGCGATCCCGAGCAGCGAGAAGGCGGCGATCACCGAAATGAAGCCCTCCTCGCGGCGCGCGCGCAGATAGCGCCCGGCGATCAGCCGTTCGACCGGGGCGAACATCAAGCCCTGAGCCGTCCGACGGCGACCATCAGGCGGCGAGCCGCGCGACCAGCGCTTCGGGCGCGAGCTCGACGCGCTCGCCGGTCGCGCGCGATTTCAGCTCGACCACGCCCTGCTTGACGCCGCGCGGCCCCACCACCGCCTGCCAGGGCAGGCCGATCAGGTCCATGGCGGCGAACTTGGCGCCGGCACTCTCGTCGCGATCGTCGGTCAGCACCTCGAGGCCGGCCTTGGCAAGGCTGGTCTCGAGGGCGCCGACGACCTCGTCGCAGGCAGGGTCGCCGGGCCGCAGATGGATCAGGCCGAGCTTGAAGGGCGCGACCGCCTCCGGCCACTGGATGCCGGCCTCGTCGTGGAAGACCTCGATCAGGGCGCCGACCAGGCGCGAGACGCCGATCCCGTAGGAGCCCATCTCGACCGGGGTCTCCTGGCCGTCCGGGCCCATGACGGTGGCGCCCAGGACCTTCGAGTACTTGGTCCCGAAGTAGAAGATCTGACCGACCTCGATGCCGCGGCCCGAGCGCAGGCGCTCGGCCGGCACCGGGCAGCTCGCGGGATCATGGCGCTCGTCGGTCGCGGCGTAGAGCGCCTTCAGCTGCTCGAGGTCCGGCACGCTCCGGACCAGATCGAGCTCTTCGAAGGCCGGGTCGTAGTAGACCTGGCTCTCGCCGGTCGCCGCCAGGACCTGAAATTCGTGGCTCATGTCGCCGCCGATGGCACCGCTCGCCGCGCGCATCGGGATCGCGGTCAGGCCCATCCGCCGGAACGTCTTGAGATACGCCACGAACATATTGTCGTAGGAGCGCTTCGCGCCTTCGACGTCGAGGTCGAAGGAATAGTTGTCCTTCATGTAGAACTCGCGGCCGCGCATGACCCCGAAGCGGGGCCGGATCTCGTCCCGGAACTTCCATTGGATCTGGTAGAGGTTGACCGGCAGGTCGCGATAGCTCCTGATGCTGCGGCGGAAGATGTCGGTGACCACCTCCTCGTGGGTCGGCCCGTAGAGCATCGGGCGCTCGTGGCGGTCGCTGATCCGCAGCATCTCCTTGCCATAGTCGTCGTAGCGGCCGCTCTCCTGCCACAGCTCGGCCGGCTGGATCGTCGGCATCAGGATCTCGTGGCAGCCGGCCGCGTCCATCTCCTCGCGAACGATCTGCTCGACGCGCTTGAGCACCCGCAGGCCGAGCGGCAGCCAGCTGTAGATGCCCGCCGAGCTCTGCCTGATCATGCCGGCCCGCAGCATCAACTGGTGGGAGACGATCTGCGCCTCGGCCGGGGTCTCCTTGAGCAACGGCAGAAAGTACCGCGACAGCCGCATCTGGGTCTCGCTCGGGATGGCAGATCAAAGGGGCGCCACTCTAGGCGGATCGCGCCGGCATGACAATTCCGCCGCCGCCGGCCCGCGCCCCCCGCGCGACGCGGCGCGCCGGCAAGGTCCGCCGGGTCGTCGGCCGCCTGGGGTCGCCCGCTCTCTCCCCTGGGTTGAGAAGTCGATCGCATGGCGACCGCCTTCGGCCACGGCGCAGGCCCATCCCCCATCTCATTCGCCGGATCGCAGTCGCGACCCTTCAGGTCGGGCGCCCTCTCGCGAAGCGCAGTGCTCTCTCGGCTTCCGCCGGTAACACATTGCTTTCGGAGGTTCCCGACGAAAAAAGCCGCGTCAGAGGTCTGACGCGGCTAAGGTAGGGAGGAAACGCCTCAAGTCGGGTGTCACAGGGGAAACATCCCATGAACACCAGACTAATATGGGACCCTCGCGCTCCCGATGGCAAGAGAAATTTCACGATGAATAAGTAAACTAACCGGCAAATTTCACAGCGTGATTGGTAGCAATTTTTTCTCAAATTTTAGCAGTCCGGACTTGCCCGGGGCGACGGAAGAGTAAGGTGGGACCGGGCGGCGCTTTGGAACGGTGATCGAGGCCGATCACAGAGATTTGAAGACCCTTGCGCCTGCCTATGCCCCGAACACCCTTCCGCGGCCGCCGACGGTCATCGTCCAGGACAAAATATTATCGTAAATCAGTAAGATACACGGGTCTACAAATTCTCTAGCTAAGAAAACGTCGCATAAATCGCTAGTTGAGCAACCGTCTGCGATAGAGGCTCACGCCGTCGGACGCAGCTGAATGAGGCCGCTGTCAATCAACCAGAGGATCAGCGCGGTCAAGATCATCGCGATCATCGTGGTTATCAGGAACTTGAGCCCGATCCTGGGCTTGGCCGGCGCGCTCGGCGCCGTGCCGGGCACGACCTGATCCGGCGGCCGCGCGCCGAACGGCAGGACCATGAACAGGACCAGCCACCAGACCAGCGCGAACGTGACCCCGGTCGCGAACCAGGTCATGGATCGTTCAGGCCTGCTCGAGCTCGATCAGGGTGCCGCTGAAGTCCTTCGGATGGAGGAAAAGCACCGGGCGGTCGTGGGCACCCTGCCTGGGCACGCCATCCCCCAGCACGCGGGCACCTTGGGTCAGCAGATGGTCGCGGGCGGCCAGGATGTCCTCGACCTCGTAGCAGAGGTGGTGGATGCCGCCGCTCGGCTGGCGCTCGAGGAAGGCCGCGATCGGCGAGTCCGCCCCCAGCGGGTGCAGGAGCTCGATCTTGGTGTTAGCCAGCTCGACGAATACCGTGGTCACGCCATGCGCCGGCTGCGCTGCCGGCGGCGATACTTTGGCGCCGAGCAGGTCACGGTATTGCGCCACCGCGGCGTCGAGATCGGGCACCGCGACCGCGACGTGGTTCAGCCGGCCGATCATCAGGCGGCTCCAGCCTCGTCGTACAGCCCCTCGAGCGCGGCCCGATCCAGGCGGGTGATCTGGATCTCGATGATCGGCCGCTTCTCGCGCACCAGTTTGAAGGCCCGCCGGACGGCGACCCGGACCGCGGCCCGGATCTGCTCGTCGTCGAGCGCGGCATCGTCGTCGAGCGCCTCCACGGCATCCTCGATCGCGCTCCGCACGGTCGCCGCGAGGTCCGGCTCGCGCTCGAGGTCGACCGCCCCGAAGGTCGAGAGCTGGGGGGCTGCGAGCAATGTGCCGTAACGGTCGAGCACCAGCCCGACCAGGACCGTGCCATGCGCCATCAGCCGGCGGCGGGTCCGGAACAGATCGTCGCCGGCCGCGACCAGCCCGTCGTTCTCGAGCACCAGACGGCCGGTCGGCACCTCGTCGATCACCTCCGCGGGCGCCGGCGCCAAGCGCACGACGTCGCCGTTGCGGACCTCGATCTGCTGGGGCACCCCGAGGTCGCGGGCGAAGGCCAGATGCTCGTGCAGGTGGCGCGCCTCGCCATGGACCGGGATCGCGATCTTTGGCCGGATCCAGCGATACATCTGTGCCACCTCGTCGCGGCAGGGATGGCCCGAGACGTGGACGAAGTGGTCTTCCTCGGTAATCACCTCGATGCCGCCGCGGATCAGGGCGTTGTGCAGATTGTAGAGGATGCGCTCGTTGCCGGGGATGATTTTGGAGGAGAAGATCACGACGTCGCCGGGCTCGAGTGCCAGGGTCGGATGCTGGCCGGCAGCAATCCGGGTCAGCGCCGCCCGCGGCTCGCCCTGGCAGCCGGTCGCGAGCCACAACACCTTGTGACGCGGCAGTTCGCCGGCCGTCCGCTCGTCGAGCAGGTCGGGGACGCCCCGGAGGTAGCCCACCTCGCGCGCCGCCTCGATCATCCGCCGCATCGAGCGCCCGACGGCCGCAACCTCGCGCCCACTCGCCTGCGCGACCGCGAGCGCGGTCGAAAGGCGCGCGATGTTGGACGCGAAGGTGGTCAGCACGACCCGCTGCGTCTGCCGGCCGACCAGCTCCCGAAGGCTGTCGCGGACCTCGGCCTCAGAGCCCGAGGTGCCGGGGTTCAGGATGTTGGTCGAATCCGCGACCATCGCGAGCACGCCCTCGTGGCCGAAGGCCTCGAGCGCATCGCTGCCGGTGAGCGGCCCGACCAGAGGCGCCGGATCGAGCTTCCAGTCGCCGGTGTGCAAAACGTTACCGAGCGGCGTCCGGAGCGCGAGCGCATGCGCTTCCGGGATCGAATGGGTGACCTGGATCAGCGCGCAATCGAAGGGCCCGACCCGAAAGCGCTCGCCCGGCGCCACGACGTTGACCGGCACGCCCTTGATGCGGCTCTCCTCGAGCTTGCGGCGCAGCACCGCGGCGGTGAACCGGGTGCACCAGATCGGGCAGCGCAGCCGCGGCCAGAGATAGGGGATGGCGCCGAAATGATCCTCATGGGCGTGGGTCAGAACCAAGCCGCAGAGATCGGCGCTTTGCGCCTCGATGAAGCGCGGATCGGGCAGCACGATCTCGACGCCCGGCAGGGTCTCGTCGGCGAAGCTGATGCCCAGGTCGACCATCAGCCACTGGCCATCGAGGCCGTAGAGGTTCATATTCAAGCCGATCTCGCCGGCCCCGCCGAGTGGCACGAACAGCAATTCCGAAGTCTGCATACCCGTCCTCAGTTCGACTGCTGGGCTCGATTGGCATAGAACAGCTCGACCAGACCGGCCATGGTCAGGTCGCGGTCGACGTGCTCGATGACCGCGGTGGCGCCGGCGAACAGGCCGGCAAGGCCGCCCGTCGCGATCACCTTCATGGGCTCGCCGAACTCGGCCCTGATCCTGGCGACCATGCCTTCGATCAGGCTGATGTAGCCCCAATAGACGCCGGATTGCATGGCGGTCACGGTCGAGCTGCCGATCACGGAGGGCGGCCGCTCGACCGCCACCCGCGGCAGCTTGGCGGCTGCCCGATGCAGCGCCTCGAGCGACAGGTTGATCCCGGTCGCGATCACGCCGCCGCAGTAGCGGCCCTCGCCGTCGACGACGTCAAAGGTGGTCGCGGTGCCGAAATCGACCACGATCAGCGGCCCGCCATAGCGGCCGTGGGCGGCGACGGCGTTGACTAAGCGGTCGGCGCCGACCTCGCGGGGGTTGTCGATCGCGACCTGGATGGTGACGCCGAGGTTCTCACCAACCACCTTGGCCGTGCAATTGAAGAACTCCTGGCACATGCTCTTGAGCGGGGTCAGCGCCTGGGGCACGACCGAGGAGATCGCCGCCGCGCCGATGTCGCCCTGGCCGAAGCCTTTGAGCGCCATCAGCTGGGTGAGCGCGGCGGCATACTCGTCCGCCGTCCGCTCGCGCACGGTCGAGATCCGCCATTGGCCCTGCGCCTGGCGCTCGCGGTAGAGCGCGAACACGGTGTTGGTGTTGCCGACGTCGATCGCCAGCAGCAGGGTCCGGGCCATGGCTCAGCGATCCAGCTCGAGGACCTCGCCGGCGGCGATCTCGCGCCGGCGGCCGCCTTCCTGCTCGAGCAGCAGCGAGCCGGTGTCGGTCAGATCGAGGAAGCGGCCGAAGAGCTCGCCCCGCTCGAGCCTGAGCCTGATCTCGCCGCCGAGCCGCAAGGCGCGCGCGAGCCAGGCCTGGCGCACGGCGCCGAAGCCCGTGCTCTGCCAGCGCCCGAGCCAGCCATCGAGGGATGCTAGATAAGCTTCGAGCAGCGCCTGCGGGGAAAGGTCGGCAAAGCCTTCGCACGCGAGGCAGGTCGCCGGATAGGGCGTGTCGTCCGGGCAGCTCGCGAGGTTGACGCCGGTGCCGATCACGACCCAGGCGGCCCGACCGTCGGCATCGCTGCTGCCTTCGAGCAAGACGCCCGCGGTCTTGGCGCCGCCGAGCAGGACGTCGTTCGGCCATTTGAGCGCCAGATCGAGATCCGCCGGGCCGAGGGCCGCCAGGGTCTCGGCGAGAGCGAGGCCAGCCACCAGCGAGAGCTGCGCCGCGACCGCCATGGCGCAGTCCGGGCGGAGCACGACCGAGGCGTAAAGGTTGCCCTGCGGCGAGGCCCAGGCCCGGCCATGGCGGCCGCGGCCACGGGTCTGCTCGCGCGCCAGGACCACGACCCCGGCCGGCGCGCCCGCCGCCGCCAGCCGCATGGCCTCGTCGTTGGTGCTGGCAAGCCGGTCGTGCGCCTGCAGGATGTAGCCGTCCGGCAGCCGGGCTTCAAACGTCACGACAGCAGAGCCGCTGCCGCAGCCTGGGCCTGGCTCAACAACGGGCTCGGATGCAGGCAGAACACGACATTGAGGACCGCGGTGACGCCGATCACGACCCGGAACTCGCGGCCGATCGGCTGATCGAAGGCCTCGCGCGCCTCGTCGAAATACATCACCTTGACGATCCGCAGATAGTAGTAGGCGCCGACCACGCTGGCCAGCACGCCGATCACCGCGAGCGGCACCAGGCCCGCCTGGATCGCGGCCAGGAACACATACAGCTTGCCGAAGAAGCCGGCGAGCGGCGGAATCCCGGCGAGCGAGAACATGAAGACCGCGAGCGCTGCCGCCAGCAGCGGCTGCCGGCCCGCGAGCCCGGCCAGATCGTCGATCGTCTCGACCGCAGCACCATGCCGGCGCATGACCAGCACGCAGCCGAAGGTGCCGACGACCATGACAACGTAGATCGCCATGTAGATCAGGACGCTGTAGGCGCCCTGCTCGGTGCCGGCCGCGAGCCCTACCAGCGCGAAGCCCATGTGGCCGATGCCGCTGTAGGCGAGCAGGCGCTTGATGTTGGTCTGGCCGATCGCGGCGAAGGCGCCGAGCAGCATCGACGCGATCGAGATGAAGACCACGATCTGCTGCCACTGGGCGGCCCAGTGGCCGAAGGGCTCGTAGAGGACGCGGAGGGTCAGGCCCATTGCGGCGACCTTCGGTGCTGCCGCCAGGAACGCGGTGACCGGGGTCGGAGCACCCTCGTAGACGTCCGGGATCCACATGTGGAACGGCACCGCGGCGAGCTTGAAGGCGAGCCCGGCGGCGATGAACACGAGCCCGATCAGCGCCCCGATGCCGATCGCCATCTGGCCCTCGGCCCCCGACCGCAGCAGCTCGGCCAAGCCCTCGAAGGACAACGTGCCGGTGAAGCCGTAGACCAGCGAGCAGCCGTAGAGCAGAAGGCCCGAGGCGAGCGCGCCGAGCACGAAATATTTAAGACCGGCCTCGGTCGAGCGGGTCTGGTCGCGATGGAACGCGGTCATCACGTAGAGCGGCAGGCTCTGGAGCTCGAGCGAGAGGTAGAGCGCGATCAGGCTGTTGGCCGAGATCATCATTAGCATGCCGACGGTGGAGAACAGTGCCAGCACCGGGAACTCGAACCGCTCGATGCCCTCGCGTTGCAGGAAGTCGGAGGACATGCCGAGGCAGACCGCCGCGCCGAGCAGCACCAGGACCTTGAGGTAGACCGCAAAGCTGCCGGTCACGAACTGACCGCCGAAGGTGTAGGCGCGCGCATGGCTGCCGAAGGTCAGGATGAACAGGCCGACCACCATCGCCATCACGGCAAGCGGCGTCACCAGCCGGGCCGCCTCCGGCTCGCGGCCGCGGAAGGCGCCGACCATCAGGAGCGCCAGCGCCATGCCTGCGAGGAAGATCTCGGTGACCGCGGGTGTCAGGGCGAACATCGCGATTTCCAGCCTCTGGCGCCGCTCAGTGGGCCACGAGCAGGGCGGCCGTGGTGGTCGCCGGCTGGCCCGCGACCTGGGCCAGCAAATGATCGACCGAGGCCGCCATCGGGTCGAGGAACAGGGCCGGATAGACCCCCATGATCAGGACCAGGAGGGCGAGCGGCGCGAAGGCCGCGACCTCGTGCGGCCGCAGGTCGCGGATCGTCCGCAGATGGCCCTGGAGCAGCGCGCCGAAGATCACCCGCCGGTACAGCCAGAGCATGTAGGCGGCACCGAGGATCATGCCGGTCGCGGCCAGCGCCGCGACCCAGCTGTTGATCTGGAACACGCCGATGATCACCAGGATCTCGCCGACGAAGCCCGAGGTCCCGGGCAGGCCGATCGAGGCCAGCATGAACAGCATGAACGCCGTCGCGTAGGCAGGCATGCGCTCGGCAAGGCCGCCGTAGCTCGCGATCTCTCTGGAGTGGACGCGGTCGTAGACGACGCCCACGCACATGAAGAGCGCGCCCGAGACGAGGCCATGGCTCAGCATCTGGACGATCGAGCCCGCGATGCCGAGCGGGTTGAGGGTGAAGATCCCGATCGTGACGATGCCCATGTGGGCGACCGAGCTGTAGGCGATCAGCTTCTTCATGTCGCTCTGCATGAGTGCCACCAGCGACGTGTAGACGATCGCGACGATCGAGAGCGCGAAGATCATGGGCGTGAAGAACACCGAGGCGTCGGGCAGCATCGGCAGCGAGAACCGCAGATAGCCGTAGCCGCCGAGCTTGAGCAGGATGCCGGCCAGCACCACCGAGCCCGCGGTCGGCGCCTCGACGTGGGCGTCCGGCAGCCAGGTGTGGAACGGCCACATCGGCACCTTGACCGCGAACGAGGCGAACATCGCGAGCCAGAGCCATTTCTGGAGCGTCGGATCGAAATGGGCGCCCATCAGGGTCGGCATGTCGGTCGTGCCGGCCTTGAGATACATGACCAGGACCGCGACCAGGAAGAGCACCGAGCCGGCCAGCGTGTACAGGAAGAACTTGAACGCGGAATAGATCCGGCGCGGCCCGCC
The DNA here is from genome assembly GCA_963798075.1 of uncultured Alphaproteobacteria bacterium. Taxonomy (GTDB): domain Bacteria; phylum Pseudomonadota; class Alphaproteobacteria; order Geminicoccales; family Geminicoccaceae; genus DATAOG01. Next base: position 57,618 of record CAWCRU010000008.1, on the reverse strand, counting down.
CCAGATCCCGATGATCAGGAACATCGGGATCAGGATGCCCTCGAAGAACAGATAGAAGAGCACGAGGTCGAGAGCGCAGAACACCCCGACCATGAAGGTTTCCATGACGAGGAAGGCGACCATGTACTCTTTGACGCGAAACTGGATCGACTGCCAGGAGACGAGCACGCAGATCAGCGTGATGAGGGTGGAAAGGAGCACGAGGAAGAGCGAGATGCCGTCGATGCCGACATGATAGCTGATCTCGAAGCCAGCGAACCACTCGACCTTCTCGACCAGCTGGAAGTCGGCGCGCGAGGGGTCGAAATTGCCCCAGATCAGGAGCGACAGGAGGAAGGTGATGCTCGCGGTCCAAAGGGCCACGCTGCGCGCGTTCTGGGCCACGACCTCGGGCTCGCCGCGGATCAAAAGGATGAAGGCAGCACCCGCGAGCGGCAGGAAGATGACGAGGGAGAGCAGCGGCCAGTCGCTCATTGCCCTGTCCCTCAGCGCACGAACATGTACCAGGTGACCAGGGATGCGACCCCGATCAGCATGGCGAACGCGTAGTGGTAGAGGTAGCCGGTCTGCAGGCGGACCGCGCGCCGCGCCACTGTCAAGGCGCTCGCGGCCACGCCATTGGGGCCGAAGTTGTCGATCACGCCGATGTCGATCAGCTGCCAGAGGCCGTAGCCCAGGCGCTTGGCCGGCTCGACGAACAGGAAGTCGTAGAGCTCGTCGAAGTACCATTTGTTGAGCAGGAAGCGGTAGAGGCCGCCGAAGCTGGCAGCGAGGCGCGCCGGCAGGCCGGGCTCGCGGATGTACATCAGCCAGGCAATCCCGATCCCGATCACGCCCATGATCAGCGGCAGGATCTTGACCAGGAACGGCACCTGATGGGCCTCCTCGATCACGGAGGGCTCGGCCAGGACGACGATCGAGCCCTTCCAGAACGCGCCCGACGGGTCGACCATCGGCAATCCTGCGATGCCGGCGAAAGTCGCGCCGACCGCGAGCAGGATCAAGGGGATGGTCATGACCTTCGGGCTCTCGTGGACGTGTGCCATGACCTCGGGCGCCGCCCGCGAACGCCCGTGGAAGGTCAGGAACAGGAGGCGCCAGGAGTAGAACGCGGTCAGCACGGCCGCGATCGTGCCGAGCCAGAAGGCATAGCGCGCGACCGGTCCGGGCGCCGCCCAGGCGGCTTCCAGGATCAGATCCTTGGAGAAGTAGCCGGAGAAGAACGGCAGGCCGGCCAGCGCCAGCGAGCCCACCCACATGACCGCGTAGGTGATCGGGATCCGGCGCCAGATGCCGCCCATCTTGCGCATGTCCTGCTCGTCCGACATGGCGTGGATCACGGAGCCCGCGCCGAGGAACAGGAGCGCTTTGAAGAAGGCGTGGGTGTAGAGGTGGAAGATGCCGGCGGCATAGGCGGAGACGCCGCAGGCAAAGAACATGTAGCCGAGCTGCGAGCAGGTCGAATAGGCGATCACCCGCTTGATGTCGGTCTGGACCAGCGCGACCGTGGCCGCGAACAAGGCCGTGCTGGCGCCGATGAAGGCAACGACGGCGAGTGCTGTGGTGCTGTGCTCGAAGAGCGGCGAGCAGCGGGCGACCAGGAACACGCCCGCGGTCACCATGGTGGCGGCGTGGATCAGGGCCGAGACCGGGGTCGGGCCCTCCATCGCATCCGGCAGCCAGGTGTGCAGGCCGAGCTGGGCGGACTTGCCCATGGCGCCGACGAACAGCAAGAGGCAGATCACGGTCAGCGTATCGAAGCTGTGGCCGAACACCAGAAGGTTGGTATCGGCGAACTTGCCGGCGTTGCCGAACACCGTATCGAACTCGACCGAATCGAATACGAGGTAGACGGCGGCGATGCCGAGCACGAAGCCGAAGTCACCGACCCGGTTGACTAGGAACGCCTTGATCGCGGCGGCGCAGGCCGAGGGCCGCGTGTACCAGAAGCCGATCAGCAGATAGGAGAGCAGACCCACCCCCTCCCAGCCAAAGAACAGCTGGAGGAAGTTGTCCGAGGTGACCAGCGCCAGCATGAAGAAGGTGAACAGCGACAGATAGCTCATGAAGCGTGGGATGCTCGGGTCGTGCGCCATGTAGCCGATCGAGTAGACGTGGATGATCGCGGACACGGTCGAGACGGTGAACATCATGACCGCGGTCAGCACGTCGACCCGGAGCGCCCAGTCGGCCTCGAAGGTGCCGGTGTGCACCCAGCGGAACAGCTCGACCTTGAACGGCGCCCCTTCGACCACCTCGGCGAGCACGACCCAGGAGCAGAGCGCCGCCAGGATCAGGCCGCCGCAGGTCACGAGCTGGGCAGCGCGATCGCCGATCAGCCGGCCGAACAGGCCGGCGATCACAGCACCGAGCAGCGGCAGGAAGACCACGAGCGCCGCGAACACGGCCGCTCAGCCCCGCATGAGGTTGATGTCCTCAACCTCGATGCTGCCGCGGTTGCGGAAGTAGACGACCAGGATCGCGAGCCCGATCGCGGCCTCGGCTGCCGCGACCGTGAGCACGAACATCGCGAAGACCTGGCCCGCGAGGTCGCCCAGATAGGCCGAGAAGGCGACGAAGTTGACGTTGATCGCGAGCAGCATCAGCTCGATCGACATCAGGATGATGATCACGTTCTTGCGGTTGAGGAAGATGCCGAAGATGCCGAGCGTGAACAGGATCGCGGCGACCGTCAGGTAGTGGGCGAGCGGGATCGCCATCAGATCCCGCTCCCAGGCTGGACCTTGCGCAGCTCGACGCTCTCCTCGCGCCGGCGGTGGACCTGGAGGGCGATGCGCTGGCGACGCGCATCGGGCTTGTGACGCAGCGTCAGCGTGATCGCGCCGATGATCGCGACCAAAAGGATCAGGCCGGCCGCCTGGAACAGGTAGAAATAGTCGGTGTAGAGGAGATTGCCCAACGCCTCGATGTTGCTGACCTCGGCCGGCACGGGCTGCGCCGCCATGCCCTGGCTGGCCTCCGCCGAGAGCCCCCAGTTGCCGAGCACCAGGACCAGTTCGACCAGCAGGACCAGGCCGATCAACGCTCCGATCGGCAGGTACTGGAGAAAACCCTCGCGCAGGCGGACGAAGTTGATGTCGAGCATCATGACCACGAACAGGAACAGGACGGCCACCGCGCCGACGTAGACCACGACCAGGACCATCGCCAGGAACTCGGCGCCGAGCAGCACGAACAGGCCCGCGGTGTTGAAGAACGCGAGGATCAGGAACAGCACCGAATGGACCGGGTTGCGCGCCGAGATGACCATGACGCCGGCCGCCACCGCGACCGCCGCGAGCAGGTAGAAGACCAGGAGCGCAAACGTCATGACATCCTCGGCGCCGTCCCGTCTCGGGTGCGGCCGCCCCAGGGTTTAGCGGTAAGGCGCATCGGCGACAAGGTTGGCCGCGATCTCGCGCTCCCATCGCGCGCCGTTGGCGAGCAGCTTTTCCTTGTTGTAGAACAGCTCGGCGCGGGTCTCGGTCGCGAACTCGAAGTTGGGCCCCTGCACGATCGCATCGACCGGGCAGGATTCCTCGCACATGCCGCAGTAGATGCACTTGACCATGTCGATGTCGTAGCGCGTGGTCCGGCGCGAGCCGTCCGGGCGCGGCTCGGATTCGATCGTGATCGCCTGCGCCGGGCAGATCGCCTCGCACAGCTTGCAGGCGATGCAGCGCTCCTCGCCGTTCGGGTAGCGGCGCAGCGCATGCTCGCCGCGAAAGCGCGGGCTGAGCGGCCCCTTCTCGTAGGGATAGTTCAGTGTCACGCTGCGCTTGAACATGTAGCGCAAGGTCAGCGCGAAACCCGAGACCAGCTCCTGCCAGAGCAGCGTGCGGGCGGTGCGGTCGAGCCAGGCCATGGGATCTCTCCGGCGCTCAGTGCGGCAGGTTGCCGGTCGCGACCAGGAAGCCCGAGGTCAGGACGACCCAGAGCAGGGAGGCCGGCAGAAACACCTTCCAGCCGAGGCGCATCAGCTGATCGTAGCGGTAGCGGGGCAAGGTGGCGCGCGCCCAGATGAACACGAACAGGATCAGGCAGATCTTGGCGATCAGCCAGATCGGGCCCGGGATCCAGGTGAAGGGCGCGACCCCGAACGGCGGCAGCCAGCCGCCCAGGAACAGGATCGAGGCCATGGCGCTCATCAGGATCATGTTGGCGTATTCGCCGAGGAAGAAGAGCGCGAACGTCATCGCCGAGTATTCGACGTTGTAGCCGGACACGAGCTCGGCCTCGGCCTCGGGCAGATCGAATGGGTGGCGATTGGTCTCGGCCAGGATCGAGGCGATAAAGATCGCGAACATCGGAAAATGCGGGATGAAGAACCAGAGGCCCGCCTGGGCGCGCACGATCGCCGACAGATTGAGCGAGCCGACCGTGATCAGGACGTTGATGATGATCAGGCCGATCGAGATCTCGTAGGAGACCATCTGGGCAGCCGAGCGCAGGGCGCCCAGGAAGGCGTAGCGCGAGTTGCTGGCCCAGCCGGCCATGATGATGCCGTAGACGCCGAGCGAGCTGATCGCGAACAGGTAGAGCACGCCCACGTTGATGTCGGCGATCACGAGGCCATCGCCGAACGGGATCACCGCCCAGCCGATCAGGGCAAGCGTGAAGGTGATCATCGGCGCGGCGATGAACACGACCTTGTTGGCGCCGCTCGGGATCACGGTCTCCTTGACCAGGAGCTTGAGACCGTCGGCGATCGGCTGCAAGAGGCCGAGGGGGCCCACCACCATCGGCCCCTGGCGGAGCTGCATCGCGGCGATCACCTTGCGCTCGGCGTAGGTCAGATAGGCCACGGCCAGGAGCAGCGGCACGACCACGACGACGATCTGCATCACGATCCAGATCGTGGGCCAGGCATAGCCGGTCCAAAAGCTAGCCATGGGTGCCGGTCGCCGGCTCTGGGACCGGGCTGTGCAGCGCGCTGCACTCCGCCATGATCAGGGAGGCGCGCGAGATCGGATCGGTCCGGTAGAAATCGACGATCGGGCTGATGAAGGGGGAGCCCTCGAGCTTGCCCTTCCGGCCGAAAGCCCGCCAGGGTGCCGGCTGGATCACGTCCGGCTGGGCGAGCTGGGGGGCGATATCGGCCATGCGGGCGCGCACCTGAGCCAGCGTGTCGAGCGGCAGCGTGCGCCCGAGGGCCTCTGACAGCGCGCGCAGGATCTTCCAGTCCTCGCGGGCCTCGCCCGGCGGGAAGACCGCGAGCCGCGTCCGCTGCGGCCGGCCCTCGGTGTTGACGTAGGTCGCGTTCTTCTCGGTGTAGGCGGCGCCGGGCAGGATCACGTCGGCACGCCTGGCGCCGCGGTCGCCGTGGTGGCCCTGGTAGATGACGAAGGCGTCGCCGATGCCGTCGAGGTCAAGCTCGTCGGCGCCGAGCAGAAACAGGACCTCGAGCTCGCCCTTGCCCGCCGCCTGCAGCATCCCGTCGACATCGAGGCCGCCCTTGCCCGGAACGAGGCCGAGGTCGAGGCCGCCGACCCGGGCGGCTGCGGTGTGAAGGACGTTGAAACCGTTCCAGCCCTCCTTGACGAAGCCGAAGGCCTCGGCCATCTCGCGCGCGGCTGCGAGGATGGCAGCCCCCTCGCCGCGCCGGAGCGCGCCCTGGCCGAGGATCAGCATCGGCCGTTCTGCCTGCTCGAGGCGCTTTGCGAACTCGTGGCTGCCGTCGGCGAGCGCTGCCAGCGTCTGCGGACCCGCGCCGAGGTCCTGGACCGGGTAGGTCAGGTCCGCAGGCATGCCGATGCGGGCGACCGTGAAGCCGCCCTGGCGCCAGCGCTTGCGCAGGCGGGCGTTGATCAGCGAAGCCTCGAAGCGCGGATTGCTGCCGATCAAGAGACAGAGGTCGGCCTGCTCGATGCCGGCAATCGTGGTGTTGAAGAGATAGCCGCAGCGCGCCCTGGGATCGAGCCTGGCACCGCTTTGGCGGCAGTCGAGATGCGGCGATTCCAGCGCCGTCATGAGGTCCTTTAGGACGACCATCGCCTCGCAGTCGACGAGGTCGCCCGTGATCGCGCCGATCCTGTCGCCACTCAGACCGTCGAGGCGCTCCCGGATCGCGACGAACGCTTCCCGCCAGGCCGCGGGCCGGAGCTTGCCGTCGCGCTTGACCATGGGCACGTCGAGGCGGCGTTTTTTCAGGCCATCATACGAAAAACGGGTCTTGTCGGAGATCCACTCCTCGTTGATGTCCTCGTGCAGGCGCGGCACGATCCGCATGACCTCGGGGCCGCGCGCGTCGACCCGGATGTTGCAGCCGACCGCGTCCAGGACGTCGACCGATTCGGTTTTGCGCAGTTCCCACGAGCGCGCCCGGTACTCGTAGGGCTTGGAGTTCAAAGCCCCGACGGGGCAGATGTCGATCGTGTTGCCCTGCAGCTCGGACATCACCGCGCGCTCGATCCAGGTGCCGATCTCCATGTGCTCGCCGCGGCCCGTGGCGCCGAGCTCCTCGAGGCCGGCGACCTCGGTGAGGAAGCGGATGCAGCGGGTGCAATGGATGCAGCGGGTCATGTGGGTCGAGATCAGGGGCCCGAGCTCCTTGTCGGTGACGGTCCGCTTGTTCTCCTTGAAGCGCGAATGGTCGGGTCCGTAGAAGAGCGTCAGGTCCTGCAGGTCGCACTCGCCGCCCTGATCGCAGATCGGGCAATCGAGCGGGTGGTTGATCAGCAGCATCTCGAGCACGCCCTTGCGGGCCTTGTGGACCAGGGCCGTGTCGGTCTTGATCACCATCCCCTCGCCCGCCGGCATCGCGCAGGACGCTATGGGCTTCGGCGACTTTTCCATCTCGACCAGGCACATCCGGCAGTTGCCGGCGATGTTGAGGCGCGGGTGGTAGCAGAAGACCGGGATCTCGCGGCCGGCCGCCTCGCAGGCCTGGAGCACCGTGGAGCCGGGCGGGACCTCGATCTCCAGGCCGTCGACGGTCAGTTTCGGCATTGCGCTCTGGCTCCTCGCCCGGCTCAGGCCGCGCGCCGGCTGCGTTGGTAGTCCTTGATCCGGCGCTCGAGCTCGGGCCGGAAGTGGCGGATCAGGCCCTGGACCGGCCAAGCGGCGGCATCGCCGAGGGCGCAGATGGTATGGCCCTCGATCTCTTTAGTGACATCCTGCAACAGGTCGATCTCGGAGAGCTCGGCGCGGCCCTCGCCAATCCGGATCAGCATTCGCCAAAGCCAGCCGGTGCCCTCGCGACAGGGCGTGCACTGGCCGCAGGACTCGTGCATGTAGAACTTGGACAACCGGGCGATCGCGGCGACGACGTCGGTCGACTTGTCCATCACGATCACGCCCGCGGTGCCGAGCCCGCTCTGGACGTCGCGGAGCGCGTCGAAGTCCATCAGCACATCGCCGCAGATCGACTTCGGGATCAGCGGCACCGAGGCGCCGCCCGGAATCACCGCGAGCAAATTGTCCCAGCCGCCGCGGACGCCGCCCGCGTGCTTGTCGATCAGCTCGCGCAAGGGGATGCTCATCTCCTCCTCGACCGTGCACGGCTGCCTCACGTGGCCCGAGATGCAGTAGATCTTGGTGCCCGTGTTGTTCGGCCGGCCGAAGCCCGCGAACCAGGCGGCGCCGCGCCGCAGGATGGTCGGGATGACCGCAATCGTCTCGACATTGGAAACCGTGCTCGGCCGGCCGTAGAGGCCGACCGCGGCCGGGAACGGCGGCTTGAGGCGCGGCTGGCCCTTCTTGCCTTCGAGGCTCTCGAGGAGGCCCGTCTCCTCGCCGCAGATGTAGGCGCCGGCCCCCCGGTGCAGGTAGATCTCGTAGTCGTAGCCCGAGCCGCAGGCGTCCTTGCCGATCAGGCCTTCGGCGTAGGCCTCGTCGATCGCGGCCTGGAGGATCTCGGCCTCGCGGATGTACTCGCCCCGGATGTAGATGTAGCAGGCGGTCGCGCCCATGCCGACGCCGGCGATCAGGCAGCCCTCGAGCAGCTTGTGCGGGTCGTGGCGCAGGATCTCCCGGTCCTTGCAGGTGCCGGGCTCGCTCTCGTCGGCGTTGAGCACGAGGTAGGTCGGGCCGCCGTCCGACTTCTTGGGCATGAAGGACATCTTGAGGCCGGTCGGAAAGCCGGCGCCACCGCGCCCGCGCAGGCCCGATTCCTTGACCTGCGCCACGATCCAGTCGCGGCCCTGGGCGATCAGGCCCTTGGTGCCGTCCCAGTCGCCGCGCCGGCGCGCCCCCGGCAATCGCCAGTCGTGCTCGCCGTAGAGGTTGGTGAAGATGCGGTCCTTGTCAGCCAGCATCGGGAGTCTTCGCCTTCCCCGCCGCTCGGTCGTGCTTGCCGGGCCTGGACCGGTCTCCGGGCCCGGGTCGCTCGCCGGCCGTGTGGGCCGGCCGCCCCTGCCGCTCGGTGCGGGCGGCGTGCTGCTTGACCTCGGCCTCGGGCTTCGCCTTCTCGACCGGCTCTTCGTCCGGACGGCCCGGCCCCGGGTCGTGGCCGTTGTCCCGCTCGTGCGGATCGATCAGCAGCGTCTTCTTGCCGCCTGCCGGCATCGAGGCGCGCCGTCCGGTCTGAGAGCCCGGCTGCGGCCGCTCGCCACGCATGAGCGCCTCGAGGACCGCCTTCGTCGTGTCGTAGGTCAGATCCTCGTAGTAGTCGTCGTCGACCCAGAGGATCGGCGCGTTGGCGCAGGCGCCCAGGCACTCGAACTCGCGCAGGAAGAAGCGGCCGTCGCCGGTCGACTGGCCGATCTCGATGCCGAGCACGTCGTGACAGGCCCGCACGACGTCGTCCGAGCCGCACAGCCAGCAGGGCGTGGTCGTGCAGACCCGGACCTGGGTGCGGCCGACCGGCCGCGTGTTGAGCATGTCGTAGAAGGAGGCGACCTCGTAGACCCGGATGGTCGGCATCGAGAGGCGAAGGGCGACATGGTCGAGCGCCGGCTGCGGCAGCCAGCCGCCGCACTGCTTTTGGGCGAGCGTGAGCAGCGCCAGCACCGCGCTCGCCTGGCGGCCCGCCGGGTAGCGCGCGATCGCGGTTCTGGCCAACGCCTCGTTCTCGGCCGTGAACGCGAACGGCTCGTTCGCGGTCACGGGCGGCGCCGCCGGCGCGCTCACCGGTCGATCTCCCCGAATACGATGTCGAGCGAGCCGATGATCGCCGGGATGTCGGCCAGCATGTGGCCCTTGGCCATCTGCTCGAGCGCCGCCAGATGGGGATAGCTGCTTGCCCGGATCTTGCAGCGCCAGGGCCGATTGGTGCCGTCGGCGACCAGATAGACCCCGAACTCGCCCTTCGGTGCCTCGACCGCGGCGTAGGTCTCGCCGGCCGGCACATGAAAGCCTTCGGTGTAGAGCTTGAAGTGATGGATGAGCGCCTCCATCGAGCGCTTGAGCTCGGACCGCTTGGGCGGCGTGATCTTCCGATCCTCCAGCTTGACCGGCCCCTTGGGCATCTGGTCGAGGCACTGGGCCATGATCTTGAGCAACTCGCGCATCTCGGCCATGCGCACCATGTAGCGATCGAAGCAGTCGCCGTTGCGCCCGACCGGGATGTCGAAGTCGAGCTGCTCGTAGACCTCGTAGGGCTGGCTCTTGCGCAGGTCCCAGGCAAGGCCGGAGGCGCGCAGCATGGGCCCGGTGAAGCCGAGGTCCTGCGCCTCGTCGGCGGTAATCACGCCGATCTCGACCAGGCGCTGGCGAAAGATCCGGTTGTCGGTGATCAACCGCTCGATGTCGTCGACCAGCGCCGGGAAGCTCGCCATCCAGGCCCGGATGTCGTCATTGAGCCCGTCTGGCAGATCGCGCGCGACCCCGCCCGGGCGATAGTAGTTGGCGTGCAGGCGCGCGCCCGAGACGCGCTCATAGAACTCCATCAGCTTCTCGCGCTCCTCGAAACCCCAGAGGAGCGGCGTCATCGCCCCGATGTCGAGTGCAAGGGTCGTGATGTTGAGGAGGTGGTTGAGGATGCGCGTGATCTCGTCGAACAGCACCCGGATCCATTTCGCCCGGACCGGGATCTCGATTCCGAGCAGCTGCTCGATCGCGAGCACGTAGGCGTGTTCCTGCGCGAGCGGCGAGACATAGTCGAGGCGGTCGAAGTAGCCGACGCTCTGGATGTAGGGCCGGTACTCGATCAGCTTCTCGGTGCCGCGGTGCAACAGGCCGATGTGCGGGTCGGCACGCTCGACGACCTCGCCGTCGAGCTCGAGCACGAGGCGCAGCACGCCATGCGCTGCCGGATGCTGCGGCCCGAAGTTCAAAGTGTAGTTCTGGAGCGTGAGGTCGGGCATCGCTCGTCAACCGGCGCCGCCAGCGCCATCGGTCGCCTTCTCGTCGCCCGGCAGCACGCCGCCGCCCTCCCAGGGACTGAGGAAGTCGAAGCTCCGCCACTCCTGGCGCAGGTCGACCGGCTCGTAGACGACCCGCTTTTGCTCGTCGTCGTAGCGCACCTCGACGTAGCCGGTCTGCGGAAAGTCCTTGCGCAGCGGATGGCCCTCGAACCCGTAGTCGGTCAGCAGCCGGCGCAGGTCCGGATTGTCGGCGAAGAAGACGCCATAGAGATCCCAGGCCTCGCGCTCATACCACATCGCCGAGCCGAACACCTCGACCGCCGACGGCACCGGCGTCGTCTCGTCGGTCGCGACCTTGACCCGGACGCGCTGATTGTGCCTGAGCGACAGCAGATGATAGACGACCTCGAAGCGCTGCTCACGTTCCGGGTAATCGACCCCGCAGAGGTCGACCAGCATCTTGAACTGGCACTGCGGCGCGTCGCGAAGATAGGTGAGCACGCGCGCGATCGCGTGGGTGGGCACGCGCAGCGTCAGCTCGCCCCGGGTGACGGCGGTCTCGAGCAGGAGGTCGCCGAGCGCCGGCGCAATCTCGTCGAGGAGCTCGCGCAGGGCTTCGTCGCGCTCGGCGAGGGTCGGGACGGCCATGGCTCTCACGCGCTCGAGGTAGGCGACTGTCGGCCTCAGCGGTCGATCGTACCGGTACGCTGGATTTTGCGTTGCAGCAAGAGAATCCCGTACACCAGCGCCTCGGCGGTCGGCGGGCAGCCGGGCACGTAGACGTCGACCGGGACGATCCGATCGCAGCCGCGCACGACCGAGTAGGAGTAGTGGTAGTAGCCGCCGCCGTTGGCGCAGGAGCCCATCGAGAGGACGTAACGCGGCTCGGCCATCTGGTCGTAGACCTTGCGCAAGGCGGGCGCCATTTTGTTGCACAGCGTGCCGGCGACGATCATGACGTCCGATTGGCGCGGGCTCGGCCGGAACACCACTCCGAACCGGTCGAGATCGTAGCGCGAGGCGGCGGCGTGCATCATCTCGACCGCGCAGCAGGCGAGCCCGAAGGTCATCGGCCATATCGAGCCCGCGCGCGCCCAGCTGACCAGGCGGTCGAGGTGGGTGACGAAGAAGCCCTTGTCCTGGAGGTCCTCGCCCACCCGATCGAACAGCCTGGCGTCGGCGGCAGCCGCCCGTTCCGGGGCCGTGGCCGGCGTCGCTACTCCCATTCCAGCGCCCCTTTCTTCCACTCGTAGGCAAAGCCGATGGTCAGCACGGCGAGGAAGATCATCATCGACCAGAAGCCGAGCAGGCCGATGTTGCCCAGCGAGACCGCCCACGGAAACAGAAACGCGACCTCGAGATCGAAGATGATGAACAAGATCGCGACCAGATAGAAGCGGACGTCGAAGCGCGCGCGGGCGTCCTCGAAAGGCGCGAAGCCGCATTCGTACGGCGAGAGTTTCTCGGCGTCGGGCCGCTGGCGCGCGATCACGAAGGACGCCGCCAGGATCAACCCGGCGAGGCCCGTGGCGATGCCGAGGAAGATCAGGATCGGCAGATAGTTCGCCAACAAGGCATCCATCCCGGCGCTCCCGTTCTGGTCGACTGGCGGCTTCGCCCGACACCCCGAACCATAGGTCGCGCCCGCGCATAGTCCAGGGCAGGGCCGCGCCTACCTAGCATCCGCGCCGACCGGTCGCAAGGCCGCCCCCCCTGATCGGCAGGGGAATCGCACAAGGAATTTGTTGAATCTTTTTGTGTGGAAAGATGCTTCTGATCTTGTCGTCCTGGTTGCGGAGGAGGGCGGCATGGAGCGGTTTCAGAGGTGTTTTGCGGATCTGGCGGACCCGCGGACGGGCAATGCCCAGCGCCACGAGCTGCTGGAGATCCTGCTGATCGCGCTCGCGGCGACCTTGTGCGGCGCCGAGGGCTGCGTCGACATGGCCCTGTTCGGCCGCGCCAAGGAGCCGTTCCTGCGGCGCTTTCTCGCGCTGCCGGGTGGCGTGCCGAGCCACGACACCTTCTCGCGCCTGTTCCGGCTGCTCGATCCTGCCGCATTCGAGGCCGGCTTCGCTCGCTTCGTCACCGCGTTCGCCGCGCGCATCGCGTCGGGCACGAGCCCGCAGGTGGTGGCGGTCGACGGCAAGACCGCGCGGCGCTCGTTCGACCGTCGCCACGGCCAGCGACCGCTCCATCTGATCAGCGCCTGGGCGGTCGAGCAGCGCCTCGTGCTCGGCCAGCGCAAGGTCGACGCCGCCAGCAACGAGACCCGGGCGCTGCCCGAGCTGCTCGCCCTGCTGACGCTGGACGGCCGGATCGTCACCGCCGATGCCATGCACGGCCACAAGGCCACGGCGCAGGCGATCCTCGACCGCGGTGGTGACTATTGCCTCGCGCTCAAGTCCAACCAGCCGGCGTTGCTGGCCGAGGTTCGGCTGCTGCTGGACGATCCGGAGGCAGAGGCGAGCGATCGCTGCGCGACCACCGACGGCGACCACGGCCGCATCGAGACCCGCCGTGCCGAGGTTGTGCACGATCTCGCCTGGCTGGCCGAAAGCCACGGATTTCCCGGCCTCCAGGCGGTCGGCAAGGTGACCGCGACGCGCGAGGTCGACGGCCACGCCACGACCGCCACCCGCTACTATCTCCTCTCCACGCCGCTCGCCGCGGCGCGCTTTGCCGAGGTCGTGCGCACCCACTGGCACATCGAGAACCGTCTGCACTGGGTGCTCGACGTGGTCATGGACGAGGACCAGGCGCGCGCCCGCAAGGACCACGCGCCCGAAAACCTCGCGCGCCTCCGCCGCTTCGCCCTCAACCTCCTGCGCGCCAACCCGGACCAGGGCTCGACCCGCGGCAAGCTCAAACGCGCCGCCTGGGACGACGCCTTCCTCCTCAAAATCCTCGCAGCCGCCTAATGCGATCACCGTGCCCTGATCGGCAGGGCTGCCGGGGATGTGGGATGGCGTGCCGGGTCGCGAAGCTGGCGGGAGTGACGGGACTTGAACCCGCGGCCTCTGGCGTGACAGGCCAGCGCTCTAACCGACTGAGCTACACCCCCCGATTGATCGCCGCCTGGAGGTAGTCAAGGCCGGGGCCGGAGTCAAGCCTGCCGCCGGCCCGGGCGACTTGCCCTGCGCAGGTGCCCCGCCTAGTCTGTCGGCACCGACGGGCGGGCGTAGCTCAGGGGTAGAGCACGGCGTTTACACCGCCGGTGTCGGAGGTTCGAAGCCTTCCGCCCGCACCACTCGTGCTTGCAGGACCCCATCGGCCGGCCACCGCCGGGCACTGACCACCGCCGGGCATGTGGGGGCGCCGCCACGGCGGCGCGGCGCCCGGCGTCGGGTCGCGGCCGCCGGCTAGTTCAGGGCGTCGTTCAACCCTTTGCCCGGCTTGAACTTGGCCCGCTTCGATGCCGGAATCTTGATCGGCGCACCGGTGCGCGGATTGCGCCCCTCGGTGGCGCTCCGCTCGGTCACCGTGTAGGTGCCGAAGCCGACGAACCGAACGTCGTCGTTCTTCTTCAACGCGTCGGTAATAGCTTCGAGCGTCGCATCGACCACCTTGGTCACATCCGCCTTCGACATGCCCGACTTTCTGGCGACCTCGACGACCAGATCGTTCTTGTTCACCGTGCAACCCCCTTGACAATGACCCCATCCTGCCGGAGCAATCTCCAACAAGTCGGCGTAAAGTAAAGCGAGCGCAACCAAGTCGTCAACGGTCAGAGGCCGCCGAATCCGGGTTTTTTTGCCAATTCGGCGGCCCGAACGCGTTTTTTTTCTCTGCAAACGTTAGTTCGGCAGGCGTGCCGACGGTTCCCCCGTCGCCTCGGGGGCCGGTGCCGGCACGGGCTGGGCCTCGACCTCGGCCCATTCGATTGGCTGCGGCGGCCGCACCAGGGCCCGGCGCAGCACCTCGTCGACCGTGGTCATGCCGACAATGGTCAGCCCCTTCTTGACGTTGTCGGGGATCTCGGCCAGGTCCTTCTCGTTCTCCTTGGGGATCAGCACGGTCTTAATGCCGCCGCGCAACGCCGCGAGCAGCTTCTCCTTGAGCCCGCCGATCGGCAGCACCCGGCCGCGCAACGTGATCTCGCCCGTCATCGCCAGGCTCGCCTTGACCGGGATCTTGGTCAGCACCGAGACGATCGAGGTCACCATGGCGACGCCGGCCGACGGCCCGTCCTTGGGCGTGGCGCCCTCCGGCACGTGGATGTGGATGTCGGTCTTCTCGAAGATCGGCGGGATGATGCCGATCTCGGTCGAGCGCGAGCGCACGTAGCTCTTGGCGGCCTGGATCGACTCCTGCATGACGTCGCCAAGCTTGCCGGTGATCGTCATCCTCCCCTTGCCCGGCAGGGTGACCGCCTCGATCGAGAGCAGCTCACCGCCGACCTCGGTCCAGGCGAGGCCGGTCGAGACCCCGATCAGATCCTCGTGCTCGGCCTCGCCGTAGCGGAACTTGCGGACGCCGGCGAAGCGTCCGAGGTTGCGGCGGTTGACCCGGATCTGGCGCTTGTCCTCCATGAGGATCTCTTTGGTCGCCTTACGGATCAGGTTGGCGAGCTCGCGCTCGAGATTGCGGACGCCTGCCTCCCGCGTGTAGTAGCGCAAGAGGTCGAGCAGAGCATCGTCCGTGATCGACCACTCCTCGAGCTTGAGGCCGTTCGCCTCGAGCTGCTTGGGGATCAGGTGGCGCTTGGCGATCTCGACCTTCTCGTCCTCGGTGTAGCCCGGGATCCGGATCACCTCGAGGCGGTCGAGCAGCGGCTGCGGCATGCGCAGGGTATTCGCCGTGCACACGAACATCACGTCCGACAGGTCGTAGTCGACCTCGAGATAGTGGTCGTTGAAATTGTTGTTCTGCTCCGGATCCAGAACCTCCAGCAGGGCCGAGGACGGGTCGCCGCGGAAGTCGGAGCCGAGCTTGTCGAGCTCGTCCAGCATGAACAAGGGGTTCGAGGTCTTGGCCTTCTTCATCGACTGAACGATCTTGCCGGGCATCGAACCGATGTAGGTCCGCCGGTGGCCGCGGATCTCGGCCTCATCGCGGATGCCGCCGAGGCTGACGCGCACGAAGTTACGGCCGGTGGCCCGCGCCAGCGACTTGCCGAGCGAGGTCTTGCCGACCCCTGGCGGACCGACCAGGCAAAGGATCGGCCCCTTCATCTTCTCGACCCGCTGCTGGACCGCGAGGTATTCCAGAATCCGCTCCTTGACCTTCTCGAGCCCGAAATGATCCTCGTCCAGAATCTGCTCGGCGCGCCGGATGTCCTTGCTGATCTTGGAGCGTTTCTTCCAGGGGATGGCGAGCATCCAGTCGAGGTAGTTGCGGACGACGGTCGCCTCCGCCGACATCGGGCTCATGCTGCGCAGCTTCTTGACCTCGGCGGTCGCCTTGTCGCGAGCCTCCTTGGAGAGCTTGGTCTTGCGAATCCGCTCCTCAAGCTCGGAGACCTCGTCGCGGCCGTCCTCGAGTTCGCCCAGCTCCTTCTGGATCGCCTTCATCTGCTCGTTCAGGTAGTACTCGCGCTGGGTCTTCTCCATCTGGCGCTTGACCCGCGAGCGGATCCGCTTCTCGACCTGGAGGACGCTGATCTCGCTCTCCATGAAGCCGTAGAGGCGCTCCAGGCGCTCGACCAGCGAGTGGGTCTCGAGCAGCTCCTGCTTGTCCGAGATCTTGAGCGAGAGGTGGGCGGCCACAGTGTCCGACAGCTTGCTCGGATCATCGATCTGGCTCAGCGAGACCAGGACCTCGGGCGGCACCTTCTTGTTGAGCTTAACGTACTGCTCGAACTGGGTGACCACGGCGCGCGCGAGCGCCTCGAGCTCGCGCGGATCGGAGGTAAGATCCGAGAGCACCTGGGCATGCGCCTGAAAGAATTTCGGATTGTCGATGAAGCTGTCGATCTCGGCGCGCGCGTTGCCTTCGACCAGCACCTTCACTGTGCCGTCGGGCAGCTTCAAGAGCTGCAGGACGCTCGATACCGTGCCGATCCGATAGATATCGTCGGTGCCGGGATCGTCCTGGCCGGCGTTCCTTTGCGCGACCAGCAGGATCTGCTTGTCGTCGCGCATCACCTCCTCCAGCGCTCGGATCGACTTCTCGCGGCCGACGAACAGCGGCACGATCATGTGCGGGAAGACCACGATGTCACGAAGCGGCAGGACGGGGAACAAAGAGGCCTTGGGCGTTTCGATCATATCACCTTACCGGATTGACACCTCGGGACCGGATCGACCGCCGGACCCGACGTTGCCCTTGGTTGCCGAACTCTTGCTCAGGACATGGCTCAAGGACGGCCCCGATTTAAGGGCACTCCCTCGGCTGGCGCATCGCCCTCCCCCTTTGGCTCGCCTGGCCGGCCGGCGGCAGCAAGGGGTGCCGCGCTCAGGACGCCGAGCCCACGTCCCCTGGCCGATCGACATAGATCATCAGAGGCTTGGCGTTGGCGTTCGCGACCTCCTTGTTGATCACGACCTCCTCGACCCCGTGCAAGGACGGCAGCTCGAACATCGTCTCGAGCAGGATCATCTCCATGATCGAGCGCAGGCCGCGCGCCCCGGTCTTGCGCAAGATCGCCTTCTTGGCGATCGCCTTCAGCGCATCCTCGGTCAGGGTCAGGCGCACATCCTCCATCTCGAACAGCTTCTGGTACTGCTTGACCAGCGCGTTCTTGGGCTCGATCAGGATCTTGACCAGCGCCTTCTCGTCGAGGTCCGTCAAGGTCGCGACCACCGGCAGCCGGCCCACGAACTCCGGGATCAGGCCGAACTTCAAGAGATCGTCCGGCTCGACCTCGCCCAGCAGCTCCCCCGTCTTGCGCTCGTCCGGACCCGCGACCTCGGCGCCAAAACCCATCGAGCGCTGCCGCCCGCGCGCCCCGATGATCCGCTCCAGCCCGTTGAAGGCGCCGCCGCAGATGAACAGGATGTTGGTCGTGTCGACCTGCAAAAACTCCTGCTGCGGATGCTTGCGGCCGCCCTGCGGCGGCACCGAGGCGATCGTGCCCTCGACGATCTTGAGCAGCGCCTGCTGCACGCCCTCGCCCGAGACGTCGCGGGTGATCGAGGGGTTCTCCGACTTGCGGCTGATCTTGTCGACCTCGTCGATGTAGACGATCCCGCGCTGCGCCCGCTCGACGTTGTAGTCGGCCGCCTGCAACAGCTTGAGGATGATGTTCTCGACGTCCTCGCCGACGTAGCCCGCCTCGGTCAAGGTGGTCGCATCCGCCATCGTGAACGGCACGTCCAGCGTCCGCGCCAGCGTCTGCGCGAGCAGCGTCTTGCCGCAGCCGGTCGGCCCGATCAGGAGGATGTTCGACTTCGCGAGCTCGACCTCGCCGCCCTTGGAGCCGTGCGCCAGGCGCTTGTAATGGTTGTGCACCGCCACCGACAAAACCCGCTTGGCCTGCTCCTGCCCAATCACGTAATCGTCCAGGACCGCCTTGATCTCCATCGGGGTGGGAACGCCCGCCCGGCTCTTGACGAGCGCGCTCTTGTGCTCCTCGCGGATGATGTCGGTGCACAGCTCGACGCATTCATCGCAGATGAACACGGTCGGGCCCGCAATCAGTTTCCTGACCTCGTGCTGGCTCTTGCCGCAGAAAGAGCAATAGAGCGTGTTCTTCGAGTTGCCGCCGGGCTTGGTCATCGGCCCCTCGTTCCGATCAGCGAACGGACCGGCATGTTAACGGGCGCGCCTGAGCCGAACAACCATGGAAATCCCCGCACAACCATCCCCGAAGCGCCACCGTCGGCGCGCGCGAGGGAGCATGCCCCGGCGAGCGTCACGATTCTGTAAAAGCGGTGCAAGATCGCAGCCTCGCCAACTAGCTCGCCCGATCAGTCGGCCGACGGGCGCACGCGCTGGCTCACGACATCGTCGACCAGGCCGAATTCCTTGGCCTGCTCGCCGGAAAGAAACGTGTCCCGCTCCATGTTGGCTTCGATCACCGCGAGATCCTGGCCGGTGTGGCGGGCGTAGATCTCGTTGAGCCGGGCGCGCAGCGAGAGGATCTCGCGGGCATGGATCTCGATGTCCGAGGCCTGACCGCGGAAGCCGCCGGAGGGCTGGTGGATCATGATCCGGGCGTGCGGCAGGCAAAAGCGCTTGCCGTGCGCGCCCGCAGCCAGCAGCAGCGAGCCCATCGAGGCCGCCTGCCCGATGCACAAGGTGGAGACGTCTGGTCGGATGTACTGCATGGTATCGTAGATCGCGAGCCCTGAGCTCACCATCCCGCCCGGCGAGTTGATGTAGAACGAGACGTCCTTCTCGGGATTCTCGGCTTCGAGGAACAGCAGCTGGGCAGTGACCAGGCTGGCCACGTTGTCGTCGACGGGCCCGGTCAGGAACACGATCCGCTCCTTGAGCATGCGCGAGAAGATGTCGTAGGCGCGCTCGCCGCGGCTGGTCTGCTCGACCACCATCGGCACCAACTGGCTGGACGGCTGGCTCATTCTCTGTCTGACCTCTTGCTGGCGCACCGGCATCGCCGCGGGCGGGCTCAAAGCTCCACGGCCGCGGCCGGCGCGGCGTCGTCGTCCGGATCGCGCAGCAGCTCCTCGACCGGCACCCTCTGCTCGGTGACCGTCGCCATCTGCAGGATGAAATCGACCACCTTGTCCTCGTAGAGCGGGGCGCGCAGCTGCTCGATCGCCTGGGGATTGCTGCGAAAAAACTCGACCACCTTCTGCTCCTGACCCGGATAGCGCCTCGCCTGCGCCATCACGGCGGCGTTGAGCTCGCTCTGCTCGACCTTGAGGGCATTGGCCTGGCCGATCTCGGACAGCAGCAGGCCCAGACGCACCCGACGGTCGGCGATCCGGCGATACTCCTCCTTGAGCTCGTCCTCGGACTTGTCGGCGCCCTCGCCGTCGGAGCGCTTGAGCTCTTCCTCCAGCTGCTTCCAGATCGCGTCGAACTCGAGCTCGACCATGCCGGCCGGCACCTCGAACTGGTAGCGCTCGGCCAAGCGGTCGAGCAGCGCCCGCTTCAGGCGCATGCGCCCGAACTGCGCGTACTCCCGTTCGATGCTCTCGCGGATCGCGGCCTTGAGCGCCTCGAGGCCATCGAAGCCCTGGGCCTTGGCCAGCTCGTCGCCAAGCTCGAAGGGCTTCGGCTCCTCGAGCCCCTTGATCTGGACGGCGAAGCTCGCAGGCTTGCCGGCGAGCTCGGCCTTGGAGAAGTCGGCCGGAAAGGTCACCTCGACGACGACCTCCTCGCCCGCGCTCCTGCCCACCAGCTGGCCCTCGAAGCCCGGGATCATCATGCCCGAGCCGAGCACGAGCGGCAGGTCCTCGGCCTTGCCGCCCTCGAAAAGCTCACCGTCGACCCGGCCCTCGAAGCTGACGGTCAGCCGGTCGCCCTCCTTTGCCGGCCGCGGCTCGGCCGACGGCTCGAACTCCTGCAAGCGGCGAGCCAGGCTGTCGAGTCGGCCGGCCACCGCCTCCTCGGCGACCTCGGCGGTGAGCCGCGTAAGCTCGATCGCCTTCATGTCGACCGCCGGCACCGCCGGCAGGACCTCGAGCGCCATCGTGAACTCGAGATTGGCGCCCTCGTCGAACGAGGTGACCTCAACCTTGGGCTGCAAGGCCGGGCGCAGCTCGTGGTCGCTGATCGCCTTCTGCGAGCCCTGGTTGACCGCCTGCTCGAGCACCTCGCCCATCACCGAGCGGCCGTATTGCTTGCGCAGCAGGGAGACCGGCACCTTGCCGGGCCGGAAGCCCGGCATCTTGATGGTCTGGCGCAGCTCGTCGAGGCGCTTGGCGACCCGGCTCTCGATCTCGTCGGCCGGGACCACGACCTTGTACTCCCGCCTCAAGCCCTCGGCCGACAGTTCGGTGACCTGCATCTCGCCTCGCCGCTAGCTGCCGAATGTGGTGCGGGCGAAGGGACTCGAACCCCCACGGCCTCGGCCACGAGAACCTAAATCTCGCGCGTCTACCAGTTCCGCCACGCCCGCCGCCGCGCTGCCCCTGCCGACCGTTGGCGGCTCGCCACCGGACGCCGGGCGCAGATGTGGGCGCCCCTATAGCATGAATCAAGCGGCTGCCACAGCAGCGCCCGTCGCGAGCGGCCGGGGGCCGGGCTCAGCCGGTGAGGGCCTGGCGATAGAGGGCCGCGTAGTCGGCTTCGCCAAGCGCGATCGGATTGCCGCCGGCGCTCGGGTCGGCCGCGGCGCGGGGCGCCAGGACGGCGACGTGCTCCGGCCCCATGCCGAGCCCCTGAAGCGTCGGCGGGATCTCGAGATCCGCGCGTAGGGTCAAGACCCAGTCGAGGAATCCGCCGGGGTCGAGATCGAGCATGCGCTCGAGCCGCGCGAGCTCGCCCTCGATCGCCGGCCGGTTGCGCGCCAGCACATAAGGCATGACGATCGCGATCGTGAGCCCGTGGTGGCTGTCCAGCAGGCCGCCGATCGGATGGGCCAGCGCATGCATGGCGCCGAGGCCTTTCTGGAAGGCGACCGCCCCCATGCTCGCGGCCGCCAGCATGTAGGCGCGCGCGCAAAGGTTGGCGCCGTCGTCGACCGCGGCCCGCAGCCATTGATGAATGAGGCGGATGCCTTCGGTCGCGATGCCGTCGGCCAGCGGATGGAAGCCCGGCGCGCAGAGCGCTTCCAGATTGTGCGAGAGCGCGTCGAGGCCGGTCCAGGCGGTGAGGTTCTGCGGCAGGCCGAGGGTCAGCTCGGGATCGGCGATCACCTGGCCTGGCAGCATCCGCGGATGGAACAGGATGCATTTGGCATGGGTGTCAGCGTTGGTGATGACCGCCGCCCGACCGACCTCGGAGCCGGTGCCGGCGGTGGTCGGGATCGCGACGACGGGCAGGACGCCCTCGCTGCTGGCGCGCAGCCAGTTGTCGCCCTTGTCCTCGAAGTCCCAGAGCGGGCGGCTCTGGCCGGCCATGAAGGCCACGGCCTTGGCGGCGTCGAGGCCGCTGCCGCCGCCGAGCGCGATCACGCCGTCGTGGCCGCCCGCCCGCAACGCCGCGACGCCGTGCTCGACGTCGGCGCCGGTCGGGTTGGGTCGGATCTCTGCGAAAAGCCCGCAGGCGAGCCCGACCTCCTTCGCGATCGTCAGCACGCGGCGCCCGAGCGCGTGCTCGGCAAGGCCGGGGTCGGTGATCAGCAGCGGCCGCGCCATCCCGAGCGCCCGGCAGGCGTCCGGCAGCTCCGCGATTCGCCCCGGCCCGAAGCGGACCCGGGTCGGATAGCTCCAGTCGCCGCGCAGCGTCCGAGGATCGATCGTCGCCATGCCCGGAGTCCCTCTGATTGGTCGCAGCTGCCGCTTATGCGCGGCGCGATCAGACGTTACAAGCGAGCATGCGGCGCGCTCGTGCCGTGTCAGGCGGCTCGGCCGACTGGAGGGTCGGTCCGCTCGCCCAGCTCTGCCTGCATCACGGACAGACAGGCTATGAAATACATCCGGTCGCCGTTGCGGAAGCGCTCGAAGGCCATGGTTCCCGGCAGCGCGGCGTAGCGCTCGAGACGACGGCGGCCGAAGGGACGGTACCACCAGGGCAGGCCGGAGCGAATGAGCGCCCGGCGCCACTCGCTGTCCAGCTCGCAGGCCCGAGCGACGTTCGGCGTCACGTCCCGGAGCGGCCCGGCGAAGCCCGACGCGCGCGTCAGTTGCTCCAGCCTCGGCACTTTGCGCCTGGTCCGATAATCGGCATATAGGAAGCGGCCGTGCGCGCCCAGGACGCGCCTGACCTCCCGCAGGAATGCCCGGTCGTCGCGATAGACGTGAGATGCTTCGACGTTGACCACGAGATCGAAGGCGCCCTCGGGGAACGGCAGGCTGAGCGCATGCCCGCGGACAAAGCCCAGACGAGGCAGTGCGGCGTAGCGGGTCCGGCAGAATTGCAGCGCGTGCATTGAGAAATCGAGGCCGATCACCTGCGTCCGCCCGGCCAGGCTCAGCGCCAGGTGATGGAGCCCGCCGCCGCGGCCGCAGCTGATCTCGAGGACTTGTCGATACCGGTCGCGCCGCCGGTACTCTCCAACAGCTTCGAGAGCTCGGCGTAGAGCTGCAGCTGAAAGCGCTCTCGATCGCCGGTTTCGGCCGGCGCGAAGCCGTAATTGTTGGTCGTCATGCCATCCCATGGTAGCGAGTACAAGCGGTCATACAGGTCCTCCCGGCGCTTGCCCCGGATCATGATCGACCATCTCAGGATGCCCGCCGCTCCGGTCGCAAGCATGCCAGCCAGGACGAGCACGGAAGACAGCAGAAGGTTGGTCGTCATCAGCGCGGGGCCCGAGAGGCGATTGTCCTTGGCTCGGGTCCAGCAGTAGCGGCAGCATGGATCGCGGTCGAGAGCGATGATGGGTTTCGAATGCCAATGAGCGAACGGGTCCTGATCCTCGATTTCGGCGCCCAGTACACCCAGCTGATCGCGAGGCGGGTGCGCGAGAACGGCGTCTACTCCGAGATCCTGCCGTGCACCGTCGACGCCGAGACGATCCGCGCCTTCGCGCCGAAGGCGGTCATCCTCTCGGGCGGCCCGGCCTCGACCACCGAGGCGCTCGCGCCACGTGCCCCTCAGGTCGTGTTCGAGCTTGGCGTCCCGATCCTCGGCATCTGCTACGGCGAGCAGACGATCTGCGCCCAGCTCGGCGGCAAGGTCGAGATCGGCCATCACCGCGAGTTCGGTCGCGCGTTCATAGACGTGGTCGACCGCTGCGCTGCTGTTCGAGGGCCTGTTCGAGCCCGGCGCGCGTACGCAGGTCTGGATGAGCCACGGCGACAAAATCGTAGAACTGCCGCCGGGTTTTCGGGTCGTCGCCACATCAGAGGCCTCGCCGTTCGCGGCGATCGCCGACGATGCCCGGAGAATCTATGGCGTCCAGTTCCATCCCGAGGTGGTCCATACGCCGGAAGGGGGCGCGCTCCTCAGGAACTTCACCGACCGGGTCGCCGGCTGTCGCAGCGACTGGACCATGGCGCGCTTTCGCGAGACCGCGATCCAGCGCATCCGCGAGCAGGCCGGCACCGGCCGGGTGATCTGCGGCCTTTCGGGCGGGGTCGATTCCGCGGTCACGGCGCTGCTGATTCACGAGGCGATCGGCGAGCGTCTGACCTGCATTCTCGTAGACACCGGGCTTTTGCGCGCCGGCGAGGTCGACGAGGTGCTCGACCTCTTCCGCGGTCGCTTCAACATCCCGCTCGATCTCGCGGAGGCGGGGGATCTGTTCCTCGAGCGCCTGGCCGGCGTCAGCGACCCTGAGCAAAAACGGAAAATCATCGGCGCGACCTTCATCGATGTCTTCGAGAAAGAAGCCAAGCGCCTAGGAAAAATCGATTTTCTGGCGCAGGGCACGCTCTACCCGGACGTCATCGAATCGGTCTCGTTCAAGGGCCCGAGCGTTACCATCAAGTCGCACCACAACGTGGGCGGCCTGCCCGCACGTATGAACCTCGCCCTTATCGAGCCATTGCGCGAGCTGTTCAAGGACGAGGTCCGCTCGCTCGGTCGCGAGCTCGGCCTGCCCGAGGCCTTCGTGGACCGCCACCCTTTCCCCGGCCCCGGCCTTGCCGTCCGCATCCTGGGCGAGGTCACCAGGGAGCGCGTCGACGTGCTCCGCCAGGCCGACCTGATCTTCCTCGAGGAGATCCGCACCGCCGGCCTCTACGATGCCATCTGGCAGGCGTTCGCGGTGCTGCTGCCGGTGCAGACGGTTGGCGTCATGGGCGATGCCCGCACCTACGAGAACGTCTGCGCGCTGCGCGCGGTCACCTCCCTCGACGGCATGACCGCCGATTTCTTCCATTTCGACATGGAGTTCCTGGGCCGGGTCGCGAACCGGATCGTCAATCAGGTGCGCGGCATCAACCGGGTGGTCTACGATGTGACTTCCAAACCCCCCGGCACGATCGAGTGGGAGTGACAACCAGCCCTCGCCGTTCTGAGTTAACTGGCCGTCGTTCGACTCCAAGGACCACACCGAGCAGGATTTGAAAGAGGAGTTTCCATATGAGCTTTCGACACGCCAGATCCTCGAGCCGGCGAAGCTTCCTGGGTGGACTGACGTTGGCGGGCACGGCGGGGGCCCTTGGCTTGCTCCCCAGGCGGGCGGCCGCGGAACCGCCCCCCGAGACGACCAGGCTCAGGGTGCATCACAGCCTCAGCCTCTGTCTCGCTCCCCAGTACGTGGCGGAAGAGCTTTTCCGGGCCGAGGGCTTCACCGAGGTGGACTACGTCACCCACGAGGAGTCCGGCGGGTTCTATGAAGCCCTGACCTCCGGCAAGGCCGACATCGGCAACGACTTTGCCCCGATGCTGATCATGCATGTTGACGCGGGCGACCCGATCACGATCCTGGGCGGGGTGCACGTCGGCTGCTTCGAGCTGTTCGGAACCGACCGGGTGCGCGCCATCCGGGACCTGAAGGGGAAGAAGGTCGCCATCCGGGCACTGGGGTCCCCGCCTCACGTTTTCCTTGCCAGCATGGCGGCCTATGTGGGTCTGCATCCCGGCCAGGACATCAATTGGGTCGTGCACCCTCCGGCAGAGGCGATGGGGCTGCTCGCGGACGGTAAGATCGATGCGCTGATCGCTTTTCCCCCGGACCCGCAGGAGCTCCGGGCGAAGCGGATCGGGAGGGTGGTCGTGAGCAGCGCCCTGGACCGGCCCTGGTCGCAGTATTTCTGCTGCATGACGGTCGCCAACCGGGAGTTTGCCCGGGACTACCCGGTCGCCACCAAGCGGGCGTTGCGCGCGATCCTCAAAGCCACCGACATCTGCGCCCTCGAGCCGGAGCGAGCAGCCCGGTCGGTTTTGGCCAGCGGCGTAGCGAAGCGCTACGACTACGCCCTCCAGACCATGCAGGATGTCCCCTACGGCCGGTGGCGGGAGTACGACCCCGAAGATACCATCCGTTTCTATGCCCTCCGCCTCCATGAGGTCGGCATGATCCAATCGACCCCGCAGACGATCATCGAGAACGGTACCGACTGGAGCTTCTTCTTCGACCTCAGGAAGACGCTGAAAGCATAGAGGAGCCTGTGGAGCAGACGCTCGCATCGTCGGTCCAGACGGTCGCGGAACGGATCATTAACCAGGTCCTTGGCGTCAACCGAGTGGTTTACGACGTCACCTCCAACCCCCGGCACGATCGAGTGAGACGTCACCTCCAACCCCCGGCACGATCGAGTGAGGCAGTGATCGCGCGCGCCTTGAAATCGCCCAGGCCTTGGGTGTATGCATTGCATGCATTGTAGACGGAAGATCCAATGTCCGAGACGATCTCTCTCTCCTTTCGTGTCGCCAAAGGGAAGGCCGAGCAGCTCGATCAGCTCGCCGGCGCCATGGACCGGCCGAAGTCGTGGCTGCTGCAGCAGGCGCTGGACGCGTATCTGGATGTCCAGGCCTGGCATATCGCTCATATCGAGCAGGGCCGCCGCGAGGTCCGCGAGGGCAAGGGCATTCCGCATGAGGACGTGGTGCGCTGGGTCGAGAGCTGGGGAGCGGGCGACGACGAGGAGCCCGGCCCGTCCGAAGTGAGGCTCGTCTGGTCGCCGAGCGCGCGCCACGACCTCGGGGACATCAGACGCTACGTAGCCCGGAACGATCCGGCTGCAGCCAAGCGCACGGTGCAGCGAATCCTGCGGGCGGTCGAGAACCTCATCATCTTTTCGGAACTTGGGCGGGCCGGCCGACTGCGGGGCTCACGTGAGCTGATCATCCCGCGTACGCCCTTCATCGTGATCTATGCCGTGCACGAGCAGGCGATCGAGATCGAGGCCGTGATCCACAGCGCCCGCAAATGGCCTTAGCGTTCCCGAGCGAATGCCTCGAAGGCTTTGGCATAGTCCGGATGCCAGCGGGATAGCGGCGGGCGGTTCTCGACGATGTCGCCGGCGGCCCAGAGGATGCGGCGCTCGTCGAGGGAGCGGGAGACGTCGTTGTCGGGGCAGAGGATGTAGAAGTCGCCGGCTTCCAGGCGCTCGAGCATGAAGTCGACGGTCTGCTCGGGCGTCCAGGCGGCTGCCGGCTTTTCGGCGCGGCCCTTGGCGGTCAGGCCCGTGAAGACGAAGCCCGGGATCAGGAGATGCGCGCTGAGCCGGCCGTCCGGCGGTTGCGCAGCTCGTGCTGGAGGGCTTCGGTGAACGCCTTCACGCCGGCCTTGGCGACGTTGTAGGCGGGATCGCCCGGCGGGGTCGTGATCCCTTGCTTGGAGCCCGTGTTGATGATCAGCCCCGGCCGGCCGCGCTCGAGCATGCCGGGCACGAAGATGTGGGTCCCGTGGATGATGCCCCAGAGGTTGACGGCGAGCACGCGTTGCCAGTTTTCGGCCGGCCCGAACATGCCGCTGCCGGGCTGGATGCCGGCATTGTTCATCAGCACGTCGGTGCCGCCGAAGCGCTCGCGGACGGCCGCTTCGAGCCGGCGCACATCGCCCTCGCTGCTGACGTCGGTCGCGACGGTCAGGACGTCCCTGGCGCCGGCCGCGGCCAGCGCCGCGATCTCCTCGGCCGCGTGGCGGAGCCGGTCGGCACCGAGGTCGACGATCACGACGCGCAGGCCGAGCCCCGCGAACCGCTTGGCGGCGGCAAGGCCGATGCCCGCGGCACCACCGGTGACGACCGCGACGGAACCGGGCGTGAGGGCTGGATGGGTCATGATCGGCGCTCCTCGTCTGCGGGCCTGAGCGAGAGATAGATCCGATCCGTCGGATTTCCGCGCCGGTTGCTCTTGAGCGCCGCACCCGATTGGCGGACAACGGCGCCGGATAGCCAAACGGGGGGCCGAGGACATGGCAGGGAGCGACAGGCTGGTCGGGCGGAAAGCGCTGGTGACCGGCGGCAGCCGGGGCATCGGGGCGGCGATCGTGCGGACGTTCGCGGCCGAGGGCGCAGAGGTAGCACTGCTCCACCTCGGCGACCTCGACAATGCCGAGCGGCTGGTGGGCCTGCTGGAGAAGCAGGGTCGGACCGCGCTCGCCCTGGAATGCGACGTCGCCGATCCCGATGCGGTGACCGCGGCGGTCGACAAGGCCACGGCCGGGCTCGGTCGGGTCGACATCCTGGTCAACTGCGCCGGCGTCGTCGATCAGTCGCCCTTCGAGCAGATCACCATCGAGCGCTGGGACCGGATGATCGCGGTCCATCTGCGCGGCACGTTCCTCATGGCGCATGCGGTCTGGCCGGGCATGACCCTGCGTGGCTACGGACGGATCATCAACTTCGCCTCGCAAGTCGCCTACAAGGGCATGGTCGGGCTCACCCACTACTGCGCCGCCAAGGCCGGGATCATCGGCCTGACCCGGGCGCTGGCGCTCGAAGGCGCAAGGCGGGGGGTCACCGTCAACGCGATCGCTCCGGGCCCGACCGACACCGACATCCTGCTCGCCATGCCGCCCGACTGGCGCGCCACGAAGATGGCCGAGCTGCCGATCGGCCGCTTCGCCAGCCCCGAGGAGATCGCGCCGACCGCGCTCCTTTTGGCCTCCGACGACGGCGCCTTCTACATCGGCCAGACCCTGTCGCCGAACGGCGGCGACGTGATGCTCTGAGGCGGCGCGCCAGGAACCGGCGCCGAGTGATGGCGCGCCGGCAGGCTCGCGAGCAGCCGCACGAGCTCCGACTGCCGCGTGGTGTCGGTCTTGGCGAGCGCGGCGTGGAGCTGGCTGCGGACCGTCGCGAGGCTCACGCTGTGCTGGCCCGCGATCTCTTCGGGCCGCTTGCCGTCCAGGACCGCTTCGGCGACCCGCGCTTCCGCCTTCGTCAGGCCGTACATCCGGCGGATCCGCTCGGCGAGCCCGCTCAAGCGGGCCTGGGGATCGGTCAGCAGCAGCAGAGCGGTCGCACCCTCCCGACCCGGGGCCCAGTCCGGGCCCGGCATGACCAGAAGGGCCAGTGGCTGGCCGCACCCGCGCGACACCAGCATCTCGCCGCAGCAACGAGGCGTGCCGGCGGCCCGCTTGGTCAGCTGGCGCAATCGCTCGGCGTCCGCTGTCGTCGCCGCGCACAACCGGCCGCCCCGGGCGGCGATGCCGTCGCCCGCGCCCAAGATCGCTTCGGCGGCGCGGTTGAGCCAGACGACCCGCAGGTCGGCCGCGACGAACGCGATGCCGACGGCGAGCTCGTGCAGGGCTGCCGCCAGAGCGGCCCGTTCGGCGGCGAGGCCGCCGACGAGGCGATGGATCAGGGCTGCGCGCCTCAGGTGCGGCAGCAGGCGGCGAAGGCGCGCCAGGCCTGAAGACCCGTATGATCGGCATCGCTGCGCGCGCGCGGCGCCGCGCGGTCCCCTTGAACCGCCGGCAGGCGCAACCTCCGTCGCCGCCGACCGACCGCAGTCAGCGAGGACGTAGCCGGCGATGGCATCCAGAGCTGCCGGCCAGCGCTTCGGTTGCAGAGCAGCCTCGTAAATCAGGCCAACGACCTCGTCGAACGCGAGCCGCCGCCCCATGTTCCCCTCCCCCGAGGCAACCGCCAATATACAGCGCGTTCTATTCTACCTCAGTCGCACCGTCAATCAGCGCGCGTGCAGGCCGTCTCGTCATCATCGTCCAAATGATGGATGCAGCCCCGCAGGGTGACCAGGACAATGCGGGCGTCGGCCGCGGCCAGGATTCCCGGCCGCCGATGGGGAGGACTTTCTGAAATGCGAACGATCTGGATCACTGCCGGCCTCGGCCTGCTCACCGCCTGTGCCGCGCCGATCGAGACCAAGCCCGTGACGGCGCCGCTCGGGTCGGCGGCGCTGCCCGAGCGGCATGTCGGGCAGACGCTCACCTATCTGGACGATGCCGGCAAAGAGGTCGACAGCACCGTCGAGACCGTCAGCGGCCAGCGCGTGAGCTGGCAAAGCGCCGACGGCTGGACATGGACCGCGCTCAGCCCCTTGGACTTCAACAGTGCGATCACCTGGAAGCGGCCGGACGGCAGCGAGGGTCAACAAGAGTATACGCCCGATCCCGGGACGCTGTTCCCGCTCGCGGTCGGCAAGACCCTGACGGTCTCCTATCAGGGCGTCAACGCGGGCAAGTCGTATCGTGGCCAGCAGCGCTGCACGGTGAAGGAGGAGGCGCAGATCGAGGTGCCGGCCGGCGCCTTCGACACCTTCGTCATCGTCTGCCTGACCGGCGGTGATCTCAGCCACCCGTACTCGACCGCCACCTATTACTACGCCCCCGCGATCGGCGCCCCCGTGCTTCAGAAGATTGAGGAGAAGGGCCAGTCCGCCAGAACGAGCAAGCTGGTGCGCCCCGCGTCGACCTGAGACAGCCTCAGCCCGGCTCATCGTCAAGGCCGGGAACCAGCTCGTAGCTCGCCTCGAGCAGATGCTGGGCGCCCTCCGGCTTGAGCCGGCTCGAATAAAGGTGAAAGCCGCTGACCGGGAAGCGCTCGCTCCGGTACAGGCTGTGGCGCATGAGCCAGGTGGCGAGGCGCTCGCGCGAGAGCGGGCCGCGGGTGCGCCCAAGGGTCACGTGCGGCGTGAACTTGCGGCTCTCCGGCGGCAGGCCGATCGCCGCCAGCGCCCGGTCGATGCGCCGCTTGAGGCGAGCAAGCTCAGGGCTCTTCCCGACCCCGACCCAGAGCACCTGCGGCTCGCCGCGCGGCGGAAAATGCCCCAGGCCCTCGAGGCCGAGCTCGAACGGCGTCCCCTCGACCAGGGCAAGCGCCTCGGCCACGTCCTCCAGGCGGCCGTTGTCGAGCTCGCCGATGAAGCGGAGCGTCAGGTGCTGCTGCTCGGGGCTCAGCCAGCGCAGGTCGCCAAGGCCATGAGCGAGCGGATCGAGCGAGCGTTTGACCGAATCCGGCAGCGGCAGGGCGACGAACAGACGTGGCATGGGGCGCCTCGGACCAAACCGCCTCTCTATAGAGCCGCTTGGCGGCCTTGCCAAACCACGAGCCCTCCCATACCTACGGGGCGCGCGCGGGCACCGACCGGCCGCCGATCCAGCCCGACTGGACCGCGGCCGCGGTGGCTCGCCAAAGAAGGGGCGCGTTCGGGCATGCGTGGGCGTGGGTCGGTCAACAGCGACGAGTTCATCCGCGAGGTCGACGAGGCGGTCCGTCAGGACCGCTGGCTGCAGCTGGCCAGGCAGTACGGCGTCTATCTGATCGCCGGCGCGCTCGCGATCGTGCTCGGCACCGCGGTTGGGGTCGGCTGGCGGACCTGGCAGCAAAATCAGCGCCTCGAGGAAGCCCGGCGCTTTGCCGCCGCCGAGCAGCTGCTGCGCCAGGATCATCCGGGCGAGGCGAGCAAGGCGTTCCTGGCGCTGGCCAAGGACGCCGACAGCGGCTACGGCATCATCGCTCGGCTGCGCGCCGCCGAGGCGCAGGCCAAGGCGGGCGGCGGCGAGGGCGCGGAGCAAGCCCTCAGCAGCCTCTCTGACGACCGCCAGGCGGCCCCCGAATATCGCCGCCTGGGCGATCTCCTGGCGGTCCAGCGGGACTTCGATACCGCCGATCCGGCGGCCCTGACCGGCCGGCTCGCGGCCCTGACGGAGGCCGGTGCTCCCTGGCGCTACAGCGCGCTCGAACTCGAAGCGCTGGCGCAGCTGCGCGCGGGCCAGACGGACGCCGCGCGCCGCACGCTCGGGGACCTGCTCAAGGATCCCGCGACGCCGCCCGATCTCGCCCGGCGCGCGGCCGAGCTCCTGGCCTCGCTCGGGGGACCGCTCCAGGCGGCGCCCAAGGCCCCTGCCAAGGACGCGACCGTGGAGGACGCCCCGGCGCCGGACGGTCAATGATGTCTGTGCGGCCGATCCTGCTCCTGGCGATCCTGCTGCTCGCGGCCTGCTCGGGCGAGGATTCCTGGTTCGGCGGCGAATCCAAGCCGCCTCTGCCGGGCAAGCGGGTGCCCGTGATGCTGCTCGAGCGCCAGCTGGCGGCGGACCCGCGCCTTGCCGATCTGCCGATCCGGCTGCCGCCGCCGGTGATCAATCCGGATTGGCCGCAGGCGGGCGGCGTGCCCAGCCACGCGATGCATCATCTGGCCGCCAACGACGATCTCAAGCTCGCCTGGCGCGCCGACATCGGCAGCGGCACGGCCGGCGCCAGCCAGCTCCTGGCGCAGCCGGTGGTCGCCGGCGGTCTGGTCTACACAATGGACAGCGACGCCGTGATCAGCGCGTTCGACGTCGGCAATGGCCAGCGCCGCTGGCAGTACCAGCCCGAGGGGGTCGATGCCGATGACGGCCTGCTCGCCGGCGGTCTCGCCTACGACAACAGCTGGCTGTTCGTGACGATGAGCTCGGGCAAGGTTTTGGGCCTGAACGCGACCAACGGCACCGAGATCTGGCGCCAGGATCTGGACCTGCCGCTGCGCGCCGCCCCGACGGTCGCCCAGGGACGTCTGGTGGTGCTGTCCGCCGACAACCAGCTCTATGCCCTCGACGGGGAGACCGGCCGCCCGGTCTGGCGCCATGCCGGCTTCTTCGAGGGCGCCGGTCTGCTGGGCGGCCCCAGCCCGGCGGTCGACGACGGGATCGTGGTGGTGCCCTATTCCTCGGCCGAGGTGTTCGGACTTAGGCTCGACAACGGTCGCCCCTTGTGGAGCGACACCGTCCAGCGGCCGCGCCAGACCGAAGCCCTCGCCCAGATCAGCGACATCGACGGACAGCCGGTGATCGAAGACGATCAGGTCTACGTCGCGGGCTACGGCGGCCAGATGGCGGCGATCCAGCTCCGCCGGGGCGTGCGCACCTGGGACCTCGACGTCGGCAGCACCCAGGCGCCATGGCTGGCCGGCGACTTCATCTATGTCCTGACGATCCGCAGCGAGATCGTCTGCCTGCTACGCGACAATGGCGGCATCCGCTGGGTGAGCCCCTTGCCGCGGCTGACCAAGCCTGACGATCCGAGCTCGACGCCGATCGACTGGACCGGGCCGATCCTGGTCGGCGACCGGCTGCTGATCGCCGGCTCCAATCGCCAGGCGCTGTCGGTATCGCCCTACAATGGCGAGATCCTCGGCCGCCTCGACCTGCCGGGGCCGGTGCTGGTCCCGCCGATCGTCGCGAGTGGCACGGTCTACTTCCTGACCGAGGACGCCGAACTCCTCGCCTACCGCTGACGCGCATCCCATGCCGCTTTCCGTCGCAATCGTCGGCCGGCCGAACGTCGGCAAGTCGACCCTGTTCAATCGCCTGGTCGGCCGCCGCCAGGCGCTGGTCGATCCGACGCCCGGCGTCACTCGCGACCGCATCGCGGGCGCCGGCCGGATCGGCCCGATCGAATTCCGGACGATCGACACCGCCGGCCTCGCGGAAGGGCCCGAAGGCAGCCTCGAGGAGCGCCTGCGCCAGCAGACGGGCGCGGCGCTCGCCGAGGCCGACGTCGCATGCATGCTGATCGACGCCAAGGCCGGCCTGACCGCGCTCGATCGCCACTTCGCGACCTGGCTGCGCCGCCAGGGCAAGCCGGTCGTCCTGGTCGCCAACAAATGCGAGGGGCTGGCGGCGGCAAGCTTCGCGAGCGAGGCCTGGGCGCTCGGGCTCGGCGCGCCGGTCCCGATCTCGGCGCAGAACGGCGAGGGTCTGGCGGACCTCGCGGCGGCGATCGAGGCGGCGGCCGGCAAGCCGGCCACGAGCGATGCGACGGCGCCTGCCGAGACGCCGGAGCCGCCGCTCCGGCTCGTGGTCGCGGGCCGGCCGAACGTCGGCAAGTCGTCGCTGATCAACCGCCTGCTCGAGGACGAGCGCCTGCTGACCGGCCCGGAGCCGGGGCTGACCCGGGATGCGGTCGCGATCGTCTGGCAGTGGCAGGGGCGAAGGGTCGAGCTGGTCGATACCGCCGGCCTCAGGCGGCGGGCCCGGATCGAGCAGGGCGGGCTGGAGCAGCTCTCGAGCCGGGCGGCGCTGGCGGCGCTGCGGCGCGCCGAGGTGGTCCTGCTCCTGGTCGACGGCACGGCGCCGCTCGAGAAGCAGGACCTCGCGATCGCCAACCGGGCGATCGAAGCGGGCCGCGCGCTGGTGGTCGCCGCCAACAAATGGGATCTGGTGAGCGCGCCCGAGGCGGCGCTCGCCGGTCTGCGCGAGCGGATCGAGGCGCGCCTGCCGCAGATCCGGGGCGTGGCCTGCCTGCCGATCTCGGTGCTGACTGGCAGGAACGTGGGCCGCCTGCTGCCGGCGGTGGTCCTGGCGCACGAGCGCTGGTCGAAGCGAGTGCCGACCGCCGCCCTCAATCGCTGGCTGGAGGATGCGCTTGCGACGCACGCCCCGCCGATGGCCAAGGGCCGGCGCGTCAAGATCCGCTACGCCACCCAGGTGAGCGCGCGCCCGCCGACCTTCGTCCTGTTCGTGAGCCAGGCGGGCGCGCTGCCGGAATCCTATCTGCGCTATCTGGCCAACGGCCTGCGCGAGACCTTCGATCTGGCCGGCGTCCCGCTCCGCCTGATGCCGCGCACCGGCGACAATCCCTACGTCTAGGAGCGCGCCAGCCGCGGGCCGCGGCTCAGGCGGCCGCGCCCCAGGGTTCGGTCTCCAACAGCTCCAGGGGTGGGGTCGGCCCGGTCGGCAGCGGCAGACCGTCGCCCGGTCGGTGGACCGTCAGCTGGCTCAGCGGCAGCTGGCCGCTGGCGGCCGCCGCGACCTCGGCGCGCCGCAGGCCGATATCGGCGAGAATGCGGTCGTCGAGCCCCAGGAGCGCCCCCACGTCCGGGCAGCGCGCAGGCCGTCCAACTCCACGCAATTTTGCCAACCATCGTCGAAGAAACGTCATCACGCGACACCTCAAAAACCCAGGCCCGGTGTGCCGGCGGCGCCGAGACCCGCGCGCGCATCTGCGCGCACGTCGGCTGCCGGAATCGCTGGGCTGGTTGCTCGGCCGGACAGAGCGGCCATGCTGCACTGCAACATGATATAGGCCGCGCGCCCGACTCCACCTCTCCCGGAATTGCATGGCTTGCTTGCAGCCATGAACGAGCGGCCTTGCCGATGCGCCAAGGCGGCCTTACTGTAAGGAGGCAATGCTTGAAAGGTAAATCGACCCTGTGCAGCGGTTCAGCAAGGTGACATCGAAAGGACAGACCACCCTGCCCCGGGAGGTGCGTGAGGCGCTGTCGCTCAGGCCCGGCGACCGCGTCGTCTACGACATCGAGGGCGACGCGGCCCTGATCCGCAAGCTCGCGCCGCTCGATGCAGGCTACCTCAGCGCCTTGCAGAGCACGCTCTCGGAGTGGAATTCAGCGGAAGACGCCGAAGCCTACGATGACCTTTGAGCGCTTCGATGTGGTGGTCGTACCATTCCCGTTCGTCGACTCACCGCGGCAAAAGCCCCGCCCCGCTCTGGTGCTGTCGACTGAGGCGTTCGGGCGAGCCAACGGCCACTCGATCCTGGCCATGATCACGCGGGGTGCCGGCACCCGCTGGCCGAGCGATCATCCGATCGCGGATCTGGGGCCCACTTGTCTTCAACATCCATCCGTCGTTGGAGTGCGCCCCTGGGGCCGGACAGGTTCAGGCGGCTGTTTTGACCGTCTGCCGGGCGTGGTTGTCCTCGAACTGGGCGGGGCTCAGATAGCCGAGGGCTGAGTGAAGCCGCCGCGTGTTGTACACGTCTTCGATGAAGCGCGGAAGATCGGCGGTGACGTCCTCGAAGGTCTCATAGTGCATCAGGTACACCGCCTCGACCTTGAGCGTCTTCATGAAACTCTCGGCCTTCGCATTGTCGTAGGGGTTGCCGCGCCGGCCCATCGAGCCGGCCAGACCATGCTCGGCGAGCAGTTGGCGGTAGAGCTCGGAGGCGTATTGCGAGCCGCGATCCGAGTGATGTACGCAGCCCGAAGGCGGGCGGCGACTACGGAGCGCGGCCTTGAGGGCCGCCAACGCCAGTCGGGCGTCTACTGAGCGGCTGATGGCATAGCCGACCACCCGGCGCGACCAGGCATCGAGGATGGCGGCCAGATAGACGAAGCCGGCCGCGACCCTGATGTAGGTGATGTCGGCGACCCACAGCTGGTTCGGAGCGTCGACGACCATGCCCTTGGCGCGGTCGGGGAAGATCGGACGATCGTGATTGCTGTCGGTGGTGGCGACGAACCGCCGGCGACGCTTCGGCTGCAGGTCGTGCGCACGCATCAGCCGCCGAACCCTCTTGCTGTTGACGACGATCCCTTGGTGGCGCAGCGCGGCGCCGACGCGACGATAGCCGTAGGCTTCGAGCTCGTCGCAGATCGCGCGCATGCGGGCGACGATCTCGGCCTCGTCGGCCGGGATGGCCGGTACATCGTAGAACGTGGAGCGCGGCAGGCCCATCAGCCGGCATCCTCGGGCGATCGAGAGACCGCGGGGCCGGTGATCACGGATGTAGGTGCGCTTCTCGTGCGCGCCGCGCTTGCCGATGCCCCCCTTAGGAACTCGAGCTCGAGCGCCTGCTTGCCGACCAGCCTCTCGAGTGCGGCGATCCGCGCTTCGTAGGCCTGCATCAGGTCGGCGGCGGCGGCGTCGTCATCGAAGACGCCAGCCTCATACTTCGCGACCCAGACGCGGATCAGATTGCGGCACAGGTCATGCCGCTTTGCCAGACCATGCAGGGTCTCGCCAGCGAGGAACTCCTCGGCGACCTGGCGCTTGAACGCGACGCTGTGGGATCGATGCTGTCTTGCCATGGGCCTTCTTCCGAAAACCCGGCATCCCGGTCAATTCCCAAGGCCCGACCTGTCCGGCCCCAGGGGCGCACTCCACGTGCGGTGGAAGGTGTTCACTCTCGACAACCGGGTGATCAGTCGGCGGATCGGCAGCCTCGCCGAGGCGGATGCCGACAGCTGCATAGCAGCCTTGGCCGCCGCGCTCGGCCTGATTCACTGATGGTGCACAAGAGGCGGCTTTGCGTCCGCCCGGGCGCGGATCAGCTCGCCATGCCGGGAGCAGTCCGGTCTGGCCAGGGCGAGGAAGGGCTCGACGACGGTCTCGGGGGCGGGCTGCTTCTCGGCGTCCTCGCCAGGATAGGCGCGGGCGCGCAGGCGCGTGCGCATGGGGCCGGGATCGACCAGATTGACCCGCAGGCGCGTGCGCCGGACCTCGGCCGCGTAGCTCAGCACGAGCGCCTCGAGAGCGGCCTTGCTCGCGCCATAGGCGCCCCAGTAGGGCCGCGCGTGCTGCGCCTGGCTGCAGGTGACGAAGATCGCCCGGCCGGCCGGGGCGGCGCGGAGCAGCGCGTCGAGCGAACGGACCAGCCGGTAGTTGGCGCCGGCGTTGAGCGCCATCACCCGCTCGAAGACCTTCGGCTCGATGTGGCCGATCGGCGAGAGGCTGCCGAGCTCGGCGGCATTGCCGATCAGCACGTCGAGCCGGCCGTAGCGCTCGGCGAGCACGCCGCCCAGCCGATCGATGGCCTGGCTCTCGAGCAGGTCCAAAGGCACCAGCGTCGCCTGCCCGCCCCGGACGCGCACCCGATCGTCGACCTCCTCGAGCGCGCCCGGCGTGCGTCCGATCAGGATGAGCTGCGTGCCCTGGGCCGCGAAGGCCTCGGCGAGCGCGGCGCCGAGCCCGCGGCCGGCGCCGGTGATCAGGACGATGCGCTCGGGAGCCGCCGTCAGCTCAGAGGTCCTCGAGCATCAGCGACAGCTGGTCGGCCGAGCTGCCTTGACCGACGTCCTCGAGGAGCGTCGGGTAGTCGCCGCTGAAGCAGGCGTCGCAATAGTGCGGCTGCAAGGGGTCGCGCCGCAGCCCGCCGACCGCGCGGTAGAGGCCGCCGATCGAGAGGAAGCCCAGGCTGTCGACGCCGATGATCCGGGCCATAGCCTCGAGGTTGTTCTGCGCCGCGAGGAGCTCGGCCCGGTCGGGGGTGTCGACGCCGTAAAAGCAGGAATGGGTGGTCGGTGGGCTCGCGACCCGCATGTGGACCTCGGTGCCGCCCGCCTGGCGGATCATCGCGACGATCTTGGTCGAGGTCGTGCCGCGGACGATCGAATCGTCGACCAGCACGACCCGCTTGCCGGCGACCGTGGCGCGGTTCGCGTTGTGCTTGAGTTTGACGCCCAAGTGCCGGATCCGGTCCGAGGGCTCGATGAAGGTGCGGCCGACGTAGTGGTTGCGGATCAGCCCGAGCTCGAACGGCAGGCCGGCCGCCTGGGCATAGCCGATCGCGGCCGGCACGCCCGAATCCGGCACCGGGATCACGAGGTCGGCGGGGGCGGGATGCTCCTTGGCGAGCTCGGCGCCGATGCGTTTGCGGGTCTCGTAGACGCTCTGGCCCTCGACCGCGCTGTCGGGGCGCGCGAAATAGACGTATTCGAAGATGCAAAAGCGCTTGGGCGGCCGCGGGAACGGCATGATGCTCTCGATGCCGTCGGCGGTCGCGGTCACGATTTCGCCGGGCGCCACGTCGCGCACGAAGCGGGCGCCCATGATGTCGAGCGCGCAGGTCTCCGAGGCGAAGACCGGAGCGCCGTCGAGCTCGCCCAGCACCAGCGGCCGCACGCCGAGCGGGTCGCGCACACCATAAAGCGCGCTGCCCGAGAGCGCCACCAGCGCATAGGCGCCCTCGACCTGCGCCAGCGCATCGACGAGGCGCTCGATCACGGTCGGCTGGCGCGAGCGGGCGATCAGATGGATGATCACCTCGGTGTCCGAGGTCGACTGGAACAGGCAGCCCTGGCTGACCAGCTCGCGCCGCAGCGCGAGCGCGTTGGTGAGGTTGCCGTTGTGGCCGAGGGCGAGGCCGCCGAAGGCGAAGTCGGCGAACAGCGGCTGGACGTTGCGCAGCAAAGGCGCCCCCTGGGTCGAGTAGCGGACGTGACCGATCGCGGCCTCGCCGGGCAGGGCCCCGATCACCGCCTCGCTGCTGAAGTGGTCGCCGACCAGGCCGATCACGCGATGGCTGTGGAACAGGCGGCCATGCAGGCTGACGACGCCGGCCGCCTCCTGGCCGCGGTGCTGGAGGGCGTGCAGGCCGAGCACGGTGTGGGCCGCGGCGGCGTCGTGGCCGAAGATGCCGAACACGCCGCACTCCTCGCGCAGCTTGTCGTCGAGCGGGGACGTCCGACGTCTCCTCATTGCCCGGCCAGCTCCTTCGCGGTCCGGCCGAGCTGCTCGCCCCGGCGCCAGGCCGCGTCGGCGGCCGCCTTGCCGCCGCGCGCGACGTCCTCGGGCAAAAAGCGCTGCAGCAGGCCTGCACCCTCGCGCACGTAGGGCAGGACCATGGCCTGCCTGACCCAGTCCGGCTGCGCGTCCGGCGCGATCGCCATCGACAGGCCGAGATAGACGGCGCAGACGATGAACGCGCCACGCGCCGCCCCGAACGCCGCGCCTGCAACCCGGTCGACGACCGCAACACGGCCGCCCGGGAGATGGTCCACCAGGACCGCGGCCACCAGCTTGAACCCGATCAAGGGCACGATGAACACGACGCAGAACGCCGCGACGTCGGCCAGCCACGGGGTCTCGATGGTCTTTCGGGCGAGCTCGCGCGCATAGTCGAAACCGTACCAGGCGACCCCGCCGGCGCCGAGCCAGCAGGCAATCGCCAGCGCCTCGCGGGTCGCGCCGCGCATGAGCGAGACGAGGATCGACAGGCCGACCACGAGCAGGACGGCGATGTCGAAGGCGGTCAACGGCAGATTGGCCATCGGTTCAATCGACGAAACGCGCGCGGCGCGCGCTCGGTTCGGCCGCCGGTTCGGTCGCCGCCAAAGCCTCCACCAGCTCGCCGACGCGGCGCAGGGTCGTCAATCGCAGCCCCGGCGCGGCTGCCGGCAGACGCCCGGCCTCGGCGCTGGCGGCGGGCAGGATGGCTTGGTCGAAGCCCAGCTTCGAGGCCTCCCGCAAGCGCGCCTCGGGCTGGCTCACGGCCCTCACCTCGCCCGCGAGCCCGATCTCGCCGAAGATCACCGAGGTCGCGGGCACAGGCCGGTCGAGGAGGGATGATGCCAGGGCTGCCGCCACCGCGAGGTCCGCCGCCGGCTCACCAATCCGCAAGCCCCCGGCGATGTTCAGATAGACGTCGCGCGCCCCGATGGCAAGGCCGCAGCGGGCTTCCAGCACCGCCAGCAGCATGGCGAGGCGGGCCGCGTCCCAGCCGACCACTGTACGCCTCGGCGTGCCGAGCGGGCTCGGCCCGACCAGGGCCTGGATCTCGACCAGGAGCGGCCTG
The DNA here is from genome assembly GCA_963798075.1 of uncultured Alphaproteobacteria bacterium. Taxonomy (GTDB): domain Bacteria; phylum Pseudomonadota; class Alphaproteobacteria; order Geminicoccales; family Geminicoccaceae; genus DATAOG01. The sequence goes on along the minus strand of CAWCRU010000008.1, from coordinate 18,326 downwards.
GAGCCCTCCATGCCGGCGAACACAGCGGCGCCGGAGACGCCCGCCTCGCGCTCGGCCAGGAACAGCGCCGAGGGGTTCGGGACCTCGACCAGGCCGCGCTCGGCCATCTCGAACACGCCGATCTCGTTGGCAGCGCCGAAGCGGTTCTTGACCGCGCGCAGGATCCGGAACTGATGGCCGCGGTCGCCCTCGAAGTAGAGCACCGCGTCGACCATGTGCTCGAGCACCCGCGGGCCTGCGATCTGGCCGTCCTTGGTGACGTGGCCGACCAGGAACAGCGCCGTGCCGCGGCGCTTGGCGAAGCGAATCAGCTCGTGCGCGCTCGTGCGCAGCTGGGTGAGCGTGCCCGGCGCCGCCTCGAGGCTGTCGACGAACATGGTCTGGATCGAATCGATCACCAGAAGGTCCGGCGCCTGCGGCTGGTCGAAGGTCGCGAGGACGTCGCGCACCGAGGTCGCGGTCGTGACCTTGAGCGGCGCGCCCTCGACCCCGAGGCGGGCGGCGCGGAGCCGGATCTGATCAGCCGATTCCTCGCCGCTGACATAGGCGACGGCGGCACCGCCGGCCGCGAGCGCGGCGCCGGCCTGAAGCACGAGCGTCGACTTGCCGATCCCGGGATCGCCGCCGATCAGGACTGCCGAGCCCTCGACCAGGCCGCCGCCGAGCACCCGATCGAGCTCCGCGACCCCGGTCGAGAGGCGGGCCGGTCCCGGGGACGCGCCGGCAAGACCCACGAGCTCGAGGCGCTGGGCCGCGCCGGCGCGCAGGCCCTTCGGCACCGGCGCGGGCGCCGTCTCCTCGGCCAGCGTGTTCCACTCGCCGCAGGCTTCGCAACGGCCGGCCCACTTGGGCTGGACCGCGCCGCAGCTCTGGCAGACGTATTGATGGTCGGGACGCGGCATCGGCGCTCGTGATGGCTCGACCGCTTGTGCAGATAGCGTCGAGACTCTGAGGACAGGTGGACAATAGAGGATTCCGATCCACCGGCAATGACGCATCTACAATCGATCCGCACGGCAAAGATCAGCGACGGAGCGAGGGATCAGCGACGGAGGGAGGGATGACGGGTATGCCGAGCCAAGGCTCGCAGCCCGATAGAATCTTCCAAGGCTCAGCCGGCCCGGCGGTTGTTGGGCGGGCCACCGAACAGCGAGCGCATGCGGGCGAGGATCTGCTGGGAGAGGCGCTGGGTCTCCTGGCTCGCCTGCTCGCCGGTTTGGTCGGGCCGGGTCTGCGCCTGGCGCAGGCGGCGCTCGGCGATCTGCCAGCTGAGGGCGCCGGCGAGCTCGGGCCGCGCCTCGAGCAGGGGCTCGATGTCGCGGCTCGCGATCTCGAAGGCGACCAGCTCGGTCAGCGCGCGCGCGGTCAGCGCATGGGGGGCACCAGTCAGGAGGGCCATCTCGCCGACCGGCTGGCCCGGATAGAGCCGCGCGCCGGCGGCGGCGGGAATGCCGCCCTCGGACGCCAGCGCGATCTCGGCCACGCCCTCGGCCAGGATGAACATCGAGCGCCCGGGCTCGCCCTGCCGGATCAGCGGCTCACCGGGGCGATAGTCTCGCGCCTGCATGCGCCGGGCGAGCTCGGCCAGCTCGTCCGCATCGAGGGTGCCGGCCAGCAGGTCGACCTTCTGGAGCAGGGCAAGCCGCGCCCCGGCCGACGCCCAATCGCGGTCGCGCGCCGGCATGCGCGCGTGGAAGATGTCCTCCTTCGGATAAGCGGGCTCGACTCCGGCGGTGGCGAGACGGTCGAGGACCGACTTCAAGACGTTGCTGCGCGCGGTGTTGGGCGGCACCTGGCCCATCCGGATATAGTAGCGGACCCGGTACTCGACGCCGCGCTCGCTGACGTCGCCGACCAGCACGCTCGGGGCCGGCTCGCCGACCGGGCCGCGCGGGCCGACCGCGGCCATCACGCCCCCCAGCAACAGGCGCATGGCGCGGTCGGTCGGCACGCCGAAATCCAGCGGAATCGCGACATCGAAGCGCGCCAGGCGATCGGGCTTGGAATAGTTGGTAGTGACGAACATGCTCATCAGATTGTTCGGAATGACGACCGTCTTGGCGTCCTCGCGCTCGATCCGGGTGGTCCGCCAGTTGATGTCGACCACCCGGCCGGACACCGGCTCCTTGAAATCGCGGTGGTGGACCTCGATCCAGTCGTCGATCTGATAGGAACGGTCGAGGTTGATCGCGAGACCAGTGAAGATGTCGAGGATGACGTTGCGCAGGGCCAGGCCCAGCACCAGCGCCATGACGCTGGAGGCAGCGAAGAAACCGGTCAGCGGATAGCCGAAGACGTTGGCGAGGATGCCGCCGAGCGCCGCCATGAAGACGATCAGGGTGAGCGCATCGCGCACCAGCCGCGGCACCGCCCGACCGAGGCCGCTGCGGTTCAGCTGATCCCAGAGCAGGCCGTCGACGAGCCGGCTGACGACCCAGGCGCCGGCGAGCCAGATGACGGTCGGGATCGTGTGGTCGAAGAGCGCGCTCTGGCCCGCGGTGCCCGCGCCGAAGACGGCGGTCCAGATCACCGGGCCGTAGACCGCGAGCCCGATCAACGCCACGAGCAACAGGCCGGGTGCCCACAGTCTGGTGATCATTCGCGCCATCATCGCGCCGTGCCGCTCTCGAAGTGCCCGCGCTGACAGTGTAGGCGAGTGCAAGCAGGCCGACCAGCGCCGGTCGACCGCTCGCGCTCACCCGGCATCAGCGTCCTGCGCGCCCTCAGGAGCTCGCGGCCACGCTTTCGCTATCCGGGCGGCGCCAACCTGCGCAAGCCACACTGGGCCGAGCGCCTGCCCGGCACCCGCCTTGGCGCTCCGGGTCATCGGCGAAGCTCTTCGGCTTTCGCTTCTTCTACCGATCGCGGGCGATCGCCGCGCAGCTGGCCCACGCCGTTCTCGCCGCCGGCAAGGGGGTCATCCGGCCGCCTTGAGGTTGCCTGCCTCGCTCCAGGCCGCGTCCCAGTCCTGCTCCAGAAGGTCGGTCACTCTGCCGCCCTGCTCGAAAAACTTGTTCGGCACCTGGAAGATGCCGAGCACGAGGCAGCCGTCCGGCGACCAGGCCTGATGCCGGCTGCCGGCCGGCCGCCAGACGAAATCGCCGGCATTGCAGCTGCCGTCGTCGTCGGCGAGCACGCCCTCGAGCACGAAGCTCTGCTCGGTCAACGGGTGCTCATGGTCGGGCAGCCTAGCACCCGGCGCCATCCTGATCAGCGCCGTGACCGAGCCGGTCGCCTTGTCGAAGTAGAGCGTCTTGGTCGAGATGCCGGGAAACCGGCTCTCCTCCCAGGGCAGCCCGCCGACGTCGACGAAGCGCGACGCCGTGGGTCCCAGCTGCTCGTGATTTTTCGCTTTGGGGGTGACGCCCGCCATGACTTTGCCTCCTCGACCGCGGTTAGCGTGCCGGGACTTTACGCCAGAACCGCGCCCCCGCGCCAAGCCGGAAAATGCCTGCCGTTCAGCGCCCGTCCGGACCATAGATGTCCTCACGGCGCAGCGAGATGCTGTCATTCCAGGGCCTGGTGTCATGCAGCGGCAGGTCGAGAGGTTTGCGCTTTAGCCTCCGCTCTGGCAGCTGGATCGGCGCTTCATACTCCCCGGGCGGCACTTCGCGCGGCGCGTAGCTGGATATGGTGCCATCCGGCGCGACCCTGATCCTGGCGAGAACGACGGGCATCTGACAGATCCCAAGCAGCCAGGAAGATTGTACCACGGCACCGGCGCCCGGCGCGAGTCAGCGCTGCCACTCGCGGTCGAGCAAGACGGTTCATCGGCTCTGCTTCAAATCACCCAGGACGAGGCAGCCGACGACTACCGCCCAGGCGGCGAAGAACCAGCCGCTGACGGCGCCATTCCACTGGAACCGGCCGCCCGGCGCGATCACGTCGATGGTGAAGCCGACGGCGTTCAGCAATAACCCCGCCGGGATCACGTAGCTCAGCGTGCGCCGGTAGAAGTATGCCGGGTTCATCCTGAGCATGAATGCGGTCACGAGCAGCCCGAGACCGAACAGGCCGGCGACCCAGATCCGCCATTCGTTCGAGGGCAGCAGCCAGATCACGATCACCAGCAGGACCGCTCCGAAACCGCAGGCGATAGAGAAGAACCGCCACGATGCGAGCGCCGACGACCAGGAGGCCTTCGACTTGTGGCCGCCGATGCGGTGCCCAATCTGGGCGCCGCCGCCCCGCACACCGTCGTCGACAACCGTGATCTGGGCGTGATCTCCCGCGTTGATCTGGTAGCCCTTCCGTTGGTCAGGTTCACGGGTCCGAGACGACCCGTCACGCCGGACGCCTTCGAGCAGCTCGCCGACCGTGTAGGAGCGATCTGCGTTCTCGGGGTCGAAGCTATAGTTGAGGCCGTAGCGTTGCTCCAGCTTGAGCAGGTGGTCGTAGCTGACGTCGAGCTCGGGTTGGTCGGTCAGCGGCACCAGCGCTTTCTTGCCGATCTCGGGATTGCGGGCGTGGACTTCGTCGAGGTCGTCGAGGTCGATGTTGAGCGCCGACCGGCGGAGGCCCTCAGGGCCGGCGACGCTGATGTCGATCCGCTTTCGGTCGCGGTCGCCGCGGACCAGGACCTTGCAGCCGGCGGCGCCGAGTACGACGCCGGTCCGCCAGCGGGTCGGCTTGTCCGTGAGGTTGCGGTGGGCCTGGACGATGAAGCGCGGGATCAGGCCCGGCGGCAGCAGGTCATAGGAAAACCGGAAGCGGAGCGCGTCCCTGGGCCAGATGCCGTAGTCGGGCTCGTTCGCCGGCAGCGCCTCCGGGTTCAGATAGCGCTCGTGATCGCTCCCCGGCAGCTCGAAGCAGAGGCCGATCTCCGGGTCCTCCATCATGCGGAGGATGAACTCGTGCCGGCACGCCGGATAGTCCACAGGCTCGAGCAGCTGCCCGAGCTGCGCACGGCCGAATTCTCCGGACTGATCGCGGACGGTCGGGCTGTTGAGGAGCGTATAGATCCCGCCGGTCAGCCAGTTCGGGTCGAGCAGCGTGACCTGCTGCAGCGCCGCCCTCGCATCGCGCCGCAGCCCATGGGCGACCACCACGCCGAGATCATGCAGCAGCCGCAACAACGCCCGCTGCTCATTCCCATCCGCAATGACATCGCCCCCACCCTCGCCCGCGCTCTCGCACAGGCACTCGAAGTCCCGGCTCGCCAGCACGCGCTCCTGCCGGGCCAACTTCGTCACCTCGTCCTTGACGCGCAGCCAGGGCTGCGGGATCGCGTCGCGGACGTGCTTGAGCTGCTCGTTGCCGGTCAGCTGCGTTGCGATCAGCTCGCGCAGCCTGGCGATGCTGGCCGCGGCGGCTTCACCGGGATCGCAGGAGGTGCGGACGAAGCCGACGATCGCCGGATATTTCTGGCGCAGCCCGGTCTCGTCGAGACGCAGGTTTTCTGCCCCGCCGTCGCATTTGTTAATCACGACGATGACCGGCGACTTGCCGCCGCGGTTGCGGATCACCTTCAACCAGTCGTCATCGAGCGGTCGTCCTCGCGCCGGTTCTCCAGCACCAGGAGATAAAGGCTGCGCTCGGTGAGAAAAAACCGATGCGTGCCGTACATGATCTCCTGGCCGCCGAAGTCCCAGATGTTCAGCGTGAACGGACTGCCCGCGGGTGACCAGGTCTGAGTCTCGATCTTCTCGTGGATCGCGGCGCCAGGCGTCTTCGGTTCGCTGGGATTGCGCGGCCGGTTCTCGACCAGGTAGCGGATCAGCGAGGTTTTGCCGACCGCCTCATAGCCGACCACCAGTAGCTTCGCCTCGTTGAGGGGCCGTAACGTCTCCTGGGCTGCCGCGCCGCGGAACCGGCGCCAAGCCGCCAGGATCGCCTGGGCATCGGTCGCCTCAAGCACTTCGCCCGGCAGCGCCGAACCAAGGTCTCCGTTCACCCTCAGATCCAGGTACTGGAGACGATCGGCCGCGGGCGCATCGGCCCACGCGTCGAGCAGGGCTCGGACGCCCTCGGCCCCGATCTCGTTCCCTCGTAGATCGAGCGAGGTAAGGTTGGTTAGCGCCGCCAGGGCGCGCGCGCCCTCGGCCCCGATGCGGTTGCTGTCGCCACTAAGGTCGAGCGAGGTGAGGTTGGTCAGCTTCGCCAGGGCGCGCGCGCCCTCGGCCCCGATGCCGTTGTCCTGGAGGCGGAGCGAGGTGAGGTTGGTCAGCGCCGCCAGGGCGCCCGCGCCCTCGTCCCCGATGCTGTTGTCCTGGAGGTCGAGCGAGGTGAGGTTTTTCAGCGCCGCCAGGGCGCCCGCGCCCTCGGCCCCGATGCCGTGTCCCAAATAGGAGGAGGTTGGTCAGCGCCGCCAGGGCGCGCGCGCCCTTGTCCCCAATGCCGTTCCTACCGGTTCGAGCGAGGTGAGGTTGCTCAGCGCCGCCAGGGCGCCCGCGCCCTCGGCCCCGATGCTGTTGTACCAAAGGTTCAGCGAGGTGAGGTTGGTCAGCGCCGCCAGGGCGCCCGCGCCCTCGGCCCCGATGCCGTTGTCCCAAAGGTCCAGCGAGGTGAGGTTGGTCAGCGCCGCCAGGGCGCCCGCGCCGTCGTCCCCGATGCTGTTGCTATCGAGGTCGAGCGAGGTGAGGTTGGTCAGCGTCGCCAGGGCGCCCGCGCCCTCGTCCGCGATGCTGTTGCCACTAAGGTTCAGCGAGGTGAGGTTGGTCAGCGCCGCCAGGGCGCCCGCGCCCTCGGCCCCGATGCCGTTGCTACCGAGGTCGAGCGAGGTGAGGTTGGTCAGCGTCGCCAGGGCGCCCGCGCCCTCGTCCGCGATGCTGTTGCCACTAAGGTTCAGCGAGGTGAGGTTGGTCAGCGCCGCCAGGGCGCCCGCGCCCTCGGCCCCGATGCCGTTGTCCGGAAGGTTCAGCGAGGTGAGGTTGGTCAGCACCGCCAGGGCGCGCGCGCCCTCGGCCCCGAGACGTTCCTTCAGCAGGAAAATGCGCTGGGCGGGCCAGCCTCGCCCACGCAGCATGTCCGCCCACCGAGCCGAGCCCGGCCCGAGCAGGGCCAGCTGCTCCCAATGCTCCTTGCCCGCGAGGGCGAGCACCTCTTCGAGTTCGCCGGGCGCAATTGCTCTCGTCGAATCCGGCATGGCATCCGCCAGTCTTGAGTGGCGGAGCGAGACTATCGGATGTGCGTCGATGTCACAAAGCCATACCTATGCGGGAAAGCTTGCAGGCGCCGGCCACGCTCGTATATCTCGCCCATGCGGACCGCGGCGGGCGGCCGGAGCTTGGAGATCGGTTGATGACGGATGTGAACGATCTCGCGCAACGTACGGAAAAGCCGCCGTTTGTTCCAGACAAGCAGCCCGATCCCGAAGAGATCCTGTTCGGCACCGAGGACGCGCCGGCGCTGCCGGCGATGAATATTTTTCCGATCGAGTGGCGGGTCGAGACGCCGAAGCTGCTCGAGATCTACGAGCAGGCGCGCGATCCCGGCTGGGCGCCCTCGAAGCTGCCCTGGAACACGCTCGACGTCTCAGCCTTCACACAAGACCAGCGCTACGCCATCGGCTACTGGTTCGGCCTCTTGTCCGTGTTCGACAGCTCGGGCCCGGCGGTGTTCGCGCGCGCCATGATCCACACCTACGAGACCCACGAGGAGGACCCGATCCGCAAGTGCTTCTTCTCGGTGACCCGCGATGAGGTCAACCACGAGGAGGTGTGCGGACGCGCGATCCAGCTGTTCACGCCGGGCGGCCCCTTGGGGTTCGAGCCCGAGACGGCATTGGGAAAACTCGCCCGCAACAATATCGAGTGGCTCTACCACAACGGCGCCCGCTACTGGGACGCGTTCAAGAAGGGCGTCCACAAATACCCGGTGCCAATCCTCTTCACCTCCTTCCTGTTCGGCGAGATGGCGGCGGCGACCTTGTTCCACGCCATGCACCAGCGGACCACGATCCCGGTACTCAAGGAGGCGTTTCGCTGCATCGGCCAGGACGAGGCGCGCCATCTCGGCATCTGCCTCACGATCCTGCAAAAGCTCCTGCCGACGCTGACGCCCGAAGAGAAGCAGACGATCACGCGCCAGCTGCGCGCGGGCTTCGTCTTCCTCTCGGGCGTGCTGTACGAGCCGCCGCAGGACTTCTGGGAGCTGCCGGCGACCTTCGGCCCGGCGCACGCGCTGCTCGAGGAGGCGGCCCGCAGCGCCGGCCTCGGCGTCCTCACGCTGGAGCAGCGCCGCGACAATTGGCGCCAGGCGGTGCTCAAGATGAAGGGCTTCGTCGAGCCCTACGGCATCGTCTTCCCGGCGCTGCCCGAGATCGGCGTCGAGGGCGAGACCGTGGCCTTCGATCTCGAGGAGCTGATCCCGGTGTTCTGAGCGCTCCCGCCCGCGTGCCGCGCAGGCTCCTCCCGCCCGCGTTCATCCTGCTCGGCATCGGGGCCTGGCTGGCCGGCGCCGCGGCGCTCCCGGCATCCTCCCTGGCTCAGGACCAAGACGTGCGCGCAGCCGATCGAGGCCGGCTCACTGCCCGGCCCCGCCCCGGCCCGAAAGACCCGGCGCCGTCCGGGCAGCACCCGCTCGGCCTCGGCGGCCAGCGGGATGGCCTGCTCTATGTGCCGAGGACCTACCGACCCCAGGAGCCGGCGCCGCTGCTCGTCATGCTCCACGGCCGCTCGGCCGACGCGAAGGCGGTCCTGACTGCTCTGATGCCGCTCGCGGAGGAGGCCGGGCTGATCCTGCTCGGGCCGGATTCGCGCGGCAAGACCTGGGATCTCGTCGAGGCCGACTACGGCGCGGACATGGCGTTCATCGACCGGGCGCTGGCCCTCGTGTTCGCGGAGTACGCGATCGACGGCGCGCGGCTCGCGATCGCCGGCTTCTCCGATGGCGCGTCCTATGCGCTCTCGCTCGGGCTCGCCAACGGCGATCTGTTCGGGGACGTGATCGCGTTCTCGCCGGGCTTCGTCGACCCCGGCCGCAAGCGCGACGCGCCCCGGGTCTTCGTCGCGCATGGCATCAAGGATCGGGCGCTGCCGATCGACGAGACCAGCCGCCGGATCGTCCCGCAACTCCGGCGCGAGGGGTACGATGTGCGCTACCGCGAATTCCCGGGCGGCCACGTGATCCCGCCCGCGATCCTCCGCGAAGCGCTCGGGCGGTTCCTCGGCTCTCCGATCGTCAGAACTGGACCCGGCGGGTCAGCGCGCCGTCGACCACGAGATTGATGCCCGTCGTGAAGCTGGACGCCGGGCTCGCGAGGAACACCGCCGCGTTCGCGACTTCCTGGTCGGTCGCCATCCGGCCCCAGGGATTCTTGCTCATGGCGTCCTTGAACAGGTCGGGCAGGTTGCGCTCGGCGTGCTGCCAGAAGCCGCCCTCGAAATAGGTGTTGCCCGGCGAGACCGCGTTGACCCGGATGTGCTTGGGCGCGAGCTCGCTCGCCATCCGCGAGGCGTAGTGCACGAGCGCCGCCTTGAAGGTGCCGTAGGCCGGGCTCGTGAAGTCGAACTCGAGGCCCGAGACGCTCGAGATCACGATGATCGCCCCCGCCTTCGAGCGCTCGAGATGCGGCAACGTTGCGTCGACCGTGCGCACCGTGTGCAGGAGGTCGACCTCGAACTCGTGCCGGAACGCGTCGTCGGTCCGGTTCATGTCGAGCGCGCTGACGTTGGCGACCGCGATGTCGATGCCGCCCAGCTCCTCGGCACTCGCCTCGACCCAGCCGACCAGCGCCGCGCGATCGCTTACATCGAGCGCCCGGCCCGACGCCTTGACGCCCTTGCGCTTCAGCGCCTCGACCGCCGCCTTGACGCCGCCCTCGCCGCGCGCGCAGATCGCGACGTCGCAGCCCTCGGCCGCGAGCGTCTCGGCGATCGCCCGCCCGATGCCCTTGCTGCCGCCCGTGATGACCGCCTTTTTGCCCTTGAGCCCGAGATCCATCCGCCGTCTCCCCCGATTTTGTGACCCATGCCTCTCGACGCGCTCCCAGCCTAGACTTTCGCTCGCCGGTCGAACAGATCAAGTCTCTGGATACCGGGTGCCGCGACCCGGGGCGCGGCGAGCTGTCGGGAGAGGCATGACATGACGGGCAAGACGAGCGCTCGAGCCCGCTGGATCGTTGGACGATCGGGGCCTGCGTGATCGCGGCCTGCGCGCTCGCGGCCTGGCTCACCGGGGCGACCCTGCCGGTCCGGGCGGCATCGGTGATCGGCCTCGAGCCGGTGATCGAGGGGCTGACGCGGCCGCTGTTCGTGACCCATGCGGGCGACGGCAGCGGCCGGCTGTTCGTCGTCGAGCAGGCGAGGCCGGATCCTGATCTTCAAGGATGGCGAGCTCCTCGACCCACCCTTCCTGGACCTCGGCGACCGGATCAAGGTCGGCGGCGAGCGGGGCCTGCTGGGCCTCGCCTTCCATCCCAACTTCGCGACCAATCGCCGCTTCTTCGTCGACTATACCCGCGCCGCCGACGGGGCCACGGTGGTCGCCGAGTATCATGCGGCGCGGCGCGATCCGGACCACGCCAATCCGGGCCGGCGGGTGCTGCTGACCGTTGCCCAGCCGTTTGCCAACCATAACGGCGGCATGCTCGCGTTCGGTCCGGATGGCTATCTGTACATCGGGCTCGGCGACGGCGGCAGCGCCGGCGACCCCGGCAATCGCGCGCAGAACCGCACGTTGCTGCTCGGCAAGATCCTGCGGATCGACGTCGACGGCGGAGCGCGCTACGCGATCCCAGAGAGCAACCCCTACGCCGACGGCGGCGGCCGTCCCGAGATCTATGCCCGCGGCCTGCGCAATCCCTGGCGGTTCTCGTTCGACCGGAAGACCGGGCAGCTGCTCGCGGGCGACGTCGGGCAGAGCGAGATCGAGGAGGTCGACGTCATCCGACCGGGGCGGCAACTACGGCTGGCGGCTCATGGAGGGCCGGTCCTGCTACCACCCGCCGACCGGCTGCCGGCGGCCGAGCCTGAAGCTGCCGATCACCCACTACCAGCACAGCCAGGGCCGCTGCTCGGTCACCGGCGGCTACGTCTACCGCGGGCGCCTCGTTCCGACGCTCGCGGGGACCTATCTGTTCGCCGACTACTGCAGCGGCGAGATCTTCGGCCGGCGCCGAAACGCGACCTCGCTGCTGCTCGACACCGACCTGCGGATCGCGTCCTTCGGCGAAGACGAGGCGGGCGAGGTCTACGTGGTCGACCTCGGCGGCGCGGTCTACCGGATCGTCGGCGCCCGCCCCTGATCTCCGACCTTCAGGGAACCGTCGCGGTGAAGCTGTCGGTCAGGACGCGTTCGGGGCGGGCGCCGAGTTCCTTGGCCTTGGCGACCGAGACGTCGACGAAACCTGGCGGGCCGGCCGCGAGGACGTGCCAGGCGGACAGATCGGGCAGCTCGTCCGCAAGCCAGGCCGCAATCCGCCCCCGCCGCCAGCCGGTCACGGGGTCGACCGCGTCGGCGCGCGTCAACGTGACGGTGTAGGAGAACTGGGAATAACGACGGGCGAGCGCGTGCAGCGCGTCGAGTGCGAACACCTCGTCCCGGTCGCGGACCGAGTGGATCAAGCCGGACCGGCTGGCTGAAGCCCGATCCGAGCGCGCGCCGGACGATCGCGAGGATCGGAGCCAGGCCCGAGCCGCCGGCGAGACCGAGGACCGGCCCATCGCCAGCCTCGGGCAGCCGGAACGTGCCATAGGGTCCGTGGATCGCAAGCGGGCTGCCGAGCCGTGCCGGACCATGCAGCCAGCCGCTCGCCTTGCCGCCTTCGTGGCGGGTGACGAAGAATTCCAGCAGGCCGTCGGGCGCCAGGCCCTGATCGTCGGGCGCGGTCGCAATCGAGTAGGTGCGCGGCTTTGCGGCCCCCGGCGTCCTGAGCTCGACGTGCATGCCGGCCCGGTAGCGAAAGCGGACGTCGGGCGCCAGCCCCAGCACCAGGCGGCGGATCGAGGGCGTCACGGGCTCGGCGGCGAGCACGACCGCGAGCGCCTCGATCGGCGCGGGCGGCGCTGCGTCCGTCGCGCTCATGGCGCCGTCGGTCCGGATCACGAGCGTCGGCGTCAGCGGCCTGCTCTGGCAGATCAGGCACTTGCCGGCCGCCTTCTCCTCCTCGGAGATCGCAAAGCTCATCACCCAGCCATGGTCGACCTCGCCTTCCAGCACCGTCGACTTGCAGGTGCCGCAGGCGCCGCCCCGGCAGTTGTGCGGCAGGCCGAGCCCGGCCACGAGCCCCGCGTCCAGGACCAGTTCGCCCTGCGGGCACTCGAAGCTCTGGCCGGTGTTCGCGACCGTCACCCGACAGGTACCTGTAGATTGCTGCTCCATCCCGCCATCCCGCGCCCGCGCGGCGCGTCGTCCTCGAGGAATTCCTGGACCGCTCGGCCGGTCCTTAGGTAGGCATCGTCCCGGACCGGGCAAAGGCTTGGCCGGCGGGCGCCGGGGCTGACCCCTTTTGAGTCGAACGAACCTGGATCTGATCGTGATCGGCGCCGGCGCCGCCGGCCTCGCTGCCGGGCGCCGGGCGCAGGAGCTCGGGCTGAGCGTTCAGATCCTCGAGGCCAAGGACCGTATCGGCGGCCGCGCGTACAGCGACACCGCCAGCCTCGGCGTGCTGTGGGACCGGGGCGCGCAGTGGCTGCACCATGCCGAGCGCAACCCGTTCAGGCACCTCGCCGATGCCCTGGGCTTCCGCTACCAGCGGACGCCGGCGGCGCGCCGCCTGTGGAGCGCCGGCTGGGCCGCGCCGGCGCTCGAGGCCGAGCTGGAAGCCTACCAGGAGCGTGCGTTCGCGGCCGTGCATGCGGCCGGCGGCTGCGGGCTCGACGTGCCGGCCGCCGACGTCGTGCCGCCGCACCCGCGCTTCCGGCCGCTGTTCGACGGCTGGTTCGCCGCGCTTGCCGGGGTCGATCCGGAGCGCATGTCGACCCTCGACTTTGCGCGCTATGCGGTCAGTGGTCAGAACTGGCGGCTGCTCGACGGTTATGGCGCGCTCCTGGCCCGCTTCGGCGGCGGCCTGCCATTCGAGCTCGCCACGCCGGCGCTCCGGATCGGCTGGGATGGCCCGCAGGTCGCGGTCGCGACCGCGCGCGGCACGTTGCACGCGCCCGCCGTGATCGTCACCGTCTCGACCAGCGTGCTGGCCGGTGGCCGGCCTGCGTTCGATCCGCCGTTGCCGCCGGAGCGGGCAGCGGCGCTCGCCGCCGTGCCGGTCGGCGAGGCCAACAAGGTGGCGCTCGCTCTGGCGCCCGACGCGCTCGGGCTGGAGCAGCCCTGCTTCCTGCATTTCGAGCACCATCCGAACATCCGCTTCGAACTCCGCCCCTCTGGCGGCCGCACGCTCGCGATCGGCTATCTGGGCGGCCGCTTTGCCGCCGAGCTCGAGGCCGCAGGCCCCGAGGCCATGGCCGCCTTCGCCACCGAGCGGCTGGCCGCGGTCTTCGGCAGCAGGCTGCGCCGGCAGATCCAGGCGACGGCGAGCACCGCCTGGTGCGGCGACCCCGATATCCTGGGCGGCTATTCCTGCGCCCGGCCCGGACAGGCCGATTTGCGGGCCAAGCTCTCGGAGCCCCTGGCCGAGCGCCTGTTCTTCGCGGGCGAAGCCTGCTCGCTCGAGGCCTACGGCACCGTCCACGGCGCCGCGCTGAGCGGGCAGACGGCGGTCGAAGCGGTTGCCGCCGGCCTCGGCAGGGCCTAAATGCAAGGCGCCCGCCGACGGGATGGGTGGCCGAGCGGTTGAAGGCACCGGTCTTGAAAACCGGCAGGGGTCCTGCCCCTCGTGGGTTCGAATCCCACCCCATCCGCCAGGGCGCCATCCAGAGACATCCAAAGACATCCAAAGAAGTTCAGCTATCGCGTATTTTCAGCAATTTAAGACGGCGACACGCTGCTACTCCGCCAGATGCCGCGAAACGGTTTTCGTCTCGCCGATGAGGCCGCGCGGGCGCACAACCAGCACAGCGGCGAGCACGATGCCGATGATGACGATCTGAAGTGAGGCCGCCCGTGCCTGATAGACGGCGGGGACCAGAGCGCTCAGCCCGGCGCCGGTGACGCTCCAGAGACCCCACACCACGAGCGCGCCGAGAAGCGCGCCCCGGTTGTTTCCCGACCCGCCGATGATCAGCATCGCCCAGACCTGGAAGGTGATGGCCGAGGCATAGTTCTCGGGTGCTATGAAGCCGATGAAATGGGCCTGGATGGCGCCCGCCAAGCCCATGATGGCGGAACCCAGCGCGAAGGCCTGCAGCCGCAGGCGGTTGGCGTCCTTGCCAAGCGAGATCGCGGCCGCCTCGTCCTCGCGGATCGCGCGCAATACCCGTCCCCAGGGCCCCCGGATGAGCCGCTCGAGGGCGATGTAGACCGAGGCGGTCACCGTCCCGACCAGCGCGAGGTTCGCCAGGTTGAACGCGATCGGCCGTTCCGCGAGGCCGCCGAACGGCCGCGGAATGAACCCGATCCCGAACGGGCCGCCGGTCAGGCTCTCGGCATTGAGGGCGACGAGCTGGATGGTGACGGCGATGCCGAAGGTGGTGATTGCGAGATAATCGGCACGGAGTCGGAGTGTGATCGCGCCGATCCCGGCGCCCGCCAGCCCCGAGATGGCCGGGGCCACGATCCAGCCGGTCCAGATCGGCAGGCCGAAGCCGCCAAGCCTGCCCGCGAGGTCCGGCGTCGTCAGCAAGGCCGAAACATAGGCGCCAATCGCGACGAAACCGGCAACGCCGACATTGAAGAGACCGGTCTGGCCCCACTGCAGATTGAGGCCGAGGCAGATGATGCCGTAGCTCGAGGCCGTGACCAGGAAGAACGCCGCGTAGCTGAGGAGATCGAGGATCATTCGCGGGCCCCGAACAGACCGGTGGGCCTGATCAGGAGCACCGCGATCAGAATGAGAAAGGCCACGGCGGCGCGATAGGCCGCGCCGACGATCAAGACGGCAACCGCCTCCGAGACGCCTACGATCAAGCCGCCGATGACCGCCCCCGGCACGCTGCCGATGCCGCCCAGGATCGCCGCGGCGAACAGCGGCAGCAACAGATCGAAGCCCATGAACGGCCGGATCTGAACGGTAATGCCGAGCATGACGCCGGCCGCGCATGCCAAGGCGCCGCCGATCATCCAGGTCGCCCGGACGACCCGGTCGACATCGACGCCGGCGACACGGGCAAGGAGCGGGTTTTCCGAGACCGCACGCATGGCCCGGCCGATGGCGCTGAGCGCCATGAAGCGCTCCATGCCGACCACGATCGCAGCCGTCATCGCGAGAAGGAAGATCTGGTCAGGCGTGAGTTTGATCCCGAGGCCGAGCGGCAGCGCCATCTGGATCTCGCGTGAAAAATAGGCGGGCCTGGAGGTAAAGATGAACTCGAGGAGGCTGCGCAGCGCCATCGATGCGCCGAAGCTCGCCATCACCATCACGATGGCATTGCCGCGAGTGCGCAGTTTCGAAAACAACACGCGGTCGAGGCCGAGTGCGAGCAGGCCCGTAAGAAGTGCTGCGACAATCCCTGCGATGACGACCGGCCAGCCGAAGGAAAGGGGGCCGATCGTGCCCGCAACGTCGCCGAGCATCATGCCGACCGCGCCGGCCAGGACGAGGGCGATATAGGTGCCCCACGCGATGAATTCGCCGTGGGCGAAGTTGGCGAAGCGCAGGATCGAATAGGTCAGCGTGACGCCGATCGCCCCGAGCCCGATGAGCGCGCCCATGATCAGGCCATCGGCGAGGAACTGGAGGTTCACGCCGCGCCGTCCAGTGGCTTGGCTCCGAGGTAGAGCCGGCCGATCGAAGGGTCGCGCGCGACGTCGGCCGCCGTTCCTTCGTGCGCACAGCACCCCTCCACGAGGATAAGCGCGCGATCGGCCAGCGCCAGCGCGGCCCGCACATTCTGCTCGACGACCAGGATCGTGATGCCGGTAGCCCGGATCTCGGCGAGCTTGGCGAACACCTGCGCCAGCATTTTCGGCGACAGCCCGGCGGAAGCCTCGTCGAGGATCAAAAGGCGCGGCTTTGCGATCAGCGCCCGCGCCACCGCGAGCATCTGGCGCTGCCCGCCCGAGAGGCGGCCCGCCGCGAGATGGCTCTGCCGGGCAAGGTCGGGAAACAGCGCGAGCATCGCCGCGATCTGGCCAGCCCGCGCGGACCTGGGCAGAAGATCGGCGGCAAGGCGCAGATTGTCGGCAACCGACATCAGGGTGAAGACGTTCTCGGTCTGAGGTACGAAGCCCAGGCCGCTGCGCACGAGCTGATGCGCATGGGTCGTCGTGATGTCATGTCCGTCGAGCGCGACGGTGCCGCCGAATTTCGGAACCAGGCCCGCGATCGCCTTGATCAGGGTCGATTTGCCGGCGCCATTCGGTCCGAGGATGGCGAGGATCTCGCCGGCCCTGATTCGAAAGCTGATGCCCCGCACGATCGGAGCACCGGCTTCGTAGCCCGCCCGCAAGTCATCGACGGCGAGGATCGCCGAGCTCATGGCACGGCGCCGCCCAGATAGGCATCGATCACCCGGGGATCGCCGATGGCCCTGGCAGGCGTTCCCTCGAACAGCACCCGTCCCGCCGACATCACCACCACATGACGGCACAGCCGCGCCACCAGGTCCATGTTGTGCTCGATGATGAGGAAGGCCGCGCCCCGCCGATTGATTTCGGCGATCCGTTCAATGATCGACCCGAGCAACGCCGGATTCACCCCCGCACCCGGCTCGTCGAGGAGGATGACGCGCGGATCGGCCATCAGGACGCGACCCAGCTCCAGCAGTTTCCGCTGGCCGCCCGAGAGCATCCGCGCGGGTTGCCTCGCCAGCCGTTCAAGGCCGAGAAACTCCAGCAGCATCATCGCCTTTTCAGCGTTGACGCGTTCCTCACCCCCGACGCGGGCGGGCCTTACCCAGTTGGGCAGGATGCGCTCGCCGGTTTGGTTCTGCGCCGCGGTCAAGAGGTTCTCGAGGAGCGTCATCTCGGCGAACGGACGGGGGATTTGGAAAGTCCGGCCAAGCCCCCGCGCGATGCGTCGATAGGCCTTGTCCGCGGTGATGTCCGACCCTTCGAGCCGGATCTCGCCGCTCGTCGGTCTAAAGCTGCCCGCGATCAGGTTGAACAGCGTCGTCTTGCCGGCGCCGTTCGGACCGATCAGGCCTACGATCTCGCCCTTCGCCACGTTGATCGACACATCGGCAACCACCGTGGCGCCGCCGAAGCGCTTCGTGACCGATCGGACTTCGAGCACGGCTCTTCCCCACCAAGGCTGACCGCTGTTATCATTCCTCCTGTCGCGCTGCCAGCCCTCGACACCCAGCCCTCGACACAAAGGACGCGATCACCATGGCGGCTGTCCCGGACGCCAGTTTCGAGCTCTACGATCTGCGGGTGGAAGTCGTCGCCCCCGCAGAGGCCAAGCTGTATTGCGGCGCCAGGCCAGGCGATCACTTTGAGCTCAGGGGCGAGATGCTGCATTTGCCGGCCGGGCAGGGCTTTTCGATCTATTCTCTCGCTGCGGTGCTGCCGCTGCTCGCCGCCAAACAGCGCATCACGGATCCTCATGACTGGATGTCGACCGACGCCGAGGTCGCCTGCCCGGACCCCAATTGCCCCAGTAGGTTGCGCATCAGCCGCCTCGGTCGACGAACCTTCAGCCACGCCCAGACCACCGCGGTCGCCCTGGACCGGGAACCGGGCGCTTGAGCAGGAGCGAGCATCTGCAGCTTCGCCCGGGCTACGAGATCTCGCGGGTCATCCGGGGCGGCTGGCAGCTCGCCGGCGGCCACGGTCCGATCGAACGGCAGGCCGCCATTGCCGATCTCGCAGCTTCTTTTGCCGCCGGAATCTCGACCTTCGACTGCGCCGACATCTATACCGGCGTCGAGGAGCTGATCGGGGCGTTCCGCAGCGGCTACCGAAACCGTCACGGCGCCGAGGCGCTTTCCGGCCTCAAGGTCCACACCAAATTCGTGCCCGATCTCGACATCCTGCCGGTGATCTCCAAAGCGCACGTGCGCGCGGTGATCGACCGGTCCCTGCGCCGGCTCGGGATGGAACGGCTCGATCTCGTGCAGTTCCACTGGTGGGACTATGCCGTTGCGGGCTGCGTGGAGACGGCGCTGTGGCTGACGGAGTTGCAGCAGGAAGGCAAGATCGACCTGCTCGGCGGTACCAATTTCGACACGCCGCACACGAGCGAGCTTGTCGGCGCGGGCGTGCCACTGGTCAGCATGCAGGTGCAATACTCGCTGCTCGACCCACGCCCCGAGCATGGGCTGGTCGAGCTTTGCCGTGAACGCAACATTCATCTCCTTGGCTACGGCTCGGTGGCGGGCGGCTTTCTCAGCGATCGATGGCTTGGCTGCGCTGAGCCCGCCCCCCCGTTCGAGAACCGCTCGCTCGCCAAG